>CAWHGF010000009.1:0-131767 GCA_963828825.1 uncultured Acidimicrobiaceae bacterium | reverse complement strand
GCTCCGGATGGCCCGCTTCGGTCGCGACAGCGTGTGGCGGATGATGGCCACGCTGGGTGCCCTCGACGAGATGCGCCATACCCAGATCCCGCTGATCATCGGCCACGACATGCTGCGCTTCGACGGCAACTTCGACTGGACGCACCGGGCGTACCACACCAACGAGTGGGTGATGATCGCCGCCCGGCACCTCTTCGACGACATGTTCGCTGCTGCCGACGCCACCGATGTGGCCATCCAGCTCAACTTCGTGTTCGAGACCGGCTTTAGCAACCTCCAGTTCATGGCCCTGGCCGCCCTGGCGGACGCCGCCGATCACCACCTGTTCGAGAAGGCGCTGGCGAGCATCCAGACCGATGAGTCGCGCCACGCCCAGATCGGCCATCCGGTTCTGCGGACCCTCATCGCCAACCAGGCCCAAGACCGCGCCCAGTACCTCGTAGACAAAATGTGGTGGCGGTGCTGGCGGCTCCTCGTGGCCCTCACCGGCACGTCCATGGACTATCTCACCCCACGCCACGCCCGTACTCGATCGTTCAAGGAGTTCATGGAGGAGTGGGTCATCGAGCAGTTCACGAAGAACCTCGCCGAGTTGGTCTCGACGGCCGTGGTTCTGGGACCTCTTCTTGGAGGAACTGGACTTTGCCCATCACAGCTTCCAGCTCGGTCTCTACTCGTACCGGACCACGCTGTGGTTCGACGTGCCCATGCCGGACGACTCCGACCGTGACTGGTTGACGGAGAAGTACCCGCTGTGGCGGGAGTCGTTCGGGCCGATCTGGGATCGCCTCGAGCGGGCATGGGCCACCCAGGGCGAGCCCGGCACCCTCTCCTACGCCCTCCCGGCGCTCTGCAACCTGTGCCAGCTGCCGACGGTGTTCGTCCGGCCGGGCAGGAACACCGCATGCACGCTCGAGGCGGATGGCCGCAAGTACCTGTTCTGTTCCGAACCGTGCCGGTGGATCTTCTCCAAAGAGCTGGGCCGTTTCGCAGCGCACAAGAACGTGGTCGACCGGATCGTCGCTGGGGAGGTGCCGGGAAAGCTGACCGACCTGCACGAATGGATGGGCCTGGAGCCGACCGAGAGCGGGAGGGACCTGCGCCGAGGGCTCGACCGGTGGCGGCTAGACCCCATCCCGACAGGGTGATCGACCGCTCGTGCGCGTCTACCTTTTCGGCTACCTGACGGACGACTTCTTCGGGCGGGTGCTCGTCGCACCGACGAACCAGAGCGTCGGGCGCCTCGCCCAACAGCTCGCGGCGTGGGGGCCGACGCCAGAACAAACCGGGTCGTTCATAGTTACCAACGAGGCTGGCGCCGTTCTTGACCAGACCCTGACGATTGGCGAGTCCGGCCTCGTCAACGGGGACATCTTCACCGTGGCCCCCGGTGGCTGACCGCATGGCCCGGTGGGTGTGTGCCGCAACCCTGGACGACCTCTGGGATGGCGAGCTGCTCGCGGTCAAGCTCGAGGACGAAGACGTCGTGTTGTGCAATGTCAACGGGGTCGTCGTCGCCTTCCGTGACTGCTGCCCGCACCTCGCCAACCCGCTGTCCAAGGGCAGGCTCGAAGCGCACGTCCTCGTCTGCTCCGCCCATGAGTGGGAGTTCGACGTCCGCGATGGGCGTGGGGTCAACCCCGCCACAGCCTGCCTGTCCGCCTACCCCGTGCGCCTCGAGGGCGACCGGATCCTTGTTGACGTCGGCGGGTCCGTCCGATGAACGACGGCGACGCGCTCGGGGGCGGGGTGGTCCCGTCCTCCAGGCGACGCCATTCGCTGACTCCGTCATCGCCGCCATTGAGGAGGAGAACGATCAGGTCATCGTTCGTGATGAGGGTGCCTATCTCCGAGTGCTCTGCCCAGGAATCTGCCGCCTCACCCGTGCCGCTGTCGAGGCGGAGACCGGCTACCCGGTGCGTTTTCCGGGGGACCTCGAGGTCATCATGTCCTCGTTCGCCGGCAAGGTGGACATGACCGAGGATGCGGCCGTGTGGTGGTTCGCAACCGATCGGTCCCCCGACCAGCCGAGCGGCGCCTAGCGATGCGGGAGGGAGGGCCGCCGCCGGCCCGCAAGACCTACTCCCGGATGACGTCAGGTCGCCGCGTACCCTCCGAGTACGAGATCGTCAGCTCGGACCTCCACTACAACTACCCGGACGGGTTCGAGCTCGGTGGTGACAACAACGTCATCGAGTGGTACCGCCGCCATCGAGAGGGGTCGCTCCTCCGCGCCGGCGACTGGGAGGTATTCAGCGATCCGAGGCGGACGACGTATCGAGGGTACAACGAGCTCCAGGACCGCAACGAAGACGTGATCGATGGGCTGCTCCGCCAGATCGACGGGACCGGTTACGACGACCGTCTGGCGGAGGGTTGGGTCCAGTTCCTCGACCGCTGGTACGCCGCTCCGCTTCCCGGCCCATGGGCTGCAGATGCTCGCCGCCTACATCGGACAGATGGCGCCTGCTTCCCGCATCACCAACTGCGCCACTTTCCAGGCGGGCGACGAGATGCGCCGGCTCCAGCGCATCGCTTACCGGACCGCACAGCTGTCCAGCCATCGCACGGGTCTCGACATCGCCGGCCACCGGTCGAGCTGGGAGGACGCCGACGCCTTCCAGCCCGTCCGGGAGCTGATCGAGCGGGCGCTGGTGATCCATGACTGGGGCGAGGCTTTTGTGATCACGAACGTCGTGATCAAGCCCCACCTCGATCGGCTGGTCAACGGCGAGCTGGCGGGAGCCGTGGCGCTCGCCAATGCCGATCCGATACTGCATAGCGTTCACTTCTCGCTTGGTGAGGATGCGGTGTGGCACTCGGCGTGGACGGCAGCCCTTCTCCGCACCGCCATCGCTGACACCCCCGCAAACGCCGAGCGGGTATCGGGATGGGTCGACGTCTGGCGGCCGCGGGCGCACGCTGCCGTTGTCGCCTTGGCGAGCGTCGCCGGCCAGGCGCCGGTCCCAATCGACCCCGTGGCACTGGCCAAGCGGGTGACTGTCGGCGCAGCCGGGTATGTGGCTGAGGCGATCGGCGTTTGAGTCTCGAGGCGCCGCACGACCTCCGTCAAGACCGAATCTGCTTGCGGTTCTTCTCGGCCGACACCAACGCCTGATAGTCGAGGCGCGTCTGTTCGCCGTACTTGGCGGCGAACGACACCATTGCGTCATCAAACTTCGTGCTGTTGCCAAGATAGCCGCTGATGGTCGCCGCGTGTCCGGAGCGTGCATGGGCTCGGGACAGTGTGCTCCCACACACCTCGCAATAGGCGGCAAAACCTTTCGGTTGCATCGCGTCGATCTCAACCGATCCCTTCATGTCTCGGAACTGTCGTACGTAGTAGTCGTGGCCCCGAAAGGTGGTCCAACCAAGGAAGATATCGCTCGCTGCTTGCATCAAGCGTTGGCCCACGACCACCCGCTGACCGTGATTGGGGTACTCCGATCGCCCCGCGTGCCGGGCCAACGCACTTTCGTTGGCTTCCTTAAGCTGCAAGAAAATGGGCGTCCGACCGTCCGGATCCATCAGCAGGGAAAGAAAGCACCGAGTCCCCACACTCCCGACACCAACGACCTTGCGAGCCGTGTCGATCACGACGTACTGCTCGAGCAATACGCGGCGGTCCACGGGAAGGGTCTGCGCGTAACGGGAGATCATGCTCGCGCCCTCCTGGGCTTCTGGATCTTCATGATCGATCAGCGGAGGGTCGTCCACGATGCGCCGACCCCCTTCGCTATAGGCCGTGAGCCTTGGAAGAGCCGTGAGGCTGGTGCGTTGACGAACCTTATCCACTCTCAGCGCCCGCTTGAGGTCCTTTGCCTTCCGCTGGCGTGCTATCTCCAGTACCCGCTGCACCTCGATACGGTCGTACCACACTTCGAGAGGTCCAAGTTCTGCCAGATCTCGCATGCGTTCTCGATATGCCCGGACCGTTCCGGCGACGGAATCTGCGGTTTGAGTGACGTCCATGCCGAGACTGTCCGCCGCGACCTGCACGCTGACCGCCAAGCGTTTGACGTCCCACTCCCAGGGAGCGGGAAGCGTCTCGTCAAAATCGGTAATGTCGAAGTGCAGGTTCCGTTCGGGCGTGGCAAAGATACCGAAGTTTCCGAGGTGCGCGTCGCGACAAGTCTGGACCCGCACGCCGATGTTCGGAGTGGTAGCAAGATCGTCTGCCATGATGGCTGCTGCGCCGCGCAGAAATGCGAAAGGCGACTGCAGCATTCGCTCGTAACGAACCGGAACGAGTACTGACACACGAGTGTTGTCATCTTCATGAAGGCGAGAGACTGGATCCAGCCGTTCCGCTGTCGCCTTCCATTCGCCGTGGGACTCCAGAGGTGCGCTGTCGCGGAAGGAGCGCCCCATCCGACGACACTGTTCGAATGACTTCTTCTCTGTCACGTACTCGGTCCCATGGTGGATCGCCACACCCATCGACGTTCGACGGGTGAGTCAGCGATGATGGCACGGTCCTTCGACGCCCAGTATGTCCAACGGCCACACGCCGTCACATCCCGCGGTCGTGTAGTGGCATCGGGATTCAGCAAACCTACTCTTACTCGATTACCGTTAGCCCCGGTGGTTCCGGCCTCATACTGTGGTGCCATGGACTGCGGGAATAGCCGGACCTGATGACTGAACACATCGAGATCGTTCGGTAAGGACGTGACTCATGAGTGAGATGATGCCGGCTGCATTCTTGGGGCACGGCAGCCCGATGAACGCGTTGGATCACAACGGCTACACCGAGGCATGGCGTGCATTTGGGGACTCGACACCACGGCCTCGTTCGATTCTCGTTGTCTCCGCACACTGGTACATGAACGCATCGGCCGTCACG
Organism: uncultured Acidimicrobiaceae bacterium; assembly: GCA_963828825.1. GTDB lineage: Bacteria > Actinomycetota > Acidimicrobiia > Acidimicrobiales > RAAP-2 > Bog-473. The sequence continues at coordinate 126,921 of CAWHGF010000009.1, read as the reverse complement.
GCCATGAATCAACCCAAGACGATCCATGACTTCTATGGGTTCCCCGATGAGCTCTTCGCGGTGCAGTACCCCGCTGTTGGCGATCCCAGCCTCGCCGGAGGAAGTGGCCGAGGTGGTCAAGCCCACCTGGATCGGCTTTGACCATGACAGCTGGGGCATTGACCACGGCGCCTGGTCGGTCCTCGTGCACGCGTTTCCTAAAGCCGACGTTCCTGTCGTGCAGCTGTCGATTAACGCCGAAAGGCCACTCGACTACCACTTCGAACTCGGGACGAAGCTCGCACCGCTGCGTCAGCGCGGCGTTCTCATCGTCGCCAGCGGCAACGTGGTCCACAATCTGGGCCGCATCGACTGGAACCAGCCCGACGGCGGGTTCAACTGGGCTCGTCGCTTCGATGACGATGCTCGTGAACATATGACCACATCACCCGCAGGGATTCTTGGCCTGCGCGACCACCCTGATTTCCCGAACGCGGTCCCCACGCCCGACCATTTCATTCCACTCCTCTATCTCGCAGGACTGGCTGCGGCTACGGGATCGACCACTGATGTGCTCGTTGATGGTTACGCCTATGGATCGCTATCGATGACGGCCTTCACGCTCGATTCGACTGCCCGCAGCGGCTTCGTTCTGGCCATGCCGCCCCGCTCCCAAGTCCTGATTTGGTCCCGACGGACGACACCAACACGTAGAGAGCACCCCCCAAAATCAGGCCACCTGTGTCCCAGTCAGCCTTCAGCTGGCGGCCACGCCCGCATCATCGCATTGAGGCATGGGTGACCATCACAGCCCGCTGCCACCCTTCGTAGGACCGCTGACGCTACCGACAAATGACGACACTCGGGTCGGCCTTAGAAGTCACCTTCGAGATGGCACGTCCCAGCGTGCGCCGTCATCACGCGACCGCGTGGAAGACTGCGGCCAGTGCGATTCTACGAGATCGCGTGGGGTGCCGCCAGCGGTGCTCGGCCATGCTCACGCTATGGCGAACATCTTGCTGCAGACGACCATCGTGGAGATCCCCGACGACTGGAACGTCGGGCGATTCTCTCTCCTCGCCGACGAGATGGCACGCGCTGGCCACAAGGTGACGGCCCGCAACCGCGACGAAGCGACCGACGACTCGGTGCTGAGCGTGCTCGACACGCTCGACTACGACCAGCTCTGGCTGATGGCCGTCGACACCGGCCACGGGCTCTCGCCCGGCGACTCGGCGGGGATCATGCGCTTCCGCGAGCGCGGTGGCGGGTTGCTGACCGCGCGCGACCACCAGGACCTCGGCTCCTGTCTCGTCTGCCTCGGTTCGATCGGCCAGCTCAACCACTTCCACAACCAGAATCCCGAGCCGCACGCCCGTCGTGACGATCAGGACAACCCGAACATCTCGTGGCCGAACTACCACTCGGGCGCGAACGGCGAGTACCAGCCGGTCATGGCCGACGAACCGGCGCACGAGCTGCTCCGGACCGACCGGAACCCGAGTGGCCGCATCGAATGGTTCCCGGCCCACCCCCACGAGGGTGCGGTGTCGGCGCCGCCGGAGTACTACTTCGCGCAGGTCGTCGGCCGGGGTCGCAGCACGGTCAGCGGCCGTACGTTCAACCTGGCGGTCGCCCTCGACGGCGAGACCATGGCCGACGGCGGCCCCGCGGGCCGGGCAGTGGCGTGCTCGACCTTCCACCACTTCGCCGACATGAACTGGGACATCGACGCCGGCGCGCCGTCGTTCGTGACCGAGCCGCCGAGCGACGAGATCAAGCGAGATCCCTCCCGTCTCGAAGTGTTCAAGGATTACGTGCGAAACATCGCCCGTTGGCTCGGTACACGTGCCGAGCACAACGGCAACGCCAGGGAGAACGGCGACGTGCGCTCTCCGCGGTCTGCAGCCCTCGCGGAGGGCTGACCCGGGGCCAGGTTCATTCGGGGGCGACGGCCGCGAACACCTCGAGGGGGCGTAGGCATCCACGGATGACCCTGCCTCAATATCACGCACGACTAACGGCCCGAGGCATCTCCGAGGCGCCTGCGGGACGCGCCTTTGATCAGCAAGTCGGGAGCGGCCACCGGAACTGGGTCGTACGTCTGGGCGCCCACCTGCCCCAAAAGTCCTCGACGATCTATTCCACGCAGAAGGCGGGGATCCAACAGTTGGGACTTGGTCGTTGCATCCCGCGAATATCCCGCTGACGCGACATTCAGCGCAAAGCGTCCCATTCACGCACTGTCTGACCTGCCAAAACAGTTTATGATAGTTCGGGCTGGCGGCTTTTTCACCCTGATGATGCCAGTTCGATCCTGGTCGGCCGCTCTTCCCTTCGATGCAGTTCAGAGCGTGGCGCTGCTTCGTCGTTGTTCGTTGCCGAGGGCCAATCGGTGAGGACCGAGGATCCTCATGCCAATCGGTCACCGAGCGGTCGGGTGGTGAGGAGTTCCCCTACCAGATCGAGTCATGTCACCCGATCCGGGGTCCCGCGGCATCGTATTGAGGTGGAGGCGTCGGACGGCGAGGTCTATCGGAAGTACGCGGACGATCTGACTCGATTTGCGACGGGGCTCGTGGGACCCAGCAACGCGGCCGATGTGGTGTCAGATGCCGTGCTCAGCTGTTTCGGATCTCCAGGCTGGTCGACCGTTCACGAGAAACGCTCTTACCTCTACCGGAGCGTCTTCAACAGAGCCGCCGAGTTCCACCGCGCCACCGGCCGCCGCCGAGCGAGGGAGGAGAGGGTGGCGCTTCCGGACCTAGTCGATCCCCCAGAGGTTCGCCCCGAGGTGCTCGGGGCCGTCCAGCGATTGAGCGTGAAACAGCGAGCCGTCATCGTGCTCACCTACTGGGAGGACCTCGGCCCGTCTGCAGTCGCTCAGCTAATGGGAATCAGCGAGGGGGCGGTGAAGCGGCATCTCGCCCGCGCTCGATCCCGCTTGAAGGAGGAACTCAGGACAAATGAGTGACAAGCTCGACACTCAGATCCGAAGCCTGGTCATGGAGCTCGTCGACGCAGCGCCACCAGCGCCGTCACTCCACGAGCTCGAGGACATGGAGCGCATCCGTGCCTCTGCTGAGGAATCTCCCCGCCGACCCGACGGTTCGGTCAAAGGCGCACGACCGGACCCGCAGGGTTCGGCGATCCGCGGTGCTGGTCGCGTGCGCTGCCGTCCTGGTCGTGGCAGGTGTCCTGGTCGTCGGCGGCGGAGGCGGCACACCCACACCACAGGCCGGCAGATTGCCCCTTCAGTCGGGCACCTGGAGCCTCGCTGACGACGTACTTTCGGGCACATGGAGCCAGTACACGAATGGACCGCCGCGTGGTTCGCTGACGTGCCCGACCGTGTCGGTTTGCTACGTCATGAGCGGCCACTACAAAACTCCTTACGCAGGAGCGCCATTGCTCGGCGTATCGCTGTATGCGAGTTCCGACGGGGGCCAGATCTGGACTGCGCACCCGATGCCCAATGGCTTCGCGCCCACGAGCCAGATCGCGTGCGGCAGTGCGTCCAACTGTGCTGCAGGAGGCACCCACAACGGCCAAGCCGTTCTTGCTGCGACGAACGACGGCGGAGTGACGTGGGCGCTCGATCCACTCCCGAGCAGTGTTGGCCATCTCGACGCGTTGTCGTGTCCCTCGGACGAACTTTTGTGCCGGGCTCGCTGCAAAAAGCAAGGACTCGTCCGAGCAGACCACAGACGCCACATTCCTCTTCACCACAGACGGCGGCACGACGTTCACCGACGAGCCTCTCGTGAGTGGCGATTCGATGCAGTCGCTCAGCTGCAGTTCGGACCAGGACTGCACTGCCATCGGATTTAAGAACGACATCGGGGGTCCAGGCAACTTCGCTGCGGGGGCATCAGCTCGAACCACCGATGGGGGTACGGCCTGGTCGCCTGGCACCATTCCGGACGGCCTCGGCGTCGAGGCGGAAGACTCGGCGCTGTCGTGTGCCGACGCACAGCACTGCTGGATGACCGGGTTGATCGCGCTCCCATCTCAGAATCCACCGCAATGCGCTGGGAAATCCTTTCCGGAGCCACCCGGGACGACCACGCCGACGACAAGTGTGCAGAGCCCCGCCGTCGCAGCGGTCGCACAAGCCGAGTCCGCCGCGACGGCGAAGGAGTTCCAAGAGGAGGCCGGATCGTCTCAGTTCGGATGTAGCTTTCCGGGCTGGCCCCTCATCATCGGCGCCCTGGCATCGACGAGCGATGGTGGCCTCTCGTGGACGCCCGATTCGATGCCTGCAGACGTGCCGCAGCCCTTGTTCGAGGTCTGTCGTGTCCCACCGATTCGCAGTGCTGGGTGACCGGCTCTGATGCCGTGCCTCGACAGGTGGGCGGCACTTACAACGGGGGCCAGCCAATCTTGCTCGGAACCACCGACGGAGGAGCGACGTGGTCCGACGTCACGTTCAGCGTGCCTGAGGGGGCGCCGGACGCCTACGGCCAGAGTTACCTCAGCTTGGGTGGGATCTCCTGTCCTTCAGCAGGCTCGTGCGTCGCACTCGGAGATGCGGCACAGAGTGCGCCGAGTTCGCCCGTCTACAGCTTTGCTGCGCAGGATCGAGCTAACCGAGACTGACCGGATACCGTGCGCGACCCGCAGATTACGGCGCTTATCCGACAGCGTCGTCTGGGGACGGTGAACTCGGCGGCAGGGCCGAAGTAGCCTCCGGATCCGCCCACGCACGTGACCCTGAAGTCAGTCGATCTTCGCGACGAGCACCCACTGCTCATAGATAACGCACCGAATTTGATCGTGACGTTGGTCTGCGAGCCAATAGCGGTGTCGGTAGCCGAAGATGGCCACCGCTCCATCAGCGATCCGCTACAGAACGATGCCTCATACGGCCCCGAACAGAGTCGGCGACACCTCGATGGCAGGATGGCTACATGAGCGACATTCCCGGGGAGCTGCACTGGCGCTGGGAGGACCCAACTTGGCCTGACAGGGTCGGGGACGATCCCAGTCGGATTGTTCGCGAGGCCTTACGGCGCGCAGTTGACATTCGCGACAAACACAACAGTGGGCCGCTCGCGGCGCGACCCGTCTTTCTCGTGGACGTCTTGAACCGCCTCTGTGAGGTTCTCGCCGTAGAGACGAACGACCTGTGGGACTTTACGTAGTAAGCCCATGCCCAGATCGTCGGATATAGGGGACCCGACATACCAGATTTGGTCGCTGATCTCGTCCCGGCGTGGACGTTGTAGCTAACCCAATGGTGCCTTTGAGGCACTATCAGCTGTGACCTGGCGCGAATACCCTGACGCTCCCGACGCTCTCCTCGTGAAGTCGGCCCTGGGCGGCGACAAGTCTGCCTTTGCGGTGCTGGTCGGCCGACACATGAAAATGGCCAGGTCAGTGACCCTGCGGTTGCTTCGAGATCGCACTTTGGTCGCAGACGTCCTTCAAGAGGCGACCGTCGCCGCGTTGATCGGATTGCCGCGTCTGAGGTCCCCAGAACGATTTGGTTCCTGGTACGCCGGCATCGCCCTCAATGTCGCCCGCCGTTTGCTACGCGAGGTTGCTAGCGGCCCACTCTGTGGCGACGTCGTCGATGGCGGTGCGGCACCCGATGACCAGGCCGAGGCGGCAGAGGTGGCGCAACGGGTGCGCGATGCAGTCCTGCGACCTACCGCTCGGTCAGACGCGAGGCGGTACTCGCCTTCTATTGGCAGGGTCTCAGTCATGCCGAAGCAGCACGTGAACTTGGGATCCGGCCTGGGGCAGTGAAGGCACGTCTTCATCAAGCACGAGAGAACCTCACCCAGACACTCTCTGATCTCATCGATGAAACAGAGGAGGTAGCCGTGTCCCCTATAGATGACGACACCTATGTCGAGGCATCCCTTTTGGAGGTTCGCAGCCTGGCTGCGGATGATCCCGTGCGTCGCACTCACGCCGTGACGCTGGAGGAGACCTCTGGGGATCGTCGTTTGGTCATCTTCGTTGGCGCCCCGGAAGGTCGGGCAATGGTGTCCACCCTCCAATCGATCGAGTTTCCCAGGCCGATGACGTACCAGCTGTGCGTCAGCCTCGTTGAGGCAACCAAGGCGACGATCACCGAAGTACGGATCACAGACTTCACGGAGCTGACGTACTTGGCCGAGATCGTTCTAGGCACGCCCACTGGGGTCGTCCACATCGATGCGCGGCCGAGTGATGCTCTTAACGTGGCGCTGATCGCTGAGGTTCCCATTCGGATCTCGGAATCCCTGCTCACTGCCTGGGCCTCGCAGCTGATTCACATTCCCCAAAGCACCATTGAGGAAGCCATCGGTGGGTCGTTAGAGGGACACTGGGAGACCAGGTGGCAACAGCCTCCGACGCTGCCCGATTGAGATGTCGGAACCATCCACCTCCGGTGAACCTGTTTCATTGCCCATCATGCGTCCGAGAGCGGGGCATTGGCCGCGCTGCGGCGCCGCACCCGTACGATTCGTCACGCTGGCCGGATCGGCGGGATCGGCCGTCCCCCGAATCGGAATGGGTACCCCGGTCGGTTGCCGGGACTGTGGGAATCATGGTTTTTCCCGATCGCTGCCTGAGCGACCAAACTGGAGACATGCAGGGAGTGCTACTCGACGTAGGTGGAGTGTTTCTGGTGCCAAGTCGAGATCGGCTGGTCGAAGCACTCCGTGAACTGATCGGAACGTTGTCAGATGCAGAGTGCGATCGGGCGCATTTCGAGGGCATGCACGCTCTCGATGTGGCCAATGCGCCGGGAGATGGAGATAGGCGCATCTATCTAAACGGTTATCTCTCATCGATCGGGCTCCGCGAGGATCGCCTTGAAACAGCCATCGACAGGCTGATTCCGCTGTGGGCGGGTCCGTCACTCGATCTGTGGCGACGTGTACTGGGCTTGTCGATTGTTGGATTGCGGAATCTCTACCAAGCGAATCTCAGATTGGGAATCGTGAGCAACTCGGACGGCCATGTCGAAGAGGAGCTTCTCCGAAACAAGATCTGCCAGGTAGGAGCGGGACAGGGCGTGCCCGTCCGGACAATCATCGATTCTGGCGTCGTTGGCGTTGCAAAGCCAGATCCGACCATTTTCGATTTTGCGCTTCCTTCACTTGGTCTGGATCCTTCCGACGTGATCTACGTGGGTGACAGCGTGAAGTACGACATCAGGTCAGCCGAGGCCGCCGGCATGATGCCCTTGCATTTCGATCCATTCAACCTTTGCGCGGGAACAGATCATCTTCATATTGCTCAGGTTGGCGATGCGCTCCACCACGTGTGAGTCGCCCAGACAAGTGCCCCGTTCGGCGGCTGCGGACGCGACGCAGCGTAGAGCGGCATGGCGGTCGCCAGATTAGCCGAGGAATTCCACACCTGTCCGAACAACCTCGTGAAGTCATTATCGATCTCGAGCAAACTCCAGTCAGATAGAGAAGGACCGTCTGGGCCGTCGCCAAACCGTACCTAAGCGCGAGCTTCGTGCTGCCGAATAACTCGCGGCGGCCAACGGCCGGGGGTACCGCTGAATGGGCAAATGCGCGTGCCTAAGCGGCGGGTGGTCCTGGGGTCGATGCTTCGTGAACGAGGCGACGGACCTCGGTGACCGTCACGTCTGCAAACTTGAGGATTACCCTTGGAAGCGGAGACCTCGACTGATCAGACAACACATTGAGGAGCATCAGATGGCAAGGGTATTGATGGTTGTCCAGCATCCCGTGAAGGATTTTGACGCTTGGCGGATCGAATATGACAAGGCGCAACCGATACGTGACAAGCACGGGGTCACAGACGCCACCGTCTTTCGGAATGCCGACGATCCGAACGAGATCACGGGGCTGCACTGGTTCTCGTCCGTCGATGAGGCTCACGCCTTCGCCGACGATCCTGATCTGAAAGATGCCATGGCTAGAGCGGGCCTGAGCGGACCACCCCGGATCGAAATCAGTGTGGAGGTGTAATACCCGGGGTCGCTCTATCCGCTCAAGGGCCGCCGATAGCGAGCAGGTCCGAGTGTGAGCCACCGGACGATGCCGTCGTGCTACAACCCACCGTCCGGCGAACGTTTTCGGGTGTTGCTCCACGTATTGGGTGACGCGCTCGTGTCCTCGCGCCATTCGACCGTCATCCCGACAGGGCATTCTCAGTCAGCCACATCGACAGTGCGTGCCACCGTGCGGTCAAGGCCGGGTCTAGTGCTCATGTCGCGAAATATCCTCATCGCCGGCCTGCGGTGCACAATCACGGCATCTGCAAGGCTCCATTCCGTGTTCGAGGCGGCTGCTCAGCAGGACGCGCAACTGTATTTGAGACAACTCGACCGGTTGCTACCAGGAGCCGTCGTGGGCCTCTACCTGGTCGGCTCGGTGGCGCTGGGAGGCTACCGGCGGCGGCGCAGTGATCTGGATTTTGTCGGCGTCCTGGACAGCGCAGTCGATAGACCCTGCGTCAGCCGCCTGCGCATTGCCCACGCCCAGAGTGGTCTCGTGACTGGGTCCAGGGCGCTCGTCGAGGGTCGCTCGCCGCTGACGGGCACGCTGAACGGGATCTTCATCTTTGAATCGGACCTGGCCAGGCCTGTCACAGAAATCAGGCCCGTGGCGAGCCAGGTGGGAACGAAGTTCAAGAGTGGACAAGCCGGATCGGATCTGAGTCCGGTGGGATGGAAGGTGCTTGCCGAGAATGGCGTTCCGATCCGCGGTCCGCGGGCTTCGGCGCTGAATCTCAATACCGAATCGCAACGACTCCGCTCCTGGACGGCTGGGAACCTCGACACCTATTGGCGTTCATGGGCCGAGAGAGTTGCTCGTAGTCCAGTGCGTCGGTTCGCCCTTCGTCCCCGCTATTGGACGGCATGGGGTGTGCTGGGGGCACCACGCCTGCACTGCACGATCGCGACCGGACAGGTGATTTCCAAAGAAGCCGCTGGGGCGTACGCGCTCAGCGAGTTTGCGCCGAGGTGGCGACCGCTCATCGAGGAGGCCCTTGGTTACTGGCGCGAGGAACCTGAGCGTCTATCCCTTTCTGCCGTTCAGCGGGCTCGAATGACGGCAGAGTTCGTGTCGTCCGTGGTCGAGCATGGTGAATGCCTGCCTTGGTGAGGTGTCCCTCGCTGCCGGACTGGCACCATTGGGTGGCGGCGCTCAGCGGCCCCTAGCGGGCTGGCCGACGAACCACATCGCCCACCACACGACGTTCCAGATCACCAAAGCGGTAATCACCCCAGCCGCGACGCTGCCGGAGGGCAGACCGACCACCAGGCCGATAACGGCACCCAAGGCGAGCGTGATGGCCTCCCTGGCGAGGATGCGTCCAAACAGGACGCGAACGTCGACGTCCCGAAACGTCTCGCACCCCGTCTACGGGATGCCAGTACCGCACATCGTGGCCATCCAACAACACCTTGCACACTCAACTTGAGTGCCCCAGTCGCCAATCGAGACGGAGCCGCGCACGCGCACTTCGAGGTTGTCGGTTGCCACCGACCAAACCCTCGAGGGGGCGATGGGCTGAGCGGCGAGCAAGAATGGCTGAAATGGACGTCATCCACCGCACGATCCGTACCAACGGAATCAACATGCACGTGGCGGAAGCCGGCGAGGGGCCATTAGTCCTCTTGCTTCACGGCTTCCCGGAACTCTGGTATTCGTTCCGTCACCAGCTCCGAGCATTGGCCGAAGCCGGCTACCGAGCCGTGGCTCCGGACCAGCGCGGCTACGGCGCCACCGATGCACCATCTGCAGTCAATCAATACACGCTCATGCACCTCGCCGGCGACATCGTCGGTCTCTTCGATGCGCTGGACGAGGATTCCGCCGTGGTCGTGGGCCAAGACTGGGGATCACCGGTGGCGACCACCTTGGCCCTGTTCCGACCCGACCTCGTCCGTGGCCTGGTCATGCTCAGCACCCCGTACTTTCCCCGGGCAGACACTGATTTCCTAAGTGAACTCACCGCCCAGCTGGGACCGGACAACTACCAAGTGTTCTTCCAGGAACCGGGGGTAGCCGAGGCTGCCCTCGAGGCCGACGTGCGAGCCACAGTTCTGGGGGCCTTGCTCGCCATCTCCGGTGAGGCGGCCGAAGTGCACACCACCACCGAGGTGGGCGGTGCGACAGTCATGCCCGACTATTCGGACAAGGTGCTACCGGGATGGCTGAGCGAAGCGGACGTTGACTACTACACCGCCGAGTTCAGCCGGACCGGCTACCGGGGTGCACTCAACTGGTACCGCAACCACCGCCAGAACTGGGAGTACATGTCGGCCTGGCACCAAGCACCGATCAAAGTGCCAGCATTGTTCGTGGGTGGTGACCGCGACCCGGTTCTCAACTGGCCCCGAACGCGAGTACAGGTGGACGCGCTGGGTGACCGCCTTATACCCGACCTGCGCGCCTCGGTCATCCTGGACGGCTGCGGGCACTGGATCCCCCAGGAACGTGCGAGCGAGACCAACAATCTCTTGCTCGAGTTCTTGGTCGGACTTTGAACACAGCACCTGAATGCGGGGTCTGTACTGTGCCCGGCCAGTGCCACTTCGGCTCATCGACGCCGACGCCTCATGGCGTTCCCGAACGCCGGGCCGGGCTCTAGTTCGGCCGACCTCTGCGGGCTCGCCAGCCGAGCGTCTCGAAGGCGGCTGAGGCATCGAAGTCTCCAGGCCCACAGAGGGTCAGCCGGTGATGGCCGTCGACGTCGGTGTAAGGGCCGTGAGGGTGGCCTCGGCCACGTCCTCGACATGGACGAATGCACTTAGTTCAGAGTCTGTGAGGGAGGTGAGGGTGTCGTCGTTGACGATCATCACCGGTCGCAACACGATCGTCGGGATCCCTGTTCTGCCGGTCCAAGCTGCGCACATCTCTTCGGCCAAACGCTTTGAGAGTCCGTAGGGCCGTGCTGCTCGAAGCGGGTGCGAGTCATTGACCGGGAGATAGTCGGGAACCCCTTCACCCTCGGCGAAGCCGAAGACCTGGCCGATGAGAACGTGATGACCCGTGTCAGGTGGTGGGCTTCGGCCGCAAGGAGGACGTGCCAGGTGCCGAGCACGTTGGTGGCCATGATCTGAGCAGGGGTCCCGCTCATGTCATGGGCGATGGCACCGGCGTGGACGATGGCGTCGCAGCCCTCAACGGCTCTGAGCACCGATTTCTCGTCGAGGAGGTTCTGGCCGTTGGACAGATCGAAGGGTTGGACAGTCCAACCAGCCGACTCGAGCACAGACAGGACAGCGGTGCCAACCCCTCCTTGAGATCCGGTGAGCAGTACGTTCTTCCCGGTTCCATCCTCGTCGATCAGTGGCAGGCACCACCCACGCCCGAGTGTTCTTAACGCCTCACCGCCTCGACCAGAGACGGATACCGACGTCCGAAGGTGGACGGAGGAAATCGTCGGGAATTCAACCTAGGGGTATCAGCTACCGGGTCTGTGGGACAGTTCGGCACATCAAATTCCTCTGGACTACGCCCGTGGCACTCGATTTTGACGAGTATGGCTAGTCGCACCCCCTGTTCGCGGGCAGTGGCAGCCCCTCCGGCGAGAGTGCATTCGCGAGCGATGGGCGGCCAAGGCTCCGCCACTTCTAGCCCTTAAGCGCTGGCCTAAGCCAAAGAAGTAGATGTAACTCAGTTCCAGGCCGTGATTACAGCGACGTCGCTGACGACCTGAGAGTTATTCGGCAGATACTGGACGGTCCACGGTTCGGTGGAAGTGTTGGGCGAACTGGCACTACCCAACTGACAGGCATAGCTGAGACTCAGACCACCCGCGCTAGAGGCCGTTCCCGTTGTTCGTCCACACTGATCTCCATTTGCGAGTTGTATGTACCAAGGAACTGGCGCCGGCCCGGGGTCGCCTGTTGTCCCCGTGGAGCTAGAAGCCAGCGGCTGTACAAGTGTCAACACATCGACGCCGGACCAGGGGCTCTGTGTACAAGCCACCTGAGTTACGTTCGATTCGTCTGGTGGAGCGAAACATGGATCGTAGACGCTGTTGCCGGAAGAGCATCGCCAGGCATTTTGATCCGCACCATCTGCAAGTGACGCTGTAGAGCATGATCCGTCGTTGAGGGTGGCAGTAACTTGAATTCCCGGAGCAAGTACTCCTTCGGACGTCCATGGGGCAAAGACCTCGGTCACTGTCGAGGAGGGAGTGCCGCCCGGAGCCGTTGTCGTAGTTGTCGTAGTTGTCGTAGGTGGAACTGCAGTAGTCGTGCTCACCGCACGGTCTGGGGGTCGTGTCGTTGTGGTTGTTGGTGCGGATGTGCCCGATACCGCTGGATCGCTTGTCGTGGTCGTCGATATTGTTGCGCCTGGCAACCGTGGATTGGTGGGGATAGTCGTTGCTGTGGTGCCTGCGGTATTGGACTGTGATCCGGTGAGGTCGTTGGCGTGTCTTGCTGAGCCGCTCGACGACGACGACGTTGACGTTGACGTTGGTGCAATAGTTGACGAAGGTGCAGTTGCTATGCGAGAGGGATCCGCACCATTGGCAATCGATGTGGTCGGCGTTGTCGTGCCGCTTGTAAAGGAGGGGCTCGGAGTTGTAACGGCGGGGCTCGGGGCGCCTGGCAGCGAACCGGGCTCGAGAGCAAGAAGCACTAGAACCACCACAATGGCCAAGACAGATGTGATCCCGATTCCGTTCTGCAGACGTCCGTTATTCATTTTCTTCATTTCATATCTGAACTCTCTAGGAATCGCTTGCCACTTCGCACGCTCGGGCATCTCATGACCTTTTGTACCCATGTACGCAAATCCATCACCGGTTCAGAGGATCTCTTGCGCGTCCACAAGCCCTTGACGCTGTCGTCAACCCCCGTTCTGAAACGGGACTTGCTGATGGCGCTTAAAGGGACCCGTATCTCTCATGAAATCTGGCGACGCCCGCAGCCGGGAAGTCCCAGGACTCGGCCCGCATCGTTCTGTCTCCTGGGTGTGAATGTGTAGCCCCAACGTATCCACGCTTGGCCGACGAGAAATGCAAACTCTTGTCCTCAAATCAGCGACGACGACCTGAGAACGCGTCTCCCACGTTCGTTCAGGTGACTCGTTGTGATCGGTGGACCATGCACCTACCCGGGCAGAGTCCCCTTCGTCCCTAACACGACCTGCAGACAGACTCCCTTCACCGATACGAGTGTCGGAACCCAACGTCGTAAAGCTCCTCGGGGCAACACTCGATGAAGATCGACCCGAGTTGTTGAGTTCCTCCCTATGCTCAGTTCGCCCAAACACAGCTGAGACGCGCTGATCGGTGGGCTCACCTCCGAACGTAGATGGGCATGGCCCAGTTCGCTGCCGGACGGGCGCCGAACGCGAGGCCCGCCGAACCGACGGTGCTACAGGATCCGCTCGAGTGACTTCTCCTCGAGGTTGAACTCCCAAGCGTCGGGCATTCGCAGATCGGACCAAAACGACAACGGATCGTCGAGTCCTATCTCGTGGTCGAGCCATGTGGTCAGGAGCACGCCGTGGCTCACCAGGACAAGGCTCTCCAAGGATTCGAAGTCCAACTTCAGTTGAGTAATTCGGGTGATCACGTCTTCACGACTCTCCCACCCCTGGACCACCTCGCCCCTCAGATAGTTAGCAACGGCATTCGCGTGCTCGTCGGCCGAGGCATACCACGGCTTTTTCACCTCGCTGAGCTGATTCCGGACGTCGGTCACCACGAAAGGAAAGGCCAGTGCAGCGGTTTCGTAGGCTCTACGGTCCGGACTCGTCCACACGATTGTGCTTGCAGATCGGCCAGCGAGGCTTGTTCCCAGCACGCGTGCGTCATTCCTGCCCTGCTCAGTCAGGGACCACCCGGCCGCCGGCGTGTGCCCAACCATGAGCGGCTCGGCATGCCGTATGAGAACGACCGGCGTCACGTGGCCATCCTCGCGCGTCAGAACAAGTTCGTAGAAGCTCCGTGAAATCGTCATACCCCATCCAGGAGGGACCCTGAAATGTCACACTCCTAACGACTCACGGCAGATCCTGGATCTCCACTCGACCAAATCCAAAGCGACGGGCAAGTCCAACGAGCTCTCGAGCTTGCGCCGACACGATTCCACGTTCGGCGTTGCTTCGTGTCGTTCTGATGTGCCATAGCCAACCTTCAGCAACGAGGTTCAGCTCTCGCCGTCCGGCTAGTGCAGCCAATCACGGACGTCGAGTCCGAGCTCTCCTTCAAGTCGATCTCCGGCCACCTGAGCGAGCTCCCCCGGCCAACGTCGGTCATAGCGGACGTAGAGAGGCCGGGCTCGGATGACCAACAGTTCGGCCACGGCGAGACCGAAGGAGAGCACGCCATCTCGGGTGGCTGATACCGGAGGCAGCGCGGCCACTATGTCTCGCTGCTGTGCGCTGAAGACCTGTTCCATTGCTTGGCCGGGGGCGGGAGCCGGTCTCGGCGAGGAAGACCGTGGCGAGAAGCCCGAGGATGTGAGGGACGCCAGTCAAGTGTCGCATGTGCTCCTCCCGCTGGATCAGGGTGATGAACGGTCCAGCCAAGCCACGGAGCTCCTCCTCCACGGCGTACTCAAGGGCGTCTCCGAGGTCGTCGAACTTTCGTGACGACAACAGACCGACGGGGTAGCGGGCGGGTCCGGTGGGCTCCGCCGGTGCCTGACCGGAATAGATGGCGAGGTCCAGCGTCAGACCGTCAGGAGTCAGCGTGTTGACGATGAACGGTGCAATGGGCCGGCGGGCGAAGACCGTCGGAGTGATTCTTTCAAGCCAGCTCTGCCAGTCGCTCAAGAATGATTCGAATCCTTCCGGCGTGGTGATGATCTTGAGATCCAAATCGCTCCACTGGTCAGCCGTGCCGCGGGCCACCGAACCCGACAGCTCCACCGCCTTGACCCTGGGATCGACAGCGAGGACCTCTTGGGTGCGGCGCTAGAGCTCGACATATCGCTGATCGATGACCTTCAGTCCGCCTGGCGAAGGTCGCTGCTTTGCACCCACGTCGGTCCAGGGTGGGGACGATGACTCCCCGTGTCAATTCGAAACCTGCGGGAACCGAGGATCGAGGACGCCAGCGGAACTCTTTCCTGGGTCCGGAAGTCCTAGAGGCGGAGCGAACACCTCCAACTCCTCCTGCGCGACAGAATATTCGGGGTAGCGATTGCGCCCCGCATCCACGACGGCCAAACTTACTTGCGGCACGCCGGGGTCTCCCGACGACACCTCGATGTTGGGTGTCCCGCCACGCCCGCCGCATACGTGCCATAGCGAGACGACCCCGGCCCGCGTAATCGCGCCGGGATCGCTTCGTCTTATCGGCAGTCTTCGCCTCGAGTCGAGGGTCCGTTGTTTCGCGTCTCACCCCCGTGGGTAGTGCTGCGGTGGATCCGACGGCCGGCACGGTCGGACCCCTTGGCGACGGCCCCCCGGATCTCAAGGCGCTCCGGGGGGCTGCTCGCGCCTGCAGCCCGGTTACTTGGTCGAGATGGCGTCCAGTCGTGGCTCTACAGAAGCGCTTGCAACCGCAATAGCCGAGCGGCGGGGCATCGAGCTGGACTCCGCCGGGAGGTCCTAACCGCCGGCCACGACGGCCACAACGACGGGACGATGTCGGCAACTCGAGGATCAGGTGGGAGCAGCGCCGATGCGCAAGGGGACATCACCGAAGGGGTCGAGGTGGTACGCGAGGGAGACCCGGTGGTACCCGTCGGCAATGTCACCACCGTCCCCCGTGGAGACGACGAGCACGGGACTTAGCCGTTTGCCAGAGACGGCGTTGAGCAGATCACGGCGCACACCGGGGTCGTCCAAGGGCAATGCCACAAGGTTGCAAGCACGCAAGATGTCGTTGGCCCGGCGACGGGTGACCTCAGCCTTGCGAAGGCGTCCAACGGCAACCGCCGCCTGTTTCTCGTCGAGTTTCAATGACAGATACGCCGATGCGGCGTCGAAGTCGTGGGCGACCACGTCGTCGAGCCACTGCACGCCAAGCGATTCGCTCCCCGGTGGGCTCGTGCCTCCCTTCGCCTCTTTTGTTTTGTCCTTTGCCATCTGTCTTCTCCCTTCCTCATTTGGGACGACTACTTGGATTCGGCTCTCGCGGATGTCCGGCTCCTCTGCGCTGCCTATCCTCGCCCACGCACGAAAGTCTGTCGCTGTCGAAATGTCGCATTCCGGCACCTGGGCGGCAAGCGGACGGCCGGTCTAGGCGCAGGACATGAGCCAAGCAACCCCCGGAGGATGCGTCGGTAACTCCAAAGCCGAAAGTCATCGGAGCCGCTCAAGCGTGGTATTCCGAGGAGGGCTGGGGTGTCCTCGGTTCGTCGGAGGTAGAGGGCACCGTCTTTGCCAGCTTCGCAGCCCTCAATGTGTCGGGCCATCGGGACCTCCAGGAGGACGAACCCGTGGAGTTTCGATATCTGACTCCCGGCTGGGTGGTTGCGATCATCGGGCGACTGACGTGAAGCCGCTCGCCTGATCCGAGCAACAGCCAATTCCGCTCACCAACCCGGCGGATGGGGCACCCGCGGCTCACGGCCCTAGTCCCGAGTTTTTTAGGGAGAGGCGACCCTTTTTACCGCTCCGGGCAGATTCAGCTTGTAGCACGGGAGCAGGGACGCGGACCCTTTCGTGTGACGCGGACCCAAGGGCACTGTCTGCTTGCCACAGATTGGAGGCCCAGTTCGGCTGGGCGTCTGTTGACCATGTCCCGGTGGAATCGATTGATGAGTCACCATGCTCCCCGAAGGCTCTCTGCTGCCCGATCCGGTCGGTGGGCCGCCAAGGAAGTGTCCGCCTCCTCCGGCGGAGACAAAGACCGTGGCGCCAAGGGCGATGACTGCGCACACGATCAATCCGGCGAGGAGCCGACGCCGCCGTCGACGACGAGCCTCAGGGAAGAGAAGCTGGGCGTCGGTTCCCAAGGGCTGCATGACATCGGAATCGGTCGTCTCTGGGGGTAGCAATCCAACGGACACAGAACTACTATGACTAGTACCATGATTTCTGTCAACGTAGACCGCTCGGACCCTTTGGCCTTGCATGACCAGGTGGCCGCCGAAATCCGTCGGGCCATCGCCGATGGGGAGGCGGGACCAGGAGACCGCCTCCCACTGGTCAAGGACATCGCCGCCGTCCTCGGCGTCAACAAGAACACCGTGCTCCGGGCGATGCACATCCTGCGAGACGAGGGACTCTTGGAGTTCACTCGTGGCCGCGGCATCACGGTCTTGGGCACACCACAAAAGGGCGCTGTGCTCGGACGGGTTCGTGAGCTGATCGAGTTCGCCCGCCATCAGGGGTACAAGCGTGAAGAACTCATCGACATGATCGCGTCGCTTCCGTGACGCCTTCGTACAACGGGGTACGAGGTCAGCGTGGCGCTCCTTGATCGCCCACAGATCGATGAACCCCCCGACGCGGAGGCCCTCTTCAAGGAGGCACGCCAGAGGCGTCGGAGACGGCGTCTCACGGTCGCAACCGTTGTCGTCCTCATTGCGGCGCTGCTCTTCGCGCTCGTCATAGCGCAAAGTGGCCGCGGAGGCGGTGCGGGCGGGGGTGCCGTCTCTCGCCCAGGGGACACCGGAACTCCTGGGAGCACCGCTGGTCCGGTAGCTCCAACGAGTTCTGCCATTTCGGTGCCGCTTCCGCACGGCTACCGCTTCAGGCAGCTCTTCAGTGCCAGGGGTCACCTCTTCATCGCGAGTTACGTCGCCAGCAAGAGCAACCTTGGCCCTCACGGGTTCACGCAGTGCGCACTTGCCCTGGTGAACCCCAAGACGCTCAAGATCGGCAAGAGCGTGCGGGCAAGCTGTGACAATCCCGCCATGACGGTGCAACTCGTGAGCCCCGTGAATTCGATCACGAAGGGTTACACGGCGCAGGAAGCCCTTGCCGTCCTCAATCCACGGACGGGCAGCTACAGGGTCGGCCCACCCGTCATTACGTATTCCTACGACTCGACATCATCGCCGGTCGTTGCCTATGGCGGGAACTGGCTCTGGCTGTACGACGCGGAAACCACAGCCGGCCCGCAGCTACTTCAGGTCAACGCTGTGAACGGTGACGTCGTGGACACCATCGCGACCCCGCAGCTCTTCGATCCTCTGATGGCAGCTAACGACGACGGGGTCTGGCTTGCCAACTCCTTTCGAGGTAGCCCCGCCCCGTACGTCCTCTACCACGCTGTCCCAGGGGCTTCGCAGCTAACGGGCACGCTTCTGGCATCGGACCTTCACGCCTACTGGCTTACCGCCATTCGTGGCCATGTCTGGCTTGGTGCTGGTTCCATCCCAACGGCACAAACCCTGTGGCGCTTCGATGGCGTCGAAGCCACGATCGGGTTGGACACCCCTCTCACGGGTTCTCAGCCGATTGGCGAAGTGGTTGGTGATCTGTACCACGGGCTATGGACGGTCGTGGCCAACCCGCCGCCAGGGCCGGGCGATACAGGACAGCCATTGGACGTCCTTCGGATCGATGCAAGGACGGGGAGCGAACAGGTAATGGCGCGGGGTTCAGCGCTTCCTGCCCTCGAGGAAGAACAAGGTCTGGCCGAGGGGGAGTCGACCCTCTACCGAGGATCTTTCTACGTACTTGAGCCGTCTTCCCAGTTGTCGAACGGCTATAGCCGCCTCGCCCGAGTCACTCCTTAGATGCTCTGCTGGAGGGAACGGTGTGACGAGCCGGCTCCTTCGTACCGCTTCTCGATTCCGTTCTCAACACGCCGTGTGCGGTTCGTGTAGCCATGAGGGAGTCGTGGCATGAGAGGAACCGTCGCCGCCAAGACTACGGCCCCGCAACCGGCAGCGAAAGGGGGCGCCTGGGCTCAGAGTTGACGGGCTGAACCACTTGCCTTACGCCGGAGGGGCATCATCGTGGCGGGAAACGGGTTTGCCGTGAAATCGAGCACGAGCTGGTTGAAGAGATCCGGCTTCTCCATCGGGACAAGGTGAGACGCGCCTGGCACAACGGCCAGCTGTCCATTCTCGACCCTGTGGGAGAACTCCTGTGCGTGTTCCACGCTGATGTAGTCGTCATCGCCGACGATGACGAGGGTAGGTGCCGAGATCTGCTGCACTTTCGCCGTCCAGTCGAAGGCCTCCGCCCACAGCGTGCGCATTTTCTCCCATACCTCGGGGAAATGTTCAGGACCGTCCGGGGAGGCTTGGGCGTACATGGCGGCGAACATCACCATGTCCTCATCGCCGGGCGATAGGGCCACGAGGGCCTCCATCGCTCCCGGGACGTATCCGGTGCTGGAGAAGCCGGATCCTGTGACGGTCAGTGTCCGGACGAGTTCGGGGTGCTCTGCCGCGATGAGGGTCCCCACCATGCCCCCGTCGCTCCATCCAAGCAGATCGACCGGCCCGAGGCCGAGAGCGACGAGGAAGCTGACGGTCTGGTCGGTCATTGCCCGATATGTCAAAGGGCCAGCCCGGTCAGGAGTATGGCCCTGCGCCTGGCGCTCAGGCGCCACGACCCGGCGGTGCGGTGACAACCCCGAGAACTGCGCAGCCCATGTGGAGTTATCTGCCAATCCTCCATGGAGGAGCACAATGGTCTCTCCGTCGCCCTCGGTCTCGTAAAACACGGCCAGGCCATCGATGTCGATGTTCCCATGCGTGCGAGGGGTGACCATTCGATGAGCCTACGTGGTCAATTCGGCGTCATTTTCCTCAGTTGAGTATCCGCAAAGTGCCTGCTTCGTGCAGGAGCGGTCTGGTGGGCCCTGGTCATCATCCCGCGGGCGGACTCGGCGTCGGCGCCCTTGCGACTCGGACCTCGGGCATGAAGCATGGGATGCAAGAACCACAACCGTCTAGAAGAGGCCACTTGATGCATGCTGCCGTTGTCCGCCAGTTCGATCATCCCCCCGATACGAAGATTTCGCCCCGCCAGTGCCATCAGACGAACACGAAGAACTGATCGACGTGCTGGCGTCTGGCCTACACCCGCGGGTCCGCTCACAGGCGAACGGATCTCACTCGTCAACCGACTTGGCCTTCGACTTGCCGTCAGTTCAACAGCTCGTCGAGCAACCGAGTGGCGTCGCCCGGCGTCAACCAGGCGAGAGCGCCACCGGAGAATCGGTCGTCCCGTGTCACGTCGACAAGAGCCCCATTCGGAAGCCCCAGGAGAGATTCATCAGAATCACGTTCGATCTCGGCAAGGATGAGGCCTTCAAGGTGGCCACCGAACACGTCAACTGACAACCGGCGGTGCTCCCACGTCCAGTGCCAGCGCGTTTTCAGGAGCTGTGCACCCTCAAGCTTGAGTAGGACCTGGTACTCGTGCTCGTCCAAGTAGACGTTGGTCATTTTGACGATCTCAGGAGACTCAGGTCGGAGCCGGATCTTCTGTCCGAGTTTCCAGATCACCTCCTCGGCAGACTCGATCTTGCGGAGCCGGAGCTGGGTGTCGCGAAGGTAGAGGTCTCGTATCTCGACCGGATCAACGACGCCGGTTGGAAGTCGATTCAGCACCCAACGCTGCTCTCGTTCACGCTTTGCGTAGCGCCCACTCCCAGGCATCCGAGAGGTCATCGACATCATTATGCCGGCGCCCCCGGAACGCCGGACAGGTTGGACGTGAAAGTGCCCATATCGCCGCCGGTTCAGTGGGATGAATCAAAATGGTGGGGTGCTGGAGCCACCGAAACTCGAGCGATTCATCACGGAGGGCTATCTCGTGGTTCGGTCCGCCTTTCCGACAGAACTGGCTGAGGAGTGTCGCCGCTCTGCAGCCCAGCAACTGGACATCGACCTCGCACGCCCGAACACTTGGCGACGGCCGGTGGTCAGGGGCGTGCCGACAGGGGATTGCTTTCGGCGGGCAGCGAACGCCCCTCGCTTGCTCGACGCCGTCGGCCAGGTGGTCAACCCGGATGCCTGGCAGACCCGCCCGAACTTGGGTGCATTCGTCGTGAGATTTCCCAGCGAAGAGGATCCGGGGGACGCCGGGTGGCACATCGATTCGAACTTCCAACCACCAGGTGACTCCCGCTGGTTCGTGAACTACCGATCGAAAGAGCGGGCGTTGCTCTTGTTGTGCCTGGTCTCCGACGTGGGGATGGACGATGCACCGAGCCGCCTGCTCCCAGGCTCGCATCTCGAGATGGCAAGGCTGCTCGCTCCCGCCGGTGCAGAGGGCCTGCCCGGTGCCTACGGAGGCCAAGAATCGGAGATCCCACTTCCGGCATCGAAGAGTGGCGAAGTGTTTGCCACCGGCTCCGCTGGTGACGTGTTCGTCTGCCACCCATTCCTGGTGCATGCCGCCAGTTGGCCCCACCGTGGTGAGCAACCCAGATTCTTGGCTCAACCACCAATCGCAGTCTCGGATGGACTGGATCTGGATGGTCCGCTGAATCGGCTGTCTCCGGTGGCCAGAGCGATTCGACTCGGCATCAGCGAGGGGGATCCTCCCTGAGGGCCGTGATCGGAGACATGGCCCCTGCGCGGACGGTAGGTCAGTCAATGACGATTTCAGGCGCGGGTCTCGGGCTCCGCCGGCGCACAAGCGCTCGAGTCGAGTCCCAGCCGACCGTCGGACGTACGCTTGCTACATGAGTGCGCTCCTCCCGGCGACCACGCACCAACGCGAACGGGCCCTCGACGTGCTGTTGAGCCACGATCTCGATCCCATTGTCGACATGGTCGGCTGGTCGAGGGCCTACGGAGCCTACGAAGTCGCTTCGGCTGAGGGAGCCGTCCAGTTCTGCCGTGATGCCAGGGTAGATGGTGGCTTCCGGATTGAGTCGGTCACGGGGCAGAACCCGCTGGCCGTGCAAGACCAGACGCGCTTCGTCGGACTTGAGGCCGAGCGCGCAATGCCGCATCCGGGTCGCAACCAGAACAGTTACCCCAACGTGTTCGAGCAGTTCGCCCAGCTTTTCGACCACCCTTCGGCGCCCGACCTCTGCGTGATCCACAGTGCGTCCCACAACTGGGTTGACCAGGGTGGGCACCTCGGAGAGCACGGGTCCCTGGGCGTTGTACAGGCGAGGGCACCTTTCATCGTTGCCGGCGCTGGGGTGCCAAGGCTCGGAGTGGCCGACATCGGCTGCCGGCTGATCGACGTGGCCCCGACGATGCTGCAGATGCTTGCGAGCGATCATGTCCCCGACCAGAGTCCACTTCTGTCCCACCAGGACGGGTCGGGGGTCGATGCCGTCCTCGACGGGCCGGGTCAGGCCCGGCATCTGATCGGGATCCTCTGGGACGGGACCAACCCCAACGTGCTCTACCACCTTGCCGCTCGGGGCGAAGCCCCGAACGTGGCGCGCTTGATCGGCGATGGGACGGCCTTCCGGTACGGCGCGCTGGCGTCGCTCCCTACGGTGACGCTGGCCAACCACACCACGATCCTCACTGGCAGTCACCCAGGCCACCACGGGATCCTCCACAACGCCTGGGTGGACCGGCGTACCGGTGCGCAGGTGATCACCAACTCACCGGCAACGTGGGCGAACTCCATGCAGTGGCTCAACCCTGGGGTGCAGACAATGCACCACGCGGCCAAGCGCCTGCGACCCGGGACCACCGCCTCCATCAACGAGCCCTGCGACGCCGGAGCGGACTACTCGACGTTCGACCTCGTGCGCAACGGCGACCGCCCAGCTCCCGCCCCGGGGCCCGACGACCTACCCGACGCGACCACACGGTTCGTCAGACCGAGCAAGGACTACCGGTGGGCGTCGCGGACGGACCACACCGCTGTCGAGCAGTTCCGCCACCTCTGGGCCGAGGCCGAGGGTGACCCGCCCGTGTTCACCTGGGTCAATTTCACGCTGACCGACTCGGCGTTCCATGAGGGCGGCCCATACTCGGAGATGGCGGCGAGCGCCGTGCGCGACAGCGACGCCCGGCTGGGGCGGATCCTGGAGGCGGTGGAACAGACCGGGAAATGGGAGGACTGTGCCTTCTTCTTGGTCGCCGACCACGGTATGGAGGAGTCGGACCCGGCCGTGCAAGGGGACTGGGACGTTGCACTCACGGAGGCAGATGTGGCGGTACGCGACGAGGGATACGGCTTCTTGTACTTGACCGGCTCGCGTCCACGCTGAGACGCCTTCGGTCCCTTTGCCCGGCGCGGCTAAGGTGTGGGGACGTTCTACGGTCACGGTTCCTCGATCGCCCTGGTGATCTTTTTCGGCCTGTTCGCGATGCGCATGCTCTCCTCTCAGCGACGCCGCCGAGGTCAACAAAGGAGCTCAGCTCCCACGAACTCGTTCACCCACCCCCGTGTTCCAAGGCAAGCATCTGATGCCGACGACGCATCGTCCAGCCGAATCACATTCACCGGGATCGCCCCCGGTTGGCTGACCGATCCCTCGGGGCGGCATGAGCAACGGTATTGGTCGGGGTCCGAATGGACGGAGCACGTTGCAGACGGTGGTGTGCCGGGCACCGACCCACCTCCACGCAACACTGGTCGCGAGGCGTCCGCATAGTCACAGCCACGCTCAACACCGGGGCCATGGGGACCCATCAAAGCGAACCGGCACCCCACAGTGTGGCTGGGTTCGTCTCGTAAGCTCAGACCGAGCGACGAGAAGCCGTGACATCTGACCCGAAACCTCAATTCAAAGACATCAGCCCCAAAGCGTACGAGCACCCCGCCGACCGGGCCGCAACTTCTGCCCTGCACGCGGTGCCACTTCTCGACACGGTTGTGAAGCGGCTCACCGATTTGGGTCACGAACGACGTACGCGTCAGATCATTGTCGGTAACGCGGTCCGCATCGGCGAGCAACAAGTCCCGCAGGTCTGGGCTCAATACGTCCAGTGCGTCTCGATTCTCGACCTCGATGGGACGCCCGATCTCTACGTCATCAACGATCCAGAGGTGAACGCCATGGCGATCGGCGCCAAGACGCCGATCGTCGTCGTGAACTCGTCTCTCGTCGGCTCGTATACGCCCGACGAAACCAAGGCTGTGCTCGGCCACGAGCTCGGGCATGTGCTCTCCGAACACACCTATTACACCACCGCTCTGGTGCTCCTTCATCAGCTCATGAAGGGTGCTCTACCCAAGTCGTTGCTCCTCGGGCTGCCTGTGCGTGGCATGTACTACGCGCTGCTCGAGTGGGCTAGGGCAGCGGAGATGTCTTCGGATCGAGCGGCTGCGCTCGTGATGGGCGACCCTCTCGTTCCCTGTCACATGCTGATGCGGCTCGCGGGGGGTGCTGTACCCGGAATGAATCTTGATGCCTTCTTGGAGCAGGCTGATGGCTATGAAGATGAAGAGGATCTTTTCTCTCGACAAGCACGTTTCTGGTCCGAGTTGAGCCTTACTCACCCTGTCGCAGTTCGCCGTGTGAAGGAACTCAATGCCTGGGTTCGTTCTGGGGAATTCGAGCGGATCATGGGGGGAGAATATGTACGGCGCGGAGATGAATCCCCTCCGTCGGCAGAATTCGAAGCGGCCGTGATCCACTACAGGGAGCGGTTCTCTGGAGTTCTCGAGCGCACGGCGGGCGGCGTGCAGGGTCTCGGCAGGCAGCTGGGAGATTGGCTGAAGCGCCTCCAGGGTGCCAGCGATACGTCCTCGGAGGAGGACGCCGACGCGCCGTGAGTCGGCGAACGGCCAGTTCGATCCTGGTCGGCCGCTCCCCTCACTCGGTCTCCCTATGATCGGCGCCACGCCGACTTCGGGGGACAGATGACGACCGAGACTGAGACGGCCTTCAAGGAGCTGCTGGCGGAAGTACAGGCCACTCACGCACGCATGGTCGAGCAGCTGGCCGACGACGAACCCACCCTGCTCGAGGCCCACAAATGGGTGCTCTCGATTCTGCAGGTGGCAGCCGAGGTCAACGTGTGGGCCGACAGGGGTCGGCCCCGCTTCGTCGAGATCGTGGGTCCGTACAAGAAGTGGGGCGGTGACAACGCCGACGCCTTCTACTGCTACGCGCCGATCGACCCGACCCGCACCTACCGGGTCAAGCTCGAACCCGGCGACGCCGTCTACATGTCGCTCACCATCTACGGCGGTCCGGACGACGGGCGCTACTCCACTCGGATCGTCGGATCCGTCAACAGCGGCGAAGTGGAGCGGGACGCCGACGGGGCCATCCACATCGTCATCTCCCCGACCGACCCGGCCGAGCCTGGCGTCGCCTGGATCCGGCTGGAACCCGACGCCGTGGCAGCCATCACCCGGG
Organism: uncultured Acidimicrobiaceae bacterium; assembly: GCA_963828825.1. Lineage (GTDB taxonomy): Bacteria > Actinomycetota > Acidimicrobiia > Acidimicrobiales > RAAP-2 > Bog-473. The sequence continues at coordinate 101,847 of CAWHGF010000009.1, read as the reverse complement.
ACTACCTCGACGACCCACTGGTGGGGCGGCGCGCTGCCTGGTACATCGCGTCGGACGATGCGCCGGAGACCTGCCGCGAGGACGACGTCGACCTGGCCCGGCGCATTCGTGCGGCCATCACGTGGGTGCGTGAACAGGCGAGCATCGTGCCCATCCCGCTCGGCACGCCCAACGCCATCGACCCGCCCTACCCGGTGCCCACCACCACGTTTGGATGGGCGGCCGGCGACGCCGCCTATGCCATGGGGGCGTTCGAGCTAACCGACGACGAGGCCCTCGTCATCCGCGGACGCTCGCCTGAATGCGTCTTTTGGAACATGTGCCTGTGGAACCGCCTGCTCCACACCTACAACTACGACTACGAACGGGTGACCATCAACGGGGCCCAGGCCCAGTACGAGACCGATGGCTCATGGACCATCGTCGTGTCGGCCCGGCGACCCGCCCACCCCAACTGGGTCTCCACCGCGGGACACCGGTCCGGCCGGATCTGGTTCCGCTGGTTCCTGCCTGCCGCCACGCCCGAACAACCCCAAGTCGAGGTCCTCCCGGTGGACGCGGTATGAGCGCTCGGCCGGCGCCAGTCCGCATCGAGGACCTGGCCGAGCCCCGCTACAGCGACGAGGTCCGCGCCATCCTCGACTTGATGGAAGAGGCGGGATCGCACCTGGCCCTCGAACCGGCCGACCTCATGGCCGCCGCGTGCACGGAGACCGGACTGGACGACTTCGGCCCGGATGACTTTGTTGAGCGCCTCGGGGTGCTGTGCCGCGCCATGCGCGAGCAAGGCGGCCTCAACGGCGCCGGCATCATGCAGCAGCACGTCTTCATTCTGGGGTTGTTGAAGAACCGGCTCCTCATTGAGGACCTCGTCGAGCGGCATCCCGAGATCCTCGGTGAGGAGATCGTCGCCCCGATCATCATCTGCGGGCTGCCCCGGACGGGCACGACGCACCTGCACAACCTCATGTCGAGCGACCCCGCCCTGCGCTCGCTCCCCTACTGGGAGAGCCTGGAGCCGGTCTTGGCCGATCGGGAGATCCCGGCACCCGGCGCCCCCGACCCGCGGCTGGAACGCACCGCGGTGGCGCTCTCTTTCGTCAACACAGCCCTGCCGTATTTCAACCGGATGCACGAGATGACGGTCGAGCACACCCATGAGGAGATACAGCTGCTGGCCATCGACTTCTCCACCATGCTGTTCGAGACGACAGCCCCGATACCGGCCTGGCGGGACGCCTACCTGTCCCGCGATCAACGGCCGACCTATGCGTACCTCCTCAAGGTGCTCAAGGTCCTGCAGTGGCTGCGGGGCGGGACGCGCTGGGTCCTCAAGACGCCGCAGCACCTGGAGCAGTTCCCCGCCCTCGTCGACACCTTCCCCGACGCCATCTTCGTCGTGACCCACCGTGACCCGGTCCCGGTCACGGCGTCCATGGTGACGATGATCGCCTACACGGCCCGCCTCACCCGGGACCGGGTCGACCTCGAGGACCTGGGCGGGTACTGGTCGGACCGGCTCGAGCGGATGCTCCGTCGCTGCGCCGAGCAGCGTGACGCCCTCCCGGCCGACCGCACGATCGACGTGCGCTTCGACGAGTTCATGGCCGACGATCTCGCCATTGTGGCGCGGGTCTACGACCTGGCGGGCCAGCCACTGGACGAGCGCGCCAAGAAGTCGATGGCCGCCTTCATGGCGGCGCACCCCAGGGGCCGCCACGGGACCATCGCCTACGACTTGGCGCAGTTCGGCCTCGACGCCGCCGAGCGACGCCGGGCTTTGGCCTTCTACAACGAACGCTTCGGCGTCACAGCCGAGCACTGACCGGGCGGCAGCGTTGGATACGTCAGCGCGCTCGCGGCCACGGCGCCGAGCACGGAGCCGACGAACCCCAGGGCACGCGGTCGCAGCCTTCCTCTGGTTGGGCCCATCGGGGCTGTTGGGCCCCGCAGGCCCGGAGAAGGGTTGGTGTTGCCGTGGAGAAGCTGCATGTTCGACACGCCGGCCAGCCCCGGTTGCCAAGGGGGTCAGGCCCCGTCCGCTGGGGGGTGACCGACGCGGGCGCTGCGGAGCCCGCCGCCTCGCCGCTTATGCGGCCGGGAGCGCCGATCCGGTCTCGAGCAAGGTCTTCAGACTGGCGATGACGGCGGGCCACCCACCCCGGACGCCCTCGAGCACGGCGCTCCCGGGAGCGAAGCCGTCGTGGACGACGGTCAGCTTCACCACGCCCTCCCCCGCCTCCGCGATCTCGAAGGCGACCTTCGATCGGGGCTCGGCTCGCCAGGCGGAGGCCGTGGCCGCGTCGAAGCCGTGCTCGGAGGCCCACTCCGGCGTGAACGTGTGCCAGGTGTAGGCGAGCCGGCGGTAGGGGTCGGACTCCAGGATCACCTGCTCGGGGTCACTGACGACGAGCCCGACCTGCTCGTAGGCCACGTCGTAGGAGGAGCCCTTCCGCCAGTCCGAGCGGTACGACACTCCGCCCGAGGCGGGGTGCCGCCAGTAGCGTTCGGTGAAGGCGGGCTCGGTGAGGCCTTGCCAGACCTGTTCGGGCGTGGCGTTGATGTAGGTCGTGTACACGAAGGTCGTCTGGTCGCTCTTCTGGTCCATGGGGGTGGCCTCCAGTGCCGTCTTGAGATCGGAGAGGGCCTCGGCCCGTGCCCGGTCGTAGTGGTGGATCCAGCGGTCGGCGATGTCGTTGATGGGAGCGGCGTTCAGGTAATGCAGTTTCTCCCTGCCCCGGCGGAGGGTGGCCACCAGGTCGGCCTCCTCCAAGATGTCGAGGTGCTTGGAGACCGACTGCCGGGTCATGCCCATGTCCGCGCAGAGAGCGGTCAGGGTGAGTCCGTTGTGCTCGTTGAGCCTGTCGAGGAGCCGGCGCCGGGCGGGGTCGCTCAGCGCCCTGAAGATCGCATCCATGTCTCGCATCGCTGGTCGCTTCGTAGTATTTCATGCAACCGAGTGGTTGCATGAATATATTAAGCAGCCAAATGGTTGCATGTCAACCCTTGGGCGCGGGCGAATCGAGGCCGGCGCCGGAACTGCTGGGGACAGGAAGGCTGGGCGGCCTGCCCTCTGCGGCTCTGCGGCGGGAGCCCGGGCGCGGACCAGTCGACCCGGGTCGTGGCGGGGAAGGGCGTCACGCCCGGCGCGAACGCGTTGTAGCCCACGCCGAGCGCCTGGGTGAGCGCGATGAAGAGCGGCTCGTTGAACGGCTCGTGCTCGGGTGGTCGACGAGGCAGGGTGGCCGTCGTAGCGGACCGTCATGGACGTCGGTGTCCACTCGACGCCGTTGGTGTTGAACGTGTGCTGGTTGATGAGGGAGTCGTACGACGTGGCGTTCGGATCGGGGGAGGATTGCGAGTCGTGGATGAGGGGCACGTCGAGGCCCGTGAACTGGCTGAAGAATTCGGCGACGTCGATCTCGCCCGGGGCGGCCCCCGCCCGTCACCTCAGAGGGCGGCGAGCACCTCCTCGACTGAGCTCACACTCAGGCCGGGGCCGGGCTCGACTGCCAGCCAACTGACCACGCCGTCATCGATGATGGCGGCGAAGCGCTGCGAGCGCGACCCGAGACCGAAGCCACTGCCGTCCATGGTGAGACCCATCGCCTCGGTCAGCTCTCCGTTGCCGTCAGCAAGCATCACGACCGTCTCGCCGACGTTCTGGTCTTTGGCCCAGGCCCCCATGACGAAGGGGTCGTTGACTGACACGCAGACCACCTTCTGCGCGCCCTTGGCCCGGAGCTCCTCGGCGCGCAGCACGAACCCCGGGAGGTGGTGATCCGAGCAGGTGGGGGTGAAGGCCCCCGGGACCCCGAAGAGGACGACCTTTCCCTTCCCCAGGACGTCGGCCGACGTCGTCGCCTCGGGTCCCTTGTCACCGAATGTGAAGACCTTCACGTCGGGCACCCGGTCTCCGATTGCGATCGTCATTGCAGCCTCCCTCTCGTGGTCATGGCCGGTGGTGGCCCAGGTTGCCATACACCTTCGGCGACCCCCTAATCGCCTGCCACCCTCAAACGGTCATGAAGTTGTAACCTGCGGCGCGTCAAAGCAGTACGCAGTGGGGGATCGAGAGTTTGGGGGTTTGCGATGACGCAGTCTTTTGATCGCCGGTCGTTCATGGCCGGTGGACTTGCACTGGGCGCCGGGGCCGCGCTCCTCGGCGGCCTCGAGGGCGAAGCGGGGGCATCCCAGACCAATGGGCCCGGGCGGAACGGCGTCTCCACGGCGAGGCCGGTGAAGGGCGGATCGCTCACCTTCGGCATCGATACCGAGGAGACCGGGTTCAATCCCGCGACGGCGCGCTGGGACGAGGGCGGGTTCCTCTACGGCCGCACCGTCTTCGACCCCATCGCGATCGTCAACGCCGCCGGCGGCGTCGAGCCGTACCTGGCCGAGTCGATCACGTCGAACGAGGACTTCACGGCCTTCACCATCACACTGCGCCCCGGCATCGTGTTCCACGACGGCACGCCGCTCGACGCCGCCGCGCTGCACCAAAATATCGAGAACACGGCGAGCGGCGTGTTGACCGGTCCCGCCTTCGCCGATTTCAGCAGCGCGACGGTGACCGGGCCGCTGTCGGTCACCATCAACATGAAGGCGCCGTGGGCCCCGTTCCCCTACTACCTGGCCCAGGCCCAGACGGGCTATATCGCCGCGCCTTCCATGCTCAACGCCCCCAACGGCGGGACGTCGAACCCGATCGGTACCGGTCCCTTCGTGTTCCAGGACTGGGTCCCCAACAGCCACATGACGGCGACGAGGAACCCCCACTACTGGCGCAAGGGCTACCCCTACCTGGACTCCATCACCTACAAGCCGATCATCAACGCCGACTCGCGCGCCGACGCGCTCGAGACCGGCGAAATCGACATCATGCACTCCAACTCCCCCGACAACCTCCTGCAGTTCCGGGGCGACAAGAAGTACTCCTACTACGACAACAGCGGGCAGATCGTCGGACAGCCGACGGTGCAGTGCATCATGCTGAACACGGCCGCCGAGCCCTTCAGCAACCACACGCTGCGGATGGCCATGGCCATGTGCATCAACCGGGCCCAGTTCGTCAAGGTCATCGACAAGGGAATCAACACGCCGATGAACGGGCTCTTCCTGTCGGGCAGCGAGTACTACACGAAGACCGCCTACCCGAGCTACAACCCGACACAAGCCGCCAAGCTGGTCAAGCAGGTGCAGCAGGAGACGGGCAAGTCGGTGAGCTTCTCCCTCAACTCCCTGAGCGATCCCGAGACCCTGGCGGCCGCCCAATTCCTGCAGCAGGCCTGGCAGACGGCGGGCATGAAGGTCACCATCAACATCATCGCTCAGGCGACGATCATCAACGACGCCCTGGCCGGCACCTACCAGGCCACGCTGTGGCGCCAGTTCGGCGCGGTCGACCCCGATCTCAACTACGTCTGGTGGAGCACGACGACGGTCAACCCGCCGCTGCCGCTCAACATGGCGCGCAACTCCGACCCCCGCATCCAGACGGCGCTGCTGGCCGGGCGCACCTCCAGCGAGAAGGCGAGCCGCATCAAGGCCTACCAGCAGATCAACCAGTACCTGGCCCAGGACATCCCCTACCTCTGGCTCGCCCGTGACACCTGGGCCGTCATGGCCAACCCCAATGTGCAGAACTTCGCCAACCCGACCACGGTGCAGGGTTCGAAGGCCATCCCCTACGACGAAGGTGTGCTCTGGCCGACGCAGATCTGGATGACCTAGGCAATCCGTACGGACGCCGGCTGGCGGGCCGGCGAGGATGTCCGGCCCTCTAGCGCATCTCCACGTCGTCGAGGTACTCGTCGCGCCAGTGGGTGAAGCACTCGTCGGGCAGGCGCAGGCAATAGGTCGGGCGGAGGGCTTCGACGAAGCCGCGCTCGTGGCTGACGGCGACGATGGTGCCCGGCCAGGCGCCGAGCATGGCGCCGACGGCGGCGATGGACGAGGGGTCCAGGTTGTTGGTGGGCTCGTCGAGCAGCAAGAGGTTCGCCTCCCCCGCCGACAGCATGGCCAGCCCGAGCTTGGCCCGCTCGCCTCCCGACAGGGTGCCCGGCAACTGGTCCGCCGCCTTGGACGGCAGGCCGAACGAACCCAGCAGGGCGCGTCGGTCCCGCTCGGCCTTCAGCACGGCGTCGCTCACGTTGTCCAGCGCGCTGCGGTCGGGGTCGATCTGCTCGTGCTCCTGAGCGAAGTAGCCGACCTCGACGTTGGCCCCGAGCTCGACCACGCCGTTGGAGGGCTCCTGGACACCGGCCAGGCAGCGCAGGAGTGAGGACTTCCCGGCGCCGTTGCGTCCGATGATCACGATGTGGTCGCCCCGCCCGGCGTGGAACGTCACGTCCGAGAGCACCTCGTTGCTGCCGTAGCGGATGCCCAACTTGGCGACTTCGAGCGGGACGGCGCCGGAACGGGGCGGCACCGGGAGCGAGAACTTGCTGGCCCGCTCGCGCTTGTCGACCTGGGTCCGCCCCGCCTCCATCCGTTCGACCCGCCGGTCCAAGGCCTTGGCCTTGCGGGCCCGCTTCTCGGTGCTCGCCCGCATGGAGTCGGCCAACGACGAGAGGCGCTTGATCTCCCGCGATTCGAGCTCCGAGGCGCGCTCGCGCTGGGACTGGTCCGCCTCGCGTAACGACTCGAACTTGGAGTAGTTCCCCTTCCACTCGGTCAGCCGCTGGTTCGCGATGTGCAGGACCTTGGTGATGGACTGGTCGAGCAGCCGGAGGTCGTGGCTCACGACGAGAAGCGCACCACCGAAGCGGGCCAGCTCATCGAGCAGCCAGCGCTTGGCGGAGCGGTCGAGGTGGTTCGTCGGCTCGTCGAGGATCATCAGGTCCGGCTCCTGGAAGAGCACGCGCATGAGGTCGATGCGGCGACGCTGGCCGCCGGAGAGCGCGTCGATGTCCTCGAGCAGAAGTTCCTGGCGCAGGCCGAGCCCGTCGGCGAGGCGGGCCATGACCGACTCGGCCTCATAGCCACCGTTGGACTGGAACTGCTCCTGCAGATCCGTGAACAGCTCGATGTTCTCCTCCGTGGGGTCCTCGGCCATGGCGGCCCGGGCGGCGCCGAGAGCGTCATCGAGGACGTCGAGGCCCCGCGCCGACAGGATGTGGGAGAAGCCGGTGGGCTCGAGCCCGTGGCCGGCGGGCACCGGCGCCTGCGGCAGGTAGCCGAACGAGCCGAGGAGGCGGACGTTGCCCCGGTGGCGCAGCTGCGGCGACGTCTCCCCCACCAGCACGGAGATGAAGGACGATTTCCCGGTCCCGTTGCGCCCCACCAGGCCAACCTTTTCGCCGGCGCCGACCACGAACGAGGCGTCCGCCAGCAGCGTGCGGTCACCGATCTCGATGGTCAGGGCTGATCCGACGATCACACCGCATTCTACGAGGGGGAACACCCGGTCGGTACACTCCCCCCAATGCCTGGAATAGATCGCAAGTGGTGGACCCTGATCGCCGTCTGCACGGCGACCTTCATGCTCCTGCTCGACATCACGGTCGTCAACGTGGCGCTGCCCGACATCCAGCAGTCGCTGCACGCGAGCTTCTCGGACCTGCAGTGGGTCGTGGACGCCTACTCGCTGACGCTGGCCGCCTTCCTGCTCACCGCCGGCGTGGCGGGCGACATCTACGGGCGGCGCAAGATCTTCGCCGTCGGACTGGTCGTCTTCTCTGCCGCCTCGCTGGTCTGTGGGTTGTCGACGACACCCCTCATGCTCAACCTGGCCCGTGCCGTGCAGGGTGTCGGGGGCGCCATCATGTTCGCCACCTCCTTGGCCCTGATCGCCGCCGCGTTCACCGGGCGTGACCGCGGGACAGCCTTCGGCGTCTACGGCGCGGTGATCGGCGGCGCCGTCGCCATCGGACCGCTGATCGGTGGTGCGATCACGAGCGGCATCGGCTGGCGGTGGATCTTCTTCGTGAACGTGCCCATCGGGGCCATTGCCGTGCTCATCACCTTCACCCAGATCGCCAAGTCGGAGGACCTCCGGGCGCGCAAGATCGACTGGGTGGGTTTCCTGACGTTCTCGTTGAGCCTCTTCGCGCTCGTCTTCGCGCTCGTGCGGGGCAACGACCTCGGTTGGGGCAGCGCCACCACTATCGGTCTGCTCGTCGGCGCGGGCGTGCTCATGGTCGGCTTCTTCGTCAATGAGCGATACGCCGCTGACCCGATGTTGGACCTCGGCCTGTTCAAGATCCCGGCCTTCGTGGGTCTCTCGACGGTGGCCTTCACGCTGGCGGCGTCGATCTTCGCCATGTTCCTGTACCTGACCCTCTACATCCAGGACAACCTGGGCTACGGCCCGCTGGCCGCCGGCATCCGCTTCCTGCCCATGACCCTGGTCATCTTCTTCACCTCCTTCTTCGCCGGGCGCCTGACGGTTCGCGTGCAGTCGCGGTTCCTGTTGGGTATCGGGATGCTCTTCGTCACCGGCGGGCTCCTGCTCATGGCGACGACCCATCCGAACTCGACCTGGACCGTGCTGCTGCCCGGTTTCATCGTGTGCGGCTTCGGGGTCGGGATCGTCAACCCGGTGCTGGCCTCGGGCGCCGTCTCCGTCGTCCAGCCGCAGCGCAGTGGCATGGCCTCCGGAGCCAACAACACCTTCCGCCAGGTCGGCATCGCCACTGGGATCGCCGTGCTCGGCGCGGTGTTCCAGAGCCAGATCGTGGCGCACACCACTGCCGCGCTGGCCAAGTCGCCCTTCGGGCCCGAGGTCCTGCGCCGCGGCGGTGCGCAACTCCAGGGAGCCATGTCCTCGGGCGAGGTCCGCCAGGCGGCGGGGGCCATCCCGATCGCCGGGGCCCGGAACGCGCTCCTGCAGGCATACCACTCCGGCTTCTCGGTCACGTTGAACCACCTGATGGTGATCGGCGCGGTCGTCGCCTTGGTGGGCGCGGTCTGCGGGTTCGCGCTGGTGCGGCAGCGGGACTTCGTGATCCCGGGCGGGCCGCCCGCCGGAGAGCAGCCTGGCGGCGCCGCCGGATCGGAGGCCGGAGCCCCGGGCGACGCCGGCGTCCCCGCCGTCCATGCTTGAGCCGTTCACCCTCGAGGGGCCGCAGGTGCGGCTGGAGCCGCTGAGCGAGGAGCACGTTCCCGCGCTGGTGGAGGCCGCCCGGCTGGACCGCACCAACTACCAGTGGACCTACACGCCCGACGGGCTCGAGGAGATGACCGTCTACGTGCGTGACGCACTGGCCAAGGTGGCGTCCGGCGCGCACGTAGCCTTCGCCACCGTCCGCCGGACGGCCGGGCCTGACGGATCCGACGTCGTCGTCGGCGCCACCCGCTTCTGCGAGATCTCCTTCTGGCAGTGGCCGCCCGGGGCGAGCCACCAGCGCCACGGCGTGCCCGACGTCCTGGACATCGGCTACACCTGGCTGGCCGGACCGGCGCAGCGGACGCCGGTCAACACCGAGGCGAAGGTGCTCATGCTGACCCACGCCTTCGAGGTCTGGGAGGTACACCGGGTGGCGCTGCAGACCGACGTGCGCAACGAACGCTCGTGGGCCGCCATTGAGCGGATCGGGGGGAAGCTCGACGGGACCCTCCGGGCCGATCGGCCGGGGGCCGACGACACGGTGCGCACCTCGGCCCGCTTCTCCATCGTGGCGGACGAGTGGCCGGACCTGAAGGCGCGGCTGACGGAGCGGCTCAGCGCGGCACGCTGAGGCCGCGTCACGGCCTGGCGCGTGCCGTCCCGAAGTGACGGTCGAGCTCGTTGGCGTAGCGGAGCCCGAGCGTTTCTCCGTGGGCGGCCACCCATACGGAGAGGGCCGTCGATCCCGTGGCGGGCCCGTCGGTGTCAGCGAGTCCGGCGGCCATCGCCTTGTACTCGTCGGCGGTGAGGAGCACGTCGTGCAGGGCGAGCCCGAGCACCCGGGCGAAGAGGGGCACGATAGCTCCCGGGACGTGGATCACCCGGGCCTTGCTGTCCACGGCATTGCGGATGGAGTCGACCAGTTCGTTGAAGGTCGGACGCTCCGGGCCGACGGCATCGGTGACGCTGTCGTCAGCCTCCGCCCCCTTGGCCACACAGAGCCGGGCCAGGTCGTCGACGTGGATGCCCCTGACCCGATAGTCCCCCCGGCCGCCGATGGCGAAGACGGGGAGGTGCCGCAGGAGCCAGGCGATGTTGTTGAGCAGGACCCCGTCCCCGCCGAAGAGGATGGCGGGCCGGACGACCGCGTAGGACAGTCCCGACTCAGCCAGGGCCCGCTCCACGAGCGCCTTGCCCTTGAAGTAGGGCCACGGCGAATTGATGCTCGGGTGCGTGATGCTGACGTGCACCACCCGCTGGACGCCGGCCTTCCTGGCCGCGTGGAACAACGTCCTCGAGTTGGTCACCGCCTTCTCGTGGTCGACGGTGCGATGGGCGAAGCGGACCCAGTAGGTGTTGTAGAGCGTGGTCGCCCCGGAGAGGGACTCCACGAGGCCCAGCTGGTCGTCGAAGTCGAGCGAACGCACGTCAATCGGCGTCCCGTCGGGGGCGCGGCCGGGATGTCCCGTGAGCGTGCGCACCTGACGGCCGGACGCGTGCAGCGCGCGGGCCAGCGCGGCGCCCGAGTAGCTGAAGGCGCCGGTGACCACGTCGAGACCGGTGTCGGTCGGGCGGCTCGTCTGCGTGGAGCGGGCGGGGCCCGTCACGACTGTCCCTCCGGCGACCCGGGCGGCGGCATACGCGCCTCGAAAAGGCCGGCCAGCTTCCGGGCATGGGCGAAGAGACCAAGCGCTCGGGAGCGATCGCCGTCGAGGTGGGCCAGCATTTCCAGTCCGAGATAGAGGGCGACGATCGCGTAGGCCACGTCACCGGTCGGGAGGACCGAGTCGAGCGGCGTGCCGCCGATGCCCGTGGCCACGGCACGCTCGGCGAACGCAAACCACGGACCGAGACGTGCCGAGATCTCGGCTCCGAGGCCGGGGGTGGACGAGGCCCCGGCGATCATCTCGGCGAGGACGGCGACGTGGCCGGCGTCGAGGTCCTCTTTGAAGGTGGCCATGGCCACGTCGACCAGCTCGGACGGGGATCCGACGCGGTCGAGCGCCCCCCCGTACTGCTCCATACGCAGGGCACTCACCGAATCGAGCGCGGCGAGCAGGAGATTGGCGACCGAACCGAAGTGGTAGAAGATCAGACCCTGGTTCAAGCCGGCCCGTTCGGCGATCGCCCGTGCACTGGACCCGGCGAAGCCGTCTGCCTTCAGCGTCTCGACCGCGGCATCGACCAGTTGGCTCCGGGTGCCGGCCGAGCGGGACGAGTCTCTCGTCGCCACCCTGCTCGCCGTTCCGGACTTGGCCATCTCCCACCTCAGGTTGAGTAGATGCTCAAACTATACACTCAATCACGTGGCCGTCTACCGGCAAGTTCGGGCAACAGGGTGTCGCACAGGGTCGACAAGAAGGGATGGTGCGGCCGTTCCGTCCTCGCGAGTGCGGAGAGGCCGCACCGCTTGGCGCGACCGGAACTAGGCCCGGCTGAGCGTGGCCGAGATCTTGCGCAGGTGCAGCGCGTGCACCGCCGCCTCGGCCTCGTCCTTGGGCCGCACGGCCGCCACGGCCTTGCCGGTCCGGTGGATCGTCCAGGCCAACTTGTCGGCCCGCTCGACCGTGTGGCCGAAGATCTCGACGAAGGCCTGAATCACGGTCTGGAACGTGGTGACGTCGTCGTTCCACACGACGACCGCCCAGAGATCCTCGTACTCGAAGAAGGCGTCGATGTCCTCGTCGGCGACGACGCTGGTGCTGGGTTCGAGTGTCCGAGACATGGAACTCCGAGGACGGAACGGGCGCGTGCGGGTTGCAACTCGGCCCCTTCCATTCTAGGTCCTGCGGGGTAGCGTGCGGAGATGCGAGCCACCGTCCTCGAGGGACCCCGCACCGTCAGGGTCGAGAACGTGCCTGATCCCGTCCTTCCCGGGCCCGAGGGCGTCATCGTGACGGTGGAGCGCACCGCCATCTGCGGCTCCGATCTCCACCTCTACCACGACGCACCCACCGGGCCCGGCATCCGGCTCGGCCACGAGGCCATCGGAACGGTCGCCGAAGTCGGGTCGCAGGTGCACACCCTCCGGCGCGGCGACCGTGCGCTCGTCTCGGGGGTGATCGGGTGCGGCGTCTGCCGGCCCTGTCTCGCCGGCAAGCCCAATGTCTGCCTCGCCGGCAAGGCCGCCGCGTTCGGTACCCTGCCCGACCTCCCCGGCGGGCAGGCCGAGGCCATGGCGGTGCCGTTCGCCGACCTCTTCGCGCTCCCCATCCCCGAGGGCATCGCCGACGAAGAGGCCGTCCTGCTCACCGACATCCTCCCCACCGGCTACCTCGGTGCGTTGCGCGCCTCCATCCGGCCGGGGTCGACCGTGGTCGTCCTGGGGCTCGGGCCCGTCGGGATCATGGCGTTGCTGTGCGCCTCGCTCTTCGGGCCGGCGCGCATCCTGGCGGTGGACGTGGTGCCCGAACGCCTGGCCCGCGCCGAGCGCCTCGGGGCCGAGCCCATCGACGCCCGGAGCGCGCCCGGGTCGGTGCAGGTGCTCGAGGCCACCGGCGGCCGCGGCGCCGAGAGCGTGATCGAGGCGGTCGGGGCGGACGCCACCGTCCTGGACGCGGTCGCCTGCGCCGCCACCGGTGGCACCGTCTCGGTCGTCGGGGTGAACCTCACCATGGACCTTCCCTTCCCAATGGGAATGGTCTTCTTGAAGAGCCTGACCGTGCGTGCCGTCTTCGCCCCGATCCCGGGGACCTGGGCCGCCCTCGTCCCGCTCCTGCAGTCGGGCCGCCTGGCCGGGCTGGCCGACACGTTCACCCACCGGATGGACCTGAGCCAGGCGCCGGAGGCCTACGAGTTGTTCGACTCCCGGGAGGACGGCGTCTTGAAGGTCTTGCTCACGCCGAACCCCTGAGCCCCCGCCGGCTCGTCCGGCGTGCGGTTCAGCACCAGGGGGAATTTGGCTGTGCCCAGCTTCGGCCGGGGGATGAACCAGGGCGCCGGCGGCGGCATGATGATCTCCGTCAACGTGTCCACGATCGGTTCGTAGTTGATCCGCCAGCCCTGGAAGTTCCGCCAGGCCTCGTCGGCGTCGCGCTCGGCCGGGAAGTCGACCGACTCGAGCCGGCGGAAGCCCTCGTCGAACTCCCGGCGCGACAGGCGAATCGGCGACGTGGGCAGCGGGTCGTCGTCGTAGGGGATGCGCAGCGCGCGGGCCATGGAGCGCAGGCAGTTGATTCCCATGGAGAGGCAGAGGCGCGCCTGGCGCGGCGTCTGCGCCGGGCTGACCGAGTGGTACAGCGCCGCCGAGTCCATCATGGCCACCAGGCCGACCAACCAGCTGCGGGTCGACACGGGTGAGCGGAACCAGATCAAAGCGGGGTAGTTGGCGTGACTCTCCGAGACCGCGGCGGCCCAGCGCTCCCAGTCGGAGTAGAGGGGCGAGAGCTCGTCCATGGTGTCAAGCCAGTGGGCACGGGCCAGGATCTCGGGGCCCCAGGCCGGGTTCCCGGAGCGCGCCTCCAGGAGCGTGACCTCCGTCTCACGGGTGGAGAACTGGTTGTAGAGCGCCGGGAGGTAGGCGATCTCGAGGGCGACCACGAGCAGGCCGATGCCCGCGGCGATGACCTCCACCGCCCTCGGTCCGGCGTCGCGCGACGTGACGATGCCGAGCGTGAAGACCGACGACCCCGCGATGCCCAGCGCCGTGAGGAAGTTGACCCCGGCGGACCACCACTCGATGAGCGCGACGCCCAGCACGAGCAGGCAGAGCCAGGTCACGAACAGAAAGATCATGGCGGCTGGCCCCACGAACGACAGGACGCGGTCGCGCGCCTCGTAGTCCCGAAGCTTCGGGGCGATCCCCCGGGCCGTGCCGCCGAGGACGCGAGCCAGCATGCGCATGGCCGGCGAGGAGGTCACCCGGGGCACGACCAACGACGTGAACACGCTCCACGTCGTGAGCAGGACGGTCGCGATGCCCGCCATGAGGGCGACCAGGCGGGCGACCGACTCCACGGCGTCATCCTGCCAGATGCGCGGGCGCCGGCCGCCGGGACGCGGTCAGCTGGCGGCGAGCCTGGCTGCGGCCGGACCGCCCGCCACCAGCGCCGCGGGCACGTCGACCAGCCTCGAGCGCAGCAGCTCGCCCAGGCCCTTGGCCTGCGCGTCGACGCGCAGGTTCGAGGCCACGCCCCAGCCGAGGATGCCGTGGACGACGAAGTTCACCGCCCGCAGGTTCGGGAGCGGGTACCGGCTCACCGAGAACGGCTCGACCTCGGGCAGGAGCGCCTTGAGGACGTCGACGGAGAGGTCGCGTTGGAGCCAGGCCGCGACGGCGTCGTCGTCCGCCCACACCCCGACGTTGGCGTCGCCCCCCTTGTCCCCCGAGCGGGCGCCCACGAGTGCCCACAGCGGCACCCGCACCAGGTCGCCGTCCCCGGTCGGTCGTCCCGCGGTCTCCGCGGCCGCGCCGTCGGCGACGTCGTCGGCAGGCGCATCGTCGCGCCGGCCGTCCTGGGGAGTGGCCGGGACCGGCTCGCCGTCGCACTCGATTCGGGGCGCCACCGCAGCGGCGCTGACCGTCGTCGGCCAGTAGCGGGCCACGCCCTGCGCCCCCGACGGCGCCGAGGTGAAGAAGGTACCGGGATAGCTCGACAGGCTCGTCTCGACGACGGCGCCCGAGAAGGCCCGTCCGACCGTCCGCTCGTCGTCGCCGCGCACGGCGAGACGCAGGTATGCCATGCCGCTACCGGTGAGGTCGCCCGACAGGTCCTCCGCCGTCTCGGCGAAGCCGGCGCGCCCGCCCGGGATGCCGGCCCACACCGCCTCCGCGGCGAAGCGAGCCTTCTCGGCCACCTGGGCTCCGGTCAACGCCAGAGTCATCGCGTTGCGCCAGCCGGCATCGAGATTGGCCGTCACCTTGAGCGTGGCCGGCGGCGGCTCGCCCCGGACGCCCGTGATGCGCACGCGGTCGGCGCCCTCCCGCGCGAGCTCGATGCTGTCGAAGCGCGCCACGGCATCGGGACTGAGGTAGCGCGGGCCGCCGATCTCGTAGAGCAGTTGCGCGGTCACCGTCCCGACCGTCACCATGCCGCCCGTCCCGGGGTGCTTGGTGATCACCGACGAGCCGTCCGCGTGCAGCTCGGCCAACGGGAAGCCGATGCGCTCCCGGTCCGGCACCTCCTCGAAGAAGGCGTAGTTCCCGCCGCAGCACTGGGCACCGCACTCAATGACGTGCCCCGCCACGACCGCGCCGGCGATGGCGTCGAGGTCGCCGTCGGACCATTCGAACGCGTGCAGTGCCGGCCCGACCACCAGGGCGGCGTCGGTCACCCGCCCGGTCACCACCACCTGGGCGCCGGCCGCCAGCGCGTCGGCGATCGGGCGCGCCCGCAGGTAGGCGTTCGCCGTCACGACGGCCGCGTCGGCGGGGAGGCGCTCACCGGTATCGAGGTTGACGAACTCCTCCCCCTGCGCCCGCAGCGCCGCGAGACCCGGCGTGATGTCGTCGCCCGAGACCGAGGCCACGTGCACGTCGAGCCCCTGGCGCCGGGCCAGCTCCCCCACCGCGGCCGCCAGGCCCTCGGGATGCAGCCCCCCGGCGTTGGACACCACGGTGATGCCCCGCTCGACGCAGGCCGGGAGTACCTCCTCGAGCTCGCGCAGGAACGTGCGGGCGTAGCCTCCACTGCGCTCCCGCGTCTTGTGCAGGATGTACATCGTCAGCTCGGCCAGCCAGTCGCCGGTCAGCACGTCGATCGGCCCGCCTTCGACCATCTCGCGGGCCGCGTGGGCGCGGTCCCCGAAGAACCCGCTGCAATTGCCGATCCGCAGGACGTCCGCTCGGCCGGCGGGCACGCTCACGCCGGCTCCACCACGACGAGGAGGTCGTTCACGTCGACCTGCTGGCCTGGCACGCAGAGGACCTGCGCCACGGTCCCGGCACCGTTGGCCCGCAGGGTGTGCTCCATCTTCATCGCCTCGAGCACCACCAGGCCCTCGCCCTCGGCCACCGCGTCGCCCTGGGCGACGAGGACCTTGGTCACGGCGCCGGGGAGCGGGGCGCGGCACTCGCCGGCGACGCCACCGCGCTCGTCGAGGTCGTCCTCGGCGTGCAGGGCGAAGCTCGACTGGCCCTCCGGACCGCTCACGTCGGCCCGGTGGGCGGAGAGCCGCACCCGGTAGCGCCGCCGCAGCTCTCCCGCAGTCACCAGATCGACCACCTCACCGTCGGCGACCGCGGTGCCCACCGGGCGCCACTCGCCGTCCACCAGGACCCGGGCCGGCTCCCCGGGATGGGTGGCGCGCACCTCCATCGTCCCGCCGGCATCCGTGAGCTGATCCGCATGCAGGGGCCGGCCGACGTTGCGCCAGCCGGCGGCGGGGACCGCGACGAGGCCGCGGGCCGCTCGCTCGCCGCTCAGACGGATGGCCGCGGCGGCGGCGTGGCGATGTCGCGCCTCGTCGGGCAGCACCGCGTCGCGCAGATCGGGGCGGTTGTCCAGGTAGTGCACGTCCGCGTCGCCGCGCCGGAAGGCGGTGTCGTCGAGCACCGCACCGAGCAACTGCCGGTTGGTCTCCAGGCCGTCGAGCTCGAGCGCCCGCAGCGCCAGTGACAGCCGGCCGATGGCGGTGGACCGGTCCTCACCGTGGGACATCAGCTTGGCCACCAGCGAGTCGTAGGCGGGGCTGACGGTGCTGCCGGACTCGATGGCGCGGTCGGTGCGGAGCCCCGGCCCCTCCGGCCAGCGCACGTGGGTCGCCGTGCCGGGCGTCGGCCGGTAGTCGTCCCGCGGCCGTTCGGCGCACAGGCGGACCTCCACGGCGTGACCGTTCGCCGCCACGGCGTCCTGGCCGAGCGGAAGGGGCCGCCCGGCCGCCACCGCCAGCTGCAGGCCCACGATGTCGAGTCCGGTGACCAGCTCGGTCACGCCGTGCTCCACCTGGAGGCGCGTGTTCATCTCGAGGAAGTAGAAGCCACTGGCATCGACCAGGTACTCCACGGTGCCGGCGCCCACGTAGCCGACCGCCCGGGCGATCGCCACGGCGGCGTCCCACATCCTGCGGCGGGTCTCCACCGGCACGACGACGGCGGGCGCCTCCTCGACGACCTTCTGGTGCCGGCGCTGCACCGAGCACTCCCGGTCGAGCAGGTGCAGGACGGTGCCGTGGGTGTCCCCGATCACCTGGACCTCGACATGGCGGGGGGCGTCGAGATAGCGCTCCAGGAAGACCTCGTCGGAACCGAAGGCAGCCGCCGCCTCGCGCTGGGCCGCCGCCACGGCATCGGCCAGTTCGCCGGGCGCGCGCACGAGCCGCATGCCGCGGCCGCCACCGCCCGCCGATGCCTTGACGAGAAGGGGGTATCCGACGTCCGTGGCGGCAGCACCGAGCGCAGCGTGATCCGCCCCGGTCGTCACCGCGGCGCTGGGCAGGACGGGGACACCCACTTGGGCCGCCAGCTCCTTGGCCCGCGCCTTGTGCCCCATCACGCGGATCGCCGCGGGCGGCGGCCCGACCCAGACGATGCCTGCCACCGCGCAGGCTTCCGGCAGGGCGGGGTTCTCGGACAAGAACCCGTAGCCGGGATGCAGGCAGTCCGCCCCTGCCGCCTCCGCGGCCCCCACCAGCGCCGCGGTGGAGAGATAGGTCTCGCGCAGAGAGGCGCCGGGGAGCAGGACCGCAGCGTCGGCCTCGCCGACATGCGGGCTGCCCGCGTCGTCCGCCGCGTAGACGGCGACGGCCTCCCAGCCGACGGCGTGCGCGCCGCGGATGAGGCGGCGGGCGATTTCACCCCGGTTGGCCACGAGCAGGCGGCGGATCGGCTCGGCCCCCATCAGTGCCGTACCACGCCGAAGACGGCCGTCCCGCGGACCGCTGCCGAGTGCACCGCGGTCAGAGCGATGGCGAGCACGGTGCGGGTGTCGCGCGGATCGATGATCCCGTCGTCCCACAGCCGACCCGTGGCGTACTGGGCCGTCGACTCCTCTTCGATCTGGCCCTCGGTGGCCTGGCGCAGCTCCTCGTCG
Organism: uncultured Acidimicrobiaceae bacterium; assembly: GCA_963828825.1. Taxonomy (GTDB): domain Bacteria; phylum Actinomycetota; class Acidimicrobiia; order Acidimicrobiales; family RAAP-2; genus Bog-473. The sequence continues at coordinate 83,829 of CAWHGF010000009.1, read as the reverse complement.
GCCGCCTCGTCGAAGGGGCGGCCCGCCGCCGCGGCTGCATTGCGCCGCACAATGGAGAGAACGCCGGCCAGCTGCTTGGGACCCATCACCGCGATGCGGTGGTTGGGCCAGGTGAAGATGAAGCGCGGGTCGTACGCCCGGCCCGCCATGGCATAGTTCCCCGCCCCGTAGCTCGCGCCGACCATCAGCGTCAGATGCGGCACGGTCGAGTTCGACACGGCATTGATCAGCTTGGCGCCGTCCTTGATGATCCCACCCTGCTCGTAGCGCGTGCCCACCATGAAGCCCGTGATGTTCTGCACGAACAGGATCGGGGTGTCGGTGCGGTTGCACAGCGCAATGAACTGCGCGCCCTTCTGCGCCTCGGGCGAGAAGAGGATGCCGTTGTTGGCCAGCACGCCGATCGGGTACCCACCGAGCGACGCCCAACCGCACATGAGCTGCGGGCCGTACAACTCCTTGAACTCCTCGAAGCGGGAGCCGTCGACGGTGCGGGCGATGATCTCGCGCACGTCGAAAGGCACGCGCACATCGACCGACGCGATCCCGAGCAGCTCCTCGGCGGGGTAGAGCGGCTCGTCGGCGGGGTCGGCGGGTCCGGGGCCGAGTCGACGCCAGTGCAGATGGGCCACGATGCCTCGAGCCATGCGGATCGCCTCGGGCTCGTCCCTGGCGAGGTAGTCGCACAGGCCCGAGGTGCGGGCGTGCATGCGGGCGCCACCGAGCTCCTCCTCGTCGGCCTCCTCCCCGATCGCCATCTTGACGAGCGGCGGGCCGCCCAGGAAGACGCGGGCCCGATCCTCGACCATGACGGTGTAGTCGCTCATGCCGGGGAGGTAGGCGCCACCGGCGGTCGACGACCCGAACACGACGCAGATGGAGGGGATGCCCTGGGCCGAGAGCTGGGTCAGGCGGCGGAACTGCTCGCCCCCGGGCACGAACACGTCGGCCTGGCGCGGCAGGTCGGCTCCTCCGGACTCGACCAGGAGGAGCAGCGGGAGACGGTTCTCCTCGGCGACGTCCATGGCGCGCAGGAGTTTGCGGATGGTCGTCGGACTGGTCGTCCCGCCGCGTACGGTCGGGTCATTCGCCACGACCAGGCACTGCGTGTGCGAAACCTCCGCCAGCGCCACGACCACGCCGCCACCCAGCGGGTCGCCGGTGTGCAGGCCGGCGAGCGGGCACAGCTCGAGTACCGGCGTGCCGGGGTCCGCCAGCGCCTCGAGGCGCTCGCGCACCATCATCTTGCCGCGGGCGCGGTGGCGCTCCACGTATTGCGGACCGCCGCCGGCGAGGACGTCGTCGTGCAACGCACGCACTCCGTCGACCAGCGCGCCCATGGCGGCCGCGTTGTCCCGGAACTCGTCGCCCGCGACGGCAAGGCGCGACCGGATGGGCGTGCTCATTGGGTCGTGTCCCACGACGGCCGACGCTTCTGCAGGAACGCGTCCATCCCCTCGGCGGCCTCCGCCCCGGCGAAGAGCTCGGCCGAGGTGACGGCCGCGGCCGCCAGCCCGTCGGTCCACGCCTGGGCGGGCAACGTCCGCAGCAACTCCTTGGTGGCCCGCACCGCGGCGGGCGCGGCCTGGCGGATTGCCTGCGTCTGGGCGGCGACCCAGGCGTCGAGCGCCGTCTCGTCGGGTGTGACCGCCGACAGGAGCCCGGCCGCCGCCGCCTCCGACGCGCTGAAACGCTCCCCGGTGAGCGTGGCGCGGGTGACGAAGCGTCGATCGACCACCCGCAGCGCCGGCACCAGAATCATGGCGGGCGCAACGCCGACCCGGACCTCGGTGAAGGCAAAGGTGCTCGCCGCGGCCGCCACTGCCATGTCGGCGGCCGCGATGAGGCCGAGACCACCCGCCCGCGCGTGCCCGTTGACGCGGGCGATGACCGGCACGGGGCTCTCGACGATGGAGGTGAGGATGTTCGGCATGCGGTTGGGGGCCGCCGAGCCGCGCTCGGACAGATCGGCACCGGAGCAGAACACTGTTCCCGATCCAGTGACCACCACGGCCCGCACGTTGGGGTCGCTGGTCGCGTCACGCAACGCTTGCTCCAGCTGCGCCAGGAGGCGGGCCGAGAGCGCGTTGCGGTTGGCCGGTGAATCGAGCGTCAGCGTCCGCACGCCGCCGTCATGCTGCACGCCGACCAACACGTCCGTCACGGGTGCGCAGTGTAGGGGGGTGCTCGCACGTGGGTGGAAAACGGCCGGTGGTAACGTTCGCCGGTGATCGAGAGCGACGAGCACCAGCTGTTCCGCAAGACGCTCCGGGACCTCTTCGAGCGGGAGATCGAACCGCACGTCGACGAGTGGGAGGCGGCCCGCACGTTCCCCGCCCATGAGCTCTTCCCCAAGCTGGCGGCCGTGGGACTGCTCGGCCTCGAGTACGAGGAGGCCTATGGCGGCATGGGGGCGGACCATTCCTATTCCCTCATCGCCGGCGAAGAGATGGGACGGATCAGCTGCGGCGGCGTCCCGATGGCGATCGCGGTCCAGATGTCGATGGCCACGCCTGCGCTGGCCCGCTACGGCTCCCACGAGCTGAAGGAGCGGTATCTCGCACCGGCCATCCGGGGCGAGGTCGTGACCTCCATCGCGGTCACCGAGCCTGACGCCGGCAGCGACGTCGCCGGCATCCGGACCCGCGCCGTGCGTGACGGGGACGAATGGGTCATCAACGGCGCCAAGCTCTTCATCACGAACGGCACGCAGGCCGACTGGCTCTGCATGCTCGTCCGGACTTCCGACGATCCCGGGTACCACGGGATGTCGCTCATTGTGGTGCCGACCGACGTCGCCGGCGTGGCGGTGTCGCGCAAGCTGGAGAAGCTCGGCATGTGGTCGAGCGACACGGCCGAGCTGTCGTTCACCGACGTGCGCGTGCCGGTCTCCAACACCATCGGCGAGATCGGGCGCGGCTTTCAACAACAGATGGTGCAGTTCCAGGCCGAGCGGCTCATGACGTTCTACAAGCAGGTGGGCTCCATTGCGCTCGCCCTGGAGCGCACGAAGACCTACCTGCACGAGCGCAGGGCGTTCGGTGCCCCGCTGATCGCCAACCAGCACCTGCAGTTCGTGCTGGCCGAGCTGTCGGCCCGCCACGACGTGCTGAAGCAGTACGCCCGCACCACCGCCGACTCGGTGCTGCGGGGTGAGGACGCCACCCGCTTCGCCACCATCGGCAAGCTGCTCGGGTCGCGGTTGCAGCGCGAGGTGGCCGACTGCGCCGTGCAATTCCACGGTGGCATGGGCTACATGGACGAGAACTGGACCTCGCGCTACTTCCGTGACACCCGCCTCGACTCCATCGGCGCCGGAGCGGACGAGGTCATGCTGCGCATCCTGGCGCGCATGGACGGGTACTCGGTCGACTGAGCACCCGCCCGCCTAGGTGTGCCGGAAGACCGCCTGGCCACCGCCGCTGGCGATCAGCCGGCGCTGCCGTGACCACACCCTTCCGGTCCACGACAGCAGGCCACCGTGGGCCACGGGAGAATGCGCGTCGAGGAGCAGCCAGTCCGACGAGACCCCGGGGTACTGGAACGAGGCGTAGAGGTCCAGGCTCGGCGCGATGTAGGGCGGGTCGAGGTACATGTGCGGACGCGAGCCCGCCGGCCAACTCCCCACGTCGAGCACGATGAGCGAGCGCGCCGCGTCCACCCAGGGGTCGTCGAACGTGGCCGTCGGTCGGGAGCGCACCCAGGTCAGCCAGGTCGGCGGGAGGGGGCCCTCGGGCGGCCACCGCGGCGACCATTCGACCAGGCGCTGGTCGAAGTTGTCCCAGAAGGGCATCGCGGGCCTGTCCTCATCGGGCCGCAGATCCGCCCGTGTCGGCAACTCACCGGGATCGGGCACGTGCGGGGGGTGCACGTCCTCGTGCTCGAGACCCTCCACCTCACCGACGGACCAGACCATGGCATCGAGCACCGGTCGCCCCTCCTGGGTCATGGCGACACGCTGGGCCAACACGGTGCGGCCCGCCCGCAGCGGGGTCACCACGAGATCGACCGGCGCGAAGGCGGCCACCGAGAGGTAGTGGCAGAAGAAGCTGGCCGGCCGGGCAAAGGGGCTCTCTGCTCCCGCCGCCCGCAACGCCAGGGCCGCCACGTACCCGCCACAGGGCCCCCAGATCTCCCAGTCGGCGTGCACCGTCGCGGTGAAGCGGCCGACCCCGGCGGGCTCGACCGCCGTCTGCACCTCGATGTCACCCACCGTGTCGACCCTCCTGCCAGCGTTCCCGCACCTGCTCCATGACGACGACCTCCTCGCCGCGTGGCCCCACCGTCGTGAGGCGGTGGGTGAAGCCCAGCCGCTCCATGACCCGCCCCGAGGCCACATTCTCCGGCTCGTAGATGCTGACGATGCGGTCGAGGCCGCCGGTCGTGAATCCGAACTCCAGCGCGGCGGCACCCGCCTCGGTCGCCAGGCCCCGCCCACGCCAGGATCCCGCGAGGCGCCATCCCACCTCGACGGCGGGAAGGATCTCGGGCAGGAAGTGCGGCACGGCGAGACCCGCCCACCCGATCATGGTCCCGCTGGCCCGGTCGACCAGCGCCTCGATCCCGAAGCCGTCGCTGTCGTAACGCGCCACCACCCGTCGGAGGAATTCGGCGCTCTCCTCCACCGACATGGCAGCCCGGAGCGGGTACCACCAGAACGACTCCTCGGCATGGATGACCGCCAGCTCGTCGAGGTCAGCCGGAACGAAGGGCCGCAGCACCAGCCGCGGGGTCGTCAGCGTGGGGATGCCCGGCCGGTCCATGGGCGCGGCGGCTCAGCCGAGGGGGAGGCCGGGCGCATCGGCCAGCGAGGGGTCACGCCCCGGCCGGGCGGTCGGGGCGTAGAGCTGGTCCGGACGGAACGACCGCACGGCCCGGTCGCCCGCCCGCCCCCCGACCACCTCGACCCAGACCTCACCCGTCTCTCCGTTGGTGATGTGCGCGACGAACTCCCAGGACGCCCCACGCAGACGCGTGCCGTCGACCTGCACGGGATCGCCCGGGCGCAGCCCGGCCCAACGGGTGGTGCGACGCAGGTCAGCCACGTGTGCGGACGGGGGCACCGGGGGACATCCCATCCTTTCTACCGTGCTTTCGGGGATGGCCCGGCGCGTCCCCGCCCCGCCGTATCCTGACGGTGATGGCGCTCGATCCCCCACGCACGCTGAGCCCGTCGAAAGTCGTCGCCTTCACCAATTGCCCACTTGCCTTCCGCTTCTCGCAGATCGAGCACCGGCCCGAGCCGCCCTCCCCGCACGCCGTCAAAGGCACCCTGGTGCACACCGCGCTGGAGGGGCTCTTCTGGCACCACTCCGCCGGGGCGCGGACGCCGTCCGCCGCGCACGCCGAGCTGGAACGCTGCTGGGACGAGCTCCAGCACGACGACGAGTTCGTGCAGCTCGCGCTGGATCGCGACGATGCCACCGCCTTCCTGGCCGACGCGCGGACGCTCGTCGACAATTACTTCCGCCTGGAGGATCCCAACGAGGCGCGGGCGGTGGGGATCGAGCTGGGCGTCGAGACGGTGGTCGAGGGCATGCGCCTGCGCGGCATCATCGACCGCCTCGATGTCGCTGCCGACGGCAGCCTGATCGTCGTGGACTACAAGACGGGCCGGGCACCCTCGGAGCGCTTCGAGCGCGGCAGCATGGGCGGGGTCCAGACCTATGCGCTGTTGTGCGAGAGCCTGCTCGGACGGGCCCCCGCCGAGGTCCGGCTGCTCTACCTCCGCCAGCCGATCGCCATTTCGTCGGTGGCATCCGAACAGACCATCCGCGGCCAGCGCCGGCGGGCCATGGCCGTGTGGTCCGCCATTGAGCGGGCGTGCGACGCCGAGGACTTCCGTCCCCACGTCAGCCCCCTGTGCAACCACTGCAACTTCAGGACCTCCTGCCCCGCCTTCGCCGCGTGAGAAACCCGCAGTGAGCACCATCGACGAGGCGGTCGACGCCGCCTTCGAGCCGCTCCGCGGCCGCCCGGAGGTCGACCGCGCCGCCGCGGTCGTCTCCAACCTGGCCGATTACGGGCTCATCTGGGTGGTCCTGGCCGGCCTGAAGGCACGTCGGCGCGGCCCGGACCGGCGCCGGGCGGTCGTGGCGCTCGCCGCGGCCGGCTTCTCGTCGCTGCTCGTGAGCCGGGTGGTGAAGGCAGCGGTCGAGCGCCAGCGGCCCGAGGACCACATCGACGCCAGCGTGCGCACCCCCACCAGCAGCAGCTTCCCGAGTGGCCACACGCTCGCCGCCTTCTGCACCGCATTCGTCCTGGGCGACTCGGAAGCCGGCACGGCGGCCAACGTGGGTTTCGCCGCCGCTGTGGCGGCCAGCCGGGTCCACCTCCGGGCCCACCACCCCACCGACGTGATCGGCGGCGCGATGATCGGCTCGGTGCTGGGATTGGGACTGCGCCCCATTGTCGACCTCGTCACGCCCGGCAGCGTGGGGCGGCGGGGCAGGCGGCGGCGCGGCGGCCGGGGAATGCGTCACGCCGAGGTCGTGTTGTAGTGAGCGTGAAGACTTTTGCCGTGACCTGGGACTACCGCTGTCCATTCGCCCGTAACGCCCACGAACATCTCGCCGCCGCCCTGGCCGACGGCGCCGACTGGGATGTCACCTTCCTGCCCTTCTCGTTGAGCCAGGCGCACGTGCCCGAGGGTGGGACCCCCGTCTGGGACGACCCCGACAAGGCGGACGACCTCGTGGCGCTCGCCGCCGGCGTCGTGGTGCGTGATCAGTACCCCGACCGGTTCCTGGACGCGCACCTCGCGCTGTTCGCGGCGCGGCACGACGAAGGGCTCGACCTGCGACGGCCCGAGGTCGTCACGGCTGTGCTCGAGGGCGTCGGTGTGCCCGGCGACGAGGTGGTGGCCGAGGTCGGGTCCGGCGCGCCGGTGCAGGAGATCCGACGGGCCCACGAGCGTGCCGTCGGTGAGCTGGCGGTGTTCGGCGTCCCGACCTTCATTGTGGGCGACCGCGCCGTGTTCGTGCGCCTGATGAGCCGCCCGCACGGTGACGTCGTCCTGGCGCGCCGGACGATACAAGGCGTGCTCGACCTCTTCGACACGATGCCCGACCTCAACGAGTTCAAGTACACGACCCTGTCGCGCTGAACACCACCCGTCGGGCGGTCCGGATCAGGACCGGGCAATCTCGCTGATCAGGGCGAAGCCACGGGCCCGCTCTGCCGAGTCGCCGACGATGGCGGCCACGAAGTCCGTTGCCCCCAGGTCGGCCAGCTTCGCGATGGAAGCGGCGACGGCCTCCTCGTCGCCGATGAACCCGATGTCCGCCGCGGCGGCGGCGCCTTCCTTGTCCAGCATGGCCTTGTAGGCCGGGAGGTTCGGATAGATGGCGAAGGCCGCGTTCATCCGTTCCCTGGCGGTGTCGTGGTCGTTGGTGACGGCGATGGGCAGCGACACCACGACGCGGGGAGCGGGACGGCCGGCCGCCTCCGCGGCCGCGGTGATGGTCGGAGCGATGTGACCGCCGACGGTGGCGCTGCCGGTCATCCAGGTGATGGTGCCGTCGGCGAGCCGGCCCGCCAGTTTGAGCATGGTGTCGCCCAGGGCGGCCACCAGCACGGGCGGTGGCTCCACATCGGCGATCTCGAGCGGGGCGAAGGCATTGGTGGTCACGCGTTCCCCCTCGCAGCGGACGGTCTCCCCGCGCAGCAGGGGCATGAGCGACGTCAGGTACTCCCTCATGTACGCGGCCGGCCGCTCGTAGCTCATGCCCCACATGCCCTCCACGACAACCTGGTGCGAAAGGCCGATGCCCAGAAGGAGCCGGTTGCCGGTCGCCGCCTGCACGGTCAGGGCCTGCTGGGCCAACATCATGGGGTGCCGCGGGTACACCGGCACCACCCCCGTGCCCAGGCCGATGTCGGGCACCTGGGAGCCGGCCACCGCCAGGAGCGTCAGCGCATCGGGGCCGAAGATCTGTGACGCAAAGGCGTGATCGAGCCCGGCTTCCCGGTAGCGCCGCAGGAGGGCCACGGTGTCCGACAGAGGCTTGTCGACCTCGATCATGCTCCCGATGCGCAGCGGTCTGGCCATGTCCCTGGTGCTCCTCGCGTAGTCTGCTCGTTGTGTCCGCACCACTGTCTAGGCGAATCCCCGCATGGGAGCGAGCAACCTGAGCACCACCCACCCGGTCGGGTTCGTCGGGGCTGGTCAGCTGGCGCGCATGGCGGGTGAGGCAGTCAGCGCGCTGGGCCTGTCCATGGCCGTGCTGGCCGAACGCCCCGACGACGCCGCCTGTGCGGGGGCGGCCGAGGTGGTGCTCGGATCACCGTTCGTGGCCGAGGACCTCCGGGCCCTGGCGGCCCGCTGCGACGTTCTGACCTTCGACCACGAGCAGGTCGACCTGGACATCGTCGGGGAGCTGGCCGCAGAGGGTGCCGTGGTCCGCCCGGGTCCAGAGACCCTGGAGCTCGCCGTCGACAAGGCCCGCATGCGGACCGTGCTCGACGACGCCGGAGTCCCCGTTCCCGCCTACCTCGTCGTCGACGGCGGGGCCGGTGCCCTCCCGGCCGTGGAGGCCTTCGCCACAACCCACGGCTGGCCCGTCATGCTCAAGGTGGCCCGCGGCGGCTACGACGGCAAGGGCGTGTGGCCCGTCGGCGACCCGGACGCGGCAGCGAGGGTGTTGGCGGCCGTGGCCGCCCAGGTCGTCGTGGAGGAGCTGCTCCCGCTCGATGCCGAGCTCGCCGTCCTGGTGGCCCGGCGTCCCTCCGGCGCCTCCTCGGCCTGGCCCGCCGTCGAGACCGCCCAGGTGGATGGCGTCTGCCGGGAGGTGCTCGTGCCGGGTCGCCTGGATACCGACGTCGTCGAAGCCGCGTCGGCCCTCGGCCAGAAAGTGGCCGAGATCGCCGGTGGGGTCGGCGTCATGGCCGTGGAGCTCTTCTGGTCCGGGGGCAGGCTGCTCGTCAACGAGGTGGCGACACGGCCCCACAACTCGGGGCACTGGACCATGGAGGGTGCGGTCACGTCCCAGTTCGAGAACCACGTGCGGGCCGTGTTGGACCTGCCCCTGGGGTCGACCGCGCCCCAACACTCCCAGGTGGCCAGCGTCAATGTCTTCGGTGGTGCCGAGGGTGCCGATCCCGCCGCACTGCTCGCGCGAGGCCTCGCGGTGGAGGGCGCGCACGTGCACCTGTACGGCAAGAGTGCCCGGCCGGGACGCAAACTTGGGCACGTGACGGTGTGCGGCGACCACGCCGAGGTGGTGCGGTCCCGGGCCTGGGCGGCGGCCATCGCCCTCGGGACCCCGGTGCCGGCGGACATCGACCTGCCGGCGGGGGTGCTGCGGTGACACGTCGGGCGCCACTGGTCGCCGTCGTCATGGGCAGCTCCTCCGACCTGCCCGTGATGCAGGGGGCGGTCGAGATGCTCGAGCGGTTCGGCGTGGCCCACGAGGTGCGCGTCGTCTCCGCCCACCGGACACCACGCGACATGCTGGCCTTCGGGCAGGAGGCCGCCGGCCGTGGCCTCCGGGTGCTCGTCGCCGGAGCGGGTGGCGCCGCCCACCTGCCGGGAATGCTGGCCTCGGTCACGACCCTCCCCGTCATAGGGGTCCCGGTCGCACTCACCCAGCTCGACGGCCTCGACAGCCTGCTCTCCATTGTGCAGATGCCGCGGGGCGTCCCGGTGGCGACCATGGCGGTCAACGGCGCCCGCAATGCGGGCCTGCTGGCGGTGCGCATCCTGGCCCAGGCTGACCCGGACCTCACGGCGAAGATGGAGGACTTCCAGGAGGAGATCGCGACCGAGGCCCGCGCCCAGGACGCTGCGGTGTCGGACGGGGCGGTCCCCGGAGGGGGGGCGGAGATGGCTGAGCCGAACCTGGCCCAGCGCCTCGGCTACGGCGCCGCGGCCAAGCTGGTCATCATCAACGCCGACGACCTCGGCTCGTGCCATTCGGCCAACGTCGGGGTCTTCGAGTGCCTGGCCACGGGCACCGTCACCAGCGCCACCCTCATGGTGCCCTGCCCGTGGGCCCGCGAGGCGAGCAGTCGCTACCGCGGCGAGGACATCGGCGTCCACCTCACCGTCAACGCCGAGTACGAGCTGTACCGGTGGGGGCCCATCACCTATGCGCCGTCGCTCCTCGGTGGAGACGGCGGCTTCCCCCGGACGGTCGAGGACGTCTGGGACCACGCCGACCTCGACGAGGTCCGCCGCGAGTGCCGGGCCCAGATCGAGCGGGCGATTCTGTGGGGCTTCGACGTCAGTCATCTCGACGCCCACATGGGGACGCTGCAACTGCGGCCGGAGTTCTTCGACGTCTACCTGGAACTCGCGCTGGAGTTCGGGCTGCCCCTGCGGATGGTGAGCGCGGCCACGGAGCGCTACGTGGGGTTCCCGGCCCGGGCCGTGGCGGCCGAGGAGGGCGCCGTCTTCACCGACCACTTCCGCCTGGTCCCGGGGGTGGGGTCCCGCCAGATCTTCGAGCGGGATCTCGCCACGCTGCGTCCCGGCGTGACCGAGCTGCACCTCCACCCGGCGGTGGACAGCGCCGAGCTGCGCTCGTTGGCGACCGACGACTGGCCGGCCCGGGTCGACGACCACCGCATCATCTGTGACGAGGACTGGGTTCGCCGGTCGCTCGACGAGGCGGGAGCGACCCTGATCGGGTACCGCCCGCTACGCGATCTGGCCCGGGCCGGAGGCTGAGACGGGCCCGGTGACCGCCTCGACCACGACGACGATCCGGGGCGTCTCGATCATCTCGAGGCAGGGCAAGCCCAGGGCCGACGTCTTCGACATCGCGCTCTCGCCCGAGGGGATCGTGGTCCGGCGACCCGGCCGGGCCGACCAGCACATGAGTTGGGAACGCATTTCGCAGTGGGAGATAGCGGAAGGGCCGGGCTGCGTCGTCCTGACTCTGCGCGGCGGTGGCTCGGTCACCCCCCTGATGGTCAAGGGATGGACAGCCGAAGACCTCGAGACCGTCATGCGGCAGGCGACCGAGGGCATTGCGGGTCCGGCCGCCCCTGCGCCGGCCCCAACCGTCGGGCCGGAGGCTGCGCCGCTCGGGGCTGCCTCACCCGGGGATGAGCCCACCGACACCGATCTGGCCCACGCCGGCGCGCGACGCGCCGCCGTCCGCGGCGCGTCGCCTGGAAACCGGTCGTCACCGTCGTCCTGCTGGGCCTCCTGGCCATGGCGGTGACTCTGGTGCTGCTGCAGAGCGCGGGCATCATCAGTTGGGGCTTCCTCGGGCCCACCTCCTGACCCGCCTCACTCCGCGACGCGCACCCCGGCGAAGAGATCGTCCTCGGTCACGTCGATGGGGCCCACGCGGCTCCGCGCCAACCGGAACTCGTCGACGGGATGGATGTCGCGCATGACCTCGGGCGGCAGGCCGAACCAGAAGGGGGAGTCGGGGTCGACCTGTGTCGCGTGCGCCTTGAGGGCCTCGCCGCGCACGTGGGTGAAGCCGGTGACGTCGATCGTGGTCGTGAACGGCTCGCTCTTGGTCATGCGAGCGAGCCACTTGTCGTCGAAGGGTGATTCGAGACCGAGCTCCTGGAACTTCTCGTGGATCCGGCGGAACCGCTCACCCGACCAGACCGAGTAGTAGAGCTTGGCCGGGGCGAACGGTGGTCCGGCCTCCGGGAAGCGGTCCGGGTCACCGGCGGAGTCGAAGGCCAACACGGAGATCTCGTGGACACGCAGGTGGTCCGGATGCGGGTACTCCGTCTGATTGTCGCCGTAGGTGATGATCACCTGGGGGCGTTCGCGCCGGATGACGGCGACCAGGCGTTCGACCGCCTCATCGAGCGGGGCCTGGGCGAAGGAGTCCGGCCGGGCGTTGGCCTCCGAGTCGGGCATCCCCGAATCCCGGTAGCCGAGCAGCACCGTCTCGTCGTAGCCGATGATGTCGGTGGACGCCTTGAGCTCGGCCATCCGGACCCGCCCGATGTCGGCCCGCACCTCCGCGGTGTCCATGGCCGGGTTGAGGATGTCGCCCTCCTCGCCCCCGGTGCAGCACACGAGCACGGTCCGTACGCCCTGGGCGTGGAAGCGGGCCACCGTCGGCGCCCCCTTGGAGGCCTCGTCGTCGGGATGCGCATGGACGGACAGCAGGCAGAGACGCTCGGTCACGGGCCGACCTTAGCGGCGTCCCTGCGCAGGGCCGCCCGGTGCCCACCCCTCCCCCGCTGGGCCTTATGCTCGGTATCTATGGCAGGCTTTTTCAGTCGGGTCGCCGACATCTTCCGGTCCAAGGCCAACAAGGCCCTGGACAAGATGGAGGACCCCCGCGACACCCTGGACCTCTCCTACGAGAAGCAGATCGAGCAGCTGACGAAGGTGCGCCGGGGCGTGGCGGACGTCGCCACGGCGCGCAAGCGGATCGAGCTGCAGGCCCAGGGGTTGCAGAAGCAGGCCGACAAGTTGCAGGGCCAGGCCAAGGCCGCGCTGGGGCAGGGCAACGAGGATCTGGCCCGCGAGGCGCTGGCCCGGCGGGCCGCGCTGGGCGAGCAGCTCGCCGAGTTGAAGACCCAGCACGACCAGATCAGCGACCAGGAGCAGAAGCTCGTCCAGACCTCGCAGGAGCTCCAGATCCGGGTCGAGCGCTTCCGCACGCAGAAGGAGACGATGAAGGCCTCCTACACCGCGGCCGAGGCCCAGACCAAGGTGGGCGAAGCGGTCTCGGGCATCTCGGACTCGACGCGGAGTGCCGGCGCCACCATGCAGCGGGCCCAGGACAAGATCGCCGGCATGCAGGCGCGGGCGGGCGCCATCGACGAGCTGCTCGCATCGGGCGCGCTCGACGACCTGACGCATCCGGTCGACGACATCCAGAAGGAGCTCGACAAGGTCTCGTCGACTTCCCAGGTGGACAACGAGCTGGCGGCCTTGAAAGCCGAGCTGGGTGCGGGCGGCGGTGCCGACGCCACCGCCGCGCTGCCGTCGGCGGAGCAGGGCGGAAATGGAGGAGAGGGCGCCTGATGGCAATCTCACGCAACATCAAGCCGGACCGGGGACTCACCTACCGGATGTTGATCACGGGGCTGCTCTTCGTCGTGCTCTACGCCGTGTTCATCGGCCTCCTCTTCTACTTCCTCCACAGCCTCGTCCTGATCCTGGTCATCGCGGTAGGGGTCCTGTTCTGCCAGTACTGGTTCAGCGCCAAGATCGCCATGTACGCCATGCACGCCAAGGAGGTCACGCCCGAGCAGGCGCCCGAGCTGCACGGTGTGGTCGACCGGCTGTGCGCCCTGGCCGACATGCCGAAACCCAAGGTGGCCATCGCCACCACCGACATCCCGAACGCCTTCGCCACCGGTCGCAGCCCCAAGGCTGCGGTCGTGTGCGTGACCACGGGCCTCCTCCGCCGCCTCGACGAGCCCGAGGTCGAGGCCGTGCTGTCCCACGAGATCTCCCACGTGGCCCACCGCGACGTGGCGGTGATGACCATCGCCAGCGGGCTCGGCATGATCGCCGGTCTGCTCACCCGGGTGATGTTCTACTCGGAGATCTTCGGCGGCGGCCGCGGTGGCGGCAACAACCAGCAGAGCCAGGCCGCTCTCATTGAGATGGCGGTGCTGCTGATCTCGGTCGTGGTGTACTTCATCAGCTTCCTGTTGACCATGGCTCTGTCGCGCTATCGCGAGCTGGCCGCGGACCGATCGGGCGCGCTGCTCATCGGCCGGCCGTCCCTCCTGGCCTCGGCACTGGTCAAGATCACCGGGGAGATGGGGCGCATCCCGACCAAGGACCTGCGGTCGGCCGAGCCCTTCAATGCCTTCTTCTTCGCCCCGGCCGTGGCCAGCGGGGGCACCCAGGGCGACGGCGGGGGCTTCAGCTTCGGTCAGTTGTTCCGGACGCACCCGACGCTCGAGCGCCGCCTGGCCCAGCTGGAGTCCCTCGAGCACCAGCTCGGCCAGGCCAGCTGAGCGGCTCGCCGACCTCGCTTCCTCCGCAGCCGTGGGACTCCTCGACACCATCCTCGGCCGCTCCAAGCCGGTCCGGGCCAACCTCGACGCCCTGTTCGCCCTGCCCACCGCCGCGTTGACCCTGCAGAGCGCCGGAGGGCTGGTCTCGTCGGGCCACGCCGGGGTCTGCTGGAAGCCGCCCCCCGGCCAGGCCGCCGCCGACGCGCAGAAGGAGATCTCGGAGCTGGTCGGCGAGGGTTTCCGGCAGGCCGTCGACTCCTTCGACTACGGCTGGCTGTTGCTCGACGACGCCGATCTCGAAGACCTGGTGACCAAGATCCACATGGCCAACTCCACGCTGCAGGACAACGGCTGGGGCCCCCAGCTGCTGTGCTCGGCGTTCGGCTTCGTCCCCGGCCCCGACGCTCCGGGCGACGCCCGACCGTTCCGGCTCGTCTACCTCTTCAAGCGCGGCACCTTCTACCCCTTCGCCCCCGTCGATGCGGCCAAGGAGCGACGGGACACCGAGCTCGAGCTGCGCATACGGACCATGGTGGGAGCCGATCTGCCGGTGGAAGCCGATCTAAGCCGGTGGTTCCCCCTGTGGGACATGCCGGTGGCCTGACGGTTTTGTCACCTGGAGTTCGCGGAGGCGCGCGGGCCGAACGTCCGGGCGTGCAGACTGCGGGGCGTGGCGGGGCCAAGAGATGAAGGAGGTGCACCCGACGTGGTGGAGACCTTGGAGCGGATGATCGCGCTGGAAGGCGCGGTCAACTTCCGCGATCTGGGCGGGTATGCGGCCGGCGGCGACATGCGGACGCGTTGGCGCACGCTCTTCCGCGCCGACGGCCTGGGGGAGCTGACCGAGGCGGACCTCTCGGTGCTGCGCGGGCTCGGCATCCGGACCGTCATCGACCTGCGCTCCGGTTCCGAGCTGGAGCGCGGCCGGTTCGATGTCGACGCCCACCCGGTGGCGTTCCATCACTTCCCCTTCATCGACGAGCTCCCAGACGCGCAGGACTTCGACCGCCGGCCCGGCCTGCTCGGTTCGCAGTACCTGGAGATCGTGGCCGACGCCGGCGACCAGATCCTGGGCGCCCTGGAGGTCCTCGCCTCCCCCGACGCGCTCCCGGCCGTGTTCCACTGCACCGCCGGCAAGGACCGCACCGGAGTCCTCTCGGCGGTCGTCCTGTCACTGCTGGGCGTGGACGAACCGACGGTGGTGACCGACTACGCGCTCAGTGGGGCGGCGATGCAGCGCCTACGGGAGAAGCTGATCCGGAAGTACCCCGAGGGCCGCGAGACCCTCGAGAACATCGACGAGGTCTTCTCGGCCGATCCGGCGCAGATGGAGCTGCTGCTCGACCACGTGCGGGAGCGCTACGGCTCGGTCGGCGCCTACGTCGAAGGACTCGGTGCCGGGCCGGGCCTCGTCGAGGGCCTGCGGACGGCGTTGCTCGAATCGGCGGCCTAGCCGCCGTCGTCGTCGGCCCGGATGTCCGGGCGCAACCGGTCGACCACGCCGGCCAGGGCCAGATCCAGCAGCGTGATGCCGCCCGAATCGTGGGTCGTGAGGGCCAGGCGCACGGTGTTCCAGCGGATGTCGATGTCGGGGTGGTGGTTGGCCGCCTCGGCGGCGGCGCCGACGGCGTTGACGAACGCAAGGGCGGCGGCGAAGTCGTGCAGCTTGACCGTGGTCACCAGGACATCACCGTCGCGGGTCCAGTGCAGCCGCTGCTCCTCGAGCTCGCCGTCGACGTCGTCCTGGGTGAGCACGGGCTCGCTCACGGGTGTGTCATCTCCTCGGGGCGCACGGCGGCGTCGAACTCCTCCTCGGTCAGGTAGCCCAAGCCGAGCGCGGCCTCCTTCAGCGTCGAGCCCTCCTTGTGCGCCTTCTTGGCCGCCTCGGCTGCCCTGTCGTAGCCGATGCTCGGGGCCAGCGCGGTCACCAGCATGAGCGAGTTGACGAGGTGCCGGCCGATCTGCGCCAGGTCCGGTTGCAGCCCTTCCACACAGAACTCGCGAAAGCCCCGGCAGGCGTCGGTCATCAGCGCGACCGACTGCAGCACGTTGTAGGCGATGACCGGCTTGCACACGTTGAGCTCGAGGTTGCCCCGGCTGCCGCCGGTCGCCACCGCCACGTCGTTCCCCATCACCTGGATCCCCACCATGATCATGGCCTCGCACTGGGTCGGGTTCACCTTGCCCGGCATGATGGACGAGCCGGGCTCGTTCTCGGGCAGGGCCAGCTCACCCAGCCCGCACCGGGGGCCCGAACCGAGCCACCGCACGTCGTCGGCGATCTTCATCAGCGAGACGGCCAGCGTGCGCAACGCCCCGTGGGTGAACACCAGCGCGTCGTGGGCGGCCAGCGCGGCGAACTTGTTGGGCGCGGTCACGAACGGCAGGCCGGTGACGTCCGCAATCGCCCGGGCCACCCGATCGCCGAACTCTGGGTGCGTGTTCAGTCCGGTGCCCACGGCCGAGCCTCCCAGGGCCAGCTCGTAGAGCCCGGGGAGTGTCTGCTCGATCCGGTCGATGTCGGCCGTCAGCTGTGCCACGTAACCGGAGAACTCCTGTCCGAGGGTGAGCGGCACGGCGTCCATCAGGTGGGTGCGGCCGATTTTGGTGATGCCCTCGAACTCCACCGCCCGCACCTGCAGCGCGTCACGCAGGGCAGCCACCGACGGGACCAGCCGGAGCACGATCTCCTCGGCCGCCGCGATGTGCATGGCGGTCGGGAAGGTGTCGTTGGAGGACTGGGACATGTTGACGTGGTCGTTGGGATGGACGGGCACCTTGGAGCCCATGACCCCGCCGCTCAACTCGATGGCCCGGTTGGAGATGACCTCATTGGCGTTCATGTTGGTCTGGGTGCCGCTGCCCGTCTGCCAGATGCGCAACGGGAATTGGTCGTCGAGGGCGCCCTTGGCCACCTCCCCGGCCGCCTGCTCGATGAGCCCCGCCAGCGCGCCGTCCAGCTTGCCGAGATCGCGGTTCACTGCGGCCGACGCGCCCTTGAGGATCCCGAACGCCCTAATGAGCGACTTGGGCATCGTCTCGGTCCCGATGTCGAAGTGGTGCAGCGAGCGCTGGGTCTGGGCGCCCCAGTAGCGGTCGGCCGGGACCTCGATCTCCCCCATGCTGTCGCTTTCGATGCGTGTGGTCGTCACGGGCGCCAGCTTAGGACCGGCGCCGCGGGCCGACTCCTGACCCCCCGGGCCGCCCCGCTAGCCGGGGGGATGGTCGTCGGGGCACGCCCCGGGCGGGTTGTTGAAGTCCGGATCCGACGTCCAGGCCCCCTGGGACCAGTTCGCGCTGGCGGGGGCGAGCCGGAAGACGGCCGTCATGTCGGCCAGCAGGGCGTCGGCGTAGCGGGCACTGCCCTCGGGGCAGAGGTGGACGTCGTCGAGCTTGCGGACGCGTATCCACTCGTTGGTCGGCGCACGCGGGTCGCCTTCGGGTGGGAGCCACGCGGAGTAGTACTTGCCGTCCAGGAGCACGGAGCCGGCCAGCGGGAAGAACATGACCCGGCCCGGGAAGTACGACGTCATCTTCTCGGCGATGGCGTTCCAGGCGTTGAGGCCGGCCCGACGCTCTTTGTTGTAGCTCGCCGTGTCGACCGGGTTGGCCGCGGCGAGGTTGCCCGACAGGGGGAACTCCGTGAAGATCACCCCCTCGACGCCGTTGCCCGGCGTCAGCATGGTGGAGACCGCCCGACGGAGCAGGCGCGTGTACTGCACCGGCTGGTGCAGGGCGTTGGGTGTGGTCGGACCGTACTGGTCCCAGCTCCAGGTGGCCACGATGAGCTGGGCCCGGGTCTGGCCAATGAGGCTGGGGATGGACGTCGGCCAGCTGGTCGCCGTCGTCAGCCCGAATCCGTCGATGGTCCGGGTATCGACGGTGGCCTCGCCCGTGGACTCGAGCGCGGCGGTGATGCCGTACGAGGCGTCGTGCATGACCGAGTCGCCCAGGAGCATGACGCGCAGCGGATCGGCCGGAGAGGGTGTCGGGGCCAGCCGGATCGGCTCCTGGCCCGCAAAGCCGCCGGCGCCCGGGACCGCCTGCCCGGAGCTGGAGGAAGGGAGGTGCGTGGTGCCGACGACGTTGGTGGGATCGGCGACGGCGGGAATGGTGGCCACGACGATGAGCACGGCCGTCACGACCCCGGCGAGGGGCCCCCATATCCGGACCCCGCCCCGGAAGCGGGCCAGGCGAACGGGTCGCTCGACCAGGTAGTAGCTCGCGGTCGAGAGGGTGAGCGTCGCGGCAATCCGGAGCAGGTCCAGCGGCCAGGTCGACAGGCCGGTCCGGGCGCCCGTGAGGTAGACGATCACCGGCCAGTGCCACAGGTAGATGCCGTAGGAGATGGTGCCGACGAAGTGCAGTGGCCTCCAGGCCAGGCCGCGGGCGAACCACCCGGGCTCGGTCAGGCGTGCGTCCGCCACGACCAGGCCCGCCAGCACGGCGCAGAGCAGGAACCCGCCCTCGAACATGAAATTAGTCGGCAGGCCGCCGGGTGTGCCCGCTCTCACCCAGAACACCAAGAGGACCGCCGCCGCCGCGGGGCCCACCCAGTGGAGCATCCGGCGCGCCGGCGCGACCGGCTGGCGACGCGACGCCGCCAGGAAGGCGATGGTGGCACCCGCCATGAGGTCGAAGAGGCGCGTGTCGGTGCCGTAATAGATCCGCGAAGGGTCCAGCCCGGGATGGAAGAGGACCGCCATCAGCACCGACGACCCGACCCCGAGGACGACGGTGACGGCGACGCCCACACGGCGCCAGTTGCGCCGCCCGTAGCGCAGGAGCACCAGGAGCAAGAGGGGCCAAATCAGGTAGAACTGCTCCTCGATCGCCAGCGACCAGGTGTGCTGCAACGGCGAGGGCGTGGAGAACTGGGCGAAGTAGGACTGGTGGGCGTAGATCAGATGCCAGTTGTTCACGTAGAGCAACGTGGCGATGGCATCGCCCCGCAACCCCGAGAGGTCGATGAGGCCGTTGGCGCCGGGGCCGCCGAAGAGGGCGTTGCAGACGAGGTAGAGCGCGACCGCCACCAAGACGAGGAACAGCGCGGGCAGGAGGCGCCGCGCCCGGCGCCCCCAGAAGGCGGCGAGGTTCACCCGACCGGTTGCGGTCCATTCTTCCAGGAGGAGGGTGGTGATCAGGAAGCCGGACAGGACGAAGAACAGGTCGACCCCGAGGTACCCGCCCCGGGCCCAGCCGAGCTGCAGGTGGTACGCCACCACGCCGATGACCGCCACGCCGCGCAGGCCGTTCAGGGCAGGAAGGTGCCGGCCGGTGACGGCGGTCGTGGCCGACGCCGTGCCCGGCCGTTCCTGTACCAGGGTTGCGTCCGTCACACCCTCTCCAGCCGGCACGCGGCAGGGTCGTTGGGGGTGGGTAGGAGAAGGAGGTCGGGGGCGCCCCTCAGGAAGGCCGGCACCTGGTCGCCAGCGGTCAGGTCAAGAGCGACGAGGGGGCTTCCCTCTCCCGCCGGTCGGGTCCGGTTGACGGCAGCATGCACCGGGAAGTGTGGGCCCTCGTTGCGCGCCTCCCCCGACCGCCACAGGGCCCGGCACACGGAGATCGCCTCAGCCAGCTGCTCGGTGAACGGCGGGGCGAAGCACAGGACGCTCCGGCCCCCGCAGACGAGGTCGAGGCTCGCGACGTCACGTGCGAGCATGGCGGGGTGCCGGCCCCCGGGGTCCAACCCGATCCGGGCGCCGAGCAGTATCCCCGGGATCAGCGGACCGAGCCCGGCCGCCAGGACAATGGGGTCACCCAGGGCATCCTCGCTCACGAGGACGGCGGCAGCCCCCTCCGCCCGGGCCCGGGCCGCCGCCGCACGCAGCCCGGCAGTGTCGCTGGCCTGGAGGAACCGTCCTTCCACGCGGAGGCAGGATAGGTGCTCAACAGGTCCCCAACTGAGTCGGGGGCGACAACCTTCCGGGGTGACGACCCAGGCCGGCCGGGGGCCGACCTCAGACCTCACGCCCGCTCCCACCATCCCCCGGCGTCGCGGGCCAGGCCGGCCTGGGCGAGCCGCTCGAGTCCGCCACACAGCTCGGCCAGGTCGAGTCCGGTGACCCGGACCAGCTCGTCCAGGGGAGCCGGGTCGGCGGTCAACGCGTCGTAGACCTCGCGGTCCCGACCGGGGTCCGGCACGGCCGGCGATGACCGATGGACAGCCGGCTCGAACGGTGTGGCGACCGAGGCGCCGATCAGGGAGAGCGCGACGAGGATGTCGCCCGACGAGCACACGGGGAAGGCGCCCTCGGCGAGGAGCGCGTTGGTGCCCTCGGAGGTGGCGCTGCGAATGGAGCCCGGCACGGCTCCGACGGGGACCCCCCGGTCCACGGCGGCGTCGACGGTGTGTCGCGAACCGCCGTGGTGCCGGCTCTCGACGACGACCACGACGTCGCTGAGTGCGGCCAGGAGGCGGTTGCGCACCGGAAAGCGCCACTTCTCGGTCGGCACCCCGGCCGGGGACTCGGACACGATGACGCCGGACGAGGCCACCCGCTCCCAGAGCCGTTCGTGCCGCCGCGGATACGGGCGGTCGAGCCCGCCCGCCACGACACCGACGGGCGGCGCGCCGGCGCCGCAGGCGCCCTCGTGGGCGGCACCGTCGATGCCCAGCGCCAGGCCTGAGACCACGCTCACACCCGCGGCAGAGAGGTCGGCGCCGAACTGGGCGGCGACGCCGATGCCGTAGCGGGTCGGCGCGCGGGTCCCCACGAGCGCCACGGTCGGCGCGGCCCGAAGCGCGGCCGGGTCTCCGAGACAGAACAGCACTGCAGGCGCCTGCGGGTCGTCGGCCAACCTCGGTGGGTAGGGGGGCTGGCCGGCCAGGAGCACCGTGACCCCGAGTCCGGTGTGCCGTTCCCAGACCCGGGCCACCTCCCCCATCGACCCGGCCGCACTCTCGCCGGCCCGGGCCCACGCCGCCGACGGCGGGCCGGTCGCCAAGAGCGTGCGCAGGCGAGCGGGACCCATCGACGGCATGGAGGCCAGGGCCGCGGCGAAGGCCTCCTGGGGTAGATCCGCATTCCCGCCCGTGCTCATGCCATCACCACGGTCCGACCGGCGCGCAGTGAGAGGGCTTCGGAGGCGTGGGCGAACGACACGACGTCCGCGCCGGCGAGGGCGGCCACTGTGCGGGCCACCCGCGTCACCTTGTGCAGCCCACGGGCGCTCAGGCCGCCGGAGCGCAGCTTCGATGCCAGGAGCGCGGCGGCCTCCGGGGCCAGCTCCGGTCCGCCGGAGCTGGCCCCGGTGCCTTCGGCACGGGCGGCGGCAACGCGAAGGGCGACCGCCGCGGAGGGTTCTCCCGGTGCGCCGGAGAGAAGCTCATCGGGGTCAGGGCGACACAGCGGCACGACGAGGTCGAAACGGTCCAGCAGGGGTGCCGAGATCCGCCGCCGGTACCGGGCGCGGGCGGCGGCGCTGCAGCGGCAGGCCCCCTCGTACACGCCCTCCCCGCACGGGCAGGGGTTCATGGCCGCGACGAGCAGGAAGGCGGCGGGGAACGTCACGGTCCCGCCGGCACGGCTCACGCGGATGACGCCCTCCTCGAGTGGCTGGCGCAGCGCCTCGAGGGCGGCGACGGGGAACTCCCCGAGCTCGTCGAGGAACAGGATGCCGTTGGTGGCCAGGCTCACCTCGCCGGGCCTGAGTGACCAGCTGCCCCCGCCCACCAGGGAGACGATGGAGGCCTGGTGGTGCGGAGCGCGGAACGGTGGGCGCTCCAGCAGTGCGCCGTCGGGCAGGGCCGAGCCGGCTGCCGAGTGGATGCGCGTCACCGTGAGGGCCTCGGAAGAGCTGAGGGGCGGGAGCAGCCCGGCCAGGCGTTCGGCCAGCATCGTCTTGCCCGACCCCGGCGGCCCGATCATCAGGAGATGGTGGCGCCCCGCCGCGGCCACCTCGATGGCCCGGCGGCCGAGGGCCTGACCCCGCACGTCCGAAAGGTCGGGTGGAGCCGGGGCGCTCACGGCTCGGGTGGGCGAAGGGACGGCGGGCCAGCCAGCCTGGCCGCGCAGGATGGCGACCAGCTCGGCCAGCGTGGCCGCGCCGCGCACCACGGCGCCGCCGACCAGCTCGGCTTCCCGCACGTCGCAGAGCGGCACCACCAATCCGAGCGGGGCGGCCGCGTCGGTCAGGGCGATCATCCCCGGGACATGGCGCAGCGACCCGTTGAGCCCCAGCTCGCCACAGAAGGCGAGACCCTCGGTGCAGGCGGGGCTCAGCTCGCCGGCGGCGACCAGCAGACCCACCGCGATGGGAAGGTCGAGGCCGGCGCCGCCTTTCCGGACCCCGGAGGGCGCGAGGTTGGCGGTGATTCTCCGCATGGGCCAGGGCAGGCCGCTGGACAGGATGGCGGCGCGCACGCGGTCGCGCGCCTCGCGCACGGCGGCATCGGGCAATCCGACGATGGTGAAGCCGGGCAGCCCGTTGGAGACCTGGACCTCGACCGAGACGCCGCGCCCGACCGCGCCGCTGAGGGTGGCGGAGGCGACCGATGCCAGCATGCGGGGGAACGGTCGCACCGGTGACGCGTGCGCAGCGTGGCACCCGCATCCTCTCTGTGGCCGTCAGTTAGCTGACGGGCGTCACTTCCCTCAGCTCGACACCACCGGCGGGCCGCCGGTGGGCACGACGATGATCGGCCGGTGCGTGTGGGCGATGTACGCGACATCACCGGCATGGACGTGCAGCATGACCAGGAGCAACGCCACCATGCCCAGCACCGCGACGAGCAGCGCGGCGAGGAGCCAGGCATGGATTTCGAGCGTCCGATTCACAACGGAATCACTAGCCCATATTCACAGATTCACAACGGAATCACTAGTCCGATATTCACAACGGAGTCACTACTCCGATTCCACTGGCGTGACGCCTTTAGAACGGGCGTTTGTGTTGGGTCGAGCGCATGTTGTGTGCGGAGTGGTCCCCTTCGGCGCATCGAGTCTGTCGCTTACCTCATGACCGGACGAAAGACTGCTCCCTGGAGCGCAGGCTGGGGACGTCAGGTCCGAGCCGCGAGATGTCTAGCTGCTGGCCCATTCGACGGTAATGCCGTCTCGACGCATCATCGTCATGAACCGGGTGATGGAGAAGAAGATGGCGATGGCGGTGAGCCCGTACGTCACTGCCGAGCGCTCCAGGACGAAGGAACGAAGTGATGACGAGACGAGCAACCAGAACACGAGCCCCGCATTGAGCATGAGGACGGTCGCCCAGAGAACCGAGATGCGAATGAAGAATCGCCGGACCAAGGGTCGCCTCATCATTGCCGGGTCCATGGGGCAAAAGTCATGGGCAAAGCGTTGTGTGAAAGGCCGGCCGAACACCGCGGAGACGAGCAGGGCCAGCGAGATCAGTACGGTACCGGCCGTCGGCTGGGCGAAGTAGATGAACGCGCTTCCCGTGAGGAAGGCGATCACCGTCCTCAACGTGATGAGGACGGTTCCGAACAACAACAACATGGATACCCGCTCACCCTTCAGCAGGCGCCGGCCCAGCGCGAGATAAGACCAGGTGAGAGCCGCGATCAATGCCCCTCTGAAACCGGTGAGGACGAGGAGCAGATAGAACAGGACGAGAGGACCTATGACGCCCTCGAGCACAACGGGAAGTGCGTGGAGAAGTGCTTTGCGTGGCCGAGGCAACAGAAGCAGTGAACCCTCTCGCCCGTCGCTGTGGGACGTCGGGTGGAGGCGGAGCAGGTGCCAGGGCTCGGCGGTCCGGCCACTCGATCTGGTTCCCACGGCGTCGCCACTCTTGCCGCCGTAAGCGACGGCGCTTTCACCCGAGTTGAGGTCGTAGAAATGGTACACCGCCTCGCGTGAGGTGAGAGCAACATCGGTTCGACGCCAGGTGGCCTTCTGCCGTGAGCTCGCCATCTGGCCCACGGTCGCCCCACTGCATCGTTCTTCGATCCGCTCAGCCGAGTGTCCGCGATCGCCGGGACGGTGGAACACGTCGGTGACGTCCTCCCCCGCGCCAGGTCCGGGACAACCCCAAAAAGCCCAGGGCGGTAGAGAACAACACATGGTCAACAGAGAGACGTTGTCCAGAATTGTGACTTTCCCGTCGGGCCCCGCCGGATGCACAATGCCGTGCGGACAACCCGGGGGCTACGGGATGTTCCAGTTGGGGTCGGCCAGCCGGGATCGGGGGACTCGTGGAGCACCTCAGGATCACCTGACGAGGCGACCAGGCGACTCCTTCACAATGGATGCGTCTTTGGATCGGGTACGGGACCCGCGTCGTTCTCTTCGTCAAGACATGGCCGAACCCCTCACGGGCACAGCCACGGCGCAAATCTGCGAATCGCTCCCTGCCCCAGTTCGTCGCCGGGATCGGGCGCCCTCAGAGACCGTGTACCGGTTGCGTTCCCGTCCCCCGAGCCTCGGATTGTCATCCACCCGCTCGGCACCGACGCCGTCCCTGCGCCCGGCCGGCGCGGCGATAGCGTACGGTCGCCCACCACCACGGTGCAGAGAGGACCCATGCCCCCGGCACGAGCGAACGCGATGGACCACTTGGTGCTCGTGCTCTTCGAGAACCGATCGTTCGACAATCTGCTCGGGCGCCTCTACACACCCGGAGAGGTTGAGTCCTTCGAGGGGGTGGTGGGCAAGGACCTCCGCAACCCAGTACCCGACTGGGCCGCGCACGGCGCGGAGGGAGGCGTTGTGCCCTACGGCATCTCCGTCGGGATGGACGAGCCGGACCCCGACCCCGGCGAGGAGTACCCCCATACCAACACCCAGCTCTTCAACGTCCTCGACGAGGTCAACCGCTACAAGGACGCCACCGAGATGGTGGCCCCCTACAACGCACCGTCGGACGGCCGGCAGCCGACCATGGACGGGTTCGTCACCGATTACATCAGCTTCCTCACCGTCGAGCTCGGCCGGCAGCCCACCTACGAGCAGTACAGCCAGATCATGTCTGGCTACACGCCCGAACAGGTGCCGGTCATCAGCACGCTGGCCCGGGGCTTCGGCGTGTTCGACCATTGGTTCAGCGAGGTCCCGTCGCAGACGCTGGCCAATCGCTCGTTCTGGACCGCGGCCTCCTCCTCCGGCTTCGTGGTGAACCGGCCGGTCACCAACTTCATGCGCCACCACATGGCGGAGACGATCTTCGACCGTCTTGAGCGCTGCGGCAGGACATGGAAGGTCTATGTGCTGGAGCCCGGACCACTCTCCTTCACCGGCTTTATCCACATGCCGCGCCTGCGCGACCGCTTCGCCACCCATTTCTTCCCCTTCACCCAGTTCGAGCGGGACGCCGCCGAGGGCACCCTGCCCGATTTCTCGCTGATCGAGCCCAATCTCATGGCGGGCCACGGGGACTACCACCCCGCATTCGGGCGGGCCCTGATTCCGGGCGTGGAAGTCCTCATGGACGCACCTTCCTCCATCCTCGCCGGGGAAGAGTTCTTGGGCCGGATCTACCGGGCCGTCCGGTCCGCCGCCTCGCCCACCGGATCCAACGCCTTCAATACAGTGCTCTTCGTCGGCTTCGACGAACCAGGGGGCACCTACGACCATGTTCCCCCGGGACCAGTGGCACCCCCGCATCCTGGCTCCCCACCCGGCCAGCTCGGGTTCGCCTTCGACCGCTCCGGCTACCGCGTCCCGGCGCTCGTCGTGTCCCCATGGGTGCCCCCGGGGACCGTCTGCACCGACGAGCACCGCCACACCTCACTGCTGGCGACCCTGCGTGACGCGTGGAACCTCGGCGAGCCCTTCACCGCCCGCGATGCGGCCGCGCCCAGCTTCAGGAAGATCTTCAGCCTCGAGGCACCGCGCCCACCCGAGACGTGGCCCGATGTCGACCCATTGCCGTGCCCCCCCTTCCAGACGGAACAGGTGGAGGCCATGCGGGCCCTGGGCACACTGGGCCGGCACTTGTGCCACGGCCTCTATGAGCACGCCCGCCGCGATAAGGACCTACCCGACCCGCCCGACTCGGACCCCACAATGTCGCCCGCCCTGGCCATCGAGTTCGCCGTGCGCCTAGGGTCGCGGCTCTTCCCTCTCCTCGCCCGACCTCGACCGGTGCACTGAGTAACTCTGGTGACCTCTCGTCGAAGAGTCATATCCGTGACCGATGAGTCTCATCGTGGACAGGTGACAGGTCGACCGATGGCGTGTCGGGGCCGACCCTGACGTCGCCACTCCGCAGGCGAAATCCGAACGAGGCGGCGGCGCTGCGGTAGAACGGGTGGCTGCACCCGCAGACCTGTGCGACGAGAGAAGGCAAACGATCATGACGTTCGTTCCCTATGACCGGCCGATCCGGGCTGCCTTCGTCGGTCTCGGTCGCATCTACGACCTGAACGTCAGAGCCTACAAAGACAACCCGGACGTCGACATCGTTGCGCTCGTTGATCCCGATCCGCAGCGTCGTGCCCAACGCCAAGCAGATTGGCCCCAGGCACGCACGTTCGCGACCGCAGCCGATCTCGCGTCGAGTGACCTGGCGGTCGATGCTGCCGAGGTCCTGCTTCCGATCCCGCTCCATGTCGAGGGGGTCTGCGAGATGCTCGGCTACGGCTGGCATCTGAACTTGCAGAAGCCGATGTGCAGTGACCTGGGCGAAGCCCAGCAGATGCTCGAGGCGGCCCGGACGAACGACCGCGTCCTGCGGGTCATGGAGAACTACCTCTTCTACGAGCCGTTGCAGAGGCTGAAGGAGACGGTCGAGTCGGGGGACCTCGGCGAGGTGAGTGGCTACCACATGAAGATGGTGGGCAGTGGCCGTGGCGGCTGGGACGTGCCCCTGTCCAGCTTCGAATGGCAGTTCGCACAGATGCGCCGCGGCAGGGGCATCTTGGTGTTCGACGACGGTTGGCACAAGCTCTCTACGGCGTTGTGGCTTTTCGGCCCTCTGCGGGAGGTGCGGGCGTGGGTGGGCGGCACCGAGGTCCTGCCAGATATCGAGGTCGACGCGCCAACCACGATCGTCTGGGAGCACCAAAACGGCATCCGCGGCGTGTGGGACATCAGCCTGGCTCCCGACATGTATCTCCGGTCCGACTACTACACCAATGACGAACGGTGGGAAGTCACGGGTCGTCGCGGCTACTCACGGGTGAACCGGTGCACCGGTCGGGGCATTCAGCAACCGAGCCTCGAGACCTACGTTGACGGCGAGATGCGGACATTCCATGCGCTCGACGACGACTGGGCAAGCAGCTTCCGGAACTCCGGACGCCACTGGCTGCGCTGGCTTCGTACCGGAGAGGGTCCGCTGTTCTGGGGTGCAGAAGAGGCCGTGGACGTGTTGCGGTTCGCGCTCGCGGTGTACGCCAGCAGCGCGGCGGGTGGTGTGGGCATCGATCCAGCGTCGGTTCGCGCAGGTTGACGAGGGCTGAAGTGTCCCGGTTTCGCCGACGAGCGGACACGTTGTCGAACGCGTAGAACCGATCGATTTTTCGGTCAGCTACCTCTCACTTGGTCACGTCGAAGCTGGCGTGTGCCGTCTCAGTGTTCCCGTGCCGAGAAGGTGGTGGTGTCCAGTCAGCGAATGAGGCGCCAGGACGCGGAGGGTCCCGACAGCGGTGCGGTGCTCTTCAATGTCTCGGTGCTGACGTGGGAAGCCTGGTGGATCTGAAGAACCCCGATTCGTGATCCGGCCGCGAGGGGCACGGTGAGCTTGTTGAGCCGGGCCGTCACGGCAACGCGCAGGCCGGGCCAACCAATGACGGTCACCGGTTCGGCCACCATGACCGGTGCCGACGCACCCCACTGAGCGGAAAGCTCACCGACAACATGTCCGGCCGGGAAGACCGGAACGGAGGTGATCCCACGGAGCGCTGCCCGCACCAGTGTGTCGCCCGCGTCCACTGCAGCGGTGTCGGGGCCGTTCGGTCCGGACTGGCCGAGCACTGCCCCGTAGAGGGTGACGGTCTGCCCGTTCACGGTCTTCTGCGCGGCGAAGAGGTAGCAGCCGTTCGTGGCCGTGTCCGACCCGACCGCGATCCCGACGATGCCGTCCTGGCCGAGGTCGAAATTGGGGTTGTAGTGCAGACCGGCCAAGGGCAGCGTCGTCTCGCCGAGCGACACGATCTGGCTGAAGACCGGGATCCGCATCGCGGCCTCGCCGAGGCGAATGAGGTCGCTCGGTGTGCTGACGGTGCCGGGATCAGCCCCGCTCGGATCCGTGATGTGGGTATGGCTGAGACCGAGGGACATCGCGGCGAGGTCCATCTTGGACAGGAAGGCCGATGTGCTGCCCGCATCCCAGTCGGCGAGCAGTGTGGCCATGTCGTTGCCCGAGTCGATGAGGAGTCCTTCGAGCGCGTTCAGCTCGGTCAGGGTCTCACCCGTGGATACAGGGACCTCGGGCTCGGCCGCCACCGTGCCGGCCTGATACGCGGAAAACGTCTGGGGCGTCACCGAGATGGTGGACCCCGAGTCGCCGCCGGTCGAAATGGGGTGGTCCTTCAAGACGACGTAGGCCGTGAGCACCCCGGTGAGCCCGGCGATGGGTGCAGGCCCCGCAGCTCGGACTTGCCCGAAGGCACCCAGACCCTGCACGCTCAGCGCCGCCTCGCCTGTTGAGGGCCACGGCAACGAGGGATCTGGCCCTGGTAGGCGAATCGGCGTCGCCAGCGCTCCCAAGGCGGGCTGGGACAGGGGGCGCAGCCACTGCGCCGCCGCCCCGACCCCGAGGGCAAGGACGAGCAGCACCACCAATCCCACGGCGAGTCGTCGGGCCATGCGCGCCGCGCGGTCGGCAGCCATGATCTTGCGGTCCGCCTCGCTCGGCGGTGGCAGTTGGCGCCCAAGCTCCGCCAGGCGCTCCTCGGTCGCCCGGCTGACCCCGTGCCGTCGGGCATGAGCCGGCCGTCGCCGTTCGCCGGGTAGGTCGCTTCCGACCATCGGTTCGCACTCTATGGCCACGCGATGGGCATGTCGGCGCGCCTCAGGCGAGACCAGGGAGCAGCACCGGCCCGGGAAGAACGGGGCACTGCGGGGCCACCCACACCCGCTCTCGCGGACTGAGCACGGACGTCTGCACGGTTGCGACCGGCTGGACGTAGCGTGGCCCCATGCGCTTCGCCTTCAAGACCTCGCCGCAGGATACGACGTGGACCGACATGCTTGCCGTGTGGAAGGTGGCCGACGACATCGAGCTGTTCGAGTCGGGCTGGACCTTCGACCATTTCTATCCGATCTTTTCGGACAGCACCGGCCCTTGCATGGAGGGGTGGATCACCCTGACGGCGCTGGCCCAGGCGACGGGCCGGCTGCGCATGGGAACCCTGGTGACCGGCATCCACTATCGCCACCCAGCGATCCTGGCCAACATGGCGACCACCCTTGACATCGTGTCCGGCGGCCGGTTGGAGCTTGGCCTCGGGGCCGGGTGGAACGAGGAGGAGTCGGGGGCCTACGGGATCGAGCTGGGCACGCCGGCCC
The DNA here is from genome assembly GCA_963828825.1 of uncultured Acidimicrobiaceae bacterium. GTDB lineage: Bacteria > Actinomycetota > Acidimicrobiia > Acidimicrobiales > RAAP-2 > Bog-473. The sequence continues at coordinate 54,511 of CAWHGF010000009.1, read as the reverse complement.
AGCGCAGCGACCGCTTCGAGGAGGCCTGCGAGGTAATTGTCGGGCTTCTCACGCAGGAGACAACGACCTTCAAGGGCCGCTTCTACCAGCTCAGCGAGGCCCGCAACGAGCCCAAGCCGGTTCAGCGCCCCCACCCGCCGATCTGCGTCGGCGGGAGTGGCGAGAGGAGGACGCTGCGCACTGCCGCCCGGTTCGCCCAGCACTGGAACTTCGTGGGTGGCACGCCGGAGGAGTTCGCCCGCAAGCGCGAGATCCTGCATCAGCACTGCGAGGACCTCGGCCGCGACCCTACGGAGATTCTCCTCTCCAGTCACGTCCGATTCGCCGGGGACGCGAAGGCCACCGCCGAGCAGGCCGCCGCAATGGCCGAGGTCGGCGTCGAGCTGGGCATCGTCTACCTCCCACCGCCCCTGGATCCCGGCGTACTCGAGCCGCTGGCCACCGCCTTGCGTGAGCTCTAACGACACGACGACGACTCCTCATTCAGATCGAGGTCGCCTGCACCAGGCGGAGGCGGTGGGAGTCAAGGCTCAGCCTGACCACATTCCCGGACCTGCATCCGATCACCCACGCTCCACCTAGGTTTTCGGGGGCTTACGGGCGAAGGGTGAGCAGAAGGTGTCTTGCGGCGGATTGAAAACGCGTGATGTCTCCGAAAGATCGAGCGACGAGCATCGCCCCCTCCAGACTGCTCACAATCGAACGCGCTTCGTCGAGTGGGGACCCGGCAAAGCTCAAGGTCCCGTCGCCACGACCGTCACCCAACACGCCGGCGAGCCACGTCTCGTTCGTCTCGAAGAATTCTGCGACGGCCACTCGCATGCCCGCTGAGAGTGTCTCGTACTCGGCCGCCAGCATGCCGCACAGACACATCCTCTGGTTGCGCAGTACGTCGGCATAGAGATCGGCGTAGGCGTCGAGTTTGCGCTTTGGCTCGTCCAGCGACTCGTCAATGGCATCGAGTGCGGCGACGAAGCGGGTCGCGTAGCGAGCAAGTAGAGCCTCGCCGAGATCCGACTTGCTCGGAAAGTGATAGTGGAGTGCCGCATTGGTGAGCTCGAGCTCTCCAGCGACGTCCGCGTAGCTGAACGCATTGAACCCGCGGACCTGTACCAGGTGTTCCGCCACATCGAGTATCCGGTTCACCGTGTCGGTTCCGTCCTGCTGTGTCTGCCGCACTGAGCCCCGCCCTCACTGGTCCCCGGTTGTCCAAGGTTACCACTTGACTTCTACCTACTAGTAGGTAAGGGTGTTGATAGGCGGTCCGCCGCGTTCGGGTCTCGCTGCACGGAGCGGAGAATGCGGTCACTCGTGGGGCCGGCCTCAAGGGAAAGGGGGCTCGCATGGCCCGGAAAATGATCGATTGCCGAAAGGTGCCCAACGACATCGGTTGCACCCTGACCATTGCCGGGACCGAAGACGAGACACTGGACGCGGCAGTGGCACACGCGGTGGCGAAGCATGGACACCAGGACACGCCCGAACTCCGGCAGATGATCCGATCCAGCCTGGAGGATGTCTCACCAGCTTTGGCGTAACGGCCTCGAGAGCGGTTCGTCTCCCCGACACACATGGATTCTCGCGCCATCGTTGAAGCATTTGGCGCTGCCTGGAGCGCACGGGATCTGGACGCAACGTTGGCGCTCGTCACTGATGACTGCGTCTTCGAGTCGACCGAACCGGGACCCGACGGCATCCGCTACGAAGGTCGTCACTCTCTTGGGCGGGCCTGGCAACCGATCTTCGATGACCCACATTCCATCTTCGAAACCGAGGAGACCTTCGCGACGGAGGACCGGGTGGTGCAGCGTTGGCGGTACTCCTGGCCGGGCGGCCATGTTCGGGGTGTTGACCTGTTCCGCACACGGGACGGGCTTGTGGCCGAGAAACTCTCCTACGTGAAGGGTTGACGCAACAGCTCAGGCGTTCCCCCCCCCGTACGCGGTCGGTACGCGGCTCTAGGCCTGACTGATGGGCGGCGGCACGGGTGCGGAAGGCACCGCGGGCGACGGCGGAAGCGGATTCACACCTTGGTCGGTGTCCGGGTCGCCCTGTCCAGACACCACCGCAAGAGCGGCATGGGGATACCGGATGAAGCAGGGTTGCATGATCTCGGTCTCGGCCTCGTACTGGTAGTTCCCGGGGGCGACACTGGTGCCCCAGTTCTCCTGTGCTGGATCCTGACGGATTCCGCTGCCTGGGTAGCTCCAGATGGTCTGCCACCTGACGACTCCACAGGTTATTGAGCCAGTGGCGGTCCCGAAACTCCAGACCTCGTTCGCCCCTCCGGCCTGGAAGCTGTAGAAGCCCACCAGACCATTCTGCGAGCTCCACGATCCCGACGGTTCCTTGGCGTAGGTCGCGCCGGCCTCAGTCGTCCACTTCCCCGCGGCGAACGGGCTGCGGGCCGGCGCGTGGTCGTCTTCGGTCCAGGTGTGCCAGTAGGAAGCGAACTCCGTCGGAAGCCTCTTGAGAACAGGACTGGGGCGGGCCGCGTCGTCGAATCCCCCGCGTCCGATTTTCGGCTGATCGAGGGTGCGCGTCCCGGCTTCGCCGGGATCCGCGACGACCTCCCAGGGTGTGGCCATCGACTGTCGGGCGAGGATCAGGTACTGCACATAGGGCGCGCCAGACAACGTCGTCTTCACTTCGGCCAGAAAGGAGGCGGGAAACGTTCGCTGTCGGGGGACCAAGAGGCTTTCGCCGTAGTCCGGGCCCCTCACCCCTCGTGTATTGCATCCGCACGTGACCTCATCGGACTCCAAGGCGGGACCGGTCTCGAACTCGGCCATGAGCGACCGATCATCGGTCTGGAATGCCTCCGCGCGGAGATTGACTACCGCCGTCAGTACGGCGTTCGCCTGGCCGGGCGATATCACGGTCCCGCGCACGGTGCTTGCCGCAGTGAGGGCAGCGGGGAGAGGGTACGTCCCAGGTGGGGGGTGATCGAGAGTCAGAGCGACCCACGCCGGCATGGACGCGGGCCGTGATCCGGCGCTGGCAGCGCCCATGGCCTGTCCTGTGCAGATGACCAGCACGGAGAGGGCCGACACGGCGACGGTGGCAACGGCGCTCCGGACGGTCATCCCCCCTCGACCCCTCACCGTGCGCCTCCCACGATCCGCAGATGCCACGAATTATGTCGGGAGGCGCCGAAGACGGATCAACACACTCAGACGACAATTGTGCGGACCAATTCGGGCGGCGGAACCCGTCGCCCCGCTGCATCCATTCTCCATCCGCCCAGCAAGCGCCGTTTCGCGTCACAACTGCCACAAGTTCGTAACGGACCACACAGCCGGGTCTCACAGAAGCCCTTTAGGCTTTCTGCGCAGCGAGACGGCCGGCGCCCTTTGTCCTCCCCCCAATCCCCCCGAGGGGGCGCCGGCCGAATCGCGTCCGGAAAGGTAGCCGAGCGACGCATCGCCGGCACGTCGCCCGAAACTGGCCGTCACCACGTGACCACGTCCGCCGCGACAAAGCCACGGCTGCCGCCGTGCCAGCCCCTAGGCTCGACTCATGGGGCAGGGCGATGTGCCGACGTCACGAGGCGGTCCTCTCCGGCGACGTCGGGAGAAGCGCCAGCTGGAGCACTTGGCTGCGTCGTCCGAGCGCGAGGGGATGCCACCTCCGGCCGCTGCGCACGTCAAAGTCATAGAGGATCAGGCTGCTGCCGAACAGCAGGCCCTCGAGGGACAAGAACCCGAGTCACCAGAAGAAAGCTCGCCGCAGACTCGTCCCGGCGGCTTTCATGTGCGGGCCGTCCCGATCGATCAACCCGTTGGCGAATGAGGAAATTCCGAGGTCCGTGCCGCGAAGGCTGATTTACCTGGGAATGGTCGCAGTCCGGGCGTAGACGAGGGTGGTCAGTCGGTCGGTCGACCGGTCGACGAGCTCCACGTGTATCGGTGCATCGGGCCCGTCTCCGAGCAGCGTGCACTTCGACCGGACGGGTCCTTCCTTGGTCTGGGCCAGGTACCGGAGGTCGAGCTCGGTCACGACGGCAGCGATGCCGAAGCGGGCCGACGCCATCTCCTCGGCGGCCGCCTCCGCGAAGAGGGCCACCATGGCGCCCTGAAGGGTTCCGGCGGGATTCCGTAGCTCCGGCGTCACCGGCATCTCGAGCACACCGAGCATCGGGTCGAGCACGGCGATCCCGGCCTCCTCCCGCAGCGGGCGGCCCAGCGTCCCAGAGCCGTCGAACATGGCCGAAATGCGCTGCGGCGACGCCGAGGGCTTCAGGGGATCCGTCGGCCGGCGTTCCACCCTGGCAAACCCGATGGCGCCGGTCGCCACGGGCTCGCCCTCGTCAGTGACGAGATCCACCGCTGCGGTGGCCGATCGCCGACCCCGTCGCAGGATCGTGCTCCGGGTGGAGAGAAAGGCCGGTGCGGGCCGCGGCCGCATCCGCACCGACATGTCCGAAGTCAACATCCAGGCATCGGGATCGTCGTCGAGGACGATCCCCGCCACCACGTCGATCATGAAGGCGATGACGCTCGCTCGCAGCGCGCCGTTGTGCAGCAACTCCGCCCGGGGGTGCAATTGCAGGCGGAATTCTCCGTCACGCACCTCGGCAACCACGCCGAGCCGGGCGGGAACGGAGAAGCTGTCGTCGAGAAGGTCGGTCATCGGTTCTCCGGATCGGACATGGCGGGGGACGCTACCGGCAGGTTCCCGGGCGCCACCATTTGCCGTCGCCCGGGCATCTGCCTCCGTCCATGTCTCCCCCGCGGGGCGAACGGTGTCGATTGCTGACAAGGTGGCCGGCATGGAGCCGATCGACGCCGATGCCTTCGAGGCCCTGGTGGCCTCTGCCCTCGAGGAGATCCCAGACGAATTGCGCGCCGAGATGGAGTACGTGGCGATCATCATCGACGACGAGAGCCCGCCCGGCCGGCTCTACGGGTTGTACGAGGGGATCCCGCTGACGCAACGGGGAACCTATGCGGGGGCGCGCCCCGATCGGATCACGCTTTTCCTCGCCACGATCTGTCGGTCCGCCCGCACGCCCGAGGAACTAGCGCAACGGGTGCGCGTCACGCTGCTCCACGAGGTCGGCCACCATTTCGGCCTCGGCGACGCTCGTCTGCGTGAGCTCGGCTGGGCCTGAGTCCTAGTTGCCCTGCGGCGGCAGCTCCCTGTTGGGTGGCCGGGCCGGCGTGGCGACGGGCGGCGCGGCACCGTTCGCGCTGGTCTCGCTCAGGTTCTCGTTGCGCAGCGTGGACAGCAGTACCTCGGCCGCGCCCATGAGGCTCGTCGCCTCGTAGGGCACCACGATCTTGGCGTTCTCGGACGACGCGATGTCCTGCAGCGCCTTCAGCTGCAGCACGGCCAGCGTGTGCGGGTTGATGGTGGCGGTGTCGATGGAGGTGAGGCGCGCCGCCTCGCCCTCGCCACGTAACTCGAGCGCCTTCTTCTCACCCTCGGCCTGCAGCTCGAGCACCTTCATCTGTGCCTCGGCCCGCAGAATGGCGGACTGCTTGGCCCCCTCGGCCTCGAGGACGGCGGCCTGCTTGCGGCCACCCGCCGAGTTGATCGCGGCCTGCTGCTCACCCTCCGACTTCAAAATGGCGGCGCGCTTGTGCTGCTCGGCTTCCTTCTGCTCGGACATCGCCTGCACCACGTTCAGGGGCGGGGTGATGTCGAGGATCTCGATCCGGTTGAGCCGCACCCCCCACTTGGCCGTCGCGTCGGCCATGTGGTCCTGCATGCGGCTGTTGATCGTCTCGCGCTCGGAGAGCGCCTGGTCCAGCGAGAGCTCTCCGAAGACCGCCCGTAGGGCCGTGCGGGAGAGCTGGTCCACGGCCAACTGGTAATCGTTGATCTCGAAGAGCGCCGACTTGACGTCGATCACCTGGCAGAAGATGGTTGCGCTCACCTGCAGGGACACGTTGTCCTTCGTGATCACGGCCTGCTGGTCCCCCGTCATCGGAAATTCCCGGACGTCGATCTTCTCCATCCGGTCGACGAAGGGCACCAGGATCCGCATGCCCGGCTGGTCGACCGACTTGAACTCCCCCAGGCGCTTGACGACGCCCACACTCCCCTGCTGCACGATCTTGATGAACCGTGACCCGAACAGCGTCACCGCTCCGAGACCCGCCAGGACGGCGACGACGACGATCCCCAACACTTCTCCGGCCGATGCGAACATGCGGAACCTCTCTTCTAGCTGTCGATGGCGTAGACGACGAGCAGACCTCGCTCGACGTCGGCGACGACGACATCGGTCCCGATAGGGATACTCGCGTCAGGGTCGAGTGGGATTGCCAGCCACTCCTCGCCCCTGGCCCGGATCCTTCCGGGATGGTGTGCTCCCTCGATCGCCTTGGTCACCAACGCGGAGTCGCCGACCATACCTTGGACGCCATTCAGCACGAAAAACAGTCTATTAGCGCCCGATGAAGACGGCCTCCCGCTTCTCGGTAAATGCAGCCATGGCCTCCTGCGTGTCTTTGGTCGAGAAGTTGAGGGCCTGGCAGCGGGCCTCGTCCTCCACCGCCTGTTCCATGGAGGCCATGGACGAGGCGTGGAGCAGGGTTTTGGTCATGGAGAGAGCGAGGGGCGGCCCTCCGGCCAGCGTTGTGGCCCAGTCGTCCACGAAGGCATCGAGCTCGTCAAGCGGCAGGGCCCGGTTCACCAGGCCGATCGCCGCCGCCTCTTCGCCGCTCCACATACCCCCGAAGAGCGCGATCTCCTTGGCCCTGGCCAGGCCGACGAGCCGGGGCAACAGCCAGGACGCGCCGTTGTCGAGCGCCAGGCCGCGCTTGGCGAAGATCATGGAGAGCTTGGCCCGATCGCTGCAGGCGACCAGGTCGCAGCCGAGCGCGAGGGAGAGCCCGGCGCCGACCGCGAACCCGTCCACCTTGGCAATGGTCGGCTTGGAGACGTGGTGCAGGGCGAGCGCCACGTCCCCGAGCCGCCGCATGCGCGCCAGGCCCGAGCGTGTGGGATCGGTGGCCGGGCCGCTGGGATCCGAGAGGTCGGCCCCCGAGCAGAAGGCGCCTCCCGCCCCCGTCAGCACCATCACTCTGTCGTCCGGGTTGTCCTCCACCTCCTCGAAGGTGGTGCGCAACTCGGTCAGCATCTTGCCGTTGGCGGCGTTCTTGCGCTCGGGGCGGTTCATCGTGACGGTCACGACACCGTCCTTGCGCTCGACAATCAGTGTCTCCATGGGCACGGACCCTAGGCCGCGCTGCTTCAGAACGCACCTTCGACGACGTCGACCGCCCCACTGAGCACGCTCACCACGTCGAAGCGAACCTCGGCCCAGCGCCTCCCCTGCTGTTGCAGGTACGCCGTGGCCAGGCGGCGTAGCCGGAGCTGCTTGGACCGGGTGACGGCCTCCAGCGGATCGCCCCGGGCGGACCCGGTGCGGGTCTTGACCTCACAGATGACCAGGGTCGTGCCGCGGGCGCAGATCAGATCGATCTCGCCCGCCCCACAGCGCCAGTTCCGCTCGAGCACGGCGTACCCGTGTGCCCGGTAGTGCGCGGCGGCGAGCGTCTCACCGAAGCCGCCCAGAAGAGCTTTGCGCCGGTCGCCGTCGCCCACCGAGGGAGGAACGGTCGCGCCGGGGCCGCCTGCGTCAGAGCTCTTGTTCGGGCAACCGTTCGATGTTCACGTCACGAAAGGTGACGACGCGCACCTCGGGGACGAACCGCGCCGGGCGGTACATGTCCCAGACCCAGGCGTCGCGGATCTCGAGTTCGATGCATGCCGGCGTCGTGTCGGACCGCACGGTCAACGAGACCTCGTTGGCCAGGTAGAAGCGGCGTTCGGTCTCGATCACGTAGGTGAAGACCGGAAGGACGGCCCGGTACTCCTGGACGAGCCCGAGCTCGATCTCGGATTCGTAGCGTTCGAGGTCTTCCTCGCTCACGCCGCGACCGCCCTACTCGTCCGCTTCCTCCTCGTCGGCCTCATCGACCTCGGCGTCGCCCGCTTCGACCTCGTCGACGACATCGACGTCCTCGGCCGCGTCCACCGCGTCGATCTCTTCGAACTCCTCGAGGTCCTCGTTCTCGGCATCGTCCTCGACCACTGCCGGCGCCGCGGCCTTGCCCCGCGGAATCCGGCGCTCCTTGATCTTGGCCGCCTTCCCGTGACGGTCACGCAGGTAGTACAGCTTGGCCCGGCGGACGTCGCCCAGGGTGGTGACCTCGATCTTGGCGATCGTGGGCGAGTGCACCGGGAAGGTCCGCTCGACGCCGACGCCGAAGCTCACCTTGCGCACGGTGAACGTCTCCTGCACGCCACCGCCCTGGCGTCGCATGACGGCACCCTGGAACACCTGCACCCGCTCCCGGCTGCCCTCCACGACCCGGACGTGGACCTTGACGGTGTCGCCGGGGCGGAACTCGGGGATGTCGTCGCGCAGGCTGTCGCGATCGATCGTTTCGGTGGAGTGCATGTAGAGGCGTCCTTCGGTCACACCGGCTCAGTGCCGGACGAAACATCGTAGCCGTGCTCGGCGAGGGCCTGCACGTCGCTGGCACTGAGTGCCGACGCCTTGACCAGGCGCGCAATCAGATCCGGGCGGCGTTGGGCCGTTCGGAGCAGCGCCTGCGAGCGGCGCCAGGCGGCCACCGCGCCGTGGTCCCCCGACCGGAGGACCTCGGGGACCGGCCACCCCCTGAACTCCCCCGGACGGGTGTACTGGGGGTACTCGAGCAGCCCCCCGGAGAAACTCTCGTCCCGGGCGGACTCCTCGTTGCCCAGCACGTCGGGCAGCAGGCGCGCCACCGCCTCGACCACGATCAGGGCAGCCAGCTCGCCGCCGGCCAGCACGAAATCACCGACGGACAGCTCGCCGTCCACCAGGTGGTCGGCCACGCGCTGGTCGACCCCTTCGTAGCGGCCGCACAGCAGCGAGAAGCCGGCGGTGCGCCCCGCCAGCTCGGTCGCCACGCCCTGATCGAAGGGGCGCCCACCAGGAGCGAGCAGGAAGAGCGGGCGCGGCAGGTCGGGTACCGCCTCGACACAGCGGAAGATGGGTTCGGGGGTCAGCACCATGCCCGCTCCCCCGCCGAACGGGCTGTCGTCCACCGAGCGCCGTGCGTCGTCCGCGCCGTCCCGCAGGTCGTGCACGCGCACGTCGAGCGCGCCGGCATCGGCCGCCCGACCGAGGATGGACATCCCGCAGTAGCTGGACACCACGTCGGGAAAGATCGTGAAAACGTCGATCCTCACGCGGTGCGCGTCACAGGTCGAGCAACCCTTCGGGGATGTCGACGTCGACGGTCTGGGCTGCCGCGTCGTGGGCGGTGACGAAACGGACCGGGATCAGTCCGCCGGACTCGAGCACCATCAGGTCACTGGCCGGGTTGGCCTCCACCGACGCGACGGTGCCGAGCGCGGTACCGGCGGCGTCCCGCACCGTGGCACCCACGAGCTCGTGCACCCAGAGCGTGTGCGGCACGTCGTCGAGGGGTTCCGCCTCGAGGTCCAGCCCCCGCAGGCTCTCGGCGGCGTTGCGGTCGGCCACGTCCTCGAACTGCACGATGTAACGGTCCGGCCCGAACGGCTTGGACCAGGCCACTCTCAGGATGCCCCGGGCTGAGGCGAGCTCCGATCCGGGGTCGACGTGCCGGGTCTGATCGGTCCACAGCTGGACGACCACCTCGCCACGCAGGCCGTGGGCCTTGGCGACCCGGCCGACTTTGAGCAGATCAGTCGTCGACGATGTCCACGCTGGCCTGGACGCCGTCCTTGGCGCCCGCCACGTTGACCAAGGTCCGGATGGCTTGGGCGGTGCGCCCGCGACGCCCGATCACCCGGCCCATGTCGTCGGGGGCCACGTGCAGGTTGAGGCGGAGTCCGCCGCGGCGCTCCTCGGTTTCGATGACCACCGAATCCGGATCGTTGGACAGCGAACGGGCCAGGTAGGTCAGCACGGCCAACGCCGTGCCACCTTCCGGGTCGACGAGCTCGTTCCCCTCACCGACCTCGTCGTCGACGCCGTTGACGTCGTCGACATCGGCCTCGGACTGGTTGATGTCGCCCGCTTCGTAGAGATCGGTCACTTGGCCCTCGCCGCGGCGAACTCGTCCCAGGCCCCGGAGGTCTTGAGGAGGCGTTCCACCCGCTCGGTCGGTTGCGCGCCGTGGACCAGCCACTTGACCGCCTTGGCGTTGTCGATGTTGATCACGGCGTCCGGTTCGACCGTCGACGAGCCCCGGGGCGCGTAGGTGCCCACGATCTCGAGGAACCGGCCGTCACGCGGCGATCGACTGTCGGCGGCGACGACCCGGTAGGTCGGCTGCTTCTTCTTACCCATCCGCACAAGGCGGAGCTTCACTGCCACGGACTACATCCTCCACTGATCTGGACGTCTTGGCCGTCCATTCTGGCAGATGGCGGGGCTACCGGCCTTTCGGAGGGGTGACCCGCCCACCCTTCTTCTTCTTCTTGGTTCCTTTGTTGCCGCTGACCACGGGCCGGGCCGGTGCCACCGCAGGCAGGCCCGGGAAGCCCGAGGGCAGCTCACCGCCCTCTTCCATGAGCTGGGAGAGCATGTCGAAATCAGCTCCGGGGGGAGCGGCGGGCAGACCTGCGGCCCCCTGCTGGGCCAGTTTGCGGGCGGCGCGGCCGCTCATCCCCGCCATGTTCGGCATGCCGGGGAGGTTGGGCATGTTGCCCGACGCCATCCCCTTCATCATTTTCTGCATCTCCTTGAACTGCTTCAGGAGCGTGTTGACGTCCTGAATGGAGGTGCCCGAGCCGCGGGCCACCCGGCTGCGGCGGGAGCCGTCGAGCACCGAGGTGTCGTTGCGCTCGGCCGGGGTCATGGAGCAGACGATCGCCTCCACCTTGGCCACCTCCCCGTCGTCGATCTGTCCGGCCGCCTGCCGCATCTCCTTGGACATGCCCGGCATGAGGCGCATGAGACCGCCCAGCGACCCCATCTTCTTGACCTGGCGCAGCTGGGACAAGAAATCGTCCAGCGTGAATTGGCCCTGCATGAGGCGATCCGCGCTCTTGGTCACCTCGTCGGTGTCCATGGTGCGCTCGGCCTGTTCAATCAGGCTGAGCACGTCCCCCATGCCGAGGATGCGGTCGGCCATGCGGTCCGGGTGGAAGAGGTCGAAGTCGGCGAGGCGCTCACCGGTGCTGGCGAACGCGATCGGCTTGCCGACGACACCCTTGACCGACAGCGCGGCCCCGCCACGGGCGTCGCCGTCGAGCTTGGTCAAGATGACGCCACTGAGTTCGAGTGTGTCGTGGAAGGCCTTCGCCGTCGCGACGGCATCCTGCCCGATCATGGCGTCGATCACCAGGAACGTGTAGTGCGGCTGCGTGGCGGCGGAGATGTCCCGGATCTGCTGCATGAGATCGGCGTCGATGGTCAGGCGGCCCGCGGTGTCGATGATGCAGATGTCACGGCCGAGGCGGCGCGCCTCCTCCACGCCGGCCTTGGCGCAGGACACCGGGTCGGTGGGCTCGCTGAAGACGGTCACCCCGGCCTGCTGGCCGAGGACCCGTAGCTGCTCCACGGCGGCGGGACGCTGCAGGTCGGCGCCGACCAGGAGTGGATTGCGGCCCTGCTGCTTCCACCACAGGGCGAGCTTGGCGGAGTTGGTGGTCTTGCCGGCGCCCTGCAGGCCGGCCATGAGGACGACCGTGGGAGGCCGCGACGCGTAGCTGAGCTTGAGCGTCTCGCCACCGAGAACGCCGACCAGCTCCTCGTGCACGGCGCGGACGACCTGCTGGCCCGGGGTCAGGCTCTTGGCGAGTGCCTCGGCGCTGACCCGGAGCCGGATGCCGTCACAGAATCGTCGGGCGACGGACAGCTCGACGTCGGCCTCCAAGAGTGCCGTACGAATCTCCTTCAGCGCCTCGTCGAGGTCTTCGTCGCTGATGCGACCCTTGCCGCGCAGACGGGTCGAGATGCGCTCCAGGCGGTCGGAGAGGGCGTCGAACATGGGTTCTCAGGTTAGCCACGAGGGGCGCACGCACCGCCCGCGCCGGGCGGCTCCCTCAACCATCGCCCGCTGACCTGCCGCTGCGGCGCCGTGGCGAGCGGCTACCGTCGCATCGCATGTCCCCTCGCACACCACGCGTCTGGACGCTCGCGCTCATGATCGCTGCGGTGGGCGCGCTCGGCCTGGCCGCCTGCAGCTCCGCGCCGTCGAATTCCTCTGGCCTGGCCACGACGAGCACGGTTGCCTCCAGCAAAGCGACGAGCACGACCGCCCCTGGCGAGAGCCCGCTGGACGCCATCCTCCCGATCCCGGCCGCGGACCGGTCCCCCGCCGGCACGGCGGGGAAGGCGCCGACCGTGACCGTCCCCTCGGGCACTCCGCCGAAGTCACTCCAGAGCGCCGACCTCATTGCCGGCACGGGTGCGACGGCGGTCCCCGGTGACAACGTCACGGTGCAGTACGTGTTGGCCACCTACTCCTCGGGCAAGGTGGTCCAGTCGTCGTGGGCGAGCCAGCCGTTCACCTTCGAGCTCGGAGCGGGCAAGGTGATCCCCGGCTGGGACAAGGGAGTGGTCGGCATGAAGGTCGGAGGACGGCGCGAGCTCATCATCCCGCCCAGCCTGGGCTACGGGGACCAGTCCCCGGGTCCCGGCATCGCATCCAACGACACGCTCGTCTTCGTCATCGACCTGCTCAAGGTGAGCTAAGCCGCTGCACTCTCGTGGAGGTCACCGCGCAGATCGAGGCGCTCCGCCACGAGGGGGGACGGCACGAGGGGGGACGGCACGAGGGGGGACGGCACGAGGGGGGACGGCACGAGGGGGACGGATCGACGTAGTCGTCGCCCGAACAGACCCCGCGCCCACGACACGGGATCGGTTCGAGCCCGCCTTCGCGGCGGCGCTGTGGAACCGCACCGGACCAGAGCACCTCGTCGTGGAGGGAGATCCGGGCGGACTCGGGCAGTTCCTCCAGACGGTCCACGTGCGCTGAGGCAGCATTTCGCCGCTCAGGCCGGCGCCTGCGGCGGCACCCGGCGCCGGCCGAACAGCCAGTAGGCCACCGAGCCGGTCGTGTTCACGCTGGACGCGAACCGCCACACCCTTTTCCTGCCACGGCCCGCCGCGTCAGGGCGTCGGCGCAGATCCAGCCAGGTCAGCGTCAACAGGATCAGGTGGACGACCAGCACCATGACGACCGCCTTCTTCTGCGGGTCGCTCAGTGCATCCACCGGATTCTCCCCCTCAAGGGCTGGCCAGGAGGGCCTCGACGAACGCATCGGGATCGAAGTCGACCAGGTCGTCTGGTCCTTCACCGAGTCCGACCAGCTTGACGGGCAGGCCGAGCTCTCGCTGGACCGCGATCACGATGCCACCCTTGGCCGTGCCGTCGAGCTTGGTGAGCACGATGCCGGTCACCTCGACCGCCTCGGTGAACTGGCGGGCCTGCGCCAGCGCGTTCTGCCCCGTGGTGGCGTCCAGGACGAGCAGCACCTCGGTGACGTGGCCCGGGTCGCGGTCGGCGACCCGCCTGATCTTCTTGAGCTCCTCGACCAGGTTGACCCTCGTGTGCAGACGACCGGCCGTGTCGGCCAGCACGAGTTCGTTCCCCCGGGCCGCGGCGCGCTGGACGGCGTCGAACACCACGGCGCTCGGGTCGCCGCCCTCGGCGCCGCGGACGATCTCGGTCCCCGTCCGCTCGGCCCACATGGCGAGCTGGTCGGCGGCGGCGGCCCGGAACGTGTCGCCCGCGGCGAGCAGGACCGAGCGACCGGCGGCCGACTGGCGCTTGGCCAGCTTGCCGATGGTCGTGGTCTTGCCCACGCCGTTGACCCCGACGATCAGCCAGACGTCCGGGGCGCCCGGCGCGCCGTCGAAGCGCAACGACCGGGTGCCCGCTGTCTCGAGCAGCTGCCGGATGGCCGTACCGAGCGCCGCCAGCAGGTCGCCGCCCCCACTGATCTCCTTGGCGTCGACGCGGGCCTGCAGGTCCCCGAGCAGCGCGTCCGCGGTGGCGACGCCGACGTCGGCCCGGATCAGCGCCTCCTCCAGCGATTCCCAGGTCGCCGCGTCAATCCGGCCCGATCGCAGCGCGGCGACGGCCCCACTGAACAGGCCGCGCACACTCCCCAGGCGGCTGCGGTAGCTCGGCGGCGCCACGGGCGCCGCTTCGGTCGTGCCGGCGGCCGGGACCGCGACCTCCGGCTCGGGCGGGGCCTGCACCGGTGCGGGGGTCGCCGGGGGGGAACCGCCGGCGCGGCCTGCGGGGGCGGTGTGGGCGGCGGGGCCGGCGGGGCGTCGGTGCCCCGGCCGGTGCGCCGGCGGGCGCGGGTGGCGGCGACCGTGCCGGCGGCCACCGCCAGGACGACCACCACGATGACGATGATGATGATGGTGCCGATCATGCGGGTGGCGGCCCCTTGACCTCGTCATCCCGCGCGGCCGCGACGGCGGCCGCCTCGGCTGCAGCGACCGCCGCCGCCTCCTCCGCGTAGGTCGCCCCGCCGTCGTCCTCGCCGTGCTCCTCGTCGACCTCCTGGACGCGCCGTCGGGTACGGGAAACGGCCGCGACCCCGGCGACCACGCACAGCAGAGCCACCCCGACGAAGACGATGGTGAGCGTCCCGGTCACGCCGGCTCCTTCTCTTTCTCCACCTTCTGGCTGACCACCTGTGACGAGCCTCCCGGAGCCATCGTCACCCCGTACAGCGCGTCGCCGGTCTCCATCGTGCGCTTCTGGTGGCTCACGATGAGCAGCTGCGCCTCGTCCCGGAACTCGTGCACCAGCGCCAGGAAGCGGCTGAGGTTGACGTCGTCGAGTGCCGCCTCGACCTCGTCCATCATGTAGAACGGCGAAGGCCGGCTGCGGAAGACGGCGAACAGGAAGGCCAGCGCCGCCATGGAGCGCTCGCCACCCGAGAGGAGCGACACCCGGCGGACGTTGCGGCCGGCCGGACGCACCTCGATCTCGACGCCGGTGTTGAGGAGGTCGTCGGGTTCCACCAGCATCAGGCGGCCCGTCCCGCCGGGGAACAGCATGGCGATCAACGCCGAGAAGTGCTCGTTCACGTCGGCGGCCGCGGCGGCGAACGACGTCATGATCTCGTGGTCGAGCGTACGGACCACCTCGTGCAGCTCGCGCCGGGCGCCGCGCACGTCGTCGACCTGCGCCTCCAGCTCCTTGTGGCGCTCCTCCAGTGTCGAGAGCTCTTCGAGGGCCAACGGGTTGACGGGCCCCAGCGCGGCCAACTTGCGCTCCAGCTCCTCGGCATGCTGCGGCAGCGTCGTGCCCTCGGGTGCCTCGGGCTCGGGCAAGCCCGCCAGTTCGTCGGGCCTGACGCCGAGATCGCGCACGATGTGCTCGTGCAACGCCTCCATGCGGAGGTCGACCTCGTTGGACTCCAGGTCGAGCGTGCGCGTCCGGGCGCGCACCACGTCGAGGCGCTGCTCGGTCGTGTGGCGGTCCTGGCGCAGCCGTTCGAGCTTCTCCCCACCCGCCCGCACGGCGTCGACCTGATCCTGGTAGTCGTGGCGCAAGGACTCGAAGACCCCGTCGAGCCGCTCGTGCTCGTGCTGGACGAGCACCTCCAGGCGGGCCAGCGCCGCCCCCTCGGCCTCCAGCCGGCGGCGGCGCGACGCCGCGGTGGCCCGTTCCTCGGCGTGGCCCTGCAGGCGCCGCTCCACCTCGGCCTGGCGCTCGGCCAGGACACGCCGGCGTTCCACGACACCGGCCCCGCGCACCTCGAGCTCCTGCCGCCGGCCCCGCAAGCCGATCCTGCGCTCCTCCAGCGCTCCCCAGGCCTCGAGCGCCTCCTGCAACTCGGGCACCGACCCCGTCAGGTGGGCCTGCTCCGCCGTGACGTCGGCCAGCCGTTGCTGCGCCGCGGCCATCGCGCTGCGGGCCTCCTCGAGCTCGCCGGCGAGGCGCCGCTGTTCATCGGCGGATCGCTCCCGGTCGGCCCGCCCCGTCTCGCAGGCGGACGCATGACGGTCGTTGGCCCGCTCCGCGGTGGTCCGGGCATCCCGGCAACGGCCGAGCACGATGCGGCTCTCACTCAGGTGGGCCCGGGCCAGCTCGGCCGCGGCGGCGGCGTCCTCGGCCCGACGGCGCGCCTCTTCGACGGAGGCCGCCGTGACCACGCTGGTCGTCGAGCGCACCCGCCATCCCGTGGCCGCGAAGCGATCGCCCTCGGGGGTGACCACCACGAGGTCGTCACGGGCCAGCGACAGGTCGATGGCCTCCTCCCAGCCGTCGACGCGCACGGCGCGACCGACGAGCGTGTCGAGCACCGACTCGGCGACCGCCCCCCCGTGGCGGACCCGCACGTGGCGCCGGACCGGTTCGGCGCTGCTGCCGGGGGGCAGCTCGCCGACGGCCGCCCCCGACGACTGCCGGGGAGTGAGAATGGCCCCGGTGACCCCGCCCTCGCGCAGGGTCGCCAGCGCGGCCTGGGCCGAGCGGCGCCCGTCCACCACGACGGCGGCCACGCCGGCACCGACGGCGGCTTCGAAGGCGGCGTCCCAGCCCCCGTCGATCTCCACCAGGTCGACCAGCGAGCCGACCACGCCGTCGACGTGGCGCAGCAGCTCGCGCCCGCCGGCGCCCTGCAGGTCCGCCAACGCGCGCTCAAGTGCCTCGGCCCGGGCCGCCGTGCGGTGGCGCGCCTCTTCCGCCGCGTCCGCCGAGACCTGGGTCGCCTCCGCCGCCTGCACGGCTTCCTCGAGCTCCGCTGTGCGCACCGCCAGCTCGGCCTCCAACCCGGCTGTCAACCGCTCGAGCTCCTCCGCCTGCGTGGCGAGGAGGTCGGCCCGTACCGCCGCGCCGGCCGTCCGCTCTTCGAGGGTGCCGACCCGCGACCCGAGGGCGTCCATGTCCTCCTGCTCGCGGGCGGCGGCGCGGGCCACCGACTCCATGCGGGCCCGCACCCGGGCCATGGCCTGGTCGGGCGCGTCGTCACCGAGCACTGTCGCCCAGCGCTCCCGCAGCGTGGCGGCCTCCTCGTCGAGGGCGGCCAGCGCCGCCTGGAGCTCCGCCCGCTCGGGCGCCCCGCCCGCCTCCTCCTCGGCCTCGGCCATGACCAGCTCGCTGGCCAGGCGGGCCGCCTCGGCCTCGAGGGTCGAGACCACGTCGACGTCGGCGGCCGCGTCGAGGGCGGCCACCACACCCCGTCCCCGCTCGCGCAGCACCCCCGAGAGCCCGCGGGCCCGCTCCACCAGTCCCTGCACGCGACCCAACGCGTTGGCCAGGTCCTCCTCGCGGCGCGACGACAGCTCCGCCGTCGTGGAGCTGGCCTCGGCATCGAGCTGCTCGAGCGCCTCGTGCAGCTCCTGCTCCTCGTCGCGGCAGACGGTCAGGTGCTGCACCGCCGCCCGGCGACGGGCGGTGAGGTCGGCCTGCTCGGCTCCGGCGAGATACCGGCGCAGCGCCAGCAGCTCCGAGGCCACGCTGTCGTGCGAACGGGCGGCAGCCGCTTGCCGCTCGAGCGGCCTGATCTGGCGCCGCACCTCGCGGACGAGGTCGCCCAGGCGCTCCAGGTTCTCCGCGGTGGCCGCCAGCCTGCGTTCCGCCCTCTCCCGGCGCCGGCGGTGCTTCAGCACCCCGGCCGCCTCCTCGATGATGGCCCGCCGGTCCTCCGGCCGGGCGTTGAGCACGGTGTCCAGCTGACCCTGGCCGATGATCATGTGCTGCTGACGGCCGACACCCGAATCGCTCAACAGCTCCTGGATGTCGAGCAGCCGGCACGGAGCACCGTTGATGGCGTACTCGCTGTCCCCCGAGCGGAAGAGCGTCCGGGTGATCGTGACCTCGGACAGGTCGATCGGCAGCTTGCCCGAGGAGTTGTCGATGGTGAGCGACACCTCGGCCCGGCCCAGCTGGGGCCGCGACGAGGTGCCGGCGAAGATGACGTCCTCCATTTTGGCGGAGCGCAGCGAGCGCGGGCCCTGAGCACCGAGCACCCAGGTGACCGCGTCGACGACGTTGGACTTGCCGCTCCCGTTGGGCCCGACGACCACGGTGATCCCGGGCTCGAACTCCAGCACCGTCGGGTCGGCGAAGGACTTGAAACCCTTCATGCTGAGCGACTTCAGGAACATCGGGGCGACCCTACCGGGTGCCTACACGTGACGGGTGGCTCACACCTGGCAGTGCTCGCAGAAGAAGGTCGAGCGGCCGCCCGCCTTCACCCGCACGATGGTGTTGCGGCAGCGCCGGCAGGGTTCGCCCTCGCGGTCGTAGACCTGGTGCGAGCCCTGGAAGTCACCGAGCTCGCCGAACAGGTCGCGGTACTGCTCGTCGGCCAGCGACGACCCCCGGTGCTTGATGGCGTCGGCCAGCGTCTCGACGATGGCCCGGTAGAGCCGGCGCACCTCGGTGGCCGTCAGCGAGTCGGCCGCCCGGTCGTAGCGCAGGCCGGCCTGGTAGAGCATCTCGTCGGAGTACAGGTTCCCGATGCCCGCTGTGAAGCTCTGGTCCATCAAGAGGGCCTTGACCCCCCCGTGGTGCTGGTGCAGCAGAGCGCCGAAGCGGTCCCAACTCATGAGGTCCTCAATGGGGTCGAAGCCGAGGTGGGCCAGCTCGGGGACCGCCTTGCGGATGGCGGCCCCGTCGCCACCGGCCGTCCCCGAGACCGGGCTCAGCGGTGTCCCGTCCGCCTTGAGCGGTGGCGTGGAGACGAACAACTCCCCGAAGGTGCGGGGGTCGACGTAGCGCAGCTCGCCCCCCTGGGTGAACGTGATGACCACGTGGGTGTGCTTGGGCTTCGGATCCTTGGCGGACTTGACCCGGAGCAACTGACCGCTCATGCCGAGGTGCACGACGAGCGTGTCCCCGCTGTCCAGCGTCAGCAGCAGGTATTTCCCCAGCCGGCCCACGGACTTGATGGTGTGGCCCTCGAGCAGGGCGCGGAAGTGCTTGGCCGAGGCGTGGCGGCGCACCGAGCGGCCGTTGGCCACCGCGACCGCCTTGATTTTGCGGCCCACCACCTCGCGGGACAGGTCTTGGCGCAGCGTCTCGACTTCGGGCAGCTCAGGCACCGGTGAGCCCCTCCCAGGCCGCTCGTGCGGCCTCCTGTTCGGCGTCCTTCTTGGAGCGCCCCTCGCCGGTGCCACAGCGGGCCCCGCCCAAGAAGACCTCCGCCGTGTAGACGCGGTCGTGGTCGGGCCCCGAGCCGACCACGACGTAGCGGGGTGTCCCCTCGCCGTCGCGCACGGCCCGCTCTTGCAGGCGGCTCTTGTGGTCGAAGTCGTCGGGCTCCTCGCCCGCCCGCTCAATGGCCTCGCCGAGCTCGCGCAGGACGAGCTCCCGGGAGGCGTCCCATCCGGCGTCGAGGTAGACCGACCCGAGGATGGCCTCGAAGGCGTCGGCCAGGATTGAGGCCTTGGCCCGGCCACCCGAGCCCTCCTCGCCCCGGCCCAGCAGGAGGACCTCACCGACCCCGAGCCGGGCGGCCACCTGCGCCAGCACACGGGCGTTGACGACGGCGGAACGGACCTTGGCCAGCTTGCCCTCGGCGAAGTCGGGGAAGCGCTCGTACGTGTAGCCGGCCACGATCAGGCCCAGCACGGCGTCGCCCAGGAACTCGAGGCGCTCGTTGGAGGGCGCGCCCCCTCCTGCTCGCCGCACCAGCTCCGGTGGGCCAGGGCAAGCTGAAGGAGGCTCAAGTCGGCGAAGGAATGGCCAAGTCGCTCGGCCAGTGCGGCCGCCCCCTCAGCGCCGGAGTCAACCTGCCTCGAGCTTGGCGTAGACGTAGTCAACTGCGTCCCGGACCGTGCGCAGGTCCTCGAGGTCCTCGTCGTTGATGCGGAAACCCACCGTCCGTTCTCCCAGCTCCTCTTCCAGGGCTTCGACCAGCTCAATCAGGGCCAGGGAGTCGGCGTCGAGGTCCTCCACGAAGGAAGCGCCCTCGGTGATCGACGACGGGTCCGTCTCGAGGATGTCGGCCAGCTGGTCCCTGATCAGCTCGAAGACCCCGTTGCGGTCAAGCGGGCCCTGATTGGTGTGGGTTTCGGCTGGCACGGCCACCAGTGTAAGTCCCGCCGGGCCGTAACCGCCCGTTTACACCACTTGAGCTGGTCTTTTACGCCAATTCGACTGAGCGGACGGCCGATGCCACGTGGTCGGCCAGCCCCCTGGTCGCACATTCGTGGGCCACCAGGATCGCATTCATCATGGCCGTTGCATTGGAGGTCCCGTGACTGATGACGCAGACCCCGTCGGTGCCGAGCAGCATGGCACCGCCGGTGTTCTCGGGCTCGAATTTCGCCGCCACGGGCAGGAGGTGCGGCAGCAGGACACCGGCCGCCTCCGTGGTCGCCTCGTCGGTCCCGAACACGCCCAGCATGGTGTCGAAGAGGAAGCGCAACGAGCCCTCCAGGGTCTTGAGCGCCACGTTCCCCGTGAACCCGTCCGTGACGATGACATCGGCCGGTGAAGGCAGCAGGTCCCGCCCCTCGAGGTTGCCGATGAACTCGAAGCCGTCGTCGCCCAGCCGGGCCGCCTTGACCAGCAGGCCGTGGGTCTCCTTCACCAGCGGCGTCCCCTTGGTGGGCTCTTCACCGATCGACAGGAGCCCCACCGAGGGTGCCTCGGTGCCGAAGCGGGCGGCGACGTAGGCGCTGCCCATCTGGGCGAACTGCACCAGCATGGCGGCCGTGCACTCGGAGTTGGCCCCCGCGTCGACGAGCACGGCCGGCGTCCGGCCCAGCCGCGGCAGCGGTGTGGCGATGCACGGTCGCACCACTCCGGGGAGGCGGCCCATGCGGAGCAGGGCCGAGGCCATGGTCGCCCCGGTGTTGCCCGCCGAGACCATGGCGGAGGCCTTGCCGTCGCGCACCAGCTCGGCCGCCCGCACCAGGGAGGAGTCCTTCTTGCGGCGCACGCCGCCGGCCGGGTCCTCGTCCATGCCGATGACCTCGGTGCAGGGGAACAGCTCCAGTCCCTGTGTGTCGCCGACCAGGTCGGGAGGTCCCACGAGCACGATGCCGACGCCATGCTGCTCGGCGGCCCGGCGGGCGCCCTCGACGATCTCGCCCGGGGCCAGGTCGCCGCCCATGGCGTCGACGGCGACAGGGAGCGTGGCCAGGATCTCGGGGCTGGGACGCTCGCCCCGGCGGCTCAAGTCAGTCGACCTCGACCGCTTGGCGCCCCTTGTACCACCCGCAGCTGGGGCAGACCACGTGCGGCGTCTTGGACGCCTGACAGTGCGGGCACACGCTGCGGGCCGGCCGGCTCAGACGCCACGCCGCGGCCTGGTGGCTGCGGCCCTTGGCCTTGGATTTCTTCTTCTTGGGGACGGCCATGGCGGATCTCCAACGATCGATTCGGGCGCACGCGCGCTCTCGGACGGTGCCGGACCGGGAGGGACCGGCTACCGGAGCACGTCGAGATTAGCCCACCGGGGATCGCGCGGGGCAACGCAGCCGCAGTCGCCCTCGTTGCGGTTGGCCCCGCATTGGACGCACAGACCGGCGCAGTCCTCCCGGCACAGCGGAGCCATCGGGAGCTCGAGCACCACGGCGTCCCGGGCCAGCGGCCCGAGGTCGATGGTCTCGTCGGTGATCGGATAGAGCTCCTCGTCGGACACACCGGCCAGCGGGGCGTCGGCGAAGCGCTCGTGGACGGGGATCCGCAGCTCCCCCGAGACGGGCTCGGCACAGCGGCGGCAGATCCCGGACCAGGGCGCAGTGACCGTCCCGGCGACGTCGATCCCACCCTCGAAAGGGGTGAGGGTCACGTCGACCTCGATCTCGGCGCCGGCGGGCACCACGCTGCGCCCCGGGTCGATCCCGGCCTCGTCGATCGGGCCGGCCTGGACCACCTCGCCCCGCCGCACCTCGGGCACGGCCCGCCCGGGCGACCGTCGCAGCCGCGCCACGTGGACGACGAAGGGGTCACCGGCCATCAGGCGGCACCCACTACGACTGGTCCTGATCGAAGAAGCCGTCCTCCTCCGTCCCCGCCGCGTCGTCGGGCGCTGCCGTGTCCAGGGGCGGTGCGGCCAGCTTGGCCCGGCCGGCCTGCACCGTCCGGGTGAGCCGGTCCAGCACGATCTCCATGCCGGCCAGCTTGGTGTCGACGAAGTCCTCGGCCTGGTGGCGGAGCGCCCGGGCCTCTTCGTTGGCGTCGTCGAGGATGCGCTGCGCCACCGAGTTGGCCTGGCGCACGATCTCCGTGCGCTGCACCATGTGCTCCGCCTGGGCACGTACCTCGTCCATGAGGGCCTCGGCGTCGCGGTTGCGCTCCGCCATGAACTCCTCCCGCTCGCGCAGCAGCCAGCGCGCCTGGCGGAGCTCGTCGGGCAGGCACTCGATGGCCGAATGGACCAGCGAGCTCACCTCCTCCCGCGAGACCATGACCGAGGAGGACAACGGCATGGACTTCGCCGCTGCCAAGACGTCGAGCACCTGGTTGAGGATGGACTCGATGCCGACCTCCTCCACCGGCGGGTCCTCGTCCACATCGAGGAACTGGTCGCTCACTCCTCGTCGCCTCCCGGTGGCTGGTTCCGAAACTTGGCCTCGAGATGCTGCGCCACCACCTTCGGCACGAACGCCGAGACGTCACCGCCGAAGCGGGCCACTTCGCGCACGAGCTTGGAGGCGACGAAGGACCACTCCGGGCTGGTAGGGATGAAGATCGTCTCGACGCCGGATAGGTGGTTGTTCATCTGGGCCATCTGCATTTCGGCCTCGAAGTCCGACACCGCCCGCAGCCCGCGCACGATCGCCGATGCGCCAACGTCGCGGGCGACGTTGACCAGCAATGTCGACACCGACACGATCCGCACGGACGGGAGGTGCGACACCACCTCCTCCAGCATCGCCTGGCGTTCCGCGAGGTCGAAGAGGGCCGTGCTCTTCTGGGGGTTGCGCAACGCGGCCACGACCACTTCGTCGAACAGCCGGCTGGCCCGTTCGACGATCTCGAGATGCCCGTTGTGAAAGGGATCGAAGGACCCCGGAAAGAGCCCGACTTTCACGAGCCGTCACCGCTGCGATGAGCCACGGTGACGAGCGTACCGCCGTACCGACGCTCTCTTGCGACCACCCAGGGCCCGCACGGCGCGATCGGGCCCGCCGATTCCATGACGACGGCGTCCGCCTGCAGCGCGCCGAGCAGTGCCGGCCAGTCCTCGAAATCGTAGGGGGGGTCGCACAGGGCCAGGTCGAACACCCCCGCCGCGGCGGTGTCCAGCCATCCGGGCAGCGCGGCCCGTACCAGTGTGGCGGGTTCCTCGCCCAGGCCCACCGCCTCGAGGTTCAGGCGGACGGCGGCGAGCGCGTCCGGATCCACGTCGACGAACGTGGCGGACGCAGCCCCCCGGGACAGCGCCTCGACCCCCAGTGCGCCGCTGCCGCAGAACAGGTCGACCACCGCCAGGCCCTCGACGCCGCCCTGTGAGCCGAGGATGTCGAACATGGCCTCGCGCACCCGGTCCGACGTCGGGCGGACAGACGGCGGGAGCTTGGCGGCCAGCCGGCGCCCGCGGCTCCGGCCTCCGATGACCCGCATCGGCGCCAGCCTACGGCGGCTCGCCTGACCACGGCTCAGCGCGGGCAGCCGAACCTAACTCTTGAACGAACCTAACTCTTGAAGAGGTACTCCCCCTCGTCCTCGCTCAACAGCAGCTTCACCTCGTCGGCCAGGTCGGCGTGCGTCCCGAGTTGGGGGTCCTCGTCGACCATGGTCTCGGCCACCCCCCGCGCCTCGCCCAGCAGCGCCATGTCGCCGGCGTCGGTGAGCGACGCCAAGCGCAGGTCGCTCTGTCCCTTCTGGCGGGCGCCCAGCAGGGTCCCCTCACCGCGGACCCGCAGGTCCGCCTCCGCCAGTGCGAACCCGTCGGTCGACCCCGCCACCGCGGTCAGCCGCTCGTTGCCTTCCTCTCCACCGAGGAGGTAGCACCAGCTGGCGGTGCCGCCACGACCGACGCGGCCCCGCAGCTGGTGCAGCTGGGCGATCCCGAACCGGTCGGCGCTCTCCACGACCATGACGGTGGCCTCCGGGACGTCGACGCCGACCTCAATGACCGTCGTGGCCACCAGCACGTCCAGATCCCCCGCGCGGAAGCGGTCCATCACCTCCTCACGTACCGCGGCGGCCATCTGGCCGTGCATGAGCCCGACCCGCAGCCCCGCCAGCTCCCCGGCCGCCAGCCGCTCGAACTCATCGGTGGCCGACTTGGCCTCGACCCGGAGGGAGTCGCTCACCAGCGGGCATACGACGAAGGCACGGTGGCCGGCCGCCACCTCGTCGCGCACCCGCTCCCACGCTCGTTCCTCCCCGCCGTGCGCCGCGCCCGGGAGCCACTCGGTCGTGACCGGCAGGCGGCCCGGTGGCAGCTCGTCGAGCGTGGTCAGGTCGAGGTCGCCGAAGATGACCATGGCGGCCGTGCGCGGGATCGGGGTCGCGGTCATCACCAGCAGGTCCGGGTCGCCGTCGGTGCCCTTGGCGCGCAGCGTCGCCCGCTGCTCCACGCCGAAGCGGTGCTGCTCGTCGATCACCACCGCTCCGAGTGACCCGAACGCGACCTCCTCGGTCAACAACGCGTGGGTCCCGACGACGATGCTCACCTCACCCGATGCCAATCCCTGGAGCACGGCGGTGCGCGCCTTGCCCTTGACCCGGCTCGTCAGGAGCTCCACGCGCACCTCGCCACCCGCCATGCCACCGGGACCCTCCAGCTCGCCGAGAAGCGCCCGGACGGCCGAGAAGTGCTGCTCGGCCAGGACCTCGGTGGGCACCATCAAGGCACCCTGGTGCCCGCTCTGCACCGCCGCCAGCAGGGCGGCCAGCGCCACCACAGTCTTGCCCGACCCGACGTCGCCCTGGAGGAGGCGGTGCATGGGGAAGGGCCCGGCCATGTCGGCCACGATCACGGCCAGCGCCCGGCGCTGGGCCTTCGTCAGCTCGTAGGGCAAACCGGCCAGGAACCGCGCCACCAGGGTCTCCCCCACCGCTCCCGTGACCTCCCGCGGCGACACGTCGTGGTGCAGGGCGCGGGCGTTGACCTCAAAGGCGCGGCGGCGCAGGACGAGTGCGAGCTGCAACCGGAAGAGCTCGTCGAACACCAGCCGGCGTCGGGCGGGCTCCACCACATCGAGCGACTCCGGTGCGTGAATGGCCCCGAAGGCCTCGGTCCGCCCCCACAGGTCGAGAGAGGTCCGCCACCCGGAGGGGAGGGGGTCGGCGAATTCACCGGCCCGCCCGAGGGCCTCCTCGACGAATTGCCCGATCTCCCAGCTCGTCAGTCCGGCCTTGGCCGACGCCGGATACACGGGGAGGATCCGCAGCGTCCGCCGCCCGGGCGTCACGCCCGCCACCACGTCGACCACGGGGTTGACCATCTGACGCGCGCCCCGGTACTCGCCCACCTTGCCGAAGAAGATGGCTTCGGTGCCCGCCTCGAGCTGCTTGCCCCGCCAGGGCTGGTTGAAGAAGACGACGGCCAGCCGTCCCGTGTCGTCGCGCACGGTCAGCTCCACGACGGCTCTGCCCTGCTTGGACCGCCGGGAGCGCGCCGACTGCACCGAGGCCAGGACGGCGGCCTCGTCGCCGACCTGCAGGCCCGACACGTCGGCCTGGCGGGTGCGGTCGATGTAGCGGCGGGGGTAGGTCGTCAGGAGGTCGAGGACCGACTCGATGCCGAGCTCGGCCAGCCGCCCGGCCTTGCGCTCCGATACCGACTCGAGCACGGACACCGGCCGCATGCTCAGGTCGCCGAGTGTGCGGCCGCTACTCAATCCCCAGCAGGTACGGGTAGAGAGGCTGGCCGCCCTGGTGCGCCTCGACTGCGACGTCGGGGTGTTCCTCGGAGAGCCATTCCTCTATCCGCCTCGTATCGGCGACGCGCGCCCCCTCGCCCTCAATGAGCGTGACGAGCTCGTGCGTCGGATTGAGCAGGCGACTGAGCAGCAGACGCGTGCACACGACGACGTTGTCGGAGACTGCCACGACGCCATCACGCGAGATCCCGATGTAGTCGCCCTCGTGCACCTGGCCGGCGTCGGTCGCCGAGTCGCGCACGGCCCGGGTGACCTCTGCGGGAACGACGCGGGCAGCCGACTCGGACATGGTGGCCACATTGGCGTCGGCCTCCGCCGCCGGATCGTAGGCCAGAAGGGCGGCGAAACCCTCGACGATGGAGCCGGTCGCCACGACCCGGACCGTCTTGACGGACAGCGCGTCCACCTGATCGGCCACGGGCCGGATGTTCTTGTTGTTGGGCAGGATCACCACCTCGTCGGAGCCCACGGACTCGACGGCCTTGACCAGGTCGGCGGTCGCCGGATTCATGGTCTGGCCGCCCAGAACCAGATGGTGGACACCGAGGGAGCGGAAGATGCGCCCGATGCCGTCGCCCGAGACGACCGCGACCACGCTGGTCGTCGGTGGCGGCCCCGTGCCCTCGCTGCTCGGGCCGGCCCCCGGAGCACCCACGCTCTCGCGCACCCAGCGCTCCTCTTCCACCTGCTCGTCAAGGTCGGTCACCCTGATCCGCTGGGGCCGCCCGGCGTCCACACCCGCCTCAACGGCGGCACCGACGTCGTTCGTGTGGATGTGGCAGTTCCACAGGCCGTCACCCCCGACGACGACGATCGAGTCGCCGATGCCCGCCCACACCTCCTTGAACGCCTCAATGGAATCGTCGGGCGCGGCCAGGAAGTACATGACCTCGTAGCGCAGGTCCCCGACCGTGTGCTCATTGCCGCCCGCCCCGTCGAGACCCGGCTCAGGGGCGGCCCAGATCCCGTCGAGGCCGCTGAGATCCGGGGCCGCCGTCCCCGACGGCTCCGGGAGCGGCCGGCCGTCGAGCACCAGGAGGAACGCGTCGAGCAGGAGAAGGTAGCCGCTGCCCCCGGCATCGACCACCCCGGCCTGCGCCAGCACGGGGAGCATCTCGGGCGTGCGGGCCAGAGCGGCGGCGGCCTCGCCGCGGGCGCTCTCCACGACGCCCACCAGGCCGGAGCCGTTCACCGCCCCGGCGGCGGCCGCGGAGGCCACCGTCAGGATCGTCCCCTCCACCGGGCGCACCACGGCCCGCCGGGCGAGGTCGGCCGCGTGTCCCATGGCGTCCACCAGGACCTCGGGGCCGACACCGGCCTCCCCGGCGCCGGCCATTCGCTCGCTCATCCCGCGCAGGAGCTGCGACAGGATCACACCCGAGTTCCCCCGGGCGCCCATCAGGGAGCCGTGCCCGATGGCCTTGCACACCGCCGCCAGGCCGGCCCCGGGCTCGACCTCCTGCAGCTCGTTGACCACGGCCTCGAGGGTCAGCGCCATGTTGGTGCCGGTGTCCCCGTCGGGCACGGGGTAGACGTTGAGGCGGTTGATGTCGGCCTGGTGCAACCGGAGGGCGTCGCGGTACCCCCCCATCACTGCGCGCAGATCGTCGGCGCCCAGCGTCGCCGAGGAGGTCATGGCAGAGGATGCTAACCTTTGAGCCGTTCGTGAAGGCCTGCGTGGTCAGTCGACCGCGGCCTCCCCCAGGAAGGTTCTCCCATGGCAGCAGTGTGCGATATCTGTGGCAAGAAGCCCTCGTTCGGCATGAACGTGAGCCACTCCCACCGTCGCACCAAGCGGCGGTGGGACCCCAACATCCAGCGGGTCCGGGCACTCGTTGACGGTGCACCGAAGCGACTGCACGTGTGCACCTCGTGCATCCGGGCCGGCAAGGTGACCAAGCCGCTGCGCCGGGCGCACGAGCCCGCAACCTGAACACCCGGGTCTCGGCCCGACACAGCTGTGGGCCCCTGACTCGCACTGGCCAGTGCGGCGCGTGCAGCCACCTCTGGGCGCTACCGGTTCGGACGTCGCCGACTGCAGCTTCAGGCGCTCACCCCTACCCGAGTTCTGAGCCGAGCCGCGCCGAAGTACCGATCCCTGTTCCTACCCCAGCCGATGCTGCCATCCGAGCCGCTCGAGCTCACGTCCCTGCAGCAGTCGCCGCGACGGGTCGCTCGTGAGTGTGCCGACGGGCTGGGGAGTGCGCAGCCGCTGGGCCTCGAACGACGACGACAACGCATCGACAATTTCCTCCTCGACCGCGATGAGGAGCTCGTAGTCCTCACCTCCCCCCAGTGCCTCCTGGAGGGTCGCACCCGGGGCCACCGCCACGTCGTACAACTCGAAACCCACCCCTGAGGCGTCGGCCAGACGGTGCAGGTCGAGCGCCAGTCCGTCGGACACGTCGATCATGGCGTGCGCCCCGCCCAGTCGGGCCAATTCGCCCTCCCGCAGCCGCGCCAAGGGGCGCCGGTAGGCCTCAGCCGGCCCCCCGCCGTCACCCCCTGCGCCGCCGGCTCGGAGCTCACGCAGCCCCGCCGCCGATGCGCCACAGGGCCCGGTGACGAGCACCACGTCCCCGGGCTGGGCACCGCCCCGCGCCACCGCAGGATGTCCACCAGCCTCGACCGTTCCCAGCACCGTCACGGCGACCACCAGCGTGGCAGACCCTGACACGTCACCGCCGACCACCGGGCAGCCGGTCACCCCGGAGGCCTCGGCCACGCCGGCCGTGACACCGAGCGCCAGATCGCCTTCGCCGGAGCCACCCGGCACGCACAGCGCCACCAGCGCCGCCAGGGGCGCGGCACCCATGGCGGCCAGGTCGCTCAGCGCGCCCATGAGTGCCTTCCAGCCCACGTCGGCCGGGCTGCAGATCGACAGGTCGACGTGGACGCCCTCGACCACGCTGTCGACCGACACCACCAGCTGGCCGCCGCCCCGGAGGCCCAGCACGGCGGCGTCGTCGCGCAACCCGAATGCCTCGATTCCGTTTCCGACCATGCCTCGGATACGCTCTAGGACCTCGTCTTCCTGGACGGGACGTGGTATGGGCCGAGGTTTGGGGGATCCCACGTCACATGCCTAGCATTGGACCCCACCGAAACCGGCCGGACAAAGGAGCAGATCCCCCCGACATGGTGCCAACGAAGAACGCAAAACTTCTCGCCTGGGTCGACGAAGTGGCGGCCTTGACGACGCCCGACCGAATCGAGTGGTGCGACGGTTCCGCCGACGAGTACGACCGCCTCTGCCAGGAGCTGGTCGACGCCGGCACGTTCACCCGGCTGTCCGACGCTAAGCGTCCCAACAGCTACTGGTCCCACTCGGACCCGGGGGACGTGGCCCGGGTCGAGGACCGCACCTTCATCTGTTCCGCCAAGGAGGTCGATGCCGGGCCGACCAACAACTGGTGTGAGCCCCGGGAGATGCGCCAGACCCTGAACGGTCTCTTCACGGGCTGCATGAAGGGCCGCACCATGTACGTGGTGCCCTTCTCCATGGGCCCCCTGGGCTCGGACATCGCCCACATCGGCGTGCAGCTGACCGATTCGGCCTACGTGGCGGTCTCCATGCGCATCATGACCCGCATGGGCACGGGCGCCCTGGAGGTGCTCGGCGACGGCGAGTTCGTCCCGTGCCTCCACTCGGTCGGCGCCCCGCTCCAGCCCGGAGAACGGGACGTGCCCTGGCCGTGTAACGCCGAAAACAAGTACATCGTCCACTTCCCCGAGACCCGCGAGATCGTCTCGTTCGGCTCCGGCTACGGGGGCAACGCGCTCCTCGGCAAGAAGTGCTTCGCCCTCCGCATCGCCTCGGTCATGGCCCGCGACGCGGGATGGATGGCCGAGCACATGCTCATCCTCAAGCTCACCTCCCCCGCCGGGGACACCCGCTACGTCACCGGCGCGTTCCCGTCGGCCTGCGGCAAGACGAACCTCGCCATGCTCATCCCCTCCGTTGAAGGGTGGAAGGTCGAGACGATCGGCGACGACATCTGCTGGATGAAATTCGGCCCCGACGGTCAGCTGTACGCCATCAACCCCGAGTCCGGGTTCTTCGGCGTGGCGCCCGGCACCAACACCCACACCAACCCCAACGCCATGCTCACGCTGGACGGCAACTGCATCTTCACCAACACGGCGCTGACGGACGACGGCGACATCTGGTGGGAGGGCATGACCGAGCAGCCTCCGGCCCACCTGACGGACTGGAAGGGCAACGACTGGACGCCGGAGTCGGGCACCACGGCTGCGCATCCCAACGCCCGCTTCACGACGCCGGCGAGCCAGGACCCCGCTATCGCCCCCGAGTGGGAGGACCCCCAGGGTGTGCCGATCAGCGCCATCCTCTTCGGCGGCCGCCGCGCCTCGGTCGTCCCGCTCGTGTTCCAGTCCCACGACTGGGAGCACGGCGTGTTCCTCGGCTCCATCATGGCGTCCGAGACCACGGCCGCCCAGGCCGGCGCCGTTGGCAACCTGCGCCGCGACCCCTTCGCCATGCTGCCCTTCTGCGGGTACAACATGGCCGACTACTTCGCGCACTGGCTGCAAATCGGTGCGAAAGCACCCGACCGCGACGCCCTGCCGAAGATCTTCTACGTCAATTGGTTCCGCAAGGACGCCGACGGCAAGTTCCTGTGGCCCGGCTACGGCGAGAACTCCCGCGTCCTCGAGTGGATCTTCGACCGCGTCATGGACAAGGCACCGGCCGTCGAGACGCCGATCGGCTCGGTCCCCACGCCCGATGCCATCGACACGACCGGGCTCGACGTGACCAGTGAGCAGATGGAAGAGCTCCTGCGAGTCGACATCGAGGGCTGGCGGGCTGAGGTGCCCCTCATTCAGGAGTACTACGCCAAGTTCGGCGATCGGCTCCCGCAGGCCCTGGCCGACCAGGCCGACTCGCTGGCCAAGCGTCTGGGCTGAATCCCACACATGGGCGGGCGCATCCCCGCACCCGCCCCCAAACTCTCAACGAGTCTGTTGAGAGTTCCAGAAGGCCTCGCCCGTGTCGAGGGCGGGCGCCTCCCTGCACCCGCCCTCCTCGCCAGGCCGCTCCTCTGTCAGCCCCCCGCCTCGCCCATCTCCCCGAGATTGCGGTAGTCGCGCCGCACGAACCGCGGCGCATGGGCGGCGCGCCTGCCTGACACGTAGGTCAGCCCGCCGAGCGCGGCCAACACCGCCATGGTGGCGTCGCCCTGGGGCAGCGTGAACGCGATGACCACCGGGATCAGCGAGCCGATCACCCAGACCAGCTGCTGGCGCATGCCGAAGCGCGCGAAGGCCCGCCCCTGCGCGGACAGGGGGATGTAGCGCTGCGTCATGGCGTCGAAGGAGGGCTGGGCCACGGCCCCGCACAGGCCGACCATGAAGGCGAGCACGACCTGCGCCAACAGAGTGCCCCAGACAGCGCATCCGGCGGCCGTGACGGCGATGAGCCAGAGGGAGCACAGCAACAACTGCTGCTCGCTCAGGCGCTTGCGCAACCGCCCCACGAGGACCAGCCCGACGATGGCCCCGACGCCGCTGGAGGCCAGCACGAGCCCGTACCACCACAGCCCGACACCCTTCATGCGCCGCAGCCCGAAGGCCAGCATGAAGGTCATGAAGCCGGTGAGGCCGCGCACGATGCACATGGCGGTCAGCCCGAGCATCACCTCGGGGTTCGCGATGGGCTGCAGCCGGATCAGGTCCTGCTCACGATCGTGCGCCTGCCCGGGCTGGCCGTACTCGCGTACGCGGTTGGCTTCGTCGGTCCACAGTCGGTCGCCGGCCTGCCCCGAGAGGACCGGCAGCCGGGCGCCCCCGATCGCCGCGCCCACGAACACGATCGTGGCCAAGATGAGCACGGCCGGGGAGCCGCCCAACTTGTAGAGGATCACCGCGGGAATGGAGACGACGAAGCCGGCCAGGGTGCCGAGGAGCGTCAGCCGGGCGTTGAGAGGCGCGTAGCCAGCCTGCTCACCGTGCTCGTCGGGTGCCGTGAGTTCGGCCATCTCGGGGACCAGGGCGCCCTTGGTCACGAGGTAGAGCTTCTGGCACACCAGCACCAGAAACGCGAGCGGGAACAGCAGCAGGCTGTGGATGTGGGTGGCCATGAGGGGGCACAGCACTGCCTGTCCGATCGCGGAGGACACCACCATGAGGCGTCGGGCACCGCGGTTGCGGTCGATGAGCGGGCCCAGCAGCGGCGACACGATCGCGAAGGGCGCGAGCGTAAAGAGCAGATAGAGGAGCACCTTGTGATCGGCGGCGGTCGGGGAGATGGAGAAGAAGAGCGAACCCGCCAGCGAGATGGTCACCACGGTGCCACCGGCGAGCATCGCGCACTGCACCAGCGAGAGGCGCCCGATCGGATGGCTCTGGTCGAACAGGTCCTTCTGGGCCTGCTTGGCCATGTCCTTGAACTGCTCGATTTTGGGGGACATCGCCACCAGGCCAATGTACGGTGTGCCGTGACCGTCCATGCGTACGTCCTGATTCAGACCGACGTGGGAAAGGCGGCCGAGGTCGCACAGCAGGTGGGCGGCATTGACGGCGTGCTGGTTGCCGACGGCGTCACCGGACCGTACGACGTGATCGCCCGTGCCGAGGCAGCGTCCATGAACGATCTCGGTCGTATGGTCGTGCGGGACATGCAGCAGATCGAGGGCATCACCCGCACCATCACCTGCCCCGTCGTGAAGATCTGAACTCCCGGCGTCCCGACCCGGCGGCCGCAACGCCCGTCGCCTGCAGCTAGCTGAGCGCCCCCGACTCGCGCAGCTTGGCGACGACGCCCTCGTCCACGCCCCACTCCACCAACCCCGAGACGGTGTCCGCGCCCGGGGGCGAGGGCGGCCTCGATACGACGGACGGGGTCTTCGAGAACCGGGGCGCCGGCGCCGGCTGCACCGCGCCGTCCACTTCGATGTACGTCGAGCGGGCGACGTTGTGCGGGTGCTCGTGCGCCTCCCAGGGTGACAGCACGGGCGCCACGCAGGCGTCCGTCCCGTCGAAGATGGCGGTCCATTCGTCACGTGTCTTCGTCTTGAAGACGGCCGCGAAGCGCTCCTTCATGGCCGGCCAGTCCTCGCGCGACTGCTGGTGCGGCAACGTCTCGTCACCGGCCAGGCCGAGGCCGTCGAGCAGGGCGGCGTAGAACTGCGCCTCAATGCCACCGGCGGCCATCCACCTCCCGTCCGACGTCTCGTAGACCTCGTAGAAGGGCGCCCCCGTGTCGAGCATGTTCGAGCCCCGCTCCTCGTTCCAGATGCCGAAGAGGTGGAAGGCGTGGATCATCGTCATGAGGGACGCCGCGCCGTCGACCATGGCGGCGTCGACCACCTGGCCCTCGCCCGAGCGGGTGGCCTCGAGCAGTGCCGCCACCATGCCGAAGGCCAGAAGCATGCCGCCCCCGCCGAAGTCGCCGACGAGGTTCAGCGGCGGCACCGGCGCCGAATCGGCCCGGCCCAACGGCCACAGCGCGCCGCCGATGGCGATGTAGTCGATGTCGTGCCCGGCCATGGGCGCCATCGGCCCGTCCTGGCCCCATCCCGTCATCCGTCCGTAGACCAACCGCCGGTTGCGCCCGAGGCAGGTCTCGGGCCCGACGCCGAGGCGCTCGGCCACACCGGGCCGGAACCCCTCGATCAGCCCATCGGCCTCCTCGACGAGGCCCAGCACGAGCTCGACCGCGTCGGGGTTCTTCAGATCGATGCCGACCGACGGGCGTGACCGGTTCAACAGGTCCCAGTAGGGCCCCGAGGCGCTCGTCTCCGCCGCCCGCTCGACCGCGCCCGGCGCCGCCCGTTCCAGGCGCAGGACCTGCGCCCCGGCGTCGGCCAGCATCATGCACGTGTAGGGCGCCGGCCCGATGCCCGCCAGCTCAATGATCTTGATCCCGCTCAGCGGTCCACTGCGGTCGGCCACCGCAGGATCGTGACCCGTGCCGCCCACGACGGTCAAGCCGGCCCGTCCTGCGCCAAGCTGGAGGCGTGCCTGCCGCCCGCGCCCCCGGACGAGTGACCCTCATCGGCGACCACACCGACTACAACGGAGGGCTCTCGCTCCCCATGGCCATCGATCTGGCCACCGAGGTCGTCTTCACCCCGAAACCGGGCAGCTTCCTCTTCGGGATCGACTCGGACCAGTTCCCCGGCCGCCCGATCGAGATCATGCTGGGCGATACCGCCCCGGTTCCCGCCGAGGCGGCCCTGGCAGCCGGACTCCTCCGCGCCCAGCCTCCGCCGAGCGGCGGGATGGCCCGGGTGAAGAGCACCCTGCCGGTCGGTGCGGGCCTCTCTTCGAGCGCCGCCTTCTCGGTGGCGCTGCTCCTCGCCCTGGACCACGACCCCGATCTCCTGACGCTGGCCCGCGACTGCCAGGAGGCCGAGCGCAGCGCGGGCTCCCTGGTCGGCCTGCTCGATCCCCTGGCCATCGCCGGCGCCACCGCGGGGCACGCACTCCACATCGACTTCGGCACCCTCGAGACCCGGCAGGTGGCCATCCCCGAGGAGGCGGCCTTCGTGATCGTCCACAGTGAGACCCCCCGCCTCCTCACCAGCACCCCGTACGCCACTCGCCGCGCCGAATGCGAACGGGCTGCGCACATCGTGGGCCGGCCGCTCGGCGCCTGCGAGCTCGGCGACCTGAGCGCACTGACCGATCCCGTCCTGCGCCGGCGGGCCCGTCACGTGGTGACCGAGTGCGCCCGGGTGGGCGAGGCCGAACGGTTGCTCGGCCGCGGCAATCTGGGCGGGCTGGGCGCCGTCATGACCGAGGGCCATCACAGCCTGGCGGCCGACTACAAGGTCTCGGTGCCCGCCGTCGACGAACTTGTCGAGCACCTGCTCGGGCAGCCCGGGGTCCTCGGGGCCCGGATGAGCGGCGGCGGCTTCGGCGGGTGCGTCATCGCGTTGTGCGAGCCTGACTCGCCCGCGCTCGAACCAGAGGCCCACGCCCCTCGTCGCGCCTGGCGGGTCAGCCCGACGGCCGGTGCAGCTCGTCTTGCGACGTAGCGATCAGCGCGTCGAGCACACCGACCGCGCGGCCGCTGTCGATCGACTCGCCCGCCAGTGCCAGCCCGCTCTCCAGGTCTTCGACCCGCTCGGCCGCCACGAGCGCCGCCGCCGCGTTGAGCACCCCGATGTCGCGTCGGGCGCTCCGCTCCCCCTCGAGCACGGTGCGGATCACCCCGGCGTTGAAGGCGGCGTTCCCGCCCCGCAGGTCTGCCATGGTCGCCGGGGCCAGGCCGAGCACCTGGGGATCGACCCGCCACTCGGTCACCTCGAAGGCACCCTCGCCGTCGCCGCGCACCTCCAGCACGTCCGAGGGCGACGTCACACTCAATTCGTCGAGACCGTCATCGGCGTGCACAATCAGTGTGCGCCGACTCCCCGTCGCCCCGAAGACGCCCGCCATGACCGGCCCCATGGCCGGGTCACTGACGCCCACCAGCTGGCGCCGGGTCCGGGCGGGGTTGGTCAGCGGACCGAGGAAGTTGAACACGGTCGGCACGCCCAGCTCCTTGCGGACCGGGCCGACGAAGCGCATGGCCGGGTGAAAGCGCTGGGCGAAGCAGAACCCCATGCCGGACTCGGAGACGCAGCGGGCCACGCCTTCGGGACCGAGCTCGATCGCCACGCCGAGCGCCTCGAGCACGTCCGCCGTCCCGACCGACGACGACGCGGCGCGGTTGCCGTGCTTGCAGACGGGCACGCCGCACCCCGCCGTGATGAACGCCGCCAGCGTCGTGACGTTGAAGCTCGCCAGCCGGTCGCCCCCGGTCCCGACGAGATCCACCGCCCGGTCGGCGTCCTGGTCCCCCAGTGGGCAGGGGACGGCGGCGTCGACCATCGCCCGGGCCAACCCCGTCACCTCCTCGGCCGTCTCGCCCTTGGCGTGCAGGAGAACCAGAAAGGCTCCCGCCTGGGCCGGCGTCGCCTCGCCGGCGAGGACGATCTGCAGGGTCTC
Organism: uncultured Acidimicrobiaceae bacterium; assembly: GCA_963828825.1. Taxonomy (GTDB): domain Bacteria; phylum Actinomycetota; class Acidimicrobiia; order Acidimicrobiales; family RAAP-2; genus Bog-473. Next base: position 18,846 of record CAWHGF010000009.1, on the reverse strand, counting down.
CTCCGCCTCGGCCGCGCTGAGCGACTCCCGCCGGGACAGGCGGGCCAGGACTTCCGGCCAGGTCAGTCCCACCACAGGTCCCGGTCGAGCACGCCACGGGCGATGAGGCCGAGCTGCACCTGCGACGTGCCCTCGACGATGGTGAGTTGCTTGGCGTCGCGGTACCACTGCTCGGTCGGGTGGTCCTCCATGTAGCCGGCGGCCCCGAGCAGTTGGACAGCCAATGACGAGGCCCGCACGGCCAACTCGGTGGCGTGGTACTTGGCCATGGACAGGTACGGGACGAACTCCTTGGTGAACTTGCCCTCGTCGGCGAGCACGGCCGCTCGGTAGGTCAGCAGCCGGGCGGCCTCTATGTCCACGGCGCACTTCGCGATCTCCCACTGGATCCCCTGGAAGTCCGCGATCGTCTTGCCGAAGGCGGCCCGCTGCTGCACGTAGTCGGTGGCGTACATGAGCGCGCCCTCGGCCAGCCCGATGCCCCGCGCCGCGACGATCGGGCGCATGGCGTTCAGGCCCAGCATGGCCAGCCGGAAACCGCCCACCTCACCGATGACGTTCTCCGCCGGGACGTGGACTTCCGTGAGGAGGAGCTCACCCGTGTCGACCCCGCGCACGCCCATCTTGTGGTCGGTCCGGCCCACGTCCACCCCGTCCCAGGCCCGCTCCACGATGAAGGCGGTGACGGAGTCGTGGGCCCGGCTGGTGGGGTCGCTGGTCTTGGCGAAGACGGTGTACCAGTCGGCCTCGCGCACCCCCGACATCCAGCACTTGGTGCCGCTCAGCACCCAGCCGCCGCCGGAGCCCTCGTGGGGCACCCCCCGGGTTCGCATCCCCATGACGTCGCTGCCCGCCTGGGGTTCCGACAGCCCGAAGCCCGCCCGCAGCGTCCCGTCGCAGATGCCGGGCAGGTATCGCTTCTTCTGCTCGTCGGTGCCGGCGATCATCACGGGCCCGGTCGGCAGGCGGGTCAACAGCAGCATCAGCGCGGCCGTGTTGGAGTACTTGGCGACCTCTTCAATAGCCAGCGCCAGCCCCAGGATGCCCGCACCCGAGCCCCCGTACTGGTCCGGGATGCACAGCCCGAGCAGGCCGGCGTCGCGGAATGCCTCGAAGATGTCGGTCGGGTAGGCACCCTCTTTGTCGATGGCCCGAGCGCGCGGCTTGACCTTGTCCTGGGCGAGACGCCGCACGGAATCTCGGAGCTCCAGGAGCTCGTCGGGGAGTTCAAAATGCACCGGCGAAGGCTACCGGACCGTCCGGCCAGGTATTTTCTGATTCTTGACCCCCGACGAACCCGCATCCCCCGGGCCGCCCGATGCCGACGAGTCCGCCACATCCCGGGCCGACCTGCAGGCCGAGCTCCGCAAGTCGCGGAAGAAGGAACGGAAGCGGCGGCACCGCTGGCGGCGGCGGACCCTCTACGCCCTGTCCTTCATCGTGCTGGTCGCCGCCATCGGCGCGGGGGGCCTCTACGTGTACGCCAACTACCGCTTCGACCAGATCAAGAAGATCCACGCCAAACACCTGATCGCCGCCGCCCCGCCCGGCCAACCGTTCAATCTGCTCCTGGTCGGCTCGGACTCGCGGTCGTTCGTCTCGAACTCGACCCAGGTCAACGCATTCGGCGACGAAGCCGATGCGGGCGGACAGCGCAGCGACGTGACGATGGTGGCCCGCTTCGACCCCGCCGCCAAAACGGTGACCATCCTCTCCATCCCGCGTGACCTCTGGGTCGACATCCCTGGCAACGACGGCGGGATCTCGGGCATGAACCGCATCAATGCTGCCTACGATTCTGGGCCCGACCTCCTCGTCCAGACCATCGAGCGGGATCTCGGCATCCCGATCAATCACTACATATCGGTCGACTTCCCGGGGTTCTCGGGAATGGTGAACGCGTTGGGCGGCGTCACCATGGACTTCCCGACCCCGGTCAAGGACCAGTACAGCGGCCTCGACGTGACGACCACGGGCTGCCAGGTCGTGAACGGGACGACGGCCCTGGAGCTGGTGCGCAGCCGGCACCTTTACTACATGAACTCGAACGGCAACTGGGAGTACGACGGCCTTTCGGATTTCAGTCGGATCCAACGCCAGGACGCTTTCTTCCGCGCCGTGCTGGCCAAGGTGAACGCGTCCATCACCAATCCGCTCACCATCAACGCCTTCATCGGCGCCGCCGTGGGCAACCTGACCATCGACGACACCCTGAGTGAGGGTGACCTGCTGCACATCGCCGACGTCTTCCGGGGGCTGGAGTCGTCACACCTCGTGACCGAGACGCTGCCGACGACGTCCTACGTCACCTCAGGCGGGGCCGACGTGCTCCAGGAGGCGCAGCCCTACGCCCAGAACCTCATCGACTCGTTCAACGCGATCGGAACAGCTGCGGCCGCACCGCTGACCACTCCCGCCAAGGGGAGCAAGGCCACCAGCACCACCACCACGACGGTTCCCACCGAGGCCCACAGCCTGGTGGGCATCGACGTCCTGAACGCGTCGGACGTGAACGGCATCGCGCACACCACGGCGGCGGCACTCACGGACCAGGGCTTCGACGTCACCGGTATCGGCAACGCCTCGACGCAACTGGCCGCCGACGGCCCGTCGGAGGTGCTCTACGGTCCATCCGGATCGGAGGCCGCGCACACGCTGGCGACGGCGCTCGGCGGCCCGGTCACCCTGGTGCCCGACGCGAGCCTGAGCGGACAGACGGTCTCGCTGTTGATCGCCGGCTCCCAGTTGACGGTGACCGGTTCGTCGACCGGTGCCGGAACGACGACGACCACGACGACCACCCCCACGACGATCCCTGCCGACGTTTACACCAACAAGCAGCCCGAGCCGTGGAACCCCTCACCCTGCACCATCGGTCAGGCGACCCAGGCGACGCCCACGACGTCAGCCCACAAGGCCGTCAAGAAGAAGTAGGTCGGGCGGGCCCGCTCAGGCCGACTTGCGACGCTGGCGCACGATCCGCCGGCGCTCCCGCTCCGTCGTGCCGCCCCAGATGCCCTCACGCTCGCGGTGGGCCAATGCGTGCTCCAGGCACGCTTGGCGGACCGGGCAGACGGCGCACACAGCCTTGGCTTCGGCCGCGTCGGCGTCGTCCTCGGTGACGGGGTAGAACGCCTCGACATCGAGGCCCCGGCAGGCGGCTTGTTTGCGCCACGTTGTGGCGATCATCAGAAACACTTCCTCAATAACGGATGAAAAGGCGGATACTTGATTCGCCCTGTTCGGAGGCCCTTTCGGTGCAACAACCGGCGACGGCAACCCCAAATTCGGCGAACGAAGAGTATGGCGCACGTCCCGTGCGTCTGTAAAGACTTGCGCACGGAATTGTCCCTGGTCAGCCGATCGGTAGAGCCTTTGTTGTGCCGAGCAGGTCCCCGAGCAGCTCCCGGCGCACCGCGGCTGGCAGGTCGGTCCTGGCCTCGTAGGCCGGGTGGGTCGCCACCAGGGCGACCTCCTCGGCGTCCCCGAAGGCAGCCACCTGGGCGTCGGTGAAACCGAAGCGCACGTAGTGGACCGCCGGCGTCAGCGTGTCGCGGGTGAGGGCGGCGGCGTGCTCGGCCTCAGGGACACTCGCCACCACCTCCCCGTCGAGGGAGACGCCGAGCCGCCGCTCGATCCCCACCAGCCGGGGCAGCCACTCCCGCAGCCCGGCGTCCGAGGTCAGCTCAATGAAGAGGGTGGCTGAGAGCTCCCCCTCCCCCGGCAGCAGCCGGTTGTAGATGTCGAGCTCGACCTGGATCGCCTCGTCGCTGATGATCTTCTCGGCCCGAGCCATCTCCTGGACCTGGAAGCGGACAGTGTCGACGCATTCGAAGACCAGGGTCATGAACGGCCCGAGCGCCACGCGCCGGTTGCGCTTGCGCGCAATGATGCGTGCCCGGTAGTCCTCCCGCACCCGCTCGTAGGCCCGCAGGTCGAGCACGTCGGCCAGCGTCAGCCCTCCGGTGCGGTCGCCGTTCTGCTGGGTCACGCCGAGGCCTTCCCCCCGGGGCCGCCCACACCGTAGGCCCGGGCCATCAGCTGCATGGGGTGCACCGGCTGGGTTCCCGTTTCCTGCAGGATCGACCCGTTGGCCAGGTGGCAGTCGCCGCACACGGTCTCGTTGCCGGCCGCCTCGATCTCGCGCCCCAGTGGTCGCGCCACCAGGCGGGCCAGCCCGTAGTTCTCGGTCCGATAGCCCCAGGTCCCGTCGATGCCCGAGCACCGCTGCACGATGGAGCACTTCACACCCGCCGTCTTGAGGAGGTCCCGGCTGCGCAAGCCGGCGTTCTGCGCCTGCAGGTGGCAGGCGACGTGGTACGTCACGGCGTCGGTCACCGAGCCGTCGGCCCGGCCGGGGAATTCGTCGCGTAGGGTGAACGGATCGTCGGGGTCGCGGTGGCGGCGCATCAGGTACTCGGCCGGGTCGAAGGTGTGCGTGGCGACCAGGTCGGCGTCCGGACCCTTGGCGTAGATCGGGTAGTCCCGCTTCACGACGTAGGCGCAGGTCGGTTGCGCCACGATGACGTCGCGCCCGGCCCGCACCTCGGCGGCGAGCGCCGCCACGTTGCGGCGAGCCGCCTTGGTGAATTCGTCGACCCGACCCGAGTGCAGCCACGGCGCGCCGCAGCACTTGGTTCCCTCGGGGAGGCTGCAGGCCACGCCGTTGTGCTCGTAGACCTCCACGATGGCGCGGCCGACATCGGGTTCCATGTACTCCACGAAGCAGGTGGGGAACACCGACACCGCTGCCGCGCCCGTCGGCCCGGCGGACCGCCTCCTCTTCTTGAACCACGTCGTGAAGCGCTGCTTCGCATACGGAGGCAGCAGTCGCTCCGACGCCAGGCCGGTCGCCTTCTCCATGATCCGGCGAGGCAGCGAACCCGGTGTGCCGGTCGCCCAATTGACCACCGGCGCAGCCGCCACCGAGACCACGCCGAGGGCGTCGGTCCGACCGAGGAACTGATCGGTCAGCCGCTCCTTGAGCCCCACGAGTTGCTTCTGGCGCACCGCGTGCACGCGGCTCATCAGCCGCGGGAAGTCGAGCTCCCACTCGTGTGGCGGGACGTAGGGGCACTTCACGTAGCAGAGCTTGCACTGGTAGCACTCGTCGACGACCTGACCGCGCTCGGCGTCGGTCAGGGCCGACGCATCCCCGTCGTTGGCATCGATGAACCCGAACAACGTCGGGAACGACGGGCACAGGTTGAAGCAGAGCCGGCACCCGTGGCACAGGTCGAAGACGCGGTCCACCTCCTCCCGGAGCGCGGCCGGGTCGAAGTACTTCGGATCCGTGGGGTCGTAGGTGGCGGTCATGGAGCCGCCTCTCCTAGGCGACCGACTCGAGCCCTTGCGTAAAGCGACCCGCGTGTGACTTCTCGGCCTTGGCCAGCGTCTCGAGCCACTCGGCGATCTCCTCGAAGCCCTCGTCACGCGCCGTCTTGGCGAATCCGGGGTACATCTCGGTGTACTCGTACGTCTCACCCTCGATCGCCGACTTGAGGTTGTCCTCGGTGGCGCCGACGGGGACTCCCGTGACCGGGTCGCCCACTTCTTTGAGGAAGTCGAAGTGCCCGAAGGCGTGCCCGGTCTCACCCTCGGCAACGGAGCGGAAGAGCGCCGCCACGTCTGGGTAGCCCTCGACGTCGGCCTTCTGGGCGAAGTACAGATAGCGGCGATTGGCCTGGCTCTCGCCGGCGAACGCCTCCTTGAGGTTGGCCTCGGTCTGGGAGTCCTTCAGTGCTGGCATGGTGGGTTCGTACCCTTCCTCTCTTGCTCGCTTGTTTTGTACTGCCGAGATCCCCTGCATGTATCGCACAGGCCGCGGAAGACCACCTCGGCGCTGTCCACCTCGAAGCCCTGGGTGGCCCGCCGCGACACACGAAGCCCCGGGAAGTCCACCGCCAGGTCTCGCACCTTGCCGCACCGGCGGCAGACCAGGTGATGGTGCGTCGCCTCGACGTTGGGGTCGAAACGGGCGGAACCCGTTCCCACGTCGAGCACTGCGATGGCCCCGAGGTCGGCCAGGTCGTTGAGGGTCTGGTAAACGGTCCTGAGGGAGACGCTGGGCATCTCCTGGCGGACTCGCTCGTGCACCCGCTCGGCTGAGGGATGGGTGACGTCACCCTCCAGGGCCCTGAAGATGCACAGCCGCTGTGCGGTGATCTTGCGTCCGTGGGCACGGAAGAGATCGGTCAACGCGTCGGGCGTCTGCACGCTCGCCACCCTAGCGGGAGCCCCACCCTTTTTGACAATCGTTGTCAGAATCGCCGACCGGCGGGCGCCGGCCGCCCTCCTAGGTCGGTGTGGCGCCAGGGCCGAACGCCTCGAGGTCGCGCATGGTGAAGAGGGCGTGGAGCGTGATCCCCTCGGCCGCCACCACGCCGGATCCACCCCCCTCCCTGTCGATGACGCAGACCGCGTGCTCGACCACAGCCCCCTCCGAACGGAGGTCCTGGGCCGACAGCACCATCTGCCCACCCGTGGTGACGACGTCCTCAATGATGAGAAGGGTGCGGCCCGCCACCTCGCCACCTTCGCAGACCTGCTCGGTCCCGTACTTCTTGGGCTGCTTGCGCACGAAGTATGCGGGAAGTCCGGTCTCCGATGACAGCATGGTGGCCAGCGGGACGCCGCCGAGCTCGAGCCCGGCGAGACCCTCGGTCCCCTCGGGCACGAGCGGCACCAAGGCCGCCACGATCTCCGCCAGCAGCGCGGGGTCCGACTCGAAGCGGTATTTGTCGAAGTAGTGGTCGGCCGTGCGACCCGAGCGCAGAACGAACGTGCCGGTCAGGTGGGAGGCGGCGAAGACTCGGGCGGCCAACGTCACGCCCCCATTCTGCACTCCTCCCCCTTCATCGGGTGAGTGGCTAGCGGCGGCTGGTGCCTCCGTCAATCCGGGCGTGGCCCAACCGGAAACGGAGGTGCGCCCCGCAGAGCGCTGTCGTCGCCAGGGCCCAGTTGGAACTCTCGTTGGGGCGGCGCAGCATGTCGCAGTCGGCGCAGAGCGAGCCCGCTATGCCGTGCACCTCGGTGATCAGAGCCGAGAGCTCGAAGAACTCGTCCATCGCCAGGCACCCGATCTCGCAGCGGCCCCACAGCTCGGAGAGGCGGATCTCGTTGCAGAGCTGGGTCTCGTCGCCCCTGTCCGCGAACAGCAACTCGCCGTCCGCGAACACATGGTCGGGATCGTGGGACCACACGCTCTCGGACCAGTACCGGGGATAGTCCTCTTCGGCGATCAGGCTGCGCCACAGCTCCTCGGGATCGGAACCGGGCTCCAGATCGACCTCCGGCGCGGCATCGTCCCAGCTCTCGTCGTCGCACTCCATCGTTCCCCCCACTTGGGGGCTCCGTGCCCACGGCGCGCCGCCCCCTTCACCGCATCGGCTCCCCGGGGGTCCGGCTGAAGGGAAATTCGGCCTCGCAGGGGCGGACCAGCGACCAGCCCGACACCAGGCGCCGCCCACCGCGGCAGGCCACGATGGCCCACTCCGCCGGCGTCCAGGCATAAATGGCGTCCTGGCCATAGCGGGCTCCCAGCGCCAGAACCTCGAACTCCGGGAGGCCGCGGACGGCCACCCCCTCTTCCCGCCGTCCATTCATGGGGTCGACCCCGACTGCAGGCAGCACGGGGACCGCCAGACGTCGGAGATCGGCTTCGAGTGCCGCCTGGCGCGCGTGGTTGATGGCTCGGCCCGGCCGCTCGCGGCCGGGATCCCAGGCGGTGAGGACGTGCACCGGCTGGGCGGTCGGCCAGGGCCAGTCGGCCTCGTCAGCGTCCGCCGCTGATCGGACCGAGAGACTGCCCCCTTCAGTCCGCCGGATCTCGACCACGGTCCGCTGGTACGAGGCCCACGGGCCGCCTGGCGCCGGCTGCACGGGATGACCCTAGGTGCCCGGCCGACGCGAATATTGGGCCCGTGCCTCCAGCGCCCCCCCTCCCCACCCTCTTGTCACAGGCCCTGGTCGCCCACACGATCGAACTCGACAACGAAGCGGAGCACCGGCTGCCGCACCGGACCACCCGTCCGGACGATCGCGACGCGCCACGCGGCGCGCCCTGGCTGGTGTCCTTCGCGCTGTGGGCCAACGTGCTGCAATACATCGACGTCGACACGGTCACGGTGGCGGAGCTCCGCACCCGGGCCCGCACGAATCAGCTTCTCCTGGGCGGCCTCCGCCGTTGGGGGTACGTCACGCTCACACCACCGGCGGGCCAGCCGCTGCGCAATCCACCCCAAGACGGAGCCACCGTCCGCACGAGGCAAGCATCTCGACGGGCGCAGGAAGTCTGGTCCCAACTCCCTGCCGTCATCGACGCTCGTTGGCGGGCGCGCCTGGGCGCGACGGCCGTGGATCGCGTGGAACGCGCCCTCAGGGTGGTCTTCGACGGGCTGTCCATCGACCCGCCGGCCTACCTCCCTGTGACCCATCCCACCCAGAACGGCAAGGTCGAGAGACCCCGTCAACGCGGCGTCGCCGGCGATGCCGCTGCCCTGCTCCCACCGAACGGCACCCTCTCGCCGCTCCTCAGCGGGGTCCTGGTGGCTTTCACGGTCGACTTCGAGTCGCATGCCCGGATCGCGCTGCCCATCAGCGCCAACACCCTGCGCGTGCTCGACCCTTCGGGGACACGCATCGGGGACCTGCCCCGCCTGACCGGCGTGTCACGGGAGGCCAACGCCATGTGTGCGGGATGGCTGGAACGTCGCGGCTGCGCCGTGACGGAACCGGACAGCACGGCACCTCGGGGCAAGGTGCTCCGCCTCACGGCGAAGGGACAGAAGGCGCAGCGGAATCACCAAAACCTCCTCGGTGCCACCGAGGAGTCATGGCGGAGGAGATACGGCGCCGCCACCATCGACGACCTCAGTTCCGCACTCGAGCACCTCGTCGGAGACGGGACTTTCGCCTCCTCGCCCCTGGCGCCAGGCCTGGTGCCGTACCCCGACAACTGGCGGGCCGCTCTCCGACGACTACCCGAGACGCTTCCGCACCATCCGATGGTGCTGCACCGCGGCGGCTACCCCGATGGCAGCTGAGGGGCCGGTCAGGCGGCGCGACGGATGTGGCAGTCTTGGCCAGTGCATCCCTTTCGCCGCGCCGACGCGTTGCGGCGCCTCGCCGACGAGGAGTTTGACGTCCTGGTCGTGGGCGGCGGGGTCACCGGAGCCGGTGTGGCGCTCGACGCGGCCAGCCGCGGTCTGAGAACCGCTCTCGTCGAGAAGGGCGACTTCGCCTCTGGGACCTCCTCGAAGTCGTCGAAGATGATTCATGGGGGCATCCGTTACCTCCAACAGCGTGAGTTCCGTCTCGTCTACGAGAATCTGGCGGAACGACAGCGCCTGCTCGACAACGCACCCCACCTGGTCAGCCCCCTCCCGTTTCTCATACCCCTGTTCGGCCGCGACGGCGTCGTGTCCAAAACTGTGGCCCGGTCCTATGCCACGGCGCTGTGGCTCTACGACCTCACAGGCGGGTGGCGCATCGGCAAACGACACCGAGAAGTCACGAAGGAGGAGGCGCTGGCGCACCTCCCGACCCTCCGAACGGACCACCTGGTGGCGGGGTTCCTCTACTTCGATGCCCGGGCCGACGATGCCCGGCTGACCCTCTCGCTGGCGCGCACGGCGGCCTGCGAATTCGGGGCGGTGGTGGCCAACTACACGCCGGTCGTCCGCCTGACGACGGGCGTCGGAGGTACCGCCGACGGCGCCGTCGTGCGTCCCGTGCCCGACGACGAGGGCTCGGAGTTCCCGATCCGGGCCCGGATCGTGGTGAACGCCTCGGGCGTCTGGGCCGACGCCGTGCGCACCCTCGACGAAGGCCGCGATCCTCATGCCATCCGGCCGGCCAAGGGGGTCCACGTGACCGTGCCGGCTGACCGGCTGCCCTGCGACATCGCGGCTGTCATCCCGGTTCCCAAGGACAAGCGCTCCATTTTCGTCGTGTCGTGGCCCGAAACGGATCTCGTCTACCTGGGCACCACCGACACCGACTACACCGGACCCCTCGACAATCCCGCCTGCACACCCGAGGACGTCGACTACCTGCTGGACGCCGCCAACGCCATCACCACCTCGCACCTCACGCGGGCCGATGTCACCGGAGTGTGGGCCGGCCTGCGCCCGCTCCTGGCGCCACGGGCCAAGGGAGGACATGTCTCGGAGCGCACGGCTGACCTCTCGCGCCGTCACACCGTCACAACGTCCCCCCACGGCGTGGTGACGGTCACCGGTGGCAAGCTGACCACCTACCGCAAAATGGCGCAGGACACCGTCGACGAGGTGGTGACCCGTCTCGGAGAGTCCCCGCGCCGACGGCGCTGCCTCACCAAGTCGCTCCGCCTCATGGGCGCCACCACGAAGACCCGCGACCCGGTGACGCTGGCCCAGCCGCACGCGCGGCTCCTCGGTCGCTACGGAACGGCGTCGGCCGAGGTCCTCGCCCTGGCGGACGGACGTCCCGACCTGCTCGAGCCGGTGGTGGCCGGGTTGCCCTACATAGGCGCCGAGGTCGTGTATGCCGCGCGGGAGGAGATGGCGTGCACGCTCGACGACGTGCTGTCGCGGCGCACACGAGCGATGATCCAACGCGCCGAGGCCACCATGGAGGCCGCCACCGCCGTCGCCGACCTCGTCGCACCCGACATGGGCTGGGACCAAGAGGAAGTGGGTGAACAGGTGGCCCGGTTCACCGAGGCGTGCCAGAAGGAGCTCCTGACTGCCGGGCTCGACCTTCCGTGACCGAGCCCACTCCGGTCACGCCAATCGACGCCGCCGCAGCCGACGTAGCCGACCGACTCGGCGCGCCCACCGCCGAGGTGCCGGCGGCGCTCCTGGACCTGCTCGTCGCGAGCGGAGTCGATGTCGTACTCGACGATGATGCCCGGGCCGAGGCGGGGCGTGACTGGTGGCCACTCGCCATTGGCTGGGCGGCCGAAGGCGCCGTCCCGCAACGCCCCGCGGCGGTGGTACGCCCCACCTCGGCCGAGGAGGTGTCGACTGTGCTCGCCGCCTGCAACGGGGCGCAGGTGCCCGTCACGGCGGCAGCCGGTCGGAGCGGCGTCTGCGGGGGCTCCATTCCCGTGCACGGTGGCGTTGCCCTCGACATGACGGCGATCGAAGGTCTCCGTGAGATCGACGAAACGTCGCTCACGGTGGACGTGCGGGCCGGCACCTTCGGCCCCGATCTGGAGGCCGCACTGGGCGGGGTCGGAGCGGGCTACACCCTCGGCCACTGGCCCCAGTCCATGGATCTCTCGACCGTCGGCGGCTGGTTGGCCTGCCGCGGCGCGGGGCAGTACTCGACCCGTTACGGAAAGATCGAGGACATGGTCATCGGCCTCGAGGTGGTTCTGGCCGACGGTCGCATCGTCCACACCGAAGGCAAGGGACCTCGTGCCGCCACCGGGCCGAATCTGACCCAACTCTTCGTCGGCAGCGAGGGGACGCTGGGCGTCATCACCGAAGCCCGCCTCCGCGTCCACCCACTGCCCTCGGCTCAAGAACGGCGAGCCTTCGGGTTCACGACCTTCGCGGGCGGCCTCGAGGCGTGCCGCAAGATCCTGCGCCGCGGCGCGACGCCGGCCGTGCTGCGTCTCTACGACCAGACGGAGTCGGAACGCAACTTCGAACTGGGCGACACCAATGTCCTCATCGTTCTCGACGAGGCCGACCCCGACATCCTGGCGGGCACCCTCACGGTCGTCGACGCCGAGTGCTCGGCGGAGGCTGGCGCGCATCCGCTCGACCACGCTCTGGTCGAGCGGTGGCTGGGACACCGCAACGACGTCTCCGCGTTGGCGCCGCTGTGGCGAGGCGGCATCGTCGTCGACACGGCAGAGATCGCCGGTCCGTGGTCGGCGCTGTCCGGTCTCTTCGATGACGTGATCGGCGCGCTCAACGGGATCGACGGCACCCTGGCGGCGTCCGCCCACCAGTCCCACGCCTACCCCGACGGGGCGTGCCTCTACTTCACGTTCGGCGGGCGTGGTCCCGAAGGCGACGCCGAATGGCGGGAGCACTACTACCGCCAGGCCTGGGACACCGTGACCGACGCCACCATGGCGCACGGCGCCGCAATCAGCCACCACCATGGCATCGGACTGAACCGCTCCCGCTTCCTGCCCAGAGCGCTCGGTTCGGGATTCGAAGTGCTCCGGGGCCTCAAGGCGACGTTCGATCCCAATGGCATCCTCAACCCGGGCAAGTTCGGCCTCGCCTCGCCCTTTGGACCCGCGCCCTGGGCATGAGCGTCGGCGGGGGGAGCATCCTGGTCGTCGACGTCGGCACGTCGGGCGTCCGCGCCGCCATCGTGCGGCCCGACGCCACGGTCGAGCACGAACACCGCGTCCCCCTCCTGCCCGGCTCGCCGGCGCCGGGCCTGGTTGAGTTCGACGCCGCCCGCATGGCCGACGCCGTCATGGAGGTCGCCGGCGCCGCACTCGAAGACGGTGGCCCCGTGGCCGGGGTCGGGATCGCCAATCAGCGAGCGTCGAGCATCGTCTGGGAACGCGCCAGCGGGCGGCCGGTCGCGCCGGGCATCGGCTGGCAGGATCTTCGCACCGTCGGCACATGCCTCGTACTCCAAGCCGAGGGGATCCGGCTGGCGCCCAATGCGTCGGCCACCAAGGTCATGGCCATTCTCGACGAGGTCGATCCGGAACGGTCCCGCGCCGAACGGGGAGAGCTCTGCTTCGGGACCGTCGACAGCTGGGTGGCCTGGACGCTCTCGGGGGGCGCCGCAGCCGGAAGCGCGGCGCTGCACGTGACCGACGCCACCAACGCCGCGGTGACCGCCCTCGTCGACGGGGCGATCGCGTGGGATGAGCCTCTGCTCCAAAAGTTGCACATCCCGTTGCCGATGATGCCGAGGGTTGTCGACTCAGCCGGAGCGGTCGGGAACGCCACGGCTCTTCCGGGGGCGCCGCCCATCTGCGGCATCGCCGGAGACCAGCAGGCCTCCCTCGTCGGTCAGGGCTGCACCCTGCCGGGTCTCGCCAAGGCCACCTTCGGCACCGGCGGCATGCTCGACCAGTGCATCGGGCCCGGCGACCCGCCGCCCGCGATGGGGCGCGGTGGCGCCGGCACCTTTCCGATCGTTGCCTTCCGTGTCGGCGGTGAGCCGACCTGGGGCACCGAAGCGGTGATGCTCTCGGCTGGCACCTCCATCGAATGGCTCCGCGATGACCTCGCGATCATTGCGACGTCGAAGGAGTCCGAGACCGTGGCCGCGCAGTGTGCGACCTCAGGCGATGTCTGGTTCGTGCCGGCGCTGCTCGGCTTGGGGACGCCGGTCTGGGACTTCGGTGCGCGGGGGACGCTCGTCGGCCTCACCCGTGGCTCCGGGCGTCCCGAGATCGTTCGCGCCGTGCTCGAGGGTGTTGCGCACCGGGGAGCGGATCTGGTCGAGGCCAGCGAGAGCGACAGTGGCTTCCCCATCGCTGCGCTCCGCATCGATGGCGGCATGACGGACAACGACGTTTTCGTACACGCCCTGGCCGACGCCATCGGGCGTCCCGTCGAGATCGCGCCGGTGCAGGAGGCCACCACACTGGGCGCCGGCCTCCTGGCCGGGCTGGCGGTCGGGACCTACGCGACGACGGCGGAGCTCGCACGAACCTTCACGCCCCGGCGAACAGTCGAGCCCCGGAGTGACGACGCTGTCCGAGTTGCTTCCCGTGACCGCTGGCTGGCGGCCCGGCTCAAGTCCGAAGGCACCATTCCCGAGCTTTCGGGCATCTCCTTCTGAACCAGGTCGACCTCCACCAGGGAACGCGGGACTGAGAGCTACAGCACCGCGTGCGCGAGCGCGTCGTCCCAACTGCTGCCCTCCTGCAAGAGCGGCCGGAACCCCATCAGTTGTCGCGGCTTGCCGATGGCCGTGACGGCGCGCAGTCGGCCCGCCCGTCCGAAGAGAGCGACGAATTTGCCTTCCTGGGGCGATCCCTGGGCGAATTGGATCTCATCGCTTCCGCGCGGGCTCCCCAACACCTGCAGGCGGATGCCGAACTGATCGGACCAGAAGTACGGGACCGGTGTGAAGGCGGGCGCATCAGAACGGCCGGCCATCAGGCTCTGCCCCGCGGCGACACCGGCTTCCGCCGCGACCTGCCAGTGCTCGATCCGGATCAACTCCTCGCCACCGTCGCGTCGCCACTGCCACCGCGCGATGTCCCCGGCCGCCACGATGCCGTCCGCGGCGAAAAGGCGGTCGTCACAGACCACACCGTTGTCAATGGTCAGCCCCGAGTCTGCGAGCCAGTCCGTCGTGGGGACGACGCCGATGCCCACCACAACCGCGTCCGCCGCCATCGTCTCACCACCATCGAGCTCCACGACCAGCCTGCCCGTACCACCTCTTCCCGCCGAGCCGTCCGGATCCTGCGTGCCGACGCGCCGGATACCCCGCACGCCGACACCAGTGCGGAGATCCACTCCGTGCGACGCCTGCAACGCTGCGAAGTGGGACCCGATCAAGGGACCCAGGACGTTGCGGAGCGGGACATCGAGCGCCTCGAGAACGCTGACGCGACATCCGAGGTCCGTACAGGTCGAGGCGACCTCGGCCCCGATGAAACCGGCGCCGATGACAACGACCCTGGCCTCGTCCACCGCCGTGACGGCGGCGCGCAGGGCGAGGGAATCATCGAGGGTGCGCAGGGTGAACAATCCGTCCCGCTGACCCAGGCCCTCGGTGCCCGGGAGCGGGCGGGGCAGTGCGCCGGTCGTGAGGACGATGGCGTCGCCCTCCAGCACGGTGCCGTCGTCGAGCTCGACCTTCCGCGCCTCGGCATCGAGGCGGACGGCACGGCGGCCGAGGACCTCGTGGATCAGGAGTTCGCTCGAGCGCCGCTTGTCCGCCAGCACCGCCTTCTCGGGCGGCCACGTCCCGGCCAGCACCTGCTTGGACAGGGGCGGTCGGTCGTAGGGAAGGTGCCGCTCCTGGCCGACGAGCGAGATGGAGCCCTCGAAGCCCTCCGAGCGCAGCGTCTCGACGGCCCGCCATCCGGCGAGCGACGCCCCGACGACGACGACGGTGCTGTCCTCGGTCAACACGCCCGAAGGGCTCACGACCCGAACATGGCCATCCACTCCTGGGCGGACCGTGGCCGGAAGACGTAGTTCCAACGCCTGGTGTCACCCATACTCTGCGAGGGGTCCTGCGAGTAGAGGTGGCCGGGGAACAAGATGGCGTCGTCGGGGACACGGGCGAGGCGTGTGTGAATGGACTCGTACATCGCCAGAGGATCAGAGCCGGGGAAGTCCGTCCGCCCGCAGCCCTCGAGGAAGAGTGTGTCACCCGCCACCAGCCGCCCGTCAACGAGGAAGCACTGACTTCCCGGGGTGTGGCCGGGCGTGTGGATCATCTCGACCTGCACCTGGCCGACCTCCAAGACGTCGCCGCTGTGATGGGCGACGAGATCCGCCTGCCCGACGCCGGTCGTGCGTTCCACCCAGGGCACTTCGTCCACCTGGACGTGGATCGGCACCTGCACCTTCTCGAGCAGGGTGCTGATCCCCTCGAGCGACCACCCACCCATCTGCCCGCCAAGGTGATCCGGGTGAAAGTGGGTTCCCAACACACCGGTCAGGCGCATGCCATCGGCGTCGAGGATGTCAAGCAGGTCCTGCACCGCGTAGGCGGGGTCCACGGCGATCGCCTCACCGGTCTCGCGGTCGCCGATCAGGTAGACGAAGTTGACCATCTGGCGAGCCATCATGTCGCCCTGCGCGAAGTCGCGGCCGGAGAGCAGCTGACGGAAATACACCCGCTCGTCCGCACCGCCGGCCGTCACGGCTTCGGCGTCCTCAGCCATCGTCGTCACCTCCTGCGTCAGGGCCGTCCACGTCGCCGGCCAGCGCGTCGAGCCGGGGCACCAGCTCCTCGACCTGGGCCTGGGTCCGCCGCAGGCGTCGGTCGAGCTCGTCGATCAGAGCGGTCGCCCGCTCCAGCCGGCCAACCAACACATCGACATCCACCTCGCGCTTTTCGAAGAAGTTCACGATGGAATCGAGCTCTCGACTGGCCTCCGTGAAGCTGAGTTGCTCCACCGGCACCGATTCGTCCGGCACGGTCATTCGTTGCCTCCAGCCTCGGGCCCGTGACTTCCGCTGTCGATCACGCCGTGGTCCCCTGAGTGGATCGCCTCTACCCGACTGTGCACCGTCCCGTCGGCGAAACGCGTCACGATCTCCTGCTGTGCGCTGAGATCTCGTGCACCGCGCACCAGCTGTCCGTCGCTCGTGAGGGTCAGGCTGTAACCCCGCTCGAGCTGCCGGTCGACGTCGTAAGCGGCCAGCAGCCTCCGCCACGAGTTGACGCGCTCGCACTGGTGTCCGAGGTGGCCGAAGGTCAGCGGCCCGAGCCGCGCCGCGTGGGCGCGGACTCGCCCCGCGCAGGTCTCGAGCCGGTCGGCGGCCGCCAGCCCGAGTGAGGACCCTTTTCTCGCCAGGCGCTCCCGATGGACCCGGAGCTGCTGGCGCGCCGCCGCGGTCAGACGACCCCGCGCACGGGTGTCGCGGGACTGCGCGTCGTTCAGATAGGTCGGGACGCGCTGGGCCAGGAGGCCGGCGGGCTCCGCCACGTGGGCTTCCCACCAACGCCGGGCCGCCGCCACGATCTGCTGCCCGCACTCGGTCGGCGTGATGCACGCACGCGCCGCGAGGATGTCCGCCACCGTCTCGTCGCCGGTGTGCCCGATCCCGGTGAAGACCGGTTTGGCCGAGCCCGCAATCGCCCGAGCGACGACTTCGGCCTCGAAGGCGGCCAGGTCCGCCCGTGCTCCCCCGCCGCGCACCACGGCGATGACGTCACAGTCGCTCCGGCTCAGCACCGTAAGCGCCCGCGCAATGGAGGCCGGCGCACCGGGGCCCTGCACCCTGACCGGCACCTGCGAGATGTGGAACCCGAACCCCGAACCCGTCAGCTGACCGAGAAAGTCCCGGCAGCCCTCCGTGCCCGGGCTGGCGACCAGGCCGACGTGCAGCGCCACCTCGGGCAGCGGCAGCGCGGCATTGCGCCGGAGCAGGCCCTCGGATTCGAGCGTGCGGAGGAGCTGCGTCCGCTGCGCCGCGAGTCGCCCGAGCAACGCGGTCACGTCCACCTCGGCGAGGATCAGGCTGATCTCGCCCTTGGCCCGGTAGAGGTCGAGCGAGCCGCGCAGGACCACCACCATCCCCTCGGCGAGCTCGATGCCCTCCTTGGCCAACCCGTGGCGGAGAGGCGCCCACGAGGTGCGCCAGCATTTCACGTTCAGCGTGGGCACCCCGCCGCGGCCTCGGTCGCGCCGGGAGCCGTCGTCCTCGGGGTCGACCAGGCTCATGTAGAGATGGCCGGAGCGGTGGTCCGACACGTGTTGGATCTCACCTCGGACCCAGAGATGCCGGTTTCGGGGAAAGACCTGGTTCAGCGCGCCCTCGACCTGTTCATAGAGGCCTCCGATGGAGTGCACGCCTCGGCGGTCCTCCGGATCGGCGGTGACCGGCCTGGTGGCGCTCTCCGCAGCAGCGTCCTCGGGCAGAGCCTCGGGGTCGAAGAGCTGACGTGCGCCGGACATCGACGACACCCTACTGATGCGCTGTGCGGTTACCGCTCACCCGAGGTGGGGGCACTCACTCGGAGAGGGCCACCCCAGCCTTCTGCCTCTCATCGGAGCGGAGGCCGGACAAAATCGCGCCGAGAGTGTGGCTCACCGTCAACGACCTGGAGTTCTGCACCTTCATTCCTCGCCATCGGCGGGGCCAGCGACACGGCACGCCGATTCCGAGCACCGGCGCATTGAGGTGCTTGCCGCCCATGGAGCCGAGGAAGGGGGCTCCGAAGGAGAAGATGGCGCCGTCGGAGGCCACCTCCCAGCAGCTGTGCCCGCGGCGTTGGCCGTCATCCCGACCATCGGGGCGTTCAGCGGCTCGCCTCCATGGGTGACCGGTACGGTTGACGGTCCCCGACCTGCTCCAGAGGGTCCGAGTCCAGGTGAGGAGCAAACCACGCCGATGTTCGTCACGAATCATGTGCTCTCGGGCGTTGTCATCGGCCGACTTCTCGAGCGACGTCCGCTGGCCGCCTTCGTCGTGGGCGTGGGGTCGCACCTCGCGCTCGACATGGTTCCGCACTGGGGGTGCGACATGAGCCAGGTCGCCGATCAGCAGCTCTTCCTTCGTTATGCGAAGCGGGACGGCCTACTGGGCCTCGCCGCCATGGCGCTCGCTGCCGGGGAGGCGAATCGACGTGCTCGCCCAGCCATTCTGGCCGCCATGGCGGGTGCGGCCCTACTCGACGTGGATAAGCCCGTGCTGCACTTCTGCGGGCGCAACCCGTTCCCCGCGTCGGTTCAGCGGCTCCATCGGATGGTCCAGAACGAGTCGGCGCAGGGCCTGCCGAACGAGATGGCCTTCGGGGTGTCGTGCGCCGTCGCCGACGCGGTCATCATCGTGCGTGGTCGGCGGCGCAACTCGTGGCAGAATCGGGGGCGACGGTGAGTCGGCCGGGTGGCCGCGGCACGGGCCGGCAACGGGATCGTGTCGAGGAAGGTCGGGACTCCACAGAGCAGGGTGCTGGCTAACGGCCAGTCGGGGCGACCCGCAGGACAGTGCCACAGAAAGGAAACCGCCGATGGCGGGCCTCTAGGTCCGCACAGGTAAGGGTGAAAGGGTGCGGTAAGAGCGCACCAGCGGCAGGGGTGACTCTGCCGGCTCGGTAAACCCCACCCGGAGCAAGGCCAAGCGTGGGAAATGGGTTGCTCGCCCGCCTCCCGAGAGGGAGGGTTCCCCAGGTAGGCCGCTCAGATGGATGGCCACCCAAGCTCCTCCGGGAGTTGGACAGAATCCCGCCTACAGGCCG
>CAWHGF010000008.1:0-128594 GCA_963828825.1 uncultured Acidimicrobiaceae bacterium | reverse complement strand
ATTGGTGCTCTACTGCTCGGTGCCTGGGGGCATTCGGCCAGCCTCGTAGCAACTATACGGTCATCACTCACGCCAATCTTCATCGATGGGACGGTTATGGGGCGAAGGCGTTCGCGGTGTGTGGAGCCATTGGTTTCGTGCTCTTCTTGTTCGGCTATTTCCTCGCTTCGAGAGAATGGCGGCGAAACGATGGAAGTAAGCGGACCGCCCCATCGGCAGCGTTTCCCGATCAAGGAACGGGATCGGGGTCAGACCACCCTCAACAGTGCTTCTTTGATGCGATGCCCTCGAAGGTGACCTGAGCGCCATTCCTAATGTGAGCGGGGCCGATGGTCGGCTGTCCTCGGCGCGGCCTCCGGAGATCGAACTGCGGAGTGTCTTGGACGTGACCGATCGGATCGATCTCCAAGAGCTTCCGAACCAATTCGACGAGGCCGTGGAGCGATTCAAGGACACGGTCGGCTTTCGCCCGGACCCGGTTCAGGTGACTCTCCGCTTCCGAGGGAAGCCGCCGGAGCGACAACTCGAGTAGACCTTCGCTACATCCTTGGATTTGTCGTGTTCGAGTATTTCCAGATACTTCGGGGTCTAGAGTTATCGGCACGAGCGGATCGAAGCCGAAGAGCCGTCGGCACTCCACCATCCACTAGCTTTGCTCGACGAACGTCAAAGGCGTGACACGGCATCTGCCAATTAGTTGAAGCCACGATCGAATCTGAAAGGGACCTGTGGTGCCACCGACTTTACGGCCCGGAGTTTTGTTCGACGTCGATGGAACGTTGTTCGATACCAATTACCTTCATACACTTACCTGGTCCCTCGCGTTCGCTGATGCCGGCGAGTGGGCACCAATGAATTCAATCCATCGCTTAGTCGGGATGGGGAGTGATCGCTTGGTCGTCGAGCTCTTGGGGCACGAAAGCCCCGAGGCGGTGGCCGCTCGACCTCGACGCTACGAAGAGCTGATCGGCGAGGCCCGAACCCTTCCCGGGGCGGTCGCCCTCCTGCGGCAGTGCCATGGCAACGGTCTCTCGGTCGTGATCGCCACTTCGCCGTCTCCGATGAGTGGACGTGTTACTGAAAAAGCTCGGGGCCGATGACACAATCGATGCTAGGACCACAGCGGATGACATTGATGAGCCAAAACCGGATCCCGAGGTCTTCTACAAGGCCATGGAGGCGGGTGGCATCGATCCGCGGAGAGCCATAGCCGTAGGCGACAGCATCTGGGACGTCAAAGCAGCTCGTGCCGCAGGTATCGGGTGTATCGCGGTTGAAAGCGGTGGCTACAGCGAGCACGAGTTGAGCGAAGACGGAGCCCTTCACGTGTACCGCTATGTTTAGGAGCCGCTTGACCAATTCTACACCAGCCCCCTTGCGTTACTCTTGTACTAGCAACCTTTGGAGGACCGCTGACGAGGACTCGTGCCAAGCCGTGGATCGAGGTAGCTGCCATGGCATTAAACCATTTCCAGGAGGGCTCGGACGCTGAAGCGGAAGGCCACGAAGCGGTCGGTGAAAGCAGGCCGTAGCCGGATAGCGGCAGGCCTTCTCGGTGAGGGTCACTGGCGGGGTGTCCTCGGGCGCTCCGAGACGGCGCTGCTCTTTTTCCGAGGTTACGCCTCGGAAAGGTTCCGACTCACCGACTCCTATTTGCCTCAAGGCGAACGGTGGCGCGGGACTGTTGTGACGAGCCATTCGGACACGAGCTGATCGCCGATCCATACCGACGCGAGGAACGGCGTTGGTCGGTGCCTCTGCGGAGCCGGCGTGACGCGCTAGTTGCCTGTAATCAAAGCGCTACCCGGGCCTAGAGTTCCCAAGGTGTTCTCTCGATCACACCGGAGGGCCAACATCTCCCTTTCTGATGACCTCGGTCGATTGGGTTACATCCCCAGCTGAGTCCTCGTCGATTCGCCAGACAGATATGTGGTCGGTGCTGCCGGCGTCGAAGGGACGGCAATGCCAGTCGGCCCAGCGATTCTCGAGGGTCATTCCGTTGAGGCGTGCCATGAGGTCGAGCTCGGCGGGCCAGGCATAGCGGTGCACGACGGGAAAGCTCCGAGTCTCGCCTCCCTCGGCAATGACGATCTGGGTCGTCGAGAGGACCTGGCGGCTCGCATCGTGGTCCTCAATGACCAAGCCGGCGAAGCCACGGCCCAGCCGTCGAGCCCTCAGGCCGAGGCCGTTGCCGCGTGGCGGGTCCGGCACCCATGCTTCGACCACGAAACGACCTCCGGGGGCGAGGTGCCGGGCCGCATTGGCGAAACAGGAGACCTGATCGTCCTGGCTGGGCATGGCGTAGATGGTGTTGACCAACAGGAGGACGAGATCGAACGTGCCCTCGGCGGTCGCTGTGGCAAAGTCACCGCACACCGTGGTGACGTTGTCGCCCCCGGGCTTTGCTCTCAGCCGTTCGAGCATGTCGGGCGAGCCGTCGATACCCCACACGTCGAGGGACCGTTCCGCCAGCGGCAGGGCAATCCTTCCGGTGCCCGCCCCGAACTCGAGGACTCGGCC
This sequence comes from uncultured Acidimicrobiaceae bacterium, assembly GCA_963828825.1. Classification (GTDB taxonomy): domain Bacteria; phylum Actinomycetota; class Acidimicrobiia; order Acidimicrobiales; family RAAP-2; genus Bog-473. The sequence continues at coordinate 126,074 of CAWHGF010000008.1, read as the reverse complement.
GCCGCCGGCCAATTTGGCCAGCAGGTCGACGGCGCCCTCGGTGTCGAAGACCCCGCCATAGATGGCGTCGTAGTGATCGGCGAGCCGGGCACCGTAGGAGGATGGAGTGTGGGTGTCGCCGTTTACGGAGACCACAGCGAGCTCCGATCACTCTTCCAGGCCGACACGACATGATCAGCGAATGCCGCCTCCACCAGGGCGACGGCCCTCGCCCCGAAGATGACGGCGCTCGCCTGTTCGGGTTCGGCCTCCAAGAGGCCACCAACGAGGTCGTCGACGGCGATGTGTTGGTGTACCTCGTCCGCCTCGACGTGCACGTCATAGAACCGCCGGCCGTCGGCGGGCACGCCGAGCGATTCGAGCCACGAGCTGTAGCGGCCCATCGGGCCCACCGAGTTCATCTCGAAACTCGCGAGATGCCCGACGAGGGCGCCCCGGAGTCTGCGGTGCAGACCGAACATCGAAATGAGGTTCGTCGTGGCCAAGGTCACTGCCGGCAATCGGTCAAGATAGGCGCCGTAGGTGGGGTCGAGGCCCAGCGCCGCCATGGCATCAGCGAACAGCGTAGAGTGCATCTCGGTGGCCACTCCGTCGCCGTATTCATCTGACTGGATCGTCACCATTGCCGCCTTGGCGCGACCGGTGAGGCGGGGAATGCCCCACGTGTGAGGGTCCGCCTCCTTCAACTGGTAACCAGACCGGTGGATGGCGAACTCCTCGGCATGGAAGCGACTGCCGTGCTCGAGCAGCCAGCCCGACAGGGAGAATCCCTCGCCCTCGACTCAGCTCCCACAGTGCATCCGGCACATCAGCCGAAATCATCCCTCGTTATCTGGGAGCGCCGAACGCAACTGTCCCTCGAATGCTCTTTCCAAACGGGTTCGAAGTTCGAGAAGAGACGGCTCCCATTCCCAATCGTCGCTGACGCCAGGCAGACCCTGGTAATGGAGCTCGTAACAGCAGTACAGACTCAACTGAAGATCGTCATCATGCACTGCGTCAACGGTCGACACGCTGGGAGCGGCGAATCGATGTGGAGGAAGGCGAAGAGAGGTGAGCAACCGCTCACTTATTGGTCCACGTGGCTCCGGAAGCGATGAAATCATTATTCCCGCTCAGTACGTGGCCGATATGAGCGTCCCAGCCTGCCGAGGGCTGCCCACGTCATACGTCCGACCACCTCTGCAATCTCTCGAACTTCATGCGGTTCCCCTTCTCCTGATCGCAGTTGATGTCCGCTCCTCGGTGAAGGACATTTTCGCCGGAGCGTCCTATTCGGACCCGATCGAGTCCTCACACAAACGATTGCCCGATCGAACAGAGCCCCCATGGACAGCCCTCGAGGCGCTCGAGACGTCTGAACGGGACTACCTAGGAAACCCGCCATGGCTTGGTCCGATAGCCCGCTTATGACGACAGGGCGAACGCAGTCCGAGCGGTCGGACCGCCGGCGGAGAATGGTCCGTAGCACAGACACAGGACGTCTCATACGCCTGTACAAGAACAACATGTTCAACCCCAAAATGACCCCCGCGAGGGTCGCCGACAGAATGATTGTAGGGAGCCGGTTCTGGTAACGTCGAGAATTGACCACCTCGCGGTCAGGATCACCAGCGGAATCAGCACAAACGGAATACCAAACGAAAGAACGATTTGGCTAAAGATCAGGGCTTGCGTGGCATTGACGCCCAACGCAATAACGACCAACGCTGGTACTGCGGTGACAGTGCCTGCCGAACGGATACTGGGATGGACCGTCCGGTGAAGCCCTGCATGACCACCTGGCCTGCGTAGGTGCCTACTGTCGACGAGGAGACACCGGACACGAATAGGGTCGCAGCGAACGCTAAAGCTGCCACTCCTCCTGCTATGGCGCCAAAGCCAGTGTGAGCCTGTTGCAGCGCCCCGTCCATCTGTACGCCCGGGTGGTGAAATGCTTCGCAGCCACAACCAGCATCGCGACCCTGATCAATCCTGCACCACCCAGCGCCACGAGAACATCAATTCGTTGGCCTTTGATCAACTGCCCAACCGAAGGTGAGCGTCTCGAGAGACGGTGCTGTTTGGCGAGATCCGAGTGTAAGTAAATTGCATGCGGCATCACCGTCGCTCCCACGATGGCCACCGCCAAGAGCACGCTCTGATGCCCAGCGAAGTGCGGTACAAGAGCAGCCAGAGCCAATCGATCACTCGGACCAACCCTGCACGCCTCGTAGACGAACCCAATCGCCACTGAGAAGAGAAGCCCCGTGATCACGAGCTCAAAACGTCGGTACCCGTGGGACTCGAGTCTCAAGATTGCAAATGCGAGGACCGCGGCAACAGCGCCAGCTAATGCCATGGGCAGCCCGAACAAGAGGTTTAATCCGAGCGTGGCGCCTACGAGTTCCGCGAGATCCGTTGCGATCGCCATGACCTCTGCTTGAATCCACAACGTAAGGGCCCCGTACTGGGGCCAGGTCGCACGATAGCCTCGGGAGGTTCCGGCCAGTCGCCACGCCCAGCTTGGCTGAGAGGTATTGAATGACCATGGCCATGGCGTTCGCCCTGACCACGACCCAAAGAAGCAGATATCCAAACTCGGATCCACCCTGGATGTTGGTGGCAAAATTTCCCGGATCGACATACGCGATTGACGCTACCAAGGCCGGTCCGAGCGTCGACAGTATGGGAACGAACCGAGTGAGGACTCTGCCAAATGGCCGTGGTGTCCTAATCGGCCAGTTGATCTGGAACCCGCGTAGCGGAATGGCGGCGTCCCCCGACGTGCGAGGTGCACCAGGGGACGGCCGCCCAAATCGCACGTCCGACTAGAGGATTACTTGGTCGGAGGAGTTGCCAACGGTGTCGGTGTCGAGTTTGAAACCCCATTCACTGTTCGCTTCAGCAAACTCGAATCCAGGGCTTGACTCTGTTGTCTGCCCTTCACCATATCCGTCGGACGTTGGAAGGTACACGTGCCCGAGCTGCTCGTTGCCGGGAAGTGTTCCAGGCGGAAAGTTGCTCGTGATGGAGTCCAAAGCCGCCTCGAACATCTTTTGATGGGCTACTTCTCTCGTCATCAGGAACGTCAGCGTGTCCTTCAATCCTGGATCGTCACACTGCTTGATCAGCCGCTCGTAAGTGATCTTTGCGCGCGCTTCAGCAGCGATGTCCGAGCGCAAGTCGGCTGTCGGCTCGCCGATTGTGTCGATCCAATCGGCGGTGAAAGCGTTGCCCGCCGAGTCGATGAGTTGTGGCCCGCCACCAGAGAGCACACTGGCCGGCGGTCACCGATAGTTCGATAAAGGCCTCGTGCTTGCCTTCGAGAAGATCGCCCAGGTAATCGCCCTCGACCTGATCGACCTCGTCGGCTGGTGTGCCCTTCATTAAGAGAACGAGGGCTTGGCCCACCATTTCAAGATGCGAGAGCTCCTCGGTGGCAATGTCGGCCAACATGGAACGCCTCTCGCCGTCGGGCTCATTCCACGCTTGCGTAAAGTATCGCATGGCGGCAGATAACTCGCCGTTCGCTCCACCAAACTGTTCGAGGAGCAGCTTGGCGAATTGCGGATTGGGGTCGTCCACCCGGACGGTGTACATGAGCCTCTTGTTGTGCAAAAACATATGGCAATCGCCTCTTATTGGTAATGGGAATGCCAAAGGCAGACGACCAATGGAGACGAAGAGGGGGTAGCCGAGATTGCGAAGCAGCGGCTTCTTGACGGCATTGACGACCCGATATTCGGAGCAACCTGCATTCCAACGCGCACCCGAAAGGGTGATTGGAAAGGGCCTCACAATCAGAAGCCAGGTACGTCGTGCCCGTGGGCTCTTGCAGTGTATCCGAGACCTCGCGGCTCTACAAGCTCTTTAGAGAGGTCGTTGCTCGGTTCCAAGGAGAGGAGTGACAAAGAGAACCGCGCCGGGCTGGGTCGATATGTGTCGATGCCAAGTGTTGGCAGCAATCACGGTCGTCTGGCCAGCGGTAAGTTCAATAATCTCGGGCGACTCCGCTGAGCCGGTGGATACTTCAAGTGAGCCGCTCACGAGATGGATCACCTCGTCGCCGCTTGGATGGCGCTCCCATCGGTCATCGGGCTGCCGATCGAGACGCACCAGGTTGCCCACGTTCAAGCGTCGGGCCAGCCAGTGATCCTTGCTCGACGGGGTCGGCGCGGCTCGGCCAGCACCGTCGATCCAGATCGCGGCCTCTATCTGCGCCGATCCAACTTCGAGAACCGACGGCGCACCGGCGGCCGCAGTGGCAGGGTCTGCATGGGACTCGTTGACAAAGGCACCGGTCTGCTCGAACAAGGTCGCCGCAATCAGATCAACCTCAGGAAGAGATATTCCAGCTTGCCGTCAAAGTATCGGCCAAGCTCATCTTCGCTTCGAAGCCCCCCGAACGCAAAATAGCGAGGCCACAGCTCCGACATCGAAAGTCCTGTGGCACTCATCGCCTGAGCTAAGCGCGTGCGACGGTCCGACTGCGGTGGCTCGGCATCATCCACCGGCGGCCCGCTTCCCGATTTGAGTGATGTCAGCGGCTATGTCGAGCAGCTTCCTGTTGGTTCCCTGCGACAGAGCGACAATGATCCGGAGTGCGTCACTTTCTGCACATTGTTCTCTTTCCATCACGATTCCCTTAGCGAGGGCGACGAGCTCTCTCGACTGCAGCGCCTGAGTCAACTCGGTATTGAGAGTGGTCGCCTGCTCATAGTCCAAAATATTGCCGATCACCGGACCCATGTGCTCGGCCAGGACTGATCCGACAACCGTGGCCTCAGGACTGAGGCTCACGAAAGAGTACAGATTCAAACAGGCTCGTACGCTCTCAGATACCGGTACCGGGGTAGAGAGCACCGACTTGACTCCTGCGGCTGCCGCCCTTCGCCCAAAGCTGGGCCAGGCCGAGAAGTTCTCAGTACAGATCTGCCTGTCGTCTCCTACCGCCTCGACGCAAGGCCCAAGGTTTGCTCGATACTGGGCGTCGTCAGAGGGGACCGCCGGCGAGTGTCTCGTCGGACCGGGCAAGCTTGGCGAGCCGACAGGGAATATCGGCGCCTTCGTCGAGCAAGTGCAGATGGGGTGATAGCCGTCCGCAATAGTGAGCAGGGTCCCGACATGGAGGTCAACGCGCAGGCACAGGACCGGAGAGAGCCGCTTGCCTCGCTTGAGGTCCTTCACTTTGCGGGCGACGCTCGGGTTCTCAGCCGGTAGGTCGGCGAGACCGCTGGCTCGGAGCAGATCCTTGGCGTGACGAGACACCATTGGGCCGTTGCACAACCGCACGACGGCCAACTGGGCTGTGGGAATCCCCCCTTTGCGTGGAGCCATCGCGTAAGGAGATGGCATGCCAGAGAAGAGACGCCGGTACGACCGGGACTTCCGTGAGGGAGCCGTCGGGATCGTCCGGGAGACGGGAAAGCCCATAGCCCAGGTGGCCCGGGATCTCGGGATCAACCCCGGGACGTTGGCCAACTGGGTGGCCAAGGACAAGCTCGCCCGCGGCGAGAAACTCGACCCGACCAAGGTCGACGCCGAGGTCGTACGCCAGCTCGAGGTCAAGATCGCCGAGCTGACCATGGAGCGTGATGTCCTCAAGCGATCTGTGGTCCTCTGGGTCAAAGAGGCGACGCGATGACCGTGGCATCGTTCATCGCCTCCCAGAGGGCCGAGCACGACGTTCCTCACGTGCTCTCGTGCCGAGCGCTCGACGTGTCCGAATCGTGGTTCTACAAGTGGAAGGACCGTCCACCGACGAAGCGGGCTCTGCGCCGCCAGGAGCTCGACGAGGCGGTCAAGAAGTTCTTCGATGATTCGGGCGGTCGTTACGGCTCTCCGAAGATCCACGAGGACTTGATCGAGGACGGCTGGAAGGTGTCGCAGAAGTCGGTGGCCGATTCCATGGCGCGCCAGGGACTCAACGCTCGCCCGAAGAAGAAGGGACGCAACCTCACCCGTCCCGACAAGGCGGCAAAACCCACCCCCGACCTTGTAGAACGGGACTTTTCGGCCGACGACGTGGACCAGAAATGGTGCGGGGACTTGACCGAGATCCCCACTGACGAAGGCAAGCTCTACTTGGCGACCGTCGAAGACCTGTCGTCGAGACGTGTACCGGGCTTCTCGATGTCCGAACATCACGACGCAGAGGTTGCCATCGCAGCAATCCAGATGGCGGCAGCGGTCCGCGGTGGTGAGATACGCGGGGTGATATTCCATAGCGACAAGGGGTCCGAATACACAGCGTCGACGTTCCACGAAGCATGCACGCGACTCGGTATCACTCAGTCGATGGGCCGCGTCGGGTCGGCATACGACAATGCTGCTGCCGAGAGCTTCAACTCGACGCTTGAGTTCGAGCTCCTGTCGCGACGGCGCTTCCCCACAAAGGCGGACGCGCGACGTGCCGTGGCCGAGTTCATCGACTGGTACAACCGTGTCCGCCGGCACTACTCGTGCGAGATGAAATCCCCTGTCGAGTTCGAGGCGATCCTCGCTGAGCGCCGAGGTGGGTCGACCGCGACGACAAGGGCGGCATAGGCCTTCCCTCAATGCGACTCGGGCCGGTGAGCACCTCGGCCGAAGTGGCGCACCGAGAGTGGCTGGTGACAGGCTCAGTCAACTATCCAACCGACTCCACGATTTGGGGGAGGCCCACTGTGTCTGTCGGAAGCAGAAGACTCAGATAGTCCGCAGCCGCCTCATAGTCTGCGGGATCAGGGGTATCGATCCAATTACTCTTTCGAACCGCATCGGACCGCTACTTCTTCTTCGCCGCGGCACGGCCTCCTTTGCGCCCGGCGGCCTTGTGCTGGGCGGTGGTCCCGCCTTGTCTGGCGTTGCCCCCAGAGCCCGACTTCTTGCCGCCCTGTTTGGAAGCGTCGGGGGAGTTGACGATCTTGGCGGCCCGCTGCTTGGACATCCCCTTGTCCTTGAGGGCCTCGTACTGCTTCTCGTTCTTGACATTGGCTCGCGTGCCTGGCACGGCTGGTCTCCTCTCTCGCTGCGTATTGCGGGACGAACGATCAGATCATGTCTTGGCGGGCCTGCTTGGCCCTGGCAGCGCCGATGGCAGTCTTGACCTCCTTCTGCTCTTCGGGAGGCGGGAGAACTGCCGGCAGGCCGAGTCCTTCGATCCACAGCTCACGAGCCCAGCCGCTGTTGTGGTAGAGGTGTTCGTCCTCTTGCTCCTCGACCTCTTTGTGGGCGGCCCGTAACACCTTGGCGGCGTCGCCGGTCAGACGTTTGACGACCTCACCGATGAGTTCCCAGTTGAGGTGGTCCTTGGTCTCGGCCAGGGTCACGCATTCGGCGGCCACCACCTGTGCTTGTTGCGCCGTGCCGCCCTTGGGCGAGGGCGATGGTCTTCACAATTGCCTCGCCGGTATGGCGGACGACCTGGCGCCCGGGCGTCTCATGCTCGGGATCGAGCCCCCTCTGTGTCAGCCTTCAGTGAGACGGTTTGCCTTGACAAATCAATGAGCTGAGAGGGCGGAGAAGGAATTCTCCCATGACCACGACAATCAACCACCTTGACCACACGCGCCACCATGCTGGTGTGGTGGATGAAACCAAAGCACCGGACCCCGAGGTCCCCGAACGCTCCGCCGGACGCCGGCAGTTCTCGGCGAAATACAAGGCCAAGATCCTGGCTGAGTACGAGACGCTGCCCCGATCAGCGCGGGGCGAGATGCTTCGCCGGGAAGGCCTGTACTCCTCCTTGATCAGCACCTGGACCCGCCAACGCGACGAAGGGGCCACGGCGGCCCTGGCCCGTCCGGCCGGACGAAGCCAGGCCGATCCGCGTGATCGTGAGGTGGCCCGGCTGAAGAAGGAGGTCGAGCGGCTCGAAGGCGAGCTCGACAAGTCCCGACGGGTCGTCGAGATCCAGGGAAAACTTTCCGCGCTGCTCGAGCAACTCGCCTCGGACAGCACGGCGGCGAACAGCGAGACCAAGTGATCGAAGACGCCATCGGTGAGCTCAGGCCCATTATCGGCACGACCAAGGCACTCGAGGCCGTGGGTTCGGACCGGGCCACCTGGTATCGAGCCCACCGCCAAAGCCCGGCGCCACCACCTCGCGAACGGGTCGTGACCCCGCAGCCTCGGGCCCTGTCGCTGGTCGAGCGCAAGGAGATCAAGCGGGTCCTCGACTCCGACGAGTTCGTCGACGAGGCCCCGGCGACGGTCTACGCCAAGTTGCTCGACCAGGGCACCTACCTCGGATCGGTCTCGACCATGTACCGGGTCCTGCACGAGCACGACGAGGTGCGTGAACGTCGCCGCCAAGCCACCCACCCGGCGCACAAGAAGCCCGAGCTCATCGCCGAGGAGCCGAACCAGATTTGGTCGTGGGATATCACCAAACTGCACGGCCCCGAGAAGTGGACGTACTACTACCTCTACGTGATCCTCGACATCTTTTCCCGCTACGTCGTGGGCTGGATGCTGGCCCGGGCCGAGTGGGCCGATCTCTCCAAGCGGCTGATCAACGACACGGTGGCCAAGCAGGGAGTGCAACGGAATCAACTGACCCTGCACTCAGACCGGGGTTCGCCCATGATCGCCAAGCAGGTGGTGCATCTGCTGGCCGACCTGGGGGTGACCAAGTCGCGCAGCCGGCCCCATGTGAGCAACGACAACCCGTATTCAGAATCACAATTCCGGACCTTCAAGTACCGACCCGACTTCCCAGATCGCTTCGGCAGCTATGAGGACGCCCGGGCCCATTGCGGACATTTCTTTCCTTGGTACAACGACGATCATCGCCACTCGGGCATTGGACTTCATACCCCTGCCGACGTCCACTACGGCCGAGCCGAAGCGATCCGAGAACAACGCGGTGCCGTCCTTCTCGAGGCCTATGGCCAACACCCTGAACGCTTCGTTCGCCAAATCCCGACTCCACCCGTGCTCCCGGTCGTCGCCTGGATCAATAAACCCGCAGAGGAGGTCCCGACTCACTGAATCGATGAAGAAACCGTCTCAAAATGGTTGACACGCACCGGCGCCTGGCACGGCCGGTCTCTTCTCTCGCTGGGCGTATTGAGGGACGAACGATCAGGTCATGTCTTGGCGGGCCTGCTTGGCCCTGGCGGCGCCGATGGCAGTCTTGACCTCCTTCTGCTCTTCGGGAGGCGGGAGAACTGCCGGCAGACCGAGTCCTTCGATCCACAGCTCACGAGCCCAGCCGCTGTTGTGGTAGAGGTGTTTGTCCTCTTGCTCCTCGACCTCTTTGTGGGCGGCCCGTAACACCTTGGCGGCGTCGCCGGTCAGACGTTTGACGACCTCGCCGATGAGTTCCCAGTTGAGGTGGTCCTTGGTCTCGGCCAGGGTCACGCATTCGGCGGCCACCACCTGTGCTTGTTGCGCCGTGCCGCCTCCTTGGGCGAGGGCGATGGTCTTCACAATTGCCTCGCCGGTATGGCGGACGACCTGGCGCCCGGGCGTCTCATGCTCGGGATCGAGCCCGAAGGCCCGAAGTGACTCTTCGACCAGCTCGACGTGGTGGCGGGTCTGGTCGAGGTAGTGCTCCCACTCACCTCGAAGATCCTCGTTGCGGGCGCAAGCCAAGGCGGCTTCGTAAACCTGGACGCCTCCAAGTTCAGTCTCATAAGCCTGGTAGAGCAGATCGTGGACTTGTTCTTCGTCGACGGGCATGCGATCTCCCTCCCCGGAGCGATGGTCACTTTTCGATGTGACGAAGGCATACCCAGGTGTCAGAGCGCTCACACAGGGGCCGGGCATCCCGACACTCGCGGCCGGGGGACGCATCACCAAGCTGTGGTGGACTACCTCCGGAGCGGTTTCGCCGCCGGCATGGTCATCCCTGACGCCACAGACAGGACGCTCGACACATTCGTGGTCGTCGCCTGCCGCGCCGCCGCTCGGGAACCGTATCGTCGGCTCAGCGAGCGCATATCGAATCGTCGGCTCAGCGAGCGCATATCGAATCGTCGGCTCAGCGAGCGTATATCGACGAAGGACAAGCCGCCTCAAGGCGTCCAATGACCTGGATGGGACCCTCGGTCGGTCTGGACCGAAAGGGTGATCCGCTGATCTCTCCGGTTGCAGTTTCTGAACATGGGTATCGCAAGCGACAGAGAGCAGCGAGGACGCCCATCGGAAAGGAGCAGTTGATGGCCGTTGACGAAAAAGAGAAATCGGCGCCAGCGGATGCGCCAATCGGCGAGTTGGTGGCCCGTCTCTCGGACGACACGGTCCGCCTCGTCCGAGACGAGATCCGTCTGGCTCGCGCCGAGATGACCCAAAAGGCGAAGGCGGCAGGCCTGGGCGCTGGCTTCTTCGGCGGGGCGGGAATCTTCGTTGTCTACGGGTTCGGGGTCTTGGTCGCCGCGGCGGTGATCGGTCTCTCGATCGCGGTCGCCTCATGGGCCGCCGCTCTCATCGTGGCTGGCGCGTTGTTTGTCCTGGCGGGCGGCGCCGCCCTGATGGGAAAGAAGGAGCTCGGGAGGGCGGGACCGCCGTTACCGACCGAAGCTGTGCAAAGCACCAAAGAGGACGTCGAAGAACTCAAGCGAGGTCTCCACCCATGAGCGACAGCCAAGATCTTGATTCCGTTGAGCCTGATTCCGTGGAGGCAGTCAGATCCGACATCGAGGCGACGCGGACCGAGTTGGTCGAGACCGTCACCGAGCTTTCGGACCGCCTGAATCCCACTAAGCGGGTCGCGGCCGTCACCCAGAGCGTGAGCGACAGTGCCAAGGAGGTCGTCGACCAGGCTGGCGAAGTGACCAAGGACACGGCGGCGAAGACCCAAGATGTGGCCAAATCGGGACTCAGACGCGGCCGCCAGTTCAGCGACGGCCGAGAACCGCACCTGATCGGGGCGGCAGTTCTCGTGGTGGGGCTCGTGCTCGTGTGGCGTCTGTGGAGGCGCCGCCGATGATCAAGCTCTTTTACAAGCCCTGGGGCATGCTCGCTGGCATGATCGGTGGCGCTCTGGCCGGGGCGCTCTTCAAGCGGGTCTGGAAGCTGCTGAGCGGGGAGGAAGAGGCACCAAGGGCGACCGATCGCAGCCGTGGATGGATCGAAATCGTGTTGGCCGCTGGACTCGAAGGAGCGGTCTTCGGGGCGGTCAAGGCCTTCGTCGACCGTGGAGGCGCTGCCAGCTTCGAGAAGGCGACGGGCACATGGCCGGGCAAGGAATCTGATGCCGACTGAGGGCGCCACGACTGCGACACACCCCGATGAATCCGGGGCGGTCGACAGCCCGAGCGAGCTGTCCGGCCCTTCGAAGAAGGCGGTGGTCCGGCGCGCCGCCAAGGAGTTCAGAAACGACAATCTGACGACCCTCGCCGCAGCATTGACCTACTACGCCGTGTTGTCCGTGGTGCCCGGACTGATCGTCTTGATCTCCGTCGTCGGATTGGTCGGCCACAACGTGGCCAGTCGAGTTACCTCCCAGGTCGAGTCGCTCGTGCCAGGGTCGAGCGCGGCCTTCGTTCACTCGCTGATCAGCCAGGCGCAGCACCACAGGGGCGGAGCTGGCATCACCGCCATCGTCGGACTCGTGATCGCGCTGTGGTCGACCTCGAGCTACGTCAACGCCTTTCGGCAGGCGTCGAACATCATCTACGGGATCGGCGAGGGCCGGCCGATCTGGAAGACAGTTCCACTCCGTCTCGGCGTGACTGTCGTGGCGGTCGTCGTGCTGGTCGTGAGCGCCGCCATCGTCGTGGTGAGCGGGCCGGTCGCGAACCAGGTTGGCAACGCCGTCGGCGCCGGCCGGGTGGCGGTCGTGGTCTGGGACGTCGCCAAGTGGCCCGTGCTCCTCATCCTCGTCTCCGTCCTGCTCGCCGTCTTGTTTTGGGCGAGCCCCAATGCCAAGCAGGGGGGCATCCGATGGATCAGCCCCGGAGGGATCATCGCTACCCTTCTCTGGCTGGCAGTCTCGGCCCTTTTCGCCCTGTACGTGACGAACTTTTCCACTTACGAGAAAACGTACGGATCCTTGGCCGGGGTCGTGATCTTCTTGGTCTGGTTGTGGTTGACCAATGTGGCTCTGCTGCTTGGTGCCGAGGTAAACGCGGAGTTCGAACACGCCCGAGCGATTGCCGACGGCTTGCCCGAAGACGTCCGTCCTTTTGCCGAACCGCGCGACACCCGGAAGCTCGACGAAGGCGACCGCCAAGCTGTCGAGAAGGCCCAGGCCGCCCGTCGCTCCTGAGGGACGAAGGAAACAACGCTATGGAGTCTCCCCCCTGATTCTCTGACGATCGAAAGAGGTAGCGCCACCGTGAACCGACTCAGTGCGATGCGAACCAGACTCATCGACGCGGCAGAGGGCGCCGAACAACTCGACGACGTGATCAGCCGGGTTCGGACAGTGGCGCAACAGCTCGTCAAGCCCGCGCCGTTCCGCCGACTCCTCAGCGGCACCGATCTTGGACATCCGTTGCACCCAGTCCTCGTCCAGCTCCCGATCGGCCTGTGGACTAGCGGCTGGGTGTTGGACCTCATAGGTCTGGGCAAGACGAGAGCTGCGCGGAGCTTGGTTGGTCTGGGCGTGCTGAGTGCCCTTCCGGCGGTCGCGAGCGGCGTGTCCGACTGGGTCGACACCGACGAGGCCGAAGCCCGGGTCGGGGTAGTGCATGCGACGGCCAACTCCGCTGCACTGGCTTGCTTTTCGGTCTCGTGGTTTCGGCGCAGAGGAGGCCACGGCAGTGGCCTGTTCTGGTCGACGCTTGGCGCTACCTTCGCCACTGCAGGTGGGTTCCTCGGCGGGCACCTGGCCTACTCCCTCGGGGTCGGAGTCGACACCAATGCCTTCGAGGTCGGGCCCGACGAATGGACTGCCGTGCGAGGCAACGTGCCGACGGAAGAGCTCGTCGCCCGCACCGTCGACGGGGTTCGGGTGATGGTGGCAACCAACGAGGAAGGTCGGTTCGCTTTGGCTGACCGCTGCAGCCACAGGGGCGGACCACTGTCCGAAGGAACCCTCGAAGAGGCCTGCGTGACGTGCCCTTGGCACGGAAGCCAATTCGAGCTCGTCAGCGGTGTCCCGACGCGGGGTCCGGCGTCCATCCCTCAGCCGGTCTACGAGAACCGTGTCGTGGGGGACAAGCTCAAGCTGCGTCGGAGCGAGAGGCGGGCGCTCCGCCGCCGGCCCGTGTAGCCGCCGAAGTGACCAAACCAAGCTGTCATAGCCCTGCTCGGACATCGCCGGACCAGATTTTCCCTAGCCGAGAGAACCGCTTAGTCCGCAATTCCGCGTTGTTCGTCGAGCAATACGATTGCCGGGGCAGCTGTGTCTACTGCGGGTCGAGCGGACCTACCTGCCCGTCGGGTCGAGGCCCAGGCGATCGGACGGAGGCGACAACGCGATGTGGTGAGAATGCTTCGTGCTGCACGAGGGTAGAAACCAAGTCATGACAACCGACGGAAGGGCCCCCAAGGCAAACAAATCCCCAGCCGAGGACAATGCCCCGACTGATCCACCGGTGTATCGCGAAGCTGCGACCCCTGAGGAGGTCGAAGAGTCGAAAAAGGGCAACGACGAGGGGGCTGGGGGTTAGCTATCCAGGGCAAGTGCAAGGTGCCCATGCTCCCTCCGATGGGAGCTGACGGACGTGGCGAACGCCGTCTCGATTCTCGATCTTTCCCGGGCGAAGGTCATTTAAGATCCTAACCGAGGTCGGAGTTCTCGTTCGTAGAAGCGGAAGAAGCCTTCTTGGTCGGGGCCGATCTGGTTGATGTACACCTCGTCGAATCCCGCGTCGAGGTATTTGCTGATCGTCTCCACATGCCTCTCGGGGTCCGGACCACAGGCGATCTGCTCTGCCACCATGTCCTCGGTGACGTTGGCCGCAGCCGCCTCGAAATGAGAGGGCAAGGCCAACTCTTGGGCGAGCTGGCCCTCGACACTCTCAGTCGGCCACAGCTCATGGGCCAGCTTGCGAGCCACCTGCTCGTCCTGGCCCCAGCAGACCTTCAGGGCAGCGACGCCCTGACCCTTGCCTCCGTTGGCGCGGTATCGATCGAGAAGTTCGCCATCTGGCTGGACCGTCACGAAACCGTCGCCGATGCGGGCGGCCACGTCGGCAGCATCGGGACCAAACGCCGATACGTAGATGGGCGGCGGCGAGTCGGGCACAGAGTAGATGCGGGCATTCTCCACGGTGTAGTACCGGCCGTGGTGGGTGACCAGACCACCCTCCCAGAGCTTGCGGATGACCTCGACGGCCTCTTCGAGCATCTCGAGCCTCGTCTCGACCGGAGGCCAGCGATGGCCCAAGATGTGCTCGTTGAGCGCCTCGCCCGAACCGACCCCGAAGACGAACCTTCCGTCGAGGAGCAGCTGCGAGGTTGCTGCGGCCTGGGCCAAGATCGCCGGGTGGACCCTGACCGTGGGGCAGGTGACACCCGTCGTGACCTTGTGGGACGTCGTGGCACTGATGGCGCCGATGACGCTCCACACGAACGGGCTCTCACCCTGACGATCGATCCAAGGGTGGAAGTGATCCGAGATGAAGGTGGAATGCATCCCCGCTTCCTCAGCCAGCTTCGCTTGAGCCACCAGCGCGGCCGGGCCGTGTTCCTCACTCGACAGAAATGCGCCAATTTCGGCCATGACAACCTCCCGCGGTCTCTTTCGTTGCCTTCCCCGAGTTCGGCATCTGCAAACTGTTCTGAGAGAGCGGACGTGGAGCCCACCCGCTCAACGCCGGTACGCTGCCGTCGTCGACTCCTTGAGGGTCATATCGTGACCCGGTACATCGAGGTGCGGCCGAAGGCGCCCGCTTTGGGGATCGAGCGCACCATCGAAGAGCAGCTTCTCGATGCGGTGTTGATCGTGGAAATACTCGATATGGCCCATGTGGGGCACGCTCATGCCCACATGGGCGTGTAGGTTCGGGGCGCAATGCGCCGATATCCCTCGCGCATCTCATCGGCGGCTGCCGTATGGCAGCGGCCGAGCAGGACGGCGTGGTTGACGCGAATCTCCGCTCCTTCGCCTGGCCGAACCTCTTCATCGTCGACGGCGGTGTGGGTCTCACGCAGGGCAGCGCGAATCCCGCACTGACCATCATGGCTCTCGCCGCGCGGGCCGCGGATTACCTCACGTCAACGGCATCCGCCGCGTGAAGAGCGAAAGGCATCTCGACAGCTGCTCAGGGTGTGCGGTGGTGGGACTCCAGATGGCGGGCGCCGGCATGCTCTGCCTCGGGGCGGGTGTCGAAGTGCCCCAGCAGATCGTGGTCCTCTTCGGTGCAGGAGGCGGTCCACAACATGGTGGTCGGGTCATCCGCGGCGGGGATCTCACCGATAATGATTTCTGCCCGTGCGGCGGAGGCATCTGTCGCCTCGCCGGTCTCACCGGCCGAGAGCGTCTCGTCTTGCGCTTCAGTCATTGCCTTCCATCCACCGATCTGTGTCCTGCCTCGGAATTGCTACCTACCCTGGGTTCTGGGCCTCAAACGGGTGAGCGGACAGCGAGCGCCGTGGTCTCGCCCTGTTCCTTCGACGCCCGTCGGGGGGAACGTCGTGGCGGGCAAACTGGCGGGTTTCACCTGCCTGCCCCGGGGTAGCTGCTCCCCGTGAGCGTCATCATTGGGACCTCAGGTTGGCAGTATGCGGATTGGCGTGGTCGCTTGTATCCCCGTGGCTTGGCGCAAAAGGAGTGGCTGACCCACTATTCGAACCGCTTCCAGTCGGTAGAGGTCAACAATGTCTTCTACCGTCTGCCGGAGAAGGCGACCTTCGAGCGCTGGGCTGCCGCGACCCCCGAAGATTTTGTATTCAGCCTCAAGGCGAGCCGCTACCTGACCCATGTGATCCGACTGAGCAAGCCGATGGAGCCCGTCCGCCGGCTGCTCGAGCGCTCGAGCGGACTGGGACACAAGGTGGGCCCGATCCTGTTGCAGCTTCCGGCGAACTTCCGCGCCGATCCAGGCCGCCTGGCGTCCACTCTCAGAGCCTTCCCGTCGAGTGTCAGAGTGGCGTTCGAGCCACGCCACGAGTCGTGGTACACCGACGAGGTCGCCGACATCTTGCGGCAGTACAGCGCCGCGTTCTGCCTGAGCGACACGCCGCAACGGAAGTCCCCGCTCTGGCGTACCGCAGAGTGGGGATATGTGCGGCTTCACGAGGGCCGAGCGCATCCGGCTCCTTGCTACGGCCGGACGGCCCTCACGAATTGGGCCGGTCGTCTCGCTGACCTCTGGGATCAGAGCGAAGACGTGTACGCCTATTTCAACAACGACCACGGCGGCTGCGCCGTGCGGGACGCCCACCGCTTCGCCCTCGCCGTCGAACACGCAGGGCTACATCCGACGCGAGTGCCGACCAGTCGAGAATCATCATTGACGATGGAACGCGCCGAGCCGTGAGCGCAGAAGAGTACGTGCCTACCGGAAAGCACACTCTCGCCGGTTTACGGGCCGCCGCCGAGCACTGCGAGGGCTGCGATCTCCATGCGCGTGCCACGCAAATGGTGTTCGGGGAGGGGAAGGCCCACACGCCTCACCTCATGCTCGTGGGAGAGCAACCAGGCGACGTGGAAGATCGAACGGGCCATCCGTTTGTCGGTCCCGCGGGGAAGCTGCTCAATGAGGCGCTGGAGACCATCGGAGTCGACCGTCGAACGATCTACGTGACCAACGCGGTCAAGCACTTCAAATGGGAGCCCAGAGGAAAGTTGCGTTTGCACAAGAACCCATCGGCTCACGAGGTGGCTGCCTGCCGTCCATGGCTTTTGGCGGAGATCGCGACCGTCCGGCCGAAGATACTGCTGTGTCTCGGGGCGACGGCGGCGCGATCTCTCCTCGGACCTCAGCGCGCGCGGGCAGTGCAGAGTGGACCCGACGGACAGCGGATCGTCGCGACCGTACATCCCGCATCGATCGTCCGGATCCGTGATGCGGAGGAGCGAAGTGCTGCATTTGACCACTTCGTCGGGGACCTTCGCTCTGCCGTTGCCTCCATCGCTCCGTGAGCTTCCGCCGGCAAAGAACTGTGTTGATTTCGATGGACCGGACCTGGGGTCAGGCACGGGACGAGCTGCGATTGGCAATCAACTGACGAGCAAGGTGAGTCATGACCAACAGTGAACGGAACGCAACTCCAACCATCGGCTGGATCTGCCTTGATGCCGCCAGCCCGGAAGTCCTGGCGGGTTGGTGGAGCCGGCTGCTCGGTGGTGGAGTCACGCGGATCGATCAAGATGGAGATGTTCATCTCCGGGCGGGGCCGATCCCGCTCCTCTTCTTGAAAGTCGCCGAACCCAAGACATCGAAGAACAGGATGCACTTGGATTTGCACGTGGAGAACTACGAAGAGTCCGTCGCCCGCGCCATCTCCTTGGGCGCCACGTCAGCGGACGACGTCTATCGGGGTGACGATTGGAAGGTCCTGAGGGATCCCGAGGGCAACGAATTCTGCATCATCCGACCGAGACCCGCGAAATGATTCTGTATGCGCTGGTCGTCCTCGGCCGGCTCTTTCCGAGTCTGGCCAACCGGTACGCGGCCCGGGGAGCATGGGAGACACAGCTCGAAGCTGAGGCGATCTCGCCTAATCGCCCCGTCAATCTCTATCGTCCCGCACAAACGAATCCGATGACCAGGGCGATCGGTCCCGCCATCAGGTCTTTTCGTGTGAGATCAAAGACTTGGTGGCCGAATGAACCAGACGTGGCGTCACACGGCCCAGCTGTGCGACCTCAATTCCTCGGAGCCTGCCGAGCAGCGGCGTAGGCTTCAAGGGCCCGGTCGCGGGCGAAGGCATGATCGATCATCGGAAAAGGGTATGTGTCGCCGAGCGTTACTCCCGACGGGACCAACTCTTCGGGCGGCGCAGTCCAGGGTGCGTGGATCCAGCGAGCCGAAAGACCCGAGAGTTCAGGGACGAAGCGCTTGATGTAATTGCCTTGGGGGTCGAATTTGCGAGACTGCAGGACCGGATTGAACACACGAAAGTAAGGAGCCGCATCGGGGCCAGTACCCGCGACCCACTGCCAGTTCCCAACGTTCTGAGCAATGTCGCCGTCCACGAGATGTCGACGAAACCAACGTTCTCCAATACGCCAGTCCACCAGTAGGTCCTTGACGAGGAAGGACGCCACGGCCATGCGGATCCGGTTGTGCATCCACCCGGTGCCCTCCAGCTGACGCATGCCAGCATCGATAAGTGGGTAGCCCGTTAAGCCCTTCTCCCAGTGTTCAATGTCGTCAGGATCGTTCCTCCATTCCATTCGGCGCGTGGCTGGACGCAGCGAGACCTCCACCAAGCTCGGCATTTCCCAAAGCAAGTGGGCGTACCAATCCCGCCAGGCGAGTTGTCGCACGAAGGCGGCCCTTCCCTCGGTGGAGGTACCGATTATCGAAGCGATCGTGCGCGGGGCAAGCGTCCCGAAATGGAGGTCCGCCGAGAGGTTTGAAGTTCCCACCAAATCCGGCCTGTCTCTGTTGTCTTGGTAGTCGTCAACTCGCTTAGCGAAATCAAAGAGTCGGTCCATGGCTGCTTGCTCGCCACCACCCTGAAAGGTCGGGTGCTCTAGTGGAGGCAACCCATCTCCGGCCGCATCGTCGATCTCGACTTGATGCTCCTCGGGCCAATCTGGTGGAGTCCGCTCACGCCATTTGACATGGAATGGCGTGAACACCCGAGATGTCTGTCCTTTCCCTGTGGTCACCGATCCTGGAGGGTGCACTAGCGTGCCCCACCACATCTGCAAGTCGACCCCGAGCCGCTTCCGCACAGCGTCGTCTCGTTGACGGGCGTACGGTGTCACGTCGGCATTGGCGTAGATGGCGGCAGCGCGAGACGCCCGAGCAACCTGAGGCACCACCTCAGCCGGATCGCCCTGGAATACCAGAAGGCGCCCTCCATAAGATTGCAACCTCTGGTCAAGCCCATGCAGGTGGGCCAGGAGTTGGCGTTGCCGGGCCGGACCGGCAGCAGCATGGAGGCTTGGATCGAGCACGAAGAGAGCAGTAACTCGATCGGCGTGCTGGCTGGCTGCGGCCCAAGCCGGATTGTCGGCCAACCGAAGGTCCCGACGAAACCACACCACCGCACGGGACGTCATCGACTGCACCGACGTCCGACTACGGCTGACCGGTCCTTGTGGCCATTTCCGGTCGTCATCATCTCGGAAATGCGAGAACCATGAGGGTTGTCCAGCAAAGGTGCGTCATTGTCGAAGCCAAGATCCCGCCAGAGCGTGCGCGTTGCAGTGTGAAGATGCTTCCCATGACAACTGCCGCAACGATGAGCGCAACGTTCCCCGTGGTCGCGGTCACCGCTACATAGACGACGAGAGAGCCTGGAACGGGTTTGCGGGATCCCAAGAAGTCGAATAGAGCGCCGCGGAAGAAGAGCTCTTCCCCTAATCCATTCAGCAGCGCGACTGCCAAGACCAACGCCATCGGACCCGCATCGGCCTTGGTGAGGACCGTGTGAAGAGCGGTCGAGATGAGCGGAAGATGTCGGCCGAGGAGATAGGCCACGAGAAACGCCAAGAAAGCGACACCGCCTAGCGCCAGTCCTCTGAGCACAAGACCCAGCCGGGACGATCGGGTCGCTTTGAGCGGGAGAGGCCCCGAGATCAACGATCCCGCTGATCCAGGTGCCAGCGACCAAGAACCCGATGACGAAAAAGGTTGTGGAGCCCGAGGGTGCGCGCAACGTGGCCGCCAACAAGACGGACCCGACGACAAGTGTGACGACCACTGTGAGAGATCGCCGCCGGCCCTGGTCGACGCTGTTGGTGAGCCTGGCGCTCCCTCCCGTTCCCCTATGGCTGAGCACGCGTCCGCCCGCTGGTGTCCGAGCGATGCTCTGCGGACTGGAGCGCCGAGGTGACGGCGGCTTCAAAGCTCATTGGCTCATGACCCAAGAGGCCGTTGATTCGATGGTCGTGCACAACGACCTCGTTGCACATCGAGTCGACAAGCGTTCGAGCCGTCATGAGGTCGACATCGGTGATGAAGCGCAGCCAATGCGAGGAGAGCCTCGGGGAGAGTAGCGGCACCGGGAGGATCACCCTCCGATAACCCATGAGCCGGCTGACAGTCATCATCATGCGTCGATAGGTGAGAGGCTCTGGTCCGCCGATCTCGTATGAGCTGGCCCACCATGTCCCGGCGACCCAGCGACCCCGTCAGATTGAACAGCGCATCGCTCAGTGCAATTGGCTGCGTCCTCGTCTCGACCCAGCGCGGGGTGATCATGACGGGGAGCCTGACGACCAATTGGCGGAGGATCTCCCAGCTGATGCTTCCCTCGCCGATGACGATTCCCGCTCGGAGCGCCGTTGTGGGCGCAGAATCCATGAGGATCGTTTCGACCTCTCGTCTGCTGCGAAGGTGTTCGGAGAGATCTTGGCTCTCGTCGCCCAATCCACCCAGATAGATGACCTGGGTCACGCCGGATTGCACGGCCGCCCGCGCGAAGGCACGGGCTCCCGTTCTGTCCCGCTCTGCAAAGTCGGGCCTCGCCAAGGAATGGACGAGGTAGTACGCGATCTGCTGATCCTCGAGGGCGGGCAACAGACTTCTGGCGTCGTTCACGTCGGCTCGCACGGCTGACCCAGCGCCCTGGTAGTTCTCTGGGTTTCGAGTCAAAGCGGTGATGTGATGCCCTTGTTCAGCCAGCTGGCTGGCCAATCTGGAGCCAATGAAACCCGAAGCCCCGGCGATTGCGACCTTCATGGGGTGACCTCGGGTGCGATGACGCGCTCGTGTGGTCGGCGCCGGTCGGCACTCCGGTCTCTCCGCGAGGTTCATCGTCCAACTCCCGTTCGGTCGGCGCAGAAGTTCCACAGCGCGCAGCCATCGTGAATGCCTTGGGACTGGGACCGGCGGGTTGTCGGGATGTAGTTCTCCCCACGCAGGTGTCTGTCGTGCCAAAGACCGTCGATGGGCGCAGACGCCGAGGTCCGCCGCGGCTCGTCAGCCGCCAACCATGTCACCGTGTCCGCACCCTGCGCCGGGGTACGAAGAAGCGGACCCAGTTTGGAAAAGGAGGGCAGCCCAGCAGAAAGACCTGGCGTATCCACCCAGCCGGGATGGACCGCGTAGCTGGCCAGGCCGCCTCCGGACCAACGGCGGGCCCATTCGTGGGACAGCACTAGCTGCGCCCGTTTGGCCTTGCCGTAGGCAACGGCTCCGCGGTACCCCTCTGGTCCGACCTCTATGTGGCCAGGATCGAATCGCTGGGTGTACATGCCCCCTGACGTCACCGTCGTGATGACCGATTGCTCCGCACGGAGCAGAAGCGGAGCCAGGAGCGAGCTCAGGCGAAATGGTGCCAGCACGTGGAGAGCCAATGTGCGCTCTGTCAACGACCCCGTCCCGTCGTCCGAAAGACCATATTCCGAGAAGAGCGCGCCGGCGTTGTGGATGAGCGCATGGACCTCATCGTGCGACGACGCCACCTGGTCGACGAAGGCCGACACAGCGGCAGCATTGACCACATCGACCTCGGCTGCATGGATTGGGCCACGCCCCTCGCAGCTTCCGCCATCCTGCCCGCTGCGCGTAGCCGTTCTGCGTCCCGACCCACGAGCCACATTTCAGCTCCCAGCGCTGCGAGCTGCACGGCAGCCGCCAGTCCGATGCCGGAAGACGCTCCGGTGACGATCATCACCTTGCCGTCGAGTCGGCCTGGGTCGCTCCAATGTTCGACGTGCCGACGAACGACGTAACCGAGCCGAGAGAAGCTGCCGCCGATTGAGAGCTCAAGGAGGGTGTCGATCACCCTCTCGAACCCGGTGCGGGCAGGCCTTTCGCTGCGTCACTAGACATGCTCGGTCTCGATCATGCGTCCAGCATCCACGAGACTCTCCACGGTCTCGACAACCTTCCACCCGTTCCGCCCTGTCCAGATGTCGGCTCCCAACGTCCGAGCGTGTGCCGCGGACCGGATCGCGCTGCCACCGAGGAGGGTCGTGGCGCCTCTGCTCGTCGTCCGCAGCTTCTCGATCGCCAGCCTGACCTCGGCGTCGAGGCCCAATGTTGTCGAGGCGATGCCAACAGCCACCAATCGGTCCGCTTTGCCGGCGACCTCAGCCAATGCATCGTCCGGGGTATTCGCTCCGAGTTCGGCCACGTCGAAGCCTCGCCAGCGCAAGAGGTCAGCCACCATGGCCACGGGCAGTGTGTGCAGATCTCCCGCTGGAGCAGCAACGATGACTGTGCCACGACTTCGGCCCGGCCGCCCGAACTGGAGTCCGAGGCGACCGATGATGCGCTGAGACACGGCGGTCGCTCGATGCTCGTCGGCGACGCTCACATCGCCGTCGGCCCATTTCGCTCCGATGGATCGAAGTGCCGGGGCGAGGAGCGTAGTGAGGACGCCAGTGGGGTCGAGGCCACCACCGAGGCGACTCTCGATCAGCCACCATGCACCAGCGCTGTCCCCAGCGAGTAAGCGCGCTTCCAGCGCTCGGCTGGTGCCAGTCGTGGTCGTGCGGCGGGACCGAGAGCCTTTGGCGGTTACCCGGCTGTCCTTCAGTGCGTTGACATCGCTGGCTCGAATCCTCCAGATCAGCCCGTCCTGCGTGGCCGGAAGCTTTCCGGTGCGCACGTAGCGATAGACGGTCATGTAGTGCAATCCGAGTTGTTGGGCGGCTTCTTGAAGCGTGACGGTCCGGGGCTTTGCGGCCATGGTCCTTTTTAGCACTAAACTCTCCCCATCGTCACGTTCGAAAAAGACGGTTCAGGAGTGTCGGTTGTCACAAGCACGGCGAGAGAGAGCAGCGGTTGTCGGGTCCGGAATAGCGGGCCTCACGGCGGCCTACGTCTTGCAGCAGCGCTACGACGTCACCCTCTATGAAGCGGCCGGTCGTCTGGGCGGCCACACCCACACCCACGACGTGATCACTCCGGACGCGGGGACGGTCCCCATCGACACGGGCTTCATCGTGCACAACCAGCGCACGTACCCGTTGCTCTGTCGGCTGTTCTCGGAGCTGAACGTGGCGACGCGTCAGACCGAGATGAGTATGTCGGTTCATTGCGACGGCTGTGGGTTGGAATACGCCGGCGCCAAGGGCCTCGGTGGCGTGTTTGCCCAACCACGATCTCTCACCAACATCGCCTTCCTGCGGCTGCTCGCCCAGATTCATCGGTTTCACCGGCAGGCCACGCCGCGCTCTGGTTCAAGGGGACGATCTGATCTCACTTGGAGAGTTCTTGGAGCACGGGGGTTATTCCGACTTACTTCGTGTCGCACTTCGTCGTGCCGATCGTCTCCTGTGTCTGGTCGGTCGCCCCCGATGTGGCGCAGCACTACCCGGCCCGGTATCTGTTCGCCTTTTTGGAGAACCACGGGATGTTGTCGTTTACTGGTTCGCCGACCTGGCGCACGGTCGTCGGTGGATCGCGTACCTATGTCGACCGAGTGGTTAAGCACTTGAGCGCTGTCGCCACCTCGACGCCGGTCACTGCGGTCGCCATGCGGGGTGATGGTGTCGAGATCAGGACCGCCGACGGCGACGCAATCTTGTTCGAGCGCGTCGTGGTGGCCACGCATGCCGACACGGCGCTGGCCCTACTCGCCAACCCGAACCCGAAACAGCGATCCATCCTCGGTGCATTCCGATACTCGCGCAACGACACGTGGCTGCACACTGACACCACCCTCCTGCCGAAGGCCGAGAGAGCCCAGGCGTCCTGGAACTTCCTCTTGCCTGCGTGCGTCGGTCCGATCGATCACGCCTTCGTGTCATACGACATGAACCGTCTGCAAGGAATTCCTTCCACGCAAGCACATATCGTCACTCTCAACGCAACGGACCGTATCGATCCCGAGCAAGTCGTTGCTCGGATGAGGTATGCACACCCGATCTACACCGCTGCTTCGGTCGATGCCCAGAAGCATCTCTGCGAGCTCAACGGCGAAGCCCTGGCTTTCGCCGGTGCGTATCACGGGTGGGGATTTCATGAGGACGGCTGCCGGTCGGGAATCGCCGCGGCGAAGTCGCTGGGGGTCCGTTGGTGATGCAGCCCGCGCCCACGACGAGCAACGCCGTGCCGTCGTCTTCATTGTCTCCGTCGCAACTCCACCGGTCCTCTATGCGTCCGTGGTGACCCACACACGCCGGGTTCCGATCAAGAATCGGTTTCGGTACAAAGCGAGCTACTGGTTGGTGGACTACGACGAGTTGCCAGAGTTCACCGGCCTGATCCGGCGCCTTGCACGGTTCGAGCGCTCTGACCACAGTGACGTGCGTGCACTCTTGACCGAGCAAGGTGTGACGGCGGACCGGATTCTGATGCTTGCGATGCCTCGCACCCTCGGCTACGTCTTCAATCCCATCAGCGTGTTCTGGTGTTACGACGCGGTGGGGTGCAAGTCGCCGCTTTAGCTGAAGTGCACAACACCTACGGCGAGCGTCACACCTATCTTCTGCGACCTGACGGGACCGGACGCTCCGAAGTGGTCAAGGAACTCTATGTGTCCCCGTTTTATCCGGTCGATGGCCACTACGAGATTCGGGTGAGTGAGCCCGGTCCATTTCTTTCCGTCACTGTGACATTGCATCGAGACGGCGGTGCCACCCTTTGTGGCATCGCTAACAGGGGAACGGCGCGTCGCCAGCAGACGAGGCGTGTTGCGCGCATCCCTCCTTCACCCGACCCTGCGCATCGCCCTATTGATCCGTTGGCAGGCGGTGCGACTCTGGGCACGCGGACTCAAGGTACAGCCACGATGAGCGTCGTCTCTCACGAACCCGAGCGGCATGCTGTCGTCGATTTGCGGCGATGGGCCGGTTTGGCACCCCCAATGTCGGCCCCGCTTCGAGCCGCGCTCGCCCGATATTTTCTCAAACGAGTGGCTACGCAGACGGGCATTCGGGTCGAGTTCCCTGACGGCACTCGTTTCGGTCCCCCCAATGGTCCGGTCATGGAGCTGTTACTTCCAGAGAGGTTCCTTGCACGGCTGGGTGTGGATGGCAAGATCGGCTTCGGCGAGTCATACATGGCCGGGGAATGGAACTCGGTCGATCTCGTCGAGTTGCTCGAGGCGCTCGCTCGCCGGGCCGACTCGTTGGTCCCGCGGCATCTGCAGGGCATCCGGCGTTGGTACGAAGCCCGCCAGCCGAGTTCCGAAGAGAATGACCGCCCGGGGGCGGCGCGTAATATCGCCCGGCACTACGACCTCTCGAACGACTTGTTCGCAATCTTTCTGGACGAGTCGATGACGTACTCGGCAGCCCTCTTCACTGATGCGCACACGACGCTCGAACAGGCCCAGGCTCACAAGATTGAGCGGTTGCTCGATGCGACCGGCGTCCGACGAGGCACTCGTATGCTCGAAATCGGAACCGGATGGGGCGAGCTGGCTCTGCGGGCCGCTCGGAGGGGAGCACGAGTGACCAGCGTGACCCTGTCCCATGAGCAAGCACGTCTGGCGCGGACATCGAGTAGCGGCCGAACAACTGGGCGATATGGTCGATATCCGGGTGCAGGACTATCGAGATGCCGTCGGGACCTACGACGCCATCCTCAGTGTTGAAATGATTGAGGCGGTGGGGGAGCGGTGGTGGCCCGCATACTTCCAGACGCTCGACCGGTGCCTGGCGCCAGGAGGCCGGGTCGGACTCCAGGCCATCACCATGGCTCATGAGCGGCTCCTCGCAACGAGGTCATCGTGGACCTGGATCCACAAGTACATCTTCCCTGGGGGCATCGTTCCGTCCGAACAGGCCATGGAGAACACCATGGCCACGTATACGGATTTGGCCGTGGTCAATCGACTGTCGTTCGGCATGAGCTATGCCACCACCTTGGCTTGCTGGCGGGAACGCTTCTGCGAGGGAGCCGACGAAGTCGGCCGCCTGGGCTTCGACGAGACCTTCCGGAGAATGTGGTCGTTCTACCTGGCCTACAGCGAGGCTGGCTTCCGAAGCGGCTACTTGGACGTCGTACAGCTGGTGCTCACGCGTCGCGGCTGAGGCTGAGTGGACTCGATCGGTAGCGTGGTGTTTCCGATGTCCGCCTGGCATCGTCCCCCGGAGCGCTCGAGTGCCGACGAAAGGCGTGATTTTCTCGGGACTTTGCGTTCGGGTCACGACATTGAGCAAGCGCGCGCACTGTGCAGCACCGATCCACGGCGCTCCTACCAGCTGTTTCGTTGGGTTTAAACCCCGGAGGTCGCATGATGGCTTGGAACCCCCGCTAGCATCGAAATCTGGTTCTTTCGCGCTCTCGTGCGTGTGCACGACCCCCTGACCAGCACCTTTGCGTTCGGCTGGGTGATCGAAGTCGGGATTTCTCGGGGCTTTTTCTCGGGACCTACTCAACTTTGCGTACGCATGCCCTGTGCCGTGCGGGTCGGTATGTGCGGCCCGTACGCTGCATCCGGTTGAGATGCGGCGGCCAGTCCACCGACACTGAGACCTGCGCAGGCATAGTCGAGTGAAAGGCAGTCACCCCATGCGATCCGACATCAGACCAGGCGGCGTGTTCCCCGACTACTCGTTGCCGGATCACACCAACATCGTTCGCACACTCAGTGAGCTCCAAGGTGACGATCCGATGATTCTCACGCTGGCGCGAGGCAATTACTGTCCCAAGGAGCACCAGCAGCACCTGGAGCTCGCAGCGAACTATCCGAAAATCGCCGTCGCCTATACCCAGGTCGTCACCATCGCCACCGATGACCACCACACCCTGCAGGAGTTCCGGGGTGCAGTCGGCGCCCAATGGACCTTTCTCTCGGACCCAGCTCGGACGATCCAAAAGGACCTCGACATCCAGGAATACACCGACCCCGAGCACGATCCAATGATCCCGCACACGCTGGTGCTCAAGCCTGGACTCCTCATTCACAGCATCTACAACGGCTACTGGTTCTGGGGACGCCCGTCGTTTTACGACCTGTGGTCCGACTTGTGCGCTGCATCGAGCGAGATCCGCCCCGACTGGGACCTGAGCAAACCGGGATTGCGGGAGGCCTGGGATGCAGGCGACTTCTCGAGCTTTCACGGTTGGAACAAACGGGCCGCCAAGTCGATGCCCACATCGTATGAGTCCTAGAGGAATGTGGATCTGTCCGTGTTGAGTGGAGGACGGCCTGGATCGAAGGGGTAGGTAGCAGTAGTGCGAACACCGGTCTGCGAACTGCTCGGGATTGAACAACCGATTGTCCTGGCGGCGATGGTGGCGGTGCCCGAACTGGCGGCAGCGGTCTCGAATGCCGGTGGGCTCGGCATGGTGACGCTGACGTGGTCCGATCCGGCAGGAGACGTGGTTCGCGAGACGGCGGCTCTCACCGATCGTCCCTTCTGCGGCAACCTGGTTCTCACCTCCGATCAGCACCGTCGCCTCGATGAAGCCCTCGAGGCCGGTTTGCGGATCGTGTCACTGTTCCTGGGAGATCCCGCTGGCTACATCGAGCGGGTCCACGATGCGGGCGGACTCGTTCTGTGTACGGTCGGAAGCGCCGAAGAGGCGCGGCGGGCGGTCGCCAGCGGAGTTGATGTCATCGTGGCGCAGGGTTGGGAGGCTGGGGGGCACGTGGGGGGTCAGATTGCGACGCTCCCCTTGGTGCCCGCCGTCGTGGACGCGGTGGCGCCGGTGCCAGTGATCGCGGCCGGTGGGATCGGGGACGCTCGCGGCGTGGCCGCCGTCCTCGCCCTGGGTGCTCAGGCGGCGTGGGTGGGTACCCAGTTTCTGCTTGCCCAGGAGATGCCCATCCACCCGGAGTACCGCACTCGCCTGATCGACGCGGTCGAAACGGACGCGGAGTGGTACCCCGACCTCTACGACGTCGACTGGCCGGACTCGCCCCACCGCGCGCTCCGTAACTCGACGGCCGAGATGTGGGAGGCCGCGGGCCGGCCGCCTCTGGAGAGTCGGCCCGGAGTGGGCGATGTCGTCGCGCACTTCGCTTCGGGCGAAGCAATCGTCCGCTACGAGCCGGCGCCGCCGATGGTTGGCACCACCGGTGACATTGAAGCGCTCTCGATGTGGGCCGGACAGAGCGTCGCGCTCGCCAGGCAGCCACGACCAGCGGCGGAGATCGTGGCTGAGCTCGTCTCGCGTTTGTGAGCCAAGCCGGCCCGCCGGCGACGGCGACGATCAGGCAAGATTGTGTGTGGCCCGGACTCGGATAAGCACGCGCGCGACGAACTACAAATCGATTGATGTGGACGGACTTTCGATCTTCTACCGTGTGGCAGGAGTGGCTCCTCCACGACCAGCCGCCGCTCCTGGTTCTGTGGGGTCGCTTCGACCCGTCGTTCCAGATCGAAGAAGCCGAGGCATACCGGCGCGACGTGCCCAATGCCGAAGTGCACGTTCTCGACGCTGGTCATTTCGCACTCGACGAGAAGCCCGCCACGGTTGCGCGCCTGACCCGGAAGTTCCTCTTCTCTGCCAGCGGCTAGGCGGACCGGGGCCCGGAACGCCTTGTCCAGAAATCGGTGACGCGCACTTCTCTCGAACGGCTCTAACCGATGCCACTCCCGCGACGTGGGTCGAGTGGCCATCGAAAGACCAGACCTTGCTCACTGGTTCCGGGGATCGTCGATCGGGTCGATGTATTCGAGGCCGAGCGGTCCGACGGCCGATACTTGGGTGACGTAGGTTCCAGATTTCGCCCAGTGGAAATGCGGGGTACCACCGGGGAGCACGATGACGGCTCCCGGCGGATAGGCCTGCAGCCGCTCTTCATCGAACACGCTTCCCAGGCCGATGTAGAAGACGCCGGAAATGACCGTGTAGACGCGGTCCTCCGGGTGCTGGTGTGGCATCAGCTTGACGCTCGAGGGGACCTTGACCCGGATGACGTATGGCCCTGGTTCCGATGGATCGCCGACGAGGATTGCCAGTCGCGCCGATGGCGGAAACGCTGGAAACGGCTTCCAATCGATCTCCTCGGGCAGAACTGACCTGTACTCAACCTGGTCTGGTTGGTGGATCACCATCGTTGGTCGACCTCCCGACTTCTGAGGGTGAGTGGCCGAACCGCGAGACAGCTCACCTTGCAGGGTGATGCGGGACAAACCTTAGTGCGGCGTAAACGGTTTGGCGCCGCCCTCCAACCCGCCAACCCGCCAACCCGCTAACCCGCTACCCCGTCCAAGTCGTTCGGGCTAGGTTCGCTCGAGTATGCCAGTCCGATAGCCCGATAGCCCATCTCCAGTCGCAGTTGGGCAGATCTGATCCGATGCTCATCGGCGCTGCCAGATCGGATCTTGCGCATCCACGAGCGAAGGAGTTCACGTGACCACGACCCCCATAGCTGACTATGCGCTCCTGTCGGATCGGCACAGCGCTGCGCTGGTCAGTCGGGGCGGGTCGATCGACTGGCTCTGCTTCCCACGGTTCGACAGCCCCTCGACCTTCGGTCGCCTCCTCGACGAGAAAGCCGGGCACTGGTTCTTCGGGGCCACCAACGCGACGGAAGTGAGCAGGCGCTACCTGGACCGCACCATGGTGTTGGAGACCACGCTGCGCACACCGACCGGTTCGGTCACGATCACCGACGCACTTGCCATGGGTTCTGGCAACCGAGGACACGAGCTCGGCAAAGGAGCGCCTCACGTTCTCCTGCGGCGCGCCACGTGCACGGAGGGACGGGTCGACTTGTCCCTGGAGTACGTCCCGCGCCCCGATTACGGGTTGAAACATCCATCGCTCGACGCGGTCGACGGTGGAATGACGGAGTCAGGGAGCGCTGACGGGCTGGTGCTGTCGACGTCCGTGGCCCTGACGCTCGACCAGGACCGCGCCGCGGCCTCGGGCCGGTTCCAGCTTGCCCAAGGCGAAAGCATGGGCTTCGCCCTGCATCACGGGAACCAGACTGAGGGCAGTTCGGCCAGGGTCTGGAGCCCGTCGGAGATACGCGCCCGGCTCGAAGACACCGTGGCGGGGTGGGAGTCGTGGTCTGAGCTCCACCAGGCCTACGTGGGTCCGTGGCGAGACATGGTGCACCACAGCGGCCGGGTGCTCCAGTCACTCTCCTTTGCACCCACCGGCGCTATCTGCGCGGCGGCGACCACGTCGTTGCCCGAGGTGGTGGGCGGCTCCCGGAACTGGGACTACCGCTATGCCTGGGTCCGGGACGCTTCCTTCACGATCCAGGCCCTTTGGGTGGCGGCTTGTCCCGACGAAGCCAACCAGTTCTTCGATTACGTCTCCTCGTCCGCGGCCGGCTCGCTCGACCGGGGCGGTGCCTTGCAGATCATGTTCGGCATCGGCGGTGAACGGGACCTGACCGAGCGGGAGCTGCCGCAGCTGGAGGGCTGGCGGCACTCGGCGCCGGTTCGGGTGGGCAACGCGGCCTGGAAACAACGCCAGCTCGACGTCTACGGCGAGTTGCTCAACGCGGTGTACCGCATGTCTGACCACCTGTTCGACGACACCCACCGGGTCGGGCCACTGTCCGACTCGGGCAAGTGGGATACGCCCACCGACCTGGCACCAGCCACGCGAAAGTTCCTCGTGCAGCTGGCCGACACCGCCGCCCGCCGGTGGCAGGAGAAGGACCAAGGAATCTGGGAGATCCGGGGGGAGCCGCGTGATTTCTTGTATTCCAAGCTGATGTGCTGGGTGGCCCTCGATCGAGCGGTGATCCTGGCCGACCGTCTCAACGCCTCCTCTCGAATCGGGTCATGGACGCAGACGCGGGACCAGATCCGTGAGGCGATCGTGACCAAGGGCTGGAGTGACCGGGCCAAGGCCTTCACCCAGTCCTTTGGCTCGGACGAGCTTGACGCCTCCAACCTCATGGTGCCCCTGGTGGGATTTCTCCCGGCGGACGATCCGAGGGTGCTGGCCACGGTCGACGCGACAGAGGAGCGGCTCACCGACCAGCGGGGATTGGTCTATCGCTATCGGTCCCACGACGGCCTCGAGGGTGAGGAGGGCACCTTCCTTTTGTGCACCTTCTGGCTGGCCCAGGCCCTGGCCCAGGCAGGCCAGCCGGTTCGGGCCCGGGCCGTTTTCGAGCGTGCCGCCGCCTTCGTCAATGAGGTCGGCCTGCTGGCCGAGGAGGTCGATCCAGTCAGCGGGGAGCTCCTTGGCAACTTCCCGCAGGCGTTCAGCCATATCGGGCTCGTCAACGCGGCCTGGGCAATTTCTCGAGAGCGAGCGACAGGCGCAACCGACTTGAACATCTGCTGGACTCCCGTGGGATCTTTGGACCAGACCCTTTCGAGTTTGGAGGCCACATGCGCAGCGACATCCGTGAAGGCGAGACGTTTCCCGACTACGAGCTCGCCGATCAATCCGGCCGGCGGCGGTCCCTGTCGGAGCTCCAGGGGGGCAACCCGATGGTGCTCCATCTGTCCCGTGGCGGCTTCGATCCCAAAGAGCATCAGTTCGTAGGGCAATTGGTCGACGTGTATCCCGAGTTCAGGAATGCTTACACGCGATTGGCCCTCATCTCGACCGACAATCAGCTGAACATCAATGAGTTCCGGGACGCGCTGGGCGCCACGTGGCCGTTCCTGTCGGACCCCGATCGGGTCGTCCAGAAGGATCTGGACATCAAAGAGTTCACGGATGAGCCGCACGATCCGATGATCCCCCACACGTTCGTCCTCGAGCCCGGACTCAAGATCTTCAAGATCTACAACGGATACTGGTACTGGGGCCGGCCCACGATGGCAGAGCTCCACGTAGATCTGAGGGGCGTGTTCAAGAAAATTCGGCCCGACTTCGACTTGGCGGCTCCGGGGTTGAGGGAGGCGTGGGAACGAGGAGACCGGGATCAATTCCTCGTCGACACATTGGAGGAGCCGATCCGGTACACCGAAGGCAAGAGCATCGGTATCAAACGCTGACCCTGGGGGGTCGGGCGCCGTCCCCGCTCGGGTTCTCGACCAGGAACTCGAGCTGCTCGTCGGACGGGGAGACGTGCACCCGTGCATCGCCATTCGACCCCCGTACGCTGGAACGACGTCGAACCCCGAGTGCGAGGGATGTTTCAGGTGCAAGGCGTTCGCCTGGGTGCGACAATCCCTTCGGGACCAGACAGAGGAGAGCCGGATGAGCACCGTCGATGGACAGAGCGCACCCGGCGGATCGCCGAGCAGCGAACCGGCCGATCTCAAGCTGGAGGCGGTCGTCATCCCCGTGGCCGACGCCGATCGCTCCAAGGCGTTCTACGCCGGCCTCGGCTGGAGGCTCGACGCCGACTTCTCCTTCGACAACGGCTTCCGGGTCGTGCAATTCACGCCACCGGGATCGCAGTGTTCTGTGCAGTTCGGCACCCACATCACGGGGGCGCCACCCGGATCTGCCCATGGCCTGTACCTGATCGTGTCTGACATCGAAGCCGGGCGCGACGAACTTGTCAGCCGGGGAGCCAAGGTCAGTGGGGTGTTCCATTCCGGAGCGCCCGGAGCGCAACTCGACCCTGAGGGGGCGGGTGATCGGGTCAACGGGCCGGATCCGGATCACAAGAGCTACAACTCCTTTGCCACGTTCGAAGACCCCGACGGCAACAGCTGGCTGCTCCAAGAGGTGACCGATCGCCTCCCGGGCCGCCTCGATCCGACCACCACCTCGTTCAACTCCGCCGGTGACCTGGCTGCGGCATTGCGCCGCGCCGAGTCGGCCCACGGTGAGCACGAGAAGCGCATCGGCCGGGCCGACCCGGACTGGCCCGACTGGTACGCCGAGTACATGGTGCGCGAACAGAGCGGCCAGGAGCTTCCCGTATGAGCGATTTCGACGTGATCGTGCTGGGCGGCGGTGCGCCCGGCGAGCACTGCGCCGGGGCCATCGCGGCGCGTGGGCTTCGGGTCGCCGTCGTCGAGCGGGAGCTGGTCGGCGGCGAGTGCTCCTACTGGGCGTGCATCCCGTCCAAGTCCCTCTTGCGTCCGGGGGAGGCGGTCCAGGGCGCCCGCGACGTCGGCGCCAGCGCCGAGGTGAACGTGCAGGCGGCGCTGGACTGGCGGGACTACATGGTGTCCGACTATTCGGATGCGGGACAGGAGAAATGGCTGGCGGATCGGGGCATCGCGCTGGTCCGGGGCGTGGGCCGGCTCGCCGGGCCCGGCGTGGTCGACGTGGACGGCACTCGCCACACGGCGGAGCATGTCGTCGTGGCGACGGGCGCGGATCCTTTCGTGCCACCCATTCCGGGGCTCGACGGCCTGGACGGCGTGTGGGGCACGCGCGAAGCGACGGCCATGAAGACGGTTCCCAGCCGCCTCATCGTGCTCGGCGGTGGCTCGGCCGGTGTCGAGATCGCACAGGTGGTACGGCGGCTCGGTGGTCAGGCCGTGCTCGTCGAGGGCGCCGATCGGCTGATCCCACGAGAGCCGGCCCCCCTCGGCGTGGCTCTGACCGAGGCACTGCGGCGGGACGGGATCGAGTTGCACCTCGGAGTCCAGGCCGCGGAGGCCTCGCGCGACGGCGACGACTACGTCCTGAGGCTCTCGGACGGGACCTCGGTACAAGGAGAGCGACTGCTCGTGGCGACCGGCCGCCGTCCCCGTGTCGAAGGGATCGGGCTCGAGACGGTCGGTATCGAGGCAAACCCACACGGCGTCGTGGTGGACGAGTATCTGCGTGCCGGCGACAACATTTGGGCCATTGGGGATGTCAACGGGATCTGGCCCCTGACACACGTCGGCGAGTACGAGGGAGACGTCGTGGCGGCGAACATCGCCGGAGAGAGCCACCCGACGAACTACGAAGCCGTGCCGCGCGTCACGTACACCGATC
Source organism: uncultured Acidimicrobiaceae bacterium (assembly GCA_963828825.1). GTDB lineage: Bacteria > Actinomycetota > Acidimicrobiia > Acidimicrobiales > RAAP-2 > Bog-473. The sequence continues at coordinate 92,433 of CAWHGF010000008.1, read as the reverse complement.
CGCAGGCGGCCGCCGTCGGTGCCGCGGAGGCACCCTACAGCAGCACAACGCTCTTGACCGACGTGTCCAAGACCGCGACGTACAGCCACCAGTACGCCCAGTCGAACGGATTCTTGACCCTGCTCAGCGACGGCGCCCGGTTGACCGGCGCTTACGCCCTCGGACCCGAGGCCGGCGAGTGGCTCCAGCAGGCGACGCTCGCCATACGCGCCCGCGTTCCGTTGGAGGTGTTGAGCGACGTCATCCAGCCGTTCCCGAGTTTCTCGACCATCTTCGATTCGGCTTTCAAAACCCTTCGAATGGAGATCGCCAAAATGCCGCCGCCTTTGCAGCCCATGCAGGCGCAGATGGCACGGCCATGACCGTGGAAGACCATCGGAGGTAGCAGATGGCCGAGGTCCCACCGCCCCAAGAGGAAATCCTGCTCACACACTTCATCGTGTCGGACGACGTCGAGCGCTCTCGGCGCTTCTACACCGAAGTCCTTGGGGGCCGGGTCGCCTTCTCCAGCCCCGGAGGGCCGACCAACGTCGCACTGTCCAATAGTTGGATCGTCATCAATGCCGGCGGAGGCCCGACCGACGACAAGCCGGAGGTCACCCTGGAGACGCCCGGCGACCCAAATCGGGTGAGCAGCTTCGTCAACATCCGGGTCAAGGACATGGAGACGGTGTACTCCGAATGGAGCGCGCGGGGTGCTCAGTTCCTGACGCCTCCGAAGCAGCACCAGTACGAGATCCGTTGCTACATCCGTGATCCCGATGGTCACCTGATCGAAGTGGGGCAGACCACCGACCCGCAGGGGGACTGGGTGCCCGATCACTGGCCATCGAGCACGCCCGCCGACGAGCTCCCAACGCCCCCAGAGGGAATCGTGCTGGCCCACTTCATCGTGTCGGACGATGTCGAGCGCTCTCGCCGCTTCTACACCGATGTGCTCGGGGGCAGGATGCGTTCTCCGGACCCGGAGGGCTCACGTATGTCCAACTGTCGAACAGTTGGATCATCATCAACGTCGGCGGAGGGCCGACCGACGACAAGCCGGAGGTCACCCTTGAGACGCCCGCCGATCCCAACCGGGTCAGCAGTTTCCTCAATATACGAGTGACGGACATGCACGCTGTGTACACCGAATGGAGCGCGCGCGGTGCGGAATTCCTGACGCCACCGAAGCAGCACCAGTACGAAATCCGTTGTTATATCCGCGATCCCGATGGTCATCTGATCGAAGTGGGACAAACGACGGACCCGGGGGGAGATTGGTTCCCCGATCAATGGCCATCGAGCAAGTCGGAGTGAGCTTCCTGACGGGGCGCAGGTCTCCATCATGACCACGGCGATCATCGGCACCGGAGGCATCGGATCGGCCATCGCGCGTCAGCTTGCTGCCGGTGGCGAGGCCCTCCAGCTCTCGAGCGCCGACAAGGAGTCGGCGCGAAAGCTGGCCGCGGCAATCGGCGGAGCGGCGGTCGTCGCACTCGACAACCGGAGCGCTTTGCAGGGAGCCGATGCCGTCGTCCTTGCGCTGCGGTTTTCCGTGTTGAAAGACGTCATCGACGAGATCGCCGACGCGCTGGGAGACACGTCTCTCGTCGTTCCGAGCAATCCGGTCGGACTCGACGCACAAGGCAAGGTCGTGCGACTCCTACCGGAAGGGCAGTCATCGGGCCAAGTTGTTGCTGGGTGGTTGCCGATCGGGACACGCTTTGCCATTGCGTTCGGCACCATGTCGGCCGATCTCTTCGAGTCCTCGAGCCACCGGTCGCCCGAGCCCGCGGTTCTGTTCTACGTGTCCGAGGACGAGCATGGGAGCGACGAAGTCGAGCGCCTGATCCGAACGGCGGGCTTCGAGCCGATGAGGATCGGCGGGATCGAACAGTCGAGCCGACTCGAGGTGGGCGGCGACCTTCACGATCTTGTAGTCGGTCCCGCAGAGGCACGGTCCCTGATCATTGGACGCTGAGAACCACACTTTCGCAAGGCAGAGGTCGTGGGTTCGAATCCCATCACCTCCACGGCGTTGTCGGAATGACAACGTTTTCCCTGGTCAGAGCCGGTATTTCGCGGGTACTTCCCAACCTAGACAAAGGATGATGTTCGAACCCCTGCCTGACCTGGGAGAACGTCCGATTCAGATCGGCTGTCCCGTCGAGCGGGTCAGGCTCTCGCCAGCCAAGGCAGTTGCGATCCGGTCAAGGTGGCGCGCCCAGAGTTGCGGATAGAAAGCGGCATCCTCCGCACTTAGGCCGGAGAATTGCACCCTCACATTTGTGCCGTCACTCGTCGGCGTGAGCGTGATCTCAATGAATGTAGGTGTCGGCGTCGCGGTGTCGGTTCCTTGACGCTCCCATCTCAGCAGCATGCGGTGCGGGGGATCTACTTCGATGTAGCGGCCGGCAATTGCCGTCCCGTCGAGGTCGAGGTGGAACGTCTCCCCCACGCGAGGAGCTGTCACGAAATTCCGTTCATCTTGACGAGGCCGGTCCACGTCCAAATGGCACGAGCAGTCAGGGTGGGCTGAATGAGCTCACGGAAAGCCAGCCCGGAGCAACCCACTGGGCACAGCGATGTGTCCAGCATCCCGAATGGCAGCGGGTCTGCAAGCGCATCGTGCTCACGCAACTGACCTATCCAAATGCCGTGAGCAGACCTCGGCGATGCCTGTGAATGAACCCGCCTTGGACTCATCTGCCGATGGCAAGGGCGAGAAGGGTATTGACGGCAGTCTCGAACGGACGGGGACTCTGCTGTACCTGGGCGAGTAGAAGTCCCCCTTGGAGCGTGGCGAGCAGAGTAGTGGCGAGGTCGTCCGGGTCGATGTCCGACGGGAGCTTCCCGTCGGCATGAAGGGATCTCAGCCCATCGCCGATTGCGGCTGCCCACTGATCGAACCCTGCTGCGATGAGCGCTCGGGCCTCGGGGTCGCTCTCGGCGAGTTGACCAACGAGCGAGCCAAGTTGGCAGCCCCCCTTTGCTTTGGTGCGCTTCGCTGCGGTGATCACCATGTTCCGCCAGGCTTCGACTCCGTTCGCGCTGCTGAGTGCGTGCCGCTGGCGATTGACGATGGTCTCGGCCTGGTAATCGATGACAGCCTGCACGAGTTCGTTCTTGTCGGGAAAGTAGTGGTACATCTGAGAGCCGCTGACTTCCGCCGCCACCTTGACGTCTTCCAAGGTGGTGCCCGCGACCCCGCGTTCATGGATCAGGGCGGCGGCCTCCTCCACTATTCGTGCCCGGGTGCGTGCTCCCTTTGGGGTGAGCCTCGGCCGGTCACTCGTCTCGTCGACCATTTACAAACGTTAGCAGGATTTTGGGTTTGACAACCCAGTCCCGGGCTGTCAAAGTGAGTTGCACCACCCATTTTGGAGCGAGAGGACGACACATCGCATGACTGACCTAAAGGACAAGACAGCTCTGGTAACGGGCTCGACGAGCGGGATCGGCCAGGCGACGGCCATCGCCTTGGCCGCCCGTGGCGCTCACGTACTGGTAGTCGGACGCAACGAACAACGAGCCAAGGACGTGGTTGCCGAGATCGAAGGCACCGGCGGTCGCGCATCGTTCAAGCTCACGACGTTGAGCGATCTGCAATCAGCCCAGGAGCTGGTCGAGTGGGCCACTGAGGCAGGCGACGGTCACGTCGACATCCTCATCAACAACGCTGGCATCGCCTTGCTCGGACCAAGCAACGCAGCTTCCGAAGCAGAGTTCGACGAGACCTTTGCACTGAACGTCAAGATTCCGTTCTTCCTGGTCGCGTTACTGGCGCCAGCTATGGCTGAACGCGGATGGGGTTCGATCGTCAGCATCTCCACGATGGTCGCCAGCTTTGGGCAGGCGGGCATGGCTCTCTATGGCGCCAGCCGGGCAGCCCTCGAACTGTTGACCAAGGCTTGGGCAGCCGAATACGGCCCGAGTGGCGTTCGGGTCAATGCTGTATCCCCCGGCCCGACGCGCACCCGGATGATGGAAGCAGTCCCCGAAGAGATGGTGAATCAGCTCGCAGCACTAGCACCAGCAGGTCGCGTAGCTGAGCCCGAGGAACTTGCTGCGGCGATCGTCTTTCTCGCCAGCGATGATGCCAGCTTCGTCCACGGCGTCACTCTTGCAGTCGACGGGGGCCGATCAGCTACGTAACGCCTGTCGGCGTCGACGTTTACGAGTGAAGTCCTAGAACACAGATCACAACTAACTACGAAGGAGTATCAACATGAGCGCATACGTAATTGTCGAATTCACAGTCAAGGACCCGGAAATGTACCGTGAGAAATACGGCCCCATTTCTGGGCAGACGGCCAAAGAGCACGGAGGCGAGGCTCTCGCCAACAGCACCTGGGAAGTCCTGCACGGCGATGGCTCGCTCACTTCAGGAGCACTCGTGCAGTTTACTGACCGTGAGACGGCCCTCAAATGGTACAACTCGCCTGAATATCAGCAGCTGATTGATGTCCGCAGTGTCGCGATGGATGCCCGTTTCAGCTTGCTCGACGGCCTGCCTAGCTGATCGAGGTGGCGCCAAATCCCACCTGGTGCCCACGTGCTCGTCGACCCCCTACAGGTCATTAGCAACCCGGGAGCGCCGGCGGACGCAACCCGGCAAGGGCTGTCCAGCCCCACTATTCCCACAGTAACTGAGAGGAAATACCAATGAGCACAGTGCCAGGAAAGTCGGTACTCATCACGGGCGCCAACGCCGGGATCGGCAAGGAGGTGGCCCGGCAACTGGCATTACGTCCCGAGTTCAGGCGGATCTACTTGGCGTGTCGGAACCAAGATCGGGCGACACAGGCAAAGGCCGAACTCGCAGCCGCGACCGACCGGCACATCTTCGACATCATTCTCATGGACGTCGCCGACATGGCTTCGGTCCGCGCCGGCCTTGCGGCCATCGATGGACCCATCGACGCGGTGGTCATGAACGCTGGTGTAATCGGCGACAAGAAGTTGATGAACTTGACGGCTGACGGTGTCACCACCCTGTTCGCAACGAACGTTCTTGGTCACGTAGTTCTCCTTGATGGGCTTCTCAACGGGAACCGGCTTGGCGAGGTTGCGGTCTTTGTCGGAAGTGAAGCAGCCAGAGGAATTCCAAAGTCTGGGTTTTTCACAGCATTGTTAAAGATGAAGCAGCCTTCCTTCGTCTCAACCTCCTCCGATGAACTCGCTACCGTCATCGATGGCAGCTACTTCGACGGCAAAAAATTCGAACCCAACCTGGCCTTCGGGCAGGTCAAGTACATCGGGGCCCTGTGGATGGCCTACCTGGCCCGCCAATACCCCAATCGCCGCTTCATCACCGTGAGCCCCGGCAACACCACTGGCACCCAAGCCCCCGACGGCCTTGCGCTACCACTACGTATGGCGGCCAAACACGTCATGCCTCATCTGGGTATCTCCCACGAGCTTGACGTGGGCGCGAAGCGACTGGTCGACGGAGTCACCGACCCGACCCTGTCGAGTGGTGTGTTCTACGCCAGCGCAGCCGACAAGTTGAAGGGTCCCATGGTCGACCAAACGGACATCTTCCCTGACTTGGCCAACACGTCCTTTCAGGACCACGCCAACGAGGCCATCCACCGCTTCATCGCCCAATGACGCTGGTACTGCTGGGAGTCTTCGGCTGCGTGCCGCCCTTCGACAACAAATTCTCCGTCAGTCTGAGGGATGCCGGTATTCCGGCAGTGCCGTGGATAACGCCCCTCTTGGATGCCGAGATGGGCGGTTGGAGGCAGACCGGGCACCGTGTCGGGGAGAGCCTGCACAGCATTGCGCCCGATAGGGCTCTTCGGTAGGGGTTCGAACATAGTCCCATTAGTTCCGAAGTCGGGATTCTGACGGGTCCCGCAGAGTCCTATTTTGCGCTTGACTCAGACCTTCACAACGAATAACCCCAGGTCAGAATGCCCAAGAGGGGTTGACCGGGTCCCCGTGAACTGATCCACCCGTTGTGCGAGTCCGAGCCCCACGATGTGGGGAAGGAGGACAGCACGACGATGAAGAGACGGCGCCATACGCCCGAGCAGGTGATCAGGAAACTCGCCGAGGGTGAGAAGCTCCTCGGAGAAGGAAAGACGGTCGATGAGGTGGTCCGTCACCTCGAAATCACCGAGTCGACCTGGCACCGCTGGCGCAATCAGTACGGGGGCATGAAGGCCGACGATGCCAAGGAGCTGCGAGAACTGCGCAAGGAGAACGCGCAGTTGAAGAAGCTGCTGGCCGAGGCCGAGTTGGACAAGGCGATGCTGAAGGAGATCAACCGGGGAAACTTCTGACCCCGGACTGCCGGCGGCGGGCCGTCAGGGCCCTCTGCACGCAGTTCGGGGTGAGCGAACGCCGGGCCTGTCGGGTGCTCGGCCAGCCCAGTCGACCCAGCGCCTGGAGGCACCGGTGCCCTCAGATGACGAGCTGGCGCTGCGGGCCTTCTTGCGTGACTTCGCCCGGCGCCGTCCCCGCTGGGGCTGGCGGAGGGCGGCGCTGGCCGCCAAGGCGGCCGGATGGAGGGTGAACCCCAAGCGGATCCATCGCCTGTGGATCGCAGAAGGCCTGCGTGTGCCCTATCGCAAGCGCAAGAAGCCGCTGCGGGGCATCGGCAAGGCCATAGGCCCGTTCTGTCCGATCAGGCCCAACGTGGTGTGGGCTCTGGACTTCCAGTTCGACCAGACCTCCGACGGGAGGATGCTCAAGGTCCTCAACGTCATCGACGAGTTCACCCGCGAGGCGCTCGCCACCGACGTCGAGCGTTCCATCGACGCGGACGGTGTCGTCGCCTGCCTCGAGCGTCTGGCGGCCCAGCGCGGTGCGCCGATCTTCGTCCGCTTCGACCATGGGCCCGAGTTCATCGCCTACGCGGTCGCCGACTGGTGCCGCTTCAACGGCACCGGCACGGTGTTCATCGACCCGGGGAGCCCTTGGCAGAACGCCTGGATCGAGAGCTTCAACGGGCGGATGCGCGACGAGCACCTCAACGGCCAGCAGTTCGACTCGCTGCTCGAGGCTCAGGTGCTCACCGAGGACTGGAGGATCGACTACAACATGAACAGGCCCCACTCGGCGCACGGCTGGCTCACCCCGGTCGAGTTCGTCGAGCAGTGGCTCAACCGACAGCAGCTACAGCTCGCATAGCGAGTGGCTCAACGATCGGGGCCCGGTCAGGGTTCGAACATAGTCCCATAACCTCAACCAAAGGCCCAGTCCAGAAGCTTGAAGGTGGATTCGGGAGTGCCGCTGAGTGCTACGGAGCTCGGCGTAGAGGTCGTCACTACGAAGCGGTCCCCCCAACTAAAGGGCAGGTCAACGATGTGAGGTTGGGAATCGCAGAAGGTCCTACCCTTGAGGGTGTGGCGCGGGACTTTACATGACCCCATCGACTCGCAACATGTTCAGCCCTGCTCGACTCCGTGCGAGAGCGAAGGGCTCGGCTCACACCCTGCAGGCCTGACCGGTGACCGAACCGAAACGTCCTGAGTAGTCGAACTGAAGAAAAAGGAGCATGTGATGGAGCGTTACATCGTCATCTCTGCGGACGGCCATGCGGGAGCTGACCTGGCCGATTATCGACCGTACCTTGAGGATCGCTATCGCGATGAGTTCGATCGCTGGCTTGCCGGTTACGAGAACCCTTTCCGCGATTTGACAGCCCCTGACGCCGATCGCAATTGGGACTCTGACGTTCGTCAGTCGGCGCTCGAGGCCGATGGGATCGTCGGTGAGGTGGTATTCCCGAACACCGTTCCGCCGTTCTTCCCAACAAGTGGCCTGGTCACGCCTACACCATCTGTAGCTGACTACCCGCTGCGTCTGGCCGGTCTGCGTGCTCACAACCGGTGGCTGGCCGAGTGGTGCATGGCCCTTCCAGGTCGCCGAGCTGGCATAGGACAGATTCTCCTGAACGACATCGACGAGGCTGTGCATGACATCCACTGGATAGCGGACCATGGTCTCACCGGCGGTGCCCTGCTTCCTGGGGTGCCTCCAGGTAGCGGCATCGAGCCGCTCCATTCACCGACTTACGACCCCGTGTGGCGAGCCTGCGAAGACCGGGGCGTAGTGGTCAATGTCCATGGCGGCGGTGGCTCGCCGAATGAGGGCTACTTCCCTGCGACGCTGGCCCTTTTTGTGCTGGAAGCGAGCTTCTACTCGCATCGACCTGTGTGGTCACTCATCATGTCCGGTGTGTTCGACCGCTTTCCAGATCTCAAATTTGTGGTGGCCGAAGCAGGGTCAAAGTGGATTCACTCCACACTCCAGGCGATGGACGATATCCAGGGCAAGCAAGATGAAGGGCGCATTGGCACCTTGAAGTTTCTCGAACCGTTCCGCCTCGGCCGAAAGCCGAGCGAGTACTGGGCGACGAATTGTTGGGTCGGAGCAAGTTTTATGAGCCGCGAAGACGCGATAGACCGCGCTCGTATCGGTGTTGATCGCATCATGTGGGGAAGCGATTTCCCGCACGAAGAGGGGACGTTTCCCTTCACGCGTGAGGCGCTGGCGCATACCTATGCCGGCATCGACTTTGAGGAAGTCGCCAAGATGGTGGGTACCAACGCCGCGGGTGTGTACGGATTCGACCTCGAGCAGCTGGCGCCGTTGGCGGCCGAGATCGGCCCTGAGTGTGTACGAGTGGCAGCGGGGATCGACTTCGTCCCCCAGACGCTCAGTTTGGCCTTCGAAGCACGCTCGGCAGGAGTGTCGTGACGTCGACACGTTCCGACAGAACGGATGTAGTCGAACGTCTCCGCTGGAGGGCGTCCTCTGTGTGTCAGCCTTTCGGGTTTCCGCTTCGTTTCCAAAGAAAGGCATAGTCGGCCGTCGAGTCAGAATCCGCCTTGCGCAAGCGCTTCAGGGTAGACAGCACGCCTGGGTCTTTGCCTTCGAAGGTTCCCGAGGTCGGAGCGACGTGGTTGTAATCACGTCCAATGGCCACGGTGAAGTAGCCCTGGCCGGCTCGGCGGTTATGCGTTGGGTCAAAGGCCACTGCGACAGTCCGGCTGGTGCCGCGGGCCAATGCTTCGCTGACCACCACCTCCACCCAAGCGTGTGAACCTCCCTCGCCCACCAGATGTCCCGACACGTAGCGGGCGGGAACTCCAACAACCCGACACAAAGACAGCATCACGTGGGCATAGTCCTGACACACGCCCTTTCCACCAGCGAGCGCCGTCGCAGCGTTGGTGCGTACGCCGGTGACACCGTACTGATAGGTCAATGCTTGGTGTGACCAGGCGCATGCGCGCTCCGCGAAGTCCAGGTCCCCGGAGCTTGCGACCAAAAGGTCGCGTGCGGCCTCAGCCAGCATGTCGTCCGCTTCGGTGAGCGGGGTGAACGCGAGGAGATGACGCTGGTGAAAGGACGCTGGTGACAGTTCAATGATCCCGCTACTTCCGTGACAACCCACTAAGGCCCACGCATCGAACTCGATCCACTCGTCCACATTGGATGCATGCAACTCGACGACGTGGTTCGCAAAACTGTCGGACGTCACCGTCATATGTACGGATTCGCCTGACACCGTGAGCCCGTGATCAAACCGATACTGGGCACCGTGTACTGCTCGCGGCACGACCACCAATCGGTGACGGAGCCGTCGCACCGGGTTTGCGTAGGTGTAGCGGAACTGCTGCTCCAGCAGGTACAGATCTTCTCCCGCGCGGGCCTCAGTCAACATCTGTTACCTCGTCGGCCCACACGGTCATGAGCCTAAGCTCTGCCGCTCCCCAAGTGGTGACCATTGCTGCGTCAAGGGCGTCACGTCCCCGTGCGATCACTACTCGCCCGCGGCGTCGTTCATTGTTGCGCGGATCGAATGTCCACCACCTTCCACCGAGCCATGCCTCGAACCATGAACAGAAGTCCATGGGGAGGTCGGGCGGGATCACGTCAATGTCGGGGAGGTACCCGGCCACGTAGCGGGCAGGCACATTGAGGGCCCGGCACAGGGTGATGCCGAGATGCGTAAGGTCGCGACACACTCCGATGCGCGACTGCCAGACGTCGTAGGCAGTTGTGACCGCTGTACTGGCACCTACCTCGTAACGGATCTCATCGTGGATCCAGTCGCACACCGCCTGTACCCGAAGCCACCCCGGTTCCACGGACTCGAACAATTCCCAAGCTGCGTCGTGGAGCGTGTCGGGCCAGCAGAACCGACTGGGGAGAAGGTACACGAAAGCCTCATCAGGTAGGTCCTCCAAGGCGACGGCAACTGCCCCCCGATTCGCCTCGTCGGGGTTGGCGAGCACCTCGACGGTGGCGTCGTAACGCATGATCGACCGCCCCGGCGGCAGGTTGACGCGGTCGCATTCGTTACCGAATGCGTCGAGATAGGTGCGGGCCGGAGCCGGAAGTTCCCAGGTCTGGGCGACGATGCGATGCTCGCCCTGCGGGTGGGGCCGTACTTGCCATAGCGACGGTGTCAGCTCGATCGTCTCGTACTCGAACTGGCAGCCAACCCTGACCAGCATGCATAGAGCCTGGCTCGCAACGATGAACTTGTCACTACCGGCATATTTCGATTGTGTGAACCTCGCCATCCATACGACCGGGACCATATTCGGCTGGGTCCCACCAACGAACCAGGTCATTCAACATGTCAGGCCCCAATCAAGGAACTCCTGCACGGAACCGCGTTCCACCGGGTTCGCAAATAGTCCGCTCGCCTCAGACCATCGCCTCACATCGTTTGAATGATCTACAACGATCTTCGAAGGCAGCCCAAGAAGCTTGACTCCGATCGTCTCCCACGCGCCTGGTTGCACATGAGCCATGTCGTTACCGGACCCGGACGTCGGCGGCACTTCCGGACTTCGAGAATCCATAGAAAGTGCCGGACATGGCGAATCAGATGTCGTAATAGAGCATGAATTCCCATGGATGGGGGCGAAGGCGCACAGCGTCGATCTCGTTCAACCTCTTGTAGCCGATCCACGTTTCGATGAGATCATCGGTGAAAACACCTCCCTCCTTGAGGAAAGCCTGATCATCTTCGAGTGCCTGCAGCGCCTCTTCGAGCGAAGAAGGAACTTGCCCGACTTTCGCCAATTCCTCAGCTGGGAGGTCAAAGAGATCCTCGTCGACAGGGGCTGGTGGTTCGATCTTCCTCGCCACCCCGTCGAGCCCGGCCATAAGCATCGCGGAGAATGCGAGGTACGGATTGCAAGAGGGATCGGGGCACCGAAACTCGATACGCTTTGCCTTCGGGCTCTTGGAGTAGAGGGGGATCCGGCAGGCCGCTGAGCGGTTCCGTTGCGAATACACGAGGTTGACTGGTGCCTCGTAACCCGGCACCAGTCGCCGGTAGGAATTTGTCGTTGGTGCGGCAAAAGCAAGAATGGCTCTAGCGTGCGCGAGTATGCCTCCTATGTACCAGCGGCCGATGTCTGATATGCCCCCATACGTACCATCCTCATAGAAGAGGGGCTCGCCACCGCTCCAAAGGGACTGGTGCACATGCATTCCAGAACCATTGTCCTGGAACAGCGGCTTCGGCATGAAGGTGGCCGAGTAACCGGCCTTGTACGCCACGCTCTTCACCACGTACTTATAGAGCATCAACTTGTCGGCCATGGCGAGCATGGTGTCAAACCGCATGTCGATCTCGGCTTGGCCCGCTGTGCCAACTTCGTGGTGCTGGACCTCAATCTCGATCCCGAGTCGTTCCATGGCCAGGATCATCTCCGAACGTAGGTCCTGGAAGTGATCCATGGGAGGAACCGGGAAATACCCCTCCTTATACCGCGGTTTGTAACCAAGGTTTGGGTTTTCATCACGCGCTCGAGTTCCAGATGCCCTCGACCGAGTCGACCTGGTAGAACGCAGAGTGCTGATCTTGTGAAAATCGAACGTCGTCGAAGATGAAGAACTCGGCCTCCGGTCCGAAATAAGCCGTGTCAGCAATTCCACTTGCTTCCAGGTATCGCTCAGCCTTCAGAGCGACGTAGCGGGGGTCTCGGGTGTAACTCTCTAAAGTCACCGGATCGTGGACGAAACAGTTCAAATTGAGCGTTTTGTGTTGCCGAAATTCGTCGATGACGGCAGTATCGGGATCCGGGAGCAGGATCATGTCTGACTCTTGAATCGCCTGAAATCCACGGATGGACGAGCCGTCGAACCCGTAACCTTCTTCGAACGCATCCTCGGTCAGGTCGTGCACCGGAAAGGAGAAGTGCTGCATCAAACCGGGAAGGTCGCAGAACCTGAGATCGACGACTTCGATATCCTCATCGGCCGCGAGTTGGACAACTTCAGCAGCGCTTCGCTTCTGCATTGCTCCTCCCGTTCAGGGTTAGTACAGGCTTCGCAAATTCAACGTCGGGTCGGAGTACAGTCTGAAGCGATTTGACGCCGCCCACAATGCCAGGAGGGCCAAGGATGATGAACAGATTGTGAATTCCTCGACGAGTTCGTGCAGTTCACATCCAGAAAGGTCACCTTTGATCTGACCAGGACCTAGCGAGTTGTCCGGGCGTTCTCTCCGAAAGAGGAGCGGCCGTCTCGTTGGGACGCACCGCTCCGCTCAACGAACCCCCCGATCAGACAGTTCCGCCCGCGGGATCGGCCAAGACTTCTCAAGACTCGTTCGTCGGGGATGGGGCAGGAGCCGGATATGCGTCATCGCACTTTGGACCGCGAAACTAGCCCCGGCGGCCACTTCGATTGGGCTCAACGCCAACGTCTACTCCGTGACCGGAACGGATGGTCTCGTCAGGAAATTTCACATACCTGCTGAATCGGGTTGGCGTTGTCATCTGATACTTGACCAGCAATGGACTCAAGATTGTCGAGTGCGTCTAACTGAAACGGGGAGCTGTGAGGAGTTCCTCTACGTGCGTCATGCCGCAAGGTGTGGCCGACGTCGCCGGCTCGCCCGGTCCAACCAGGCCAAGAAGCTCCTGGGTTCCGGTATCTTGTCCGAGCCGACGAAGGTCCGGCTGGCCCGCACACCCGAGGAGTTCGCGGGTATCCGACATGGAGCGGCCCGTTATCACGTCGGAGACTCGTGGGCAGGAGCCAAAATCCTGGGCCGACCGATCCCCATGTCGGCAGGACAGGTGGAGATGATAAAGAGACGGCATGGATCTCCTTGTCGTGGTGGGCGCTGCACCACCCCCGGCCCGACTGCAGGACCGATCCCGCCAGCTGCACCGACTCGGGGTGGACGAATCGCTCGAGACTCTCGTCGGATCGTTGCGGGCGAGGATCCCGCGTCGCATCAGCGTCTGGGGGCCTCTGGTCGATGCGGCTCCCGTTGCGGCCGGTCTGCGCCGGGCCGGGATACCGACTGAGCTCTTCACCGACGAGCCGATCCCTCCGGAGGTCTCGCCGACGCTGATGGGGGTCGACGTCCGTCCCGTCACCGATCCGGGACTCCCAATGGACGTGGCTGAGTCCCTGATCGAATTGATAGGTCATACCCCAATGGTGCGACTGGAGCGGACAGCGATCGGTTTGGACTGCACCCTCATCGGCAAACTCGAGATGTTCAATCCGGGTGGATCGTCAAAGGATCGGATTGCTCTCTCCATGATCGAAGCGGCCGAGCGGGACGGTCAGCTCGTCCCCGGAGGCACGATCGTCGAACCGACCAGTGGCAATACCGGTGTCGGTCTGGCCATCGTCGCCGTCCGCCGGGGGTACAAGTGCATCTTCGTCTGTCCCGACAAGGTGGCTACCGACAAGATCGCCATGCTGCGCGCTTATGGCACAGAGGTCATCGTCTGCCCGACCTCGGTGCCGCCTGAACACCCCGACTCCTACTATTCGGTCTCGGACCGCCTGGCCCGCGAGGTCCCCAACGCATGGAAACCCGATCAGTATCACAACCCTCAAAATCCGCGGGCCCAATACGAGACGGCAGGACCGGAGATCTGGGAGCAGACGCGTGGGCGGGTCACGCACTTCGTGGCCGGCATCGGAACGGGAGGCACCATCACCGGCATTGGTCGCTATCTCAGGGAGCAGAATCCCTCGGTCCAGATCATCGGCGCCGATCCTGAGGGTTCCGTCTATTCGGGCGGGTCCGGACGGCCCTACCTGGTCGAAGGGATCGGCGAGGACTTCTGGCCCTCGACATATGACCCCTCGGTGGTGGACCGGGTGATCGCCGTCTCGGACGCCGAGAGCTTTGCCACCGCCCGCCGGGTCACGCGGGACGAAGGGCTCCTGCTCGGCGGGTCAGGGGGAACGGCCATCGCTGCCGCGCTGATCGCCGGACGTGACCTGCCGGCGGATGCGGTCATGGTGGTCCACATCCCTGATTCCGGGCGCGGCTATCTCTCGAAGATCTACAACGACGCGTGGATGACCGACTACGGGTTCATGCACGAGGCCGGGCCGACGGTGGACGACATCCTGGCGGGCCGCGATGCGTCTCTTCCGACGCTCGTCCACACACACCCTGACGAGACTGTGCGAGAAGCCATCGCCATCCTCCGCGAGTACGGCGTGAGCCAGATGCCTGTGATCAAACATGAACCGCCGGTGGTCCTGGCCGAGGTCGTCGGAGGGGTGACCGAGCGCGAGCTGATGGATTCGGCCTTCGCCGACTCGTCCAACCTCGACCGCCTCGTGAGTGACGTCATGGGCAGCCCGCTCCCCACCATTGGGGCGGGCGAGCAAGTCCAGGTGGCAGTGGGGAAGCTGGAGGGGGCACCGGCCCTGCTCGTTCTCGATCGGGGCCACCCGGTGGGAGTCATCACCCGCTCCGACGTGCTGGCGATTCTGGCCACGGACGCCGCGGTGAGGTCACGGTGACGGGTCAGCCTGACGTCGAAGGACTGGGCTTCGAGACCAACGCGGTGCACGGCGGCGAATCTCCTGACGCTGTCACCGGAGCGATCAACACCCCTGTGTACCTTTCCTCGACCTTCCAACAGGACGCCGTTGGCCAGCCTCGCGGCTTCGAGTACGCCAGGTCGGGCAACCCTTCCCGCGCCAGCCTCGAGCGGCACCTCGCGCTGCTCGAAGGGGCGGATTTCGGGTTCGCCTTCGCCAGCGGGCTGGCAGCCGAGGACGCGGTGATGCGCCTCTTGAGCCCGGGCGACCATCTCGTCATGCAGACCGACAGCTACGGAGGAACGTTCCGGTTGGCCACCGCGATCCACGGCCCGGTCGGTCTGGCTGTCGACACCGTTGACCTCTCTGACCTCGATGCGGTGTGGCGACCGGCGACGCGCATGGTCTGGCTGGAATCACCGACAAATCCGTTGCTCCACGTCATCGACATCGCCGCCGTATCGGCCGCCGCGCACCGTCAGGGAGCCCTCGTCGTCGTGGACAACACCTTCGCTACACCGTGGATACAGCAGCCTCTGAGGCTGGGAGCCGACATCGTCGTGCACTCGACGACCAAGTACCTCAGTGGCCACTCCGACGTCATCGGGGGCTTTGCCGCGACCTGCGACGAGGACATCGCCTCTCGACTGGGGTTCCTGCAAAATGCGGCGGGCGCCGTTCCTGGGCCCTTCGACTGCTTCCTTGTACAGCGTGGGGCCAAGACCTTGGGTGTGCGGATGGAGCGGCACTGCGCCAATGCACTGGCGATCGTCGAATACCTACGCGGCCATGCGGCAGTGAAACAGGTGCATCATCCGTCGCTCCCGGATCACCCGGGTCATCAGGTCGCCCGGTCGCAGATGCGGGCCTTCGGTGGAATGGTCAGTTTCACCGTGCACGGTGGGGAACCAGCTGCCGTCGAGCTCTGCTCTCGGACCCGCATCTTCACCTTGGCCGAGAGCCTCGGCGCCGTGGAGAGCCTCATTGAGCATCCGGCCCGCATGACCCATGTCAGCACCTCCGGCACCAGCAACGAGGTGCCCGGTGACCTAGTGAGACTCAGTGTGGGAATCGAGACGATTGACGATCTCCTGCACGATCTGGATCACGCGCTGATGACGTTGCCCGCGCAGGCCGTCGCCGACGGCGTAATGGGAACCGGCAGCGGTGATGCAGGTGAGGGAAGAACGTGATCGTCCCGCTGTTCCCACGACTTCGAACGCCCCGTGGCCGCAGCCGCCCTCACCGAGCATCCGACTATCTGCTTAGGTTGGTCAGCAAAACGGATTCACGAGGTGGTGGCCACAACCCGGTGCGGCTCGGACTGCGCCAGGATGTTGCCGCCGCCGAGCGTGCCGCGGGCCAATGAGCGAACCCGAACTGCTACCAATCGTCGAGTGCGGAGACCCGGTCCTTCGCCAACGTGCCGAGCCGGTCGACCCCGCCGACCTTGGTGCTCCCGAGCTGCAGCGTCTTGTCGTCCTGATGCGGGCGACCATGAACGCGGCACCGGGGGTGGGTCTGGCCGCCCCCCAGGTCGGAGTGGCGCTCCAGCTCGCCGTGCTTCAGGACGGCCCGGAGCGATGGGGACAGTTGAGCGAAGAAGATCGAGCGGCACGGGAACGAAACTCGCTGGCCTTCACCGTCTTGGTCAATCCGACATTGCAGCCGGTGCATGATGACGACCTGGTGAGCTTTTACGAGGGGTGCCTGAGCGTTCCCCGTATCACCGGGGTCGTGGCCCGACACCGCGCCGTCCGGGTCCAGGCCCTCGACCAGCATGGTCAACCAATCGACGAGATCTTCTCGGGGTGGGCGGCCCGTATCGTCCAGCACGAGGTCGACCATCTCCACGGTTGTCTGTACCTCGACCGGGCCGAGACCAGATCGTTGTCGACGATTGACAACTACACCCAGCGATGGGCCGGCCGATCGCCCTCCGCTGCGGCCGAGGCGCTCGGGTTCACGCTGCCTCCTGCGACCGGAGCCGCCGGACGCATTCCCTAGGTCAAACACGACGTCGATATCGCTGACAGCTTCGGTAACGTCGACCGATTGGTAGTCGAGCACCACGTCAGGATCTCCCTTTCACAGGTGGGTGCGATCGTCCCCGACTTCGCCTCGGGCATCGTGCGGCTCGAGCGTGTGGCTCGGGCTTTCAGTGCGTGATCGGGTGGGGAGCGGCGGTCGGCGCCCGACGGCCGTCGTCGTCCGGCGCCGGTGTGACCATTCCCCAGTTCTGAGCGATCAGGGACAGGGACCGCACCCGGGCCTCAGAGGAATGGGACCGGGTCGAGAGCATGATCTCGTCGGCGTCGGTGCGGTCCTGCAGCCGCCGCAAGCCCCCGGTCACCGTCTCCGGCTCACCGATCAGATGCGTCGACATCGCCTCTTCGATGATCGATTTCTCAACGGCGCTGAACGGGTACTCCGCCGCCTCCTCGGGGGAGGGCAGCGGACCCAAGCGGCCCGATCGTAACTGCAAGATGCTCAGTGCGGTCGAGCCGGAAAGCCAGAGAGCTTCGGCCTCGCTCGGCGCACAAAGCACGGACACGGCCACCATGACTCTGGGCTCGGCATGCAGCACCGAGGGACGGAAGTTCGATCGGTAGGTGGAGAGGGCGGCATCGAGGAGCTTTGGTGCGAAGTGGTAGGCGAACGAGAACGGCAGCCCGAGGAGACCGGCCAGTTGGGCACTGAAGAGGGATGAGCCGAGGAGCCACACCTCGGGGAGGTAGCCGCGGCCGGGATTGGCTGATGGATGGCTCGGCGGGCCCTCGCCGGGCAGGAGGTAGTTGATCAGCTCCACGACATCGTCAGGAAACGTGTCCGCGAGCATATCGGGCGTGCGCCGAAGGGCCCGGACCGTCACCTGGTCGGTCCCCGGAGCACGTCCGAGTCCGAGGTCGATCCTCCCCGGGTGCAGGGCCTCGAGGGTCGCGAACTGTTCGGCCACCACGAGCGGGGCGTGGTTGGGCAGCATGACGCCACCCGAGCCGACGCGCAGGGTGGTGGTGGCATCGGCCAGGTGAGCGATCAGGACGGCGGGCGCGGAGCTGGCCACGGCGGGCATCCCATGATGCTCGGCCACCCACAACCGGTGGTAGCCGAGTCGCTCCACCTCCGAAGCGCCTTCTACCGTCTCTCTCAGGGCTTGGGCCGGCGTTGAACCCGTTGCCACGGTGGCGAGATCGAGTACGGAAAGAGGGACCACGCCCTCTACAACACGGAGACTCGCCCAAAGCTTCCGGTGACTGACGCGTGCTCTGAATCGGATCCGGTGGAGCAGCCGAAGTACTTTAGAGCAGCCCTGCTGAGGGCACTCACCGTGAGATCGTTCAGGTCGATCAAGATCATGGGAAGCTCCAGCTTCCCGACGACATCCCACAACTCCTGGTCGGATGGGGATAGCTGGCCGCCCTCGGTGTCCACTGCTGCACCCATTTTTGCCCGTTCCGTCTGGCAAAACGATAAGCGTTGGGGCGTTCTCGGCCAAGTGTGCGCGACCCGATCGTGAGGGTCGGGTCGACGGTGGCTGTGAACGCGCCGGACCAGAGGCGATAACCTTCGCAACCGCCGTTTAGGAAACGGGCTCGCCTTGAAGGGGCCCTGAGCAACCTCGGGAGGTCGCATGGGGAGCGAGCACAAGATCGTTCAGATCAGTTCGCACGTCACGAGCGTGGTCGGAAGGGTCGGCATCGTTGGGCTCTGCTCTTGCGGGTGGCTTGGGAGCGCGGAGGGCGACAACACGAGGATCGCCACCAATACCCTCATTGACGTTTGGCACAACGACCATGGAACAAAGGGTGCTATCGAGGATCGTTGACCTCAGGCCCTAGTCAAAAGGATTATGGGGCAGCGCGGGGATGCGCCGGGTTGGCTCTTACAGCGGTCACTGAGCAGCAGGGAGCGGGAAATTGAAGGACGACGTGTTCACGGTCGAGCGGCTTATCAGCGCCTCACCGGAGGTGATCTTCGACGTCCTGGTCAACCCGGCCCAACACGCGCTCATCGATGGTTCGGGGATGCTTCAAGAAGCGAACGAAACGGACTCGGCGCGCCTTGCCCTGGGAGTGACGTTCGGCATGGGGATGAAGTTGGGCATCCGCTATTCGACGGTGAACACCGTGGTCGAGTTCGAAGAGAACCGTCGGATCGCCTGGCAAACGGGCCCCAAGGGCAAACTCGAACCGTACGTGGCGGGGCGGATCTGGCGCTACGAGCTCGAACCCCGGGGAGATCGCACTCTGGTGCGGGAAAGTTGGGATATCTCCACCGACCACCAGCGAGTGCTCCTGAAGCTCGGCGACATCTACTCGAAGAAGACGCGTCGAGACATGGAGTTGACCTTGGCCCGGCTCGACGCACTGGTGACCGCTCCCTAGGGACGCGCGGACGGCATGCCGCGGAGGGCGTGAGGGCATGATCCGCTGAGCGCTGTGGCGCGGGAACCCCGCTTGTCAGCGCGCGAACAGGTGGTAGCCGGCGAACACCCACGCAGCGATGAGCGCCACATTCGCCAGCCGCGACGTGGAGATGAACCTGACGAATTCGTCTGCGTTCGCGCGCCGGCCTTGCGAGCGGCGAGCGGCGACGTCGATGAGAACGGCGGCGAGGGGGACCGCCACCCAGAACGCGACTCCAGCCGGTGGACTTGACGGCAGGAGCAGAGCTGGAGCGCCGTGGTGGATTCCCGTTGTCCCCATGGCCGCGGCGTACGCCCTCCCGTTTTCAGACGCGTTGGGGTCTCTCGCTTCATCTGCTGTCCCGAGGCGGCTGAACGGCGCTCGGACGCGTGCGGCCTCGTAGCCGATCCCGACGAGCACCCAGACGAGGAGGAGGGCGGCGTTCAACGGACGGTAGGCCTGGGCCAGCGCGCTGATCGTGAGGTGGTACTGGTGCGGTCCCGTATCGATGCCGAGCACCTCCCAGCCCAGGACCATCACGATGAGCGCCAGCCACGGCGCGACGCCGCGGAGCGCCGGGCCAGGGCCTCCGAGGCTTTGGCGGGGCCAAGGGTCACCGACTGGTTCGAGACGCCAGCCCCAGCGCCCACCCCTCCGCCCGCGCCAGAGTGCAACGTCGACGAGGATGACCGCGACTACGGTCACGAGCCACGTGATCTCCGCGGCGCCCGTCGTCCGGTGGTAGCCGCTGACCCAACCGCACCAGGCACACAGCGCGATGACGGCAATGCCGATGACCATGCGGTGGCCGCGCACCATACTGGTCTATCCCAGACGGGTGGACGGGAGATGCCACGAGCGGCCCGCTCAATGCCGACAGGCAGGATTCACGCCTCGCGTGAGGGTCCGCCGATGCAGGCGGGCTCCCGCCTACTTACCGGTGGAGTTCGGTGACGCCGACGGCCGGCAGGGCCTCGATCTCATGCTTGGTCAGCTTGACCGTGATGTCTTGGTCGATCTTCTCGACGGCGCTGATCGGGATGGCGACCCGCTTCCGTCCCCAGAGATGCCCTTCCTGCAGGAGCACGTGGGTGACGTGGCCCTGGGCAGAGTCAACGACCAAGCCTTCCACGTTGCCGATCTCACCATCGCTCGCGTGCACAGCCTCGCCACGCCGAATGCCGATCTCTCCCGGTGGGAGCGTGTCACGGGTCTCGACCGCGCTCGCCAAGGCGAGCCTGGGATCGGCGCCACCCTCCAGACCGAAGTAGGGCCAGTAGTACGCCTCGTGTGCGGCATAGGCGTCATAGCCGCTGCCGCCGGGGAGGAAATCGGTCTCCTCGGCGGAGGGGAGCATCTCGAACTCGGCGAGCGTGTACCGGAGGCGGACGTCGCCTGTGCCGGCCTCCACCATGTCGAGCGGGACGAGCCGGCCCAGACCGCTGCGGTGCTCGGGCTCGACCACCAGGTGGGTGAGCTCGCGGGCCACCGGGTCAACGACCACCCTGCTCACCGCGCCGCAGGGTCCGTCGCTACACACTGCGGCGGCCCCGATCGTGAACGTGGCGTCTGCCATACCGGCCTCCTTTATCGGGCAAGACCCTACCGGGGCGGCGAGTTCCCTCTGAGTCTTCATTCAGAATGTCGCTGCCGTCACCAGCCCCGCAGGTCGACGTCCCAGCACTCGACAACCTCGTCGCCGTCGACCACGTAGAGGGAGTCGTGGTATGCCATCGTCGGGTCGACGTGCGCGGGGAGTACCCGAATGCGGTCCCCGACACGAAGGGGAGAAGCAGGGACGAACGTTAGGTGTTCGTCCGAGCAGAACCGCACTTCAGCCCCTTCGACAGATGGGTTCCCGTGGTCCATGCCCAGCGCCTTGAGCCCACAGTCGGCCACGGCCCAACTCGCGGATACGGAGATCACGGTGGACAGGACGGAGAGCGCCTGGGTAAAAGGCAGCCCGAGCTTGCCGTAGGCCGTGTCCATGAGGGCATAGGAGCCGGCCTGAATTTCGGTGGCCCAGGAGTTGATGTCATACGTCCCGGTGCCGCCCGCCGAGATCACCTCGGCGCCCACCTGACCGGCCGCCATGGTGAGCTGACCCATTGAGTCTTGGAGCATGGCGGTGCGTGTTGCCCGGTCTTCCAGGCCGATGATATGGCCCTCGTACCCCATTACCCCACGCACGCTGAGGCCGGCTGCTCGGGCGCGATCGGCCAGCCGACCCGCTTCGTGGGGCGGGCAACCGCAGCGAGGGAGGCCCACGTTGACGTCGATCAGCACCTCGGGCACGCCAGCGTACGCCGCCGCCTCGATCGTCGCGTCGGAGTCAACGGCGACGGTGATGCGTGCGCCCGCTCGGGCGAGCGCGCCCAGCCGAGTCGCGTCGACCACTTCATTCGCCAACAGGAGGTCTGCTCCCAGCCCAGCTCGTACCATCCCCTCCATTTCGCGCATGGTTGCGCAAGTGAACCCGGTGTGGCCCGCCGCGGCCTGGCGGGTCGCCAGTGCGGTGCATTTGTGCGCCTTGACGTGCGGCCGCAACCGACTTCCCGGCAGGGCTTCGGCCATGGTCCGGACGTTGCCCTCCAGCCGGTGCGCCTCCACCAGGAGCGCTGGTGTCGTGAGCTCGGTGATCCTCATACCCGGCACGCTACCGACCACCACGGCGACGCAGCGAGGGCCGCGGGGTACTCTCCGCGCGTGGCCGCACCGTGGTTGGGAGATGCCTGCAGCCTGGTCGATGCCTTCCGGGCGGGGTTGCTGTCCCCTCTGGAAGCTCTCGAGTCCTCCATCGCCGCCATAGGGGAGTCGCCGCTCAACGCGTTCAGTTTCACTGACTTCGACCGCGCCAAGGAGGCGGCGCGCCGGGCCGACGTGTCGCTGCCCTTCGGTGGCGTGCCCTTCGGCGTCAAGGAGCTCGAGAAGGTGGAGGGGTGGCCCTATACGGAGGCATCCGTGATCTTCCGGGACCGGCTCGCCGCCCATGACGACACGTCGCTGGTTCGCCTGCGCGCCACCGGTGCCGTGTTGGCGGCCCAGACGACGGCCCCCGAGTTCGGGGGTATCAACTGCACATCGACCGAGTTGCACGGGACGACGCGCAATCCGTGGAATCCCGAGCGCACCCCGGGCGGGTCGTCGGGTGGGACGGCGGCGGCCGTCGCCGGGGGACTCCTCCCGATCGCAACCGGCAGCGACGGCGGGGGGTCCATCCGGGGACCGGCGGGCTTCAGCGGGCTGTTCGGCCTGAAGGCGACCTACGGGCGGATTCCGAAAGGCCCTGACGGCACCATTGAGCCGATGACCACGGTGAAAGGGGTCCTGACCCGGTCGGTGCGGGACACGGCGCGCTACTTCGACGCCTGCAACGGGTTTGACCGCCGCGACCCGCTGAGCCTTCCCCGGGTGGAGGGGTGGGAGGCCGAACTCGGCACGCACGATCTGTCTGGCATGACGGTTGCCATCCTGGTCGATCTGGGGATCGCGCAGGTCCGGGAGGAGGTCGCCCTGCTGGTCGCCGCGAAGGCCGAACACCTGGCGCGGATGGCCGGCCTGCGCCTCGTGACGGTGTCGCCGACGCTTCCGCCGCTACGCGGTGCGTGGGCCATGGCCAATCAGCCGCCCTTCGTGGTGGACCTGGGCGATGCCTATCCGGATCGCGTCGACGAACTCTCGCGCGAGATCGCCGCCGGTCTCGGGAGTGCCCGGGAGCGCTACACCCTCGAAAGGGCCGCGTCCGTCGAGCGCTACCGCCGGCAGCTCAACGGTGCGATGGCCGACCTCTTCGACCAGGCCGACTTCGTGTTCTGCTCGACGCACCCGGACGTGGCCTTCAAGGCGGAGGGGCCACCACCCTCGACAATCCCCGGCCGGGATCTCGTCCATGAGGTTGGTTTCGCCCGGGCCATCATGAATCAGGCGGCACTGACGGCGCCCTCCAATCTCAACGGCAGTCCGGCGGTGAGCATCCCGGCGGGGCTGGTCGACGGGATGCCGGTCGGACTGCAGGTGTTGGCCGGACACCACCGAGAACAGCTGCTGCTCGAGCTGGCGCTGGTGGCGGAGCGCGAGATGCCATGGCCACCGGTCGTACCTGGTGCCCCGTTGCGCGCCTGACCGTCAGCCCAGCGCCTTCCTCCAGGGACTCATATCGAGGCCGGGGTAGCGGGCTTGGACGCCGGCGAGTGTCGCCTCGTTCCAGTAGGGATGGCCGGGCGCCGGCACGCCCATGAGCTCGAGCTGGCGCGGCGTCGCCTGCTGCACGTACTTGGTGAGCTCGGGCGAGAAGCCCCGGAAGGGCCAGGCCTGGTAGCCACCCCAGCCGGCCTCGCGGTGACGAAACGAGACATGGAGCATGACGCGGTACCGCGTGGGATCGGTGAAGTCGGCCGACCGGTGGTACACGTCGGGACGGTAGGCGACGACCGATCCGGCGGTCGCTGCTGCAACGGACGCGTCCGCGTACATCTCGGCGTACTCCACGTAGTTGAGCGTGTGCCTCTCGACGGGAATGTCCTTGGTCTTCTGCCAAGAGACGAACCGGGTGGCGCCGTCCGCGGCGGCGACGTCGGTGAGGTAGACGAAGAACTCCACCTGTTGGTAGCCGAGCTCATGTCGAGGCACGACCAGCATGTGGTTGGGATAGTCGGCGTGCAGGAGCTGGTTGTAGCCCGAGGCCTGGTGCGCGTACTTCGCCGTCACAATGCCCATGTAGAGCGCGAGATCCGCAGTGCCGAGCAGCCCCTCAGCCAGGTCGATTACGCCGTCGTGGAGCACCAGCGCGTTGAGGCGCGAGCTGTGGAAAGGGAACTCCGGCCACGGCGCATCCCAGGTGTGCCACTGGGTGGCTCTGCTGCCACCCTGTTCTGCCATTTCGGCAGGGGTGGGGAAGTGCCGGTGCATGGCGTCCTGCGCTCCGGCCAGCTCGGCAGGCGGGATCAGGTCGGGCACAATGCACCACCCGTCGGAGTCCCATCGTTGCTTCAGCTCGGGTGTGAGCGCGGGCATGACGGCAGGATAATCCCAGCGTTCTGCTATCATTGATCTGCCTCGGGCATCCGCCCGGTGGGGCCCGTTCGAGAATCCTGATCGAGTAGGCCGCTCTTCCTCGATCGGAGTCTTGTCATTCCTTCCTTCTCAGACCTTGGCGTCCCCGCGGCGTACACCCAGCGGCTCTCCCGCCAGGGGATCACCGAACCGCTCACGATTCAGTCAGAGACGATCCCACCCGCCATGGCAGGCCGGGACATCTGCGGCAAGGCGCCCACCGGCTCAGGCAAGACGTTGGCCTTCGGCATCCCGCTCGTCGTCAACACGGTCCAGTCGCGCCCGCGCTGCCCGAGAGCGCTGGTCCTCGTGCCGACCCGTGAGCTGGCGTCGCAGGTGCATGAGGTCATCGGAGAGCTCCTGGGGCATGACCGCAAGCGGGTCGTGTCCATCTTCGGTGGCATGGGATACCGGGATCAGGTGCGAGCCCTGCACAAGGGAGTCAACATCGTGGTGGCCTGCCCCGGGCGTCTCGAGGACCTGATCGAGCGGGGGGACGTCCGGCTCGACGATGTCACGACCGTGGTGCTCGACGAGGCGGATCGCATGGCCGACATGGGTTTCCTTCCTGCCGTGCGTCGTCTGCTCGACCAGACCGCGGCGAACCGCCAGGTCCTGCTCTTCTCGGCCACCATCGGGCGCGAGGTTGAGTCGATCATCCGCAACTACCAGCGGGACCCTGTCAGGGTTGCCATCGAGGTCACTGAGGAGGCGAAGGGCGATGTGGCCCACCACTTCTGGAAGGTCGATCGCGCCGAGCGCGTGGCGATCACGGCCAAGTTGATCGAACATCACGGACAAGCGTTCGTCTTCTGCCGCACCAAGCGTGGGGCCGACCGCGTCGTCCGCCAGCTGCAGGCGCATGGTGTCCGTGCCGTCCCCATGCACGGCGACCGTACGCAGGGGCAGCGGGAACGAGCTCTAGAGTCGTTCGCCAAGGGGAAGGTCGACGCCCTGGTGGCGACCGATGTTGTGGCACGCGGCATCCATGTCGACGCCTTGCCGTGCGTGGTCCATTTCGACCCGCCATCTGACCACATTGACTACGTCCACCGGTCGGGCCGGACGGGCCGGGCGGGTCACACCGGCACGGTCGTGTCTTTGGTCACTTCTGAGCAGCACAAGGATGTGCTTGGCGTGCAACGTGCGCTTGGGTTACCGCCGAGGCTGATGCCGCCGTTCTCAACTCCGACGCCGGCAGCAAGCGCCGCCGGCGGAGGGAGCCCGAAGTCTAAGAAACTGACCGGAACGGTGAAGTTCTTCAACACATCCCGTGGCTACGGGTTCGTGGAACACCATGGTGGTGAAGACCTTTTCGTACACCATTCGCAGGTTGAAGGAGATGCTCACCGGGGCATTGCACCGGGGTCGAGCGTGGAGTTCACCATCGGGTCTGGCCGCAAAGGGGACGAGGCGCAAAACGTCAAGGTCCTGTCGCCTGCCTGAGCGCTGGTCCCTCAGCTCCAGGTGAGCAGCACCACGCCGGCTCCGAGCGCCATATAGAGGCCGAACGGTACGGCGGACCGGCGCTCGGCGCGGTGGGCGACGATGAGGGCGAACCCGACGACGACAGCGAGCAGATTGGCGTAGAGGAAGGCCTGAAGGAGCGCCATCGGGCTCACCCAGGCCAGCCCGAAACCGAACACGAGGGACAGGCGTACGTCGCCGAAGGCCATCCAACGCGGGTTCATCAGGTTGACGATGAAGAGCAGGGCGAAGGAGACGAGGCCCCCGAGGGATGCCAGCAGGAGACGCTCCCACTCGTTAGTGAAGACGGCGACCATCACACCGCTGGTGATGACCGCCGCGCTCAACGCGTACACGAGGGTCTTGGGCAGCAGGCGGCGCCTCAGGTCGCAGTAGGCGAGCTGCACGAGGCCGACGAGCAGGAGTAGCGGCGGCAGCGCATTTGGCGACCAGCCGACCCGGTGCAGCACGTAGGCCGGCAGGAGGCCCGACACCACGGCGAGGGCGACCCAGTGACCCCAGGCGATCCGGGGCGCCGACAGGTCGGCCGTTGCGATTGGCGCATCGCCCGGCGAGGAGCGCGCCACGGCGGCGGTCAGCTCGCGCCGGGTGAGCGGGACCAACAGCGACCCCGCCGCCATGCCCAGCGCCGCGCCGCCCAGGAGTGTGACCGGGACGCTCACTGCACGAGCGCCACGGAGCCGCAGTTGGTGCTGAGATCCGCGACTTCTGCATCGCCCAAGGAGGCATAGCCCAAGGGGACACCTACCGCCTGGAGGATCGGCCCGACCACGCCGTTCAGCACCGAGCCGGTCAGCGTGCCGACGACCAGCGAGCCGCTCGTGAGGCTCGCTGTTGGTGGTGTCGGTTGGAATGCTTGGGGGTTGGTGTCGTTTGCGGCCGTCGTGGCGGTGGGCGGCACGACCGACGGTCCATAGCCCAACGGACTGGTATTGACGCTGTTCGCCCCGGACACCGAGATCGAGGCGAGGACGACACCAGCAAGGCTGATGTTGCCGGTGACCGCCGTCGTCGTCGGCTGGATGCTGGTTGCTGTCATGGCGTTGAACGCGCAGGTCAGGGTCGTGAGGGTGGCTGTGCCCTGTGCGGCCGACAGGGGAATGTCGATGATGCCGAGGGGGCCGTCGTTCAGCTGGAGGTCTGTGGTCAGCTGCGCCGTGGACGCCGTGGTGCCCACGGGCCCGAAGGCCACCTGGGGGATCTGACCAAGGGTGAGTGTCAACTTGGCATCGGACACGCCCGTGATCCCGAGCGAGGTTCCGAGGTCGATTGCATGCGTCCCGTTGGCCACCTCGGCCTCGGTGGTGAGCATCTGGAGCACATTGAGACTGGCCGAGAGCGCTGCCGTCGAGAGCGTCGAGAGGTTGCCGCTGCACGTCGAACCATTGATCGACACCAGCTGGCAGAGCGAAACTGACGTTGACGCGGTCACGTCCAGCGCGCTGAGCGCTGTGCTGGCTGAGCACGGGAGCGGTGTAGGCGTGGAACTGCAGTTGACCTGGGCGACCTGATTGGCCACGGCATCACTCCAGATGGCTTGCCACTGTGAACCCAGCAATGACGTCGTCAGCACGTTGGACGACGTCAGCAGCCCGCCCGAAGCCGTAATGAGCTGATTGACCGTCACTGAGGTGTTGGCTAACCCCTGGTACCCGACGAGGGAGACGCTGGCCGTGCCGCCCAACGTGCCCAGGAGCGCGTTCAGGACGGCGGACTGCTGCGAGTTGACGGAGGCGAGGTAGGAACCGATGTCGAAGCTGGATTCCGGCGCGACCGTCGCAATGGAGGACCTGCTCACCGTGGGGTGGCCTCCCGCGAAGATCTGTGGCACCGTCTGTGTTGCCGTGACCTTGACCGCGTTGCACGGGTGGGCGGCGAACGGTTTGTAGTACCAGCACTGGACCGTTTGGGCGGGAGTGCCGACCTTCTGCCCCTGGGGGGTGAAGCTGCCGTTCAGCCACACCCCCGGCGTCTCGCTGAGCGTGGCGTTCGAGCCGTTGTCGGTGTCGGCGTAGGCCAGCTTGCCGTTGAGGTATTGGGCGCTGGGTCCTGCGCCGTTGGGCACGCCGTTGATCGTCGGGCTCCAGTCCGCAACGTCGATATAGCGGGCCATGTCGAGTGCGGCCGTGTCCGCCATGGCCTGCATCTGTCGACCGCCCACGACGGTGATGCCCAAGTCGACGCCGAAGGCGCCCCCCCAGAGGAGCAACACCATGCACATGGCCACCAGAATGAGCGTTGCGCCTCGCTCGTCAGGGGCTCGCCGGGATCGGAGCCGTCTCGCCAGGTTCACCTTGGTCACCTACGAGCTGGGGCTCGAGATCTGCAGCGTGTTGCTCGACGAGATGGTCGACGGTGTGATGACGCCCATGCCGGGAAGTTCGGGGAAGAGCGGGCTCGAGTTGTAGTTGTACGTGACCTTGACCGTGAGGCACTGGTTGTTGGCATTCGAGGGGCAAGCAGCTTCCGTCGCCACGCACGTGATCGTCGTGCTGGCGGTCCCGCACGTCCCCTTGTCCATCCAGCCCACGTCGGTGGCCGCCTGGGTCTGGGCAGTGGTGATGGCGCATGGGGTGGTGCCAGAGGTACAAGGTGAGGTGCTCGATTGCACGATCCCGGCTCGTGCTCCGTCGGCGGCCGCCTGGGTGATGGTGGACTGTGCCGCCAGGATCAAGCCGTACGAAATGATGCCGTAGAGCAGCGCGATGAGGAGCACGACGACAAGGGCGAACTCGACCATCTCCGCGCCGCGCTCATCGCGCTGTCGCCTCAGTTGCCTCTGCATCCTCGACGTGCGCGCTCCCAAGGCGAATCCCCTCCTCTGCATCTCAGACGGCCGTACCAACTTCTGGACATGTTCAAAGTGGTACGTCGCAGCGAGACGTGCGAGTTGATTCTGGGCTGTCAGCCGTCGACGGTACATAGGACATATGGACCATTTGGCGGTCTCACCTGGGACGCTGCATTGGAGAATGGTCTAAAGGGCCTATGTACCTCACCCCCTTCCCGTCGTACCCTCCTACGGAGCACACGGCTGGTTCAGCCCGTCAGGGCCCTCTGTGTTGTCCGACGGTTGAGAGGGGGAAGGTTCAGTGAAGAAGCAGACACTGATATTGGTCATGATCGGGGTGATCCTGTTCATCGCCGGGAGCGCGATCGCGTATGCCAGTGTCGAGGGCGCGAGCAAGCGGGGGTCTGGCAACGTGCAGGCACCGGTGAGCACGTCGGCGGTCGTGGCCAAGAGCAACATCCCGGCCGGCACCACCGGTCAGCAGATGGTGTCCAGTGGCCTGGTCGCCATTGAGCTGATCCCGACCAGGTCGTACTCGCCGACCGATCTGGGGTCGCTCTCCGGCCTGACCGACGAGGTCCTGAGCCAGTCGATCACAAAGGGGCACGCAATCAGCTCGACGCAGCTCACTGCGAGCACGTCATCCATTTCACTGCCGACAGGGATGAACGCGGTGACCGTCACTCTCACCGGGACAGATGCTCTGGCCGGCTACCTCCAACCGGGCAGCCGGGTCGACGTCTACGCCAACATCAAGAGTCTCTCGACCGCTCCCAATGCTTCGGCTTCGGCCTCCACCCTGCCGGTACCGTGCACTGAGCTGGCGATGGCCGATATCCAGGTCCTTGACGTCGAGAGCACGGTGCCCTCGTACTCGAGCCACCCGACATCGGCCGGCCGCACCATCCCGGCCAGCGAGACGCTGCTCCTGGCCGTGAGCCCGAGCAATGCAAGGTCGCTCGAGTTCCTCTCGCAGAACGAGGCGATCTCCGTGGTCCAAACCCAGAAGGACGCGTCGCCCCCACCGGTCGGACAGTGCATCGGCACGGACCAGACGACGTCAGCGCCATGATCACACGCCGGATCCTCGTCATCAGCCGTTCGCCGGCCCTCAGCCGGGCCATCCAGGCCTCGCTCGGACCTGGCTATCAGGTCGTCACCAGCGCCAACGTCATTGATGTGGTCGACGAGGTACATCAGCAGGGCCCCATCGACGTGCTGGTTGCCGGGCCCGTCTTCGACAGCCACGCCGGCATGGCCCGCCTGGCCGCTCTGCGGGCAGCCGGAGCCGTTCCCGCCATCGTGCTGGCCCTCGGACCAAAGCCGAAGGCCAATCTCAGCGACATCGTCCGGACTGGCGCCGTCGATCTGGTGGAGTTCCCGACCAGCAAGCGGCAGTTGGCCACGGCCCTCAAGCGTGCCTTCGACATTGCCGACCTCGCGTCGAATAACGACCCCACGCTTCCGGTGGTGGCTCACGGCGTCGTCGTCGACCGACCCCAGTTCGCCGAGGTCTTCACCGTGGCATCGTCCAGCGGCGGCTGTGGCAAGACGTTCTATGCCACCAACCTGGCGTGCTATCTGGCGGCACAGACCGGCCAGCGTGTGTGTCTGGTCGATCTCGACCTGCAGTTCGGCGAAGTATCCACCGCGCTGCACCTCCGGCCCCGGTTCACGATTTCGGACTTGCTGTCCCGGGAGCCGGTCGATGAAGACGATCTCGATGAGCATGTCGAGGAGTTCCTGGAGGAGCACGAGCTCGGGTTTTCGGTGTTGGCCGCGCCCTTCAGCCCGGCCGACGCCGACATGATCGCCCCGAAGGACGTCTACAAAGTAATGGCTTCACTGCGCCGGCATTTCGACTACATCGTGGTCGACACGCCGGCTCAGTTGTCCGAGATCGTTCTGGCGGCGTTCGACCACTCCACAAGGGTCCTGTGCATGGTGACGCTGGACCTGCCGAGCATCCGGAACATGCGGGTGTTCCTGACCACGCTGGAGAAACTGCGCATCGAGAGCCAGACGATCGGAGTCGTGCTCAACAAGGTCGAGGATGACATCGGTATCGATATCAGTGACGTCCAGGAAGTCCTGGACAACAAGATCGTCTCTGTCCTGCCGTACTCAAGAGACGTCATGAAGTCGATCAACAAGGGAAGACCAGCGCTCGTCTCGGCAGCCAACTCCGAAATCGGGAAGAAGCTGGCGGGGGGTATGCAGCAGTTCCTCTCCGATGAGATGACACCGATCCTCGGTTCGGGTTCGAACACGCCAGAGATCGGGGAGACGCGCGGGTTCTGGCGGTTGAGGAGGAAGGGTCGCACCAACAAGGTGCCCGAGCTCGAGAGGGCCTGATCGAGATGAACCTGTCCGAGAAACTGGCCGCAGCCGACGGTGCCCCTCCGGCGTCGCCACAGCCTCCGCCACCGGAGGAAACCACTCCGCCACGGACTCGCCGTGAGGGAGACGTGGGGATGCCCGAGGGCGTCGAGCGGCGGGTGGCCGGTAGTACCGCGGCATCCGGGGCCAAGGGCCACCCCCTGCGGCGGGCTTCGGACCGAACTGCCCTGGACACCGCGTGGAAGCAGTCCAAGCAGAAGGTCCAGGCCAAGGTGTTGGCCGAGATTGCCCCGAAGGCGGCCGACCTTTCGCCGGACGAGCTGCGCGACAAGGTCCGGTCCACGGTCAACGACATCCTCGAACGCGAGGACATCGGGATCTCGCCCATCGAACGCCAGCGCTTCGTGGAAGAGATGCTCGAGGACTCCCTCGGCTACGGACCCCTTGAGGCGCTGCTCGCCGACGGCAGTATCACCGAGATCATGTGTAACAAGTTCGACGAGATCTGGATTGAGCGCCAGGGCAAGCTCCACCGCAGCGAAATCGTCTTCAATTCGCCGCACCAGTACCGGCGCATCATCGACCGGATGGTGCATGGGGTCGGGCGCCGCGTCGACGAATCCTCGCCGATGGTGGACGCCCGTCTGGCCGATGGCTCTCGAATCAACGCCATCGTGCCGCCGCTCGCGTTGCACGGACCGGTGCTCACGATCCGAAAATTCCCGGAACGGGCTCTGGTCATGCAGGACCTCATCGGACTCGGTTCGCTCTCCATGGATTCTGCCGTTTTCCTGGAGGCGCTGGTGCGGGGCAAGATCAGCCTCATCGTGGTCGGCGGTACCGGCACCGGCAAGACCACGATGCTGAACGTGCTGTCCAACTTCATCCCCGACGGTGAGCGCCTGATCACGATCGAGGAGTCGGCGGAGCTCCAGATCCAGGGTGAGCACGTGGTGACCCTTGAAACTCGCCCGGCCAATGCCGAGGGGTCGGGAGAAGTACGGATCCGTGACCTCGTGCGCAACTCACTGCGTATGCGACCCGACCGCATCATCGTCGGAGAGTGTCGTGGCGCGGAGACGCTCGACATGCTCCAGGCCATGAACACCGGCCACGCCGGGTCCATGACGACGGTGCACGCCAACACGCCGCGCGAGCTGCTGGGTCGTCTGGAGACCATGGTCATGATGGGGGGCGTCGAGCTGCCGCAGCGAGCCATTCGAGAGCAGATCGTGATGGCGATTGGCTGCCTGGTGCAGCTGCAACGCACCCCGGCCGGACCCCGCGTCGTGCATTCCATCACCGAGATCCAGGGGATGGAAGGAGAGACCGTCCTCCTGCAGGACATCTTCCACCGGGTCGACATGCACGAGGGCTTTGGTCGCCTGGTGTCCACCGGCCTGCGGCCCAAGATCCTCGACGAGTTGGCGCTCAACGGAGTCGAGGTGCCAGCGCACCTCTTCCGCAACGACAACGACTCGGCATCCGGGTCTGGGGGTCGGCCCTCCGGTCGCCATCACCGCCCGGCGCGGCCAGGCCGGGTGGTCGAACCGCCCTCGGAGGAGATGTACGAGATGCTCGCGCGCCGGCGCGACGGAAAGTAGGCGCGATGTTGCCCGCAACCCAGATGGGTACGCAGGGCGCAGCGTTCGTGGCCGCAGTCCTGATCGGCGGCGGACTCGCGCTCGTGGTCGTCTCATTGATCATGCGGGTACGCAACAAGCAGCGCACGCTGGCCCAGATCCTTGACGACACGATGGGGACCGCTGAGGTGCCCGTCGAGGTCGTGACGGAGTCTCCCGAGCACGGCGAACTCTCTGCGTTGACGGTGAGGATCTCCGGGATATTCGGACGAGTCGACACCCACGGCGCCCTGGAACGGCGACTCGAGCGGGCCGCAATCCCGCTGCGGGCCGGGGAGTACCTGGTGATCAGCTCAGCCATCGCGTTCGGATTGGCGGTCGTGATCGGCGTCACGATGGGGTCACCCATCGGCTCGGTCATCGCGATCGCACTCGTCGCCGGTGTCGCGTGGTACCTGCCGTCGCGGCGCTCCGCCAAGAGGATCAAGCAGATTCAGGAGCAACTGCCCGACGCGTTGGCGCTGATGTCGGCGTCGGTCGAGGGCGGTCAGACCTTCCAGCGTTCCATTGACATGTACCGGCGGGACGCCAAGCCGCCCCTGTCGGACGAGCTTGACCGGGTCATGGCCGAGGTGGCGGTCGGCTCGGACCTCGTGGTGGCGCTTGAGAACATGGCCGAGCGTTCGGGCGTCGAGGACCTCACGTGGGCCGTCGAGGCGGTGCGGATCCAGCAGTCCACCGGTGGGCGCCTGGCTCCGATCCTCCACACGCTGGCCGACTTCATGCGGACCCGCCAGGAGGTGCGCCGCGAGGTGCAGACACTCTCAGCCGAAGGGCGCATGTCGGGCTACGTCCTGTTCGCCATTCCCATCTTCCTGGTGTGCGCACTCGAGCTGAAGGACCCCGGGTATCTCGAGCCCATGCTGCACGGTGCCGGCCTCGTCGTTCTCATCGGGACAGCCGGGCTGATGGCGTTGGGCTTCTGGATCGTGCGTCGCATGGTCAACATCAAGATCTGAGCCAAAAGGGGGCAACCGCGTGAACGCGACCTACATCGTTCCGTTGGCGGGCATCACGTTGATGACGATGGGCCTGGTCGGCGTGGGCGCTGCGGCCTGGCGCTCGCACAAGACCGCGAGACGGCTCGACTTCATCCGCTCGCTGGGCGCGGAGGCCGAGCTCTACGCCGAGGCGACTCCGGTCGTCGAGCGGGTGCAGACACCCCTGATCACCCGCATATTCGGACCGGCCGCCCGAGGCTTCAAGAACGTCCTCTCCCGGCTCTACCCTTCGAGCGAGGTCGACCGGGTGCATGCCGATCTTCTCAAAGCCGGTCTCACCGGCACAGTGCGTGCCGAGGAGTTCGTGGCCGTACAGGTGGGCTCGGTCATGCTCGGAATCGGCCTGGGTCTGGTTGCCCTGGTGAGCGGTGCCGTCAGCGTGAAGATGGGCCTCGCGTGCCTATTCATCCTGCCCATGATCGGCGGTCTGGCCCCCAGTTATTGGCTGCGTCACCGCATCAAAGTCCGGCGCGAGCGTGTCACGAACGATCTGCCCGACCTGCTCGACCTCATGTGCATCTCCGTTGCAGCCGGTCTTGGCCTGGAGCAGGCGATGCAGGTGTCCTGTGCCCGCTTCGAGTCGCCCGTCTGCCACGAACTGCGTTTGACACTGCGAGAGATGGAGCTGGGGCTCTCGCGCCACGATGCCCTGGAGAACATGAAGCTGCGCACCGATATAGACGACCTGGTCACATTTGCGGTGGTCCTCTCACAGGCCGACGCTCTTGGTCTGCCGATTGGTCGTGTGCTGCAGGCGCAGGCGGACGAGATGCGGGACAAGCGACGTCAGCGGGCTCGTGAGAAGGCTGCGAAGGTGCCCGTCAAGATCCTCTTCCCGCTCGCCCTCTGCTTCCTGCCGGCGATCATGATCGTCGTGCTGGGCCCCATTGTCGGCCCGATCAAGCACGCCTTCCACTCGGGCTGAATTCGCGCCGCCCCCGCGAGAAATTCGCGCCGCCCCTCCGCGGAAAATTGTCCTATCTGCCCAGGTCGCACCCGCGTCGCAACACTGATGCGACTGTCGTTT
Source organism: uncultured Acidimicrobiaceae bacterium (assembly GCA_963828825.1). GTDB lineage: Bacteria > Actinomycetota > Acidimicrobiia > Acidimicrobiales > RAAP-2 > Bog-473. The sequence goes on along the minus strand of CAWHGF010000008.1, from coordinate 57,916 downwards.
GACGCCGAAATTGTACAATGACCTGGGAGTTTCCGCCGCACTGCGGTGGAGGTGGAGCCGCACCGGACGCAAAGCCCGGGCGGAAGAGGGGGAGGAATGGCAAACACAGCCTCGATCCTGTGGCCGAGTGCGCAGCCGTCACCCGCGCTGGAGCTCGGGAGTGGGCCTGAATGGGCGTTCTACACGCAAGTGTCTGTTTCCGGCCCGTCGGTCTGCACGACCGTGCATCGAGGTGAACGCATGAGCGGCGCCCGGGCGACACTCACCAGAGATGACCTCGAGGTCGTCATCAATGACGACTTCGGTGACCCGGAGGTCCCGGCGGAGCGGCGGGAGGATGACCGGCAGTGGGGCCCCTGGTCCCTGACCCAACGGGAGCTCGAGGTGCTCCAGCTACTCGCTGAGGGTGCCACGAACGGCGAGATCTCCCAGAGGCTCTACATCAGCCCCAAGACCACCAAGAACCATTTGGCCGCAATCTTTCAGAAGTTGGATGTGACGAACCGCACTCACGCGCTCGGTGCGCGCCGTCGTCATGGGCCTCGTCACCATTGAATAGCAACTGACAATTGGGAAAATACCCAGCCCAAATGGTCCAATAAGCCTATGGAGTTTAGAGCTAAATGGAGTCATGAATGTGCTGGGAACTCCAATACGGCCTGGGCAATCGTCCGGGGTGGTTGGGGCGAGGAAAGGGGAATGACCGAAATGACTGAGCTGTTTTTGAATGCGTTCTTCGCGGTGCGTGGCTTCCACGGCGACCTGCTTGAGCGTGCACGGACCGAGCGGGGCGCCTCCATGGTGGAGTACGCACTGCTCGTCGGGCTCATCGCGGTCGTCGCTGTTGTGGCGATCGCTGCGCTGGGTGGGGGCATCAAGGGCCTGTTCAACAGTGCCAACAACTGCGTGGGCAACGCCGCCAACTGCTAGCGGGGCTGCAACTGCCACGACTCATGTAATGAATTCCCTAAGGGAATATTCCCCCTTCCCCATGGGATGACGGTGGGGCTGGGTCTGCTTCGGCGGACCCAGCCCTTCGTCGGTTCTTTGGGGGGCGATCGCCGAGACTTCAGAGTCGTAAGCCCGAAGCCGAAGCGAAGGTGGAGGGACGATGTGACCTCAACCAATAGGTCAAAAAGTCCTATTTACACCGCTCGTGTTGTACCCGATTCTATAAAGGGGTACCGGAAAACTATCGGTGTCCTTTTTGGGGCATAGAGGGGAGCAGTTTGATGATCGGATACTTCATGAACGCGTTTGTCGCAGTCAGGGCAGCGCACGGAACGTTGCTTGAGCGGGCTCGCACCGAGCGGGGCGCCTCCATGGTGGAGTACGCGCTTCTCGTCGGCTTGATCGCTGTCGTGGCGGTCGTGGCGATCGCCGCACTGGGCGGGAGCATCTCCGGCCTCTTCAGCAGCGCCAACAACTGCGTGGGCAACGCCGCCAACTGCTGAGGCGCCGGGCGGTCTTGACCGCCGTACAACGGGTCGCCTCTGAAGGTGGCCATGTTGCCGGGAGGCAACGGGCGAGGGCCGGATCGAAAGATCCGGCCCTCCGTCGCGATCCCGGTTTCGCGGGTGCGGTCAGGTCCCCGGTTTCGAGCAGTCGCCCGGGTGCCCGTGCGAGCCGGCGACGGCGACGGGGCAGGAGCGCGGATCAGGGCGGCGACCGCCCGGGAGAGCCGACCAACGAGGCGTACGCCCGACAGGATTTCATCGTTGGTTCACATAACGGATACGGCTGTGAAATAGGGTCCGGCGAGACTGACATCGCAATCAGGTGCGGGATGTCGTGTCCGCAAGAGGCTCGGGGATTCCCCGCCCCGGGCACCTTGACCACGCAGAAGAAGGGGAACACAGGAGAATCCATGAGCTACCAGGCCGAATACATCTGGATCGACGGGACGGAGCCCACACCGCTTCTCCGCAGCAAGACCAAGATCGTCGAGGAGGGCAAGGAGCCACCGATCTGGGGCTTCGACGGCTCGAGCACGAACCAGGCCGAGGGGAGCGACTCCGACTGCGTCCTGGAGCCGGTATTCGTGTGCACCGACCCGCTGCGCGCGGAGGGCGACAAGCTCGTCATGTGCGAGGTCCTGCACCCCGACATGACCCCGCACAGCACCAACACCCGGCGGAAGTCCGCCGAGTTGGCCGAGAAGTACGCCGACCAGGAGCCATGGTTCGGGATCGAGCAGGAGTACACCTTCTTCCAGTACGGGCGCCCCTTGGGCTGGCCCGAGGCCGGGTTCCCGGCCCCTCAAGGCCCGTACTACTGCGGCGTCGGTGGCGACAAGATGCCCGGCCGCGAGATCGTCGAGCGCCACACCGCCGCCTGCTTGAAGGCCGGCCTCGGTATCGAGGGCACCAACGCCGAGGTGATGATGGGGCAGTGGGAGTTCCAGATCGGCGTCCTCCCGCCGCCGCTTATCGGTGACCAGCTCTGGACGGCGCGCTGGCTGCTCTTCCGTATCGCCGAGGACTTCGACGTGTTCGCCACCCTGGAGCCCAAGCCGGTGCTCGGCGACTGGAACGGAGCCGGTGCCCACACGAACTTCTCCACCAAGGCCATGCGGGAGGAGGGCGGCTGGGACGCCATCATCGCGGGGTGCGAGGCCCTCGGGAAGCGGGTCGACGAGCATGTGACGAATTACGGCATCGGAATCGAGAGCCGGCTGACGGGTGCGCACGAGACGGCGCACTTCAATACGTTCACCTACGGCACCTCCGACCGGGGTGCGTCCATCCGCATCCCGTGGCAGACCGCCAAGAACAAGAAGGGGTGGCTGGAGGACCGCCGGCCGAACGCCAACATGGACCCCTACGTGGTGAGCGGCCTGATGGTCGAGACCGTCTGCGGAGCCGCCGCCGGCGACTGAGCTGTACCTGATAGGGAACGCCGCCGGTTCCGGGAGCGCAACGCCCGGGGTCGGCGGCGTTTCTCGTTGGGCGGTCAGCGAGGTGGTACGGGCTGGCCGCTCGGAGCCTGCGCCACCCAGGCCGGCTCGCCGGACGTGCAAGCCGGCCGAATGCAAGCGAGGCCGTGTCGCCCTCGATCGTCACGCGAACGTCGGAGTACATGGGGGCGATCAGGTCATTATCGACGCGGATCTCTCCATGAGCCCCATGTGGAGCCGAATGACCTGCTGACCCCGCGGAGCGAGATGATCGGCCCTCACGGCGCACGCCGTGCGCCCCGGTGGTGCTACGTCCCGCCCAACAGGCCACCCACGGTCTGGCCCGTGCCACCGAGTACCCCCTGCACCGGGTTCGTCGTGGTGGTGGTGGTCGTGGTCGTGGTGGTGGTGTCCGAAGAAGTGCCCGAGCCGGCCGAGGATCCCGAGCCCGACGTCGTCGGGATCACGCTGCCGAGCCCGATTGACTGCGAGAGCCCGTTGACCCCGCTCGTGACTCCACTGACCGTGGTATTCGGTCCGCCCCCGCCGCTCGTCACGCCGCTCACCGTCTGTCCGACCCCGCTCGTCACGCCGCTCACCGTCTGTCCGACCCCGCTCGTCGTGCCGCTCACCGTCTGTCCGACCCCGCTCGTCGTGCCGCTCACGGTCTGTCCGACCCCGCTCGTCGTGCCGCTCGCGGTCTGTCCGACCCCGCTCGTCGTGCCGCTCGCCGTCTGTCCGACCCCGCTCGTCGCGCCGCTCGCCGTCTGTCCGACCCCGCTCGTCGCGCCGCTCGCTGTCTGTCCGACCCCGCTCGTCGCGCCGCTCGCGGTCTGTCCGACCCCGCTCGTCGCGCCGCTCGCGGTCTGTCCGACCCCGCTCGTCGTGCCGCTCGCGGTCTGTCCGACCCCGCTTGTCGCGCCGCTCGAGGTGCTGTGCAGGCCCCCCGCGGCCTGGCTGAGCCCGCTGGAGCGATTGCCAGTGGCTGCCGACGAGCCACCGGACACGGAACCGAGAATTGACCCCAACCCGCCAGCCGTGGTTGAGGCACCTCGGCCGCTGGTGCGGGACCCGCTCGTGCCGCCCGAAGCGATCACGGACCCGCCCGATGCCGAGGCAGCGCTCGATCCCGCATTTTCGCCACCCACGGTCGGCGCGCCTGCACCCGCGCCGGTTGTCCCCCGCGTGCCGGGGGTAGTGGACTCCAAAACAAGAGGCGGCGCTGCCAGGGCCGAACCGGGCGCCGACCCGGCCCCGCTGGCGCCGCCCGACCACGCGTGCGGGGCAATGAATCCCGCCGCGACGGCGGCGCCGGTGACGGCAACGCCCGCCACCGCATTGCGCATCGTTCCGGTGCCACCACCACGGTGCTGCACGCCGGCGCCACGGTGGGCCACTCGGAAGATACTGCGGCGGATGAGTGCGCCAGTGGCGATGAGGAAACCGGCCAAGGCCTCCTTCGAATCGGACACGACAGCGAACTCGCGTTTGAGCGCCTGGCGGGCACGCCAGAGCAGCGTTTCAATGGTTCCGATTTCGACACCCTCGTGGTCCGCGATCTGCTGGTAGGTCCATCCGGACCCCTCGCGCATGGCAAGAACGTGGCGGTGACGCCTGGAGAGGCGGCCCAGTGCACGGTTGACCAGTTCGCCGTCGACAGCCGCCAGGACAAGCTCCTCTGACGTGTCCTCGCAGGCAACGCCAACCGGGTGTTGTGCCGTGAGTTCCAAGTCGCCCGTTGGCGTGCTGCGCGACCGACGGCGCAGCATGTCCGTGCAGATGTTCCCCGCGATCACGGTGAGCCACGGGTAGAACCGCCGCTCGCCGGCGAACCGCGGCAGCGCCTTCCAGGCTCGAGCGAAGGCCTCCTGCGCCGCGTCCTCAGCTTCGTGGCGGTCGCTCAGTCGGCGAAGGCAGAAGCGGAGAAGCCGCTCGTAGTAACGGGCGTAGAGGCTGCCGAACGCTGCGGAATCACCCGCCTGGCAACGCTCGACGAGCGCGCGGTCACGTTCAAGGTCGACGTCGTCGCACAGGTTGGAGAGCTCTTCTTCGCGGAGCGCCAACTGATTCCGTCCCTCTCCTCTGTTCGTCCTCCTACGAGGAAGTACATGACACTATGCCCACCCGCCAGGGTCTTTAACAGACCGGCAAGCCAAAATTTGAAACTTTGTGAAGCGTTTGCACAACAAAATTGTGAATAGGCGCATATCGTTGGCAATCGGAGAATCGGGGTGCGGGCACCGCCTCGGTGTACGCCGCGGTCGACCAGACCTTCGTCAACGACAAGATCACCTCGCCCAGGCCGACGTCGTCCGTCTGATCGCCGACCTGCAGCAGGTGGGCGCGGTGTCGATTGATCTCCGACGTCACGGTGCTCGAGGGTGCCAATCCCGCCGGCGCGGGCAGTGCCTCGGGTTCGTCGGGCTCGAATGTCCCCGGGCAGTAGGCGCACCGCCGGGGCGTAGGATGGCGGCGGGCTGCGTGCGGGTCTGTGGTTGAAAGTCGAGGCCAGTCGCAGGCAAAACGACCCACGTAAGGCGACTTGTGGTCGCTGAGCATGGTGCGGCTTAGAGGTAAGCCCTGCCCGCCGTGTCCCCGGCTGTCGGGGGCGGGCGGAGACGAGGCGATGCGCGCCAGCATGGTGCCGTTGGGTGTGGCGGTCCGCCGCCGCACCGCCGGGACCGGCGCGTCACCCTCGCGGCAGGCGAGTGTGGGGTCAAAGACCAGGTCAGCCGCACGCAGCCCCAATTCGATGTGAGCACCCGGCTGCAGCTCAACGCCCGCCCCGGCCGGTAGGATCTGCCTGCCATGAGCGTGTTCACGAAGGTCCTGCGCGCCGGCGAGGGGAAGAAGGTCAGGAGGCTGGCCGAGCTGGTCCCCCTCATCGGCGCCCTCGAGCCCGAGATGCAGGGTCTGAGCGACGAGGCACTCGCCCACAAGACGGTGGAGTTCAAGGAGCGACTCGACCAGGGCGAGACCCTCGACGACCTCCTCGTGGAGTCCTACGCCGTCGTGCGGGAGGCGGCCTGGCGGGTGCTGGGCCAGCGTCACTTCGACGTGCAGCTCATGGGGGGCATGGCCCTGCACTTCGGGTGGATCGCAGAAATGAAGACCGGCGAGGGGAAGACGCTCGTCTCCACGCTCCCCGCCTACCTCAACGCCCTGAACGGGCGCGGCGTCCATATGGTGACGGTCAACGAGTACCTGGCCAGCCGGGACTCCGAGTGGATGGGGCGCGTCCACCGCTGGCTCGGCCTGACCGTCGGCCGGATCGGTTCCGACATCGACGACCCCATCATCAAGCGGGCGGCCTACGCGGCAGACATCACGTACGGGACCAACAACGAGTTCGGCTTCGACTACCTGCGCGACAACATGACGCGGAGTCGCGATCTCATGGCCCAGCGCGAGCACGTCTTCGCCATCGTCGACGAAGTCGACTCCATCCTCATCGACGAGGCACGCACGCCGCTCATCATCTCGGGACCGGCCGACGAGGCAGCGCAGCTCTACTACCAGTTCGCGTCCATTGCCCGAACGCTCACCCGTGACGTCGACTATGAGGTCGATGAGGAGAAGAAGACGGTCATCCCCCTCGAGTCCGGGATAGAGAAGGTCGAGCAGGCGGTCGGGGTCGAGAACATCTACGACGCGGTGTCGGTCAACTACGTCCACCAGCTGACCAAGGCCCTCACGGCCAAGGACCTCTACAAGAGGGACAAGGATTACCTCGTGCAGCAAGGCGAGGTGAAGATCGTCGACGAGTTCACCGGGCGCACGCTGGAAGGGCGGCGGTGGTCCGACGGTCTCCACCAGGCCGTCGAGGCCAAGGAGAGGGTGGCCATCAAAGAGGAGAACCACACCTGGGCCACGGTGACGCTGCAGAACTACTTCCGCCTGTACGACAAGTTGTCCGGCATGACGGGCACCGCCGAGACCGAGGCCGGCGAGTTCGCCGCCACCTACGGTCTGCCGGTGGTGCCGATCCCCACCAACAAGGAGATGGTCCGCCTCGACGAGCCTGACCTCGTGTTCAAGTCCGAGGAAGCCAAGTTCAACGCGGTCGTCGACGACATCGTCGAGCGGCACGAGATCGGCCAGCCCATGCTGATCGGCACCGCCTCGGTGGCCAAGTCCGAGCTGCTGGCGCGCCTACTGGAGAAGCGGGGTGTGCCGCACAACGTCCTGAACGCCAAGCAGCACTTCCGGGAGGCGGAGATCGTGGCCCAGGCCGGTCGGCGGGGCGCCGTCACGGTGGCCACCAACATGGCGGGCCGCGGCGTCGACATCATCCTCGGGGGCAATGCCGAGCTGCTCGCGGAGCACGAACTGGCGGCCGAGGGCGTTGACGTCGAGAGCGACGAGGGCTTGGCCGAGCTCGATCACCGGAAAGGGTCCATAGAGGCCCGCTGCCGGGCCGAGGGCGAAGAGGTGCGCAAGCTCGGCGGGCTCTACGTGCTGGGCAGCGAGCGCCACGAGAGCCGGCGGATCGACAACCAGCTCCGTGGCCGGTCGGGCCGCCAGGGCGACCCGGGGGAGAGCCGCTTCTACCTCAGCCTCGACGACGAGCTGCTGCGGCTCTTCGCCACCGGTGCCATGAGCTGGGTGATGGGGCGGACGCTGCCCGAGGACGTGCCGATCGAGTCAAAGACGGTGGCCAAGGCGATTGAGCGGGCGCAGAACACGGTCGAGGCCCGCAACGCCGAAATGCGGAAGGACGCACTGAAGTACGACGAGGTGATGGACCAGCAACGCAAGGTCATCTACGAGCGCCGGTTGCAGATCATCGACGGCGACGACCTCGAGGAGCACACGGAGGACCTGCTGGCCGGCGTGGCGGAGAAGCTCGTCGCCGAGCACTGCCCGAGCGAATTCGAAGAGGACTGGGACCTCAAGTCCCTCCTCGACTCCATCACGCAGTACTACCCGACGAAGTTCACCGTGGCCGACCTCGAGCAGGCGTCCACGACAGAGGACCTGGTCGAGTCCGTCGTCGAAGAGGCCCTCGATTTCTACGAGAAGCACGGCGAGGCGATGCCGGGCGGCGCGGAGACGATGCGGCAGATCGAACGCGACGTGTACCTGCAGATCATGGACGCCCGCTGGCGCGACCACCTCACCGAGATGGACAACCTCAAGGATGGCATCCACCTGCGCTGGACCGTCCAGGCCGACCCCCTCAACGCATGGCAGCAGGAGGGCTTCTCCATGTTCGGTCAGCTCATGGAGGTCATCGACAACGACTATCTCCGCTACATCCTCCACGTCGAGGCGGTCCAGGCGCCGGCTTCCGAGCCCGACCTCGACAAGGCGGTCTACGCCGCGGCCGAGGACCCCGTGGCCGAGACGGGAGCGATGGCCACGGCCCTGCTGGCCGACCAGGGTGCCAACGTGCCACCGCAGACATCGGTGCTGACCCGGACCGACGAGGCCGCCAGCAACGGCCGCGGCGGTGGTGGCAAGGCGCAGATCAAGCGGCCCAACGCGCCCGACCCCGACGCACTGGTTCCCATCGTGAAGGAGCAACACGAGAAGGTGGGACGCAACGACCCGTGCTGGTGCGGGAGCGGCAAGAAGTTCAAGTTCTGCCATGGCGCCGCCTGACGGGTCGTCGGCCGACCTTCCCCGCGACTTCACATCTGAACTCGAAGCGCTGGGGGAGCGGCTGGCTGAGGCCGAGCGCTACCTCGGGCGCGAGAAGCTCGAGGTGCGCCGCGTCGAGCTCGAGGCGGAGGTAGCCCGCCCGGATCTCTGGGACGACGCCGACAACGCGCGGTCCGTCACCAAGGAACTGGGACGGGTGTCTGCCGACCTCGATCAGCTCGACACGCTGCGCAGCGCACTCGAGGACGCCCGGGCTCTGCTCGAGCTGACCGAGGAGTCCGCCGCCGAGGGATCCGGTGATGCCGCGTTCGACGCCGAGCTGGTCGAGATGGTCGACGCCCTCGGGACGCGGCTCGGGGCGTTGGAGCTGCAGTCGCTGTTCTCCGGTGAGTACGACGAGCTCGATGCCGTCTGTGAGGTGCATGCCGGCGCCGGTGGGACGGACGCGCAGGACTGGACCGAAATGCTGCTCCGGATGTACCAGCGCTGGGCCGAGCGGCGCGGCTTCACCGTCGAGGTCGACGAGGCGACCGAGGGGCAGGAGGCGGGACTGCTCTCGGCCACGTTCATCGTCCACGGCCGGTTCGCCTATGGGCTCCTGGCCACCGAGCGTGGCGTGCACCGCCTGGTCCGGATGTCCCCGTTCGACTCGCAGCACCGGCGCCAGACCAGCTTCGCCTCCATGGACGTCACGCCCTTCCTCGAAGACGTGTCGTCCGAGGTCGAGATCGACGAGAAAGACCTGCGTATCGACACATATCGGTCCTCCGGCGCGGGAGGCCAGCACGTCAACAAGACGGATTCGGCGGTGCGCCTGACCCACCTGCCCACCGGGATCGTGGTCTCCTGCCAGAACGAGCGGAGCCAGCATCAGAACAAGGCCAAGGCGATGCAGATCCTGGGGGCCAAGCTGGCCGAGCGGGCCCGCATGGAGCGCCGGGCCGAGCTCGAGGCGCTGAGCGGTGACCGGGTCGACAACGCGTGGGGCAACCAGATTCGCTCCTACGTCATGGCTCCGTACCAACTCGTGAAGGATCTCCGCACCAACTACGAGACAGGCAACGTCGACGCCGTCCTCGACGGCGACCTTGATCCCTTCATGGAGGCGGAGCTGCGCCGTCAGCGCGAGGGCAACTCGTAGCAACTGCAGAACTCGTCACAACTGCATCGAGTCACGTGCTCGTGTGCGCTCCCGTGAGTCGTTCCGCTGCGGCGTGGCGCAGGACCCGGGCCGGGAAGAACGAGAATGCGGGCGAACGCGTCGCATCGGGCTGATGCCGCTCCATGCATGAGGCCATGCCGCGCCGCGATGATCCGACGCGTGGCGACCGCGCCCGTCGACGAACCGACCACCGCGACGGCGCGGCTCAGTGACGAGGACGCCCCGCCGGTCCGGGCGCGCCCAGTCCCGCCGTCCTCGGGGCGCCTTGAGGCTGCTGTCCGGTGCGACCGACGGGCTCGAGACCGTCGCCATCGACCTCTCGGCACCGGCACGCGTATGGGGGGCGCCATCGACCGGCCCGACACGGCGCGCCGGGGCGCCGGCGGACGTTGTGTGTGGCGACGTCCACCGCCATTCCGACACGCGCGTCGAGGACCACTTCTTCGGGGGCCGGCGCCATGCGGGCGCGCCACGGGCCGAGGGGTTCTTGGCGCGGCGCGGCGCCGAGCCGGCGTGGGTGCACGGTCGGCGTGCGCGAGCCCGCCACGTCCGGGCGGAGGCCGAGTGGATGGAATTGCCGGGTGCAACCCGCGGTCCAGTGCGTTCAGTGCAGTGCCTGCAACCATCGCTGAGGGCGGACGAAGCCAGCGTTGGACGCGCCGTGCCCGCCCGGTGATTCTGTCTGCTGGGCGGCTGTGACCTGCGCCGGAGCCCATGACCCGAAACCGCATTGCAGAGTCGGTAGAGTTGCGCAGTGCCCTGCCCGCGCCTGCCGGGGCGACATCTCTCCTGCCGATGATCCGATTCGAAACCGTCACCAAGACCTATAAGGGATCGACGGTCGCGCTCCGCGACATCACCGTCGAGATCGAGAAGGGCGAATTCGTCTTTCTCGTCGGCGCGTCCGGATCCGGGAAGACGACCTTCATCAGGCTGCTCCTCCGCGAGGAGCTTCCCGACACCGGCAAGATCCTCGAGGCTGGGCGCAACATCGTGGAACTGCCGAAATGGCGGGTGCCGTACCTGCGCCGAAATATCGGTTGCGTTTTTCAGGACTTCCGGCTTCTGCCCAACAAGACGGTCTTCGAGAACGTGGCCTTCGCGCTCGAGGTCATCGGTCGGCCCCGTCACGTGGTGGCGAACCAGGTGCCGCAGGTGCTCGACCTCGTCGGTCTGGCCACCAAGCGGGACAACCTGCCCAACGAGCTCTCGGGCGGTGAGCAGCAACGGGTCGCCGTGGCCCGCGCCTTCGTCAACCGGCCACTCATTCTGCTGGCCGACGAGCCCACGGGGAACCTCGACCCGCAGACGGGCCAGGGCGTCATGCAGTTGCTCGACCGCATCAACCGGACGGGCACGACCGTCGTGGTGGCGACGCACGACGAGGTGCTGGTGGACAAGATGCGACGGCGCGTCATAGAGCTGAGCAACGGACGGATGGTGCGCGACCAGGCGCGCGGTGTCTACGGTTTCGACGGCTCAGGGCAGCAGCAGCCCGACGTGGCTGCAGCGGGTTGAGCTGATGGCGGTATCCGTCGACTATGTCGTCCGCGAGACGGCGTCGAACCTGTGGCGCAACCGGCTCATGACCGTCGCCGCCGTCCTGACCGTCGCCGTCTCCCTGTCGCTCGTGGGTGCGGCCCTCCTGCTGCGCCAGGGATCGGCCAACGCCACGGGCACGCTCGAGCGGGGTACCCAGGTCACGGTCTGGATGGAGCCCAACGCCAATTCCCAGGAGATCCACGCTGTCTCCACCGAGCTGTCGCAGCTGAACTACGTCGTCCAGCCGTGCGTCTACTGGAACAAGGCACGCAACTTCGCCGAGGCCCGCCGGCTGCTGCCCCCAGACGTGTTCCAGGCGACCACGCAGGCGGAGATGCCGACCTCCTACTGGTGCACCCCCGTTGCCCTCACCGACGCGGTCCAGGTCTCGCACACCTTCAGAGGCACCGCGGGCGTCCTCTCGGTGACGGAGCCCCTGCAGACCATCCACAGCGAGGAGACGGTGATCAACGTCTCGAAGTGGGTCTGTCTGGCCGTGGCCATCGTCCTGATCGTGTCTGCCGCCGTCTTGATCCTGAACACCATCCGCATGGCCATTTTCGCGCGACGCCGCGAGGTCTCCGTGATGAAGCTGGTCGGTGCCACGAACTGGTTCATCCGCGTCCCGTTCATGTCCGAGGGGCTGTTGCAGGGCCTGTTCGGGTCGCTGCTGGCCGCGGTCGTCGTCTACTTCGTCTACCTCTTCATCAACCACGAGGGGAGCGGTCGGACGACGAGCAACATCTTCACCGCGATGCACATGTCCGGATCCGAGGTCTTGCTCACCAACGTGGTGGTGGTCCTTGTGGGTATGGCGATCGGCTCCATCGGCTCCGCCGTCGCGATCCGGCGCTTCCTCGACGTCTGACCGCGGGACCACGTCGGCCCGGGCACCAGGCCCTCTTCCGGCGGCCGTCGTCTGAAGGGTGTCACGCACCGGCGTCGGCCGGTGCGCAGATGTAGCGCCGGTCGACGCCGCTGCCCGTGCGGACTTTGGCCCGGGGGCCGTTCTGGACGCTGCAATGCGCCAGGACCCAGCGCATGTCGGGGTTGCGGGTCAGCGGCGTCACCGGAACGAGGACGCCCACGACGCGGCCGTGGCGCACGTCGTCGATGAACGTGTTGAGCGGTGTGCTCGGCACCTGGCCCGAGAACCCGCCGACGGGGAGGAACTCGCGACCGGACGCCAGGACGGAACCGCTCGCCTGCGCCGAGGTCTCGTCGGTCTCGACGCTCTGTGCGGATGGGACGGGCGCGGCGTCGGCGGCGAGAGCGGGCCAGGAGGCGACGTCGCGCTGCCAGCCGGCCTGCTGCGCCGCGGTGGCCGCGGCCGGCTGGTAGGGCGCGTCGAAGGGCCCCAATTGGTCAGCCACCACGGTCGCCGAGGCCCACGATCCGCCGAGGAGCAGTGCCAGCGTGGCCAGGCCGAGGCCGGCGCGCCGCTCCCACGGACGCCGGTCCCGTCGTAGGGAGAGGGCGAGGCAGCCCACGGCCCCCGCGGTGGCGAGCGCACTGGTGGTGATGACCCAGAGGCGGACCCCGGCCGCATCGGGCACCAGGGAGGCGGCGTACGCCACGCCCACGGCGACGGTGGCCATCACGAGGACGGGCACGACCCGGGTCCGCTCGCGCAGCTTCCAGGCCAGTGCGAAACCCAGGCCGCAGAGCGCGGCCATCGCCGGCGCCAGCGCGGCAAGGTAGTACCCGTTCAGGAACCGGCTGGAGGCAAAGAAGCTCCACGACAGGAACAGCCAGGTCCCCCACAACAGCGCGGCGGCGCGCCAGGGGTCGGTGCGGGGCTCACGCCGGCGGGCCACCAGGATGCCCCCCAACGCCGCCAGAGACGGGACGAACAGCCACGCCGCGTCGCGTCCGAACCCGCCGCTGAGGAAACGGCCGGGTCCCCGGTCGAGGGCGTGGGTCGCTGCGCCGCCGCTCGTCGACGTCACCCGGCCGACGGGCGGTTGGCTGCAGCCCGGCTGGTCGAGCAGGTTCCCGCTGAGGCGATCAGCGCCGTTGTAGAGGAACACCTGGCTGAAGACAGAGTTGTCACAACTGCCGTCGACGTAGGGGCGGTCGTGCGCCGGGATGAGGCTGACCACGCACATCCAGCTCAGCGAGACGGCGATCACGGCAAGGATGGAGAGGGCCACCCGCCCGACCCGGCGTTCCAGGCTGGCGACGGGCGCCGCGAGGATGTAGGCGAGGGAGAGCGCGGGAAGGACGATCCAGGCCTGGAGCATCTTGGCCTGGAAGGCCAGGCCGACCCAGACGCCGGCGAGCACCAGGGAGCGCAGCCGGCCCGTCATCACGGCGGCAGTGGTGGCGTCCGCCGCGAGCACCAGCAGCAGAATGAGCAACGAGTCCGAGATGTTGCCTCGGTTCAACAGAATCGTGACCGGCGTCGTGGCCAGGGCGACCGCGGCGACGAGCCCGGCTCCGGCTCCCGCCACGCGGCGCACGGCGCGGGAGAGGACGAGGACGGTCAGCGTCCCCTCAATCGCCTGAGGCAGCACCATGGCCCAGATGTGAAAGCCAAAGAGGCGGACGGACAGTGCCTGGAGCCAGAAAGCGCCGGGCAACTTGTCGACCGAGACCGTGCCCCACGGGTCGAAGGCGCCGAAGAAGAAGTTGTGCCAGCTCTGCGACATGCTGCGGACGGCGGCGCCGTAGAAGGTCTCGAGTGTGGCGCTGCCGCTGCCCCAGCTGTAGGAGAGGGCCGCCAGCGCGGCGACGAGCAGGAGCGCCGGTCGCGCCCACCGGGGTTGGTCGGGCGGCGAGCACCAGAATTGCCATCGGCCGGCCCGGCCGGTCCTTTCGGCTCGCCGTCCGACCGGCGGCTCGGCATGCGCCGGCGCGGGTGCATCCAGCACGAGGCCCCCGACCACGTCCCCCACCCAGGGCAACCTACCCTCCCATGGGGGTTGGTCAGGGTGCGATCAGGTTGCGTCCCGGGGGCATCCGAGTCCGGAAGACGAGCGACCCGTCGGGCGGACGCGCGGGGCCATGGCTGCCCTCTGTGAGACCGCAAATTGGCTTGCGGTACCCTTCACGTCAATGCGGGAACTCCTCGACATCGGCGAGGTCGCCGAGTGCGCAGGCAGCAAAGGGTGACGAGTCGCAGGGACGAAACCTCCAACGGGTCCAAGCACGACTCGTCGCAATCCCGGTTCTTCTGCAACAACGCCCGCAAAGGCTCGCTGGTCTGCGGCATCCTGGCCTTCGTCGCGCTCGTGATCGGCGGGGGCTTCGCCGAGATCAGTTCGAGTGGGGCACCGACGACGCTCGAGACGGATGCCGTGCGTTGGGTCATCGTCGGATCGCTCGTCATCGGTGTGACCCTCTACGTCATTGGCGGTCGCACGCTCCGGGGCGGTCGCGACTAGTTACCGCTGTTCGGTCTCACCCCCGGGGCGTCAGTGGACCCGAGTGTGGTGCCCGCGACGGGCACTCGGCCGACCATCATCCGCAGGGCAAGCCCGCCGGGCGCTTCGGCGCGTTCGTGCTTCGCCGCCTGGGGATGAAGCCGAAGTCCTGAGTCTGAGGGCCGGCGACGGGGAAATTCCGCCCTGGCAAGGTTCGCGGCAAGGTTCCCGCCAAGCCGGGGTCACCACGCTGCGTCGCGCCCTCGGAGGAGGGCCCGACGAAAGCGAGGATGCAGATGGCCAACACCACGACGATCACCGGGAACCTGACCCGTGAACCAGAGATCCGCTACACCCGCGAGGGACAGGCGACGGCCCAGCTCGGCGTCGCCGTCAACCGTCGGTGGCAGGACCGCACGACCCAGGAGTGGCAGGAGTCGACGTCCTTCTTCGACGTCATCTGTTGGCGCGACCTGGCGGAGAACGTCGCGCTGAGCCTCACCAAGGGCATGCGGGTCGTCGTGACGGGTCGGCTGGAGCACCGGACCTGGGAGACCGAGGAGGGGGAGCACCGTTCCAAGGTGGAGATCACGGCGGATGAGGTCGGACCCAGCCTGCGCTTCGCCACAGCCGACGTCCACAAGGTCGAGCGGCGGGGGACGGCCTCACCGGAGGGCGCCGATGCCGGCGGGGCCGACGCGTTGGCGGTCCAGGTCTGAGTGATGCCCTGGCTGATCACCACGACCGGATGGCCGGCCCTGACGGCGCATGTGGCCGGTGCGACGGAACGTCTCGTGGTCGACCCGGTCGTCGTCGGGGTCGCGACGGCGGGCGTGCTCGGGTTCGCCGTCGCACTCCTGCGGCGCGGGCGCGCCCGGCAGCACCCGGGCCGTCGCTCGACATGATCGACTTCCTGCGGGAGGAGGTGGTCGACATCGGCGGTGCGCTCGCCCTCGGTACCGCCCTGCTGCGACCGCCGGCGGAGGATCAGACCCCGCTCGCCGTTCCTTCTGTCTCGTCGGCTCCGCCGGCGGGCTCGTAGGTCAGCGAGAGCGAGTTGACGCAGTAACGCTGCCCCGTATCGGTGGGCCCGTCGGGGAAAACGTGCCCCAGATGGCCCCCGCACCGGGCGCACAGGATCTCGGTGCGCGCCATGCCGAAGCTGCGGTCCCTGTGCTCAATGACAGTGCCGGCGGAGCGTGCCCGGTCGAAGCTGGGCCAGCCGGTGCCGGACTCGAACTTGGCCTGCGTGTCGAACAGCTCGGCGCCGCACCCGGCGCAGCGGAACACGCCCTCGCCGTCGACATGCAGCAGGTCGCCCGACCACGCAGGCTCGGTACCCGCACGGCGCAGGACGGCGTAACGGTCGGCGGGGAGCAGTTCCCGCCACTCGTCGTCGGTCTTGGAAACTTCGAACGACGTCTCTACTGCGGCGGACTTACGCGAGAACATTTCCAACCTTTCTTCCTACGTTCACAACCGGTCCGTGTTCAGAAGTATTTCGCCCGCGCCCCGAGGGCGGTGTAGGTGGCCTTGATGATCCCCGACGACCGGGGGTCGACCACCACACCCTCGGCCATCTTGTTCATGACGTAGCCGATGGCCAGCTGGTGCTCGGGGTCCGCGAAGCCGTAGGAGCCGCCGGCACCGCCGTGGCCGAAGGAACCCGCACCACCCCAGGTGGCGGCGGGGCTGGCCCGCCAGAACCCGAGCCCGATCTTCTGCTTCAGCGGGAAGCCAACTGATGCGAAGACCCGGTCCTCGCCGAAGGTCAGGACGGTGCGAGCCGCTTCGGTCTGCTCGGGAGTGAGAAGGGCGCTCGGTGGCCCCCCCTCCACGGTGCCGACGAGCCCGGCGTACAGCCGCGACAGTGAGGTCGCATTTGTGATGCCATTGCCCCCGGGGACCTCGGCGGCGTGCCAGGCGGGGCGGTTCATCCAGGCCCGGTCCCGGAACGCACCACCCATGTTGAGGGCGCGCGCGAGCAGTGTGGACGCGTAGCCTTCCCCGCTCTGGGCGGCCCCCCCGATCGGCGCCACCACGACGGGGGAGACCCGGGGCTCGAGCGCGGCGGGGAGCCCGATGAAGAATTCGAGGCCGAGAGGCCCCGCCACCTCCTCGGCGAAGAAGGTCCCAAGCGAGCGGCCGCTGATGCGCCGCACCACCTCGCCGACGAGATAGCCGTAGGTGAGCGTGTGGTACCCGTGCGCCGTCCCCGGCTCCCAGAACGGAGCCTGCGCGGCGAGGGCGTCGATCACCGGGTCCCAGGTCTGCACCTCCTCGGGTGTCAGCGTGCGATCGATGGCGGGCAGCCCCGCCTGGTGCGAGAGGAGGTAGCGGACTGGCAGGGTCTCCTTGCCGGCCTGGGCGAACTCGGGCCAGTAGTCGGCGACCGGAGCGTCCAGGTCCAAGAGTCCGCGTTGGGCCAGCAGGTTGGCGCAGGCCGCGGTGGCGCCCTTCGTGGAGGAGAACACGAGCTGCAGGGAGTCGGGGCCGTAGGGCCGGGTCCCCTCGGCGTCGAAGCTGCCCCCGCAGAGGTCGACGACCCTGCGCCCCCCGACGTGGACGCACAGCGCCGCGCCGACCTCGTGCCCCGCCGCGAAGTTGGCCGCGAAAGCGGCACGGACCCCCTCGAATCCCGGCTCGACGAGACCGGTGACGACGGTGGCGTCGGTCGTGCTCACGCTTCAGGCTGCCAGCGCGGCGGCTGCGCTGCCCATGAGGAACAGGAAGTTGTCGGCGTAGAATTGTTGGCGAACCTCGACACCGGCATCACCCAGCGAGGCCTCGAAGCGCTCCAGGGGCTTGCGCCCTCCCTCCACGTGCGGATAGTCGGACGAGAACATCACGAGGTCGGCGCCGGCCTGCTCCACGATCCACCCGACATCCTCCGTGGGGTAGGGCGTGAACCGGCACTGGCGGTGCACGTAGTCGCTCGGCCGGAGCGACAGCGCCTGCAGGCGCTCCTCGTGGCGGTGGAAGGCCTCGAAGGCCGACTCCATCTGGCGCAGCCAGGACGGCACCCAGATGGCGCCCTGCTCAATGACGCCGACGTGCAGGTCCGGAAACGCCTCGAGCACCCCGTCGAAGATCAACGTGGCCAGCGTCTGGGCCGGCGGGACCGGGATGCCCATGTAGTCCACGGAGCGGAAGTTCTCCTCGCCACCGTGGAAGTCGGGCGGGACGGGTTTCCCGTTGACGAAGTAGTTGGGGTCGATGAGGGTCCCCGTGCCCCCGACGTGGAACACGACGGGGATGCCGGCCTCTTCGGCCCGGGCCCACACGCCGAACAGGTCGGTGTGGCTGGGCGAGTGCCGCGGCGGGCAGCCCGAGGCGACCAGCACTGCCGCCGCGCCTTGTTCCAGTGCGTCGTCAGTGGCGGCCGCGGCCCGGGCCGGGTCGACCAGTGGGACGTACAGGGAGGGGAGCAGACGCGGGTCGACCGAGCAGAACTCGAGCATGCCCCGGTTGTGGGCTCGGGCGGCGGCGTAGGCGAGGTCGGGGTCGGTGTGCTCCATGTCGTGCAGGCGCCCGTTGTGGAACGTGTTGAAGACGAGCTGGCTCGAAAACCCGAGGAGATCGAGGGCGCGGGCTCGGTCCTCGGCGATGAAGGCTCCGGTGGCGGCGAAGTTCTTGCGCGCCATGATCTCGGCCTCCTCGTGGGCCCGGTACTCGGGCGAGGCGTGCCGGGCGCGCAGCGCGTCGAACGAAGCCTCCAGATCACGCTGCTGGTCGGCCGGGTCGCCGGTTTGGCGCAGTTCGTTCCCGCCCGGGTACCGCAGGACCGGCAGCCGGTCCCGGTAGGCGGCTTCCGCGTGGTCGCGCAGCCAGGTCGGCGTCTCCATGATGTGGGCGTCGGCGTCGTGGACGATCCGGCCCTGGGAGTAGGCCATGTCTTCCTCCCTCCCTCCCGCACCCCGCCCGTGCCACGGTGGTCGTGGCGTGGTGCGCGATGTCGTGCTGCGCGGGCCAGTATTCCAGGGTCGGGCGGCGCCCCGCCCGGCGCCGGTGCCGCCCTACGATGCCGGCGTGGGTGCGGAGCTGGTCCCGGGGCTGTTGAGCGAGGTGGGGCTGCCCGCCGCCCTGGTCGAACGGGTGGACCTCAAAGGCGAAGGACAGCTCTACGCCACGCCGTTCCCCGTGGTCGAATGTGCCGCCTCGGTTCTGGGTTGCATCGGCGCGGCGGCGTCGCTGCTGTGGGAGGAGCGCACCGGCGAGGCGCAACGGGTCAGCGTGGCGCGCCGGCACGCAGGGGCGTCCCTGGTCGGGTTCCAGCTCCAGCGGCTCGAGGGCGGCGAGCTGCCGGTCGCGCCGATGCGCCTCGAGCGCCCGCTCGTCCGGCTGTACCGCTGCCGTGACGGTCGCTGGATCCATCTGCACGGCGCGTTCGCCCACCTCGGCGCCCGCACCTGCGAGGTCCTCGGATGCGACGTCGACAGCGGTGCCGAGGCGGTCGCGGGGAGGGTCGCCCGGTGGGACGCGCCGGCGCTCGAGGACGCGCTGGCCGACGCAGGGACATGTGGCGCCATGGCCCGCACGGTCGCGGAGTGGTCGGCCCATCCGCAGGCGGCGGCCGTCGCACCGCTGGGACGGGTCAGCGTGGAGAAGATCGGGGAGAGCGCCCCGGAGCCACCCCGCGGCATGCGGCGCCCGCTCGACGGGGTGCGGGTGCTCGACCTCAGCCGACTGCTGGCCGGGCCGACCAACGCGCGCACGCTCGCCGAGCACGGGGCAGAGGTGCTGCTGGTGAACTCGTCCCGGCTGGAGAACATCCCACTCTTCGTGATGGACACCAGCCACGGCAAGCGCTCGTGCTGCCTGGAGCTCGACGATCCCGCCGGCATGGCGACGTTGCGCGATCTGGCGGCGGACGCCGACGTGTTCACCCAGGGCTACCGGGGCGGCTCCCTGGCGCGGCGGGGCTTCGGTCCCGAGGAGTTGGCGGAGTTGCGGCCCGGCATCGTCGTGGTGACCATCAATTGCTACGGCGATGCCGGGCCCTGGCGGCTGCGCCCGGGGTGGGAGCAGATGGCCCAGACCACCTCGGGCATGGTCATCGGCCAGGGCGGGCCGGACCGTCCCGCGCTGCTGCCCGCCGCGGCGTGCGACTACACCACGGGGTACCTCGCTGCCCTGGGCACGATGGCCGCCCTGTGGCGGCGGGCCCGCGAGGGGGGCAGCTATCACGTGCGCTCCTCGCTGTGTCAGACCGCCCGCTGGTTCACCGAGGCTCCGGCCTCGGTCGGCGACGTGACCGGTTTCGGCGACCTCGCGCCCTACGTCGTCAGCAGTGACACGCCCTACGGGCGGCTGCACCACCTGGGCCCAGTGGCCCACCTCCCGCTCACGCCGGGCCGCTGGGAGGTGCCCACGTCACCCATCGGCTCCCACGCCCCGGCGTGGTTGCCGGCCACGGCCGGGATCTGACGACCCGTCAGGTCGAGCGTGCCGGCTTGGCTACGCTCCCCGGCGATGGATCTGCGCGACCGCCCCGAGGACGTGGCGTTCCGCCAGGAGGTCCGGGACTTCTTGCGAGAGCACCTGGTGGGGGAATTCGCCGACCTCGGGGGGCGGGGCGGCTCGGGCGACGAGACCTTCGGCTTCGAGGTGCGGCGGCGCTGGGAGAAGGTGCTGGCGGGGGAACGGTGGACGTGCCTGGGCTGGCCGGTCGAGCACGGGGGTCGGGGTGCGACCATGACCGAGCAGGTCATCTTCAACGAGGAGTACGCCCGGGCGGCGGCCCCGGGGCGGGTCAACGTCATGGGGGAGGGACTGCTCGGCCCGACGCTGATCCACTACGGCACGCCCGAGCAGAAGGCCCGTTTCCTCCCGCCCATCCGGGCGGGCGGCGAGCTGTGGTGCCAGGGCTATTCCGAGCCCGATGCCGGCAGCGACCTGGCCAATGTCAAGACCAGGGCCGAGCGCGACGGCGATCACTGGGTGGTCACGGGACAGAAGGTGTGGACGTCACTGGCCCACCTGGCGGATTGGTGCTTCGTGGTCTGCCGGACCGACCCCGACTCGGCGCGCCACAAGGGGCTGTCCTATCTGCTGGTGCCCATGGACCAACCGGGCATCGAGGTGCGGCCCATCACCCAGCTCACCCGCACCAGCGAATTCAACGAGGTGTTCTTCGACGGCGCCCGCACCGATATCGACAACGTGGTGGGCGGCGTCGGAGAGGGCTGGCCTGTGGCGCTGGCCACCCTGGCCTTCGAGCGCGGCGTGGCGCTGCTCGGCCACCAGCTCGGGTTCCGGCGCGAGCTGGACCGGGTGGTGGCGCTGGCGGAGGAGAACGGCAAGGCGCGTGACCCGGTGGTGCGCCAGCAGCTGGCCCAGGCCCACATTGAGCTGACGATCATGCGGTACAACACGCTGCGCAGCCTCGCCGGGGTCGAAGGGCCCGTGGCCCCGCCCGAGGCCTCCATTGCCAAGCTGTACTGGGGGAGCTGGCACCGGCGCCTCGGCGAGTTGACCATGGGCATTCTGGGGCCGGCGGCGACCGTCCTGGACGGGAGGCCGCTCCCCGAGAACGGCGGGTACGGGCTGGGTGAGCTCCAGCGCTCCTTTCTCTTCGCGCGCTCGGAGACCATTTACGGTGGGTCCAACCAGATTCAGCGCAACATCATCGGCGAGCGGGTGCTCGGCCTGCCGCCCGAGCCAAAAGGGGTGGCGTGAGCACCAGTCTCGATGCGTCCTTCGACCCGCCGCCCGCTCCGCCGCCCCCGGGGGGCCACGGGCTGTTGGAGGGCAAGGTCGTCGTCGTGACCGCGGCGGCCGGCACCGGCATCGGATCGGCGACCGCCCGACGCTGCTTGGAGGAGGGTGCCTCGGTGCTGCTGTCCGACTCCCACGAACGGCGCCTGGCCGAAGCGGCCGAGCAGCTGACGGGCGAGGCGGGGGCGGAGGGGTCGGGTCGCGTGCATGCGTTGGCCTGTGACGTGCGGGACGAGGCGCAGGTGGGAGCGCTCTACGAGGGTGCCGTGGCGCGCTTTGGCCGTATTGACGTGGCTGTGCACAACGCCGGGCTCGGGGGCACGGTCCCGCTCGTGGAGATGACCGATGCGCAGTGGTCCACGGTGCTCGACATCACGCTGACGGGCACCTTCCGCTGCACGCGCGCCGCGCTGACCGTGATGCTGCCCCAGAAGGCGGGGGTCATCGTGAACAACGCCTCGGTGCTCGGCTGGCGGGCGCAGCCGGGCCAGGCGCACTACGCCGCGGCCAAGGCCGGCGTGATGGCGCTCACCCGCTGTGCGGCGGCGGAGGCGGCCCCGGCGGGGGTCCGGGTCAATGCCGTGTCGCCCAGCCTGGCGGAGCACCCGTTCCTGAACCGGGCCATCCCCGACGAGGATCTCGCCGTGCTGCGCCGCCGCGAGCTCTTCGGGCGCGGCGCTGAGACATGGGAGGTGGCCAATGTCATTGTGTTCCTGGCCAGCGACTACTCGTCCTATCTCTCCGGAGAGGTCATCTCCGTGAGCAGCCAGCATCCGTGAGCGACGGCCGCGTCATCACCGCGTCTTGTGGACGGACGGGGGACGTCACCGCTGTTTCTCCACAGATCCGTGTCGAGTCCGGGAAACAAGCGATTTTCGTGCCGCCGGGCGCAGCGGCCCGCGCCTCGCCGTCCGGCGGGCGCCACGAGAGGAGCCACAGGAAAAGACGGGATTCGCCGTGAGCGGCGGGATCGGCGGAGCCCCGGCCGACCGGGAGGACCCGCGCGCCGACCTCATCTGGGGCACGGTGCCCCGCCTGGTCGACGACGCGGCGCGGCGCCACGGCGCCACGGAGGCACTGGTCGACGGCGAGGTGCGGCTCACCTACGCGCAGCTGGCCCGTGAGGTCGACCGCTACGCCAGCGGTTTCGTGGCCGCCGGCGTCGGTGCCGGGGACCGGGCCGCCATCTGGGCGCCCAACTGCGCGGAGTGGATGCTCGCCGCGTTGGGCCTGCTGCGGGCCGGTGCGGTGCTCGTGCCGCTGAACACCCGCTTCAAGGGCGGCGAGGCGGCGTACATCATCGGCGATTCCGGCGCGTCGACGCTGGTCACCGTGCGCGGCTTCCTGGGCGCCGACTATCCCGCCATGCTGGCCGGTCAGGACACGGGCGACCTGGCCCGCGTCGTCCTCCTGCGTGATGAGGGCGCGGCTTCGGGCTCCGGCGACTGCGGGGCCGCGTTACCGGTGACGGGCCTGGGCGACTTCCTCGAGGCCGGCGGGGGTGTCGAGCCCGAGGTCGTCGTGGCGCGGGCCGCCGCGGTGCAACCCGACGACGTCTCCGATCTGATCTTCACCTCCGGCACGACCGGTCGCCCCAAGGGTGCGGCCGCGACGCACGCGCAGTCCCTGCGCACCTTCGGGACCTGGTCGTCCATCGTCGGGCTCCGTGCGGGCGACCGCTACCTCGTCGTCAACCCCTTCTTCCACACGTTTGGCTACAAGGCGGGCATCCTGGCCTGCCTCATGGCCGGTGCCACCGTGGTGCCCGAGCCGGTGTTCGATCCGTCCGCGGTCATGGCACGCATCGGCACCGAGCGCATCAGTGTGCTGCCCGGCCCGCCGACGCTCTACCAGACGCTGCTGGCGGACCCGCGGCGCGCCGAGCATGACCTCTCCTCGCTCCGGCTCGGGGTCACCGGCGCGGCCGTGGTGCCGGTCGAGCTGGTGCAGGCGATGCGCGACGAGCTCGGCTTCGACACCGTCCTGACCGCCTACGGACTGACCGAATCCTGTGGGACGGTGACCATGTGCCGTCGCAGCGATCCGCCCGAAGTGGTCGCCGCCACCTCGGGGCGTGCGATCCCCGGCCTGGAGGTCCGGGCCGTGGCGGGAGGCGCCGAGGTTCCACCGGGTGAACCCGGGGAGATCGTGGTGCGCGGCTACACGGTGATGCCGGGCTACTGGGGCAACGAGGCGGCGACGGCCGAGGCGATCGACGCCGGGGGCTGGTTGCACACCGGCGACATCGGCGTCCTCAGTCCGGCCGGCAACGTCACCATCACCGACCGGGTCAAGGACATGTTCGTCGTGGGGGGCTTCAACGCCTACCCGGCCGAGATCGAGTCCATTCTGCGCGGGCACGAGGCGGTCGAACAGGTGGCCGTGGTCGGCGTGCCGGACGATCGCCTGGGGGAGGTGGGCTGCGCCTACGTCGTGCCCACGCCGTCCGCCGCCGCTGGCGCCGACCCCGTCGGGCTCGGACGTGCCATCCTCAGCTGGTCACGCGGGGTCATGGCCAACTACAAAGTTCCCCGCGGTGTCGTCCTCGTCGACGCGCTGCCGGTGAACGCCAGCGGCAAGGTGCTCAAGCGAGAGCTCCGCCAGCGCCATGCAGACGGCGCGGACGACGTGGTCACCAACGAGTCGTAGGAAACGAGAGGAGCACACAATGCGAGGCATCGTCTACACCGGAGAGGGGGTCGAGGTCACCGACGCGCTCGAGGTGCGGGGCCCCGGGCCCAACGAAGTGCAGGTGCGCATGCAGGCGGCCGGGGTGTGCCATTCCGACCTGTCGGTGATCGACGGGACGATCCCCTTTCCCGCCCCCGCCGTACTCGGCCACGAGGGCGCCGGCATCGTGGAGGCCGTCGGCGACGCCGTGCGGTCCGTGAAGCCCGGTGACCACGTGGTGATCGCCACCCTGGCCAGCTGCGGCACGTGCCGAGCCTGCGGGACCGGTCACCCGACGTGGTGCAAGAGCTCGCTCGGGAACATCTCGACGCCGTTCACCTTCAAGGGGGAACCGGCTTCGAACTTCGCGGCGGCCTCGGTCTTCTCCGAGCTCACGGTCGTCAGCGAGGTGCAGGCCGTGCGCATCCCCAAGGACATTCCTTTGTCGTCGGCCTGCCTCATCGGCTGCGGCGTGTTGACCGGCGTCGGTGCGGTGCTGAACCGGGCCAAGGTGAAGCCCGGCGACACCGCAGCGGTCTTCGGCGTGGGCGGCGTGGGCCTGAACGTGATTCAGGGACTGCGCATCGCCGGTGCCACCAGGATCGTGGCCGTCGACACCGTGGCGGCCAAGGAGAAACTCGGCCGGCAGTTCGGCGCCACCCACTTCGTCGACGCCGGCGCCGGCGACGCCGCGGCGGCGGTGCGCGAGCTCGTACCCGCCAACCGGGAGTCGGCGGCCGGCGCGCTCTTCGCGCTCGGAGGCGTGACGTGGGCCTTCGATTGCGTCGGCCACCCCGCCGTGCTCCGCAGCGCCCTGGACTGCCTCGACTGGGCCGGCAACGCAGTCGCCATCGGCATCCCGCCCCGCGGCACGGAGGTTGCGGTGGACATCAACGCGCTGGCCTACGTCGATCGCGGACTCCTCGGGTGCCGCTACGGCTCGGCCAGGCCCCACCACGACATCCCCCTCATGGTCGACTTGTACCAGTCGGGGCTGCTGATGCTCGACGAGCTGGTCTCCCTGACCCGCCCGCTGGACCGCTTCGGTGAGGTCGTGGACGAGATGCACGCCGGCCGCGTGGCGCGTGGCGTGCTCACCTTCGACTAGAAACTGGCCATGCCAATGTTGCCCGTGGCGGGAACGCGGTCGTGAAAGGCGTCATCCTCGCCGGGGGGACGGGCTCGCGCCTGTACCCCCTGACCCGGATCACGAACAAACACCTCCTCCCGATTTACGACCGCCCGATGATCGCCTGGTCGATTGAGGCCGTCGTGTCGAGCGGCATCGACGAGATCATGCTCGTCACGGGCGGGACCCACGCCGGAGAATTCCTGCGCCTGCTCGGGAACGGGCGCGAGTACGGCATCAACCAACTCTCCTACGCCTACCAGGAGAAGGCGGGCGGCATCGCCGAGGCCCTCGGCCTCGCCGCGCACTTCGCCGAGGGAGGGCCGGTGCTCGTCATGCTGGCCGACAACATCGTTGGACGCTCTATCCGGCCGATCGTCGACGCCTTCTGCGCCGACCCTGTCGGGGCGCGCATCCTGCTCTCCAAGGTGGACGAGCCCGAGCACCTGCGCCACCTCGGTGTGCCCGTCTTCGGGGACGACGGCAGGGTGGTGCACATTGAGGAGAAGCCCGAGCGGCCGGCCTCGGACTACTGCGTGACCGGCATCTACTGCTACGAGGCGGGCGTGTTCGACATCATCGGCGATCTCGTCCCTTCGGGCCGCGGCGAGCTCGAGATCACCGACGTGAACAACCACTACGTCGGGAAGGGCCAGATGGCCCACGACGTTCAGGAAGGCTTCTGGGGCGATGCGGGGGAGTCGATTGAGGCGTACTACGCGGTGAACGACTTCGTGCGCCAGAACGGCGCCAACTCGGCCTGAGACAACCCGCCGCGGGCGACGCTCAGTCGGGGCGGGGCTCGGCCGGGACGCCGAGCATGACCCGGCGGACGGTCTCGGCGATGCCGGCGCCGTCCAGGCCGAGACTGGCGAGGATGTCGTCGGCCTTGCCCTGGGCGAGGTACTGACGCGGGATCCCGAGCACCCGCATGGCCGGAAGGGAGAGGTCCGCCGACTCCGTCTGGGCCGCCATGGCGTCGAGGAGGAAGGCCCCCGCACCGCCGTGGCGGACGCCGTCCTCCGCGGTCACCACCAGGCGATGGCGCGCCGCGTCGTCGAGCATGGCGACATCGGGCGGTGAGACGACCCGCGTGTCCCACACGGTGGCGTCGATCCCCTCGCCGGCCAGCTCGTCGGCGGCGCTCAGGCAGGACCCGACCGTCTTGCCCACGCCGATGAGGCAGACCGACCCGTCGCCGGCGCGCAGCCGGCGCGCCTGGAGCCCGCTCCCCACCTGCTCGGGGTCCACGTGCCGCGGCGCGGTCTTGGGCACGCGGATGGTGGAGGGCCCGGGCAGCTCGAGGGCGGTGCGCAACATCGGCTCGACCTCTTCGGCCGAGGACGGCGCGAACACCGTCATGCCCGGGATGGACAGCGCCAGCGCCAGGTCGAGGCTGCCATGGTGGCTCGGCCCGTCGTCGCCGGTGATACCGGCCCGGTCCAGCACGAAGACGACCGGGCAGCCGTGCAGCCCCACGTCGAGGTTGGCCTGGTCGAAGGAGCGCGACCAGAAGGTCGAGTACACGGCCACCACGGGCCGCAACCCGGCCATGGCCATGCCGGCGGCCGACGTGGCCCCGTGCTGCTCGGCGATGCCGACGTCGAAGAAGCGATCGGGGAAGCGGGCCTGGAAGGCCAGCAGGCCCGTCGGGCCGGGCATGGCGGCCGTCAACGCCACGATGCGAGGGTCGTCGTCCGCCGCGGCCAGCAGCGCCCGCGAGAAGGCATCGGTATAGGTGGCGGCGCGCTCTGACGACTCGTCGATCGCGCTGTCGGGTGCCGAGCCGAGCGAGGCGATCCCGCCCCCGTCGGAACCGGCGGAGCCGCCGACCGCCCGGCCGGCCGAGCTGCCCACCGTGTTGTCGAGCGTGAGCGACTTGGTGGCCTTGACGTCATGGAGGCGTTGGATGTCGTCCTCCTCGGCGGGGGCGTAGCCGCGACCCTTCTGGGTGAGGACGTGGACCACGATCGGGCCGTCCCACTCGGCGGCATGCGTGAAGGCCTGCTCCATGTGGTCGATGTCGTGGCCGTCGATCGGCCCGGCATAGCGCACGCCCAGCGCCTCGAAGAAGGTGTGCGGTGCCACCATCTCGCGGATCGCACTGGTCAGCGAGTGCACACTTGAGTAGGCCAACTCGCCCAGCGCGGGCAGTTCGCGGCAGGCGGAGGCGGAGGCGTTCGCGGGCCGCGGTATAGGTGGGATTGAGCCGCAGTGTCGTGAGGCTCTGGGACAACTGTGACACGGTCGGCGCGTAGGAGCGGCCGTTGTCGTTGAGCACGATCACCACGCGGCGCCTCGAGTGCCCGAGGTTGTTCAGGGCCTCGTAGGCCATGCCCCCGGTGAGGGCGCCGTCACCGACGACGGCCACCACCTTGCGCTCACCGTCGATGCCCCGCAGCGCGAACCCGCTGGCGATCCCGTGGGCATAGGAGAGGCCCGTCGACGCGTGGCTGTTCTCGATCCAGTCGTGCTCGGACTCCGCCCGGTTGGGATAGCCCGACATCCCACCGGCCTGCTTCAGTGTCTTGAAGCCGTAGCGGCGGCCGGTCACCAGCTTGTGCACGTAGGCCTGGTGGCCGGTGTCCCACAGGATGACGTCGCGGGGGGAGTCGAAGACCCGGTGCAGGGCCAGCGTCAGCTCCACGGCGCCGAGGTTGGAACCGAGATGCCCTCCGGTCGTCGTCACGGTGTCGACGATGAACGACCTGATCTCCTCGCACAGCTCAGCGAGTTCCTCCGCGTTGAGGCCCTTGAGATCGGCTGGTGTCTCGATGCTTGGCAGGATCATGGCGAAGGCTCCAGGCTATCCCCTGGCCTCCGGGCCAACCTGGCGCGGAGGACCGAGCAGGGTGCACCCGGCGACGCCGAAGGAGGCCAGGGCCAGCACCTGGAGGCCACGCGCCGGACCCAGATTCTCCGAGACCCAACCCACGATGGGGGCCCCGGCGACCCAGCCGACGTACCCCGCCGCAGTGAAGGCGCCGACCGCGCTGACCACTTGGGTCGCCATCCGACTGACCGTGCTCATGACCAGCGGCCAGAAGAGCGAGGCGCCGCCGGCGCCCAGTGCCAGCCCGAGCGCGGCGACGCCCGAAACCGACGAGAGCGATTCGAGGAGAATGCCGGCGCCGGCCACGCAACCGCCGGTGATGAGTGCCCGCCTGGTCGAGAGGCGACCGAGCAGGTGTCCCCCGGCACCCCGAGTCGTGGCGGCCATCAACTGCCCGACCACGTAGGCCCCCGCCCCGAGCAACACCCCCGTGGCAAGGTGGTTGCGCAGATAGAGAACGCCCCAGGTGTCGACACCGCCTTCGGTGATCTCCGCCAGGGCGAACACGGCCAGGAGCACCAGCAGCCCGTCCCGACGCAGGCGCCGCAGCGGGTGCCGGACGGAGGGGTGCGGCACGCCGGCGAGGTCGGCCGGAGCCAGCGCCGTGCCCGGATCCGTGACGAGGGCCCAGACACCGACTCCCAGCGCGACGACGGCGATGCCCGGCCAGACCCAGCGCCACGACGCGCCGGCGTGGATGACCAGCGCGGCGACCGCGGCGCCGGTCAGCGCACCCATGTTGAACAGGGCGTGCAGACGCACCAGCGACTTGGGGCTGCTCACCAGTCGGTGCGACGCCTCGGCGTTCATGGCCGTGTCGATGGACCCGCCGGCCACTTCCACCAGGACGAGCACCACGCCGAAGGACCATCTGTCATGGGTAAGCGCCAGGACGCAGAGGAGAACCGACCAGGCACACAGCGCGATCCACAAGAGACGGCGCGCGCCGACCCGGTCGCAGAAGTGCGCCATGACCGCGCTGGACGCACCCGCCACCGCGATGGCGACGGCCAGCAGCAGACCGAGCTGCGCATCGTTGAGCGAGAAGGTGTGCTGAATGTTGAACAGCATCACGGCCCAGCTACCCCAGAAGAGGCCGAAGGTGGCGAACGACGCCACCACCGGCCCGGCTCCGGTGAGCAGGCCTTGCCCCTCGGTGGTGGCCGGGGTCGCGCTCAGGACGGGACCGCGGCGCCCGCCTTGGCGAGGAAGGTGGACCGGTCGACCACGACGCGGGTGACGCGACCCGCGCCGACGAGGCCACCGCCCTCGCCCTCGAGCCGGGCGGCCGACACCGTGAAGACCAGGCGCCGCCCCTCGACCTTGACCAGCGTGGCCTCCGCCAGCACGACCGAGCCCACGGCCACGGGCGCCAGATGGTCGAATTGCACCCGGGTGGCCACGCTGGACTGGGTCTCGTTGAGATGCCCGTCGGTCGCCCGGCAGGTCGCCTCCTCACAGAGCGCGATGAGACGGGGGGTGGCGAGCACCGGGACGTCGCCCGACCGGAAGTGCTCCGCCGTGTCTTCGGCGGCGACGGTCAGCTCGAGTTGGGCGCTCAGCCCCGCGTGCGGCCCGTGCCCTGCCGCGGTGGGAGATTGGGATGGATCGGCAGGCACGACGATTACGATACCGCCGTGACCGACACCGCCCTCATCGAACCTGACGTGCTCGAACGCGTGCTGTCCACCGCCTTGGTCGGGGGTGGCGACATGGCGGAGGTATTCGCCGAGGACGCCGCGACGGCCAGTGCCGTGCTCGACGACCGCCGGGTCGAGGAGCTCTCCTCCGGCCGATCGCGTGGCGCGGGGATCCGGGTCGTCGATGGCGAGACGACCGGCTTCGCCCACACGGCCGACCTGAGCGAGGAGGGCCTGCTGGCCGCGGCCAGGGCGGCCGCCGCGGTGGCCCGACAGGGTGGAAACGGGGTGCGCACCGTGGCGCTCGACCCCTTGAGCGCCCACGGGCGCGGTGACCGTACGTCGCCAGACTCGGTGGACAAGGCCCGCAAACTCGACTTGCTCACCCGGGCCGACGACGCCGCCCGCTCCGCCGGTGACGCCATCACCCAGGTACAGGTCGGAGTCGGGGACAGCCGGCGCCGCATCCTCATCGCCAACTCCGATGGCCTCCTGGCCCAGGACGAGCAGATCCGGACGCGCTTCAATGTCACGTGCGTGGCCGACGGCGACACCGGGATGCAGACGGGGTACGAGTCGCTGGCCCGCACGGAGGGATATGAGATCTTCGAGCGTCACCGCGTCGAGGACATCGCCGCCACGGCCGCGGCGCGGGCACTCGCCAAGCTGTCGGCCCGCCCGGCGCCGTCGGGCGAGGTGCCCATCGTGCTGGCGGGCGGGAGCGGCGGCATCCTCTTCCACGAGGCGTGCGGCCACGGGCTCGAAGCCGACCACATCGTCAAGGACGCGTCCGTCTACACCGGCCAGGTCGGGCAGTTGGTGGCCAGCCCGCTGGTGACGCTGGTGGACGACGGCACGGTGCTGGGGGAGTGGGGCAACCTGGCGATCGACGACGAGGGGTGCCTGCCCGCGCGCAACGTGCTCATCGAGGACGGGGTCCTCACGGACTACATGTGGGACTGGCTGCGGGCACGCAAGGAGGGCCGCAAGTCTTCGGGCAACGGGCGCCGCCAGAATTACCAGCACCTGCCGATGGTGCGCATGACCAACACCTACCTGCTGGCCGGCAGGGAGGATCCCGACGAGATCGTGGCGCAGACACCCTCGGGCGTCTACGTGAAGAAGTTGGGCGGCGGGCAGGTCAACACGGCGACGGGGGACTTCGTCTTCGGGACGACCGAGGCCTACCTGATTGAGGGGGGCCGCATCACCGAGCCGCTGCGCGACGCCAACCTCATCGGCAACGGGCCCGAAGTGCTGCGGCGCATCGACGCGGTGGCCACCGACTTCGACATGACGCCGGGTACGTGCGGCAAGGACGGGCAGAGCGTCCCGGTCGGGTGCGGGCAGGCGACGCTGCGCATCACCGGCGTCACCCTCGGAGGCACGGCGTGACCGACGAGCTTCTGAATCTGGCGCAGTCGGTCGTCGACCGGGCCCTCCCGGGTGAGGGAATGGAGGTCTACGTCACGCGGGGCACCGACACCGCGGTGCGGGCATACGAGGGCGAGGTGGAGTCACTCACCTCGGCCGACTCCTCCGGCGTCGGCATCCGGCTCGTCGTCGACGGCACCGGCGACGCCGGCAGCCAGGTCGGCTTCGCCTGGGCCGGGTCGCTCGAGCCCGAGGTCATCGCCGCCACTCTGGCCGACGCCCGTGACAACGCCCGGTTCGCCACACCGGACCCTGATGTCGTCCTGGCCGCGCCCGACGGCGTCGAAGCGGTGGAGCTCGACCTGTGGGATGACGGAGTCGCCTCGACGCCCATGGAGAAGAAGGTCGCGCTGGCCATCGAGCTGGAGCGGGCGACCCGTGCGGCCGACCCGAGGCTGCGGCAGGTCTCTTCGGCCGACTACTCGGACAGCCGGATGGAGGTGGCGTTGGTCTCGACCACCGGCATCTCCTCGTCGCGGCGGCGCACGAACGCCTTCCTGTCTGTCGATGCCATCGCGGGGGAGGGCGCCGAGACACAGACCGGCACCGGGTTCAGTGTCGGCCGCGGGCCCGGCGATCTGGTGCCCGACGAGGCGATGGACGACGCCGTCCTCCGGGCCACCCGCATGCTCGGGGCGGTGAAGGTGCGTTCGGCTCACTGCACCGTGGTCTTCGACCCCCGGGTGGTGTCCACGTTGCTGGCGGTGATGGCATCGGCCCTGTCCGGTGAGGCCGTCGTCAAGGGCCGTTCCTTCTTCGCCGGCCGCATCGGCGAGACGGTCGCCACCGGCGGGGTCACGCTCGTCGACGACCCGACGGAGTCCAGGGCCTACGGTGCGTCGTCGCACGACGGGGAGGGATTGGCCTGCCGGCGCAACGTCCTCATCTCCGAGGGCGTGCTCCGCACGTTCGTCTACGACACGGTCTCGGCCCGCCGGGCGGGCGCGGTGTCGACCGGGTCGGCCGTGCGGGGCGGGTTCGCGGGCACGCCCGGCGCGGGCTGCCGGGCAGTGGTGCTGTCCCCGGGGACCAAGGATCACGACGAGATCCTGGCCGCCGTCGGCGACGGCCTCTATGTGCAGTCGGTGTTCGGGATCCATTCGGGGGTCAACACCGTGAGCGGCGACTTCTCGGTCGGCGCGGAGGGCCTGATGATCGAGGGGGGCGCGCTGGGGCACCCGGTGCGCGAGGTGACCGTCGCCTCCACGCTGCAGCGGATGCTGCAGTCGGTGGTCGAGATCGGCGGCGACCTGCGCTGGCTGCCCGGCGTGGCCGCAGGTCAGACCCTGGGCATTGCCGACATGGCGCTCAGCGGCGACTAACCCCTCAGCTTGCCGTGTTGGAGGCGGGCGTGGTGTCCCTCTTCGACCCGCCCTTGTCGGAGCCGCCCTTGTCGGAGCCGCCCTTCTCGGAGCCGCCCTTCTCGGAGCCGCCCTTCTCGGAAGTGGACTCCTTCTTGGACGACGAATCGCTGGTCGAGGTATCGCTGCTCCCCGAGTCGCCGTTCTGGGCGTCGGCGCCCTTCTTCCCGGAGCCGTTGCTCCCCGAGGCCGCCCGCGAGTCCGTCTTGTAGAAGCCGCTGCCTTTCAGGACGATGCCGACGGCGCCGTAGACCTTGCGCAGCGCGCCGCCGCACTCCGGGCACTCGCTGAGCGGATCGTCCGTGAAGCTCTGGACCGCTTCGAGGCGGTGCCCGCACGTCGTGCACGCGTATTCATAGGTCGGCAAGGGACTCCTCCGGGGCCGCTGGTTGGCACTCACTGCCTGAGACTGCCAAGTCTACCCGCCGGAGCACGCCGGCAACGTCGGACCAGGGTCATCGCAGGTCGTAGACTTCACCCTCGTGTCCGACCGCATGCTGGCCAATCTCGACCCGCTGGGCGGCGCCCGCATGGTCGACGTCACGCCCCGCGAGCCCACGCATCGCCGGGCCCTGGCCCGTTGCCGGGTCTCGATGTTGCCCGAGACGACGACGCAGGTCGCCAACAACGCCATCACCAAGGGGGATGTGCTGGCGGCGGCCCGGATCGCCGGGATTCAGGCGGCGAAGCGCACGGCGGAGCTGATCCCCATGTGCCACCCCGTCCTGGTGGGCTCTATCGGCGTCAACTTCTCCATCGGTGACGACTACGTCGAGGTCGAGGCCCAGGTCGAGACCGTCGACCGCACCGGGGTCGAGATGGAGGCGATGACCGCCTGCGCCGTGGCGGCGCTCACGGTCTACGACATGTGCAAGTCGGCCGATCGCACCATGACCGTGGAGCACCTGGCGCTGTGGGAGAAGTCCGGCGGTCGGTCCGGGCCCTGGCGCCGGCCCGAGGTCAACCACCTCTAATTCTCGTTCGTCCCCTCCCCGCCATCCCCCTTCGCTCCGCACGCGATCGTTGCCGGTGAGCCGGCTTCGCCGGCTGGTCTACATTCGGTCCCGGTGACCCAAGTGGAGGAGGCGCCCGCGGTCGGCAAGGGGATCGTCGGCGCCGTCACGTCGGAGGTCGGCCGGATCGGCGGGCGCGATGTGGTCATTGCGCGGTCGCTCGGCACCATGCGGCGCGGCGCCATCACGCACGCGGACGGGGTGCGGCTGGCCGAGGCGGCCGACCAGGCCCGCGAGCTCGGGATCCCGCTCGTCTTCTTCGTGGCATCGAGCGGGGCCGACGTTCTCGACGGCGTTGCGGCACTGCACGGGTGGGGGCGCGCCGCCGCCGCCATCTCGCGCTGCAGCGGCCAGGTGCCGGTGATCGCCGCGGCGACGGGTCCCGTGGTCTCCGGTCCCGCCCTGCTGCTCGGCCTCTCCGACCTGGTCGTCATGAGCTCTGAGGCGGTGGCCTTCGTCTCGGGCCCGCAGATGGTGGCGGAGTTCACCGGGATCGAGGTCGGGATCAGCGAGCTGGGTGGCTCGGCTGTCCATGCCACGGCGAGCGGCTTGTGCGCCGTGCAGTCCGACGACGTGGACGGCGCCGTGGCCGAGCTCCTCGAGTACCTGCCGTCGAACACGGACGAGGTTCCCCCGCTCGCCCCCGTCAGCGATTCCGTGCTGCGCCCCACGCCCGAGCTGCGCACCGTCATCCCCGACCGCAAGGCGGCCACCTATGACGTGCGGGAGGTGGTCCGGTCGTTGTGCGACGACGGCGAGCTCCGGGAGCTGTGGCCGCGGTGGGCGGGGCAGCTCGTCACCGCATTCGCCCGTCTGGGTGGGATGCCGGTCGGATTCGTGGCCAACCAGCCCCGGATACTGGCCGGCACCCTCGACATCGCGGCGTCGCAGAAGGGGGCCCGCTTCGTCCGGCTCTGCGACGCCTTCAACCTCCCCATCGTGAGCCTGGTCGACACACCGGGGTTCCTGCCCGGCAAGGACCTCGAATGGCGCGGCATGATCCGACACGGGGCTGAGCTGGCGTTCTCCTATGCCCAGGCGACGGTGCCGCGGTTGTGCCTGGTCCTTCGCAAGGCCTTCGGCGGCGCCTACATCGTCATGGACTCGAGGGGCATCGGCAACGACATCTGCCTGGCCTGGCCGGGGGCCGAGGTGGCCGTCATGGGGGCGTCCGGCGCCGTTCAGATCCTCCACCGGGGCCTCGAGCCCGCGGAACGGGCGGACCGGGAGCTGGCCTACGAGAGTGCCTACCTCAATCCGTGGCCGGCCTCGGAGCGGGGGCTGATCGACCAGGTCGTCGACCCCGCGGACAGCCGCATCGTGCTGTGCGGGGTCCTGCGCCAGCTCTGCACGAAACGGGAGTTGGTGGTGGGCCGGAAGCACGACGCCGGGCCACAATAGGGGTTCACCAGGGAAAACGTGGATTGTCACCATTTCGTAACGAGGCTGAGGTGCATTCGACGCCGAACTCGGGAAAATATCGGGCATGATCACCGATGTGGTCCCCCCCACAGGCGATGCGTTGTTCGTCCTCGAGTCCTGCCACAGCACCTGGATCTTCGACACCGACAGGCTGCGTTTCCGGCGCGTGCTGAAGGGTCTCGCGCTCGACGTTCATGCTGCCACGACCGCCTGGCGGGCTTACTACGGGCTCGAGATCGACCCGATTTCGGAATCGTTCGTCGTGCTGCTCAATCCGGAGGGCACTCGTCTGCTCCGGTCCTGGCGCCACGTCGAGCACTGCCCGCAGTGCGGAGGGAACCAGACGGCCGAGCTCTCGCTCGACGAGCTCCGGAGCGCCTCGCTGGCCTGAGAGCGCCACGCGCTCAAAGGTGATGACGTGCGCGGTGCAGAGCAGCAAGACGTGAGGTACACCAGCGCGCCCCAGGCGCCGTCCCAGACGGGTCCTCGGTCGGACTTCTCCAGTGCGAGGCCGGAGTCGAGGAAGGTCAGCGTCAGGTGCGGGACGGCCACCTCGCCGCCGCGCCCTTCCGCCAAGAGTTAGACGTCGGGCACCGACCACGCCTCCTCCATACCACCGGGAGCCGTTACTTCCATTGGCGCCGTACGAACGACGCATAGGCGTCGGCCATGTGGTCCGGCAGCAGTGGTGGCTCCCGGCGTGTGACGCGGAGAACGGCGGCGTCGACGGAGGGCACCGGACGGAAGGCGTCGGCCGGGAGACGTCGGCCCAGGGCGAACGACCACCAGGGCGCCCACGCCGTGGAGAGCAAGGTGGTGGGGGGCATCGCCGCCCGTTTGCGCGCCACTTCCCACTGCACGACCAGATCGGCACGGCGCAGGCCACTGCCCCGGTCGTCGAGCAGGTGGCGCAGCAGGGCCGTGGTGGCACCGAAGGGAAGCGAGCCCATGGCACGGAAGGGACGGCGAGGCATCCGGTAGTGGAGCGCGTCGCAGCACACGACGGTGACGCGCGCCGCGCCCTGCCGTCGCACCTCCCGACGCAGGTGTTCCGCCCAGCGGGGATCTCGTTCCAGCGCGATCACGTCGATACCGTGCCGGGCCAGCGCGAACGTGAAGGCGCCGCGGCCGGCACCGATCTCGACCACGAGATCACCGGCGTCGAAGGCCGCCTCGGCGACCAGGGTGGCGGCCAGGTCAGGCCGGAGGAAGTTCTGACCGAGACGGCGCCGTCGCTCGTCCCGAGGTGTCCGCTTGCCCGCGGACACGAAGCATCACCATGCAAGCCATAGATCCCCATTGTGCCCCGATGAAGTCCCCGACACCACCCTCATCCGGACCCGGCGGCCGGCGGACCGGGCCACCCCTGCCGCCTGTCGCGGCGCTCGGCGCGCTGAATCTCGCGTTCGACGTCGGACCACACGAGCGGATCGGTGTCCTCGCCGGCGGTCTCGGCCCGCGTCATGATCACGAACGCCACGGTCCAGAGGACCGCGATGGTGCTCAGCTTGGCGAGGAAGCCGGCCAGCTCCTGATCGAGGAGCGGGGACATGCCCGCGATGGTGCCCGTGTAGGTGAACGTGGGATAGAGCGAGTGCCGGGCGAAGATCCACACGATGGAGAGGAAGCTGGGCACGATCGACTGCACGATGAGATAGCCACCGCGCCCCAGTGCGGACAGGCGCTGGGCGCCCGGGAGCTCCGTCAGGACCGGTGCCCACAGCACGAAGCCTGAGGCGAGCACGACCAGCTGCACGACGGTACGGGCGACGACAGAGTGCGCGGCGAGGCTCACGGCGCCCACGGTCAGCGTCCCCACGGCGACGACGGTGACGATCGCCACGGCCGGTAGGGGCCGGACCGCCACGCGCAGCACGGCGTCGACGGCCGCTGGCCGGGTCAGGCGGCCGATGATCGGACGCGGTGTCCCGAGGACCAGGAGCGGTGGCACGGCGAGGGTCAGCAACAGCCGCTGGAGCACGAGAGCGAAGAGGAGCCAATGGCTGGCCAGGTCGCCGAGCGGCCACGTCAGGGCACCCGCGAGGAGGACGACACCGCCGAGGAAGAGAAGCTTCTGACGTGGCGTCGCGGTACAGCCCTGTCGCTGCGTCGCCCACAGGTAGCCGGCCACGAGGCCGAGCAGGGCGAGCAGCCACAGCAGGTGCAGATGCCAGTCGAAGGGACGGGCGGCGGCGATCACGGGCCGGCGCCCGCCGTAGGCTCTGGGCGATGGAGGCCCCCGCAAAGCTCGACCGGCTGGAGCGCGTCACTGATCTGGTACTCGTGCTGCTCGACACGCGGCAGCCGCTGACGCTCGACGCCATTGCGCACCAGGTCCCGGGCTATCCGACGGAGCACTCGGCGCGCCGTCAAGCCTTCGAGCGGGACAAACGGTTGCTGCGTGACGAAGGCATCCCTGTCCTCACCCAACGCCTGCCCGGCCACGAGCAGTACGGGTATCAGATCGACCGCGAGTCGTTCTACCTGCCCGACCTCGACCTCGAACCCGACGAGCAGGTTGCGCTCCACCTCGCCGTCGCCGGCGTCCACCTGGGCGATCCTAGCGGTCGTGACGCGCTGCTGAAGCTGGGCGCAGCCGGGTTGGGCGACGTGCGCCCGATCGCGTCCATGGTGCCGCCGGCAGCGCTGATCGAGCTCTTCGAGGCCGTGCGCACGCACGCCACCGCGGCTTTCGCCTACCGCGCCGAAGCGAGGCGGGTGGCGCCCGTCGGGTTGTGGTTCCGCTTCGGCCACTGGTACCTGGTGGCCTGGGACCTCGACCGGACGGCCGTGCGCACGTTCCGGGTGGACCGCATCGAGGGTGAGGTCTCCCGCGGCGAGGCCGGCGACGCGGTGGTGCCCGACGATGTCGACGTGGACGTGAAGGCGGCGCTGCCCGACGAGCCGTGGGAGGTGGAAGGGGAGGACCGGGTCGAGATGCGGGTGAGGGTCGACGCACTCGAGGCGCGCCGGGTCACCGAGGAGGTCGGTGAGGACAAGGTGGTCCGCCGGCTTGACGACGGGTCGGTCGACGTGGTGCTCGGCGTGTCATCCTTCGCGTCCATCCGCTCCTGGGTCCTTGGGCTGCTCGACCACGTCACCGTCACCGAGCCGGCCTCGTTCCGGGAGGAGCTGACCGCCTGGCTGGGCGCGGTCGTGGCCCCTGCTCAGGCCTTCCCGGCCGAGGCATGCGTCCCGGAGACGGATGGCGCGCTGGAGGCGGAAGAGCCGGCTCACAGCACGCCGGGGCGTGAGACCAGCCGGCGTCTCCGACGCCTGTTGGCGCTGGTCGGCTGGCTGGCGCAGGTGGGACAGGCGCCCATCGCCGATGCCGCGCAGCGCTTCGGCATGAGCGAGAAGGAACTGGTGGCCGAGTTGGAGCTTGCGGCGTGCTGCGGCACACCGCCCTACACCCCGGACACGCTCATGGAGATTGAGGTGTCCGAGCATTCCGTCCGGGCCTTCCTGCCGGCGGAGTACGCGCGGCCGCGCCGCCTCACCCCCGCCGAGGGGTTCGCCGTGGCGGCATCGGCCCGGCTGCTGCTCACCGTGCCGGGCTCGGAGGACGCCGCACTGCGCCGCGCCCTGGCCAAGCTCGATGCGGCGCTCGGGTCTCGGGAGGCGGTCGGGCTCGATGTCGACGCGCCGACGCACCTCGCCGCCGTGCGGGAGGCGGCCGATGCCCACCGGGCGCTCGAGATCGACTACCTCTCCGGCTCCCGTGACGAGCTCACCACGCGCACGGTGGAGCCGGTGCAGGTTGCCACCATCGACGGGCACTGGTATCTCGACGCCTACTGCCACCGGGCCGGAGACATGCGGCGCTTCCGGGTCGACCGGATCGGGGCCGTGCGCCCGCGTGAGCACAGTCCCGGCGTCTCCGTCACGCGGTCGCGGCCGCTGGAGGAGATGTTCGTTCCGGGGCCCGGTGCGGTCGAGGTCCACCTGCAGCTCGGGCCAGGCGCACAGTGGGTGCCCGAGTCGGTTCCCGTGCGCGCCGTGCGGCGCGACGCCGGGGGGACCGTGACCGACGTGGTCCTCGACGTCTCCGGAATGGCCTGGTTCGAACGCCTCCTGCTGCAACTCGGCCCCTCGGTGCGCGTCGTGAGCCCGACCGAGCTGACCGACTTGGCGGCGGAGGCGGCCCGCCGCGTGCTGGTGCGCTACGAGGTCGGCGAGGCCGATAGCGTCCAGGCATGAGCGAAATGAGCGATTTCAACCATGCGGTGATCGAGGAATTCCGGGCCAACCACGGCGCCGTCGGTGGGGGGTTCGCCGGTGCCCCGATGGTGCTGCTGACCACGACCGGTGCCAAGTCTGGAGAGAAGCGGGTGAATCCGCTCATGGGACTCGTCGACGGCGGCGCCCTCTACGTGGTGGCCTCCAAGGCGGGAGCGCCCACCAATCCCGACTGGTACCACAACCTGCTCGCCAATCCCGAGGTCGAGGTCGAGTTCGGCGACGACCGCTTCGCCGCGACCGCCGTGCCGATCGTCTCGGGACCGGAGCGGGACCGTCTCTACGCCGCCCAGGTAGCGGCGCAACCCGGCTTTGCCGACTACGAGAAGGCGACGACGCGGGTGATCCCGATCGTGGAGCTGCGCCGCCGGCCCTGATCGTGGGCCGACCGTTCACCCGTGCCGGTGCGTCGGGGTGAGGGGAGGGCGCAGTGCTCGGGGTCCACGGGGTGGGGAGGAACAGGGCCGACTACTACCTTGCCGACCTCGCCGGCGAGCTGCCCGTGGCCGGATCGGGCCGCTGGGCCGGGACCGCCGCGGCCGGCCTCGGGCTGGCGGGATCAGTCAGGCCCGACGACTTCCGGCGGCTGCTCGAGAGCCGGCATCCGGTGACCGGGGTGGTGCTCGGATCGGGACGGGTCTCCGTGGCGGCCTTCGACCTCACCTTCAGCGCGCCCAAATCGGCCAGCGTGCTGTTCGCACTCGGCGGCGCCGACGTGGCGCGCACGGTGGCGACCGTCCACGGCCAGGCGGTCGCCGGGTCGCTTTCCTATCTGGAGCAGCACGGCATCACCGCCACCCGGCGATCGGGTCAGGCACGAGACGTGGTGCCGACCACCGGGGCCGTCGCCGCGGTGTTCATGCACGGGGTCAGCCGTACCGGCGACCCGCACCTCCACAGCCATGTCCTGCTGGCGAACCTCGTCCATGGCGCGGACGGCCGCTGGGGCGCCTGCGACCGGCGGGGGATCGATGCCCACCGCATGGCCGCCTCCGCGGTCTACGAGGCGCACCTGCGCGCCGGGTTGGCATCCGCCCTCGGCGTCCGGTGGACGTGGGGTCCCGGGCGCACCGCAGAGATCGCGGGCGTCGGGCCGGAGCTGCTGGGCGAATTCTCGACCCGGGGCGCGGACATCCGTCGCCACATGTACGAGATGGGCGCCCACTCCGTCCGCGGTGCCCGCGTCGCCTGGGCGGCCACCCGTCCCACCAAGTCGCCGAGCGCACCGTTCGCCGACGTCGCGGTCCAATGGCAGCGCCGGGCCCTTGCCGTCGGCGGTCCACCCGAGCTCCAGCTCGGCCCGCGTCTGCCGGGGGGAGGGCCGGCCGTGCTCGACGAGCACCGCTTCGCCGGCGTGATCGCCCTCACCGCCCACGGGGGGGCCCGGCGCCGCGACGTCGTGGCGGCATTCGGCGTGGCCGCCCGGGACGGCGTCCCGGCGCCAGGGATCGAACGCCTCGTCGCCCACTGGGTGCCGCCCGGGCCGGTCGGAGTAGCGGAGCCGCTCCAGCAACGCCGCACGGTCGTGCCGGCGAACCGCCACCTGCGTGCCCTGGGCCCCCGTCCGGTCGACCCCGACGACCACACGGTGTGGCTGGGCGCCGCCCGCGCCCTGGACGCCTACCGGGAGCGGTGGGGCCAGGCGCACACGGCGGAGCCGCTCGGCCCGACGAGCCCGTCGCCCAGCCTGGTCTCTCTGCCGCCGAGCCGTCTGGCTGATCACGTCCGCACCGAGCGACAGATTGCCGCGGCGCGGGCCCGGCTCGGGTGGCGCGAGCCCGTGACGACGGAGCGCGGGCGCGGACGCTGACTCAGCGGCCGCGGCCGCGGTCGGCGGGCCCGGGGGCGGCGAGCTGCCGGGCCGGCGGGAGCAGCTCGCGCCAGGGCGACCGTTCGTGTGCGGGCGT
Organism: uncultured Acidimicrobiaceae bacterium; assembly: GCA_963828825.1. Lineage (GTDB taxonomy): Bacteria > Actinomycetota > Acidimicrobiia > Acidimicrobiales > RAAP-2 > Bog-473. Next base: position 16,982 of record CAWHGF010000008.1, on the reverse strand, counting down.
GAGCGAAACCTCGTGCACCTCCTTGTCCGGGCCGAGGACGAGCGCGTGGCCGGGTGTGCCGTGGGCGACAGCGTCCACCGGGAGGCGGACGTGGCGTGTGCTCCCGACCGATGTGGAGGGGCGGATGCGGCCCCAGCGATCGACCGATCGGCTGACCGTCGTGGTGGACACCTCCCGGTCGCCTGCCAGCGCGCTGATGTCGTGCAGGGTCGCCGTGTCCGCGATGCCGCGCAGGACCACGGTGGTGCCGAAGAGCGAGAGGAACCCGTCGGCCGCCCGCCCCCACCTTGCCGCGGGCCTGCGAGAGGTCCTGCAGGCAGGCGAGCACCACGAGCCCCTGGCTCGCGCCTTCGCTGACCATGGCCGGGAGGTCGGGGATGGGGGCGATGTTGGCGACCTCGTCGAGTGCGAGGAGCGTCGCTGGGCCGGTGTGCCCGTCGCGGGACCGGACGTAGGCCGCGTCGCGCACGTCCCCGATGATCGCCACCACGAGCGGCGCGAATTGGCGTTGGCGCCGACCGGTCGAGCACACGTAGAGCGTGTTGGGTCCGTCGCAGAACGCTTGGAGGTCGAGCGGAGTGGTGTTGGTGGACGCAAGCGCACCCTCCGTGCGGTATGCGGCCAAGACGCCCGATGTCGTCGACCAGATTCCTGACTGCTCACGGGAATCCGTGGCGACGATGCCGGCGAGCAGATCGGTCGCCGGATCGTCCCCACCGGTGCTCGAGGCGAGAATTTCGAGGGCCGGAGCCCCATTGTGCCGATCGATCCACCTCAGGACCTCTCGCATGGAGAGCTCCTCCTTCGCAGCGGCATGGAGGAGCGTGGAGAGCAGCGCGCCGGCGCGCTCGGTCCAGTGCTGCTCTCCGACGCTATGCCCGCTCAACCGGCTGGCGCCGACCATGGCGTCGGCTGTCACCACTGCTGCATCCCAATTGGAGGCGGTCGTGAGGGGCGACCAACCGACGCGCTCGACACCTTGTGGGCACTCCACCTCACCGCTCGGGTCGTAGAGGAACGACCAACCTTCGCGGCAACGCGACGGCGCGGTCGCCCGCATGACGTCGGGCTTGGTGGAGGTCGAAACGACCGCGCCGTCAGACAGCAAAATATTGGGTATGACCAGGGAGGACGTCTTCCCTGAGCGCGGCGGCCCCAGCACCAGTGTCGAGCACTGTGGGCCAGCCCACATCCATCCGCTGGCGCCCTCTCCAACATAGATGCCGTGACGCGCCAAACGGTGGACCTGATGGAGTGCGGCAGTCGAAATCGGACTCCATTCGGTGATGTCGACATGCATATGACGGTCGAGTTCCACACTCGCGATGATTGCGTTGGGGAACAAAGAATTCCATGGGACATATCAGCCAATGCGGCGACGACAACGCGCTGAGCACAACTCACCAGCGCAGGGTGCACGTCAATTACGCGCGTGAAACAGAGTGAAACGACGGTCGTCAACGCGTCCGAAATGAGTCGCGAATTAGAGAATGCTTGACCTGAGCATGTGGATAACAGAAGAATGTGACTACCCGAAGTGTGAGGGAGGGTATGACATGTGCTGCGACACAAAGGTGTGTGACGCGCAAAACGAAAACTGTCGGCTTCGTTTTCGCGCGCTCTTCGCCTCGCCGCACGGTGTCAGCGTGACGTCGCAGATCGGGGAATCAAGTCGGTTTGGCGTGATGTGGCGGCGTTCATGACGTCGGCGCAGCGGCGGCAGCCGACGCAGTTGCAAGTGAAACCGGTGCGGCAGTGCGCACGGCGAGAGGTAGTCGACCTCGACGTGGCGCAGGCTTCACCTCTATTCAGTGAATGCTCCTAGGGAGGTGCACCTGTGGCAGTAGCCGCAAAAAGAAGGGCCCCGGCCAAAAAGGCCGCGAAGAAGCGGGCCCCCGCAAAGAAGGCAGCGAAGCGCGCACCGGCCAAGAAGGCCGTCAAGCGGGCTCCGGCACGGAAGTCCGTGAAGCGGGCTCCGGCACGGAAGTCCGCAAAGAAGCGGGCTCCGGCGAAAAAGGCGGCCAAGCGGGCTCCGGCACGCAAGGCCACCAAGAAGCGGGCTCCGGCAAAAAGGGCGGCGAAGCGGGCTCCGGCACGCAAGGCCACCAAGAAGCGGGCTCCTGCGAAGAAGGCCGCCAAGAAGCGGGCTCCGGCACGCAAGGCGACCAAGAAGCGGGCTCCGGCCCGTCGGGCGACCAAGAAGCGGGCGACGGCCAAGAAGGCCGTGCGCCGCGCACCCGCCCGCAAGCGGCGCTAAGCGCTTCGTTCCTTCGGGAACAGGTGAGACCGGGGGCCTTCGGGCCCCCGGCTCCGCGCCCGGGGTCGGTTACGAAGGCCGGCCGAGCTCGACGACGTCGGCGGGCCAGTCGACGTCGTAGGCCAGGTCGGGGTCGCGCAGGACACGCACCGGGAGACCGAGCCTCGTCGCCTCGGCCCGGTGGGCGCGGAAGGAACCGGGGCCGTAGGTGAAGCGGAAGTCGGACCCCGCCGGGAGCCGGAGCACGTTGGTCCCGTCGTCCCGACGGTCGGGCACGAGGGTGACGCCCTCGAACGGGGCGAGCACGCCCAGCCCGTGGGCTCTGGGCAGGTCGCCGTGGGCGACGGTCACCCAGCGTGCGCCCGCCCGGGCCAGGCGGTCGACGCCCGCCCGCACCGCACCGTTGAGGCCCTGACCCGGTTCCCACATCACGGAGGCGCCGAGCTCCGACGCCCATTGCGCAACCTCTTGGTCATCGCAGACGACGGCGACGGGCAGCGGCACGCACGCCGCCACCACCTGTGAGGCCATGGCGCGGACCAGCCGGATGCGATCGGGATCGGACAGGGCGGAACCCAGCCTCCGCTTGGCCTCGTGGAAGGCCTTGACCGGGATCAGGACGACCTCGGGCCCCAGAAGGACGTCGACCTGCGCCGCCGCGTGCTGCGCTGCCGACACGGTCGCCCTCGACACCACGACAGTGTACGGGTCGGCGCGAAGGCGGCTGCGGGGCCGCCGTAGGCTCTAATGGATGAGCGACAGGGTGGCGGTGATCGGTGCGGGGTCGTGGGGCACCGCGGTCGGGACCATCGTCGGCGCCTCGCAGCCCGCCTCGCTGTGGGTGCGCTCGCCCGAGCTGGCCACGTCCATGGTGCAGACGCGCCAGAACGGGAAGTACCTACCGGGCGTGCCACTCCCCGAGGGGCTGGCCGTGACGTCGTCCCTGGCCGAGGCGCTCCACGGCGCCAGCATCGTCTTCATGGCCGTGCCTTCGCACGGGTTCCGTGCCGTCCTCACCGAACTGCAGCCCCTGGCGGGGGAGATCGAGGCCGTGGTGAGTCTGGCCAAGGGCATTGAGATCGGGACCAACCTTCGCATGTCCCAGGTGGTGGCCGAGGTGCTCCCGGGCGTTCCCGCCGGTGTCCTGACCGGGCCGAACCTGGCCCGCGAGGTGGCGCAGGGGAACCCGGCCGCCTGCGTGGTCGCCTTGTCGGACGAGGCGCTGGCCGGTCGCGTGCAGGCGCTGGTGCACACGCGCACCTTCCGTACCTATATGGGCACCGACGTGGTCGGGTGTGAGATCGCCGGCGCCACCAAGAACGTAATGGCCATCGCCGCCGGGATCGGCGACGGGTTGGGCCTCGGGGACAACACCCGGGCCGTGCTCATCACGCGTGGACTGGCCGAGTTGGGGCGGCTGGGCGTCGCGCTGGGCGGCAAGGTGCTCACCTTCGGCGGCCTGGCCGGCGTCGGTGACCTGGTGGCGACGTGTGCCAGCCCCCAGAGCCGGAACCGGACCGTCGGGTTCGCCCTGGGGGAGGGGCGGTCGCTCGAGGAGATCGTCGCCGGCATGGACATGGTGGCGGAAGGCGTCAAGAGCGCGGGGCCGCTGGTCGGGTTGGCCCAGGCACACGGCGTCGAGATGCCGATCGTGGAGCAGGTCCAGGCGATCGTGGAGGGGCGGTGCTCCCCCGCCGAGGCGCTCCTGAACCTGATGCGGCGACCCTCCCGACCGGAGTGGGACGAGTCGCTCTTGCGAGGGCTCCCGGCATGAGTGGGATCTTCCACGGCTACGAGATGCTGCCGGAAGTGGGTGACGAGGAGCGCCGGGATGCCGCGCTGGACCACCTCAAGGAGATCCTCTTGATGCACGGCGCCACCGAGGAGGAGATCGACCGGGCCGTCGCGGACGGCGTGATCGATCTCTTTGTGGCGGACCGCCTGCTCATCCCGTCGCGGCGGCGGTACACCCGGGTCGAGGTGGCCGAGCTCACGGGCGTCGGCGTCGACAAGCTGGAGCGTTTCTGGCGCGCCCTCGGGTTCCCGGGGGTCGATGACGACGACCGGGCCTTTACCGACCTCGATCTTGAGGCCGTACGTCTCTTCCAGGGCCTGCAGGCACTCGGGGCCGCCGATGCCGACACGGCGGTCCAGATGGCCCGGGTCATCGGCTCGTCCATGGCCCGCATCGCCGAGGCAGAACTCGTGCCCGGAGACATGATCGGCACGGAGGTCGACCCGGTCCTCTCCGCCGAAGCGTTCGCCGGCGTCGCCGACGTGACCATTCCCGCCATGGCCAAGCTCCTCGAGTTCGTGTGGCGGCGCCAGGTGGCAGCGGGCATCCAGCGCAGCATGATGCTGCGCAGCCACGGCTTGGCGCCGGGACAGAGCCCGGTGCTCGCCGTGGGGTTCGCCGACATGGTGGGCTTCACGCTCTTGAGCCAGCACCTGAGTGACGAGGAGCTCGCCGCCGTCGTGCGACGCTTCGAGGAGATCTCCCACGACATCGTGACCAGCGCACGCGGCCGGGTGGTCAAGATGATCGGTGACGAGGTCATGTTCGTCGTCGACAAGGTGGCCGACGCGGCGCGCATCGGGCTCCGCCTGGCCGATGCCTACGCCGACGACGATCTCCTCTCTGATGTGCGGGTGGGGCTCGCCTGTGGGCCGGTGCTCCTGCGCGACGGCGACTACTTCGGGCCCACGGTCAACCTGGCGCACCGGATCGTCAACATTGGCAACCCCGGGACCGTCCTGATGTCGGACGAGTTTTATTCGGCCCTGCTGCAGGAGGCGCCCGGCGAGTTCACGGCGCAGGCGCTCCGGCCGCGGCTGTTGAAGGACCTCGGCCGCGTGCAGCTCTGGTGGTGCGGTCGGGCCGGGCAGGAAGCCGACGGCACCGGCGCCGCGGCCGACCGACGGCGCAACGTGCGCTGGGAGCGGCTCTCGGAGGTGCTGCGCGACCTGGAGGAGCTGCGGGGAGTCGGCGAGCGTCTGCTCACCGCCAACCGGGCTCCCGGCTCAGACGTCGTGCAGCCGGGCCGTGGCGATGCCGAAGGGTCGTAGCTCGAACGACCCTTCGAACGACGACTCGGGATAGCCCCGCAGGTCGACCAGCCAGCCGGCGCGACCGGGGACCGACACCACGGTCGGCTGCGGGGTCGGATTGAAGACGCGGACCTCGAGCACCCCGGCGACCCGGTGCAGGGCACTGACCTCGGCGCCGTGGACCGTCAGCTCGCTGCCCGAGGCCGGGCGCGGGCCGCCGCCCAGGCTCGCCACGGGCTCGAGGGGGAGCAGGACGTCGTCGGCCAGCCGGTACGGGTCGTCGCAGTCGAGCATCAGCGCGTAGCGCAGCTCCACCGGCTTGCCCCGCATCTGCAGGCCCTCCACCGGGGTGAGCGGGCCCGCAGGGAAGGGGCGGTAGGCCATGCCGAGCCGGGACAGCATGCCGGTCGAGCGCAGGACGGTCAGCGCGATGGTGTGTGCCGCGTCACCCTCCAGGTCGATGAGCTCGTACTCGCACACACCCTCGTGGACCACCGTGAGGCGTCCGGCGCTGACGAAGCGGTTGGCCGGCGCGGTGGGGAGACCGAACTCGTCGGGCCGGCCCTCGGCGGTCAAGCCGCGGGTGACCACGGTGAAGGCGCTCTCGGCCCGCGACTCGCGTGCCGGGTCCGGGAGCGGCAGGTTGACGCGCAGACGATGGTCGCCACTCGGGTTGACGAAGGTGGTCGTGACGCGCACCGCGGCGTCGTCCGCCCGCACCTCCACCACGGTGTCGACGTCGACCTGGTGCCCGCCCACCCGCGCCTGCGAGGAGCCGTCCACGTGATCGGGCCATTCGTAGGTGCTCGTGATGCGCACCCGCGCCCGGACGGGACCGCGCTCGTCGACCCGGACGACGACGGCGTGGGGTGTGTCCACGAACGAGTCCTGGCGCGGGGGCGAGTAGTTGTACGAGTCGCCGAGGTCGCCGCCGTCCACCAACCGGCCGTAGCCGGGTGTGCCGTCCAGCGCGAAGGTGCCGTTCGCCGGGTCGACCTCGATGCGCACGAGCCCGTTGGCCACCACGACGGCACCGTCGGTCTCGTGCACCTCGACCGGGTGGGCCAGCGGGGCCGGCTGGAAGGCACTCCAGCCGTAGCCGGGCACCTCGCCAGAGCGGGCGACGATCTTGCGCGTCGACGGCTGGTCCATGGCGACCCGGACCACGGCCTCCGGCTGCGCCCCGAGCCGCGTGTAGACGTCCTGCTTGGCCTCCGCGATCGGGACGCCGGGCTTCTCCTCGGGGCCGACGGCGATGGTGATGTCGAAGCCCTCGTCGGTGTCCTCGATCAGCACGTCATGGATCCAGGCGTCGTCACTGATCCGCGGGCCCTGCATCATGCCCAGCACGGTGCGCACCGTGTCGGCGTCGAGCACCATCGATCCGGGCAGCCCGGACCGTTCCGAGAGCACCTGCACGTCCGCCGGAGCCGGGCCGTCGGCCGGCACGATCAGCTCCACGACGCCGGAGCGGGCCCGGGACGACGCGTTGAGCACCGAGGGGCCCGCCTGGGCCAGCGAGCGGGCGAAGGTCTTGATGGCGCGGTCCGCCAACCCCGAGGCGATGGCGCGCGCCTCGGCGTAGCGGTGCAGGACGGCGTCGACGACGTCGTCGACGGAGCAGGCGCAGATGGAGTCGTGGGCTGAGTTGCGCACCATCTCGAGCCAGGCCAGTTCCAGAAGACGGTCGGGGTAGTCCACCTGGGCTTGGAACAACGCGGCCAGGGGCTCGGCGCGCCGCTCCAGTTCCCGCTCGGCCAGCGCGCCGCGGCGCTTCACGTCCACCCGGTTGGAGGTGACGCCCATGAGCATGTTGGCCCTCGCGCCCGAGCGCAGCTCGCCCTCCACTCGGACCAGTCCTTTGGCGGGGGCGCCGGCCAGGTAGCGGGGGAGCGAGGTCACCTCGAAGTCGAACTCGTCCTGCAGGTCGTTGGCCTCGGCCACCACCCGCCCGAGCCAGGCCTGGGGCATGAGGTGGTCGGACCCGTTCATGCACAGCAGGTCGCCCATGAGGAACTCGGCCACCTCGGCCACGTTGTCGGCGGTGCGGCGCACGAGGGCCTTGGCGTCATCGGGCAGCGCCGCACCGTTGCCGTAGCCGACGGGCAGGTACTCGGCCCGGACCGAGGAGCCGTCGGGGGCCTCCCAGAGGAATGCGTTCTTGGTCACCTGCGAGGGCACGCCCCGCCAGACCACGGCGTCGTGGAAACCGGCCAGCTGGAGGATCTGGGGCATCTGGGCGATGTGGCCGAACATGTCGGGCAGGTAGCCCACCTCCATCACCCCCCCGAAGGCGGCTCCACGACCCACGCCCATCTGGAGGTTGCGCACGATCGTCTCACCCGAGGCGAGGAACTCGTCCATCAGGATGTACCAGGGGCCCATGCTGACCCGGCCGGCGGCGGCCAAGGCCCGCAGGCGCCCCTCGGCCTCTGGGCGCACCTCGAGGTAGTCGTCCACGACGGCCATCTGCCCGTCCAACATGAAGTGCGGGTAGCTGGCGTCGCGCTCGAGGAGGGGGAGCAACGCGTCGATCAGCTCCACCAGAGCGAGGCGGAAGTCCTGATAGGACTTGTACCATTCCCGGTCCCAGTGCGTGTGCGGAACGATGGCAATCCGACGGGCGGTCATGACCGCCAGACTATGACCTGCGGTCGCCCGTGGTGAAGGCGCTCGTCCCCGCCGGACGGTGGCCGCGTGGTCGACCCGCGGCACCTGGTCGGACGCTCCCCGAGCTGTGGGCGGCGCGGTGGGCGGCCCGTCCGGACGCGCCGGTGCTGGTCGACGGGTGGGATGCCGCGCGCGTCGTGGACGCGGCGACGCTCAATGGGCGCACGGCCGCGTTGGCTGGGGCCCTGGCCGAGCGGGGCGTCGCTCCGGGCGACCGTGTCCTGTGGTGCGCCCGGGCCACCATCTCCTCCATAGAGGCTCTCGTCGCGGTGCTGCGCCTCGGCGCGGTCGTGGTGCCGCTCAGCCCGTCGGCGACCGGTTCCGAAATCGACCACGTGGTCGGCGATGCCGCGCCGGTGCTCGCCATCTGCGACCGCGAGCGGCCGGGCGCGTTCGCTGCCGGCCCGGTCGTGCTGCTCGTGGAGGAGCTGGCCCGCGTCGCCGGGCGCGCTGCGACCGTCGCCGGCCCGGCGCGGCAGCCCGGCGCCGATGCGCTGATCGTCTATACGTCGGGGACCACGGGCAAGCCGAAGGGAGCCGTGCACACGCATGCCTCCCTGTTGGCGGGCGTCTCGGCGTTGCGGGTGGCGTGGCAGTGGGAGCCCGAGGACCGCCTCGTCCTCTGCCTGCCGCTGTTCCATGTGCACGGGCTCTGCGCCGGGCTGTTCGGCAGCCTGACCGCGGGCGCGTCCGCCGTCGTGTTCGACCGTTTCGACGAGTCGGCGATCCTCGGTGCCGCGCCGACGAGCACCATGTTCTTCGGCGTCCCGACCATGTACCACCGGCTGGCCGCGTCGGGACGGGCTTCCGGGCTCGGTGGGCTGCGCCTGTGCGTGTCGGGGTCGGCACCGCTGGCTCCCGACCTGTGGCACCGGCTGGCCGGCGACGGGGTGGCCGTGTTGGAGCGGTACGGCATGACCGAGACGCTGCTGACGCTGTCCAACCCCCTGGTGGGCGAGCGTCGTCCCGGTTCGGTCGGGCTGCCGCTCCCCGGAGTGGAGGCCGCACTGGACGACGCGGACGAGCATGGGATCGGGGAGCTGTTCGTGCGCGCTCCGTCACTGTGCCGGGGCTACTGGGGCCGCGACGCCTTCGCTCCCGGGGACTGGTTCGCGACGGGCGACCTCGTGTCGGTGGCCGGTGACGGCTACGTGACGGTCCGCGGCCGGCGCACCGAGCTGATCATCAGCGGCGGCCACAACGTCTACCCGGCTGAGGTCGAAGCGGTCCTCGCACGCCACCCGGGTGTGGTCGAGGTGGCCGTCGTCGGCGTGCCCTCGGCCGAGTGGGGCGAGACCGTGGTGGCCTTCGTGGTGGGTGATCCCGACCTGGCCTCGCTCCAGGAGCTGGCCGCGGCCGAGCTGGCGCCCTTCAAGTGCCCGCGCGAGGTGCGCCTGATCGGCGCATTGCCGCGCAACGCGCTGGGCAAGGTGGTCCGGGGCCAGCTCCGCTGACCGGGGCCGGACCCTTGAGCCGCCCGGCGCCTGCGGTAGCGTGAACGCATGGCCACCTTCCTCATGCTCTCCACGGTGGGGCCGGACGGGGCGGCGACGCTCACCGAGAACCCCGACCGCCTCAAGGCCGTGAACGCCGAGGTGGAGGCGATGGGCGTGCACGTCGTGGCCCAATGGGCCCTGCTCGGTCAGTACGACTTCTGCACCGTGCTCGACGCTCCCGACGAGACCACCATGGCCCGGGTGGCGCTGGTCCTGGGCTCGCGCGGGACGCTCAAGACGCTGACGCTCTCGGCCATCCCGATCGACGACTACATCGAGGGTGTGCTGAAGGCCCAGAATGGCTGAGGCCTCAGTGCCACCAGAAGCCCTGGCGCGTCCGCTCCCGGCGGACGTCGTCCCGTGAGAACAGCTCACCCAGGACGCTCCCGTCGGACATGCGGCGGATGCGGTATCCCTCATCGGTGACCTCGGCGACCTCGAAGCCGCGTACCCACGTGCCCTGGAAGCGGTTGCGCACGTCGACCTTGGTCCCCGGCGTGAGCGGGGACCGCGTCTGCGGATCCGCTCCCTCCCCCCGTCGGCACTCATGCCCCCATCGTACGAGGCGGGCGCGCCGGTGCTCCGATGACCGTCTGTTCACCGGACCTCAGGGAGGAGCGCCGGCTGCGTTCGCAGGGGTACCAGTCGGTCGCCGGTCTCGACGAGGTCGGTCGCGGCGCCTGGGCGGGCCCGCTCACCGTCGGCGTTGCTGTCGTCCGCCCCCGCGTCCAGCACCGGTCGATGCCGGTGTGGCTGCGGGACTCCAAGATGCTGAGCGAAGCGCGCCGCGAAGAGATCTTCGACGCGGTCGGCGCGTGGTGCCAGGCGTGGTCCGTCGGGCACGCCTCACCGGCCGAGTGCGACGAGTGGGGCATGACCGAGGCGCTCCGGGTGGCGGCGCGGCGTGCCCTCGCCGGGCTCGGCGAGTCCCCCCAGGCCGTCCTGGTCGACGGCCCCGTCGACCTCCTGCGCCACCCCGACGATCCCTTCGGGGGCGCGGTCCGGCCCATCGTCGACGGGGACGCCAAGTGCGCGTCGGTGGCGGCGGCCTCGGTCCTGGCCAAGGTCACGCGGGACCGGCTGATGCGCCGGGAGGCGGACCACTTTCCGGCCTACGCCTTCGAGAGGAACAAGGGCTATCCCTCGCCCGTCCACCAGACGGCGCTGCGCGGGTACGGGCCGAGCGCGATCCACCGCCACAGCTGGGCTTTCGTGCGCGACCTGCCGTGGTGTGGGCAGCTGCGCAGGACGCGCCATGTGCAGCACTTCGGATCCTGTTGACGCTCGCCGGGGGCGGCTTGCGGTTAGCGTTGGCGCCTATGCACCGGGATGCGCGGCCACAGCGGAATGCGCCGCGCCCCCACGCGTCGGCGCGGTGAGCCGGGTCCTCGAGGTCGAGGGACTTCGAACCGAATTCCGGCTCAAGAGCGCCAACGTCCTCGCCGTGGACGACGTGTCGTTCCACGTCGACGGGGGAGAGTGCGTTGGCGTCGTCGGCGAGTCGGGCTGCGGCAAGACGACCATCGGCCTTTCGATCATGAAGCTCCTGCCCAATGTCGGGCATGTGGTGGGCGGCTCCATCAAGCTCCTCGGTCAGGACCTGGCGCCGCTCAGCGAGAAGGAGATGTGCAAGGTCCGGGGCAACGAGGTGGGCATGGTCTTCCAGGACCCCCTGACCTCGCTCAACCCCACGATGACCATTGGCGACCAGATCGCCGAGAGCGCCCGACTCCACCAGGGTGCCTCCAAGAAGGAGGCGCGCCAGCGGGCGCTCGACGTGTTGAAGATGGTGGAGATGCCCAATCCCTCTGGGCGGCTCGATGCCTACGCGCACGAGCTCTCGGGGGGTCTGCGCCAGCGGGTGATGATCGCCATGGCCCTCGTCTGCACCCCGAAGCTCCTGATCGCGGACGAGCCCACCACGGCGCTCGACGTGACCATCCAGGCCCAGATCCTCGACCTCCTCGACCGCCTGCGTCGCGACCTGGACATGTCGATCATCCTCATCACGCACGACATGGGAGTGATCGCGGAACGAGCCGACCGCGTGCTCGTGATGTACGCCGGGCGGATTGCCGAAGGCGCCACGACGACCGAGGTCTTCACGCGCATGCGGCACCCCTATTCGGAGGCGCTGCTGGCCTCGGTCGCCAAGCTGGACCAGGATCCGTCGGTCCGCCTGGTCAGCATCCCCGGGTTGCCGCCGGATCTGTCCCAGCCGATGACCCACTGTCGCTTTGCGGCCCGCTGCCGGTACGTCCAGCCCGATTGTCGTGCGAGCGAGCCCGAGCTCCTGCAGGCCGCGGACAGCGAGCCGGGCCACGTGGCCCGCTGCTTTCACCAGGTCGGCGTCGACCCGGTGACCATCGCCAACCGTCCCGACGCGGTGGCGAAGGCGGCGGACCTGAACATCAAGGTGGACGAGGTGGCCCTGGCCCGTGAGCAGGTCCGCGCCGAGTCGCTGAACGACGCTCCCGCGCTGGTCACGATCGATCATGTCGTCAAGGAGTTCGCGGTCACCTCGGGGGCACTGGTGCAGCGCAAGATCGGCACGGTCAAGGCCGTGTCGGACGTGTCCCTCGCCATCCGTCGTGGCGAGACCTTCGGAGTCGTCGGCGAGTCCGGCTGCGGCAAGACGACCATGGGTCGCATGGTGGTGGCGCTCGAGACCCCGACGTCGGGCTCCGTGCAGTTCGACGGCGACAATATCGTTGGGCTCTCCGGGCGGGCCATGCGCCGGCGCCGGCGCGACATGCAGATGATGTTCCAGGACCCCTACGCCTCGCTCGATCCCCGCATGCGCGTGGGGTCCATCCTCCGCGAGCCCCTCGCCGTCCAGGGCATCGGCACGCACGACGAGCAACGGCAACAGGTCCTGCGGATGCTCGACGAGGTCGGGTTGCCACCGCGTTCGGCCGAGCTGTACCCGCACGAGTTCTCGGGAGGCCAACGGCAGCGGATCGGCCTGGCCCGGGCGTTGGCGCTCGAGCCCAAGCTGATCGTGGCCGACGAGCCCGTCTCGGCCCTCGACGTCTCCATTCAGGCGCAGATCCTGAACCTGCTCAAGGAGCTCCAGGAGCGGCACGACCTGACCTATCTCTTCATTTCGCACGACCTGGCCATCGTGAAGTACATGGCGGACCGGATCGGCGTCATGTATCTGGGCAAGCTCGTCGAGATCGGTCCCGCCCGCGACATCTACGCGCGCACGGCGCACCCCTACACGCAGGCGTTGATCGGTACCATCCCCGTGGCCGACCCCACCCAGAGGGAGCGGCCGGGAGAACACATTCGCGGCGAGCTGCCGTCGCCGATCGACCCCCCGTCGGGATGCCGGTTCCGCACACGGTGCCCCTTCGCCCAGGATGTCTGCGCCGCGGAGGAGCCTCCGTTGCGCCCGTTTGGCGAGGGCCACCTCGCTGCCTGCCACTTCCCTCTGCAGACGCCCACCGGGCCAGCGGCGGCGGAGTTGGTGCCGACGGCAGCCGCCCCGGCCTGACGGCGCCGCGACTCAGCGCTGTTGCAGGCGCACCTCGAGCGCGTCGCGCAGTGCGTCCCCGATGAAGTTGAAGGCGACGACCACCAGCACGATGCAGAGGCCGGCCGGGTAGATCTCCCACCAGTAGCCGTCGAGGGCGTAGTTGACCCCGTTGGACAGCATGGAGCCCCAGTCGGTCTGCGGTGGCGGCACACCCAGGCCGATGAACCCGAGGGCGGCCAACAACAGAATGGCATCGGCGATGTTGAAGGTGGCGTTGACGATGATCGTCCCGATGCTGTTGGGGATGATGTGGCGCAGCACGATCCGGGTCCGGCTCCCGCCCATGACCTTCACGGCCTGCACGTACTCGCGCAAGCGCAGGGAGAGGGCTTCCCCGCGGATGAGCCGGGCCGGGATCAGCCAGGAGACGAAGGCGATCACGAAGATGAACACGGTGAGCGAGGGGCGGAAGACGGTGGCGAGGACGATGGCCAGGAAGAGAACCGGGATGGACAAGAAGGCGTCCACGATCCTCATCATGACGGGGTCGAGCCACGAGCCGAAGAACCCCGAAATGGCGCCGTAGAGGGCACCGAAGACGCTGGCGATCGCCGCTGCGGCGAATCCGACCAGGAGGGAGATCTGTCCGCCGTACATCAGCCGCCCGAGGATGTCGAAGCCGCTGCTGTCGGTGCCGAGCGGGTGCCCGTTGCCCGGCGGGGCGTTGTCGGGGGAGAAGAGCGCTTGCGAGGCGCTGGTCTGGTTGGTGTGGTAAAAGAACGGCCCGACGTAGCAGAACAGCAGGAACGCGATGATCACGATGACGCCGACCACCGCGAGCTTGTTCTCGAAGAACACCGAGAGGATGCGTCGTCCGAGTCCGCCGTGACTGACCACGTTCCCGCCGCTCGGGCCTCCGGGCTCGCCGCCGAGCGCTTTGCTCAAGGCGTCGAGATCCTCCAGCGGTCCGGTCTCACCGACGATCTCCCGGCCGGCCTGCTCCTGCTCCGTGGTGCGGACGAGGTCCTCAGGATTTTGCATAGCGGATCCTCGGATCGACGACCGCGTAGAGAATGTCGGCCAGGAGGTTCCCGGCGATGGTCGCAATGGTCACGACGAAGGTGACGCCGAGCAGGGTCGGCAGGTCCTCCCGGAAAGCCGAATTGATGGCGAGAAGGCCCATCCCGGGGTAGTTGAAGACGCTCTCAGTGATCACGGCGCCACTCACGATGGTCCCGAGGGAGAGCCCCAGGAGCGTGACGATGGGGATGATGGCGTTTCGCAGCGCGTGGACGTAGAGGACCCGCTGCGGCCCGGCACCCTTGGCGCGGGCTGTCCGCACGAAGTCTTCGGTCATGGTCTCCATCATGGAGGAGCGCATGTAACGGCTGAAGGACGCGATGGTGATGGCGGAAAGGGTGATGACGGGAAGGACGAGCGCGCGAGGGTCCGAGAGGACCCCGAGGGCGGACGTGCTCTGGGGAGCCTCCGTCGGGAAGAGCGGAATGTAGATGCCGAACCAGAGGATGAGCAGGGTGCCCAGGAGGAAGGCCGGCATGGCGTAGAGGATGAAGGACACCCCTGTGATGATGTAGTCCTCCGGCTTGTTGCGCCGCACGACCTGGTACACGCCCAGAGGGATGGCCACCACGACGGCGAACAGGGTGGACAACCCCACCAGGATGAGCGTTTTCGGAAGCGCCTCGCTGATGAGCTGCGTCACGTTCTGGTTCAGGTAGTAGGAACGGCCCAGCTGGAAATGCGCCAGGTTCCACAGATAGCGGAAGAACTGCTCCCACAGCGGGAGGTCGAGCCCGTTCTCCTTGTTGAACGCCGCGATCGCCGGCGGCTGGGCCCTGGGGCCGAGCACGGCCCGTGCCTCCCCGCCCGGGATCAGGTGGATGAGGATGAACATGAAGGCCATCACGCCGATGACGACGACGACGGCCTGCAGGAGCCGCCGGACGAGGAAACCGGTCACGGACCGATGCTAGGCATGTGGCACGTCGCTCGGGTCGATCCGTGACCGGTCGTCGCCCTCGTCAGATGGTCCGACTACTTCTTGACGTAATACCAGTACTCGGGGAACAGGTTGCCGAACGGGTTCTGGGGTGCGATGCCCCGGATCGTGTTCCTCACCTCGGTGAGAGTGAAGTCGGCGTTGGGCTGCCAGATCACCGGCAGCTGCTTGGCGATGTAGTTCTGGTAGGCGTCCAGGCTGGTGTTCGTGGTGTCCGTCGCCTTGATGAGTGTGTCGGCCTTGGCGTCGGTGTAGTTGCCGGCGTTGCTCCCCGCGTTCGTCTGGAAGAGCGTCTCACCGGAGGGGTAGTAGTCCGGGGCGTAGACCCAGCCGCCGCCCCACCAGCCCTCTTCGACCGTGCAGGGTGATCCGGACACGCAGGGCCCGGCGTAATCCTGAATCACGGTCGAGAAGGTGTTGCTGACCAGGGCGGTCTTGATGCCGATGGAGTTCCAGGCCGACTGCTCGACCGTCATCACCTGCTGCTGCCATTGCGTCCCGCTGGCGTAGGTCATGGTGAAGTTCAGCTGCGCGCCCTTGGGGATGTCGGCTCCGCAGTCGCTGGGGCCCGTCCCGGGCTTCTGGCAGGTGTCGATGCCGTTGGGCACGACCTTCCACCCGTGCGAGGTGAGGAGGCTCTTGGCGTGCGACGGGTTGTAGGGGTACGGGTTCGACTGCTCATACGAGTCGACCAGGCTGTTCTTCGGGAGCACCGGCACCGGCCCGTAGGTCGGGACGCCGTAGCCCTTGAGGAACTTGCTGATCATGGCCGGCTGGTCGACCATGCTCTGCAGGGCCTGACGGAAGTAGAGCTGCTTGTAGATGGCGCCGGCATTCCCGTCGTCGCCGGTCGATTCGAACTTGTCGACGGCGTAGTTGTAACCGTAGAGGACCCACGGCGTCAGGTAGAAGTTCGTCAACCGCGGGTTGTTCGGACCCGGGTTGGTCGCGTTCGATGTGTTCTGCGTGATGTCCTGCTGCGGGACGTAACCCACGTCGAGGCCATTGCCCAGCAGGGCGTTGAACTCGGCGTTGTCGGTCGTGTAGGGCAGCTCCTGAACCGTGACCGTCGCCTTCTGGGGCCCGCTGTAACTCGGGTTCGGCACCAGGGTGACCGCGCCGGAGCTGTTGAACGACCCACCCTTGGAGGCGGCGATGGTGTACGGACCGTCAACGACGGACCAGATCGGGCTCGTCGCGAACCCCGAGATGTTGCCCGACTGGGCGTTGAGGAAGTTGTAGACGCTCGTGCAGGCGGCATCGGTCGAGGCCGCGCCGTACGCGCCGGAGAGCAACCGCCCGAGCCGGCCGCGGCAGTGGCGGAGGTGATGTCCCACGCGGTCGGGAACGGTGTGATCTGCGAGAACTCGTTGTAGGTCATCCACGTCGGGTCGTACGACTTGTTGAACGTGAACGTCACCTCGCTGGGGCTGGTCGCCACCACGTCCTTCACGTTGTCGGGGAAGAGGCCGGGCACGTAGTCGTACCAGTTGGCCGTCTCCGCGTGCAGCATGTTCATGAAGAACAGGACGTCGCTGGCCGTCACGGACTCACCGTCCGACCACTTGTAGTTTTTCAGGGCGACCGTAGCGCTCGTGTCGTTGTTGCCGTAGGTCGGGATGGCCGCCAGCGAGAGCGTGGGGTTGAGCGTGGTGCTGTTCTTGCCGGGGAACCCGAACATGTACAGCGGGCGGTACAGCATGTACTGGAATTGGCTGGTGTTGGCGACGCTCTCGGTCGAGGCGCTCATGAAGGGGAAGATGTAGGTCGGGGCAAAGGCTGGAAGCTCCGCCCAGCGCACCGTGCCGCCGCTGATCTTCGTCCCCCCGGTGGGGATGGAGCTGGCGCCGGCGCTGCCGGCGAGGCCGATGAGCATCAGCGCCATCGTCGTCAGCGTGACCCCGGCGACGGCGAGCGTCCGACCGGTCCTCATGGCCCGGCTGCGATTCCCCTTTTGTCCCATTGCACTCCCTTGCTCGTCGGCGCCCCGGTGACGACCGATTCCCGGCC
>CAWHGF010000007.1:0-1366796 GCA_963828825.1 uncultured Acidimicrobiaceae bacterium | reverse complement strand
TCGCCTACCGTGGCAGCGCCAAACCGCCCGTTCCGCACGTCAGCCCGGAGTCGAGGGGATACCCACATGCCGCGAGCGCACGCCCGTCACTGTGTCCGTGCCTGCTCGTTGGTGCTCGTCGCCATGCTGAGCGCCGTCGCCACGAGCGTGCGGGCGGCCGCACCGGCGACCACCGTCTCGCAAGCTCCGCAGTGGCCCGCCCATCCCGACTGGCAGCGCTTCGTCTTGGCGCCGACGGCACCCGATGTCCATCCGGTGGGCATCGTCAGCACGGCCGGCTCCGTCAGTGGGGCCGCGACGCTGGTCGGATCGGGCGTCGGGCGGGCCACCCTGACGATGACGCCGGGGGGACGGTCTCCCGTGATCGTCGTGGACTACGGCCAGGACGTCGGTGGCATCCCGTACTTCGTGGTCCAGTCGGAATCCGGAACGCCCCTGCTGCATTCCGCCTACAGCGAGGGTCTGCAGTACCTCGGACCCCAAGGCGACCAGACGCCCCCGAACAGCCCGACCGGCGATCCCAATAGGTTCGACGACCTGATCGTGGACAGTTCCGGGACGCTCACGACCGGGACCATCCAGGGCGGCGAGCGCTACGAGCGGATCAGTCTCGCCTCCCCGGGCCGGGTGACCCTGACGTCGATCGGCATCCGATTCACCGCCGTTCGGGCCACGGCGAAGGACTACCGCGGCTGGTTCGACTCGAGCTCGCCTGAGCTCGATCGCATCTGGTACGACGGCGCCTACACCACCCAGCTCGACGAGCTGCCTCCCGATACGGCACCCTCGGCCTGGACGATTGAGGCGAAGGAGCTCCACGCCGTGATGGGGACAGCCGGCATCCTGCGTCAAGGCGTCGACTGGTCCGACTACACCATGTCATTCGACACCCGCGTCGTGGACAACCAGGCCGGCTGGTTGGTGCGCGCCTCGTCGACGTCGTCGGGCTACCTGATCGCCTTGAACCACGCCGCCTCGGGGAACGGCACGTCGAACTCCCTGATTGAGATCGCGCTCGGTCCCACCGAGTTCGCCAGCATCGACAGGGTGGTCCTTCCCAAATCGTTCGATGCCGCGGCCTGGCACCACGTCACGACCCAGGTCTCGGGCGGCACCATCACGACCTCCCTCGACGGCCGCCAGGTTGCCTCCTTCGACACCCATGCGCTGCCGGCCGGGACCCCCGTCTACGGGAGGGGTTCGGTCGGATTTACCGAACTGGCCTCCTCGGCCGTTTTCCGGGACCTCGACGTCACCGGACCCCCGGGAGCGACCCTCTACGCCAACAGCCTGTCGGACCACTCGGCCCTGAGCGACTTCCGCGGCTCCAACATCGTGACCTCCGATCCCCTGCCAGTGATCATGGACGGGGCCAAGCGCGATCGGGTGGTCTGGGGTGGTGACCTCGGCGTGGAGACCCCGAACGTGCTTTATACGACCGGAGCCGACGACTACGTGCGGGGCTCGCTCCAGCTCCTCGGCAGCTACCAGGTAGCCGACGGCGAGACGGGCACAAACGTCAACCCAACGGCTCCGTTGGGCAGATTCCCCCAGAGCGGATCGCCCTACTCGACCTCCTACTCCATGGACGAGGTCGACAACATCGCCACCTACTACCTCTACACCGGTGACCTCGCCTTCGTCCGGGCCGAATGGCCGGTGATCACCCGTGAGCTGGCCTACAACGCGTCGCTGGTCGACGGCCGCGGACTGCTCGTCACCAACTCGGACGATGGGCAGGACTGGGACTACTACGACGGGAGCCATGCCGGGGCAGTCACCTACTACAACGACATCTACTTCGAGACCCTGACCGACGCCGCCCTGATGGCCGAGGCCCTCGGGCAACCCGACCAGGCCGCCTCCTACCGGCAGGAAGCGGCAAGTCTCCGGACGGCAATCAACCGATACCTCTTCGATCCCTCCACCGGGCTCTACGAATTGTCCGACCAGCAGCCGGCCGCCGTGGCCCAGGACGGCAACTCCCTCGCCGTGCTCTTCGGCGTGGCCCCGACCGGGCAGGACGCGCCCATTCTCGCCGCACTGGCCAAGACGCTGCCGTCGACGCCCTACGGCTCGCTGGCGTTCACCGCCAATGCCGGGCTGCAAAACGGAGTCAGCCCGTTCGTCACCAACGACGAGGTGGGCGCCCTCTTCGCCACCGGTGACACCGCATCCGCCCTCTCCCTGCTGCAGAGACTCTGGGGATACATGGATGCTCCGGGGCCGGACTACACCGCGGCCGACTGGGAGCTGGTCGGGCCAAACGGTGCTCCCGGTTTTGGCGATGAGACGAGCCTGGCGCACGGCTGGTCCTCGGGGGCTACGGCCGATCTGTCCTCCTACGTCCTCGGAGTCCGGCCGACCACGGCGGGCTTCGGCATCTGGTCGGTCGACCCCCATCCGGGCTCCCTCTCGTGGGCCGAGGGCAACGTCCCGACGCCCCACGGCACGATTGAGGTTCGCTGGGCCCAGCAGCCCTCGTCGGGCCGTTTCGCCCTGCAGGTGACCGCGCCGGGTCGGACCACCGGCACCCTGACGGTGCCGGTACCGCGGACTGGTGCAGTCGTGACGGTCGTGACGACCAAGGCCCCTTCGGGTGGTCGTTCCAAGGCCATCACAGTGGCTCCGGGCGCCACGTCTCTGTCCGTCTCTGTTGTGGGCGCGGCGACCTACGACGTGTACGTGGCGCCGTAGTGGCGCCTCGGCATGAAAGGGTGCTTGCCCTCAGGTTCGCCGACGTGGTGAGGCGCCCCCTCGGTGCTTCCCTCTCCGACTGCATCAGCAAACCGCATGCAATCAGCGAGATCGACTTCGGAGACGGCCCAACCCCTAGTGGTGATCACTCTGGTCGTCGCCGTCTCTGTGCTCTCGACCTGACCATCGCCGCTCCGGCCTGCAGCAAGAGGGCGAGGACCCCCAAGCCGACACGCCCTAACCCGCTGTCGGGTCGAAGAACGTCAAATGGAGTCGATGCAGATGCGCGACCCAGACCAGGCGACAGCAACGCCGGCAGAATCGAACGGCCAGTTCCGGTCTGTCTTGGGCCGGATCGGGGCATTTAGCGGGAATGGGCGACCGTCCTGACCAGAGCATGGCACCGCGCACCGGCACCACGGGTCGGCTCGGGTGGGCCCTGGCGGGTGTTGGATGTGCGGGAGCACTGAGCGCTGCGCTGCTCAGCCCAGATGATGCCCGGTCCGCCGCGGCACAGGACTGGTCCCCCTTCGTCCTCGTGGCGGGCCTTCTCCTGGTGGGTCTCGTCGCCGACGAGGACCGACTGTTCTCCGCCGCCGGACAGATGCTCTCCCGCCTGGCGCCGAATGGGTTGGTCCTCTACGTCGGTGCGGTGGTGCTGATCGTCAGCGTGACGACGGTGTTGAATCTCGACACCTCGGTGGCGTTCGTCACGCCCATCCTGGTCTACACCGCCCGCAAGCGCGGAAAAGGGGAGGCAGCGCTTCTCTATGGGTGCCTCCTCCTGTCCAATGCCGGATCGCTGCTGCTGCCCGGCTCGAATCTGACCAACCTGATCGTCCTCGGCCATCTCCACCTCTCGGGAGGACAGTTCCTCCGGCATATGGCCCCAGCGGCGATCGCAGCGGCGCTGGTGACCGCCCTGGTCGTTGGCGGTGTCGAACATCGTTCCCTTCGGGCGACGGTCGCTCCGGTATCGGAGGAAGAGCGACCCGTGCTGGGCGTCGGACTCGTCGCCGTGGTGACGGTCACCGTGTTCGTGATCGTCCTCCGGTCGCCTGCGGCTCCGGTAGCGGCAGTCGGTGTGGTAGCAACCGTCATCCGGTCCTGTTCTTCGGAAGCGTCGACGGGTCGCGCCTTGGGCGTTCTCGGATTTCCCGTTCTCGTCGGCCTCTTCGGCGTTGCAGTGGCTCTCGGGACGGTGGGGCGCACCTGGTCGGGACCGGCGACTCTCTTGTCGCACCTCGATTCCTGGGACACTGCTGTAGTCGGAGCCCTCTTCAGTGTGGTCGTGAACAACCTTCCCGCTGCGTCGCTGTTGGCGGCGCGGGTGCCACCTCGCCCGTTCGCCCTCCTCGTGGGGTTGAACATCGGCCCGAACCTTTTCCTCACTGGTTCGCTCGCCTGGATCTTGTGGCTCCGATCGTCAAAGTCGGCCGGCGCTCGACCATCGATCGCCAGGGCAAGTCTTCTCGGCATGGTTGCGGTGCCGCTGTCGATGCTGGCTGCCCTTGGCATGCTCGCTCTGAGCGGGTCGCACTGACTGCCGGCAACCCCTCTCATATGCCCCATCCTGTCCACGGCCAACCGAATACTCGGGCCTCATGCAGGTGCTCCGGCCATCACGGCGATCACTCCCAAGACGCCGGTCGCGAGCAGTACGGGAACGACTCCTCGCCGCAACCCGAGAAGCCAGATTGCCGCAAGGCCGAGAATGCCCAGTTGCCACAGGTGGGTCAGCTCACGACCGAGCGGTATGGCGGACCCGGCTATCGCCCCGATCACCGATGCACCTGCTCCAGTGAGGAAGGCCTGGATGCGCGTGTCCGCCCGCAACCGGTCGAAGTGGGATGCACCGGCGATGATGAAGCAGAACGACGGTGCGAAGGCGACCAGGGCGGCCAGGAGGCCACCGCCGAGTCCACCGGCGGCATAGCCGACGACCGCCACCGTCTGGACGACGGGCCCCGGGGTGATCTGGCCCAGCGCCACGGCGTTGAGGAACTGGGCACCGGTCATCCAGTGATACGTCACCACGGCGTCGTGCTGCATGAGAGGGATGATCACAAAACCTCCGCCATACGACAGCGCCCCGACTTTGAAGGCGACCCAGCACAGGGCGACGAGACCCCCGATGACCGGAGTCGCCGTAGCCGGGAACAGAAGAAGGGCGGACTTGGCGGAATTGTTGGTGAAGCCGACCTCCACGGCGATCTCAATGAGGCCGCAACCGAGCAGGACGAGCACGAGGTACGGACCGATGGTGGCCGCCGAGGCGGCTCCGACGAGGAAGTAGCAAAGCCAGCGGACCTTGAGGGCTCGTGCATCGCCCGTCCTCCGCCAGCTGGGGGGAATGAGGCCGACAGCGGCGTTGAGCGCGACGGCGGGCACCGCTGCGCCAGCACCGGCCGCAGCTCCGAGAACCCACAGGGGCGGGTGCGCCGCCAAGAACAGTACGGAGAGGGCCAAGATGATCACGAGCCCCGGGACGATGAAGCAGATGCCGCCGATGAGAGCGCCCAGGCGTCCGCGCAGCCGCCAGGCACAGAAGATAGCCAGCTGGGTCGAGGCAGGGCCCGGCAGCAGATTGGTAGCCGAGATGCCGTCTTCGAACTCGTGAGCGCTCAACCACGCACGGTCTTCGACGCAGAGTTTCCGCAAGAGCGCGATGTGGGCGGGGGGGCCGCCGAAGCCGATGACACCGATGCGGCCCCACTCGCGCATGATGGTGGAAAGCGGCACGCTCTGTTCGGCAGACTCGGTCATGGTCGGCGTGAGCTGGCTCGAACGGTAGCAGGGGGCTGAAAGACGACAACCAAGGGGGGTAAGCGGCAGAATCGGCGGTTCGTCCCGCGGTTCCGCTCAGGTATCGATGGCTGCCCGGAGTTCGGCCAGGCGGGCACGATTGAGCGAGTACCAGACCCACTTGCCCCGCCGGTCACCTTGGACAAGTCCCGCCTCGGTCAGAATCTTCATGTGATGCGAGATGGTCGGTTGACTCTTGCCGAGGGGTTCGACGAACTCGCACACGCACACCTCACCCTCTGGTGAAGCCGCCAACATGCTGAGTACCCGGAGACGAACCGGGTCTGAGAGGGCGCTGAACCCGCTAGCCAGCACTGCGGCGTCGGAAGCATCGAGGGGGGCGGCCAGCACCGACGGGCAGCACTGCATCAGGGGTTCGAGCGTCGCGGCCCGTTTCACCATTCTCTCTCCTATTGACAGTCGTGAATGCATTGATGATACTTTATACATCGACCGATGTCGATAGATGGAGAGGTCCCACCGATGGCCCGTGTCCAACTCGCACTCAACGTCTCTGACCTCGACGAGGCCGTCGAGTTCTACTCCAAGCTTTTCGGGACGCAACCCGCCAAGCGACAGCCCGGCTACGCCAACTTCGCCATCGTTGACCCGCGACTCAAGCTGGTCTTGATCGAGGACAGGGACGCACGGAAGAGCGGGATCACTGGCGCCCTCAATCATCTCGGTGTCGAGGTGGAGACCCCTGACGAGGTCACGGCCGCATCGAGCCGACTCAATGACGAGGGACTGGCAACGAAGCGAGAGCAACAAACGACGTGTTGCTACGCCGTCCAGGACAAAGTCTGGGTCAGCGACCCCGACGGCGCGCCTTGGGAGGTCTACACCGTTCTCGCTGATGCACCAGCCGGGACGGGGCTGAACGGCCCTGCGTCGTCCTGCGGCGTCTCCGACGCAGTCCAGAGGGTTCCCCTGACGCTCGATGCGGTCCCTGGCGCTTCCTCCCGCTCCTGAACGACCGGACACTTTCTCATGAGGGACACCGAGTTGTGGCGGCGACTCCTGGCTGAGTTCTTGGGGTCGTTCTTCTTGTGCGCCGTGGTCGTCGGCTCCGGCATTGCGGCGCAGAACCTGTCCCCCGGAAACGTCGGCCTCGAACTCTTCGAGAACGCCGCGGCCACGGCCGCTGGTCTCTTCACCATCATTTTGATGTTCGGGCCGATCTCGGGCGGTCACTTCAACCCGGTGGTCTCCTTCGTGGACGCTGTGTTCGGCGGCGTCACGTGGAGAGATGCCGCCGCCTATCTACCCTTCCAGGTGGCCGGGTGCATAGGTGGAGCAGTGGTCGCCAACATGATGTTCTCGAGTGCCGCCATCTCCATCTCGACCAATGACCGGGCGAGCGGTCCGCATTTCCTCTCCGAGGTGCTCGCCACGGTGGGTTTGATCATGCTGATCTTCGGCTTGGCCCGATCGGGAAGGTCCCACCTCGCACCGGCGGCCGTCGGGGCCTACATCGGCGCCGCCTACTTCTTCACCAGTTCGACCAGCTTCGCCAACCCGGCCATCACGGTGGGCCGAATGTTCTCGAACAGCTTCGCCGGGATCG
The DNA here is from genome assembly GCA_963828825.1 of uncultured Acidimicrobiaceae bacterium. Lineage (GTDB taxonomy): Bacteria > Actinomycetota > Acidimicrobiia > Acidimicrobiales > RAAP-2 > Bog-473. The sequence goes on along the minus strand of CAWHGF010000007.1, from coordinate 1,359,727 downwards.
CTCCGTCATCGGCCCCGAGCTTCATCTCCGCCCAGGTGTTCGGTGGCCTGGTCGCTGCCGGCCTCATCTGGGTCCTCTATCCCGGAGTGACTCCTCGCCAGGCGGCGGACGTCGTGGTCCCACGCCATCTGAGCGAGAGCCTGCTCGAGCCGGCGACTGCGAAGGAGCGGCCATAAGCGAGGTGCCCGTCGTTCTCTTCGTCTGCACTCACAGACCATTTGGGTGAGCTGTCCGGCTCAAAGCCGCTCGGGCCCCCCAGATGCCCGAACGAAACGAGAGCGACTTCCAATTTCGGTCCAATCGCGCTCAGAGACACGGGGCGCTCTCGCCGTGGAAAACTTGGGGGACTGGACCGAAGCGAGGTAGCCATGGAGAGGATCCGGCTTCACCGAGACCAGATAGCCCTCGTCGCCGCGGTCGTCCTGCCGCTCGGGGTGGCGGCCATCCTCGTCCCATTCCGCTCGAGCTTCGCCAACACCGCATCGGCGCTGATCCTCGTCGCGGTCATCGTGGCGGTCGCGGCGTTGGGCAACCGGATCTCTGGATTCGTCGCAACGGTCTCAGCCACCCTGTGGTTCGACTTCTTCCTCACGCGCCCCTACGAGAAGCTCGCTATCACCCACCGTCCGGACATCGAGACTGCCGTGAGTCTTTTTGTGGTCGGGATCATCGTGACCGAGCTCGCTGCCCGCAACCGTCATCACCATGCGACAGCGGCCGAGGAAGCGGACTTCGTTGGCCTTATCCACGACGTCTCGGAACTCGCCACATCGGGCGCGGCCTCCCGTGAGGTGGTCGAACGCGTGCGGAATGAACTCGTTGCCTTGTTGCACCTGCAAGCGTGCCGCTACGAGGCCGGCTCGGCCGATCACCCCATGATGCGCTTGGAGCATGACGGCCGGGTCTTCCTTGGAGGCAGGGTCTGGGGCGTCCATCGCGTAGGGCTGCCCGGCCCGGAGCTCGAGTTGTGGGTGCAAAACCAAGGCCGCACGCTAGGCCGTTTCGTCATGACGCCGACGCCGGGGTATCCGGTCTCGCAGGAACGACGAGTGGTGGCCGTGGCTATCGCCGATCAAGTCGGCGCCTCGCTTCGCCCCCAACTCCGCACTGCGTAGGGGTCTTCCCCTCATCACAGTGAGCTTGTGGCGAGCAGCACCACGACGAAGAGGCAGGGCCGGCAATGACGAGCCCTCCTGAGCTGCGCCGGAACCCGTCCGGACTCGAAGATCTTCCACCGCGCCAGCGCCAAGTGGTCGTGCTGCATGACATGGAAGGGCTCTCCAGCGATGAGGTTTTGCGACCTCCTCGACATCGCTGCCGGCAACCAACGGATCCTGTTACACAGGGGGTAGGACTCGCCTACGCGAGATCCTCGAAGCTCAAATAGCGAAGGCTTGAACCATGCTCTCATTGCGACGCAAGGACATCGTGTGTCAGGAGGCGGTCGAGCTCGTCACCGACTATTTGGAGGGCGCGCTCACGCGTCGAGAACGACGCCGTCTCGAGGCACATCTGCGAGCCTGTCCCAACTGCGCGGCCTACCTCGAACAGATCAAAATGACCATCGAGCTGGCCGGGACCATCGAACCCGACGATCTGAGTTCTGAGGCACAAGCGGACCTCACCGAGCTGTACCGACGTTGGCGATCTGAATAGATGGCGGCGTCAGACGAGGCGAACATTGCCGTGATTGACGGCTGACGGTCCGGCCACGCCCGGTCAGCTCAGCCTGCCCGTCGTCGCGAGGCGGGGAGCGGCCGGCCGTCACTGGCTCCGAAGCGAGCAGACCGTCAGGCTGTCATCATCCCTGAGTGAGTTCTTTGGAGGGTGCCGGATGCCCACTCCCGTAGAGACGGTTCAGGACTTCATGGCCGCCTTCGTGAACGCCTGGCCAACTGCTGACACCAGCGTCCTGGGGTCGTTCTTCACCGAAGACGCCGTGTATCACAACGGTCCGTTGGAGCCGGTCAGAGGACGCACTGCCATCAAAGCGACTCTCGCTCAGTTCATGGGGATAGGTGGTCGGGTCGATGTCGACATAATCCACATGGTGGCCGATGGACCGATTGTCATGACAGAGCGCGTCGACCACCTCACGAGAGCCGACGGAACAACCGCTTCGTTGCCGATGATGGGGATCATCGACGTCCGCAATGGGCTCATTGCAGCCTGGCGGGACTACTTCGACCTCAGTCAGTTCACGTCCCAGGTGCTCGGGGGAAGCTGACAATTCGGATAACGACTTGGAGCCCCGTGCGGGCGAGGACACGGGTCATGTTCCGAACGTCTATTGACCCCAGTCCGGCGACCATTCCACGATCCACGCACTGAGCCCCACGATCTCCAAAGCCTTGCGAACGATGCCTGTTGGCCTCGTGACCACCAGCTGGCTCTGTCCGTCGGCCAGGATGCGATTTCTGGCCACCACCAGAGCCCCGATGCCGGTGGAATCCATGAACGTGAGGTCGGAAAGGTCGACCACGACGGTAGAGCCAGCGATGTCCACCAGCGCATCAGCCAGCCCATCGGCAGACTCGATGTCCAATTCGCCATGCAGCGCCACGATGTGGACGCCGCGAAGGTCACGGTCGGTGATGCTGAACTCGGGCGACACGGCGAGGCCATTTCCGCCGAAGGTTGCAAGTGGCGAGTTGCCAGGAGGCCGGTCAGCTCTGTCCCATGTTACCCCCGCCCGACGCATCGTCGGCTCAGGATGCTTCGCCCGTACATAGCCTTCATACGTCGGTGGTGTGTGTTCGCCGGTAATCGTTGTTGCCCAGCAGGTGCCGATCAGTGGCAACTCCGTGTTGGTGGATTGCCCCGTCGCCGGACCGGCGGTGCGGCCGAAATGTGAGACTGGCATCCATGGGCCAAAACCGGGTCATGGGTGTCCATCACGTCGTGGCCGGTCTCCTCGTCGAAGCTGGCAAGGTATTCCTCTGCCATCGGTCTGCCGGCCGACGTTGGTATCCAAATGTTTGGGATCTGCCAGGCGGCCACGTCGAACAGAATGAGACCCCCGCGGTGGCTCTCGTCAGGGAGCTGTACGAAGAGCTGGGGATCCTGATTTCTGAACCCACCAACCCGGCGTTCGCTCAGGTGCGGCAGCCGGACCTCGACTGCGACATTTGGGTCGTCACAGACTGGACTGGGACTCCCCACATTGCGTCCGAAGAACACGACGACATGGGTTGGTGGCCTCCGAGTGCGATCGGCGATCTTCCTCTGGCTCTCGAGAGCTACCGGCCATTGCTGAAAAGAGCAGTGTCGAAGGTCGGGGAACAAAAGGTGCCCCGTTCGCCTGGCGGGTCCCGAGCAGATATCGAGGGCTCCCGACCTCCGCATCAGAGGCGAACGGTGCGCGAACACTTCGCGAACTTTTGGAATCGCCCCAGCTAACCTCTGCCGCCATGGACGCGGGACCATCAGAGATCGAGGCCATCGAAAGGCGGGTGACCAGGCTATTTGCCTTGGTGTCGGAGGCGCTGGCCGGCGCCACCCAAGCCTTGCTGGGCAACGACATCGGTCTCGGGATGGCGGTGGTCGAAGGCGATCAGTCGGTCGATGACCTGACGGCCGAGGTCGAGCTCTTGGTCTGGCCCCAGCTCGACGTCGAGGGCACACCCGGCGCGACGCTGCGCCGTCTCGTCGGAGTCCTCTTGATTCTGCCCGAGCTCGAGAGAAGCGGTGATCTGGCCGAGCACATCGCCCAACGGGCGGTCACGAACATCGGCGCAGAGATGAGCCCCCTCAGTCGAGGCATCGTCCAGCGAATGTCCGAGGTCGCCCTGGAAATGTGGCGAGAGGCCGCCGATGCATACGCCGACCGGGCCGCACGAGCCAGTGTGCTCACCGAGGATGACGAGGAGCTCGACATCCTCCATGATCGGCTGACCGGTGAAATTGCCGCTGGAACGATGCCCGCCGCCGTCGGTGCGCAAGTCACGCTCGTCGCTCGCTTCTACGAGCGGCTCGGTGACCACGCCGTCAACCTTGCTCGTCGGATAGAGATGCTGCACAGCTCAACTTGAGGACAGCGGTGCGAGGTACGACCCCGCTCCCGGCACCGTCATGAGGCACCCTTCGGAACGTCTACCTCAGCTCGACACGGAAGCCCTCGACGAGATCGAGGATGCGAGCCCAACCACCGACCTCCGACCGGCCACTCGCGGCGGCCGGGACGTTGCGGCCAGTACCGTGACTCCAGCATCGATGATCTCGTTGGCGGCGTGACGTGCGCCCGGGGGATGAGATCCGAGTCCCAGAATGTGCCGTCGAGGTCCGTGGCCACCAGCGGATCGCCAGGTCATTATCGGCCGTGAAGAGACGGGTTCCCTGATCGGCGGAGCTGGACATCAAGAAAGGGCAGGTGGCTGCCCAGTAGCGGCCCGAACCAAAATTCCGGGGACTGCGTCATAGTTGGATGATGAGGCTCGTTCCACTGCTCTTGGCGCTGCCACTGATCGGTCTCGGAGCTCCCGTCGTCGGCGTGGGCGAGATCCACTCAGGCGTCGCGACGGGGAAGGCCGTATCTTGCGCTGGTCCGATGTACGTGCCGACCGCGCGTCTCGGCGTGTATGCGGGCAATGTGCTGGTCGCACGCAAGACAGTCCCGACGGGCAGGCGGTTTCGTTTCGTCTTGCCACCTGGCCGGTACACAATTTCGAACGAGGGTCATTACGTGGGCGGTCCCACATTCACGGTCCACCCTGGTCGGACCACGCACGTAGTCGTCATGAACTACTGCATGTAGTCCTTCGTCGTCGGAGCCTGGGTTTTACTGGATCCGCACTCGGGACGTGCTGGGCAGGTTCTGCCGCGGGCATGTCCCATTTCGGACACGAGAGTTCTCGGGATCGTTTCGGTGTTAGATGGACAGGTGAAGCGACGCCATGTGCTGGCAGCTGCCTCAGCAGCGGGCTTGGTGCTGAGCTCCGGGCTGGCTCTCGAACCTGCGGCAGGGACCGAGCAAGCCCGTACAGTCCATGTTCGTTTCGTGCTCGAGCCCAGCTGGCTTCCTGCCGGGTACAGCGCCAATGGCGGTGGTTGGGTCGTTCCTTCAGGGGGCTTGCATGTCTACCCCAAGACCGGTGTCACGGCCTCGGTTGTCTCAGTCGGTTCTGACAAGCAGCAGGACACGCAGCAAAACGTACCGGTGCTCTTCACCCTCAGTTATTACGGCTTTCACAATCCCGAATCGAAGAGCATCCGTCTCATCGCGTCCAAGCAGGTTTCACCGTCGATGAACGGCAACAGGCAAGGAACTCTGAGGCTGAACGGACGCAGCGTGACCTTGGCGAGCCATACAGAGGGCGCGTTTCGCCACATCGTGACGACGGCGTCGTGGGTTGAGCGCGGTGATGCCGTGATTGTGACGACTGAGGGACTCACGACTGTCCAGACATCTCGCTTCATCAGAGGGCTCGTCGAACACAAGCCGCCCGAGTCGACAGCGAACGGGTGATCGCCTCTCCGCTGTCTCAGAGCCGCCGGCTGAACTCTCGTGTCGGAGAGCCCAGACCACCGCTGACGTGAGGGGTGAGGCCCCGGACCGCCAGAGACTCAGGCCCACCGCATTCGAGGGTGCATCCAGCCGAGCTCTCAGCAATAACCGGCTGGTCTTCTCTATCGTTGGCGGATGCCATCGGATTCACGCTCGAATGAGACGTCCCGGTCCGCTTTTCTCGCGCGCGGTGGAGCGCCTCCGAACGGGTGAACGGGTCGAGTCCCTGGTGGACGAGCTCCTCGCCGAGCTGACGACGGAAGAGAAGCTCGGACTGCTGGATGGCGACATCCCGTTCTGGGATGGGCTCATCGACATGAACGTCACTGGCTACAACCGGTCGCCGATTCCGATGGGCTGCGTCGAGCGTCTCGGGATACCGGGCCTGCTCTTCTCGGATGGCCCTCGGGGGGTCGTCATGGGGCGCTCCACTGCATTTCCCGTGTCCATGGCCCGGGGCGCGACCTGGGATCGCGACCTAGAGGAACGAGTGGGTACGGCCATCGGCCTCGAGGGACGCGCCCAGGGGGCGAATTTCTTCGGTGGCGTGTGCATCAACTTGCCGCGCCACCCGGCGTGGGGTCGGGTGCAGGAGACCTACGGTGAAGATCCGCTGCTCCTCGGCGAAATGGGGGCGGCGCTGGTCCGTGGCGTCCGGCCCAACATGATGGCGGTCGCCAAGCACTACGCCCTCAACTCTATGGAGAACGCCCGGTTCAGCGTGGACGTCACGGCCGACGAGGCAACTCTGCACGAGGTCTTCCTGGCGCACTTCCGCCGGGTCGTCGACGAGGGCGTTGACGGGATCATGACCTCTTACAACTCGGTCAACGGCGAATGGGCCGGCGAGAACGAAGGCCTCCTTGAGGGGGTGCTCCGTGCTCAGTGGGGATTCGAGGGCGTGACGGTCTCTGATTTCCTCTGGGGCCTGCGTGACGCCGCCAAGTCGCTCAGGGCGGGACTCGATGTGGAAGAGCCGTTCGCCCAACAGCGCGCCCAGCATCTGCCCGAGGCGATCCGGAGCGGCACCGTGACCGACGACTACGTCGAGCGCGCCGCTCGCCGCATTCTCGGCACCCAGCTCCGCTACTACACCCGGCGAAAGGACTCCGAGCCGTCGCTCTCGGTGGTGTTCTCCGAAGCGCACCGGGGCCTTGCTCGCGAGGCAGCCAGTCGGGCCATGGTCCTGCTGAAGAACGAGCCCGTGAACGGAAAGCCCCTCCTCCCGCTCGACACCGGGACGCTCGGCAGCGTCGCCGTGATCGGACGGCTGGCTGACATGGCCAACACCGGTGACCACGGATCGTCGGATGTGCGCTCCCCCGCGGTGGTGACGCCCCTCGAAGGCCTACGCGCCGCGTTGCCCGGTATGGAGTTCAGCCACACGTCGGCGGATGATCCCGCCCTGGCGGCCGATGCCGCGCGGGCGGTGGACGCCGTCGTCGTGATTGTCGGCTACACCGCTGAGGACGAGGGGGAGTACATCGACAACGAGACCTTCGGCGATCCGGCGTTGCTCGCCACCTTTCCACCGTTCCCCGACGATCCCGCCCTGCAGCAGCGCTTGGAGGGCCTCTTGAGCGGCGACGGAGGAGCGATGGCCGGGAGCGTCGGCGCCGGCGGCGACCGTCTCGCTCTGCGCCTCCGCCCGGTCGACGCCGACATCATCCGCGCCGTCACCGCGGCCAATCCTCGTACGGTCGTCGCCATCGTCACCGGAGGTGCGGTCATCACCGAGGAATGGCGCGATGCCGTACCCGCCGTTCTCCTCAGTTGGTACTCCGGCTCGGAGGGTGGCCACGCCCTGGCCGATGTGCTCCTTGGTCACGTCGACGCGTCCGGGCGGCTACCTTTTTCGCTTCCGGTCTCCGAGGACCATCTGCCGTTCTTCGACCGCAACGCGACGGCCATCACCTACGACAAGTGGTTCGGCCAGCGTCTACTCGATCGGGACGGGCACGCCGCCGCGTTCCCGCTCGGGTTCGGCCTGTCCTACACGGACTTTGCGGTCTCCGACTTCGCGGTTGACGACATCGTGGGCGACTCCTTCGGAGCTGCAGTGACCGTGGCGAACATCGGCCACCGCGCCGGTCGGCACGTCGTGCAGCTCTACGGCCGCCTCGACGCCGGCAACGACTTTCCCCGTCGGGTCCTGCTCGGCTTCGGCGCAGTCGCCCTGGCGCCCGGAGCCGCGGCCCGCCTTGATCTGACGGGCTCGACCCGGCCACTGCAACGATGGACCGAGAATGGCTTCGAGGCGGCCGCGACGTCGGTGGTGCTCGAAGCCGCCGCGTTCGCCGGCGACCCTGGTGCCCCGACCGTCCCCGTCGCGTTCCGCCTCTCTTGACCGGCCGGCCTCACTCGCGGGGGCTCACTCCCCGTTTGCGTAGGCCTGGGGCGCCGGGTCGATCCCTCTCCGCTGTCGCGACCGAAGGCAATTGCGACTCATTCGCAAGAAGGTCACCCAAGGCGACCGCTAGGCCGTACAGTGGAGTGGTCATGGGCGTTCCTCTCGGCACGGATTCACCCCGGCACGACGTCAGCACGGTCGACGAGGTCCTCGCCCTGGTGCGCGAAAGCGGCGGGCGGGTGACGAACTCAAGGCGGCTGCTTCTCGAGGCGATCTTCGACGACCCGGGACACCACAGCGCCGAAGACCTAGCGGAGATCGTCCAGGCGAGAGCCCCGGACGTGCATCTGTCAACCATTTACCGCAACTTGGACGAGCTGGAGCGACTCGGGGTCATCGTCCATTCGCATCTCGGACATGGACCGGCCACGTATCACCTGGCAGCGAGTGCACATTGCCACTTCGTCTGCGAACACTGCGGCAATGCCGTCAAGGCGCCCGACGAACTGTTCGAGAATCTGGCGGACCAAGCCAAGAAGCAGTTCGGTTTCGCCATCGACCCGCATCACTTCTCGATCTTCGGCCGCTGCCGGAACTGCCGATAAATCAGCGCGCCCGTCTCGACGGGCGAGATGCGAGCGAGCTCCGAAGATCGCGGCGGCCGGGATGCCCTCCCGGGCCAGACGCGTCGACTCTCTAAGGTTCGGTCCATGCCCAGCCCGGCCGGCCCTGTCGCGGTGGCGATCGACGCCTCACCCCTGCTCGGCGTGCGCACGGGAGTGGGCGAATCCGTTGCCGGGTTCATCGATGCCGTCGCCACCGATCCCCACGTCGGCGTCGTCGGGTACGCCCTCAGCGCGACCGCGGGGAAGTTGCTTGCGGAACGACTGCCCGGTTCGGTGACACCGGGGCGGCGGGTCCCGATCCCGGCGGAAGCGTTGCTCCGGGTGTGGGCGCGGTTCGACCATCCCACGGTGGAGCTGTGGACCGGCCCGGTCGACGTGGCGCACGGCACCAACTTCGTCGTGCCACCCTCACGGAAGGCGGCACGGCTCGTGACCGTGCACGACCTGACCCCCCTGCGCTTTCCCGAACTGTGCAGCCCGACGTCGTTGAGGTATCCGGCCCTCATCCGTCGTGCGCTCCAGCAGGGCGCCTCCATCCATACCGTCTCCCAGGCCATGGCGGACGACGTCATGGAACATTTCCAGGTCGATGTCGATCGGGTGCACGTGATCCACAACGGGCTGACTCCGCTGCCCCTCCCGCTCGCGCGGGGCGAAGCGGAACCTCCGTACATCCTGGCCATCGGAACCGTGGAACCGCGCAAGGGCCTCCCTGATCTCGTGGCGGCCTTCGACCGCATCGCCGGGTCCATCCCCGATGTCCATCTCAAGATCGCCGGGCCCCCCGGATGGGGCGAAGACGCCGTGTCGGCAGGTCTCCGGTCCGCCCGGCACGCCGCGCGCATCCATCGCATCGGATGGATCGACGACAGGAGCTCCCTCATCGCGGGTGCGTTGGTCCTCGCCTACCCCTCTCTGTACGAGGGCTTCGGGTTGCCGCCCCTCGAAGCAATGTCGCTCGGGGTCCCGGTGGTCGCCAGCACGGCGGGTGCGATCCCCGAAGTGGTCGGCGACGCAGCCGTGTTGGTCGCACCGCGCGACGTTCCCGCTCTCTCTGAGGCGCTGCTGGAGGTGGCGCGGGACGGGACGACCCGGGCGCGCCTGATCGCCGCGGGGACAGAGCGGGTCCGTGCGTTCTCGTGGCCACGAGCGGGTCAGCAGCTCGCGCGAGCTCTACCGCGCGCTGGCCGATTCTCGTCGCTGAAGACTCGCGCCGCCACCATCGACGTGCAAACATCCACCCCATGTCGTCCGGCGCAGTGGATACCTCTTCCCCACTGACGAGCACCACGGACGTCCGACCGTCGGGGAGCCGCGGGCCCGCACCCGGCCTCGTCGAGCGGTGGCGTGGCCGCCGGGGGCTCATCCTCGAAGCACTCGGTGTGGCGTGGCTGCCCTGGCTCACGGCACGGGTCATCACGCTCTTCGCACTCGGTCTGGCGAAATACGAGGTCACGCACTTCCACATCACGAACCCCAAAGCGGTGCTCGAGACGCACGACGGACTGCTGGGGTCCGACGCCGGCTGGTATCAGAACATCGCCGCCAACGGGTACGGGACCCTGCCACGGTCCGCCACCCGCTTCTTCCCGCTCCTCCCCTTGCTCGACCGGGGCCTGAGCGACGTCACGTCGCTGACGGTGGGCATCGCCTCCCTCCTGATCACGAACGCGGCCAGCCTCCTCGCTGGGCATCGGCATCTATGTCCTGGTCTGCTCCGAGTTCCGGGACAAGGTCGTGGCGCGGCGGGCGGTGTGGCTCATCATGCTGGCCCCTCCCGCGTTCGTCTTCGTGATGGGCTACTCGGAGGCGCTGCTCGTACTGCTGGCGGTCGCCTTCTTCGTCAACATCCGGCGCGGGAACTGGTGGTGGGCCGGGCTCTTCGGGTACCTGGCCGGAACCGCCCGCCCGGTCGGGTGCCTCCTGGCCGTCCCGGCGGTGATCGAAGTGATCCGCTCCTGGCGCACAGATGGATGGGGACGCTGGACGGGAAAGGTCGTGGCGATCGTGTCCTCCGTCGCCGGCACGGTCACGTATCTCGGCTGGGTGAGCGCCCAGTTCGGGGAGGATTCCTCGAGCCACTCAAGATCCAACAGCAACAGGCACATCACGGGGCACTCTCCGATCCCGCCTCGACCATCTACCACTCGCTCGCCAACCTGGCCCACGGGCATCACGTCGGTGACGGGCTGCACGTCCCGTGGATCGCGGTCGCCGTCGTGCTGATCATCGTGGCGTTCTGGCGCTTGCCCGTGTCGTACGGAGCGTTTGCACTGTGCGTCGTCGTCGTTGCGTTGTCGGGATCCAACCTCGATTCGTTCGAGCGCTATGCGTTGAGTGCGTTCCCTCTCGTGATGGCCGGCGCCGCCCTACTCAAGTCGGCGCGCGTTGCCGCCGTCACCTACGTGTTGTGCGGCGCCGCCATGGCCCTCTACGCCGTGCTGGCGTTTCAAGGGGCGTACGTTCCCTAGCCGCGCTGGGCCGATGCATCCGGACGCACCACCGGGGAGAGTCGGGCCGGGTCCGCCCCTCCTGATGGAAGCCCACGACGGTGGACCCAGCGTGGGGGAAGATGGCTCGATGTCGGCCCGCCCGGAACCGCCGCAGGAGCAGCACACGGCGCGCCCCGGCGAGCCCCGCTGGCCCATGGCGATCGCCGTCGTCACCACCGGCCTGCTCCGGGCGGTGCTCCCGCACGAGCTACGCAACGGGGACGCGGCCTGGCTCTTCCTGGTCCTCGTCGTCGTCCTCCTGGCCATGCTCATCATCGGCGACCCCGGACGGATCGACCGCGACCGGCCGTGGCTGCACAACCTGACCAGTGTGCTCATCGGGCTGATCACCGTCGCCAACGCCGATGCCGCCGTCCGGCTGGTGGTGGGGATCGTCGACGTGTCGAGCTTCACGCAGAACGCCAAGGTGTTGCTGGCCAGTGGTGCCGCCATCTGGCTCACCAACATCATCGCCTTCGCCTTGTGGTACTGGAACCTCGACCGAGGTGGCCCGGCGGCCCGCGCCGCCGGCACCGGCGTCCTCCCCGCGCTGATCTTCCCCGAGATGCTGCACACGCATTACGTCGAGGAGGGCTGGTACCCCACCTTCGTCGACTACTTCCATTTTGCGTTCGCCACCGCGGCCGCCTTCAGCCCGACCGATGTGTCGGCGGTCAAGACCTGGGCGAAGCTCATGATGATGGCCGAATCGGCCGTCTCTCTCGTGGTCGGAATCCTCGTCGTCGCCCGCGCCGTCAATATCTTGAAGTGACGGGCCCGAACCGGGCCGCCGCCCGCATCGGGACGGCCCAGGAACAATGATGGACCCATGTTTCTCCGGGGCCGGGTCGCGGGTGGGGGCACCACCGTTCTCGTGACGGCGTGCGTCCGCACCATCCTCGCCTCCACCGTCTCCCCCACCGCAAAGACCGCGCCTTCGATGAGCGACGTATCCCAGACCGGCGGCCCGACTCCCGCGGCTGCGGTGCCCGACCCCCTTGCCCTCTCGAGCGGGCGGGGGCGCTGGGTCATCGCGGCCACGGTGCTCGGCTCGGGCATCGCCATGCTCGATGCGACCGTCGTCGGCATCGCGCTCCCCTCCATCGGCCGCGACTTCCACGGCGGCGTCGGCACCCTGCAGTGGGTGGTCACCGGGTACGCGCTGACGCTGGCCGCCTTCCTCCTCCTCGGCGGTGCCCTCGGCGACCGCTACGGACGCAAGCGGATCTTCTCCTTCGGGGTCGTGTGGTTCGCCGTCGCCTCGGCCGCCTGCGGCCTCGCGCCCGAGCGCCGGGCTCCTCATCGGCGCCCGGGTGCTCCAGGGCGTCGGCGGCGCGCTGCTGACGCCGGGCAGCCTGGCCATCCTGCAGGCGTCGTTCCGCCCCGACGACCGAGCCCGCGCCATCGGCGCCTGGTCGGGATTGGGCGGCGTGGCCGGCGCGGCCGGGCCGTTGGTGGGCGGCTACCTGCTCGCCGTCGGCTCGTGGCGCTGGGTCTTCTTCATCAACCTCCCCGTCGCCGCCGCCGTGCTCGTGATCACGGCCCGCCACGTGCCCGAGTCGCGGGACCCGACAACGAGTGGCCGCATCGACACTGCTCGGTGCCGCGCTGGCCGTCGTGTTCCTCGCCGGCCTGACCTACGGGCTCATCGAGGCACCGACGCGCGGGTGGTCCAACCCGGCCGTGGTGGCCTGCCTCGTGGTGGCCGCGGTGGCCGGCGCCCGCCTTCCTGATCGTCGAGCACCGGCGCGCCCACCCGATGCTCCCGCTCCGGCTTGTTCCGCTCCCGCCAGTTCAGGGGGGCCAACGCCGTGACCTTCGCCGTCTACGGCGCCCTCGGCGGCGCCTTGTTCCTGCTCCCCGTTGAGCTGCAGATCGTCAAGGGCTACAGCCCGCTGGAGTCCGGCGTGGCGCTGCTCCCCCTGACGCTGGTCATGCTCGCCTTCTCGGCCCGGTCCGGCGCGCTGTCGGCCCGGATCGGTCCCCGGCTGCAGATGACGGTGGGGCCGCTCGTCGTCGGCGCCGGGCTCGCCCTCCTGACCCGGGCCACCGACCCCGGCAGCTATTGGACCCAGGTCTTCCCCGCCGTGCTGCTCTTCGCCCTCGGCCTGACCATCACGGTCGCCCCGCTGACGTCCACGGCGATGGGCGCGGCGCCGCCCGAGCACTCCGGCGTCGCCTCGGCGATCAACAACGTCGTCGCCCGGGCCGCCAGCCTCCTGGCGGTGGCCGTGTTGCCGCTCGTGGCCGGCCTGACCGGGGCCGCCGCCCTCGGCAGTGCTGAGCTGGCCACCGGGTTCCGGACCGCCATGCTGATCTCGGGCTTCGTCTGTGCCGCGGGTGGCGTGCTCGCCGCGCTGACCATCCGCAACCCTCCCCGCTCGCCGGCCGCCACCGTCGCCGCCGAGAAGGAGGAACCCACCTGGAACTGCGGCGTCAGCGGCCCGCCGCTCAACCCGTCGCTGGTGGCGGCGGAGGATCGGCCGAGCTGACGTCAACGTGCGGCCGGCACGCCCGTCGGCAAAGGTAGGCCCCATGCCGCGCGCCATAGGCAAGGAGGCCACCCCGGCCGTCTTCGCCCCGGCGCCCCTGGGGCCGCTGACCCTGCGCAACCGCATCATCAAGGCGGCCACCTTCGAAGGCGTGACACCGGGGGGCGTGGTCAGCGACGCAGCTGATCGAGTTCCACCGCCGGGTGGCCGCCGGCGGGGCCGCCCTGTCCACGGTGGCCTACCTGGCCGTCTCCCCCGAGGGGCGGACCGACCGCCACTGCCTCCAGCTGAGCGAGGACACGGTCCCCGGACTGCGCCGCCTGACCGACGCGGTGCACGCCGAGGGCGCCGCCGCCGCGGCGCAGATCGGCCACGCCGGACCGGTGGCCAACGCGCGCTCCAACCGCGCCCCCGCCCTCTCACCCTCCGGCGGCTTCACGCCCATGGGCTCGCGCCTGCGCGCCGTCGACGTCGCCGGCATCGAGCGCATCACCGAGGACTACCGGCGTGCGGCGGCGCTGGCGGTGGAAGCCGGCTTCGACAGCATCGAGGTGCACGTCGGGCACAACTACCTGCTGAGCGCGTTCTTGAGCCCTAAGCTCAACCGCCGCCACGACCAGTTCGGCGGGTCGGTGGCGAACCGCGCCCGCTTCGCCCGTACGGTGCTGCGCACGGTGCGCGACGCCGCCGGACCCGACGTCGCGGTGACGGCCAAGCTCAACATGGCCGACGGCGTCAAGGGCGGCCTGTGGCTCGACGAGAGCGTCGAGATCGCCACGCTCTTCGAGGCCGATGGCGCACTCGATGCGCTGGAGCTCACCGGGGGCAGCTCGCTGGCCAATCCGATGTACCTCTTCCGGGGTGATGCGCCGCTGCAGGAGTTCGGCGCCACGCTGCCGGCACCGGTCCGGCTCGGCTTCCGCTTCATCGGCCACCGCTTCCTGCGCGCCTACCCCTACGAGGAGGCCTTCTTCCTTCCCTATGCCGCGGCAGTTCCGGCGGGCGCTCGTCCACCCCGCTCATCCTGCTCGGCGGCATCACGGAGCTGGCGACCATCGAGAGGGCGCTCGCCGAGGGGTTCGCCTTCGTGGCGATGGCCCGCGCCCTGCTGCGTGAGCCCGACCTGCCCAACCGCATGCAGGCGGGCGCCACGACCACGTCGCTCTGCATCCATTGCAACAAGTGCATGCCCACGATCTACTCGGGCACGCGCTGTGTCCTGGTGACGGATCCTTCGGGGTAGGTGGCCGCCCCGGTTCCGCCTACGCCGCGACCGGCGGCCGGCGCGCCGCCCACGGGGCCGCCTGCTCGAGCTGGCCGGCGAGCGAGAGCAGCGTCTCCTCGTCCCCGAAACGCCCGACGAACTGCACGCCGATCGGGAGCCCGCCGGCGCTCCAGTGCAGCGGCAGCGAGATCCCGGGTTGCCCCGTCACGTTGAACGGCGGGGTGAAGGGGACGTAGGCCGCGGCACGGAAGAGGCCGGTCAGCGGCTCGCCCGGCGGCGAGTCGAAGGTGCCCAGCGGGGCCGGCGGCTCACCCAGGGTGGGGGTCAGCAGCACGTCGATCCCCTCGAAGTAGTCGGCGATCTGGCGGCTGATGCGTTGCAGCTCCTGCACCGACCTGAGGTACTGGCCCCCGTTGACGGATCGGCCGAGCTCGACGAGGGCCCAGCTCAACGGCTCCAGGTCACCCTCCTGCGCGATCCGCCCCACCCGGGCCTCCCAGTCCTCCATGGCCCAGGCGTTGCTGCAGGCCCACTGGTTGACGAAGTGGGTCGTGAAGGCGTCACCGTCGACGGCGAGTGCCGCCTCCTCCACGTGGTGCCCGAGCGACTCGCAGAGCGAGGCCGTGGCCCGGACCGCCGCCACGCACTCGGCGTCCACGTCGCTGCCGGTGGGCGACGCCGTCATGACCGCCACGCGCAGTGCCGATGGCGGCCGTCGCGGCGGCCGCGGCGAAGGAGGGACCGCGCCGCGGCGGGGCCCAGTAGGGGTCGCCCGGAACGGGACCGGCGGTCGCATCGAGGATGGCCGCCGAGTCACGCACCGAGCGCGTGACCACATGCTCGACCACCAGGCCGCCCATCAGGTCGCCGTACTGGGGGGCCAGCGAGTTGCGCCCCCGGGTCGGCTTCAGGCCGACGAGGCCGCAACACGAGGCCGGAATCCGGATGGAGCCGCCGCCGTCGTTGGCGTGGGCGACCGGCACCATGCCCGAGGCCACGGCCGCCGCCGAGCCACCCGAGGACCCCCCGGTCGAGTGGTCGGTGTTCCACGGGTTGCGCGACGGCCCGAAGCGGTGCGGCTCGGTGGTCGGCAGGATGCCGAGCTCGGGCGTGTTCGTCTTGCCGCAGATGACGAAGCCGGCGTCGATGTAGCGCTGCGTGAGGGTCTGGGTCACGGTCGAGTGGTAGTCGCCCGAGAACGCGAGCCCCTCGTTGAACGGCGTGCCGGCGAGTTCGGCCCCGAGATCCTTCAACAAGAAGGGCACGCCGCGGAACGGGCCGTCGGGCAGCCCGCCCGAAGCCTCGGACCGGGCCCGTTCGAAGAGCTCGTGGATCACCGCATTGAGTTGGGGGTTGAGCTTCTCCATGCGGGCGATGGCCGCATCGACCAGCTCGGCCGGCGAGACCTTCTCGGTGCGGACCAGCTCCGCCTGGGCCGTCGCGTCCATCCATGCCGTGTCGTCACTCATGGAGTGCACGGTAGCGACGCGGGCGCCGGCACGCCCGAGCGCCTCAGAGGAGGGCGGGCTCGGCCGACTCCTGCGTCGGGACGGTCGCGCCGGGCGCCGCGCCCCCGTCCGGATGGCCACGGCCTCGGTCACCGTGACGTCAGCGCCACAGGCCAGGCAACGCCGGCGGTCGTCGAGCTCGCCGCCGCAGCCACGGTGCTGGAGGATCATCGGACGTTCCCCGCCTTCGAGGGCGTGGCGGTCGCCCCACTGGAGCATGGCCACCAGCACCGGCCACAGGTCGGCGCCCTTCTCGGTCAGGCGGTACTCCGAGCGCAGCGGACGCTCCTGGTAGGGGCGCTTGACCAGGATCCCCTCCTCCACCAGACGCTCCAGGCGCACCTGCAGGACGTTGCGGGCCACGCCCAGGTCGCGCTGCATGTCCTCGAAGCGCCGGATACCCAGGAAGACGTCCCGGACGATGAGCAACGTCCAGCGCTCGCCGATCACCTCGAGCGTCGAGGCCACCGGGCAGTACTGGGTTGGGTAGTCCCGCTTCAACATCACCCCACCATAACTCACAATTCATCGCTAGTGGGTTGTTTCATACAACTTTCTCTTCTAGAGTGCGTTGCATGACGGAACTGATCGAGACTCCAGCTGCGGCGCCGCCGCGGTCCCGGCCGGTGTTGACCGCCGTGATCGTCCTCACCGGGGTGTTCCTGTCCTCGCTGGACCTGTTCATCGTCAACATCGCCTTCCCCAGCATCTCGGCCACCTACCACGGCGAGAGCCTGAGCTCGCTGTCCTGGGTGCTGAGCGCCTACACGATCGTCTTCGCCGCGGTGCTGGTCCCGGCCGGCCGCTGGGCCGACCGGGCCGGCCGCAAGCGGGCCTTCCTCATCGGGCTGGCCGTCTTCGCGGCCGCGTCCGCCCTGTGCGCCGTCGCCCCGTCCCTCGAGTTCCTCATCGGCGCCCGCGTCCTCCAGGCGAGCGGCGGCGCCCTCATGCTGCCCACGTCCCTCGGGCTGCTCCTGCCCGCCTTCGGTCCGGCACGCAAGGGAGCGGCCATCGGCCTGTGGTCGGCGGTCGGTGGCGCGGCCGCCGCCTTCGGCCCTCCCATCGGCGGGTTGCTCGTGCAGGCCAGCTGGCGCTGGGTCTTCCTCGTCAACCTGCCCTTCAGCGTGGTTGCGCTCGTGCTCGGCGTGCGCGTGCTCGACGAGGTGCGTGACCCCGACGCCCACAAGTCCGATCTCCTCGGAGCCGGCCTGCTGACCGTCGCCGTGGCCAGCCTGGTCGCCGCGCATCGTCCAGGGCTCGGCCTGGGGCTGGTCCAGCGGGCGGATCATCGGTGCCTTCGCGTTGGCCGCCGTGACGGGCGCCGGGCTCGTCGTGCGCTCGTTCCGCCACCCCAACCCCATCATCGAGCCGGCCGTCATCCGCCACCGCGCCGTGGCCCTGGCCGATCTCAGCTCCCTGGCCTTCTTCGGCGGCTTCGGTGCGCTGGTCCTCGGTGGGGTCCTGCTCCTGACCGGCGTCTGGCACGAGTCGGTGCTGCGCGCCGGGTTCATGATCGCGCCCGGCCCGTTGCTGGCCGGGCTCACCGCGTTCCCGGGCGGCCTCCTCGGCGCCCGCTTCGGGCACCGGGTCGTCGGCACCCTCGGCTCCCTGTTCTTCGCGGCCGGCGGGCTGTGGTGGATCACCCACGTGAGCGCCGTGCCCGACTGGAGCGGTGCGTACCTGCCGGGCAGCCTGCTGGGTGGCTTCGGCGTCGGGCTCATGCTGCCCTCGCTCGGCGGCGCCGCCACGGCGCCGCTCCCGCCCCAGCGCTTCGCCACCGGCTCCGCGCTCTACGCCATGACCCGCCAGATCGGCATCGCCCTCGGGGTGGCCTGCCTGGTGGCCATCCTCGGCACCGCCACCGGCGCCACCGCGGTCACCGCCTTCCACCACGCCTGGATCTTCATGATGGGCTGCAGCCTCCTGGCCGGCCTCCTGCTGCAGGGCATCGGCACCCGGGTGACCGAAGTGGCCGACGCCTCCGTCTCGGCGGAACCTCCGGCCGAACCTGCGGACGTGCTCTACCCGCTCGCCGCCGGCAAGTAGGCGGGGTTCGCCACCAGCAGCTGGTCACGGGCCGACGCGGCGAGCGCCGGCGCCACCGACTCCCACTCCTCGTCGAGCGCGCCCGAGCGCAACGCCGCCGCCGAGCGCGGCGTCGTCGGCGAAGCCGAGGCCGGCCAGGCGCGCCGTGTGGGCGGCGGCGAGGGCCGGGCCGAGCACGAGCTCGCGCTCGGCGATCCCCAGGGCGTTGCGCGCCACGCGCGTCTCGAAGCGGGCGCCGGCCTCACTGCGCTCCATGACGCCGTCGAGATACTCGCGCACCGCCTCGACGAGCTCGGCCGCGGTCGGGCGCCCGAAGGGCGCCAGCGGTGCGTCCGCCGCGGCGGGTCCGTCGAGCTCGAGGGCGGGCGGCGGCGTGCCCAGGAGGGTGAAGAGATCCCACTCGCTCTCGCACACGCGCCGGCCGATGGTGGCCAGCTCGACCGAGCGCGACGACGCCGCTCAGGTGCGCCGACGCCTGCAGGGCGCAGATGGTGGCCCACTTGACCGTGGCGTACACCTGCCACCAGTGCACGCGTGCGGGCGTCATCGCCTCGCCGCCCGCGCCGGCGTACGCGCCCAGCAGCTCGGCGAGCGCACCGAAGCCACCCACCTCGCCGCGACCGCCGAAGCGCCAGGCGGGCGCGCACAGCCACCCGATGTCCTCGGCGGGGTCGCCCGTGTGGGCGAGCTCCCAGTCGAGGACGCCGCGCAGCCCGTCCGGCCCGACCAAGAAGTTGCCCATCCGGTAGTCGCCGTGCACCGTCACCCGCGATCCGCCCGGCGGGCGGTGGGCCGCCAGCCAGCGCACGCCGAGCTCGAGCGCGGGCCGGACCTCGCCCAGGGCATCGAGGAAGGGCAACGGGTCGCCCAGCGGATCGGCCGGGGGAAGGCCTTCGATGGCCGCCGGGTCGATGGTGTGGATGGCGGCCAGGGCGCTCCCGGTCTGTCCGGTCAGCCGTGGCGGGCGGAGGCCCACTCGTCGTCGCGCAGGATCTTGCGCGGGATCGTCTCGCCTTCCAGGCGGTCCACCACCAACCAGCTCGCCCCGAGCTCGTCGCCCTCACCCACCGCGACCACACCGGGCACCGGCACGCCCGCCGCGCCGGCGGCGCGCAGCAGGGCGCCCTCCATCCGCACCCGGCCGCTCGGGGCACCGCCGCCGCGGTCCATCTGCAGGATGAGGGGCGCGGGAGGCCGCCGGGCGTCTGCAGCTCGAACGCACTGGTGACCCGCGACGCGCCACCCGGAGAGGCGGTGCAGCCCCTGCACCGTGCCGCCGAGCTGACGCCCGAGCGCGGCCGCCAGCTCCGTCTGTGCTCAGCCGCGGAGCCATCCCTACTCGACGGGGACGACAGGCCTCCCGCCGTCGTCGAGCTGGTGCAGGTACTCGCAGATGCCGTAGCCGGTCTGGGCGCGCCGGAGGGATCCTCGTAGGTCCAGCGCGCCAGGCCCTCGTTGACCATGGTGCCGCCGGCCCGGCCGATGTCGGCCACGCGCAGCACGTCGCCGCGCAAGGGATAGGTCCGGCCGGACTTGTCGACCACGTCGAGGTGCACGACGCGGTGCGTCACGCCGTCGTCGGCCAGTTCGGTCCTCACGCTGCCACTCGGCCACCGAGGTGGCCCTCGTGCCGTCCCACACCCACCCACGGTGCAGGTCGCCGGCGTCGGTGCCGAGGCGGATGCCGCCGAAGTGCATGTCCTCGCCGATGTTGATGGAGAACCAGCGCCACATGGTGGGGCCGCCCCAGCGGCGCGGGCCCCAGGAGCGGTCGCGGTTGCCGTGCGCGCCGCGCCACTCGTGGCGCGTCCCGTCGACCGTGAGCGTGCCCGTCCAGCGTCCCGCCTGCTCCAGATGCCCCTTGCCCACCGTGCCGGCTGCCGCGGCCGCCTCGGCCGACTTGGGGCCTCCGCTCGGCTGCCCGTCGGTGCCGATGGCGGGGGTGACGGCGTCGAAGCGCACGTCGAGGGCCACCGGGACCGGCCGGGTGGCCGTCTCGCCGCGGACGCACGGCCGCGCCTGCACCTCACCCTCCATGGTCAGGTGCCACGACTGCAGCGCCTCGAGCATCTCGTAGCGCACCGCGCCGACCTCCAGCACGGAGTCGACCATCTCGCGCTGCTCCTTGACCCAGCGGTACTCGCCCAGCTCGCCGCCGGGGAGCCAGAGCGACATCCCGACGTCCATCGTCCCCTCGTTGGGCCGGATGCCGATGCGGCTGAACAGTCCCGAGTCCGTCCCGGGGTCGTAGGCGTTGAAGTAGTACGACTCGCTCCAGGCCGTGTCGCCTTCGACGGGGTGAGCCAGGTCGTGACGGGCGTCGAGGATCGGCATGGCTACACCATTGTCTGTCCGGCGCTCACGTTCAACGCCTCGCCCGTGACGCCCCGGGCCGCGTCGGAGAGCAGCCAGACGATGGCGGCCGCGATCTCCTCGGCGCTCTGCAGGCGGCCGAGCGGGATCTCGCGGGCGATGTAGGCGGCCAGACCCTCCGGGCCGCCCATCAGGGTCTCGAACATGGCGTCGCGGTTGATGAGGTCCGTGTCCACCGTGCCCGGGCACACGGCGTTCACCGCGATGCCCTGGGCCCCGAGCTCGGCCGCCATGGTCTGGGTGAGCAGAATGATGCCCGCCTTGGCCGCGCAATAGGCCCCGAGGAAGGGAAAGGCGCGCTTGCCGGCCTGGCTCGAGACGTTGCAGATGCGACCGCCCACCCCGGCCGCCACCATGCGGGTGGCGCAGGCCTTCGACACCAGCCACGTCCCGACCACGTTGACGTCGAGCACGCGGCGGAACTCCTCCGCGGGGACGATTGAGCAGCGGCCCCAAGCCGAAGCCCGGGCCGCTCCCCCCGGCGACGTTGGCCACCAGGGTCACCGTCCCCAGCTCCTCGGTCGCCCGGGCGACGGCCGCCTCCACCGCCGCGCTCGTCGGAGACGTCGGCCTCGACGGTGGTCGCCCGCACCCCGAGCCCCGTGAGCTCGGCGGCGAGCGCCTCGAGGTCGTCACCGCTGCCGGTGCCGTGGAAGGGGGCGTCGTCGTAGGGGCGGGCGATATCGAGGCAGGCCACATCGGCTCCGCCCCTCGCCAGGGCGACGGCGGTCGCCCGCCCGATGCCCCGGGGGCGCGCCGCTCCGGTCACCAGCGCGACGCTGCCCGGCAAACGGGCGTCCCGCGGGATCGTGTGTGAAACTCACCGGGCAAACGTAGCGACGAATGCGGGCGGCCGCGCCGTCCGTGGGGGTGGCTCTGCCATGCGTGCGGCGGTGACGAGGGGTGGACGGCTGGTGCTGGGCGAAGTCCCCGAGCCGGTGCCGTCGTCGGGCCACGTCGTGGTGCGCTCGCTCTCCGCCGGCATCTGCGGATCCGATCTGCACGCGCTGGCCGACTTCGGCCATTTCACCGGACTCATGGACTCTGTCGGCGTGCCCGCCCTGGACCCGAGCGCCGACTGCGTGTTCGGTCACGAGTTCTGCGCGGAGATCGTGGAGCACGGGCCCGACACCTCGGCCACCCTCCCGGTCGGGACGCGCGTCTGCTCGGTGCCCATCATCTTGGGCCCGACCGGCGTGGAGCAGATCGGCTATTCCAACGCCTACCCGGGCGCGCTGGCCGAGCACATGGTGCTGCAGGAGCTGTTGTGCCTCCCGGTGCCCGATGCGGTGCCCACCGACCTGGCGGCGCTGACCGAGCCGCTCGCCGTGGGCGAGCACGCCGTGGGCCTGGCCGGGCTCGACGCGGGTCAGGCCTGCCTCGTCGTCGGCTGCGGGCCGGTCGGGCTGGCCGTCATCGCCGCACTCAAGGGGCGGGGCCACGGGCCGGTGCTGGCCGCCGACTTCTCGCCGACCCGGCGACGTCTGGCCGAGGCGTTCGGGGCCGACGAGGTGATCGACCCCGCCGAGGGCTCGCCGCACGAGCGCTGGTCCGACTTCGGCATCGCCCGCACGGTCATGGAGCGCATCGGATCGGCCATGTTGGGCGCCGCCGCGCCGGACCCGGTGATCTTCGAGGCGGTCGGCGTCCCCGGCATGCTCCAGTCACTGATCGCCGACGGCCCGCCGCACAGCCGGATCGTCGTGGTGGGGGTGTGCATGCACAGCGACACCATCGAGCCCTTCATGGCGGTGACCAA
Source organism: uncultured Acidimicrobiaceae bacterium (assembly GCA_963828825.1). GTDB lineage: Bacteria > Actinomycetota > Acidimicrobiia > Acidimicrobiales > RAAP-2 > Bog-473. The sequence continues at coordinate 1,337,353 of CAWHGF010000007.1, read as the reverse complement.
GGAGATGGAGCTGCGGTTCTCGTTCGGGTACACCCCCGACGAGTTCGCCGCCACGCTCCGACGACTGGCCGAGGGCGTTCCCGGAGCCGGGCTCCTGGTCACCTCCACGGTCGACCTGGCCGGCGCGCCGGGCGCATTCGACACGCTGCGCACGCCCGGCGAGCACGGCAAGATCCTGGTGACGCCCTGACATGCCGCCGCCCCGCCACCTGGACACAGCCCGCCGCACGAGCCGGCGGGATTGCTCGCCAAAACTATAAACCGATCGGTAGAGAGTTTTTCGAACCATCCCCGTGGGCGCCGGACGCCGGGCGCCGACGCCGGGCGCCGGGCGCCGACAGGACACGCCACGCCACGCCATGACGAGGACCCTCATGGCGCCACCACCGACAACCCTGGAGGACCATGACGACGATTGACGCCGACGGTCGACTGAATTTCGGCATCTTCCTGGCCCCGTTCCATCCCGTGGGTCAGAACCCCACCTTGGCGCTCGAACGCGACCTGCAGCTCATCGAGCACCTCGACGAGCTCGGCTTCGACGAGGCCTGGTTCGGCGAGCACCACTCCGCCGGCTACGAGATCATCGCGTCGCCCGAGGTGTTCATCGCCGCCGCCGCGCAGCGGACCAGGCACATCCGGCTCGGGACCGGCGTCTCGTCACTGCCCTACCACCACCCGTTCATGCTGGCCGACCGCATGGTGCTCCTCGACCACCTGACGCGGGGACGCGTCATGTTCGGTGTCGGCCCTGGCGCCCTCCCCTCCGACGCCTTCATGATGGGCATCGACCCGGCCAAGCAGCGCGACATGATGGAGGAGTCGCTCGAGGTCATTCTGCAACTGCTGGCCGGCGAGACGGTCTCCACGGAGACGGACTGGTTCAAGTTGGTCAAGGCGCGCCTGCAGCTCCGGCCGTACCAGCGCCCGTTCCCCGAAGTGGCCGTGGCGGCGCAGGTGTCGCCGGCGGGGCCCCGGGCCGCCGGGCGTTTCGGCTGCAGTCTCCTCTCCATCGGCGCCACCTCCGCCGGCGGCTTCGACGTGCTGGGCACCCACTGGGACGTCATGGAGGAGCGGGCCGATGAGTTCTCCACCACGGTCGACCGCAACCGGTGGCGTCTGGTCGGGCCCATGCACATCGCCGACACCAAGGAGCAGGCGGTGGCCGACGTCGCCTTCGGGCTGGAGGAGTGGGTCGACTACTTCCAGCGGGTGGCCGCCCTGCCGCTCGCGCCCAACACCGAGAACTTCGAGTCGCTGGTCGACGCCCTCAACGCGTCGGGCTTCGCCGTGATCGGCACGGTCGAGGACGCCATCGCGCAGGTCACCCGCCTGCAGGACCAGTCCAAGGGCTTCGGCACGTTCCTCCTCATGGGCCACGAGTGGGCCGACACCGCGGCCACCCGCCACTCCTACGAGCTCATCGCCCGCTACGTGGCGCCGCAGTTCCAGGACTCGTCGGCCTCGCTGACCAGAAGCAGGGACTGGGCCGCCGAGAACCGCCCCGAGTTCATCGGCGCCGCAGGCAACGCCGTGATGTCGGCCATCCAGAAGCACCACGAGGAGAAGGCGGACAAGGCAGCCAAGACGGAGAACGAGACAGGAGAAGGTGACGCCCCATGGCTGAGGTGACGCACGAACAGGTGCCGACCAATGGGATCGAGCTGCACGTGGCGGTGGCCGGGCCGGCCGACGGCCCACCCGTCGTCCTCTGCCACGGTTTCCCCGAGCTCTGGTACTCGTGGCGGCACCAGCTCGGCGCGCTCGCCGACGCCGGCTACCGCGCCTACGCCCCCGACCTGCGCGGCTACGGCGCCAGCTCCCGCCCCAGCGCCGTCGCCGACTACGGCTCCGACAACCTGACCGGGGACCTGGCCGGCCTGCTGGACCACTACGGGTACGACCAGGCCACTTTCGTCGGCCACGACTGGGGAGCGATGGTGGTGTGGGAGATGGGACGCCTCCACCCCGACCGCGTGTCGTCCCTGTGCAACATGAGCGTCCCGTACTCCAACGCGCCGGCGCCGCCCACCCAGATCTTCGAGGTGATCTTCGAGGGCAAGTTCTTCTACATGCTCTACTTCCAGCCCGTCGGGCCGGCCGAGGCGGAGTTCGAGGCCGACCCGCGCCTGTTCCTCCGGAGCATGCTCTACTCGGCCGGCGGCGAGGGGATGGCCAGCGGTACTGCGCTCGCCGACCTCCCCCGTGAGGGCACCCGGTTCATGGACATGCTCTCGCCCGCCCCCGAGAAGCTCCCGGGCTGGATCACCGAAGAGGACGTCGACGTGTACGCCGCCGCCTTCAAGGAGAGCGGCTTCTTCGGGCCCGTCAGCTTCTACCGCAACATGGACGCCAACTGGGAGCGCTCCAAGGACATCCCCCCGTCCGTGTACACCATGCCGATCGCCTTCATCACCGGGTCGCTCGACCCGGTCAACACCATGATGCCGGGCGCCATCGAGGCCATGGCCGAGGCGATGCCCGACTTCCGCGGGGCCACGGTCATCGACGGGGCCGGCCACTGGGTGCAACAGGAGCGTCCGGCCGAGACCAACACCGCTCTGCTGTCCTTCCTCTCCTCGGTGTGAGCGACCTCGTCGCGCTCCCGCCGCAGCCCGCGGGCGTCGACTGGCCCACCGAGGACTGGCCCGCGGGACAACTCCCGCCCGGCGTCGACCTCGCCCCGCTGCTCGACGAGGTCTTCGACCACGACGGTCCGATGGCCGAGACGTTCGCCGTCCTCGTGGTCCACGGCGGGCGGGTCGTCGCCGAGCGCTACCAGGGCGCGCTGGCGCACTTCGATGCGCCACCCACGCCGGTGACGGCCGAGACGCCACTGCTCAGCTGGTCCATGGCCAAGTCGATGCTGCACGCGGCGGTCGGCCTGCTGGTCGGCGACAAGAAGCTGGACCTCGACGCGCCCGCCGCCGTGCCCGAATGGGCGGACCCGGGCGACCCCCGGCACCCCATCACGCTGCGCCAGCTCCTCGCCATGCGCGACGGGCTCGACTTCGTGGAGGACTACGTCGACGACCGGGTCTCCGACGTCATGCAGATGCTCTTCGGCGACGGGCAATCCGACATGGCGCACTTCGCCGCCGCCCGCCCGCCGGCCGCGCCGCCCGGCACGCGCTTCAACTACTCGTCGGGGACCTCGAACATCATCTCGGGCGTGGTGGCACGCACCGTGGGGCCAGGCGAGAGCTACGCCCGCTTTCTGCACGGCCGACTCTTCGCCCCGCTCGGGATGACGAGCGCCGACCCCGAGTTCGACGAGGCCGGCACCTGGGTCGCCTCCTCCTTCCTTCGGGCCTGCGCGCGCGACTACGCCCGCTTCGGGCTCCTCTACCTGCGCGACGGCATGTGGGACGGCGTCCGGCTGCTCCCGGCCGGCTGGGTGGATTACGGCCGCACGATGGTGTCGATCGACGACCCGGAGGACCCCAGCCCCTACGGCGCGCACTGGTTGGGCGTGCGCGGAGACACGCTGGAGAACCTTGACCCACTCGGCACCTTCCGCGCCTCGGGCTACGAGGGCCAGACCATCACCCTGTGCCCCGCCCTCGACCTCATGGTCGTCCGCCTGGGCAAGACGCCGCACGAGCGCGAACCGAGTCTCGTCCCGTGGCGCGCCGCCATGGTGCAGGCGTTCGGCCCGCCGCCCGCTGACCCGCTGACCCACTCACCCGCGCGCGCCGCTGACAGCGGCGCCGAGGGCTCAGGCGCTCTTCGGGGTGGCGACGAACACGGGGATCTGGCGGTCCGTCTTCTCCTGGTACTCGGCGTAGGGCGGATAGGCCGCCACGGCACGCGCCCACCAGGCGGCCTTGCCGTCACCGGTCACTTCGTGCACCGTGGCGGCGAAGGGCTCGGGGCCGTCTTGAATGACCACCTCGTCGGGGTGGGCCACCAGGTTGTAGTACCACTCGGGGTGCTCGGGCGCGCCGCCCTTGGAGGCCACGAGCGCGTACTCGCCGCCGTGCTCGACGCGCATCAGGGCGGTCTTGCGGACCTTGCCGCTCTTGGCGCCCCGGGTCGTGACCACCACGACGGGCATGCCCGTATCGAGCAGCGTGTTGGCCCGCTGGCCCCCGGAGGCCTCGTACTCGGCCACCTGGTCGCGGACCCACTGGGACGGGCTGGGTTCGTAGTCACCTTGGAGTGTGCTCATGGGCCGATCGTAGGGGGTGCGGGCTAGCGTCCGACCGTGCCCCGCGACCCCATGGCAGCAGCCGACGTCCTGGCCTTCCACCAGACGCTCTCCAACTGGGGGCGCTGGGGCGAGGAGGACCAGCTGGGCACGCTGAACCTGGTCACGCCGGAGGTCACCGCGGCCGCGGCGGCAACGGTGCGCACCGGCCGGTCCGTGTCGTGCGCCCGGGCGCTCGACACCGTGGCGTCGGCCGACAACCCCTCCCCCGTGGCGCACCACATGACGGGAACCTTCACCGAGGGGATGGGGGCGGACTACTTCGCCCTCGCGCCCCACGGCTTCGCCACGAGCCACATCGACGCGCTGTGCCACATCTTCCACGAGGGGAAGCTCTACAACGGCTACCCCGCCGAGTCGGTCACCGCGCACGGCGCCACCAAGCTGGGCATCCACCGCCTGCACGCCGGCATCGTCACCCGGGGCGTGCTGCTCGACATCCCCGCGCTGCGCGGCGTCGACGCGCTCGAGCCCGGCGAGCCCGTCTTCCCCGAGGACCTCCAGGCGGCCGAGCAGGAGGCGGGCCTGGAGGTCCGGGCGGGGGACGCTCTGCTGGTCCGCACCGGGCGCTGGCCCTGGCGGGCCGAGCACGGCCCGTGGGACGCCGGCAGCCTGGCGGCCGGCCTCGATGCGTCGTGCCTCCCCTGGCTCAGGGCCCGCGACGTCGCCACTCTCGGCAGCGACGGGGTCTCCGACGTGTTGCCCTCACGGGTCGCGGGCGTGGGCATGCCGATCCACACCGTGGTCATCGTGGCCATGGGGGTCCACCTCATGGACAATCTCGACCTCGACGCGCTGGCGACGGCCTGCGGCGAAGAGTCGCGCTGGGAGTTCCTCTTCACGGTGGCGCCGCTGGTGCTCCGCCGTGGCACGGCGTCGCCGGTCAACCCCATCGCCGTCTTCTGACGCTGCGGGCGCACCACCGCCGGCCCGGCGACGCGACGACCCGCTCAGGCCCCCTCGTAGGGGAACCCGAGGTCGGGCGCGGTGAGGATGGCCCGGAAGGGAAGGCCCTCGGCCGCCGCCATCGCCTCGACGGTGCCGCCCCGGTCGACCACCGCCACCAGGAGCACCACCTCGCCCCCGGCCTCTCGCACCGCGTGCGCGGCCTCGAGCAGCGAGGTGCCGCGGGTCACGGTGTCCTCGGTCACCACGACCTTGTCGCCGGGGTCGAGCGCGCCGGCGATGCGGCCCCCGCCCCCGTGGTCCTTCGCCTCCTTGCGCACGCTGAAGGCCTTCAGCGCACGACCCCGCGTGGCGGCCACCCCGGCCGTCACGAAGGCGACGGGGTCGGCACCCATGGTGAGCCCGCCGATGGCCGTCGCCTCGGCCGGGAGTGCCGAGAGCACGGCGTCGGCCACGAGCAGCATGGCCTCGGGACGGCACACCGTCTGCTTCGAGTCGATGAACCAGCTGCTCTTGCGCCCCGACTTGAGGGTGAAGTCGCCCGTCTTGACCGAGTGCGCCAGCAGGTGCTCGCGCAGGCCGGCCAACGTGTCCGGTCCGCTCATCGGAACCGGACCCCGGCGCCCCCGCCGACGACCTCGCCGATGACGGAGGCGGGCTGCCCGGCGCCCTCGAGGACCCGCAGCGCCTCGCCGCGGGAACCGCCGTCGACCACCAGTGCCATCCCGACGCCGCGGTTGAACACCCGGTCCATCTCGTCCCCGGTCACGGAGCCCAGCCGCTGAATCTCCGTGAAGACCCGCGGCTCCTCCCACGCCGATCGCTCGAGCAGCGCGCCCAGGTCGCTCGGCAGCGCACGGGGGAGGTTGCCGACGATGCCGCCGCCGGTGATGTGGGCGCAGGCGTGCAGCGCGTCGCCCAGCGCGGCGCGTGTCGCCAGCACGGCCGGGGTGTAGATCACCGACGGGCGCAGCAGCTCGTCGGCCACGCTGTGGTCGGCCCCGGCCCAGGCGGGATCGCCGAGCTCGAGGCCGGCCCGCTCGAGGAGGACGTGGCGGGCGAGCGTGTAGCCGTTGGAACGCAATCCCGGCGAGGGCAGGCCGACGACGGCGTCGCCCTCCCGCACGCGTGCGGGACCGAGTTGCGTCCCCTCCTCCACCACGCCGACGGCGAAGCCGGCCAGGTCGAGCTCGTCGCGCGCCATGACGCCGGCGTGCTCCGCCGTCTCGCCCCCGATCAACGCGCAGCCCGCCTGGCGGCAGCCCTCGTGCACCCCCGCCACGACGGTGGCCACCTGCTCGGGCTCGACCTTGCCGGTGGCGATGTAGTCGAGCATGAAGAGCGGCTCGGCGCCCACGCACACCAGGTCGTCGACGCACATGGCGACGAGGTCGACGCCGACCGTGCGGTAGCGACCGGTGTCGCGGGCGATCGCCATCTTGGTGCCCACCCCGTCGGTCGAGGCCACCAGGACCGGCGCCCGGTAGCGGGCCACGTCGAGCGGGAACTGCCCACCGAACCCGCCGATCCCCGTCACCAGGGAGCGCAGGCGCTCGACGGCGGCCTCACCGGCCGCGATGTCCACACCGGCGCCGGCGTAGGTGGCGCCGCCCTCTCCCACGATGGTCAGACCCCGGGGAGCGCGGCCTGGTGGGCCTTGATGGTGACCGGCTCGGGGCGCCGCAGCGTGACGGACTCCGGCGGGACCGGCGTCGGGTACGCACCGGTGAAGCAGGCGTCGCAGAACCCGCCGTCGACGCCGATGGCCGCCTTCAGGTTCTCGATCGTGATGTAGGCCAGCGAGTCGGCACCAAGGATGCGCGCCATGTCCTCGATGCTGTGATCGGTCGCCAGCAGCTCCTCGTGCGACGGCGTGTCGATCCCGTAGAAGCAGGGCCAGCGCCACGGCGGCGAGGAGATGCGCAGGTGCACCTCGGCGGCGCCGGCCTCGCGCAGCATGCGGATGACCGAGCGCTGCGTCGTGCCGCGCACGATGGAGTCGTCCACCACCACGAGCCGCTTGCCCGCGATGGCGTCGGTGAGGGGGTTCAGCTTGCGCCGGACCGCGTCGGCCCGCGCCCCCTGGTCGGGCGCGATGAAGGAGCGCCCGATGTAACGGTTCTTGACGAGGCCCTGCCCGTAGGGGATGCCGCTCGCCCGCGCGAAGCCCTCGGCCGCCGGGACCCCCGACTCGGGCACCCCCATCACCATGTCGGCTTCGGCCGGCGCCTGGATCGCCAGCAGCTCGCCCATGCGGCACCGGGTCTCGTGGACCTCTCTGCCGTAGAGCCGGCTGTCGGGCCGGGCGATGTAGGCGAACTCGAAGATGCACAGGCGTGGTTCCACGTCGCGCAGCCACGGGATCTCGATGCTGGTGGGGCCGTCGGCGTCGATCACGACCATCTCGCCGGGCGCCACCTCGCGCACGAAGGTGGCACCGATGACGCTCAATGCGGGCGTCTCCGAGGCCAGCACCCACCCCCGGGGCGCGTCGGCCGGGCCGAGCCGCCCCAGGCAGAGCGGGCGGAAGCCGTAGGGGTCGCGCACACCGAACAGCCGCTCGGAGCTCATGAGGACGAACGAGAAGGCGCCCTCGAGAATCGGGCAGCACGGCCTGCAGCGCGGTGGAGAGGTCCTCGGTCTCGGGGAACGCGTGCATGAGCAACTCGGCCACGACGTCGCTGTCGGTGGCGATGGAGCCCGGCAGCATCCCGACCTTCTCGGCCAGCGCCGTCGTGTTGGTCAGGTTGCCGTTGTGCCCGAGCGCGAAGCCGGCGCGGCCGACGGGGCGGTAGACCGGCTGGGCCCCCGCCCAGTCGGAGGAACCGTGCGTCGAGTAGCGGGTGTGGCCGATGGCGAGATGCCCCTGCGAGTCCCGAGAGGGTGCGCTCGTCGAAGACGGTGGCGACCAGGCCCATGTCCTTGACGACCGTGACCGTGTCGCCGTCGCTCACCGCCATGCCGGCCGACTCCTGCCCGCGGTGCTGCAGGGCGAAGAGACCGTCGAACGTGAGGTTGGCCACCCTCGTTCCGGGCGCGTAGACCCCGAAGACACCACAGGCTTCCTTCACGCGCCAGCCATTCTCGCACAGGCCCGCGTCATCAGGGTTCGCCCAGGGCGAGGGCCAGGTTCCCCTCGTGCGCCCGGCGGAGGGCGTCGACGGGGAGGTCGAGCAGGCGGCCCAGGGTGAACCGGGCGCCGCCCGCCGGACCCAGCACGGCGGCCGGGATCCCGCGCGCCGTGGCCAGGCGGCACAGCTCGTCGGGATCGCCGGTCGCCACCACGAACCGCGACGGCAGTTCGGTGAAGAGCTCGGCGGCACGGTCGACCTCCAGGGTGCAGCCGGTCCCGGCGCTGGCGGCCATCTCGGCCAGCGCCACGGCCAGGCCCCCGCCCGAGACGTCGTGGACCGCGTGCACCAGCGCGTCGGCGGCGGTCTCCCCATCGGCGCCGGCCACCTGCGCGGCGACGAGGGCGGCGACGAAGGCACAGGCCGCGGCGTGCGCCGCGAAGTCCACCGACGGGATGCGCCCGGTGCGGTGGTCCCGACGCTCGGTGGCCCAGCGCGTCCCCTCCAGGGGGAAGGACCCGTCGGACCGCGGCGCGCGGCCCGACCAGGACGATGGTGTCGCCGTCGGACCACGCCAGCCCGGGCGGCGGCGCGTGGACGGCGTCGACGAGGCCGAGCACCCCGAGCACCGGCGTCGGATCGATGTCGGACCCGCCGCTCTCGTTGTAGAGGCTGACGTTGCCCCCGATGACGGGGACCGAGAGGGCGCGGCAGGCCTCGGCCATGCCGTCGATGCACTCGGACAGCTGCCACATGACCTCGGGGTGCTCGGGGTTGCCGAAGTTCAGGCAGTTGACGACGGCGGCCGGCGTGCCCCCGACGCAGGCCAGGTTGGCGACACCCTCGGCCAGGACGAGTGCGGTGCCGCCCCGCGGGTCGAGCGCGCAGGCCCGCGGGTTGGAGTCGGTGGTCAGCGCCACGCCGCGCGCCGACGGGGGCAGCCCGGGCCCGGCCAGGCGGAGCAGCGCGGCGTCGGCACCCGGCCCCGCCACCGTGTTGAGGAAGAGCTGGTGGTCGTACTGGCGGTAGACCCAGCCCGGCGAGCGCAACAGGGCCAGGAGGTCGCCGGCGCAGTCGGTGGGCGGCGCCGGCGGCGCGGTCGCGGGGAGCGCCGGTGCCCGCCGCGGGCGGTCGTAGAGCGGCGCGTCGTCGGACAGCGACGCGGCCGGGACGTCGGCCAGCACGGGACCGTCCATCCCGTCGCGGATGCGCAGGCGACCACCCCCGTCGGGCTCGGGTTCGGTGACCGTGCCGACGACGGTGGCCCGCACCTCCCACTTGGCGCAGATGGCCGCCACCTCCGGCCACGACCCGGGCGTGACGATGGCCAGCATGCGCTCCTGGCTCTCGCTGGTCATCACCTCCCAGGGCGCCATGCCCTCCTCGCGCCGGGGCACCGCCGACACGTCGACGTCCATCCCGACGCCCCCGCGCCCGGCCGTCTCGCTCGTGGCACAGGCGAGACCGGCGCCCCCGAGGTCCTGGATCCCCACCACGAGCTTCGTGTCGAGCAGCTCCAGGCAGGCCTCAATCAGCCGCTTCTCCTCGAAGGGGTCGCCCACCTGCACGCTGGGACGCTTGGTGTCGTCGGCGGCTCCGGCGTCGTCACCGCTGAAACCGGCCGACGCCAGCACGCTCACGCCACCGATGCCGTCGCGCCCGGTGCTCGACCCGAGCAACACGGCCAGGTTGCCGGGCCCGGACGCGATGCCGAGCACGAGGCGCTCGACGGGCAGGGCGCCCATGCACAGCACGTTGACGAGCGGGTTCTGGGTGTAGCAGGGGTCGAAGGTCAGCTCCCCGCCCACCGTGGGCACGCCGACGGAGTTGCCGTAGCCCGAGATGCCGCTCACCACGCCCTCGACGAGCCAGCGTTGGCGGGCGTCGTCGGGCGACCCGAAGAAGAGCGGGTCCATCACGGCGAGCGGACGGGCGCCCATGGTGAAGATGTCGCGCAGGATGCCGCCCACCCCGGTGGCGGCGCCCTGGTACGGCTCGATGGCCGAGGGGTGGTTGTGGCTCTCGATGCGGATGGCCACGGCGATGCCGTCACCGGCGTCGATGACCCCGGCGTTCTCGCCCGGACCGACGAGGACCCGCGGCCCCTCGGTCGGGAGGCGCCGCAGGTGCAACCGGGACGATTTGTACGAGCAGTGCTCGCTCCACATCACGGCGTACAGGGCCAGCTCGAGGTGGTTGGGGGCGTGGCCCAGGATCTTGCCGACGGCCTCGAACTCGTCGTCGGTCAGGCCGAGTTGCCGGTGCAACGGCTCCCCGGCCGGCGGCTGGTCGGGCGGCAACGCCTCGGCCGAAGGAGTCATGACGACTTCCAGAATAGGGGCCACGCCGGCCTGCCCGCACCGCCGGGCCGGCCGCCGCAGCACAGGAAGAATCCGCCGCAGCACAGGAAGAACGGGGACTCCGACTCGCTACGCTTCTCCCCATTTGCGGGAAGCGGGAGGGGGATCACGATGTCCGGTTCCGATCCAGGGCAGGCCGAGTCAGGCGGGCCGATCGTCATCGATCCCGGCGCGCCCTGGGGGTACTCCCGTGAGGCGGGCCTCCAGCAACGGTTCGAGCTGGCCGCGGCGGCGCTCCTCGCCTCCGACGGCTGGAGCGGTGGCGGGTCCAAGGAGCTCGTCGCCGACCTGGCCCTCGAGGGTGGTGGCGTCAAGGGCATCGGGATCGTGGGCGCCGTGTCGGCGCTGGCCGAGGCCGGCTACCGCTTCCAGCGCGTGGCCGGGACGAGCGCCGGAGCCATCGCCGCGGCGCTCATCGCAGCGATCTCCAAGAAGGGCGACCCCATGACGACACTCCAGGGGTACCTCGACAACCTGACGTTCACCGCGTTCATGCCGCAGGGCAAGGTGCACGCGTTCTTGGACCACCACCTCGGCAACGCCGGCGAGCTCCTTTCCTCGGCCGAGGTCCTCACCCACAAGATGGGTGTCTACGACGGCACGTACCTCTTCACATGGCTCGAACCGATCATGCACGACCTCGGCGTGCACACCTTCGCAGACCTCAAGATCACACTGGAGGAGGACCCCGGCATGAGCCTCCCGGAGAGCCACCGCTACCGACTCCTCGTGCACACCTCGGACGTCACCCGTGGCCAGCTCGTGCGTCTGCCGTGGGACTACGACCACTACGGGCTGGACCGCGACACACAGGACGTGGTCCACGCCATCCGCGCGTCCATGTCCATCCCCTTCTTCTTCGAGCCGGTCACCGTGACGGCATCGCCGGCCGAGGTCGACGTGCCCAGCCCCGACGGCAGCTCCATCGTCACCCGCTACGCGGGCGGCACGGTGACATGGGTGGACGGAGGCATGCTGCGGAACTTCCCCATCAACGCGTTCGAACGCGAGGACGGCGGAGAGCCCCGCTGGCCCACCATCGGTGTGAAGCTCTCGTCTCTCCAGACGGAGTACACGTCTACGAAGGCCGCGGACAGTGCATTCGGCGAGGCACGCGGCTGTCTGCACACCATGATGGGCGAGTGGGACGCCTACAGCGTCGACGCCGCCACCGCCGGGCGCACCATCTTCGTCAACAACGCCGGGATCTCGACCACGGACTTCGACCTGACGGCGGCGCAGCGCCACGAGCTCTTCCTCAACGGGGTCTCGGCCGCGACCGACTTCGTCATCGAGATGGGTGCCCGCGGCGGGGTCCCGCGCAGCGAGAGCGAGGCGCGCCGGCTCGTGCGGGCGCGGTCGGCGGCGGGATCGCGCTAGCCGGGCCGATCGGCCTGCACCACGACCAGGTCACGCTCGCACCAGGTGGTGGCGGCGTCGAAGCCGGCGTCGGCCAGCCAGCCCAGCTGGTCGGCCAGCGGGGAGGGCCGGTCGTGGTCGGACGTGAGCGGGGTCACCGCCTCGGCCGGGTCGACGGGGATGACCACGTCGCCGAGCACGAAGCGGCCACCGGGGCGCACCACGCGGGCGATGCGGGCGAACAGGTCCGCCTTGTCCGGGCCTTCCAGGTGGTGGATGGCCAGGGCCGAGACGACGAGGTCGAAGGGGCCGGCGGGCAGCGGGTCGGTCAGGTCGGCCACCCGCAGCTCGAGCGGGACCCCGGCCAGGCGGTGCCGCGCCACCCCGAGCATGGCCTCGTTCTTGTCGACCCCGACCGCGGTCGCCCCGGGGTGCTGCTCGAGCACGGCGGCCAGCGTCTCCCCCGTCCCGGTCCCGAGGTCCAGCACCGACACCACCGACTGCCCGCCTGCCGCCGCCGCGACCGCCTCCTGAAGGCGCCCGTAGGCGGGTACCTCCCGGCGCATCAGGTCCAGGTAGGTGGCGGGGTCGAAGTGGAACTGGGTCACGGCTGAGATTGGGTCATGGGGAGATTGTCTCAGAGCGGGCACCGGTTCATGGTGAAAGCAGGGCATCGCGACGGGCCCAGGTCCAGCGCAGCACGAACACCGAGAGTGCCAGCGTCACGAGATTGATGACCAACTCCATCACACCGTTGGCGCCCTTGCCCCAGACGCCGTGCTGCAGGTCGTCGAGCACGTCCATGGCGAAGAGGGAGAGCCCGGCACCGCCGCCGGCCAGGAGCCAGAACAGGGCGCCCGCCGCGCCGTCACGAGGCGGTACGAGGCGGGGACCAGGCAGAGGGCCAACCAGCCGTCGGCCAGCGGGAATGCGTCCTCGAACTGGGTGTATGCGGCCCCGGTCTCGGTGGCCACGAGCGAGCGGTGGCGGAGCCAGGCCAGCCGGTAGCCCGCGATCAGGAGCGCCGCCGCCAGCAGCAGGCCGGCGATGGACCTCGGCGGCGCGCCTCCACCGGGGTACTCGCGGTCGTCGTCGTCCCAGCAGGAGAACGCCCGGCCGGGCGAGAAATGGCCTTCGCGGGGTCGGCACAATGCGGAGCCCGCGATTTCGCGGGTTTGGGTGACCCGGCCCGCGCAATTGGGAAATCGGCGGCGCGTTCGGGCCGAAATAGGGGTCACCCGAACAAACGAAGGAAAACTTGGCGAATTGAGCCAGAACGAGGCCAGCGGTACGGCACAATGGACGCATGGCTCCCAAAACGAAAACTCCGGCTCCTCGCAAGCCCATGAGCAGCGGCCACAAGGCGGCGCTCGCTCGTGGGCGTGCCGAGAGTGCAACCGTCCGCCACTATCTCGAGGCGCTCGAGACGTCCAAGCCCAAGCGGGGCCGCAAGCGCACGCCGGCCTCCATCGACCGCCGGCTGGCCGCCATCGACTCCCAGCTCGCCGGAGCCGACGCGCTGACGCGGCTCCACCTCCTGCAGGAGCAGAAGGACCTGCTCGACGAGCGCTCCCGGGTGGACGGGGTCAAGGACCTCTCCACACTGGAGAAGCAGTTCATCAAGGTGGCCAAGGCCTACGGCGAGCGCAAGGGCATCACCTACGGCACCTGGCGGGCGGCCGGCGTCAGCGCCGCCGTCCTGCAGAAGGCGGAGATCTCGCGGGCCCGGGCCTGAGCGTCCGCTCAGGTTGACCGCCGCGCTCCCTTGTGGCGGGTGGGCTTGGCGGCCTCCGAGTTCTGGCCGGTGGTCGCCGGCGGGGCGAAGTACTGCTCGACCGCCTGGGCCAGCCCGCCGGCGATGACCTGCTGCCCGGACGGGCTGGCGGCCTGGGTGCCCTCGTAGGGGTCGGTGATGAAGAGCGGCTCGATGAGCGCCCCCGGCATCAGGCTCGGCGTCGTGGAGAAGCCGGGGGCGGCCGGGCCGAGCAACAGCAGGTGGCCGTAGTCCGCCGCCGCATCGGAGAGCGCCGGCCCGCCGAGTTGGCTGTCGTCGACCACGCCGAGGTCGGGGATGCCCCAGCCCTGCGCGTTCATGGCATTCAGGACGTCGGTCTGCACCAACGTGGCCAGGCGAAGGTTCTGGGCGGAGAAGGGACGATCGGTGTCGTACCCCGTGACGCTCCCGGCGTTGAGCGGAGAGCCGCCGGCGTCGAAGTAGATGCCGACGAGGACGTTCGCCTTCGCCATGTTGGCGCAGACGTCGCGGGCGGCCACGTCGTCGTGCTCGCCCTGGACGGTGAAGAGGCCGCCGGACACGTCGCCGGGCCCCGGCCGCAACACCGTCTCGGCCTTCGTCCGGGAGACCACCACGGTGAAGCCCTTGGCCCGCAGGAGGGCCATGGTGTCGAGCTCGACCGGGAGCGTCTCGTCCGCCTCGTAGATCGTCTGGCCGGACTCGGTCTCGCCGACGCCACCGGGATCGAGGCCGCCGTGCCCGGCGTCGAGGAAGACGGTCAGGTGGCGGTCACCCGTCCGTCGGCCCGTACTTCATGCAGGCGCCGGGCTCGAAGTACCCGGCGTCGACGGGAGTCGCCGCATCCATCCGCCGAACGGAGGCCCCGACCGCGGCGCCCGGCACGCCGGGCGGCTTCCACCAGGACCACCATGGCGGCCGCCAGGAACAGCGCCGATGCCACCGGGCACCGCCGCAGCCACAGCGGGCGTACAGCGGGCCCACCGACGCGCGGCGCGGTCCGGTGGTGCATAAAACCTCACCCTACGGAGCGCGGCGGGAGAGGTGGAGGCGCCTTCGGCGCGGGGGCGGGCTCAGGCCGCGGCACGGGCCGAGGCGGCCCCGACGAGCGAGCGCAACAGCACCAGCCCGTCGGTGGAGCCGAGCAACGCGGCACTGGCCCGCTCGGGGTGGGGCATGAGCCCGACCACGTTGCCGGCCTCGTTGGCGATGCCGGCGATGGCGTCGACCGAGCCGTTGGGGTTGTCGGCGTAGCGCAGCACAATGCGGTCCTCCGCCTGCAGGCGCCGCAGCGTCTCGTCGTCGCAGGTGTAGTTCCCCGAGAAGTGGTTGATCGGCATGACGAGCTCGTCGCCCACGGCGGTGGCCGACGTCAGCACCGACGACGTGGCGGTGACCACCAGACGCGCCGGCTGGCACAGGAAGCGCAGCCGCCCGTTCTTCTGCAGCGCGCCCGGCAGCAGGCCGGCCTCGGTCAGGACCTGGAAGCCGTTGCAGATGCCGATGACGGGGCCGCCGGAGCGGGCGAAGGCCCGCACCCCCTCCATGACGGGGGAGAAGCGGGCCAGCGCGCCGGGGCGCAGGTAGTCGCCGTGGGCGAAGCCGCCCGGGAGCACCACGGCGTCGACCGACCCGAGCTCGGCGTCGCCGTGCCAGAGCAGCACGCCGGTGCCCCCGGCCGCCTCGGCGCCCTGCACCACGTCGTGCTCGCAGTTGGTGCCAGGGAAGACGACGACGCCGATCCGCGGGGCCACTCAGATCGCCTCGAGCTCGAGCCGGCTCTGCTCAATCACCGGGTTGGCCAGCAGGCGCTCGGCCAGCTCGGTCGCCGTCGTGCGCGCCGCACCCTCGTCGGCGGCGTCGACCTCGAAGCGGAAGGAGCGACCGGCCCGGACGTGGGCCACCCCGTCGAAACCCAGCGCGGGCAAGGCCCGCTCGATGGTCGCGCCCTCGGGGTCGGCGATGCCGGGGCGCAATTGCACCTCGACGCGCGCCCGGAACCTCATGGCGTCGCACCGTACCAGTCGTCCAACGAGCGGCCGGTGACGCGCTCGTACGCCGCGACGTAGCGCGCCGACATGGCCGACGTCACCGCGGCGGGAAGCGGGGGCGGGGGCGGTTGGCGGTCCCAGGGCTGCGCGGCCAGCCAGTCGCGCAGGGGCTGCTTGTCGAAGGCGGGCGGCGTCTCACCCGGCACGACCTGGTCCGCCGGCCAGAGCCGCGAGGAGTCGGGCGTGCAGACCTCGTCGCACAGGCAGAGCACCCCGTCGACGTAGCCCAGCTCGAACTTGGTGTCGGCCAGCACGAAACCGGCGTCGGCGCAGCGGGCCGCGGCACGGCGGTAGAGCTCGAGGCAGATGTCGCGGGCCGCGCCGGCCGCCTCCGCCCCCACCAGTTCGACGGCGGCGGCGAAATCGATGTTCAGGTCGTGCCCCTCGGCCGCCTTGGTGGAGGGGGTGAAGAGGGGCTCGTCCAGCCGGCTGGCCAGCTGGAGCCCGGCCGGCATGGTCGTGCCGTGGACCGTGCCGGCGCGCGCGTACTCCTCGAAGGCCTGCCCGGCCAGGTAGCCGCGCACGATGCACTCGAGCTGGAGCATCTCGGCCCGCCGCACCAGGACGGCCCGGCCGGCCCAGTCGGCGGGCAACGTGGCGCCGCCCAGCGCGTCGGCGATGGCGGCCGGGTCGGCCGTGATCTGCGTGCCCGGGACGATGTCGGCCATCTCGTCGCACCAGAAGCTGGTCATGGCCGTCAGCACGCGGCCCTTGTCCGCGATGGGCTCGGCCATGATCACGTCGAACGCGCTCACCCGGTCCGAGGCCACCATGAGCAGATGCCCGTCGCCGGCGTCGTAGAGCTCGCGCACCTTGCCCGAGTGGACCCGGGGCAGTTCGATCGTCATGGGGTGCGGGGCACGGTTCTGCCGTTCACAGCGCGACCAGCGCGTCGGCGAAGCGGTCGACGTGGCGCAAGGTGCGGGTGAGGTCGAAGGCGTCGGAGAGCTGCGCGGCGTCCAGCGTCACCTCCCGGTCGGCCTCGAGGACGGACCGGAACGAACGCCGCTCGGACCAGGCCAACCGGGCGTCGCGCTGGACGATCCGGTAGGCCTCGTCGCGCGTCAGCCCAGCCGAGACCAGGGCCAGAAGCACGGACTGGGAGAAGACGAGGCCGAGCGAGCCCCCGGTGAGGTTCTCCAGCGCACGTTCCGGGTGGATGACCAGGCCGGCGGCCAGCCCCGTCGCCTTGCGCAGCATGTAGCAGGCCAGCATGGACGCGTCGGGGAACGCCACCCGCTCGACCGAGCTGTGCGAGATGTCTCGCTCGTGCCACAGCGCCACGTCCTCGAGCCCGGCGCCGAGGTAGCCGCGCTGGAGCCGGGCCAGCCCGCAGAGCCGTTCCGAGAGGATCGGGTTGCGCTTGTGCGGCATGGCCGAGCTGCCCTTCTGCCCGGCTGCGAACGGCTCCTCCACCTCGCCGAGCTCGCTCCGGGCCAGGTGCCGGATCTCGGTGCACATGAGCTCGATGGTCGAGCCGACGGCCGCGCAGGCGTAGAAGTACTCGGCGTGACGGTCACGGGCGATGACCTGGGTGGCCGGCACCGGCGTCAGGCCCAGCGCGGCGCAGACCCGGAACTCCACCTGGGGGTCGATGTGGGAGTAGGTGCCCACCGCGCCCGAGAGCTTGCCCACGGCGATGCCGTCGCGGGCGGCCCGCATGCGGCGCCGGTCGCGGTCGGCCTGCAGGGCCCAGAGCGCGAACTTGGCCCCGAACGTCGTCGGCTCGGCGTGCATGCCGTGCGTGCGGCCCGTGACCGGCACGTGCAGGAGCTCGAGCGCGCGGTCCTTGAGGGCGGCGACGAAGGCGTCGAGGTCGGTCAGCAGCAGATCGGCCGCCCGGGTGAGCGTGGCGCACAGCGCGGTGTCCACCACGTCCGAGGAGGTGAGCCCGTAATGGATGTACGAGCCGGCCGGCGCGCCGATGCGCTCCTGCACGACGTCGACGAAGGCGGCGACGTCATGGTCCGTGATCTTCTCGCGCTCGAGCACGTCGGCGACGAAGACGTCGTCGACCGCGGGGGCCTTGGCCCGGCAGGTGGCGGCGTCCTCGGCCGGCACGACGCCCAGGGCGGCCTGGGCCTCGGTGGCCAGGAGCTCGACCTCGAGCCAGAGCGAGAAGCGCGCCGTGTCGCTGAACAGCGCCGCCATGTCCGCCGGCGCGTAGCGTGGGATCACCGGGCCCCCTCCCCCGCCCCGACCGGGGAGCCGGCCACCATGGCCGCAATGTCGTGACGCATCTGCATGCCCTCCCAGTCAATCGGCGCGGTGGCGGCGTAGGCGCGCTCGCGGGCCTGCCCCAGCGTCGGCGCCACCGCCGTCACGCCGAGCACGCGCCCGCCGGCCGTGTAGAACGGCCCGCTGGGGCTGTGCCGCCGCGTGCCGGCGTGGTAGACGGTCACCCCGTCGACGGCGGCGACGGATTGGCCGGCGGTGTTCAGGCCCTCGATGGTGCCGCCGGGGCGCGGGTGCTCGGGGTAGCCCTGCGAGGCCAGGACGACGCACACGGCGGCGTCGCCCGAGAAGGCCGGTGGGCCCGCCCCCTCGAGCTCCCCGTTGGCCACGGCCAGGAAGAGCTCGGCGGCGTCGCCGGCCAGGAGCGGGAGCACCACCTGGGCCTCGGGGTCCCCGAAGCGCACGTTGTACTCAATGACCTTGGGACCGTCGGCGGTCAGCATCAGGCCGGCGTAGAGCACGCCCCGGTAGTCGATGCCGCGGCGGCGCAGCTCCTCGACGAGCGGCAGCACGGCCGCGTCCATGATGCCCTCCACCGCCTGGCTGTTCACATGGGGCATCGGCGCGTAGGCACCCATGCCGCCGGTGTTGGGGCCGGTGTCGCCGTCGCCCAAGCGCTTGAAGTCCTGCGCCGGCACCAACGGCACCGCGTGCGACCCGTCGCAGAGGACGAGCAGCGAGCACTCCTCCCCCACCAACCCCTCCTCAATGACGATGGTGCGCCCGGCGTCGCCGAACGAGGAGCCGGACAGCTTGGCGGTGACGTCGGCGCGGGCCTCGCCCAGGCTCTCCGCCACCAGGACGCCCTTGCCGGCGGCGAGACCGTCGGTCTTGATCACCCAGGGACCGGGCAGCGTGTCGAGATAGTCCATGGCGGCCGCGGACTCGAGGGTGTCGAAGGTGGCGAAGCGCGCCGTCGGGACCCCCGCCGCGCCGAGCACCTCCTTCATGAAGGCCTTCGACCCCTCGAGGAGCGCACCGTCGGCGCCCGGACCCAGGACGGCGCGGCCCTTGGCCCGCAGGGTGTCGGCCAGTCCGGCCACGAGCGGGGCCTCGGGACCGATGACATAGAGGTCGGCCTCGATCTCCTCGACCGACTCGTCGTCGGTCACGGTGATGGGCGGGGCCATGCCGGGATTGCCCGGTGTGACCACGACGTCCGCCGTGCGCGCCAGCACGTGGGCGAGCGCGTGCTCGCGGCCGCCGCTGCCGACGATGCAGACCCTCACGCCGTGGCGAAGGAAACGGTCTGCTCGCGGCCCGGTCCGACCCCGACGAGGCGGACGGGAACGCCGATCTGCTCGGACAGGAAGGCCACGTAGTCGCGGGCGGCCGCCGGCATGTCGCCCGGCGCGGTCGCCGCGCTGAGGTCGGTGCGCCAGCCCGGCAGTTCCTCGTAGAGCGGCTTCGCCTTGTGGAAGGTCGACTGGTGGTAGGGCAGGTGCGTGTAGCGGATGCCGTCGGCCTCGTAGGCGACGCACACCTTGACCGACTCGAAGGTGTCGAGGACGTCGAGCTTGGTGAGCGCCACCTCGGTCATGGAGTTGAGGCGCACCGCCTGGCGCAGCATGACGGCGTCGAACCAGCCGCACCGGCGCCGGCGCCCGGTGTTGGTGCCGAATTCGTGGCCCCGCTCCACCAGCAGGTCGCCGATGTCGTTCTCCTGTTCGGTCGGGAAGGGCCCGGCGCCGACCCGGGTCACGTAGGCCTTGGCGATGCCGATGACGCGCTCGATGTCCCGCGGCCCGAGCCCCGAGCCCGTGCAGGCGCCGCCGGCGACGGGGTTGGACGAGGTGACGAAGGGATAGGTCCCGTGGTCGAGGTCGAGGAAGGTCGCCTGGGCCCCCTCGAGCAGGACCTGCTGCCCGAGGTCCATGGCGTCGTGGACCATGCCGACGGTGTCGCCCACCATGGGCTCGATGCGGGGGGCGTACTCGCCCAGGTAGCGGTCCGCGATGTCGCCGGCGTTCAGGGGGAGGCGGTTGTACACCTTGGCCAGGACGGCGTTCTTCTCCTTGAGGGCGACGTCGAGCTTCTGGCGGAAGATCTTGGGGTCGAAGAGGTCCTGGACCCGAAGCCCGACGCGGGTCGCCTTGTCGGCGTAGGCGGGGCCGATGCCGCGCTTGGTCGTGCCCAACGCGTTCTTGCCGAGGAAGCGCTCGGTGACCCGGTCCAGCTCCTGGTGGTACGGCATGATCAGGTGGGCGTTGCCGCTCACCACGAGCCGGCTGGTATCGACGCCCTTGGCGGCCAGGCTGTCGAGTTCCTCGAGCAGCACGGCGGGGTCCACCACGACGCCGTTGCCGATGATCGGCGTGATGTGGTCATAGAGGATGCCGCTCGGCACGAGCTGGAGTGAGAAGGCCTCGCCGTTGACCACGATGCGGTGGCCGGCATTGTGGCCACCCTGGTAGCGGACCACAAGATCCATCTCGCGGGCAAGGAGGTCGGTGAACCTGCCCTTCCCCTCGTCGCCCCACTGGGTCCCGACCACAACGGTTGCGGGCACGCGCCTCTCCGTTCGCTCTGTCGCTTCGGATTACGCACAAGTGTACCTCTCCCCCAAATCGGGGCTGCAAGATGCGGTGTTTCGCCCCCGGCCCGCGCCGGGTATGTCCCAGAGTGGGAAGGGATGGGTGGGCCGGAACGCCCGGGTGCCCAGGGGGATCTGAGGAGGAGCATCGGTGGCCAACGAACTACACGACGTCCGGGTCGCCTTCCTCGTGGCCAACGAGGGCATTGAGGAAATCGAGCTGTTGCGGCCCTGGCGGGCCGTCATCGACGCCGGTGGGAGGGCGCAGCTCGTGGCACCCCAGGCCGGGATGGTGGAGACCATGCGCCACCTCGACCGCGCCGACCGCTTCCCGGTCGACCAGATCACGGAGCGGGCCAGCGCGGCCGACTACGACGCCGTCGTCCTGCCCGGCGGCGTGGCGAACCCGGACCACCTCCGCACCGACGCGGCGGCCGTGGACTTCCTGATGGCGATGTTCGAGGCGGGCAAGCCGGTGGCGGCCATCTGCCACGGCCCGTGGACCCTCATTGAGGGGGACCTCGTGGCGGGCCGGACGCTCACCTCCTGGCCGAGCCTGCAGACCGACCTGCGCAATGCCGGCGCGTACTGGGTCGACCGCGACGTGGTGGTGTGCCGTCTGGGCATCAACACGCTGGTGACCAGCCGCCGGCCCGAGGACCTCGACGCCTTCTGCCGCGAGCTGATCGGGGCCTTCGCACCGTCGGACGTGCTCGTCTGACGGTGCTCGTCTGACCTGCTCGTGTGGCGGTGCTCGTGTGACGGTGCTCGGGTGACCTGCTCGTGTGACGGCAGTTCCGTGACAAGCCCGTAAATCGTCTCGATTTCGAAGTAGCGCGTTCCGCACGTGGCTAGCGTGCGTCTGGCCGGGGCGCAATGCATCCGGGGAGCGGAGGCGACAGCCATGAGGACCCGGGCACAGCGATGGACGTCGCTGGCGGTGTGCAGCATTCTCTGTGGCGGGCTGTCGCTCGTCGGGGCGGTAGGAACCGGGAGCAGCGCCGGCGCGTTGACGGGAGCGCTGAGTGCGACACCCACCAGCCTGAGCTTCGGCGAAGCGACACTGGGTGACATCGTCGGCCCGCAGTCGTTCACCCTGACGAACACGAGCACCACCTCCTCCGACACCATCACCGACATCGTCCTCACGGGCACCGGCGACTTCGACTTCCTCGGAGTGCCGGAGGCCAACTGCCGCGGTCGACGCTCTCGGCCAGATCCAGCTGGCGGCCAATGGAGGCACCTGCACCGTCGACGTCGGCTTCCTCCCGGGAGCCCTCGGCGAGCGGACCGCGACGATCGACGTCGACGACACGCAGAACTCGGGCGTCACGGTCGGGCTGAGTGGTGTCGGCGGTATCGGGTACTACCAGGTGAGCTCCACGGGTGTCGTGGCCCATTACGGGGACGCCGGCTTCTTCGGTGACCTGTCGACCGAAAACGTCACGCCGAACCGCCCCATCGTCGGGATCGCCCAAACGGGTGACGACGGCGGGTATTGGATGGCCGCCACCGACGGGGGCGTCTTCCCATTCGGCGACGCCCAGTTCTACGGCTCGGCCGGCGCCCTCCCGCTCAACAAGCCCGTCGTCGGCATGGCCCCGACCTTCGATGGAGGCGGTTACTGGCTGGTGGCGTCGGACGGCGGGATCTTCACCTACGGCGACGCCCCGTTCTACGGCTCCACCGGGGCCATGCAACTCAACAAGCCCATCGTGGGCATGGCGCCCACGCCCGATGGTGGCGGCTATTGGCTGGTGGCCTCCGACGGGGGCATCTTCGCCTACGGCGACGCCCAGTTCTACGGCTCCACCGGGGCCATGCAACTCAACAAGCCCATCGTGGGCATGGCGCCCACGCCCGACGGCGGGGGCTACTGGCTGGTGGCCTCCGACGGGGGCATCTTCGCCTACGGCGACGCCCAGTTCTACGGCTCCACCGGGAGCATCCACCTGGCCCAGTCCATCGTCGGCGTGGCGCCCATGCCCGACGGGAACGGTTACTGGTTCACCGCCGCCGACGGGGGGCTGTTCAATTACGGCAGCGCGCCCTTCCTCGGCGCCGCGGCGAGCCAAGGCATCGGGACCGTCGTCGGGATGGCCTCCGACGGCGCTCCGACCCTGCAGGCATTCGTCGACGCCCCCGCGACCCGCTCCCATGCGACCGGGCCGGTCCCGCTACTCCGGCCCCTGCCGGCGAACGTCCGGCACTTTGCCGGACCCTGACCCACTGACAACAGACGCGCTGACTACAGACGCGCCGCGCTGCACAGGCTCACCCCGCGCCGCGGGGCCAGCCTGCGGGCGTCAGAACCCGGTGGCGGCGATGATGGCCCCGTTCAGATGGGTCCCCGACATCCCTCCGTCATTGGGCGCGTCCCCGAAGTTGTAGACCGCGCCGAGGGCCGACGAGACCCAGTAGCCGGCGCCGTCGGACGTCCCGAAGATTGACGTGGCGGCGTCAAGGGTGTTGAAGTCACCCGAGGGCGGCGAGCCGTCGTTGGCGGCGTCACCGTAGGGGAAGACCTCACCGTTGTTGAGGACGATGAGGTACCCGAGCCCGTCAGGGGTAGCCACGGCCGAGGTCACGGTGCCATGGCCCGGGGCACCGAAGTAGGGGGCGTCGCCGAAGGTGTAGACGTTGCCCGTCGCGGTCACCAGCCAGTAGCCGTTGCCGCTGTGGTCGGGCATGACCGCCACCGCGGCGCCCGCACAGCCCCCGATGCCGGGGCACGACCCGGCGAAGTGCGCGTCACCGAAGGCGAAGACCCCGCCGTCGGAGGCCACCATGAAGTAGCCGTTGTCGTCGATGGAGGGGACCATGCCGACGATGGGCGCGTTGAGGCTGTTGGGCTGGCCAGAGCCCGCGGGATGGAGCCCGAGGCCGGGTATGGAGCCGTAGAACTGCGTGTCGCCGTAGCTGAACACCCCGCCGTCGGAGGCGTCGAGCCAATAGCCGCCGCGGTCCGCCGTGGGCACGATGCCGACGACAGGCCGCTGCAGGTGCAGGCTCCCGGTCGATCCGTAGAACTGTGCCTCGCCGAAGGTGAAGATGCCCCCGTCGGAGCCGACCAGCCAGTACCCGTGCGGACTCGGCACGAAGGTGTCGGTGAACGAGTTGTTGGCGACGGCTCCCGCCGAGGCGATGACGTTGCCGCTCTCGTCGATCATGTTCACCGGGGTGAGGCCGGGGGAGCCGGAGCTCGTCGTGGCAGCCATCTGGGTGAATGTCGCCGACCCGAAGTTGGCGAGCGTGGGCTGGGCCGCGCCCACCACTGTGGGGAGCTCCTCGATCCACTCGGCCGAGTCACCGGGGCCGGTGTAGGTGAGCGGACCCGACGCGCCCTGCCCCGAAGTGACGTCGGCGATCGTGAGCGTCCAGGTGCTCCCGGAGGTGTGCGTGATGGAGGCCTCCATCTGGTCCCCGGGGGAGACCGCGCCGAGCGGCACCGCTGCATTGGGATAGAGCTCGTACCAGGCGAAGTACGACGTGACTCCGCCTTGTGTCTGCTGCGTGGTCCCGGTCTGAATGATTGAGCCGGGGGAACTGGGCCCGCCGTCGATCCCGATCCAGGTGGCCGAGACCCCGCTGTACTGCGTGGGCTGCACCGTCGGGACCACCCAGGCCGCCTGGACGCCGGTGAAGGTCGCCCCGCTCGCGATCTGGCCCGACCAGTTTGTGGACTCAGCCGTATACGACCCACCCGCCACATGGGGCTCGGGCGGCGTCACGAAGTGGCCCGGGTTGGTGTGCGGCTGTGACGGAGAAGCGGGTGTGCCGTGACCCAATGCCGCCCACGGAGCGTGCGCCGGCGCCGCGTGGCTGGGCGCGTTCTGCGCCCCGGCAACTGAGGTCCCCATGACCAGACCCACCGCGACGAGTGTCGCCGCGCTCACCCACCGCCATATGCGAAATGACCCCGACACGTCCGCCTCCCAGTGCATTTACGACCTTGGACCGCGGGGGATTGTAACTTGATACCGACGGACAATCGGGCTTTACCTGGACTCTTGCGCGTGAATTGTCCTTGCGCATCCGTTGTGTCGACGTGACGGAACGTGTCGAAGCATGCGCAAGGACGCCCGCGGGGGGAGATCCCGCCGCACTGTACACAATCGTGTTTACAGTTTCAGAAAACACTCCCCGGGCGAACGTGTGGCACGGACCTGACAACCCGACACCTGACACCCGACACCCGAGCCCGGGCTCCCAGCCCGACTCACAGACCCGCCGTTCAGTGCAGCACGATCTGGTCGTCGTCCACCGAAACGGTGACCGTTGCCCCCTCGACGTAGCGACCCTCCAGCAGCGCCAGCGCCAGCGGGTCCTCAATGGAACGCTGCAAGACCCGCCGCAGCGGGCGGGCGCCGTAGTCGGGGTCGTAGCCGGCGTGGGCCAACCACTGCTCCGCCTCGGGCGTCACCACGAGTGAGAGCCGGCGCTCGGCCAGGCGCGCGCGCAGCCGGTCCAGCTGGATCCCGACGATGACCGCCAGGTCGTCCTCGCTCAGCGGCTTGAAGCGCACGATCTCGTCGATGCGGTTGATGAACTCGGGCTTGAAGTAGTCCGACGGCTCGCCCTTGAGGTTCGAGGTCATGATGAGCACCGTGTTGGTGAAGTCCACGGTGCGGCCCTGGCCGTCGGTGAGGCGCCCGTCCTCGAGCACCTGTAGCAAGATGTTGAACACGTCGGGGTGCGCCTTCTCCAGCTCGTCGAGCAGTACGACCGAATACGGCCGCCGCCGCACCGCCTCGGTCAGCTGCCCGCCCTCGTCGTAGCCGACATACCCCGGCGGCGCGCCCACGAGGCGCGACACGGTGTGCTTCTCCTGGTACTCGCTCATGTCGATGCGGATCATCGCCCGCTCGTCGTCGAAGAGGTACTCGGCCAGGGCACGGGCCAGCTCGGTCTTGCCTACGCCGGTCGGCCCCAGGAAGAGGAAGGACCCGATGGGCCGGTTGGGGTCGCTCAGGCCGGCCCGGCTGCGCCGGATGGCGTTGGCCACGGCGGAGACCGCCTCGTCTTGCCCCACCACGCGCTCGTGGAGGGTGGACTCGAGCCGCACCAGCTTCTGCACCTCGCCCTCCATGAGCCGCGACACGGGCACGCCGGTCCAGCGGCTCACCACCTCGGCGATGTCCTCGGGGTCAACCTCCTCCTTCAAGAAGCGCGAGTCGGCCTGCAGCTTGGCCAGGTCCTCGTTGGCCTCCGCGATGCGGCGCTCCAGGTCGGGCAGCTCGCCGTAGCGGATGGCCGCGGCGCCGGCGAGGTCGGCGTCGCGCTCCAGCCGGGCCGCCTCCTCTTCCTTGCTGTTCTTCTCCTCCTGCAGCTGGCTGACCGCGTTGAGGTAGCTCTTCTCCTGCTCCCAGTGGGCCGCCATGGAGTCGCGCTGCTCGCTCATCTCGGCCAGCTCGCGCTGCAGACGCTCGAGGCGCTCCTTCGACGCGTCGTCGCTCTCCTTCTCCAGCGCCAGTTTCTCGATCTCGAGCTGGCGGATGCGCCGCGAGATCTGGTCGAGCTCGGTCGGCATGGAGTCGATCTCAATGCGCAGCTTCGACGCCGCTTCGTCAATGAGGTCGATGGCCTTGTCGGGCAGGAAGCGCCCGGTGACGTAACGGTCCGACAATACGGCGGCGGCCACCAGCGCGGCGTCCTGAATCCGCACCTTGTGGTGCGCCATGTAGCGCTCGGAGAGTCCGCGCAGGATGGCGATCGTGTCCTCCACCGACGGCTCCCCGACGAAGACGGGCTGGAAGCGCCGCTCCAGTGCGGCGTCCTTCTCAATAGAGGTGCGGTACTCGTCGAGCGTGGTGGCACCGATCAGGCGCAGTTCGCCCCGGGCCAGCATCGGCTTGATCATCTGGCCGGCATCCATGGCGCCCTCGGCCGCACCCGCGCCGACGATCGTGTGCAGCTCGTCAATGAAGGTGACGATCTCGCCCTCGGCGTCGGTGATCTCCTTGAGCACCGCCTTCAGGCGCTCCTCGAATTCGCCGCGGTACTTGGCGCCGGCCACCATGGAAGCCAGGTCGAGCGCGATCACCCGCTTGCCCTTCAGGCCCTCGGGCACGTCGCCCTCGATGATGCGGTTGGCCAGTCCCTCGACGATGGCCGTCTTGCCCACACCGGGCTCGCCGATGAGGACGGGGTTG
This sequence comes from uncultured Acidimicrobiaceae bacterium, assembly GCA_963828825.1. Taxonomy (GTDB): domain Bacteria; phylum Actinomycetota; class Acidimicrobiia; order Acidimicrobiales; family RAAP-2; genus Bog-473. The sequence continues at coordinate 1,310,723 of CAWHGF010000007.1, read as the reverse complement.
TTCTTGGTGCGGCGCGACAGCACCTGAATGACCCGGCGGATCTCCTCGTCGCGCCCGATGACCGGATCGAGCTTTCCCTCGCGCGCCGCCTCGGTCAGGTCACGCCCGTACTTGGCCAGGGCCTGGTAGGTCTGCTCGGGGTCCGGCGTCGACACGCGGTGATTGCCCCGCACCGTCCGCAACGCGGCGAGCAGCGCGTCCCTGGTGACGCCGATCTGGTCGGCCAACGCCAGCACGAGATGCTCCACCGACACGTAGTCGTCCCCGAGGTCCCGGCGGTTCTGGTCCGCCGCCTCCAGCACCTCCCGGGCGTCACGCGACAGGCCGGGCTCCGCGCCGCCCTCGGCCCGCGGCAGGCGCGACAGCTGCTCGTGCACCCTGCCGGCCAACACGTCGGGGTCGACCCCGACCTGCGACAGCAGCGGGCGCGTCATGGTCTCCTGCTGTTGCAGCAGGGCGTCGAGCAGATGGGCCGGCGTCAGCTCGGGATGGTTCGACGAGGCGGCGTGGCCCGTCGCCGCGCTGAAGGCGGCCTTCGTGTTGTTCGTCCAACGTTCTGGGTCTATCGGCACCGGCTCGCCCTTCTCATGTCGTGCGGCGTGTTGCGCGAATTCGTGGTCGTGTCCTTCGTCTTGTCCAACGGGTCTTTCGGTCTCTCGGTCTCTCTTGCTTTTCCGTTCGTGGCCTGTTGGCCGTGCGTGTCAGTTGGCCGTGCCGGTCCGTCGCCGGAAGGGCACGGGCGACTGGCGCAGTGGCACCAGGTCGCGCCGGTACTGGCGGTGCGTGGCGGCCACGGTCTCGAGCGCCTGGGCCCGCACCTGCACCAGCTCCTCGCGCAGCCGGGCCAGCTCGGATTCCAGCTGCAGCACCCGGCGCACCCCTTCGAGGTTGAGCCCGGTGGAGGTCAGCTCCTGAATGTGGCGGAGGCGCTCGAGGTCGTGCTCCGAGAAGCGCCGGCTCCCGCCGCTGGTGCGCGACGGGTCGAGCAGGCCCTTGCGCTCGTAGATGCGCAGCGTCTGCGGATGCATCCCGGTGAGCTCGGCCGCCACCGAGATCACATAGACCGCCTGGTTGGCGTCGCGGTCGGTCATCACCTCATCACCCCACTCCCTGCACCCACAGCACTCACCCCACTCACAGCACTCATCCCTCCACCGCGATCCGTGGCGCCGGCTCCGTCACCGCGGCCAGCGACTCCAGCGCCGCCTTCTGCTCGTCGGTGAGCTCCGTCGGCACCACGACCTCCACCTTGACCAGCAGGTCGCCCGGCTTCTTGCCGTTGCGGCCCGACCCCGACGGCACACCGCGGCCGCGCACGCGCAGCACCTTGCCCGACGACGTGCCCGGCGGCACCTTCAGCGTCACCTTGCCGTCGAGCGTGGGCACCGTAATCGTCGTCCCCAGCGCCGCCTCCGGGTAGGTGATCGGCACCGTGATGGTCAGGTTGCGCCCGCTGCGCCCGAAGATCGGGTGCTTGGCCACGTGGACGATCACGTAGAGATCGCCGGGTGGCGCCATGCCCTGGCCAGGCGCGCCCCGTCCCTTGACCCTGATGCGCTGGCCGTCCTCGACCCCGGCGGGGATCCGGACCTTGACCGCGCGCACCTTGTGCTCGGTGCCCGTGCCGTGGCAGACCGGGCACGGCGTGTCGAACAGCGTGCCCCGGCCCATGCAGTCCGGGCAGACCGTGCTGAGGGAGAACAGTCCCTGGTTGTCATTGAGGCTCCCGGTCCCCCCGCAGCGCGGGCAGGTGTGCGTCGAGGTGCCGGGTGCGGCCCCGCTGCCGCGGCAGTTCGAGCAGCGCACCTCTTGGGGCACGTTGACCGACGTCGTGACGCCGTGCACCGCGTCCTCGAAGGACAGGTGCAGCTGCGCCTCCATGTCGGCGCCCCGCTGCGGGCCGCGCTGCGTGGTGCGGGTGCGACCGCCACTGCCGAAGAGACCCCCGAAAAGGTCGCTCAGGTCGCCCATGTCCTCCATGCGGAAGGTCCCGCCACCCGGTGCGCCGAAGCCGCCGACCGGCCCGTGCGCGCGGACCTCGTCGTACTCCTTGCGCTTCTCGGCGTCACCCAGGACGTCGTAGGCGGCGCTGATCTCCTTGAAGCGCTCCTCCGAACCCGGGTTGGCGTCTGGATGATGCTCCTTCGCCAGCTTCCGATAGGCGCGCGTGATCTCCCTGTCCGACGCCGTCGGGACGACGCCGAGCACCTTGTAGTAGTCCTTCTCGAACCATTCACGCTGTGCGGCCATGGGTCAGTTCACCCCCGCACGCGGACCATGGCGGGCCGCAGCACCTGCCCCTTCCAGCGGTAACCGGAGCGCAGTACCTCCTCCACCACGGTCTCGCCACCGGGACCGCCCTCCCCGTCCGCGTGCGCGACAGCGTCGTGCACCGACGGGTCGAAGAGGACCTCGGGCTGGTCGACCCGCTCGAGGCCTTCCCTCGAGAGGATGTCCATCAGCATCGCCCGCGAGGCGTGCAGCGCCTTGGCGCCCTCGCTCACTTCGAACGACTCGTGCAGGTGGTTCTCGGCCAGGTCGAGCGCGTCGAGCACCGGCAGCAGCTTTTCCACCAGGTGCTGCGAGGCGCGCGCGGCCTGCTCCTCCTGCTGGCGGGCGATCCGCTTGCGGTAGTTCTCGAAGTCGGCCTGCGTGCGCTGGAGCGCGAACAGGTACTCGTCCCGCTCGCGCGCCAGCAGTTCCAGGGGGTCGGCCTCCTCGGCCAGGCCCGGGTCGGGGGCGGCGGCGTGCCGCCCCTTCACCTCCCCCGGTCCTCCCGGCGCAACCTCGGCCTCGGTCTCGGCCTCAGAGGAGACGGGCTCCTCCTCGGGGAAGACCTCGTCGCCGAAGCTCATTGCTCATCGACGATCTCGGCGTCGACGACGTCGTCGTCCGACGCACTCTCGCCGGCGGAGCCATCGCCCGCACCGGCACCGTCACCACCACCACCGAACCCGGCGCCGTCACCACCGGCCGAAGCCGAGGCCGACGCCTGCTCGTAGAGGCGCTGGCTGAAGCTCTGGGAGACACCGACCAGCTTCTCCGTGGCGTCCTTGATGGCCTCCACGTTGGTCCCGGACAGCGCGTCCTTCACGCCCTTCAGGGCGGTCTCGACGTCCTCCTTCTCGGAGCCCTCGAACTTCTCGCCCTGCTCGTTGAGCAGCTTCTCGGTCTGGTACACCAGCGTGTCCGCAGAGTTGCGCACCTCGGCCTCTTCACGCCGGTTCCGGTCGTCCTCGGCGTGCGCCTCGGCGTCGCGGACCATGCGCTCGATGTCGTCCTTGGCCAGTGAGGACTGGCCGGTGATCGTCATCGACTGCTCCTTACCGGTGGCCTTGTCCTGTGCCGACACGTGCACGATCCCGTTGGCGTCGATGTCGAACGTGACCTCGATCTGCGGGACTCCGCGTGGGGCCGGCGGCAGGTCCACCAGCTGGAACTTGCCGAGCGTCTTGTTGTACATCGCCATCTCGCGCTCACCCTGGAGCACGTGGATCTCGACCGACGGCTGGTTGTCCTCGGCCGTCGTGAAGATCTCCGACCGCTTGGTCGGGATGGTGGTGTTCCGCTCGATGAGGCGGTGCATCACCTGCCCCTTGGTCTCGATCCCGAGCGACAGGGGGGTGACGTCCAACAGCAGGACGTCCTTCACCTCACCCTTGAGGACACCGGCCTGCACGGCGGCGCCGATGGCCACGACCTCGTCGGGGTTGACGCCCTTGTGGGGCTCCTTGCCCGTGAGGTTCTGCACCAGCTCCTGCACCGCCGGGATGCGCGTCGACCCGCCGACCATGACCACGTGGTCGATGTCGGAGGTCTTCAGGTTGGCGTCCTTGATGGCGGCGTCGAACGGCCCGCGCAGCGAGTCGACCAGGTCGGCGGTGAGCTCGTTGAACTTGGCCCGCGTCAACTTGAGGTCGAGGTGCTTGGGGCCCTCGGACGTAGCGGTGATGAACGGCAGATTGATCTGGGTGTCCTGCACCGAGGACAGCTCGATCTTGGCCTTCTCGGCCGCTTCCTTCAGCCGCTGCATGGCCATCTTGTCCTGGGACAGGTCGACGCCCTCGGTGTTCTTGAACTCGGTCACGAGCCACTCGATGACCTTGTCGTCCCAGTCGTCCCCGCCGAGCTTGGTGTTGCCCGAGGTGGACTTGACCTCGAAGACGCCCTCGCCGATGTCGAGGACGGAGACGTCGAAGGTCCCGCCGCCGAGGTCGAAGACGAGGACGGTCTGGTCGGCCTCCTCCTTGTCGAGGCCGTAGGCCAGTGCGGCGGCCGTCGGCTCGTTGATGATGCGGAGCACCTCGAGCCCGGCGATCGACCCGGCCTCCTTGGTGGCCGTGCGCTGCGCGTCGTCGAAGTACGCCGGCACGGTGATGACAGCCTGGGTCACGGTGTCGCCGAGATACGACTCGGCGTCCCTCTTCAGCTTGCCCAGAATGCGGGCCGAGATCTCCTGCGCCGTGTACGGCTTGCCGTCGATGTCGACGGTCCAGGAGGTGCCCATGTGGCGCTTCACCGAGCGGATGGTCCGGTCGGGGTTGGTGATGGCCTGGCGCTTGGCCACCTCACCGACGAGCACCTCGCCCGTCTTGGAGAAGCCCACCACCGAGGGGGTCGTCCTGCCACCCTCCGCGTTCGGGATCACGACGGGCTCGCCCGCCTCCAACACGCTGACCACCGAGTTGGTGGTTCCCAGGTCGATTCCTACGGCCTTGGCCATATCTTCAATTCCTTCCGCTCTGTCGTCTCTCTTGCCGGTTCCGTCCGGCGCCGCAGTGCCCAGTCGATTCGTTCAGTCGTTGCGCTGTCGTGGTTCGGCACTCTGTCGCTGCTTGCCTGCCCAGTGTACCAAAGTTGAGTCCCTATGTGTCAAGATTCTTGAGGCGATGGTTGCCACCCCGGTTTCCACCACCGCTGACCAGGTGGGTTACACCCTTCCGCCGGGCCCACCTACGCTGGTGACGTGCTCGATCTGGTCCTGATCCGCCACGGGCAGTCCACCTGGAACGCCGAGAACCTCTTCACGGGGTGGGTCGACGTCGACCTGACCCCCGCCGGGGAGGCCGAGGCCCGGGCCGGCGGCGAGCTCCTGGCCGCCACCGACGACCTCGACCTGCGCCTCCTCCACACCTCGGTCCTCACCCGGGCCATCCGCACGGCCGAGCTGGCCCTCGCCGCCGCCGGCCGCAGCTGGCTCCCGGTCCGGCGCGACTGGCGCCTCAACGAGCGCCACTACGGGGACCTGCAGGGCAAGAACAAGGCCGCCATCAAGCAGGAGTTCGGGGCCGAGCAGCTCCAGCGGTGGCGCCGCAGCTACGACACCCCGCCCCCGCCGCTCTCCCCCGACAACCCCTATGACGTGGCTGGCGACCCCCGCTACCGCGGCCTCGACCCGGCCGACCTGCCCCGCACCGAGTGCCTGGCCGACGTGGTCCGCCGCGTCGTGCCGTACTGGGAGTCCGTGATCGTCCCCGACCTGCGGGGCGCTGCGGCCGAGGGTGCGGGCGCCGTCCTGGTCGCCGCCCACGGCAACTCCATCCGCGCCCTGCGCAAGGTCCTGGAGCGGATCGCCGACGACGCCATCACCGAGCTCGAGGTCCCGACCGGCATCCCCTACCGCATGCGCCTCAACGACGACCTCTCCGTGCACTCGGCCGACTACCTGGGCGACCCCGAGGCGGCCGCCGAGGCCGCCGCCGCCGTGGCCCGCCAGGCCGACCAGCCCATCGGCTGACGCTCCCGACTCCCCCGCGCGAGAGGGGGTAGCCAGCGGGTCGAAAAAGTGATATCTATTAGCTATCACTTAATGTCGGAGGAGACCCAATGTCGCAGGACAGCATGAGCAGCGCCGAGACACCAGCACCCGCCACCACGCCCGTCGGCCACCTGGGGGCCCGGGTCGACATCACCGAGCGCCCCGCCTTCGCCGTCAACGGGTGGTTCGGCGTCCTCGCCCTCCTCGTCTGCGTCGGCGGCATGGTCCTCGCCGGGCTCAATGCCAGGGCCTGGCTGTGGCTGCCGATCCTGGTCTTCGTCCTCATCGCCACCTCGCTGGTCATCGTCCCCCCGGGGCAGACCTCGGTGATCCAGTTCTTCGGCCGCTACATCGGCACGGTGCGCCGGTCTGGCTTCTGGTGGGTGGCTCCGCTCACCGTGCGCCGCCGGGTCAGCATCCGGGTGCGCAACTTCGAGACCAACCATCTCAAGGTCAACGACGCCGACGGCAACCCGGTCGAGATCGCCGCCATCGTGGTCTGGCAGGTGGCCGACACGGCCAAGTCGAGTTACGCCGTGGACAATTTCGTCGACTTCATCTCGGTCCAGGCCGAGTCCGCCCTGCGCCACGTCGCCGTGAGTCACCCCTACGACGACACCACCGGGGCCGGGACGTCGCTGCGCGGCTCGACCGACATCGTCGCCGGCGAGCTGGCGGGCGAGGTGGCCGAGCGGGTCGTCCATCGCCGGGCTCGAGATCGTGGAGGTACGGATCTCCCACCTCGCCTACGCCCAGGAGATCGCGCAGGCGATGCTGCGCCGCCAGCAGGCCAACGCCGTCGTGGCCGCCCGCTCGCGCATCGTGGAAGGGGCCGTCGGCATGGTCGAGATGGCGCTCAGCCGGCTCAACGAGGGCGGCGTCGTCTCCCTCGACGAGGAGCGCACCGCCAGCATGGTGAGCAACCTGATGGTGGTGCTGTGCGGGGACCAGCCGCCGTCGCCCGTCGTGAACACGGGTTCGCTCTATACGTGAGCGAACGGCGGCAGGTCCTGCTGCGCATCGATCCCGCCGTCCACGACGCGCTGATGCGGTGGGCCAACGACGACCTGCGCAGCGTCAACGCGCAGATCGAGATGCTCCTGCGCCGGGCGCTGACCGACGCCGGGCGCATGCCCCAGCAGGCGGCCCCCCTGCCCAGGCGGGGCCGGCCGCCGGCCAAACAGGACTGAACCACCACACTGAACGGCAGCGCGGTGCTCGACTGAACGGCAGCACGGTGCTCGCTCACCCGTCCGCCCGTCATTGCCCGGACCGGCCGCGGCAACGAGCCCCCGGACAGCGGCAGGCCGGGGCACCTCGCCGCGCCCCGGCCTGACCGACTGTCTACAGGACTGCTGCGTCCTACAACGCGTCAGCCCCGCGTTCTCCGGTGCGCACGCGCACCACGGCTTCGACAGGGAGGACCCACACCTTGCCGTCGCCGATCTTGCCGGTGGAGGCCGAGGCGACGATGGCGTCGACCACCTCGTCGGTCTGGCCGTCTTCCACCAGCACCTCGACACGGATCTTGGGGACGAAGTCCACCTCGTATTCCGCACCGCGGTACACCTCGGTGTGCCCCCGCTGGCGTCCGAAACCCTGCGCCTCGGTCAGGGTCATGCCCTGCACTCCGAGGTTCTTCAAGGTCTCCTTGACGTCGTCGAGCTTGAACGGCTTGAGGACTGCCACGATCAGCTTCATTTGTCGATCTCCTTTCGTTCTCAGTGACCGGGCCTAGGAACCGCCGCCACCGGGTGGTGGCGATGGATCATCGGGTTCCGGAGAAGCGGAACCACCCTTGTCGAGACCGGCCAGCGCGAAGGCGCCGTCCGAGCGCATGGCGAGGGTCTCCTCGGGGAAGGCCTCCTCGCCGTGGATGGCGAGATCGCCGACTTCGAGGATCTCGTCCTTGTAGCGGGCACCACGCAGGACCCAGCCGATGACCTTCATGAGGATGAAGGTGATCAGGGCGGACCAGATGATGACGAAGATGGCCGCTCGGAACTGTTCCCACAACTGGTGGGCCGACCCGGTGTACATCAGTCCGTTCACCGACGTGATCACGCATTTGGCCGTGGCGGTGGAGTACGTCGCCGGCGAGGTCGCGACGACCTGCCCGGCCGCATTGAGGTGGCCGCAGCCGTACTCGATCATGTTCGGGTCACCGAAGATACCCAGCAACATGCCTCCGAAGAAGCCGGCGATACCGTGGGTGTAGACGACGCCGAGGGCGTCGTCGACCCTCGAGAACGGCGGCACCTTCGAGAGGAAGTTCCAGCACACCCAGACCACGGCGCAGCAGATGGCACCGACGTAGATGGCGCCCCGGCCGTTGACCCAGCCGGCGCACGGTGTGATCCCGACCAGGCCGCAGATCATGCCGTTGACACCCCCCAGGAAGGTGGGCTTCTTCTCCTTGGTCCCCACGGCGTCGAGAATCATCCAGACGATGACGCCGGTGGCGGTGGCGATGTTCGTGTTGATCACGGCCCCCGCCATGGAGGCGCCCGCGTAGTACGGGTCTCCGCCGTTGAAGCCGTTCCAACCCAGCCACAGGATGCCGGCCCCGACCGCCGCCATCACCAGGTTGTTGGGCAAGGCATGCTGCCGATCTCGGAGGAGCCGTGGCCCGAGGACCCAGGCTGCGACGAAACCCGACACACCGGCCGACATGTGGATGACATAACCACCCGAGAAGTCCAGTGCTCCTTCCTGGGCGAAGTACCCGCCGCCCCAGAGCAGGAAGGCGTCGACGCCGTAGACGAAGGTCGACCACAGCGGGACGAGCAGGCACCAGGCGAGGAACTTGATGCGCCCGAGCACGCTCCCCAGGAACAGCAGCGGGGTGATGGCCGCGAACACGAACTGGAAGTAGGCCAGGCTCGACGTCGGGAAGTGGAAGGGGATCAGGGTGTTGGCTGCCGACACCGCCTGGCCCTGTTCGCCGACGCTATTGGTGATGCCTCCCGGTTTGCCGACGAAGTTCTCGAAGAAGTGCTGCAACGTGCCGGTGGTCCCAGTTGTCTGGGTCGGCACCCCGTTGAGGACGCCACCTCCGACGGACGTCGCCCCGAATCCCATCTTGTAGGACCAGAGCACCCATGCGAGAAGGACGAGCGAGAACCCGGCGAACATCATGGCCAACACGTTGACCGCCCACTTCTTGGGAACGATCGACGCGTACAAAACGGCCAGGCCGGGAAGGCTCATCAGTCCGACGAACGTGGCGGCGGTGACCTGCCACGTGTTGTCGGCCGGATTCAGCCAACTGGGATACGGAACGGGAACTGTCGCTCCCAACAGGTGGATCACTACGCCTCTCCTAACTGTCGTTACGCCCCTGCGTTCCGCCCCTGTGACCGGTACGTCACAGCACGCAAGGTGCGCAAGCCATTCGGACGGTTCTCCCCGTCGGAGACACAATGCAGGGGGGGAGTTTCCACATCGTCACCACTGTGTTTCGAGTGCGTTAATCCACACCCTGGGGACATCTCACCTAGTGGAGCGTGCCGTTCCGGGCTCAGGCACGGCTCGGCGCTCCTGTTTCCCACCGCCACTACGATCGCCCGATCGCGCCCGCCGACGAGCATCCAGCCATGTCCACGCCTGAGCCGGCGTCTACGCCTCAGCCGACGTTGAGCACCGAACCGTCGACCGTGGCGCCCGCACCTCCCGACCAGGCGCCCGGGCCCGACGATCGGGTCGCCCCCCTGCGCGGCGCCGGAGTGGAGATCAACGGACGCCAGGTTGCCCGCGTGCTCCTCGGCCTCGTGCTCGCCACCCTGGCTGTGCTCGCCGTGGTGTTCACCGTCATCGGCATCCACAACAACCGCCAGATCGACCAGCTCCGCAATCAGGGCGTTCCGGTGGCGGTCACCATCACGTCCTGCCAGGGCCTGCTCGGCGGCAGCGGCAGCAATTCGGCCGGGTACTCGTGCCGGGGCGCCTACGAGCTCGACGGCCACCGCTACGACGAGCTGCTGCCCGGCACCGCGCTCCACGCCCCGGGCACCGTGGTCCGCGCCCTCGCGGTGCCCTCGGATCCGACGCTGGTCTCACCGGTTTCCGTCGTCGACGCCGAGCACGCCTCGGCGTCGGTCTTCATCCTCCCCGCCCTCTTGCTCGTCGCCCTGGTCGCCGTACTCGTCGTGCTGGCACTGCGCCGGCGGCGCAGGCGGGCAGGTCTTCGCACCACGAAGCAGTGACGGACCCGCCCCGTCGGAGGAGTCCTCAGGCGGTCGGGTGCCTCAGGTGGGAGGCGTGTAGCGCTTGTTCTGGCGCGGCCGCGGGCCGTTGGAGGGCCGGGCGCCGTTGCGCTTGGGCGGGCTCGGCGCATCACCCTGCGCCCGCTTGAGCGCCTGCTGCAGGCGGTAGGCCCGCACCAGGTACCAGGCGCCGGCCAACAGGAAGGGGACGCCGAACCCCCAGAAGCGCAGGTTGAAGATCGCCAGGCCGAATAGCGCCAGCGTGATGCCCTGAAAGAGCCGCTTTCTCCACAGCGACGACACGAGGATGAGGACCGACATGGCGAGGATCACATAGGTGAGCTCGTCGTAGATCGACACGCTCTGGTGCGTGTCCTTGGCGTGCTGGATGGTGTCCGAGCCCACCAGGATGCCGATGATGGCGGCGAGCGGTGCGGCGACGAAGCCGATGGCGCGTTCCTTGTCGTCGGACCGCGCGATGGCCTCTTCGAGCTCCTCGACCGAACGTTCGTCCGTCGCGTTCTTGTCGTCGCCGCCGTCGGGCTGCACGATGGTGTACTTGAACCGCTGCCACCGCGTCATCGGTGCCCCGTCGTCGCTGCCGGAATTCCCGGTGTCTCGACTCGAGGGCACCGGCGCAGGCTAGCAATCTCCCGGAACGGGCCCCTTCGGGCAGGTCACTCCCGCCTCCCGCCCGGGTTCGAAATACGCTGACGCCATGTCCCGGACGGAGCGACCGCAGCGAGGACCGCTGCCCTGGTTGCGTCATCGGGTCACCCAGGCGGCCGACCGGGAAGCACGGAGGAGGGAATCGGACCCCGAGGCGGCGCTGCAGTCCGCGCGATCAACTCTGGATTGGTCGGTCCGTCACCGTGGTCCGGATTCCCCCATGACCCAGGACGCCAAGGGCGATCTCGCGCATCGGCTGGAACGCCTCGGTCGGTTCGATGACGCCCTGGAGCTCAGAAACGAGGTCGCCGCCCACCGGCGGCGTTCCTTGGGAACGGATGATCCCAGCACGCTCGCGGCCGAGGCGTTGCAGGGGTTCGACCTTGATCGACTCGGTCGGCATACCGAGGCGTTGCCCCTCTTCGAGCACATCGTGGCTTCCCGCACCAGCGCCCTCGGGCCAGATGACGTGCTGACGTGCGCGGCCATGGAGTGGTTGGGATGCACGCAGCGGAATCTCGGGAACCTGCCTGAGTCCCGCCGGCTCTTGGAGAAGGCGGTGGATGGCTACGCCCGTCACGGTGCGGGGGAGTCCGAGGACTGCATCAAGGCGATGTCGCACCTGGCGACGACGCTGTCCCAGCTCGAGCTCATTCCCGAGGCCTGCGATCTCCGCCGGCGCATCCTCGAGGTCCGGAATCGGACCTTGGGTGCCGACGATCCCAGGACGCTCAGTTCTCTCGAGAACCTCGCCACGACCCTGCTCTGGCTCGACGAGCTCGATGAGTCGGAGGTGATCGGTCGGAATCTCCTGGAGAAGAGGGTCCGCCTGCTCGGCGAGGACCATGCCGACACCCAGCGGGCGCGAGAGCTGCTCGCGGCAATCGAGGACGCCCGGGGCTCCCATTCGTAGAATCCGATTCGTACAAACTGACCTCGGGCGCCCGGGGCGCCGGGCCGACGACGCGGATCGCCGCCCGCAGTACCTGGAGGGAAACGAACGCTCGTCCGAGAGAACGTCCTGGCAGGCCGAGGCGAACCTCGCTGCGGCACCATCCTCGTCCGGGGTGTCTAACGTGCGTGGTGAGGGCACAGGCCCGGCGGATCGGGAGGAGCCCGAAGATGAAGCTCGTGGTTGCGGTCGTGAAGCCGTTCAAGATCGACGACGTCAAGAACGTCCTGAAGAACATGGGCGTGGCGGGCATGACCCTGACCGAGGCGCAGGGCTTCGGCCGCCAGCGGGGTCATACCGAGAACTACCGGGGTGCCGAGTACCAGGTCGACTTCGTGCCCAAACTGCGGGTCGAGGTGCTGGTCGAGGACGACCGGGCCGAGGCCGTGGTCGACGCCATCGTCTCGTCGGCCTCTACCGGCAAGATCGGCGACGGCAAGGTCTGGGTCGTGCCGGCCGAGACGGTGGTGCGGGTGCGCACCGGCGAACGCGGGGCCGACGCCGTCTGAACCATCCGTCTGAACCATCCGTCTGAACCATCCGTCTGAACGATCCGTCTGAACCACCCCGAGCGTGCGTAAACGAGCACGTGAGAGGGGTCGGGGGTACTGTTTGCGCCCATGAGTCCCGACAAGTTCGACCTGTCCAAGATCTGGCTGTTCTCCACCTCGTCGGCCAAGGACCTGCGTACGATCAAGCGCGCGCTCGAGGAGGTGACCGTGCCGCCCGGGCGCCTGCTCTGCGAGCAGGGCACCATCGGGCGTGAGTTCTTCCTCATCGTCAAGGGGCAGGCGTCGGTGCGGCGCAACAACCGCAAGGTGGCCACGCTCGGACCCGGGCAGTACTTCGGCGAGATGGCCCTGCTCGACCGCCGGCCCCGCTCGGCCTCCGTCGTCTCGGACACCGACATGACGTTGCTGGTGCTCGGCCAGCGCCAGTTCAACGGCGTGCTCGACGCCGTGCCCGCCCTCTCGCGCAAGCTGCTGGCCGCCATGGCCACCCGCCTGCGCGAATCCGACGAGAAGGCGATGGCCGCCATTTAAGGAGCTCCCCCTGTCGGCGCCGACCGGCGTTATCGGCCCGTTGAGCTGGTAGTTCGTCCCATACGCGCCTGCACCGGGAGCCGCTGGGAAACTTCCTGCGTCCACACACCTCGCCTGGACACAGGAGGTCACAGTCATGACGTTGGATCCCAGAAAGCTCGGGGCGGAATTCCTGGGCACCATGGTGCTGGTGGTCATCGCCGTCGGCGTCGCCACTGAAACGTTCGGCTTCAAGCTCTTCGGTTTGAGCTACGCCGCGGGGGTCGCCGCCACCGCTCTCGCCTTCGGGCTGGTGCTCGTCGCCCTCGTCTACGCCATCGGTCCGATCTCGGGCTGCCACGTGAACCCGGCCGTCACGCTCGGCTTCATCGCCGCGGGGCGCATGAAGCTGCAGGAGGGGGTGGCCTACCTCGTGGCTCAGTTCGCGGGTGGGATCGTCGGCGCCTACCTCCTCTACTGGATGTTCACCACCTCGCCGCTCTACAAGAAGTCGGTCCAGGGCCTCGGTACGGACGGGTACGGCAAGGAATCGCACCTGTTCGTCAGCCAGGGGGGCGCCTTCCTCATTGAGGTCGTGCTCACTGCCATCTTCGTACTGATCGTGCTGTTCGCCACGCACAAGGCCGCCATTCAGGGCGCGGCCGGTGTGGCCATCGGCTTCGGCCTGGTGATCGTGCACCTCATCGGCATCCCGCTGACGGGCACGTCGGTGAACCCCGCCCGCAGCCTCGGACCGGCCCTCGTCGTCGGGGGCACGGCGCTCAGCCAGGTCTGGCTCTTCATCGTTGCTCCCCTCGTCGGTGCACTGGTGGCGGCCGTCATCCATCTCGCTTTGGCCGACCGCTCCAAGGACGAGACCGTCCCCATCGTCTGAGGCAGCGGCCCCCCGGCGGGCCGGCCCTTCCGGGAGGATCGCCCGCTACCGTCGGGTGCATGGATCTGACCGAGGCATACGCATTCGCCCGCGACCGCAAGCAGGGGGTCCTGGCCACCATCCGCGCCAACGGGCGACCGCAGCTGTCCAACATCATGTACGTCCCCGACGAGGGCGACACGTTTCTCATCTCGGTGACGGACGACCGGGCCAAGACGGCCAACCTGCGCCGCGACCCTCGCGCCTCGCTCTACGTGCCGGGCGACAACTTCTACCAGTACGTCGTCATCGAGGCGACGGCCGAGCTGTCGCCGGTGGCGGCCGAACCGAACGACGCCACGGTGGAGGCGTTGATCCGCTACTACGAGACGGGCTCGGGCGCGCACCCGGACTGGGACGAGTACCGGGCCGCCATGATCGCCGACAAGCGGATCGCCCTCACCCTGCGGCCCGAGCGGGCCTACGGGCTGATCGCCGGCTGAGACCCCGGCCGCCTGTGTCGCGGCGAGTGGCTCAGGCCGGTGTCTCGGCCGGGGCCGGCGCGGCGGCCGCCACCGGCCCACCGTTGAGCGACTCCTCCACCAGCTGCGAGAGGTCGAGCACGCGCACGTCGTCCTGCTTGTCGTTGGCCCGGACCGCGTCGTCCAGCATGATCATGCAGTAGGGACACGCCGTCGACACGACGTCGGCCCCGGTGCCGAGCGCCTCGTCCATGCGCTCCATGTTGATCCGCTTGCCGATGTTCTCCTCGAGCCACATGCGGGCGCCGCCGGCGCCGCAGCAGAAGCCCCGCTCCTTGCAGCGCTTCATCTCGATCTGCTCCACCCCGGGGATGGCGCTGAGCACACTGCGCGGCTCCTCGATGATCCGGTTGTGCCGGCCCAGGTAGCAGGGATCGTGGTAGGTGACCTTCCCCGAGTAGGCCGAACCAGGCGTGAGCCTGCCCGACTTCACCAGGTGCTCGAGCAGCTCGGCGTGGTGGATGACCTCATAGTTGCCGCCGAGGGCCGGGTACTCGTTCTTGATGGTGTTGAAGCAGTGCGGGCAGCTGGCGATGATCCTCTTCGCCCCGGCCTCGTCCAGCGTGGCGATGTTCATCTTCGTCTGTTCCTGGTAGAGGTACTCGTTGCCGAGGCGGCGCACCGGGTCGCCGGTGCACGACTCCTTGGGCCCCAAGATGCCGAAGGTGACGCCGGCCCGGTGCAGCATGCGCGCCGTGGCCTGCACGCCCTTGCGGGCCCGCTCGTCGAGGGCGCCCGCACAGCCGACCCAGTAGAGGTACTCGATGTCGTCGGGGATGGTGCCGGTGATGACCGGGATCTCGAAGTCGAGGCTCTGCGTCCACTCGGTGCGCCTGTTCTGGCCGAGGCCCCAGGGGTCGCCCTGGTTCTCGACGTTACGCAGCATGAGCCCCGCCTCGCTCGGGAACTCGGACTCCATCAGCACCTGGTAGCGGCGCATGTCGACGATGGCGTCGATGTGCTCGATGTCGACCGGGCACTCGTTCACGCAGGCCCCGCACGTGGTACAGGCCCACAGGACGTCGGGGTCGATGACGTTGGGAACGAGCGCGGTCTGCTCGCCCTCGCCGGTGAGCAGGGGCGTGGCCGAGGCGAACATGTTGTCGCGCAGGTTCATGACGAGCAGTTTCGGCGACAACGGCTTGTCCGTGGTCCAGGCCGGGCAGGCCGACTGACAGCGCCCGCACTCGGTGCAGGTGGCGAAGTCGAGCATCTGCTTCCAGCTGAAGTGGCCGATCTCGCCCACGCCGAAAACGGTGTCCTCGTCGACGTTCTCCATGTCCATGTCGGGGGTGCTGTAGAGGGCGCCGAGTGCGCGCGGGCGCCGGGAGAAGGCGATGTTGATGGGCGCAAAGAAGATGTGCAGGTGCTTGGAGTAGGAGACGAAGACGATGAAGCCCGAGATGATGGCGATGTTGAGCAACAGGAAGACGGTGACCAGTACCGAGTTCGTCCCGGCGCCGAGCGGGGCGAGGATCTTGGCCACGGTGTGCGAGGCGAAAGCGCCCCAGCCATAGGGGAACTGGGTCGGATCGGTGTTGACCTGGGCGCCGCGGTAGAGCAGCAGCGTGATCATGACGCCGGCGATCATGAGGAGGGTGACCCAGGCGGCGTCGAGGTGGGAGCCGTAGAAGCGTGACTTGCGCTCGAGGCGACTGGGCGCGTTCTTCAGGCGGATGATGGAGAAGGTGATGAGGGCGACCAGCACGGCGCAGGCGAAGAAGTCCTCGACGAAGCCGACCCAGTCCCAGGTGCCGATGCCGGGGATGTGGAAGTACCTGTTGAAGAGGTCGCCGTAGGCCTCGATGATCGTGAGCAGCAGGATGGTGAAGCCCCACATGGTGAAGAAGTGGGCCAGGCCGGGGACCGTCCACTGCAGGAGCTTGCGCTGCCCGGCCACCTCGACGGTCTCGGCCTCCACCTTGCGGCTGATGGGGCCGCGGGACCGGTTGGGGTCCTTCTTCCCGGAGCGGATGAGCTTGGACAGCCAGTGGAAGCGTCGGGCGGCGATCCCGAAGCCGATGACGGTGACCAGGAGTCCAATGATGATTCTGACCGGCACGAATGCTCCTCGCCTATCTCAGATCGTCCAACAGGAAGGTGGCGGAGTGCGAGCGCCACCTGGGAATTCGATGCGGCCCAGAGGATAGTTGGGCCACCACGTCTGGGCGTAGTTTGGGGTCTGGCGCCAGCTTTACTGCTGCCAGCGACGCCCGTTGGATGCCCGGGGCGGACCACCTCGAAACCTGGCTGACCGGACCTCCCGAGGACCTCACCGGCCGCCCCCAGCCGGCGTCCGATCGGCCGAGTTTTTCAACTGATTTGGCCCTGCCAAAGTCCTGGTCGGCTCCGCCTCGTGGTGGCCAGCCCCCCCGGCGGAGAGGCTCGTGGGCGTCAGAGTTGGCACGCCTAATGTCGGTGCGTGCCACAACCCGCCGGGCAGAGCGTCTTTCGACTGCGGATCCAGCTCAACGACGTTGACCCGGTGATCTGGCGCCGACTGCTCGTGCCTGGCGCCGTGCGAATGGCCAAGCTGGCCAACATCCTCTTGGACGCTATGGGTTGGTCCAACTCACACCTGCACGCCTTCAGAGTGGGCGAGAAGCGCTACGGGATGAACTATGACGACTATCCCGACGAGGAGATCGATGAGAAGTCGATCACCGTGCTCCAGGCATTGCGTGACGAACGGCTCTTCACCTTCGATTATGACTTCGGCGACTCGTGGGAGCACGAGGTCGTCATCGAGGAGTTGACGTGGTCCTATTTCGGCTTGAAGTACGCGGTGTGCCTCGACGGTGCGAATGCCTGCCCTCCCGACGACGTTGGCGGCACCTGGGGCTACGGCGAGTTCCTCAGAGCCATTGCTGATCCCACCCATGAAGAGCACGACAGCTATCTCGAGTGGATTGGCGAGCCCTTCGACCCGACCGAGTTCGACTTGGGTGACGTGAACGCGGTGCTGCAGAGGATCCGCTGATCAGAGGTCTTGTTCCGGCCCCGGAGTCCAAACTGGTCTGATCCGGGTGGGGCCAAACCAGATGGAGCCAGCGTTGAACCGGCCGTGCCACAACTGAAAACACGATCACCCGTGCCACTTTCGTGCCACAGCGTGCCACTTTCGAGGGCTTAGATAGCGGTTTTCGGTCGCGAGGAAGTTCGCGTTTACCCAGCGTGTAAAGTTTCCGCGTTCTCGCGGGCGTAGTTCAGAGGCAGAACATCAGCTTCCCAAGCTGAGAACGCGGGTTCGATTCCCGTCGCCCGCTCTCTTGTGATGTCGGCTCATCGGATCCTGGCGGGGTCGCGCCCTGACCAGGATCACCTCGAGCGCGACGAAGGCGCTTCAAGCTTGAGGTGTGACCCAACAACCAAGAAGCACCTTCGTTCTTCGCGACCATAGCGAGATACTCGAGGCCCCTGTCGGCCTCAAAGACGTGGTGGTCCTGCACTACGAGCGACGCGGACCCGACGTCGAGCTGGCCATCGAACAGCTGATCAGGGATCCAGTGCGCTGCCCATCGTGTGCCACAGAGGCCGCGGTCAAGGATCGTCCGGTGGTGCACTACGTCGACTTGCCCGTCTATGGGACGCCCATGTCGCTGGCCTGGAAGAAGCACCGGATGCGCTGTGTGAACGAGCGCTGTTCGAAGAAGACCTGGATGCTCAGCGACCACCGCATTGCGGCCAAGAAGTGCCTGCTGACGACGAGGGCTGCCAAATGGGCGACGCGTCAGGTCGGAGACGGTCGCACGGTCAAAGAGGTGGCCGCCGAGTTGGCCTGTGACTGGCACACGGTCAACGAGGCCACGATCACCTATGGCCAAGCCCTGCTCGAGGCCGATCGCAAACGGCTGAACCAGACGACGGCCATCGGTCTCGACGAGACCTCCTTCGTGAAGCTGGGCTCGCGCCACACCGATTACGCCACCACCGTGGCCGATGTCGAGCACCATCAGATCATCGACATCTTGCCCAGCCGCAACTACGTGGACGTGGCCGCCTGGCTGGACAAACAGCCCAAGTCCTGGAAGGAGCGCATCGAATACGGAGCCCTCGACATGTCGGCCACCTATGCCGCCGTCTACAGCGTGCTCTTGCCCAAGGCGGCTCAGGTGGTCGACCCCTTCCACGTGATCAGCCTGGCCAACCGCTCCCTCGACGCCATCCGCCGGCGCGTCCAGATCGAACAACTCGGCCACCGGGGCCGGCGCGACGATCCCCTCTATCGAGCCCGGCGCCTGTTGCTCATGAGCGAAGAGAAGCTGAGCGACGAGGCGACCGAGCGCCTGAGCTCGCTGCTCGAACTGGGCGATCCCGGGGCCGAGGTGGCCATCGCGTACCGGGTCAAAGAACGCCTACGCGACTTCTATCGGACCGGCGATCCCGACGAAGCCAAGGCGATGCTCGCCGAGCTGCAGAGTCACTGCACGAAGAAGGCCATGCCGCCCGAGATCCAGCGTCTCGGGCGCACCATCAAGCACTGGTTCGACAAGATCACCAACTACCACCTGGCCCGGGTCTCAAACGGCCCCACCGAAGCGCTCAACAACCTGATCAAGCGGATCAAGCGCATCGGCTTCGGGTTCCGCAACTTCGAGAACTACCGGATCCGAGCCCTGCTCTACGCCGGCAAGCCGAACTGGCGCGTGTTGGGGTCGATCGTCGTCCGGTGAGCAGGCAGACCCCGCCAGAATCCGATGAACCGTGATGTCTCAAGACATCGAGCACCGACGTCTGGGACATTGTAGACCTGGGCCGTTGCTCAGGGGATGCGCTGATAATCCTTGCTTGGGTCGAGGACGAGGCGACGCAGGGGTGAGCCATCGAAGCCCACGATCTCGATGTCGAGGCCGTCGATGAGCATGGCGACGCGCCAGCCCGTATAGGCGTTCCCGATCCCGATGTGGTGGAGCCTTCCCCGGTGGCGAAGCGTGATCCGGCCGGCTCTATCCACTTGGTCGAAGCGCAGCCGTCGCTCGCCCACCTTGACGAATGACGGGGAAGGCACCGCCTTCTCCCGTGCGCTGTAGACCGAAGCTGGCGTCTTGCGCCCAATGCTCCGGTGCGGTCGCTCCTCGTTGTAGTAGGCGACGAATCGGTCCAGCTGGCGCTGGAGTTGCTTGGGGGTGGCGATGTCCTGCATGGCCAAGAACTTCTTCATGGTTTGGTGGAACCGCTCGACCTTTCCACAGGTCTGGGGGTGGTAGGGCCGAGCGTGCTTGGCCTCGATGCCGAGAGCGAAGAGCTCTTGTTCGGTCACCCCGGCCACGTGGTGGTGGCGCTGCGTGGAAAAGATGAGCCCGTTGTCGGTGAGGAACGAAGCCGGATAGCCCCTGGTCTCAGCCGCTTTGTGCAGGACGCGGACGACGTCGTTGGCCTTGACCACCTTTATGGCTCTCGAGGCCACGCACAGCCTCGAGTGGTCGTCGATCATGTTGAGCACCTCGTAGACCCCGCCGCCCTCGAGCTCCACGTGGGTCATGTCGGCCTGCCAGCACTCGTTGGGCAGGTCGGCCACGAAGCGTGTGAACGAGCTCTTCGGGCGCTTCTGAGGTGAGAGGGTGACGAACCCCCGGGCCTTGAGCACCCGAAAGACAGTGGAGACCGACGGGGGCCGGTTGTAGCGCTGCGCCAGGTGGTAGTGGATGGTCGCCGCACCGGCATCGAGTCCGTCGTCGGCCAGCGCCTTGTGCAGGGCCACGATCTCGTCCTCGTAGACATCGGCGATGCGGGTCGGGGATCGATGCGGTCGCCGCGACCGGGGCTCGAGGCCGGCGGCCCCTTCGAGGCGGTAGCGACGCAGGAGCTTGAAGAGCCAGCGGGCACTCACCTCGTGGGCCGCCGCCAACTCCTTGATCGGCCGCCCGGTCCGCAGGTGCGTCTCGATCAGAAACCTGCCCATGTCCACAGGAGCACCCCTTCACTGGTGGTGTCCTATGTCTTGACACATCCCCAGCGACGGTGTCCTATGTCCTGAATCCGCACACCGTCGCCCGCTCTCTCACCGTCGCCCGCTCTCACACCGTCGCCCGCTCTCCGTCGCCCGCTCTCCGCACACCGTCGCCCGCTCTCTCGGTCGCCCGCTCTCCGCACACCGTCGCCCGCTCTCATCAGAACTCGCAGGTCAAGCCCGACATCAAGTCGGGCAGTCATCACTGCTGGCGTCCGGCAAAACCTCAACGTGCAACAGCGTAAATATATGCACCGCCGCCTCCTCAGCTTCTAAAGCTGAAGTGGAGCATGTGCTTGGCTCGATTGAGCGATCATCGGGGTCGCCTCTGTAGTGATGTCGCTCGCGCGTTTTAGGGCATCTCCGGACTCGGATCCGTCGGGTGGTCCGACCGCAGGCTGATCGCTACGCCCGACCTGGCGGAAGGATCTCAGCCGATCGCGGAGCAAACATCCGGCCGTCCGGGCCTTGAAAAGGAAACGTGTGTCCGCGACCCGGTCGATCTGGGCACTCTCTTCATCGCCCTGCGACCTACCGGTCACCACCATTTGCCCGACCGGCAATCGAACGATCGATCCACGGGTTCAGCTTCTTTCGAGGGTAGCTCCAAGCGTACGGTTCTGTTAGCCCATGGACTTTGCTCCGTCGATGGTCTCGCGGATGATGTCGGCATGACCGGCGTGTTGGGCCGTCTCAGCCACGATGTGCATGAGTGCCCGGCGGGCGGACCAATGCGCCCCGGGCTCAAACCACGGCGCCTCGGGAAGCGGGTGCGATGCATCGAGTGAAGGCAGGGCGACTATTGCCGCGTCGGTGAGTTGAGCAACGGCCTCGTAGCGAGCGATCAGGTTCGCCAGCGTCTCCTCGTCCGCCATGCGAAAGCCGGCGGCATGGGCCTCATAGGCGGCCTCGTCGGTCGAGCCTTGAGCTTCTGGACCCTCCTCGATGAAGCGGACCCAGCCCTCTTCGACGAGCGCGACGTGCTTGATGATGCCTCCGAGGCAGAGCTGGCTGGCGGTGGGAGACAGCCGAGCTTGGGCATCCGACAAGCCAGAGACGGTGCGGAGCAGGAGGTTCCGATGTTCCAGCAATGCGTTCACGAGGTCGTGCCGCTCGAGGTCAGTGATGGTGGTGGACGTCATGGGCTGGTCCTTTCATTTGGGCTGATTTTGGCACCCTACGACCATTAGCGGCCAGTTTCTGGCCTAAATTCCGCAATACTGGCCAAGATGAGCACACCCGGGACGCGCACTCTCCGCCTGCTGTCCCTGCTCCAGTCCCGGCGCTACTGGGCTGGGACTGACTTGGCCGCTCGCCTCGAGGTCTCGCCGCGGACGCTCCGTCGTGACATCGACCGTCTACGAGGCCTGGGCTACCCCGTCGAGGCGCATCGGGGCGTAGACGGTGGCTATCAGCTCGCGGCGGGCGCAGTCCTTCCTCCCCTCCTGCTCGACAACGACGAAGCGGTCGCCATCGGCGTAGGGCTGCACTCGGCGATCCAGGCGGGCTCGGTTGCGGGCATCGAGGAGTCCTCGCTGCGAGCGCTCAGCAAGGTGATCCAAGTCATGCCCACTTCGCTCCGGCGCCGAATCGACGCACTTGCCGCGATGACCGTCTCTCTTCCATGGCAGGAGTCGGCCGCCAGCGTCGATGCGGCTGTTCTGGTCGCGGTGGCCCAGGCCTGCCGGGACGGCGAGCGCCTGGAGTTCGACTACACCGATAGCGGGGGTGCCCCGAGCACCCGCGCGGTGGACCCGCACCGGCTGGTCCTGCTGGGGAGGCGCTGGTACCTCGTCGCATGGGATCTGACCCGATTCGACTGGCGTACCTTTCGCCTTGACCGACTGGCGGAGCCAAGGGTCACGGGGGCCCATGCCATCCCTCGCCAACTGCCCGCCGAGAACGCTTCGGAGTTCGTCCGGTCCAGTATCGAGAGCGTCCCGTCCCGGTACCAGGTGGACGTCCTCATCGATGCCCCCACGGCCGTGGTCCGGGAGCGTGTTGGCCCGTGGGGCACCCTCGAAGATGTCGGACCTGGGCGGTGTCGATTCACCATGACATCGGATTCACTTGATTGGCCAACACTGGCCCTGGGAAACGCTGCCGCCGAGTTCAAGGTGTTGTCCCCGTTGGAGTTGCTGGACCACCTCCGAGACCGTGCAAACCTTTTCGGGCGCGCCTTGGAGCGAGACGGTCGCTTTCGAGCGTAGCGATGAATGGCTCGTTCGACACATCTCGAGATGGCAAGCCCTTGCCCTCACTCTGGTGGTGTATCCGGGGTTAGGACTCGTCGTTCCGCTTGCTGCGGGATTTTCAACGTTTACTTCATCATCTTCAACCTCGTCGGCGTTTGTTATTGCGGTGGTGATTGGCTCGGGTTGGACTGAAATACTGCGTGAAGCCATCCATCGGCGGCACCTCTCGATTGGACGACCGAATTTCGCCATTTGTTATAGACGGAGGTTTCCCATCAGTTCGGCGGTTCCTGGGACCTCCTCAGAAGGGGCGGTCCACACCGAGCGGTTTGCCAGGAGTGAACGTCACCGGCATCTGGACTAGTCCGTGGAGCTTGGGATTTCCCTGGTAGTACTGACTGCGGTTGTGATCGACGACGTAGTCGGGAGTGCGTGTCAGTACCTCGCGCATCATGACCTCGAACATGACCCGAGCCACGTGGAGCCCGATGCAACGGTGGGAGCCCACACCGAAGGCGAGATGTTGGTTGGGTGAGCGGTCGACGTCCACCGCATCCGGACAGGGGAAGACGGCCGGATCGTAATCGGCCGCCAGCCAGCTCATCATCACGAATTCCCCACGCTTTATCTGCTGGCCGCCGAGCACTGTGTCGCGGGTACAGGTACGGCTGAGAGTCTCGTTGACAGAGGTCCAGCGCAGGTACTCCTCGCAGGCCGCCGCCAGCAGGTCGGGATAGCTCGCCAGACGTTCGCGCAGCTGCGGTTGCTCGGACAGCTGCAGCAGGCCCAGCGAGGTCAGCGAAGTCGTCGTGTCCACGCCACCGCCGATCAAGTTCCACACGACGGCGACCAACTCGTCGTCTGTCATCGGGCGACCCTCGATTTCCATGGTCACTAGGCGCGAGATGAGGTCATCGCCAGGATCGTGGCGACGCTCACCCAGTACTTCCTTGAGCTCGGCGACCATCCCCGGTGTGCGGGCCAGGGCGACCTGCCGTTCGGGCATCTGTGGACCATACGCGGTCGCCGAGTGGAAGTACTCAGCCCAGTGGTGCCATTCTGTAAGTGGAAGGCCCAGCAGTCTCATGGTCCAGATGGCGGGCACCGGGTTGGTGAAGTCGAGGACCATGTCCATCTGGCCCGCCTCGATCTTCTGATCGAGGCACCAAGTCGTCGCCTGCTCGAGGAACGGGCGGTCCCGGTCGACCGCTGCCGGCAGCATGAACGGGTTGATGGCCCGGCGCAGGGCGGTGTGGCGGCCGGCCTCGGCCTCGGCGATGCCCACGGGTGGCAGACCCTCGTCGCGTGGCACCCCCATGATCCCGATGTAGTACAGCCCGTCGGGGGCGTGTTCCTCGTATCGAGGAGTGAAGGTCTCGCTGTCGCGTGAGACCTCGGCCACCTCGGCGTAGCCCGTCACGTACCAGAATCCGTACGTCCGGTTCCAGATCACAGGGGACTGGCGGCGGAGCTCGTCGTTGTGCAGGTGACGATCCGCCAGCCACTCGACGGAGAGATAGTCGAAAGCGGCTTCGGCTCGCATGGCCCATGATCCTCGTCTGCCGGGCGGGCACGCGTCAACGGGCACCGCACCGTCGTGCCCGGCAGCTCGTTCCAACCGAGGGCGACCGACTCGTCCGCTTGACACCGGGTTCTGTTCTTGACGAGGGTGCTAGCGATGGGTGGTCAGGCAACAGGCACAGTGAACGGGCGGACCATTCACGACAGCCCTGACCTCCCGCGCATGCGAGCTGAGCGGTTCGCTCGCCTGCAGGACGAGCTCGTCAACCAGGGTCTCGACGGAATGTTGCTGTTGAGCACCAGTGCTGTCACCTATGCAGCCGGCCTCGCCATGCCGGGTGACGACGGCGGCAGGGCCGGTCTCATTCGTCCGGTGGTCGTGGTCGCGAGGGGGAAGACGCACCACACGTGTACACGACGGCCAGCGACGTACTCCCGCCCGAACTCCCGCAGAATCACGTCCACGGACCGCTCTTCCCCGACCTCGAGGACGGCATCGAGGAGTTCGTCACGGCATTGTCCGATCACTTCCCAGCCGGTTCGCGGCTGGCCGTCGATGACCAGACACACCCCATGCTGCGGCATCTCGGGGTCTATGACTGGTACGACGGTCGTGCCGCGCTCGCTCCGGCGAAGCTGCGCAAGACTCCCGACGAGCTCGCCTGCATCCGGACTGCGCAGCGCATCTCGGAGCTCGCCATGGTCACCGTCCGGGAGGCCCTGCGACCGGGTGTCCGCCAGAGCGATCTGAGCGCCGTCTTCTTGCGCCGCGCGTTCGAGCTCGGTGCCTCGGCGGCCAGCATCGACCCGATCTGGCAGGTGATGCCTTCGTGGAAGGAGCAGGGTCCGTGGACCTCTCACGGCGATCTCGCCTACCCCACGGCGACCACCGACCGCATCCTGCGAGAGGGCGATGTCATTTGGGTCGACGCCGGCATCCTGTGGCAGGGGTACGCATCCGACTACGGCCGGACCTGGATCACCGGTGCCGACCCTGGGCCGACCCCCCGCCAGCGCGAGCAGTTCCGCAGATGGCGCCACGTCGTGGATGCGGTCCTCGAGGTGCTCACGCCCGGCGTCAGCGCGAGCGTGCTCGGCGAGGCCGCGACGACGGCGAACGATGGCGTCCGCCCGTGGATCGAGCACTTCTACCTGGCGCACGGCGTGGGGACCGACAGTGCCGAGATGCCCCTCGTCGGCACCGACCTCGGCCCCGAGTTCGACGACACCCAGATCATGGAGCCCGGCATGGTGGTCGTTCTCGAACCCGTTATCTGGGACGACGGCGCCGGGGGGTACCGCGCCGAGGACATCGTCGCCGTCACGGACACCGGCTGGGTTCCGCTCAGCGGCTCGACCTACGACCCCTTCGAGATGACTCGATGACACCCGTCGGCGGGAGCCGGGAGGCAAGCGTCGGGACCATGGCCCTCGAGGACTCGGCCCGCGTCGACTTCGCGCGGCTGCGCCGGGAGCGGCGCCGGCGGCTCTTCGACGCCCTGGCAGCCGAGGGGATGGACGCGCTCGTACTCGGTCGCCCGGCGAACGTGCGCTACGCCTCGGGGGCCCGCCAACTCTGGAGGGCGGGCAGCGCGCCCTTCGGCCCGGCCAGCGTGGTGGTCCCGGAGACCGAGCGAGTGCACCTCTTGTCCATCTGGGACGAGGGCGTGCCGCCCGAAATCAAACACGAGGACCTCTATCCGCTCACCTGGAACCCTGCCAACCTTCTCGCCGCCCTGAAGGCAATCCCCGGCCTCGCGAGGGCCGGCAGGGTGGGCACCGACGGCCTCACTCCCATGTTCGCCCAGCATCTCCACAACGTGGCGCCCGCGGCCGAGGTCGTCGACGCCGGACCGGCTCTCTGGCGGGCACGACGGACGAAGACGGGCGACGAGCTCACCTGCCTGCGGACCGCCGCCGCCCTCGCGGAGGCCGCCCTCCAGTGGATGCGCGAGCGTGTCGAGCCCGGAGTGAGCGAACGCGGGCTACTGGCCGCCTATTACGAGTGCATCGGCGGCCTCGGCGTGCCCGCACCAGCGAGTGAGAGCGTCGCGTTCGCGACGCCGACTCGCGGCGCGGTCGACTTCCGCGTCCTCACTCGGGACCGGCCCATCGGCGACGGGGAGTTGATCGTCCTCTCCCCCGGCGCCCTCTACGCGGGCTACGAGGCTGACGTGGGCGCGACCGTTCTCGCGGGTTTGGCGGCACCGCCCGGCGCCGCCTCGCTGGCCGAGCGATGCGGGAACGGGCTGGACGCACTCCTCGAGGTGAGCCGTGCGGGGGCGACCGGTGCCGATCTCCACCGCGCCTGGCAGCAGACGGGAGAGGCCGCCCCGCCGGTCGTCCTGGCGCACGGCCTCGGCCTCGGAGCTGAGCCGCCGGTGATCGGGCTGGGCCGGGGACATGCCGCGCCGTTGGAGGAGGGCTCGGTCCTGTGCGTGCAATCGTGGGTGAGTGCGGAGGGCACTGGTGGTTGCCTGGAACGCGCCACGGTGCTCATTGCTTCCGACGGCTCGGAGCTCCTGACCCGGAGAGCTTGCTTCGACTTCTAGAAGTGATGCCACGCAGGCGACACTCGATAACGCCTCATGATCTCCCTCACCCGATCTTTCTGAGTGACTCATTAGAAGACCGCAGAAACGGCGCTCCTTCCGTTGACGGAATTCGGCGCGTTTGAACCAGTCTTCTTCTCAAAATCGCCTTAGAAGAACCGAGAAGGCGGAGCCGACCGCCGTTTCAGCTTGGCTGCCGGAGGACGCAAACTTCGCCGCGCCCCAGCGTGCCCTTGACCAATTCCGGTCGATTTCGTGCCCCACGCCACGCAAAACAACGCTTAACAGGCACACCATTGCTCACTTGATTTCCGATTTCCCCACTCGAACATGCATTTGCCCAGGTGAGGCCCAATATGTCAGCGGTGTACGCCACTTTCTATTTATCCCGTTGGCGATCAGCAGAAATCCGTCGGGCCGTTCAGTCCCCCTTGACAGAGGCACGGATGATCTGTACAGTCCCCCTGGACATGGAAGACAAAGAGGAGCCGGTGGTCCCAGTCACCGCCGGGTCCGACGACAACGAGACCTTCCTGAGTTGGCTCAAGAGTGTGCCCGACCCCCGGGAGCGGTACCGGCGGGCGACTGACGAGCTCGAGAAGTACCAGAAGGCGGTTGAGGAGCTCTCGTCTCTGCGCGCGGAGGCGGCAGCGGACGCCTACGACTCCGCCGGTTCCGTCCGGGGACTGGCGAGCGAGCTGGGCGTCAGCCCGACCCGTGCGCACCAGCTGATCAAAGAGGCCAGGCCGAGCCCCTCCGAGAGCAAGCCGACGAAGCGGCGATCGTCTGATCGCCAGAAGGAGGACGAACGATGACCGCAGCGAAGAAGGTCGCAAAGCAAACCGGCACGACGCTGCTCACCCTCGTGGTGGATCGGAGCGGCTCCATGGCGGACATCAAAGACGACATGGATGGCGGCATCAAGACGCTGATCGAGGAGCAGGCCCGCGAGGAGGGCAAGTGCCTCGTGACCCTGGCTCAGTTCGACAACGCCTACGAGGTGGTGGCCGACGGTGTCCCGGCGGCCGAGATGGCGCCCTACCGGCTTGTCCCCAGGGGAATGACCGCGCTGCTCGATGCCATTGGTCGCACCATCGCCATGGTCCACTCCCGGATCGAAAGCATGAGCCCGAAGGACCGCCCCACGAACGTGATCTTCGCCGTGATCACGGACGGGCTCGAGAACGCCAGCCAGGAATGGAGCCGGCTCCAGGTCATGGACTCGGTCAAGGCCCGGAACGCCGAGGGCTGGCACTTCACGTTTCTCGGCGCCGACCAGGATGCGGTCCAGGAAGGAAGGGGCCTGGGCGTGGACGGCGGGGCGTCGCTGACGTTCGACAAGTCGGCACAGGGTGTCACCGGCGCCATGTCCTCTGCGTCAGCCGCCTATCGACGGCTGCGGAAGGGCGAGGCGCACAGTCTCGAGTACACCGAGGATGAGCGCCGGGCGGCGTCGGGGGACTGATCCCGCCGGTGGCAGCCCCTGCCTACGGCGGGTGTAGACCTAGTCCCCGGTGCAGGCGTTGGTGGCGTTGCTCGGGTCGAAGGTCTGCCCGTCACCGGGGAAGTACCACTCGACCTCCTCGTACGCCGGCGGACCGCCACTACAACTCCCTAGGTCGAACGCGACCACGGTGATGGGCTCGAGCGGCCAACTCGACATCGGTCCGCTCTGATTCGTCCCGTCGACAGACTGGCCCTGGCCGGTCGCCTCGGGGTCGCCCCAATTCGACCACGAGATGGAGTCCAACTGTGGGGCCGGCAGAGTCTCTCCCAAAGTGATGTTGGCGGGAGCCACCTCACCGAAGCCACTGATTCCGCCGAACGAGCCCAGCGCCTGACCCCACGCCGCGCTTCCGAGGAGGGGGCCACTGGTGGTCGGCGTCGACGGAGAAGTCGTCGGGGTGGATTGCGCGGTAGTGGTCGTGGTGGTCGAGGACGTGGTGGTTGTTGGCGCGAGCGTCGTCGTCGTTGTCGTCGCGGCGGCCGCTGGCGTGTTGGCCGGGCCGAGGGCGGTCTGGGGCGTCCACGCCGAACCGTTCCAGTGCAGGATCAAGATCTCGGGGGTGCCGTAGTCACCGGGTCCCGCGCTGGCCTCAGCGCTAGTGATACTGACGGGACTCTCCCATCCGACGGCCCAGGCGTTGGAGCGAGATGTTGCGGCCACACCGGAGAGGGCGCCAACCTCAGCTTCGAGGCCTGGAACGTGCTCATGTATCCAGGCGGATCCGTTCCACTCCAGGATCACGCCGTTCGTGGGGCCGTCGCCCGAGCCGCTCTGTCCGACCGCCCATCCTCTGCTCGACGAGAGAGACGCCACGGCAGAGACGTCGGTGCCACCTCCGAACGTAGGAGTTCGCACTTGCCCCCACGTTTTCCCGTTCCACCGCTCAATCAAGCTCGTGCCAGGACCACAGCCACAGTCGGTGCCATCGCCAACCGCCCAGGCCGTTTGCTCTTTCGAGGCCCCGACGCCGATCAAGAAGTTGTTGACATGCTGCTCGATGCCAGGATTCGCGCTCGGTATCTGCTGCCACGTTTTTCCGTTCCAGTGCAGGATCAACGTGTTAAAGCTCTTCGTAGAGCCGACGGCCCAGGCGTTGCTGGGCGAAGTCGCCGCCACCCCCGCAAGCACCCCGGCGGGGCTCGGCGTCTGTTGCCATTCCTTGCCGTTCCAATGCAAGATCAGCGCGTCATTGTTGTTCGTCGAACCGACGGCCCAGGCATTGGTGGGCGAGGTCGCCGCCACCGCGGAGAGCGAGCCGGGAATGCTCGGCATCTGCTGCCACTTCTTCCCAGTCCGGTGCAGGATCAAGGTCCTGGAGGGGGCCGGATAGGTACCGCTGGAGCCGACAGCCCAGACATTGGTGGGAGACGTGGCGGCCACACTGTGGAGCACGGCATCGGGAGGGCTCGGGCTCGGTTCGGGCCGCCAACGCGTGCCGTTCCAATACAGCGTCAGGGCCTTGGAGTCCGAACCATTGCCCGAGTAACCCACGGCCCAGGCTCCACCACGCATCGCGGCGATGCCGTTGAGTGCTCCGGCCTCTGCAGCAAGGCCGGGGGGGACGTTGCGTGATCGTCGTGGGCCACGCCGCGTTGCCCGGCGGAGGCCGCCGACACCGGGGAGAACGCCAGGACCACGCCGAGTGCGGGCGCCACGATCCGCGAAAGCGTTCGTAGTCGTCCCATGCCGGAACCTCCTCGCGTTCCCAACCGCCCGGGAGGGGTTGCCGCGCCGGGTGCGGAGCGTAGCGGCGAGCCAGTGGTGTTGCAATCCCCGTGGCGTCTGATCGCCTGCGAATACGGGTCGAGTCCGACCGCGCGAATTCCGTCCGGGGGAGTGTTCTCGATGGTTTCGGAGACGCGCGACGAGGCCGAGTCGTGGGGCCTGGACTGGAAGTTCCTCGAAGTCCGGCGTGCCGTCGAGTGCGACCCCGAGACCATTCGTCTGGATCGACGACGACCTCGACTTCTTCCAGGACGGTCCCGTGACCGCGAGGGATTGGGCGGCAAGCTTGGCCCTTCCCCGTCTCCTGATCGCTCCTGAAGGCGAAACCGGCCTCCTGCCTCAGCAGCTCGATGCCGTGGAGGACTTCGTACGCCGGCACGGTGGCGGGATCCAAGAGCATGAGACAGGCGAGACCTAGATTCTCGCCAATGCGGGCTGGTCTGTGGGCACCGTGAGCGCGATACCCCCGCAGGGGGCCTACCTGGCGAAGACGTGCCCTGAGGCCGTCCAACTGGACATCCTGTACCCGTGTGAGCCACTGCCCCGCTCACCATTCATGGCCATGCTCGGGCGGGAAGGCCGGGATTTCGAGGCCAAAGTGTTCGAGATGCTCGTGATGGCCGTCCCCGATGCGGTCGTCATCGACGGCGACCTGTCCAGAAGTCCGCGCGAGGCGTCGACTCTCGGCGCGTTGGAGCGCGGAGTCCCGCTGGTGATCGGCGGCAGGCTGCCCGTCGATGAGTCGGCGCACCGCGCCGGTGAGCCCGACCTCCTCGTCCGTTCGGACGTCATCGACCCGAGCGCGACGACCCTTGGCTACCTCCCGGTGGACGTGAAGCATCACGGAACCCTGCAGACCAAGAAGAACGGGGATGCGGCGGGCGCCATCACCTCGAACCTCGAGACGCTCTTCCTGGGACCATCCGGTCCGGACCTCGAGATGGAGCCCCAGTGGCGCTGGCCCGATCTCATCCAGCTCGCGCACTACCAACGGATGCTCGAGGCGTCCGGGCACGCCTACCGCCTGGGCCGCTGGGCAGGCGTCGCGGGGCGCGAGGAACTGGTCGTGTGGCACGACCTCGACGCACCCAGGTGGGGTCTCACGGAATACATCGATGACCCACCGCCTCAGCCGTTGTCGACCATGGAGGCGTACGACCTCGAGTTCGCTCACCGGATGGCGGTCGTCGACGCATCGCTGGTGCACCTGTCCGATCCGGAGTCACCTCTCCTGGCCGAGCCGATCGCCGTGCCCGAGTGCGACGGCTGTGGCTGGCAGGCATGGTGCTCCGAGCAAATGGAGCATTCGGGCGACGTCAGCCTCTTGCCGGCTGTGACGGTCGGAAAGCGGCGCAAGTACCTCGTCCGCGGCGTGACGACTCTGCAAGAGTTGGCCTCGCTGGACTCCGCCACCGCCCGACTCATCGGCTGGAAGGTCGATCTCGAGCACCTCGAGGAGAGGGCACGCATGGCTGATCCGTCGACTCCTGTGACGGACCTGCTGGCCCGGCGACCCAAGCAGGCGGAGAGACTCGTGAGCGAGGGCATCTGTGTCGCCGCCGACCTTGCCCGTATCGACACATTGACTGCCAGCTTCGGCGACGCTGGTCTCAGCGACCTTGCCCAGCAGATCGACAACGCACGAGCGCGGATCGGGCCCTCTCCGGCCTACCGCCGGCGCGGGATCGACCAGGTTGCGGTGCCCCGGGCGGATATCGAGATAGACGTCGACATGGAGAGCGTGAACGAGGGCTGCTACCTGTGGGGAGCGCTGCTCAACGTCCGTGACGCCGCCGGCCCTGAATCGTCGACATTCGTCCCCTTCGTATCGTGGAATCCCGATATCGCCGTCGCAGAGATCGAGGCGTTTCTCGACTTCTGGGAGTGGTTCTCCGAAGTCCGGAAGGAGGCCGCACGGAGGGGCGTCACCCTCCGCGCCTACTGCTACAGCCAGGGGGCCGAGAACGGGCAGCTGCGCCGCCTGGGAGGACTATGCGGGATCGAAGACGACGTCGAGGAATTCATCCGATGCGAGCAATGGGTCGACCTGCTCCCGATCGTCAAAGATCAGCTCGTTACGGGCCTCCCCAGCATGGGGCTCAAGACGGTCGCCCCGCTGACCGGATTCACGTGGCGAGGAGATGATGTTGGTGGAGCCCTCGCCATGGTCCGCTATGCCGACGCGACGGCAGGCGCGAACGCCGCTCTTCGTGCCGAGGCGCGCCAATGGATCCTCGACTACAACGAAGACGACGTACGCGCCACCGCTGCCCTGCGGGACTGGCTCGATCTCGACGCGAGCCTCCTTCCGCCGATAGAAGCTGATGTCCCTGACGGCAGATGAGTTGCGGAGGCCTGATATTCCCGTCCCATCACGGGATGGCGAATGCCCCAGCTGAGAGAGCACTCAAGGCAAATGAGATCGAGCGGTGCGCCGAGGTTGGGGCGGCTCTGCTTCATCGGCCTCTTCGTTCTCGCAATGCTTACTGCCGCCTGCACCGCGTCCGCGAAGGAAAGTAGTCATGGCGCCACTGGTCCGACACAGAGTGGCGTGACGACGACGTCACCGGGCGCTATGACGAGCACTCTGCCATCCACGACGGCGAGCACCGTCGCTCCAGCGAGATTGTCACTCATCGTCGAGCCGCAAGCTGACATTACTCCCATCTACAACTTCATGTCCTCTGCACGACAGAGCCTCGACATGACGATGTACGAGCTGTCGGATGCGACTGCCGAACAGATCCTGATCGCTGACCACCAGAAGGGGGTACAGGTGAGGGTCCTGCTGGACCATGACTACAGCGGAGGATCGGTCAATCAGGCTGCGTACTCGGCCCTATCGGCGGCTGGCGTCTCAGTCCGGTGGGCCAACGACTCACAGATCTTCCACCAGAAAACCATCACGGTCGATAGTTCCGAGTCGGCCATCATGACCGGAAACCTCACGTCGGAGTACTACCCGACGACGAGAGATTTCGTGGTCATGGACAGCCAGCCGCCCGATGTGGCAGCCATCGAGTCGGTGTTCGGATCGGACTGGTCTGGGGCCGCTCCGTCGTCCGGGCCATCGGGCACGGATCTGGTCTGGAGCCCTGGGTCTGCACCACAGTTAGTGACACTCATCGATTCCGCCGTCCACAGTGTGGTGGTGGAGAACGAGGAGATGGATTCCTCCGCCATCGAGAACGCCCTTGAGGCGGACGCGCAACGGGGCGTCAGCGTCACCGTGGTCATGACTTCGGATTCCGACTGGGATTCGGCGTTCGCCAAGCTCGAGTCCGCCGGAGTGCACGTCGTACTGTATGCAGATACGGCGTCGGCTTTGTACATCCATGCCAAGGTGATCGACGTCGACAGTGCAAAGGCCTTCATCGGGTCGGAGAATTTTTCGACCGCGAGCCTCGACTACAACCGCGAGCTGGGACTGATCACATCGTCGACAGCGGTACTGGCACCGTTGAGCATCAGTCTGTACAGCGACATCTCGGGCGGTCAGCGAGAGGCGGCGAGCGCCCCTACGACGATTCCTCCAACCACGTCAGCTCCTCCGCCACCGACCACCGCGGGATCCGGTAATTGCTATCCGATCGACGACGAGGGCGGGTGCTACAGGCCGGGAGAGTACTGCCGTGACGACGACCACGGGGTAACGGGTCGAGCGGAAAACGGCGAGCCCATTATCTGTGAGGACGACAACGGCTGGTATTGGGAACCGACCTAGAGCGTGATCATCACAAGTTCATGCGTGCCCGGTGGGAGAACGCCGCCCGGGCCCTGTCTCGATCGGCTCACCCCGATCCAGCGGGCCGTGCCCCGGAATGTGCAGATCACAGTCCGGGACTGTCTCTCGCCGCCGGCCGGTCATGCAGCATCGACGGCGAACAATGACAGCTGGTCGGCATCCTTCGGGGGCTTTGACTCACCCTCCCGCTCCGAGAGCTGACGCTGTTCGGCCAACACTTCTTCGGCCAGCGCAAGCCATGTGTCAAGCGACGCGAGTGTCTTCGACACCATGATGGTCTCCTCATCGAACCTGGCCTTGCCACCGTGCCTTGCGGCCGGTTGGTGAGCGTCATAGACCCAGGTGTCTCAGCTCGTCTGGATAAGTGAGGTCGATTATAGACGGCGTGTGCTCAGTGGTCGACACACTTCCGCACAGCATCCAACAACGCGGCCGTGCGCCGGTCCTCTTGGGGTGTCGCCACCATCCGATTGATGACGTGGCTGAACGCCAGACCGAGGTCGGGCTCCGCGAAAGCGATGGAGCCGCCGGCGCCGTCGTGGCCGAAGGACGCGCCGCCCAGCATGGGCTGGCGGGGGAAGGGCCGTAGGAACCCTGTGCCCCACTTGGGTCCATCGAACGGATCGCCCCACTGCCTGCCCTCCGAGCGGATGACCGACGCCGCGGCGACGGTCTCGGGGCGCAGCAGCCGGATGCCGTCGACCTCGCCGATGGTGGCGGCGTAGAGGCGAGCCAGGGACCGGGCGTTGGTGATGCTGTTGGCCGCCGGGAGCTGCACCTGGTGAATCTCGGGCGAGTTGAAGCTGAGGCCGCCGTCCGCCATTGTCACCGGCACCAGGCCGTTGAGTGTGATGGCGCGCCAGGGAATGCTGTCCTCGGGGAGCACCAGGGCAACGAGCTCGGGCGGGGCATCGGGCGGCTCAATTCTCGACACCCGCGGTTCCAGCTCAGGCGGGAGCCCGATGTAGAGCTCGAGCCCCAGCGGCGCCATGAGCTCCTTGGCGACGAACGCACCCACGGTATCTCCGGTGATGCGACGCACGATCTCGCCGAAGTTCCAGCTGAAGGTCACTGCCTGGTAGACGTGCTGCGTGCCGGGTTCGAACAGCGGTGCCTGGGCAGCCAGGCGGGCCGCCATGCCGGCGGGGTCGGCCAGGTCCTCAAGGGTCACCGGGCCGTCGACCACGGGCAGGCCGGTCCGGTGGCTGAGGACGTCGCGGACGGTCGTGGCCGCCTTGCCTTCGGCGCCGAACTCGGGCCAATAGTTCGTGACCGGCGCATCGAGATCGAGCTCGCCCCGCTCGACGAGCATGAGTGCACAAATAGATGACACGCCTTTGCCGACGGAGAAGACCAGGGTCAGAGTGTCACGGTCCCACGGGCGACCGGTGACCTTGTCGGCCACACCACCCCAAAGGTCGACGACCGCCCGACCGTCGACGGAGAGGACGCAGCCCGCGCCCAGGTCACCGTCGTCGAAGGTTGACACCAGCGCGTCGGCAACCGGGCCGTATCCGGGGTCCGCGAAGCCACCGAGATCTGTCACGCGGGCCTCCTTCAGTCGGACCGCGCCGGCGGGCTCGCCAGAAGGTTGCGCACGGTGTGCACACCCACCCTACCGGGGTGTCTGTCCAGCTCAGCCGAGTTCGGTGCCTCGCCGGATCGCCCCTGCCGCCGTCCGGCGGTCACCCGGGTTGCGCGACGAGATCTGGACTATCCTGCCCAGGTCAGCGGCCATATTCGGGCGAAGGGCCACGCGACACACAGGAGGCGGCATGACGAAGGATGCCGACGGCGAGCCGCAAAACAGCGCCGAGGTGACCTGTGCCGCCGTGCCGGTGGACGTCGAGGGCAAGCAGGCGGTCTGGATCTTCACCGAGTTCGAGACGGGCGAATCGCTCAGGACGCTCCGCGACTGGCTGATCCCGAACAATTGGCCGGACTGGGGCGGCGAGATGTTCAAGGAGATGAAGCCCATCAGCTCGCTGGACCTGCGTCCGACCCCGGGCGATGAACACCAGATCCATTCCAAGTATCTCGAGGTCGTCGAGATCGGCGGCCGCCGGCTCGAGACAGAGCTGCGCTGCGAGTTCAAGTCGGCCAAGAAGTGGTCGGCCACGAGCTTCGACCTCGACCGCAGCATCGGGGACATGCTCCAGGTCGACCGTGGCTACCTGATGGTGGCCGACGTGGGCGGCCGACGGCACGTCAAGGCTCTCAAGGTCGTCGGGTTCACCAACACCCTGCTCAACACGGTCGCAACCGAGGTCTGTCCGGAGTGGAGCATCTGGGTGCAACGCGCCGCCAAGGTCAGTGCCGTCCAGGCCGCCGGGGGTTCCATCGACCCCAAACCGGGGTCAGTCGGTGACTCGGATCCCAGGGTGTCGTGGTCCAGGGAGGGTGCGGCAGCGTTCACCGGCGGCGTCGCCGAGCAGTGGATCGGCACGGTGACCGACATGGTGGACTTCTATGCCCCCTTCACGGCCGACGTCACCGAGCGGGTCTGGTCGGGCCGCTACAGCCGGGTGGACGCGGCGAACGACACCAGCCGTCTCTTCCAGCGCCTCGCCCGCGATTGGTCGGTCGCGTGGCAGGCGGGAATGGACAGCATCTCCAACTGGGCCGAGGTGACGGTGCGACCGACGGCCGGTGCGGATCCTGGGAGGAGCGCGCGCACCACGGAGCACACGACGCTGATGGTGAGGGCGCGGTCGGACCAGGCACGGGTGAGCGTCACGGATCTCACCCGCGTCGGGCGCACGCCGGCGACCATCAAGGCGTCCGAGGTCACGATCACCCCGCCAGTGATCGAGGAGGCCGGGCGTGCCTACGTCACCCTTCAGGCGGACACCACCAACGTGCCCTCCGGCCTCTACGAGGGTGCGCTCGTGGCCGGGGCGGGTGGCAAGGAGGCACCCGCCCTCTTTTACGTGAGCCACGCCCAGCCCGCGGAGTCGTGAGGAGGACCGACCGGTGACCTCGCCTGTGGAACCGCAGGCCGCGTCGGCGGAAGACCGTCTGTCGCTGCTCATCGACCGCCTTCTGGCCTCTATGGACGCCGCGGCGTCCACCGGAGCCTGGGACCGGGCAATCGAGCTCGCTGAAGACGTGCTGGCCGTCGATCCATCGAACCGCCGCGCCGCGTCCATGACGGAGCGGGCGACGCTCGAACGTTCCCTGCCCGGTGGCCAGCGCGCCTTCGTCAGCCTGGTCTTCGCCGACATCGTCCAGTCGACCGACATGGCCGAAGTGGCCGAGCCGGAGGTCATTCAGGACGTCTTCGTTCTCTATCGCCGGGTCGCGGCCGAGACCATCGAGGAGCTGGGCGGCCGCGTGCTCCAGTTCCAGGGCGACGGCGTCGTGGCGTGCTTCGGGTACCCCACCGCGTACGAGGACGACGCGCGGCGGGCGGTCCTCGCCGCGCTGCGCCTCGTCGAGCGGATGGCGCAGGCAGCCATAGAGCTCCACCGTCGCCATGGCATTGAGCCAGCCATTCGGGTCGGCGTCCATTCGGGCACCGTCGTGATCGCGGGGCTGGCCTCTGGGGTGCTCGACGGCTCCGCCCTCGCAGGCTCGGTGCCCAACGTCGCGTCGCGCGTGCAGGGAGAGGCTGAGCCGGGCACCGTGGTCATCAGCGAGACCACGAGACAGCTCGTCGAACCACATTTCGAGCTGAAACCGGTCGGGACGCGGTCGCTCAAGGGGATCGCTCGCCCGATGGACCTCCACTGCGTGGTGCGGTCGAACCTGGCCGTCCCCCCGTCGGGTCGTGGGCTGCCCGAATCGGTGGCTCTCGTCGGCCGCGAGGGTCAGAGCCGTCTGCTCCGCTTCATCTGGAAACGCCTCGTCGACGACGCCGGGAGCGCGACGACGCCCGGCGAGTCGGTGGTCGTCGTCCGTGGGGTGGCCGGCATGGGAAAGTCGGCGTTGGCCGCGGAGCTCGCGGCACACGTGCACTTCGAAGGCGGCGTCGTACTCGAGGCCAACTGTTCGCCATATCACGCCAATGTGGCGCTGTGGCCGGTCGGGCGCATGCTCGAGCAGCTGCTCGGGTTCTACCCGGACCAGCCACAGGAGGAACGGCTGATCGAGTTGCAGGCACAGCTGGAAGTCGCGGGTCTGGAGCGGGACGCCGTGGCCTTGCTGGCCCCGCTGCTCGGACTCGACACCGACGAACGGTGGTCACGCCCAGAGGTGGACGCACTCGCGCTCCGCCAGCAGACGCTCCAGGCCCTCGTCGCCTGGCTCGCCCACACGGCGGCGTCGACACCGACCTTGGTGTGGGCCGACGACCTCCACTGGGCGGACCCGACCACCGTGGAACTGCTGGGGCTCCTGGCCACCCAGGGGGTCCCCGGCACGATGATCGTGATCACGAGCCGGTTCGCGCTCGAGGTGCCGTGGGCGGCGTCGGTCGTCGACATCGAGCTGGAACCGCTGCAGGCGAAGGAGGCGACCGGGTTGGTCACGGCGCTGACCGACGGCGGGTTGGACCCGGCGCAGTGTCATCTGATCGTCGAACGAGGAGCCGGTGTCCCCCTCTTCCTGCAGGAGTTGACCCGCAGCGCCGTCGCCGCGAATCCCGGCGAGGTCCTTCCGCCCCGCATCCACGAGATCCTCACGGCGCGCCTCCGGGCGCCGGGCATCGACCTGCACGTGGCGCAGCTGGCGGCCACGCTCGGTGTGGAGTTCGACGAGGAGCAACTGCAGCAACTGGCCGGGCGGCCGGTCGACGACGCGCTGGTGCGCCTGGAGGACGCCGCGCTCATTGAGCGGGTCGCCGAGGTCCGGCTCGGGCGGTACCGCTTCCGACACGGCCTCCTCCGCGACGCCACGTACGAGACGCAACTGCTCCCTGCCCGCCAGCAGAGCCATCGCAGCATCGCGGAACTCCTCGCCTCCGGTGCCGCCTCCCCCGGCGACCTGGCCGTCGTGGCCCAACACTGGGACCTGGCCGGGGACGTGGCACGGTCGCTGCCGGCCTACATCGTGGCGGCGCAGTCGGCGCAGTCGGCAGCCAGCCACAGCGAGGCCCGCCAGCAGCTCGACCGCGCCCTGGAGCTGACGTCGACGATGCCCGAAGACGACGAGCGCGCTCTGACCGAACTCATGGTCCGCACGCTGCGCGCCTTCAGCACGAGCTCACAGTTCGGCTACGGGTACCCAGACGTCTTCGAGGATTTCACGATCGCCGAGGAGATCTGCCGGAAGCTGACGAACCGCCCCGAGATCATGCCGGCCCAGGTCGGAATCTGGAGCTACCTGCTGGTCCGCGGCTCGGTCGACGCGGCCAATGTGGTGCTCGAGCCCCTCACCGACGTGCTCGACGATCCCGCGACGGCCTGGTTCGCGCCCGAGATCAAGTCGTGCATGGGATACAGCGCGTTCTACCAGGGCAGGCTCAACGAGGCCCACCGCTGGCTGGTCGAGGCGTGGGAGGGGTACCGGGCGCGGTCGGTCGAGGCGGCATCCTCCCCGTTCTGGCCCCTGCCCCACGACGCCGTGCCGGTCACTGCGGTCGCGCTCGCCTGCGTCGCCGGCCTGAAAGGCTGCACGGAGGAGAGCGCCGTGTGGGAGCGACGGGCCCTCGCCAGCGCCGAGGAGCTCGACTTCCCCTCCGGACCGTTCAGCGCGGCCTTCGTCTCCGTCTATCTGGCCTGGATCCGGATGGTCACGGGCAACCTGGCAGAGGCCCGCGAGTTCGGACGGCGCACGATGCAGATCGCAGAACGATGCCGCTTCGACTACTTCTCGCTGCTCGGTACGCAGTACGTCCTGATGCCCGAGCCGGACTCACCCTGCGACGTGGCGGAGCTCGAGCAGTACGGACTGGGGATGGATCTCGTCGGCCACGCGGCGTTCCGCCCGACGCACCTCGGCATCGTCGCCCAGAACCACTACTACCTCGGCAACGCCGACCCGGCGCTGCGCGCCCTAGAAGACGCGATGGAGCGGACGGTGACGTCAGGCGAGCGCGTCCATCAACCAGACCTGCTCCGCCTGCGCGCCGAGATAACGACCGCTGCCTATCCCGACCGGACGGACGAGGCGGTGAAGGATCTGGTCGCCGCGGTCGAGATCGGCGTGGCCCAGGGGTCCCTGGTCCTCGCGCTGCGGGCGGCCAACGACCTGGCTCGGCTGCCCCGTGATCGGCCGACCGACTGGAGCGGCCGGATTCGCGCCGTGGTCGCGCAATTCCCGCCCAATTCGTCGAGTCCCGAATTGGCCGAGGCGCTGGGTCTTCTCGGGGTCTGACGTGGGGCGATCCAGGGGATCGGTGGCCATCCTGGGCGGTGGCAT
The DNA here is from genome assembly GCA_963828825.1 of uncultured Acidimicrobiaceae bacterium. Lineage (GTDB taxonomy): Bacteria > Actinomycetota > Acidimicrobiia > Acidimicrobiales > RAAP-2 > Bog-473. Next base: position 1,271,206 of record CAWHGF010000007.1, on the reverse strand, counting down.
GGGCGCACTGGCCACCGCGTTCGAGCTCAGCGAGGGTGACTGGACCAGCCGGTTCGAGCGCATCACCGTCTACCAACGAGGATGGCGCCTGGGTGGCAAAGGGGCCAGCGGCCGGGGCCCCAACGGCCGCATCGAGGAGCACGGGCTCCACGTCCTCCTCGGCTACTACGACCACACGTTCGACGTCATGCACCGCTGCTACGAGGCGCTCGACCGCGAGCGGTCCGATCCGACCTGTCCGATACGCACCTGGGGGAACGCGGTCGCACCGTCGAACCTGGTCGGCGTGGTCGATCAGCACGACGGCGCCTGGGACCCGTGGGTGGCGACCTTCAGCCCGGGCACCGGTCGCCCCGGCGGGGGCGGTGAGAAGGCAACGGGATCGCCGCTCGCCGTGGCCGACCTCGTGGTCCGGTCGCTCCGCCTCCTGCTCGACTTCTTCGCGTCCCTCCCGTTCCCGGAATCCCGCCGGGATGGCACCATCGGGCTCAGCACCTCGCCGATCGCCCCTTCGGCCGGTGCCGCGGCCCCGGCCGCATCGATGGCCGCCGTCGTGCAGGGCGCCGGCCTGATCGGTCTGACCCTCCCGCTCAGCTGGGCCGAGCGGGTCGTGCGGCAGGTCACGGCGTGGACGGGCCGTCGTGACCTCGAGCGCGTCCTGCCGTCCCTCATCGAGCCGGTCCGACTCAGCCTCCGCGCTGCGCTGCGCTCGCACCCCGCCGCGCGCCGCAGTTACGCGCTAGTGGAGATCGTGACCGCGAACCTGTTCGGCATCATGGTCGACGGCCTGCTCACTCGTCCCGACGGCTTCGGGGCCATCAACCACCTCGACTACCGCGACTGGCTGCTCGGGCACGGCATCGACCCCGAGGCACTCGAGTCACCCATCCTCCGGGGCATGTACGACCTCGTGTTCGCCTACGAGAGCGGAGATCCGGCCCGTCCGCGCTTCAGCGCCGGGCTCGGACTGGAGCTGGCCACCAAGATGCTCCTCGGGTATTCGGGAGCGTTGTTCTGGAAGATGCAGGCGGGAATGGGCGAGGTGATCTTCGCCCCCCTCTACGAGGTCCTGCGCGACCGCGGCGTCGAGTTCCGCTTCTTTCACCGGGTGGACGCGCTCAGGCTCGCTGACGACGGGCGCTCGATCGCCGCCATCGACCTGGGCCTGCAAGCCGAGTTGGCCGACGGCGTCGATGCCTACGACCCGCTGATCCGGGTCAAGGGTCTCCCGTGCTGGCCCGACGCACCCCTCGACGCCCAGTTGCGGGGCACCGATGCGCTCGACGGGGTCGACCTCGAGTCGTTCTGGTCCCCGCGCCGCGACGTCGGTCGCCGCACCCTGCAGGCGGGAAAGGACTTCGACGCCGTCGTGTTCGCCATCTCCCTCGGCATGGTGCCGCACGTCTGCGGCGAGCTCTTAGCCGCCTCCCCGGCCTGGCAGTCGATGGTCGAGAACGTGGGGACGGTCGCCACGCAGGCGCTGCAGCTCTGGCTGTCCGAAGACGAGGAGGCGCTCGGTTGGTCCGGTCCGCCCGGAGTGACGGTGAGCGGTTTCGTGAAGCCCTTCGACACCTGGGCGTCCATGCCGCATCTTCTGGCGGCCGAGGACTGGCCCGGGTCGGAGCGACCACGGACGATCGCCTACTTCTGCAGTGTGCTGGACACGCCGGCTTCCCGGGACGTTGCGCCCGATGCCGAGGGGGCAACGCGCGCCGTCGCGAGCGCGGGCGCAGACCTTCTTGGACCACGACGTTGCGACGCTGTGGCCGGCCGCGGCCGAACACGGGGGATTCCGATGGTCACTCTTGTGCGACGGCGGACCCCGGACCACCAGCGGCGCCGAGCGACTCGACAGCCAGTACTGGCGGGCGAACATCGACCCCTCCGACCTTTACGTGCAATCCCTGCCCGGCACCGACCAGTACCGCCTGCAGCCGGGGCGCACGGGCTTCAGCAACCTCACCGTGGCCGGCGACTGGACGGACAACGGCTTGAACGCCGGATGTGTGGAAGGTGCGACCCTATCCGGCCAGTTGGCCGCCGAAGCGGTCCTCGCACAAGTGACAGGAGCCGCATGAGCAGCCCAAGGAGTGATCCCTTTGCCGCCGGCGCAGCCGAAGCGGCGCGACTGGTGCAGGAGGTGCAGAACCTCGGGTTCGAAGCCGCTCGGACCATGGTCGAACGCTTCGCCGAGATCTTCGCCCAGTTCGCGGCGGGCAGCGGCGGAGCGGGAGCGTCACGTCCGGGCGACGGTGGCAGGCCAGCCTTGGGCTTCTCCGGATCCGACCGGTCGGCCCGCACGCTGCAGTCGGACATGCAGCGGGCAGCCGACTCGTACCTCGCCATCATGGGCCAGCTCAACGAGACCGCCCTCCGGTTCCTCGATGCCGCCCGATGGTGGGAGCCCCCGGGAACCGACCCGGGCGACCTGCGCCTGCCGGATGTCGCACCGGGCGGCCGCGTCAGCGCCCGACTGTGGCTCCACAACACGACGGCCTCTGCGGCTGGCAATCTCCGGCCGTGGTGCCCCGGGTTGAGCAGCCACACCGGCGCGTCACTCCCGACCGGCACAGTGACGTGCACGCCGCAACGGATCGAACGGCTCGACCCGGACGCGAGCCGCGAGATCCTCGTCACGGTGGCCGTCGGTGAGGATGCCGCCCCGGGGGCTTACCACGGGCAGCTCCTGGTCGATGGTCTGCCCGACGTCGTCTTCGCGCTCAGCATCGCGGTGTCGCCCACCACGAACAGTTCGTGACGACGACGCTGGAACCGGCGGCCGGCCTGGCGCGCTACGGGGCCATCGTCACCGATGACCTGCGCCGGCGCTTCGTCACGGCGGGGCACCAGCCCTACCTCGCCGCGCCGATGAGCGACTACCCCAGCCGGAGGGGGAAGGCCCTGCGGCCGAGCATGTGCCTGGCGTCCTGCGAGGCCTTCGGTGGCCCGCTCGGCGATGCCCTCCCTTCGGCCGTGGCGATCGAGCTCCTCCACAACGCCTTCCTGGTGCACGACGACATCGAGGACGCGAGCCTGCTCCGGAGGGGTGAGCCCACCCTCCACCGACGCTACGGCACCCCACTCGCGCTGAACGCCGGAGACGGCCTCGCCCTGCAGGCGTTGGCGACGCTGCGTGAGAACATCGATCTGCTGGGCCCGCGGCTGGCCGACCGCATCATGATGGAGTTCGACTTCATGAGCCAGCAGACGGTGGCCGGACAGGCGCTCGAGCTCGGCTGGTGCCGGGACAACCGCGTCGACCTGGGGCCCGACGACTACCTCGAGCTCATCATGAAGAAGACGTGCTGGTACACCACGGTCCTCCCCCTCCGGGTCGGCGCGCTCGTCGGATCGAGGGGAACCGCCGAGCTCGAGCCGATGATCGAGTTCGGGTTCCACCTCGGCGCGGCCTTTCAGATCCGCGACGACATCCTCAACCTGGTCGGGGATCCGGGCGTGTACGGCAAGGAGGCATTCGGTGATCTGCGGGAAGGGAAGCGGACGCTGATGCTCATCCATCTCCTGGCCAGCGCCGATCCGGCAGACCGGCGCTGGCTGGTCACGTACCTGGCCCGCGTTCCGGCGGAGCGACAGCGAGACGACGTCGCCCGGGTACTCGAGCTCATGCGGTCGTACGGCAGCGTCGCCTTCGCCAGCGAGTTCGCGACCGGTGTGGCTCGGTCCGCCACGGCCTCCATGGACGCGGCCTTTGCCGGTCTGGACGACGCCCCGGCGCTCCGCTTCATCGCCCGCCTGGTGCCGTACATGATCGAGCGCGCCTCGTGAGCGGAGGCCGGGAGAGCCGCTTCGTTGTGGGCAGGTGGTGGCGGGACGAGACTGGCAAGCTGGTCGTCGCTCGAATTGTCAGGTGTCGACCCCGTCGACCCGCACGACCAGCTTGCCGACGGCCTCAGCCCGGTCGACCGCGTTGAGCGCATCGGGCAGCGCGTCAAACGACACGGCTCCTGCGACGCGACCGAGACTGCCGTCGGCCGCCAGACCAAGCAGGAACTCGTGGTCGGCTTCGGCCTCCGCGCGCGACTGACCGCCCGCGTAGACGCCGACGATGGACGCGTTGCGGAGGACGAATTCCGATATGTCGGCGTCGATCCACTTCCCGCTGGCGAACCCAACGGCCAGGAGGCGTCCGCCGGGCGCCAGGCACCGGGCCACCGAGCCGGCAAAGTCACCGCCGACCGGGTCATAGACGACGTCCACCCCATCGCCCCCCGTCGCCTCTCGCACCGCGTCAGCTACAGGACCCTGGGTGCGATCGACGACGGCGTCCGCGCCCGACGATACGCACAGTTCCCGTTTCTCCTCACCGGCGACGACCGCGATGACCCGCGCGCCGAGCGCCACCCCGAGCTGCAGCGCGGCGAGACCCGAGCCGCCCGCCGCTCCGAGAACGAGGAGCCACTCGCCGGACCGCAACGCGCCGCGCCGCACGAGGCCGATAAGGGCCGTCGAGTAGCCGATCCGAAACGCCGCTGCGTCCTCGTCGCGCATGGCGTCGGGGACGCGGAAGGCGCTCTCCGACCGCGCCAGGGTCGCGTCGGCGAACCCGCCCTGCCCATCGAAGAAGTTCGTCACCGCCATGAGCCGCGTGCCGAGGGGGACCTTTACGCCCGATCCCACCGCGTCGACAGTGCCGCACACCTCCTGGCCGGGGACGAACGGGAGCATCGGGGAGAACGGGTACGTGCCGCGGCACATGAGTGCGTCCGGGAGGCCGATCCCCGCACAGTGCACCCGTAGCCGAAGTTCACCCGGGCCGGGTACCGGCTCGTCGACGACGACGCGTCGGAGTGCGTCGCTGGGTGGTCCATGCCGTTGGACCTGCCAGGCGTCCACGCCACACCCTACGTGGTGGCCCAGCGACGCACGCGGCCACAACCGTCCCAAACGGGTACCAACTGCACGCGGTAGCCACCGCCCGGTTCAGAGCTCACGGTCGAGTCGCGTTGCGTGGCGCACGATGGACGACGTGGGACAAGATGCAGACGATGGGACCAGCCGGCGGGATCACGAGTGACGAGCGTGACCCGGCGTCCAATGGCGGCGGCCGACGGTTCTCCGGTCAGGTGGCCGTCGTCACCGGCTCGACCGCCGATCCGAGCATCGGCAGATCCTGCGCCGTCCGCCTCGCCCGGGAGGGCGCGTCGGTGGTCATCAACGGCCGCGACGCCGATCGGCGTCGCGTCGACAGAAACGGCCTTGCGCACCGAGGGATTCGATGTGGTCGGCGTCGTCGGGTCCATGGACACCGAACCGGCCGTGGAAATCCTCACAGACCGGGCCATCGACGCGTTCGGCCGGATCGACCTCCTGGTCAGCACGGTGGGTGGCGCCCCCTACGCGCTCTCCTTCGACACCATCAGCGAGGCACAACTTCTCGAGACGGTCCGCCTCAACACCTGGCCGACCGTTGCCCTGATCCGTGCCGCGCTGGCCCGAGGGCTCGGTGACGGCACCGGGTCGGTCGTCACCATCTCGAGCGGCTCACCGCGCAAGACCACCTCGGCCATGGTGGCCTACGCCTCGGCGAAGGCTGCGCTCAACGCCATGACGCGCACCATTGCGGCCGACCTGGCCGGCCAGGGTGTGCGGGTCAACGCGGTGAGTCCCGGGCTGGTGCGCACCACGGCCACCCGGCCCATCTGGAAATCCGACGCCGGAGCGGCCGCGGGAGCGGCGCTCCCCCTGGGCCGGCTGACCGAAGCCGAGGACGTCGCCGGGGCGGTGTGTTTCCTCCTGTCCGACGACGCACGGCAGATCACCGGGATCACTCTGGACGTGGACGGTGGGAACCACCTCTCGAGCGGTTGGACACCGATCCGGTAGCGAGAGGACGGTTCAGAGCTGCGCTCCCCGGCTGGTCAGGGCCAGATCTTCTTCAGGGACGCCACGACCGTGGACCCGATCTGCGCGATCTGCTCTCGCACCTGTTCGGGTGACATGCCGGGCAGCTGCACCCGGAGGTTGAGCGCGTCCGCCCCGACCTCCCTCATGGTCGCCGCCAGCCGTCCGGCCACCTCGTCCGGCTCGTCCGAGGCGATCGTCTGGTCCTCGCCGAACGAGCTCGCGCCCGCGGCGTAGCTCTCGTAGACGGCCCGCTGGCTGTCGATCAGTTCCGGATCGCACGCGGCCCAGCCAGACCCGGCGGATCAGGACTTTGGAGCCCGTCCCCCCGGCCCTGCCGAATGCCTCGGTCAGGCGGGCGAGTCTCTCGGGGGCCGACATCCCCTCCATGAGGATGCCGGCGCCGCAGCGGGCTGCTCGAACGGCGGCGGCAACCGATACCGCCGCGCTGAGCACGAGGAACCGGAGCGCCGCCGGCAGGCGAGCAGGGCCGGGTCCCCTTCGAGCTGACCCAGCTCCTCCCCTCGGAGCATGGCGGCCAGCCGAGGGAGCTCCGCTTTGAAGCGCTCGATGGCATCGGCCTGGCTGACGCCAGCCGCCTCGAAGTCCAGCGGCAGGGCGCCCGCGGCCACGCCGAGCCCGACCCGGCCGGGATGACGCGCCTGGAGCCACGCGACCTCTTCGGCAACGAGCGCCGTGGACCGGAGGGGAAGCAAGAGCGGTGCCGCGGCCGCCCAACCGGTGGCGTTCTCCTCCAATATGAAGGAGGCCATCTGCAACGGCTGCGCCATGTAGCCGGCAAAGCCGCCGTGGTGCTCGCTCGTCATCACCCCGTCGAAGCCGTTGCCGAGGGCGAGGCCGGCTTGCGCGCAGAGCTCGCGGACGATGGCGTCGGCGGGAAGCTCGTTGTGCGGGTACAGCCGGATGGAAACCGAGCCGGCTCCGAACGGGCCGGACGACGGGGAGGACGACGAAGACTTCGTAGGCCGGCTCGCGCCAGGCTCCTCGCGCTCGCCCCTCACCACGACGTGATCCTACGAGACGCAAACCAGACCCTCTGAGCCGACGGGATCGATGCGGCGCTCGAGAACCAGCCGACCGGACTCGTCACGGGCGTGTGACGGCAGCGACGGTCCGCAACATGCCGACCAGCTCTCTGTCGGACTTAGGCTTCGACGTCGTGGACGACCCCGACAGCGACCCCGTCAAGATCTGCACGTACGGACCCGATCCCGATCAGTACGCCGAGCTGTACCTCCCCGACGGCGATCCGCTGGGGGTCGCCGTCGTGCTGCACGGAGGATTCTGGCGGGCCGCCTATGACGCCTCGCTCGGGCGGCCACTGGCGCGGGACCTGGCCGGGCGGGGTTGGGCCGCCTACAACGTCGAGTACCGGCGGGTGGGCCAGGGCGGCGGCTGGCCCACCACGTTGCAGGACGTGGCAGACGCGCTCGACCTGCTCTCCGAACTCGACCTCGACCTCACGCGGGTGGTCACGATCGGTCATTCCGCCGGGGGGCACCTGGCCGCCTGGGCGGCCGGGCGCGCCGGCCTGCCCCCTTCGGCTCCGGGTTCCTCGCCGCGGGTCCCGGTGACCGGCGTCGTGGCCCAGGCCGGTGTCCTCGATCTGCGCACGGGTGCCGCGCGCAACGTCGGCGGCACTGCCATCCCGGATCTGCTCGGTGGCAGCCCCGACGAGGTGCCGGAGCGCTACGACTGGGCGGATCCGATCGCCCGGGTGCCGTTGCCCGTCCCCGTGGTCTGCGTCCACGGCCAGGCCGACGACTCGGTGCCCTTCGCCCAGAGTGAGGCCTATGTGGCCGCGGCGAGGAAAGCCGGCGCCGACGCCGAGCTGGTGGTGAGCGACGGCGACCACATGGCACACGTCGATCCAACCTCGAAGGCCTGGGCTGCCGTGGTCGGCGTCCTGCCACGATTCCAGGGACCTGACGCTGGTCCACGTGGAGACGGTGCACGCCCCGTCTCATTCGTAGACGGTGGTCGACCTCGTCGTCGATGAACTGGCTGCATCGCCCGCACGTCGTCGGGCTGAGGAGCGGTGCCGAGCACGGAAAACACGTATTCGTGGCTCCCCTTGCGCCAATCGACTTCGGCCCCCATTTGTTTGCCGAGCGCAACAGCGTCCACGCCGGGATGGGCGGCCACCCGGTCCAGTCCGGCAACGCTCACCACGTGGCGTGCAGACAGCGGCGGCTGACCGACGATGACGTAGCCGACGTGGTCGGTGGGGACAAGATCCTCGAAGACCACGTGCTCCCCGAGAGCCACCCGCTGGGAGATCTCGAAGAAGTCGACGCCGGGAGAGGCCAGGGCGAGCACTGGAGCCACGAAGCCGCCGATGCGGCCGTTGACCTCAATGACCCGGAGCCCCTTGTCGGTCACCTTGATCTCGGTGTGCAGACATCCGGTACGGATCCCTATGGCGGCGATGGCGTCGGTGGCCACGCCCAGGATGGACTGCACCAACGACGGGGCGTAGTCGGTCGGGATGATGAGCCCCGTTTCACGAAACGGCTTGGCGGAGGGCAGCCGCCCGGTCACGGCGAGGTGGCTGATGTGCCCGTGGGACACGACGCTCTCCACCGAGACGTAGTCGCCGAAGTAGCCACTCGGAGGAACCGGCGCGGCCGGCCATGTACTCCTCGATCACCATGTCCGGCTCGGGCCCCGCCGCGGGGAGCGCCGCCAGGAGATTCCCGAGCTGCGCCGCGTCCGCAGACGAGATGGGTGTCCCTGCTCGCCGCGCCGTGACGGGGCTTGAGCACGACCGGGAAGTCCACCCCCGCGGCCAGCGCATCGACCTCGTCCGGCGAAGGATGGGGCGGGACCTCCACGCAGCGCGGCACGGGCAGGCCCGCCTCGGCGAGGGCGCGCCGCTGGACCACCTTGTCGAGCAGGCGGTCCGCGACCTTGCGGTCGAAATACTCCAGCCCGAGGGACTCCCCCAGCGCGGACGCACGGGCGATGTGGGCGTCCGCGTAGGCAACGATCCCGTCGGGCTGCAGGGTGCGCACGGCCTCGGACCGCTTCCTCGTCGGACATGCCGGCCAGGTCGACGGTCTGGCCGAGTTTGCGCACAAGGCGGAGCATCTTCGCGTCGGTCATCTCCGTCGAGTCGACGACCCACGCGATGTCGCACAGCGCTGCCGCAGACCCGGACAGGGACATCGCCGAGGCCGAGCCCTCGCCGTAGACGATGGCCAACAGTGGCCGCCGCGGTTCGCTCATGGACATGGTCCCTCAGGCGGACGCCTCATGCCGCCGCACGCGATCCCGGGGGGCATCGCGAGCCGGGGCACGTCGTGACCCTCGCGGACAGGCGTGCAGAGTCCGTGTTGTTCACGTTGGGTTCGAACCCAAGGGAAAGGTCCCTTACTCGTTGCGAAAATCGAGGCCGCTCACGAGCGCCTCGGGCAAGCGGGGCAACAACGGGCGCGGCAGGAGGTACGTCGCCACATCGAAGAGATCCCGGAACGGCGTGTAGGTCTTGGCCGTCTCGTCGAGGTAGTCGTAGCCGCTGCCGGCCGTCCCGGTCAGCCTTCCGAGCATCCGGTGGGCCATCAGTGCATGGCGTTGCCGCCACATGGTGAGCGTCTCGTCGATGTCGACCAGAGGCGGTCAGGATGAGATAGGGGATGTGCAGGATCGGCTCATCCCGGTAGAGGTTGATGAAGAGGGCGGCCATGAACGCCTCATAGGACAGGCGCCTTGATCCCTGCTGCATCTCCCGGTTCCAGATCGCCTTGTCGAAGAGGGCGTCGAACTTTCGGATGCCGCTGTTCGAACGCGGCGAGCTGATCGGGCTTTCCCTCCAAGGAGGATCGCGTGGCGTCGTGCTTCGCCTTGGCCACCTGCCGGTACGTCGCAATGAAGTCGAAGTCCTCCGTCCGCACGAACGGGGTACGGGCGAGCCACCGCTCGAGGTAGTCGAAGAGGGAGGGCGAGTTCTCCGTCTGCACCACGAGTGCGACATGGTCGGCGCGCAGGGTGTCGGAATAGGCATGCCCCTCGATCCGCACACGGTCCTTCTCGAGCAGGCCGAACTTGTTCTCGATCAGACGGAACTGGACGCTCTGGAACCCGGAGGCGGGGAGCAACATGGAGCGAAAGTCGAGGAAGTCGAGCGGCGTCATCGTCTCGAGAATGTCGAACTGACCGACCAGGAGCTGCTGAATCGAATTGATGCGCTGCAGTCGGGCCAGGATGATACCCAGGTCGCGCTCGGGAATACGCTCCGGGCTCATGAGGTCCAGCACGGAGTCGAGCTCGACGAGGATCTGCTTGAACCACAGCTCGTACGTCTGGTGCACCACGATGAAGAAGAGTCTCGTCGTGCACCGCGTGGCCGCGCTCGGCGCTCTTGGGCGTCTGCGAGTTGAGCAGTTCATCGAGGTGGAGATAGTCCCAGTAGTAGAGGACTTCGTGCTCGGTTTCGCCCGTTCCGGCCATGACGGGACAGCCCTCAGGAGGCAGCTCGCTCGAAGTGGGAACCATGTCCGGGAGCGGCACGATGACGCCCGGTTGTTCCATGTCCTCCCCCGATTGCTCCGGGGCCCGCCTTGTTACCTCTGACACGGCCGCATCCTAACCTCGGCGAACGCCAACGTTCCTCCGGCCCGGCCAGAGCGAGCAGCGTCAGGAGCAACGCATCCTGCGCGCGGCCGGAACGCGAGGTCCCAGGGCCCGAGACCACGCGTGCGACGGCGTGGCGGCCAGCCAGTCGCGCCACGGCGTCCCTCGACAACCGCAGCATTTCTCCGCGGAGCTTTCGTACCTCCTCGCCATTGCGGCAGTGACCATCGCGGTCGTTCCATGGAATCCTCCCGATCGGGCCAGGCCGAATGTCTTTGACTTGTCGGAATGTTGTGCTGATCCCTTGAGCCCGCTGGCCGGCCGAGTCGGTGCATGAATCGACGGCACCGGCAGATCGCCGAAGAGGGCGATCTCGGTACACTTTGCACGGCGGTCGCCTCCGGCGCTGGCCACGACACTCGGGGAGGTCACTTCTGATGGCGCCGACTCACTATGAATGCCTGGCCGGCAAGGTCGTACTCGTCACCGGCGGCGAGTCGGGGCATCGGGCGCGGCATCGCTCGTGCGTTCGGGGAGCAGGGCGCGCACGTCCTGGTCAACAGCCGGACGCACGAGGGGGCAAGCGAGACGGTCGAGGCGATCGTGGCGGAGGGTGGCACGGCCGAGGCGGCGGTCGCCGACGTCGGTGACTCCGACGCGGCGCGGGCGCTGATCGCCAAGATCGTCGAGGACCACGGCCGTCTCGACGTGCTCGTCAACAACGCCGGGGTCGGTCCCATCGTTCCCCTCCTCGAAATGACCCAGTCGACGTGGGAGGAGACCCAGCGCGTGAACGAGTGGGCACTCTTCCACTGCGGCCAGCCGGCGGCGCAGCAGATGGTGGCCCAGGGTGGAGGCTCGATCGTCGTGATCGGCTCTCCGGCGGCAGAGGACGCCTACGACGCGCAGACCGCGTACTGCGTGTCGAAAGCGGGGCTGCACATGCTCGCCATGGGAATGGCCTGGGAGTGGGGGCCGCTCGGTGTGCGGACGAACGTGGTGCAGCCCGGCTGGATCGAGACGTCCATCAATCGCAGGTACTTGAAGGACACCGACGTCCGCGATCGTGTCACCAAGCAGGTCCCGCTCCGGCGGCTGGGTGTGCCCGACGAGGTTGCGCCGGCGGTGCTCTGGCTCTGTTCGGAAGGTGCCTCCTACGTCAACGGCGCGACCATTCAGGTCGATGGCGGCCAGCTGGCGGGGCGACCGACGGTCGTCTCGAAGCGATTGGAATGGGCGCGCACGTAGCGGTCCTGTCTCACCGCCGGTCCCCGGAGTCGCGGGCTACAGGCCCACCAGGTGTTCCACTTCGAGGACGACGTCGTCGGGTCGTGTGTTCGGACGCGAGCGTTGCGGCCACACGCCGCGCGTTGGCCCGGTACCCGTCGTCGTCGAGCACGTCTCTCACGGCGGTGCGGATCTCGGTCGACGAGGCCGCGGGCGAGAGCTGCACTCCCGCTCCGTGGCCGACCACGCGTGCGGCGGTCCCGTCCTGGTCGCGCCCCATCGGGATGCAGACCATCGGCACGCCGGCGGCCAGCGCCTTCATGGTCGTCCCGTGCCCGCAGTGCGAGACGACCACCGACGCTTCCTTCACGAGGACGCCGTGCGGAGCGGACTGCACGACGGCGACGTTGGGCGCTGCGACCAGCGCCGCCGGGTGTGAGCATCTGGCCGAGCGCCACGACGGCCCGCACCTCCATTCCCGAGAGTGCGTCGATCACCCGCTGCACCAGAGATCCCTGGTTCTGGTACATGGAGCTGAAGCCGACGAGCACCAGGGGGTCCGTGTTGCTCTCGGGCCAGGGAGACGACCACGGTTCGGTCCAGGTGGGGTCGTCGAGGACCGGGCCGACGTAGCGCACGTTGGCCGGCACGAACGGTGACACGGTGTCGAAGGTCTCGCTGCTGAGCACCAGGATCCGGTCGGCGCCGAGGATCTGGTCGTAGAGCGAGGTGAGCGGCGGCAATCCGTGCTCGGCGCGGGCGGCGTTGAGGTCGGGCAGGCCCCCCTTGAGCACCCGGTTGGTGATCCTGAGGACCGCCGGGTCCCCGGTCCCCGGTGTCGGGACCTCCCAGATGTTCGGGATCAGAGCGACGACGGGAAGCCCCGCCTCCTCTGCGGCGATGACCGATCCGAACAGATTGGCGTCCGCCAGCACGGCATCGGGATGGAACGCCCCGATGGCGGCGGCCGTGTCGGCCGCGAAGGCTGCCGCCGGGCCGGACATGAGCTCGTCACGGAGGCGCCGGAGCGCATCGAGCGGGTCGTTGGCCTCCCAGTCCTTGAGGAGATCGTCGGACGGGTCGAATGTCTTCCGGTGGGGCGCCCGCTGCCACGGCGAGAAGCTGCATCCGGCCGCTTCGGCTGCGTCGGCGAACGTGGGATCGCCCAGTACGTGCACCCGGTGGCCGCGCTCGACGACGCGCCGGGCGACGCCCAGTTCGGGCGGCACGTTCCCTCCCCCGTCCCACAGGGCCAGCAGGAATCGACGCGGGCGACTGTTCATGGAGCTCCTCTTCTTCCTCGCATGGTCGTCCGGGCCCAGACGAAGAACGCAGACACAGAGATGAAACGGCGCGATCGATCAGGCCGTGCACCCCACAGGAGGGACGGCAGTGATCGTCGCGACAGAATTGTCGGTCGGTCCCACCGTCGGCTGGAGTGCCCCGCACGAATCCCCTGGCGGGGGCCGGACGGCCCTCCGTTCGTCGTCGGGCGAATTCCGGGCGCTCAGCGGATCGTCCCCGCCCCGGGGATGAGCGGCAGATCCAGGGCGGTGGCCCACCCGGACGGCAGATCGTTGACCGCCGGCACCGCGTTGAGGGCGCGCAGCCCCGTGGCCAGACAGCCGGCGGCGGCGGCATCCCGCCCGCTGCCGTCGGTGAAGCGGAAGGCGGTCTCCTGCGTGATCGAGGGGGTGCCCTCGATCTCCACCCGGTAAACGTCGTCCTGGGTGCCCCGGGGCCAGTCGGGCGCGGCGTCGGTGCCGACGCGGTTGATGTGCTCCAGGCAGATGCGGGGCTCGCCCTTGTACATCCCGTTGATGGTGAAGTGGATGGCCGCCACCGCCCCCGGATCGATCACACCCTTGGCGGTGGTGATGGGGACGTCGGTCACCCACTTGTCCCAGGTGGTGGTGATCTCTTCGAGCTCGATGCCGACCGCGTGGGCCATCATCGGCACGGTGCCGCCCCAGGACATCACGAGGATGTCGGTGTGCTCCAGGAGGGGCGTGAACTCGGGGGGCGGCCGATGCCCATCTCGTCCTCGTAGGCGCCGGTGTAGTTGAGATAGTCCAGGATCTCGAGGGCCTTGACCTTCTTCACCTCGGCGCACAGGCCCATGAGGGTCATGGGGAAGAGATCGTTGGCGAAGCCGGGGTCGATGCCGGTGGTGAAGCAGGTGGAGCCGCCTTCCTGGCAGGCCTCGGTGATCGGGTCGATCCACGAGGGGGGGTTCTGCTTCATGTGCGGCCAGACCCACGGCGTCATGGCCGTCGAGGACACGTCGATGCCGGCACGGAGGAAGGCCCCCATGTCGCGGATGTTGGCGTCGGCCTGGCCGGCGGTGGGCCCGTAGTGCACCAGGGCGTCGGGGCGGAGGGCGATGAGCGCATCGAGGTCGTCGGTGGCGGTGATCCCGGTGGTCGCGATGCCGCAGATCTCGCCGACGTCGCGGCCCACCTTGTCCTTGTCGCTGACCCGGACGCCCGACCAGCTCGAAGTTCGGGTGCCGCAGCACCTCGGGGATCACCATCTTCCCCACGAACCCCGTGCCCCCGACGACGACCTTCTTCCGCTCGCTCATGGGTGCATCATCGCACCGAGCTCGGCCTTGCGCCGGTCGAACGATGGATGCAAACCGTGCGACCGTGGTGGCCCTCAATGCAGCAGGCTGGACACCACGTTGATGACGAGAGCAACGATCACCGCTCCGTACAGGTAGGAAAGCAGTGCGTGCGCGAGGGCGATCCTGCGGATGCTCTTTGTCGTGAGGTTCGTATCCGAGACCTGAAACGTCATCCCGATGGTCAGTGCCAGGTAGGCGAAGTCGAGATAGGTGGGCGGATCCTCTTCGTTGAAATCGATTCCTCCCACCGGCCGGCGGTAGTAGGTGCGGGCATAGCGCAACGTGAACACGGTGTGCAGCAACGCCCAGGTCAGGGCCACGCTCACCACGCCCAGAACGATCAGGAAGGCCTTGGACCCGCCGGTGGCCTGGCCGGCCCGCACGAGGACAAGCCCGACCGCCGCCAGAAGCGCCACACCCGAGGTGAGGACGATCAGTTCGGAGAGCCGGATGCTCGTGTCCTCACGAACGGCATGGGTCTTGCTCTCCGTGGCGTCCAGTCCCATCACCGCCACCCAGATCCACACGATGAGCAACAGGGCTCCCGCGTCCCAACCGATAAGGATGGCCGCCTGCCACTGAGCGAACTGGGAAATGATCACACCGACGACCACTCCCAGCGAGGCAGCCCACCCGACGCGTCGACCGGCCCGTACGTTGAGTGAGCGCTCGGACACGGACGCCATCAGATCCATCGGCGCATCGTAGGGCTCGAAGCAAGCGGGTCCCGAGGTCTGATACTCATGGAGGTTGACGTCGACGCTGCTCAGGCGGCGAGGCGCGCGGTGGTTGCCACCGTTTGCAGCAGTTTCGGATTGGGCAATCCTCTGCAGCCTCGCGGTCGGGGTCTTCGATCTCATCTTCTGCAATGGTGACCCCATGCGCAGCATCGTGGTGTCGTCCGCAGGCGCCGGCTACGGCTTCCTCGTCGACGAGGAGGGTCACCTGCGCCAGGCGGGGTTCGGGCCGGACATTGCGTCCCACATGGAGCGGCTGTCGGCCCGGGTGCCGGCGAACGTCTACCCCCTGGCCTATTCGGCCTACGACGAGGAGCCCGTCCGCGCTCCCGCGCTGCGGGTCACCCACAGCGACGGCGGCACGACGACGCGGCTGCGGGTCGAGGATGTCCACATTGCCGGTCCGGCCACCGAGATCCTGCTGGTCGACCCCGACCGCCGGTTGGAAGTCAGGCTGTGCTTCCGCGCCGAGGACCACGGCGTGCTGCGCCAGTGGGCGACCGTCACCAACCGGCAGCCCGGCGCGGTCACCCTCTTCGAGGTTGCGGCCGCCTCGCCCCTGCTCGGCGCCGTCTCGCCGTACCTGACCCATTTCGGCGGGGGCGACTGGGCCGCCGAGTGGACCACGACGACGGAGCCGCTGACACCCGGGACCAAGCTCGTCGAGTCGCGTGGCGGCGTCCAGCCCCACCTGCGGTCCTGCCCCTTCTTCCTCCTGGCCCCGGAGGGCGCACCGCGCGAAACCCGCGGCACCGTCCTCGCCGGCGCCCTGGCCTGGGGTGGCAACACACGCTTCGCCTTCGAGCGCACCACCGCCCCCACCGTGCGGGCCTGGTGCGGACACAACCCGGCCGCGGCCGAGTACGTGCTCGACCCCGGGGCGACGTTCACCACGCCCGACCAGATCTGGGCCTGGTCGGTGGACGGCGTCGGCCCCCTGAGCCGGCGCCTCCACCGGTGGGTGCGCACCCACGCGGTCCGCGGCGGTGACGAGCTGCGTCCGATCGTGGTCAACAACTGGGAGGCCACGTTCTTCTCCTTCGACACCGGACGGCTGCTCGGCCTCATCGACCGGGCGGCGGACCTCGGCGCCGAGCTCTTCCTGCTCGACGACGGCTGGTTCGGCACGTCGCACCCCCGCAACGACGACACGGCCGGCCTGGGCGACTGGCAGGTGAACGAAACGAAGCTGCCGGGTGGCCTCGGTCCTCTCATCGAGCGGGCCCGCGCGCGGGATCCTCTTCGGGCTGTGGCTGGAGCCCGAGATGGTCAACCCCCGCTCGATGCTGTACGCCGAGCATCCCGACTGGGTCGTCGGCCACCCGACCCGACCGCGACGAGAGTGGCGCCAGCAGCTCGTGCTTGACGTCCTGCAGCCGACCGTCGCCGACTTCGTGCTCGACGTGGTGGATCGCACGCTGGCCGAGAACCCAGGCATCAGTTACCTCAAGTGGGACGCCAACCGCCCCCTCACGGACCCCGGGTCACCCGCTCTCCCCGCCGACCGTCAGGCCAACTACTGGGTGGACCACGTGCGGGCCACCTGGGACCTCATGGCGACGGTGGCCGAGCGCCACCCCGAACAGACGCTCATGCTGTGTGCCTCCGGCGGCGGGCGCGTCGACCTCGGGTCCCTGCGCTGGTTCCACGAGGTCTGGCTGTCGGACAACACCGATCCCCTCGACCGGGTGCGCATGCAGTGGGCCGCCTCGCACTTCCTCCCGGCCAACGCGGTGGCGGCCCACGTCACCGCGGAGGGAAACCGGCCCCTCGCGTTCGGGTGTGCGGTGGCCCTGAGCGCACGCTTCGGTTTCGACCTCGACCTGCAGGGGCTCGGCGGCGAGGAGCTGGCCGTGTGCCGGCGTGCCGTCGACCTCGCCCGCGACGTCCGGCCGCTCGTCCAACAGGGCGACCTGTGGCGCCTGCTCCCGCCGGACGAGCGCGCCGCCCTCTCGTACGTGTCACCGGACGGCCGGCGGGCCGTCGTCTTCGGCTTCCAGCTGGCCGACGGCACGCTCGACGCCGACCCGGTCCAGCTGGGTGGGCTCCATCCGGACCGGACGTACGAGGTGGTCGCGATCGACCTGGCGGAGCCTGACGCCGAGGACCGCCGCGAGCGGTGGAGCGGCGGCGCTCTGATGGAGCGGGGCCTGGCGTGGCCGCTCACCGCCGCCTGCACCGCGCGGGTCTGGGTGCTGCGGAGCACGGAAGACCCGCCGGGGCGGTCAACCGGTTACGGGCCTTCGACCGGCGCGGGCACGCGAGGCTAGAACGGCATCCACTTCGTGGCCGACGTGCCGAGCCAGTCGAGCACCTGGCGGCGCGTGGTCGGACCGTGGGGTTGCCAGGCCGAGGGCAGCGCGCCCTCGTCGCGCAACGCGGCCGCTTCCGAGATGTTGGCCGTGAGCGGATCCTGGGTCAGGCCGCACCGCATGGCCGTCGGGTCGACCCCGAAGAGCTGGGCGGCGTTGAGGCCGAACAGGCCTGTCTTCACGTCGGCGGTCAACGCGGGGTAGTTGTACGTCTCCTGGAACTCGGGCGTGATCTCGAAGGTGCGCATGGCCATGATCTGGGGCTCGGGGCTCCCGTACCAGATGGCGTCGGTGCCCCACATGACCCGCTGCGTGCCCACCCGGCCGAGCAACTTGCCGATGGCGTGGGCCGCCTGGTCAGGCGTGGTGAGGAGCTGGCGCCACAGGGTGGCTACGTCGACCCACACGTTGTCGTTCGGTGGCACGGCGTGGCGGTCGAGGGCCGCCAGCAGCGTGTCGATGCCGATGGTGGCGTTCGGGTCGTAGGGACCCTCCACCTGGCTGGGATCCCACGCCGCGTGGTACACGACGAACTGCATGTCGGGGAACTGACGCGACACGGCGACGATGTCGTCGGGGTGGTTGAAGACCGGGTCGAAGTTCACCAGCGGCAGTCCCTTGTGGGCCACGAACACCTTCACCCCGAGGTCCTGCGCATGCTTGACGGTAGGGAGCCCGATGGTGGGGTCCTCCAACGAGTAGCCGCTGTCGCCGCTCGGGCTCCAGGCCGTGTACACCTTGAAGGCAGCCGGCGGTCCCGTTGCCATCGCACCCGACATCTCGTCCAGGGTGGCGCTGACCGGACCGACGTTGGGGGCGATGATGTTCTCGACCAGGAGCCGGCTGGCGCCACCGCCGGTGAGGCCCGCCGTGATCTGCTGGGTACGCAGCGCCTCGGGGAAGGGGATCGGGGCGTTGGACGGGCCCGAGTTCGGGACGTCCGTCAGCACCGCCATCGTCGTGTCACTGGCCAGGAAGATGTCGTGCAGGTAACTGGCCCGGTCCACACAATCGAGCTGGTCGGTGTCGGTGCAGCCCGCCGGCAGCATGGAGAGGACGAGCGAGGTCGTCGAGGGGGAATCGTCGACCCAGGGACCAGTCGGGATCACGTGGTGCGTGTGGACGTCGAAGATGAACTCCGAACCGGTCAACGCCTGCTGGCAGGCGGCCGTGTCCTCGGGCGGCGGCACCTTGAACCGGCCTCCCCTGCCCCGGGCCGGTCCCGCCTGCGGGTGTGAGGCCGGTGGCGAGGCGCAGCCGGCGAGCTCGAACGCGGCGAGCGAGGCGGCCACGGCCCCGGCGCCCTGCAGGAAGCGTCGCCGGTCCACCCCGACCCGGCGCGCCGCGTCGTCGATGGACGAACGGATCAGCGCGTTGACCTTGCGGTCCCTGGCCCCTGCGGCCGCCGGGACGAACTCACCGTTGGAGACGGGCCCGGCGTGGAGGGGGAGCTGGTCGTCGGGACGGTCGCGCAGGCGACGGGAGAAAGGGCCGGTACCAGCCATGACGGGAGGATACGCCCGGCATCGGGTGTGTTGGAGGGCGGCGCGCAGGCCGTGCCGGGCGGTGGGGCCCAGGGGCGGCGCCGGCACGCTCCGGACCACGGGCTCGAGCGTCGACAGGGGCACAGACGGCTTTGGCGGCTGCGCCGGCACGCTCCGGACCACGGGCTCGAGCGTCGACAGGGGCACAGACGGCTTTGGCAGCTCATGAAAAGGCGCGAACGCGCCGATATGTCTCACCGTGAGCACCGGGTCGACGACGAACGTCCGGGACCCCTGGAGGTGGTACGCACCCCACAGAGCCATCGTCCTGCTGGGCATCGTGCTGACCCTGATCGCGCTGGCGGGGGCCTTCCTCGGGGTGGCCAACGCGTCCCAAGCCGAATCGCTCAACGCCCAACTGACGCAGCGGTACCTCGTGCTCCTCCCGCCGGTCAGGGAGATGCGGGCGGCGGCGGCGGCTTTCCAAATGCTCGCGACGGGGGCCTTCGACAGCTCCGCGCCGACGTCCGCCACGAATGTGGCCGGAGCCGAAACCGACGCAAACGCCATCAACAAGTCCTACGCGACCCTGCAGCACCTGCTCGCGATACCGGGCAACGCCGACCTGGCGCCCGGTCTGGCCGACCGGATGTCGGCCTACGTCGCCGCGCAGACGAGTCTCGGGGCATTCCTGGCTGGCGGGACGCACACGCCCCAGACCGCGCATCTGGCGGCCGTCGAGACGTCGACCGATGCGAACCTCGATGCAACTCTGGCCTCCCTGCAGACGACCATCACCAACCGCCTCACCACGACGGCCGAGCAGGCACACGCTGCGGCCGACAGTGCCCGAGTCGATCTCCTGTGGTCCATTGCCATCGGCCTGGCCATCGCCGGCATCGTCATCGCGGTGCTCACCCGGCACGCCCTCCGGGTGGAACGTGAGCAGTCCAGGCGTGAGGCCGTTCAGTCCGACGTCGCACGAAGGGTCGCGTTCGAGGCGAGCCTGCAAACCGCACTGGAGATGTCGAAGGCGGAGGCATCCGTCTTCGATCTCGTGGCCGAGGCACTGAGCCAGGCTGCTCCGGACATGCGATCCGAGCTCCTGCTGGCCGACTCCAGCAAAGCTCACTTCCGGCAGGTCCTCGTCAGCTCTGCGCAAACCGACGACGTCGGTTGCGGGGTCATGTCCCCCGACGACTGCCCGGCTGCATCGAGGGCGCGGAGCATGGTGTTCCCCGACAGCACGGCGCTCGATGCCTGTCCCCACCTTCGGGGCCGACATTGCTCCGCCCTCTGCGTTCCCATGAGCATGGGCGGCAACTCCCTGGGGGTCTTCCATGTGACCACGGCGGACGGTTCGCCTCCGTCAGACGAAGTAGAGAAGAACGTGGAGGCGGTCGCGCGAAGGACATCGGAGCGATTGGCGATGCTGCGTGCCTTCGAGGTCTCCCGGACCCAGGCCAACAGTGACTCCCTCACGGGGCTCATGACCCGGAGGAGCTTGGAGACCGCGGTCCGGGAGCTCCACGCCACGGGCACGCCGTATTCCGTGGCCTACGGCGACCTCGACCACTTCAAGGATCTGAACGACGTCTTCGGGCACGCCGCCGGCGACCGCGCCCTGAGGACCTTGTCGCAGGTACTGCGGGACTCACTCCGGCCCGTCGACATCGCGGGCCGCTACGGGGGGGAGGAGTTCGTCATCGTCCTCCCCGAGTGTCCCGTCGATGAGGCGCGCCAGGTCCTGGAACGAGTCCGCGAGCGTCTGGCCGAGCGAATCGTCATCGCCGAACTCCCGCGGTTCACCATCAGCTTCGGCCTCGCCTCCTCGGACCAGGCCGGAGATTTCGACCAGGTGGTCGCACTGGCCGACGCCGCTCTCCTCAGCGCCAAGGCTGCGGGCCGGGATCGGATCGTCGTTTCAGCGGATGCGGACCCGCCGGCGACGAACCAGACGGCCGTCAGCGTCCGGTTGGAT
Organism: uncultured Acidimicrobiaceae bacterium; assembly: GCA_963828825.1. Taxonomy (GTDB): domain Bacteria; phylum Actinomycetota; class Acidimicrobiia; order Acidimicrobiales; family RAAP-2; genus Bog-473. Next base: position 1,250,384 of record CAWHGF010000007.1, on the reverse strand, counting down.
CCGAGCGTCCACGGCAACGGCGAGTCCGTCGGAGTCGCCTTCAGGGAGCCGCAGCACCACTGACCGCCGCCACGGCGACCGGCGCGGCACCGGATCGCTCCTGGCCTGGTGATCACACTTCCCTCACACCCCGCAGGCGCGGCCCTGACATCCGGGGTCGATGCTGTCCCCACGAGCGGGTGTAGAGGAGGAGCCATGGTGCGGCTCAAGCAATCGATGACGGCACGGTGGTCGGCCCTCGGCCCGGCGGCGCGGCTGTGGTGGGCCGGGCTCGCGACGGTCGGGGTCGCGGCGGTCCTGGTGCTGGCGGCCACGACGGTCCCGGACGCCTCGTCGCACCCGGCACCCAGCGCGTCGGCCTCGAGCGGCGTGAAGTCGAGCGGCGGCGGCGGCAGTTCGGGATCGACCGCCGGCATGAAGATGGGGGGATCGTCGAACCCTGGTTCCTCGTCCACCCCGACCTCCACATCGACATCGACCGGCGCGGCGCAGGCCACGTCGGCCGTGTGTTCCAACGTCAAGGGCGCGACCGTCATGTCCAACGGCATGGTGATGGCGCCCGTGCCCTCGGGCACCGCCTCGGCGGCCCAGCAGGCGGCGGCCGACCAGCTCGTGGCGCAGACCAAGGCCACGCTCTCCAAGTTCGTCGACCTCTCGGCCGCCACCGCGGCCGGGTACACCCCGGCCACCAACCCGAACGGGTACCTGGTCCACTACGCCAACTGGCAGATCGCCAAGACGGACGGCTTCGATCCGTCGCGGCCCGCGTTCCTGATGTACGCCAACACGGTCAACGGCCCCGAGCTCATGGGCGCCATGTATCTCGGGCCGGCATCCTGCACGCCCGGTCCCGACATCGGCGGGCCGTTGACCCAGTGGCACGCGCACGACGACCTCTGCCTCTCGGGCGGCCAGGTGGTGGGAAAGACGAGTGCCTCCGGCACGTGCGCCTCGGGCGTGCACAACACCAACACCTACTTCATGCTCCACGTGTGGACCGAGCCGTCCCTGGCCTCGAGTCACCAGTTCCAGCCCGACCTGACCCGGGCCGAGTTGGCGCCGATCATCAAGGGCCAGGCGTGAGCGCAGTCGGTCGGCGGGGAACGGGCCGGGTGAGCGCCCGCACCATTCAGATCGGCCTCGGCGTCATGTGGCTGCTCGACGGTCTCCTCCAGCTGCAGCCGAAGATGTTCGGCCCGGACTTCGCCAACAACGTGATCCTCCCCTCGGCCCAGGGCCAGCCGGACTTCGTGTCCAGCGTCATCACCCACATGGCGCACCTGATCGCGGTCCAGCCCGCGCCGACCAACAGCGTCTTCGCCGCCATTCAGATTCTCATCGGGGTCGGGCTGCTGGTGCGGGAGACCGTCAAGCCGGCACTCGTCCTCTCGTTTGCCTGGGCGCTCGGCGTCTGGGCGCTCGGCGAGGGCTTCGGCATGCTCTTCACCGGCATGGCGTCCCCGCTGACCGGGGCGCCGGGAGGCGCGCTGCTCTACGCCGCCATCGGCCTCCTCGTGTGGCCGCGGGCCGACCGCCCGGCGGGGGCGGGTGCGGCCGCGGCCGAGGGCCCGCTCGGGGAACGGGGCGGCAAGGCCATCTGGGCGGTGGTGTGGATCGGCATGGGAGCCCTGTGGCTGCTCCCGGCCAACCGGGCCGGTGGGAGCATCTCGGGGGCGATCAGCGGCGCCGTCAGCGGCGAGCCGAGCTGGCTGGCCCGCGTGCCGCTGTCGGTCGCCCACGCCTTCGGGAACGGCGGCGGCTCGGTCGCGGTCGCCTGCGCGGCCCTGTCCTTCGTGATCGGCCTGGGTCCGTTGGTCTCCCGGCACACCACCGTCTTCCTGGTGGCCGGCGCCGCACTGGCCCTCGACTACTGGGTGTTCGGCGAGGCCTTCGGGCAGCCCTTCAGCGGCATCGCGACCGACCCCAACACCGGACCGCTGCTCGTGCTGCTGGCGCTGGCCCTCTCCCCCAACCGCGCCCCGGCGAGCGTGCCGGCCGTCGCGCCGAGCCGGTCGTCCGGTGGGGCGCCTGCTCTCTCAATCCAGCCTTAGAAGGCGGTAGAAAGCGGGGCATCCGGCCGCGCCTGTGGTGGCGTCGGGCTCCATCGTCCTGGCCCATTCGTCGCTCTCAGGAGCGGACGGGCGCCGTCCCGATAACCGACGCGCGCTCCATGGAGCGGCGCTGGGGCCAGTAGTCGCTCGAGGCGTAGTGCTGCACGGCGCGGTTGTCCCAGAACGCCACGGCATCCTTGGTCCAGGTGAAGCGGCACTGGTGTTCGGGGGCGTCGGCCTGCCGGCAGAGCCGGTCGAGCAGCGCCAGGCTGGCAGCGCGGTCGAGCCCCTCGATATGGCTCACGAAGGGGCGGTTGACGTACAGGTGCAGCTTCCCGGTCTCGGGGTGGGTGCACACCACCGGATGGCGCACCGGCGGGTACTGCTCCTGGGCCTTCCGGCGCTCCTCGTCGGACATGGCGTGCCCGAACGTCTGGGTGAAGTCGTGCACCGCCTGCAGCCCGTCGATCTCGTCCCTGGTCGCCTGGTCGAGGCCGTCGTAGGCGGCGTACATGTCGGAGAAGAGCGTGTCGCCGCCGCTCTTAGGCACCGACACGGCGTGCAGGATCGCCCCCATGGACGGCCGCTCGCGCCAGGTCACGTCGTGGTGCCACGAGTTCTCGTAGCCGCTCACCTCCGCCGTCTTCTCGAAGCGGACCAGCTCGGGCTCGCCGGTGTTCGACGGCAGGAACGGGTGGACCTCCAGGTCGCCGAAGCGACGCGCGAACGCCACGTGCCGGTGCGGGTCCAGCGGCTGGTCGCGGAAGAAGATGACCTTGTAGTCGTGCAGTGCCTGGCGCAGCTCGGCCACGACGTCGTCGGGCAGCGCCGCGGTGAGATCGACGCCGGCGATCTCGGCCCCCACGGTCGCTCCGAGCTGGTGGGCGTCGAAGTGACGCCATTCCAGTGCGGCCAGCCGGTCGCGCTCCGCCGCCACGTGGGTGAACGGCCCGACGGCAACGGTGTATCCCGGAAGGCGGAAGGCGCCGGGCTGCTTCGAGGTCTCGGCCGTGGTCGTCATGCCCGCCACTGTACCGAACCACCCTTTCGCCGGACCGTGCTCCACCCGCACCCGGCACCCGGCGCCCCGGCGCCCCGGGCGCGCCGTTCTTATACTGACGCGGTGATCACCCACACGGCCACGGTGCTCACACGCGTCAGCGCTCAATGAGAGCCAACAGTGCGACCCAGAGCGCGGTGCGGCGCGCCGTGCTGGAGGCCACGGGAGCGGACGACCGGCTGCAGGTGACCCAGACCGTCGCCACGCACGGGTGGGGCGACGTCCTGTACGTCGACGTCTACGCGCGCTCGCGCAGCGGCAGCCTCGGCGACCTCAACCCCGATCTGCGCCGGGCCGTCGCCGCCGTGGCCGACCGGCCCTACGGGCGCGTCACGATCTCGTGGCGCCTCAACATCTGACCGACTGATCGGCCTGTACGACCTCACTCGGCCGCGATGGCGGCGAGCACGTCGAGTTTGGCGGCACGGCGCGCCGGCCAGCTGGCGGCGAGCAGCCCCAACAACGCGGCGAGGATCAGGAAGATCACCAGGTTCGGGAACGGCACCGATGTGGAGGTGACGCCCTGTGCACGGAGCGCGGACACCAGCGCGATGCCGAGGCCCGTCCCCACGACGATGCCGATGATGGCGCCGAAGACGGCCAGGATCACGGACTCCGAGCGGATCATGACGCGGATCTGACGCCGCACCATGCCCACGGCCCGCAGCAGCCCGATCTCGTGGGTGCGCTCGAACACCGACAGCATGAGCGTGTTTACGATCCCGATCAGGGCAATGATCACGGCCAGGGCCAACAAGGCGTACACCAACCCGAGCAGCTGGTTGACCTGCTTCGCCTCCGCCGCCTCGAACTGCGCCCGCGTCTGGACCTGCACGTTCGGATAGGCGTTCAGCGCATGCTCGACCGCCTTCTGCACCCCCGGGCTGCCGTCGGTCCTGAGGAGGACGGCAGCGGGATGCGGGTCCTTGTAGTGGGCCAGGTAGAACGTGTCGCTGACGAAGTAGCTCCCCACCAACGAGTTCGGCTGGTAGATCCCGCCGATGCGCATGCGGGAGGACCCCGTGAGCGCGAACTTCACGGGCACCGTGTCGCCGACGACGAGGTCGTCCGCGTTGGCCGTGGTGGTGTCGATGAGCATCTGGCCGGCGGCGGCGGCCCGGGTGGTTCCCGACTCCATGGAGAGAATGACCGTCTGGGAGAGGTTCTCGGTCCCGGCGGCCAACAACGTCACGAGCGACTGCCGGAACTCGAACTCCCCGCTGTAGATGGTGTTGGTGGCGGTGACGCCGGGGACGGCGGACGCCAGCTGCGGCACCGTGTTGCTGAAGCCTCCCGGCCCGTTGTTGTTCGTGTTCGAAACGAGGAGGTCGGCGCTCACGGCGTTGTCGACGCTGCTGGTGGCGGACTTCGTCAGCGACGCGCCGAACACGGCGATGGCCGAGACGAGGGCCAGCCCCACCATCAGCGCCGCCGCCGTCTGGGCCGTGCGCCGCGGGCTACGCATGGAGTTCTCGCGACCGAGCCGGCCCGACATCCCGAGCAGGCGGGCGAGCGGGCGCCCGATCACGCTCGCCATGGGCCGCGCCACGGCCGGCGACAGCATGGTCACGCCGACGAAGAGCAACACCGCGCCGATTCCCACCAGCGCGATCTCCGGCTTGGTGAGCCCGAAGGCGAGGGCGACGATCCCGACGAGCGTGACCACGCCCCCCTGCACGAAGCGGCGCCGCAGCGGGACCTCCTGCTCGGTCTGCTGCTCGGAGACGGCGGCCACCGGGGCGATGCGCACGGCGCGGCGCGCCGGACCGACGGCCGAGACCAGCGTCACCCCGAGCCCCACGATGATGCAGACGACGACGGTGCGCGCCTCGAAGACGATCGGGCCCGTCGGCAGGGAGATCCCGAAGCCGCTCAGCAGCTTCTCCAGCCCGATGGCCGCCAGCACGCCCAGTCCCAGGCCGATCAGGGAGGACACCAGCCCCACGATGGCCGCCTCGGCGAGCACGGAGCGGAACACCTGACGGCGGCTCGCCCCGACGATGCGCAGGAGCGCCAGCTCGCGCGTGCGCTGCCCCACGGTGATGGAGAACGTGTTCAGGATGGTGAAGCCACCCACGAAGAGCGCGATGAAGCCGAAGACGAGCAGCGCCGTGTTGAAGAAGCCCAGCGCGCTGCTGATGACCCCGGTCGCCTCGTTGACGACCGTCTGGCCGGTGACCACCTGGACGCCGGGCGGGAGCACCCGCGCGATGTCCCGCTGCACGGTCGCCTTGTCGGCGCCCGGTTGCGTGACGACGTTGATGCTGTCGAACTGACCGACGTCGTTGAAGAGCACCTGGGCTGTCGAGGTGTCGAAGGCGGCCAGCGTCGCGCCGGCCAGGTTGTTGACCGTGCCGAACGTCGCCAGGCCCGTGATGGTGAACGTCCTGGTCGGCCCCCGCAGCAGGATGCGCACCTGCTGGCCCACCTTGAAGCCGTACTTCTGCGCCGTGCCGAGATCCATCACGACGTCGTGCGAGGTCGTCGGTGGGGCGCCCTGCACGATGTGCAGGACCGAGATCTGTTTGTCAGGGTCGAAGGAGATGCCGATCCCGGGCGCGCCACCGTTCGAGATCGCCTTCCCGTCGGGCGCGATGAACTCGGCGCCACCGGTGACCGAGCCGTCGGCCGCCTCCACCCCCGGGACGTCGCGCACCTTGGCGAGGAGCGACTCGGGCACCGGGTTGCGCGTGGCGGTGCCGCCGCTGCCGAGCTGGGCCACGCCGCGCACCTGGAAGTCGATGTTCTGGTAGATGTTGCTGAACAGCGTGTCGAACGTGCTGTGCAGGGTGTCGGTGAGGATGAACGTCCCGGCGATGAACGTCACCCCGAGGACGATGGACAGCGCCGTCAGCGCCGCCCGGAGCTTGTGGGCGAGCAGCCCCTTGATCGTGACACGCCACATGTCAGGCGCCCAGCGTCCGGATCCGCTCCAGCACCGAGTCGGGCGTCGGCTCGGTGAGCTCGCCCACGATGTTGCCGTCGGCCAGGAAGACGACCCGGTCGGCGTAGGCCGCCCCGTGCGGGTCGTGGGTGACCATGACGATGGACTGGCCGAACTCGGTGACCGAGCGGCGCAGGAAGGACAGCATCTCGTTGGTGGAGTTGGAGTCCAGGTTCCCGGTGGGCTCGTCGGCGAAGACGAGGTCGGGACGGTTGATCAGGGCCCGGGCGCACGCGCAGCGCTGCTGCTGCCCGCCCGACAGCTCGCTCGGCCGGTGGGACAGCCGGTCGGCGATGCCGAGCTGGTCCACCAGGTAGTCGAACCATTCCTTGTCCACCTTCCGCCCGGCCAGGTCGATCGGCAGCGTGATGTTCTCCGCCGCCGTCAGCGTCGGGACGAGGTTGAACGACTGGAACACGAAGCCGATGTGGTCCCGCCGCATCTGGGTCAGGCCCTTGTCGTCGAGGTTCCCGATGTCGAGGTCGCCGACGTAGGACTGCCCCGACGTCGGGCGGTCGAGCCCGGCCATGCAGTGCATCAGCGTGGACTTCCCCGAACCCGATGGGCCCATGACGGCGGTGAAGCGGCCGCGCTCGAACGTCACGGTGATGCCGGCGAGGGCGTGGACCGTCGCCTGTCCCGTCCCGTAGGTCTTGGTCAGCTCGACGGCGTGCGCCGCGGGCGTGGCCGCCCGCGGAGGGGAAGGGACCTGTTCGGTGAGCGCCACGCTGCCTCGTTTCGTCGATCTCGGGTGGACGGCGGACTCCATGCTGCCAGTCTGGCGGCGCCCCTTTCGACCGTGAATCCGGCATGACCCTGGTGCGACCCCGAACGCATCGGGGGTGCACTCGGGGATGTCCCTGAGGGCCGTGCGCGCCCACGTCCTCCGCCCCATGGTGGAAAGGCCGTATGGGGCGGCGACATCGATGCCTTGGCGTTCCCCCGGCGGACCGGTACCCTGAGGCCCGCCACGAGCAGGACCAGCAGGTGCCGAATCGGTCAGTGAGCTACCCGGGGGGGCAAGTTCGCCATGCGGTACGAGGCATGAGCCATGAGAAGGGTATGAGCCGCTGAGCACCCTTCTGCGGTTGCCGGGGCGGGCGCCGACCGCGGTGGCGGCCGTTGTCTCCGTCGGCGCGGTCCTCGCCGTGCAGCTGATCCTCTTCCCGCTCCCGCTCGGGGTCTGGCTCCAGGGCGCCGTGCTGGGCCTGCTCGGCTCCCTCATGGCGGTCGGACTCGGTCTCACCTACCGCCTGAACAAGGTGATCAACTTCGCCCAGGGCGATCTCGGGACGGCCCCCGCCGTCCTGGCCGTCGGGCTCATCGGCTTCTCCGGCGTGAACTACTTCCTCGGTCTGGCCACCGGCCTGGTGGCGTCGCTCCTCCTGACGGCCACCGTCGAGATACTGGTGGTGCGGCGCTTCCGGCGTTCGCCCCGGCTCATCCTCACCGTGGCCACCATCGGCCTGTCCCAGCTCCTCGTCGTCGTGAGCCTGCTCATCCCGCGCATCTGGGGCCAGGCGCCCATCGCTACCGCGGTGGCGAGCTTCCCCTGGCACCTCGCCTGGCACGTCGGGCCGGTCGTCCTCGACGCCGACGACCTGGTGGCGGTCATCGTCTCGGTGGCCTGCCTCGCCGCGGTCTCGCTCTGGTTCACCCGCAGCGACGTCGGGCTCGCCGTGCAGGCCGTCGGGGACCGCCGCGACCGGGCCTCCATGCTCGGCATCCCGGTCGGGCGCCTGCAGTCGGTGACCTGGGTGGTGGCGGGCGTCCTCTCCTTCGTCAGCATCTTCTTCCAGGCGACGATCCTCGGCCTGCCGCTCGACCCCACCTACGGCCTGACCGCGCTGGTGACGGCCCTCGCCGCGCTGGCCCTGGGCAACTTCACCGAGCTGCCCGTCATCGCCGTCTCCGCCGTGGCGCTCGGCATCCTCGAACAGGGCGTGGCGTGGGACGACACGGCGAACCCGGCGCTGGGGCTGGCCGTCCTGGCCGGCGTCGTGTTCGCCGCCATCGTGGTGCGCCAGCTGCTGGCCAACCGCACCGACCGCGAGGCCGAGTCGTCGCTGGCGCTCGCCGGCAGCGTGCGCGAGCTGCCGGCGTCGCTGCGCGATCTCACCGAGGTGCGCGTCGGGGCGCCGGTGGGGGCGCTGGTCGCCTTCGCCGCCGCCGCCACACTGCCGCTCTGGATGGGGCCCGGCGAGGTCATCCGCGGCTCGGCGCTCCTCGTGCTGGCCATCGTCGGCTGCTCCGTCGTCGTGCTGACCGGCTGGTCGGGCCAGGTCAGCCTGGGCCAGATGTCCTTCGCCGCGGTGGGAGCCACCGTCGGCGCCGTCGCCCTGCTCGACTGGCACTGGGATCTGAGCCTCGCCCTCCTCCTCGCCGGCACGGCCGCCGGTGCCGTCGCCGTCGTGGTGGGCATCCCCACCCTCCGCCTCGACGGGATGTTCGCCGCCGTCACCACGCTGGCCTTCAGCCTCGCCGCGTCGGGCTACCTACTGGTGCGGGAGGAGTTCTCCTGGATCCCGCAGTCCCAACTCGGCGTCCCCTACCTGTTCGGCCTCTCCCTCACCACCCAGACGGCGGTGTTCGAGCTCTGCCTGGGCGTGCTGGTGCTGGTGCTGCTCGCGCTGCACGGCCTGCGCCACAGCCGCACCGGGCGCGTCCTGCGGGCGCTCCCGGCCAACGAGCGGGCGGCGTCGGGCTACGGCGTGCGCGTCCTACGGGCCAAGCTCACCGCGTTCGCCGTCTCAGGCTTCATCGCCGGCCTGGCCGGCTGCCTCCTGCTGGTGGTCAACCAGTCGTACCAGGAGACCTCGTTCCTGGTGCCGGTCAGCCTGGTCGTGTTCACCTCGACGGCGGTGGGCGGGCTCGGATCGGCCTTCGGCGCCATCCTCGGCGCCGCCATCGTCGAGGGCAGCACCACGTACCTGCCGCCGAGCTGGCAGCTCTTCCCGTCCGCGCTCGGCGTGCTGCTCGTGCTCATCCTCTTTCCCCGCGGGCTCGCCGGCCTCTGCTACGACCTGCGCGACTGGGGCCTCGAACGACTGGCCCGACGCCGTCGGGCCACCCCGCCGGGCGTCCCCGGCCCGGTGGAGGGGGCGCTCGTCCCGTGAGCCGCCTGGCCAAGTTCGGCGCCGGCGCCTCGCTCTTCCCCCTCGGGGTGCTCTTCGCGATCGAGCTGCTCGACCAGGCGACCCAGAGCGCCTTCAACGTGCTCACGCCGAACATCCGCGACGCGTTCCATCTCACCAACGCCGGCATCCTCCTGATCGTCGCCATCGCCGGTGCGTCTGCGCTGGGCTGCACGCTCCCCATCGCCGTCCTGGCCGACCGCACCAACCGGGTGCGCATCGCGCTCATCGGCGCTCTCGTCGGAGCCGCCTTCTCCATCGGCCTCGGCGTCGCCCAGGGGGTCGTGGTGGCCACCGTCATGCTGGTGGGCATCTCCATGGGGCAGGCCGTCATCTTCCCCACGCACAACTCGCTGCTGGCCGACTACTACCCCGTGCCGGCCCGGCCCCGCATCTACTCGGCCCACCGCTCGGGCATCAGCATCGGCGCCATCGTCGGCGTCCTGCTCGGCGCCGGCCTGGCCGCCGTCTTCTCCTGGCGCGCCCCCTTCTTCTTCTTCGCGGTGCCCATCGTGCTCGTGGTCGTCGTCGGCCTACGCCTGCGCGAGCCGCCCCGCGGCCGCCACGAGCAGCTCGCGCTGAGCGAGCAGATGGTCGCCTCCGAACTCGGCGAGCCCGCGCCGTTGGGCGACGTCGCCGCCCCCGCCCCCGTCCACGCTGTCGCCCAGGACACCACCGCCTTCGACATCCCCGTCGAAGCGCCGCCGTCGCTCGGCGAGGCCTGGCGGACCGTGTGGAAGATCGGCGTGCTGCGTCGCATCTTCATCGCCCTCCCGTTCCTCGCCGCCGCCATCGCCGGGTTCACGTCGCTCGCCTCGCTGCAGTACCAGGAGACGTTCCACCTCGATGCCGTCCAGCGCGCCTACCTGATCGCCCCCATTCAGCTCTTCGACCTCCTCGGTCTCGTCGTCGGCGCGGTCATCGCCACCCGCCTGGCGCGCCGCGATATCGGCCTCGTCTTCCGCATGCTGGCGGTGGCCTCGCTCGTCGCCGCCGGGTTCGCGGTGCTGTTCGCACTGGCCCCCGACGTCCCCGCGGCCTTCATCGGCAACGCCGGCATCGACTTCTCGCTGGCCATCGTGGGGCCCGGCGTGCTCGCCTCGCTCTCGCTCGCCATCCCGTCCCGGGTGCGCTCCGTCGGCTTCTCCATCGGCGCGCTCTTCGTGCTGCCCGGCTTCCTCGTGCTCCCGGTCGTCGGCGCGATCGGCGACGCGGTCGGCTTCCGCTACGGCCTGCTCATCCTGGTGCCGATCTTCGCCATCGGCGGCCTGATCGTCGCCAGTGCCGGTGGCCTCATCGGGCGCGACGTGCAGGACGTGTGGACCTCCATGCGCACCCGGTCCCAGATGCTGGCCGATCGCCACGCCGGCCGGCTGCCGCTCCTCGCCGTGCGCGAGCTCAGCGTGGGCTACGACGGCGTCGTCGTCCTGGCCGACGTCGCGATCGAGATCGGCGAGGGTGAGATCGTCGCCCTCGTCGGCACCAACGGCGCCGGCAAGTCGACGCTGCTCCGGGCCATCGGCGGGGTGGTCGAGGCCGACCACGGCGCCATCGTCTTCGACGGGCGCGACATCACCCACCTGCCCCCCGACGAGATCGCCCGCCTCGGCGTGGCCCAGGTGCCCGGCGGCGAGGGGATCTTCCCCAACCTGCGCGTGGAGGACAACCTGCGCGTGGCGGCGTGGCAGGGCCGGCGGCGCGGCGAGCACGACGCCGACATGATCGACGAGGCCCTCACCGCCTTCCCCACCCTGGCCTCACGGCGCGAGGAGCGGGCGGCCAACCTGTCGGGCGGCCAGCAGCAGATGCTCGCCCTCGCCATGGCGACCATCACCCGCCCCAAGCTGTTTCTCATCGACGAGCTCTCGCTCGGTCTCTCGCCCATCGTCGTGGAGCAGCTGCTCGGCGCGATCGAGTCAATGCGCCGGGCCGGCACCGCCATCCTCCTGGTCGAGCAGTCGATGAACGTCGCGGTGGCGGTGGCCGACCGCGTCTACGTCATGGAGACCGGCGTCGTGCGCTTCTCCGGGACCGCCGACGAGTTGGCGGCCCACCCCGAGCTCCTGTGGTCCGTCTACCTGCAGAAGGCCTCCGAGGCGTTCGAGGCGCCGGCGCCGGCCCCCGCGACGCCGAACGGGGACAGCCGGGCCGAGATCGAGGTGCGCGGGCTCTCGCTCAGCTTCGGGGGCAACAATGCCCTGCACGACGTGTCGCTGCACGCCGACCACGGCGAGATCGTGGGGATCATCGGGCCCAACGGCGCCGGCAAGACGACGCTCTTCGACGTCATGTCCGGGTTCCTCCATCCCGACGCCGGGCGGGTCGAGCTGGGCGGTGTCGACGTGACCGACCGGACCGCCTCGGCCCGTGCCCGCCTCGGGCTCGGTCGCTCGTTCCAGGATTCCCGCCTGTTCTCCGGTTTGACCGTACGCGACGCCGTGGCCGTCTCACTGGAGCGCTTCACCGACGTCAGCGACCCCTTCAACGCCATGCTGCGCCTGCCCCTCCAGGTGCGGACCGAGACCGCCGTCATGCAGCGCGTGGACGAGCTGCTCAACCTGTTCGGCCTGGACCGCTACGCCGACAACCTGGTCAGCGAGCTCTCGACCGGCTCCCGACGCCTCGTCGACCTGGCGGCCGTGGTGGCCCACCAGCCCTCCGTCGTCCTGCTCGACGAGCCCTCCTCGGGCGTCGCCCAGCGCGAGGTCGAGGCCATGGTCGGCCTGCTGCGCAACGTGCGGGACCGGCTCGATGCGACCATGCTCGTCGTCGAGCACGACATCGCGTTCATCGCCGAACTGGCCGACCGTCTCGTCGCCATGGATCGCGGCACGGTACTCACGAGCGGCCCACCGCGCGACGTCCTCGACACTCCCGTGGTCGTCGAGGCGTTCCTCGGCTCCGATCCGCTCGCCCGGTCGCGCTCGGGTGCCGCCGCCACACCGACACCGGCCACGACATCGACGACGGAGGTGGATTCGTGAGCGACCCCGAGCCGGACCCGGACGCGGCCCCCGCGTGGGCCGAGCGGCCCTGGCCGTCGGTGAGCCTGCTGCGCCGGGCCGGCCCGGTCGTCCTCATCGTCGCCGCGCTCATCGCGGCCGGCGTCTCGGCGACCGCGGACGAGAACAAGGGGACCACCTCTGCCGCGTCGCCGAGCACGGGGAGCGGCCGGTCGATCGGCCACGCGACCGTGCCGCTCACCTACGCCGCGGCCGCCAAGGTGGGCAGGACGTCCGCCTACGACTGGGGCTCCGAGTGCGACCACGCGACGGGCCGCCTGAAGATCCCGACCGTGTACTCCCCGCCGTGCGTGCCCATCTTCACGGGGGCCAACGGCGGCACCACCTCGAGCGGCGTGTCGGGCGGCTCCATCAACGTCGTCTACTACCAGGCTCAGCCGGGCGGCCTGGCGGCGACGGTTTCGAGCGCGGCCGGCACCAATGCCCAGGTGCTCGCGACCGCCCAGGCCTACGTGGCCATGTTCAATCAGATCTACGAAATGTACGGGCGGCACGTGAACCTGATCCCCTTCACCGCCTCCGGAGCCGACAACGACCCGGTAGCCGCTCACGCCGACGCCGTCACCGTCGCCCAACAACTCCACGCCTTCGCGTCCATCAACGGCCCGGGTGAGACCACCGCCTACGAGGACGAGCTGGCCCGCCTGCACGTGCTCTGCCTGGTGTGCGGCGACTCGTCCACCAACGGCGAGATCCAGAAGAACGCGCCGTTCCAGTGGGCCAATCTCCCCACGGCCGACACCTCGCTCGCCGAGACGCTCGACTACGTCGTGGCCAAGTTGAGCGGGAAGGACGCCATCTGGGCCGGCGACCCCGCCCTGCACACCCAGAAGCGCAAGTTCGCCGTGGTGAGCGAGACGGCGGAGCCGCCTTCGCCGGGCTTCGCCCAACTGCAAGCGGCGGTCACCAAAAAGCTCGCCGACGGCCGCGTCAACATGGCGTCGCCCAGCGACCTCACCTACACGCTCAACCTCACGACGCTGCCGACGAACGCGGCGACCATCGCCGAAAAGCTCAAAGCGTCCGGCGCCACGAGTGTGATCTTCGCCGGCGACCCCATCATGCCGATCTACCTCACCAAGGCCTGCGCCAGCATCGGCTACTTCCCCGAGTGGATCATCACCGGCATCGTCCTGACCGATACGTCGACCCTCGGGCGCTACTACAACCAGGCGGAGTGGTCGCACGCGTTCGGAGTGACCAGCCTGGGCGTGCCGGTGCCGGTCGCGGCGGGTGACGCCGACCGGCTGTACCACTGGTGGTACGGGCCCAACGCCACGCCTGCAGCGCTGTCCGCTCCGGCAATCATCCCGCCAATTGAGCAGCTCTTCACGGGCATCCAACTGGCCGGGCCCGATATCACGCCCTACACCTTCACCACCGGCTTGTTCCGCGCCCCGCCGACCGGCGGCGCGCCCACTTCGCCGCTCCAAGCGTACGGCTATCAGGGCGCTGCGCCACTCCCGAGCTACTCGTCGCCCGCCGACTACACCTTCTTGTGGTACGACGCCACGGCCAAGGGGCCCGACGAGGAGGGCACCTACGGCCCCGGGTTGATGCGCTACGTCAACGGCGGCGCCCGCTACAAAGCCGGCACGGTCCCGTCCGGTCCCGTGCCGATGTTCTCGCTGGCGGGCTCGGTCACCAGCTATGCGACACCACCAGACCGCGCGCCCTCCTACCCGGCCTGGCCGGGGTCGCCCGCCGCGTCCGGCGCCGGCTGAGCGCCTCCACCGGGGGCCGCGTGTCGGCCCGGAGGCGCGCGTTGTCCCGATGCACGCGGCGTCCGACGCCGCCTGTAACCACGAAGGGCGGTGCAGCGTCGGAGGAGGCGTGGCTCTTGGGCTAGAGGACAAGGGCAGCGAACGCGCCGCGGCCGACAGGCTGCTGGCCAAACTGCGCGCCTTCGTCGCCGATCAGCTCACCGAGGAGGAGGCGACGCTCTTCGCCGCGCTGGTCGCGCCCGGGGTGGCGCGCGCCTATCTGGACGACTGCGCTCCCGACTCCGGCTCCGACGGCCAGTGGCGCCCTGAGGCTCTCCCTGAATCCCTGGTCGATGCGGTGCGGGACGGGGCCATCAGGGTCGAGGGGCTGACCTGAGACCTGCTCTCACGGCGGCGGCCCCTGTGCGGCGGCGGAACGCGCCGAGCTGAAACCGGGGGGCGCGTCCTCCGCGCCGGCCCGGCCCAGGCAGGTCTCGCAGTGCTCGATGTGCTTGGACGCCCCCAAGAGATCGTCCGCCATGAGATTCTGGAAGGCCGCACAGGCGAGCGACGGCTGTTGCATCATCAGCTGCAGGGCCAGCGCGGTACGCAGCCGCCGCCGCGCCCGGTGCACAACGACCTTCGCGGCTCCGGGGGACACGCCGAGCGCATCGGCCACCTGTGAGGGGGTGAAGCCGAGTTGGGCGACCATGGTCAGCGCGGCCGCGTCGCGCCTGGAGAGGCCGGCCACGCAACCCTGCACGCGATCGGCCAGCTCGCGCACCTCGGCCACCGACTCGGGCCCGGGACCGGCCGAGGCGAGCAGTTCGTGGCGGGACTCGTCGAGCGACGTGAACCGTCGGCGTGCCCGGAGCTGATCGGTGGCGGCGTGGCGCGCGATGGAGAGGAGCCAGGGCCGGAACCGATCGGGCTCGCGCAGGTCGTCGAGATGCTGCAGGGCGCGGGTGAAGGTGTCCTGCACCGCATCGTCCGTCGCATCCGAATTGCCCACCAGGTGGTAGGCCACCCGTCGCACGGAGTCGACGTGCTCCGCGTAGAGATCGGCGAACGCGTGCGGGTCGCCGGACCGGACCGCCGCCACCCGCTCGGCGTCCGACCTTTCCAGGGTCGGGGGAGCCCCCATCTGAGCGATGGTAAGTCCCGCCCTGGTGAAATGCTCGTGGCAGGCCCAGATTTGTCTCCCAGTAGTTCATTTGGAGGCCGCCCCTCTGGCCTGGCGACGACTGGTGCTATCCCCAGCGTGGGACGCCCGGTAGCGGCATTCTCAGCGCAGCTGCGGCGGCTCATGCTGAGAGGAAGGCGGCGCGGAGTGTCCGGGCCCGGTTGCGGAAGGAGACCCATGATCGTCACCCGCGGGCTGACCAAGCGCTACGGGAGGACGTTGGCGGTGGACGACCTGAGCTTCACCGTCTCCCCCGGCGTCGTCACCGGCTTCCTGGGTCCCAACGGGTCGGGGAAGTCCACGACCATGCGCATGATCCTGGGGCTCGACGCGCCCGACGCGGGATCCGCGCTGGTCAACGGTTGCGCCTACGCCGAGCTGTCGTGGCCGCTGCGCGAAGTCGGTGCCCTCCTGGACGCCAAGGCCTTCCACCCGGGCCGGAGCGCCCGGAACCATCTGCGTTGGCTGGCCCAGACCAACGACCTCCCCCTGGCGCGGATCGACACCGTGCTCGACATCGTCGGGCTCACGGCGGTCGCCGACCGGCGGGCCGGGAAGTTCTCGCTCGGCATGGGCCAGCGCCTCGGCATCGCCAGCGCCCTCCTCGGGGACCCCGGCGTGCTGCTCTTCGACGAGCCCGTCAACGGTCTCGACCCCGAGGGCATCCGCTGGGTCCGTCACCTGTTGCGGAACCTCGCCTCGGAGGGCCGCACGGTGCTCGTCTCGAGCCACCTCATCAACGAGATGGCCCTGACCGCGGAGCGTCTCGTGGTCATCGGCCGCGGCACCCTGATCGCCGACACCAGCGTCGACGACTTTGTGGGGCGCCACCGGAGCGACGACGCCGTCCGGATCGTGACGCCCACGCCGCAGCGGTTCGTCGCCGCGCTCGTGGGTCGGGGCCCGGCCCGCCGTCGAGGACGACGGCGCCATTGTCGCCTCGGGCCTGTCCTCCGCCGACATCGGCGAGCTGGCGGCCGATCAGCAACTCACCGTGCACGAGCTGACGCCCGTACGCGTGTCGCTGGAAGACGTCTTCATGGAGCTCACCAGCACGTCGGTCGAGTACCGCTCGCACACCCTGGACCACGTCGGCGCCCACGCGCAGACGGCCCGTTGAGAGGACCTCCCATGACCACGTTCGCCCTCACATCTGTCGCCACCACCGCCGGTCCGGCCTCAGCGGGGACCCGGCACTGGCGCGCCGGGCTGTGCCAGGCCATGCGGGCCGAGTGGACCAAACTCGTCTCCTTGCGCTCCACTCGATGGACCCTTCTCGTCACCGCCGTCGGGACGCTGCTGGTGACGTTCCTGTCGACCCGGAGCGCGCTGCACCATCCCCGTGGGTGGTACCAGGGGTTCGATCCGACCAATCAGTCCATGGCCGGACTGGCGCTCGCCTCCCTCGCCCTCGGGGTCCTCGGCGTGCTGGTCATCAGCGGCGAGTACGGCACCGGCACCATCCGCTCCTCCCTGGCCGCCGTGCCGCGCCGCGGCGTGCTGCTGACGGCGAAGATCGCCGTCGTCGGGCTCTGCGCCCTGGTCATCGGTGAGGTGCTCAGCTTCGTGGCGTTCTTCGAGGGCCAGGCCGTGCTCTCGGGAGGCGCACCGACGGCCTCTCTCGGCCAGCCCGGCGTCCTGCGGGTGGTGGCTCTGTCGGGAGCGTTTCTCGCCCTCTTTGCGTTGCTCGGGCTGGGGCTCGGCGCCGTCATCCGCCACACGGCCGGCGCCATTGCGGTGTTCGCCGGCTTCACGATGCTGGCCCCCGTCCTGCTCCACTCCATGTCGGAGAACATCGCCCGTTACGCTCCCGAGCTCATCTTCGCCAACTCCGTGGCGGCCGTCGTGCCGCAGTCCGGCTCGTTCTCGGCCACAATCGGGGTCGTGCTCATGGTCGCCTACTGCGCCGCGGCCCTGGGCCTGGGCGCCAGGGTGCTCAACCGGCGGGACGCGTGACGCCGGATCAGGCCGAGGACAGTGGCGTCCGGGTGCGCATCCGTGGGCGCGAGCTCTCGCTGGCCATGACCGAGGAGCAGGCGGTCCGGGCCAGGGAGTTGGCGCGCCACATCCTGCACGAGCCCTTCACGAAGCGTGTCTGGTCCGAGCTGGCCTTCTTCCTTCTGAGTTCGGCCCTGGCGGGAGCCGGACTGCTGTTCGTGGCGTCCACCATGGCCGCCGGCCTGATCCTGGCCATCACCTTCTTCGGCCTGGCCGTGCTGGCGCTGTCGTTGCGGAGTGCGCGTGGCTTCGGCGGGTTCGAACGCAGCCTGGCGAGCAACCTGCTCGGAGAGGCGGTGGAGGACCCCCAACCCTTCGCCGGGCGCCCCGGCTTCCTGGGCTGGCTCCAGTCGTGCCTGCGCGACCGTGTGGCCTGGCGTGCCGTGGGCTACCTCGCCCTGAAGGTCGCGTGGTCGATCCTCGGAGTCCTGGTGGCGTTCAGCCTGTGGTGGGACGCCTTCGCGTGCCTTCTCCACCCGCTCTTCGGCCGGAACGGAGGCGGGCCGCCGGTGTGGGGTCTCGCGTGGGCCTTCTTCCCGGCGGGCGCCTTCGGATTCGGCCCGACCGGCTTCCTCCAGAGCGTGGCCATCTTCATTCTGGGCGCCATCTTCTTCTTCGCGGCGCCCTGGGTCATGCGGGGCTTCGTCAACGTGGACCGCCTGCTGATCCGCAGCCTGCTCGGACCCGATCCCATGGCGACGCGGGTGCGTACCCTCGAACAGGCCCGGACACAGACCGTCGACGTGTCGGCCGCCACGCTGCGACGCATCGAGCGCGACCTGCACGACGGCACCCAGGCCCAGCTGGTGGCGCTGGCCATGCGGCTGGGCATGGCCAAGGAGAAGCTCGAGGACGACCCCGAGCACGTCGACCTCGACCGGGTGCGCGAGCTGGTCGACGCGGCGCACCGGGGGGCCAAGGAGGCCATCAGCGAGCTGCGCGACATCGCCCGCGGGATCCACCCGCCGGCGCTCGACATCGGCTTGGAGGGCGCACTCGCCACGCTGGCCGCCCGCAGCGCGGTGCCCACCGAGCTCTCGGTCGACCTGACGACGCGGCCGACGCCCGCCATCGAGGCGATCGCCTACTTCTGCGTGGCCGAGCTCCTGGCCAACGTGGCCCAGCACGCGCGGGCCTCGCGGGCCTCGGTGTCCTGCGCCCAGCAGGGGACGTGGCTGCGCCTCGTCGTGCGCGACGACGGGGCGGGCGGGGCCCAACTGACCACGATCGGGTCCTCCTCCAGCGGACTGGCCGGGCTGACCGATCGGGTCCACGCCGTCGACGGGCGCCTGAACCTCGTGAGCCCACCCGGCGGCCCCACGGTCGTCACCGTCGACCTCCCCCTCACTCCCTGATGGTCGGCGCGCTCCGCATCGCCATCGCCGAGGACTCCGCCGTCCTGCGGGACGGCCTGGTCCAGCTCCTCGTCGACCGGGGCTTCGCCATCACCGGCGCGGTGGGCGACCCGGCCGCGTTGCGCAGCTCGGTCGCCCAGAACCCGCCCGACGTCGCGGTGATCGACATCCGGATGCCGCCGACCTTCACCGACGAGGGCCTGCGCCTCGCCCTCGAGCTCCGCGCCCGCCACGAGGGGCTGGGCATCCTGCTGTTCTCCCAGTACATCGAGACGCGCTACGCCGCCGACCTCCTGGCGGACGATGCCGCCGGCATCGGCTACCTGTTGAAGGACCGGGTGGCCGACGTCAAGGACTTCGTCGAGGCGTTGGAACGGGTCGCCGTAGGAGGTACCGCCTTGGACCCCGAGGTCGTCACGCAACTCCTGGGGGCGACGCGTCGTACCGACTCGTTGTCCGTCCTGACGGCCCGTGAGCGCGAGGTCCTCGGGCTCATGGCGGAGGGGCGCTCCAATGCCGCCATTGCCAACGCGCTCGTCGTCAGCGAGGGCGCGGTCGAGAAGCACGTCGCCAACATCTTCGCCAAGCTCGATCTTCCGGTCTCCGAGAAGGACCATCGACGGGTGCTGGCGGTGCTCCGCTTCCTGGAGTCGTGACCGCGGCGCCGATCGGCGACGGTGCGACACTACGCACTCGTGAGGAATCCGAGACCCCGCCGCAGGAAGGCGGCAGACGTTGCGGTCTCGTCGACGGCGGACCGTGGCAGCACCGCGCCGAAGGGCGCGTTCCAGTAGCCGGCCGCACCCGGCCGTTCAGGACCCCACGGGCCCACGTAGACGTAGGGCTCGTCCGAGAAGGCATCGCCGGGGGAGAAACCCAGGTTGACGCCCCGCCCCGCCCCGAGCTCGAGGGCCGTGCCCACATCGAAGTGTTCGGGCCACAGCTGTGTCGTCGACCAGCCCGGGCCCGAGGCGGGTTCCGACGTGACGACGTCGAGCACCCGCCAGCCGAGGTCGAACCAGCCGTACAGCGCGTCGAGCTCCTCGCCGTCGAGGTGGAGCGCCCGGTCGGTCGGACCGGGTGGCGGCGTGCCGGGACCCGCCGAGAAGTCCGACGCCAGGTCCGCTCCCACGAAGGCCGCCACCTCCGCCAGCGTGGCACCGTCGAGCGGCATGGAGCGGGCGTCGCCGCCGACCTCACGGATGAGGTGGGGGCCGGCGACCCGCACCACCTCGGGTTCGGGCCCGAAGGCGGGTGTGGCCACACCCCGCGGACTCGCCCGGAGGCCGAAGTGCCCGCTGACCGCGAAGCGCCGCCGGCCGAGGACGTGCGCCGCAATCAGGTGCAGGTCACCACGGGTCGTGTGCATCCCAGCCCCGGAGAGTAACGGCGGGCGCCAGGGGGCCCGCGCAACCGTCGTCCGCCTGGGCTGATGGGTGCCCGCCCGGGGCCTGCTGCGCACAGAAAGGCGGTGCCGGGTAAAAAGGACGGGTGATGAAGGTGATCCGTGCGGGGTTCGGGAGCCGCAAGGCTCCGTCGATCGGGCTCGTGCTCGGTGCCGGCGGCGTCGTCGGCCAGGCCTACCAGGCCGGCGTCCTGTCGGCCCTCCAACGCGAGACCAGCTGGGACCCGCGCCAGGCCACCATCATCGTGGGCACCTCCGCCGGCTCCGTCACCGGCGCCGCCCTGCGCGTCGGGGTGCCCGCCACGGACTTGGCGGCCTCGCTCTACGGGGTGCCCACCTCGCGCCGGGGCGGCGCCATCCTGCGCCGCATCCTCCCCGCCGACACCGAGCCGCTCCCGACCCCGTCGGTCGGCTCGCTGCTGCGTCCCTGGAACCTGCCGTCCGTCGCCCTCATCACCCGGGTCGTCCGGCGACCGCTGGCCTTCCGGCCCGACGTGGCGGCCATGACGCTGCTGCCCCGGGGCCGCATCGACATCTCCGAGCGGGCCCGGGGCCTCGACGAGCACATGGGCAGCCGCTGGCCGGACGGTCTGCGCATCTGCACCGTCCGGCGCTCGGACGGGGCCCGCGTCGTCTTCGGCCGGGCGGATGCGCCGCCGGCACGCCTGGCCGCCGCCGTGCTCGCCTCCTGCGCCATCCCCGGCTACTTCCAGCCGGTCGACATCGGGGGCACCGAGTACGTCGACGGTGGCGTGTACTCGGCCACCAACGCCGACGTCCTGCGGTCCGAGGGGCTCGACGTCGCCGTCGTCATCTCGTCCATGTCGGCGGCCCACGGCAGCGCCAACGGGGCCGACGGCTGGCTGCGGCGGACGGTGCACCGGCGCATGGAGCGTGAGATTGCCCGGCTCCAGGAGGCCGGGACCCTGGTGATCAGCCTGGAGCCCGGCGCCGAGTCGCGTCGTGCCATGGGGCTCCGGGCCATGGCCGAGGACCGGGCTCCCGAGGTGATCGAGGCCGCCTACGAGGAGACCCGCGAGCTCATTCTCGCCACGCCCCTCCTCGGCTCGTTGGGCGGCCCGGCCGCGGCCGCCAGCGCCGGCTGACCCCGGGAGAGCGGACGCGTCCGGTAGTAGCCTGCGAGGCCGGGGGGGTCCTGAAGGGAGGGTCGACGAGTCCTGATCGCCTGAGCCCGCTGGACGCCTCGTTCCTCCACATCGAGGACCACGTGACCCACATGCACATCGCCTCGGTCGCCATCTTCGAGGGCCCCCCGCCGCCGTTCGGCGACATCGTCGCCATGGTGGACGCCAAGCTGGACCTCGTCCCGCGCTATCGCCAGAAGGTCCGGACCGTGCCCTTCGAACTGGGACGTCCGGTCTGGGTCGACGACCCGCACTTCAACATCGAGTACCACCTGCGCCACACGGCACTGCCCTCCCCCGGTGGCGAAAGCGAACTGCGCAAGCTGGTGGGCCGTGTCATGGCACAGCAGCTCGACCGCTCGAAGCCGCTGTGGGAGATCTGGGTCGTCGAGGGGCTCGAAGACAGCCGGTGGGCGATGCTGGCCAAGACGCACCACGCGTTGGTCGACGGCGTCTCGGGCACCGACCTCCTGGCGGTGATCATGGACCGCAGTCCGGACGCCGTGCGGCCGGAGCCGTCACAGTGGCGGCCACGACCGGAGCCCTCCGCGATCCAGCTCGTCGTGGACGCGCTGGAGAACATCGTGCAGTCGCCCTACGAGCAGGTCCGGGCGGCCCGGGCGCAGACGCGGGCGCTCCGTCGGGCGGCGGGCTACGTGCTCGAGGTGGCCGGTGGCCTCTTCTCCCTCGGTGGGCTGGTCCGCCCGACCCCGCTCTCCAGCCTCAACGGCCCGCTCGGCCCCCATCGGCGCTACGCCTGGGCCACGACATCGGTCGACGACATCAAGCGGGTGCGCCGGGCCCTCGGCGGGACCTTCAACGACGTGGTCCTGGCCTGCATCACGAACGGGTTCCGCGAGTTGCTGACCTCGCGCGGCGAGGACGTCGACCGGGTGGTGCGCACGCTGGTGCCGGTCTCGGTCCGGCCGCGTGACGTGTCGGGCAAGGCGGTCGGCGACGGCACGTACGAGAACAAGGTCTCGGCGATGTTCGCCGAGCTCCCCGTCGACATCGAGGATCCCACCCTCCGGCTGCACGTCATCACCGAGCAGATGAAGGACCTCAAGGACTCCAGCCAGGCGATGGCCGGTGAGGCACTGACCTCCATGTCGGGCTTCGCTCCACCCATGCTGCTGGCCCTGGGCATGCGTCTCGCCACCAGGGCGGGACAGCGCAACGTGAACACGGTCACCACGAACGTGCCCGGCCCGCAGTTCCCGCTCTACGCCGCGGGGCGGCGGATGATCCGCGCCTTCCCGTACGTGCCGCTCGGCGGACAGATGCGTCTGGGCATCGCCATCTTCTCCTACGACGGCGAGGTCAACTTCGGGATCACCGGGGACTACGACTCGACCGCGGACATCGACATCCTGGCCGGTGGGATCGAGGACGGCATGACCCAGATGCTCAAGGTGTGTGAGCAGCCGGGCGGCTGAACGTCAACGTCAGCCTTTCCACTCCGCGATGCCCTCCACTTCGTCAGTCAGGTAGGCGCGCAGGTCACCGACGATGACCCGCTCGACGGAACGCCCCACAATGGGCACGCGGATCTTCAGGTCACCCTCCACCTCGACGTCGGTGCTGCCCGGTCCGGTGTCGCCCTCCTCGAAGCGATAGGTGCCGGCGGCACTGAGCCGATCGGGATAGTGGTCGGGCAGCACCACCCAAGCGGAGCGGCCCTCGGCGAGCATGATCTCGGTCTGGGTTACCCATGACATCTTCGCGGGGTCGACCACCGCCCGCACGGCGGGCGACAGCGAGCCCGTGAAGGCGAAGCGGACCTCGAGGAGGATGCGGTCGCCCGCAGCTTCGTGGCGCACGACCTCGCACACCTCGATGTCGTCGCGCCCCGGACGCCCTTCGTAGAACCCCGGAGACCCGTACGCCGCCATCGCCCGGGCCGGCGGCACCGCCACCGCCTGCCGGACGGCGAACTTCACGTCGTCGGACGCGTCGACGGCAGTCCCAACTTGCGGTGGTCCCAGCTGACGGTCCGCTCGACGTTGAGCTTCACCGCCACCCGCTTGTGCAGCATCACCTCCAGGATCGGCTTGAGCTCGTCCGAGTAGGGCCCGTTGTAGCGCTCGTAGACACTGATGCCGAGTTCCCAGAGCTTGTCTGGGTCGTCCACGATCTCCGCCTGGCCGACCAGCTCCACACCCCTCAGCTCCTCGTAGTAGTCACCGTCCTCGAAGAGCAGCGTGAGGCGCGGGTCCCGACGGAGGTTCTGGACCTTCTGCGACTTGGCCTTCGTCTCCACCGTGACGCAGCCGTCCAGGAACCCGTACCACATCGCCACGGCGTGGATGGAGCCGTCGTGGGATATGGAGCACATCGTCATGTTCCGCCGCTCGGCGAGAAACGCCTCCACCTCGGCGGGCGTCATCTGTATGGCCTTGCGTTGATTTACGCCGTGACCCATGGCCTCGGTCATCCGGTACCTCCCACTCGTGTGTCAGGGAGCGTAATCCCCTGAGCAGGACCGCAGCCTTAAGAGTTCATCTGCAGGACACTTGTTGGTTGCAACGGTTTCACGGCACGTTTACCTCGGCTTCCTAGCGTGAGAAACCGATGGCGACCGTAGTTCGGCACATGGATCAGCCCGGCCGGGACCTTCGTTCCACGCCCGGCACCGGATGCCTTCGCGGCCAGGAAGCACTGGCCGAGGTCATCATGATCCGACCGCTGCGCTCACACCGCAACGGTGTTCTCGGATCCTTGGTCATCATGGCGCGGGTATTCGCCTCCCCGCGTGCCCAGGCGGCGCCGGTGCGATCTACCCCCCGTCCACCGTCGTCGCCTGCTCCTCTCCCGTTCAGGCCGCCCCGAGTTCCCCACGACGCTGCCTGAGGCTGAACCCAGCGTGGCGATTGCAAACGCACCGGCCACGAGCGGCCGGGCCCCCCCGGCCGGCCCGTCCCGGGACAACCGGCCGCTGGTACTCGTGGTCGACGACGAGGAGTCCTACCGCCAGGCGCTGGCCTCGGGGCTGACCCGCGAGGGATTCGCCGTCGAGTCCGCCGGAGACGGGCACGAGGCGTTGCGGCTCTTCCATCGCGTGCATCCCGATCTCGTCCTGCTCGACGTCATGCTCCCCGACCAGTCCGGCATCGAGATCTGCCAGCAGATGCGCAGCCTCAAGCCGGTGCCGATCATCATGGTGACGGCGCGCGACTCCGAGGTCGACATCGTGCTCGGGCTCGAACTGGGCGCCAGCGACTACGTCGCCAAACCGTTCCGGCTGCGCGAGCTCGTCGCCCGCATGCGGGCCGTGCTCCGGCGGGGGGTGACCGTCGCCGAGCATCATGAAGAGGTCCTCAGTGTCGGCCCGGTGCGGCTCGACGCCGGTCGTCGCGAGGTCACGGTCGGCGACGTCCCGGTCGACCTCTCCCGCAAGGAGTTCGACCTGCTGGCCCTCTTGATGTCGCACAGCGGCCAGGTCGTCACCCGGGACTGGTGCATCGACCGGCTCTGGTGGGATCAGGAGCTGACCGACACCCGCACCCTCGACACCCACATCAAGCGGTTGCGCCGGAAGGTGGAGCCGGACCCGGCCAACCCCCGCCACCTGGTCACCGTCCGGGGCGTCGGCTTCCGCTTCGAGGGGTAGCCCGGCACGACACGCGCTCTCGCCCTACATTGAGTGGATGCACAAGGGCGACGTGGTTCCCGATTTCACACTCCCCGACCAGACGGGAACGCCGCGGTCGCTGAGCGGGTTCCTCGCCAATGGGCCCGTGGTGCTGTTCTTCTATCCGGCGGCCATGACCTACGGCTGCACGAAGGAGAGCTGCCACTTCCGGGACATGGCCGGCGAGTTCGCCGCCGTCGGGGCCCAGCCGGTCGGCATCAGCGCCGACGCCGTCGAGAAGCAGAAGCAATTCGACGAAAAGGAGTCGCTCGGTTTCCCGCTGTTGTCCGACCCCGACCGCACGGTGGCGTCCCAACTCGGCGCCAAGCGCGGCATGAGCTTCCTGCCGAACAAGCGGGTCACCTACGTCATCGACACCGACCGCACCCTTCTCGACGTCATCCATACCGAGGTCTCCATGGGTGCGCACGCCGACAAGGCGCTCGCCGTCCTCAAGGCACGACACGCTGCCTGACCGCACCGTCGTCATCACGGGCGCCTCGTCTGGCATCGGCGCCGCCACCGCCAGCCGCCTCGGCGCGGCGGGCTGGAGCGTCATTGGCGTCGACAAGGACGAGACCGACGTCGTCGCCGACTTGTCGACTCCCGCGGGGCGCCGGGTCGCCATCGACGGCACGAGGGAGCGTTGCGGCGGGGTGCTGGCCGGCATCGTGACCTGCGCCGGACTGGCCGGCCTCCCCGGTCGCGCCGGCTCACTGCTGGCCGCGGTGAACTACTTCGGGTCGGTCGACCTGCTCGAGGGCCTGCGGCCGTTGCTGGCCCCGGGCGGCGCCGCCGTGGCCATCAGCTCGAACTCGACGACCGTGCAACCCGCGGTCCCCGCCGACCTGGTCGAGGCTCTCCTGCGCGGCGACGTGGAACTGAGCGCGCAGATCGCCGACGCCCGGGGCTCCCTGGTGGCCTACCCGGCCACCAAGCTGGCGGTGGCCCACTGGGTGCGCCGGAACGCCACGGGGCCCGACTGGGCCGGCTCGGGCATCCGGCTCAATGCCATCGCCCCCGGCATGATCGACACGCCGATGGTCGCGGGCATGCGGGCCGACGCCGAGGCCGGACCCTTGCTCGACATGCTGCCCATCCCGCTCGGGCGGCCGGGCCGGCCCGAAGAGATCGCCGCGCTGGTGGACCTCCTCCTCGGCCCCGAAGGTGCGTTCTTCTGTGGATCGGTCGTCTTCTGCGACGGTGGGAGCGACGCGCTCCTGCGCACCACCGACTGGCCCGCGGCGTG
This sequence comes from uncultured Acidimicrobiaceae bacterium, assembly GCA_963828825.1. GTDB lineage: Bacteria > Actinomycetota > Acidimicrobiia > Acidimicrobiales > RAAP-2 > Bog-473. The sequence goes on along the minus strand of CAWHGF010000007.1, from coordinate 1,224,503 downwards.
GGACATCTCGGTCCGCGACCTCGGCCGGCAGCTCTCCTGACCGCACCCTGACCGGTGCGGGCGGCCGGACGCCGACCCTAGGCTGACGGGCTATGCCGGGCCGGATCCTGGTGGACACCACCCCGCTGCGCGAGAGCCGCGACTTCCGCCTCCTCTTCATCGGCCAGCTCATCTCTGTCATCGGGACGCAGCTGACCGTCGTCGCCATCCCCTACCAGGTGTACTCCATGACGCACTCCACGCTGCAGGTGGGGGCGATCAGCCTGGCCCAGCTCTTCCCCTTCCTCGCCGGAGCGCTCTCCGCGGGGCCGCTCGGCGACTCGGCCGACAAACGCCGCATCATGGTGTGGACGGCGGTGGCCATGACCCTGACCAGCGGTGCCATGGCGATCAACGCGGCCGCAGCCCACCCGTCGCTGGCCGTGCTCTACGTCGTCAGCGCGCTGGCGGCCGGCCTCATGGGCTTCTCGAGCACCGCCCGCATGGCGGCGGTGCCCGGCATGGTCGAGCGGCGCCAGATCGCCGCCGCCGCCGCCCTGATGCAGATCATCTTCCAGGTGGGCGTCATCGTGGGGCCGGCGCTCTCCGGTCTCCTGCTCGGCATCGGGCTCCCGCTCGTCTACGCACTCGACGCGGCCTCATTCGTGGTGGCCGCCATCGCCTCGGCCATGTTGCAGCCGATCCCACCGGCTGCGGGGACCGGCAGTCTCTCCCCCTGGCAGTCGACCAAGGAGGGCCTGCGCTACCTGCGCTCCCGCCAGGCGCTCCAGGGCGTCTACCTGATCGACATCAACGCGATGGTGTTCGGCATGCCCCGGGCGCTTTTCCCGGCCATGGCGGGCTCCGTCTTCGGTGGGGGCACCATCACCCTCGGGTTCCTCTACGCCGCGCCGGGCGTGGGCGCACTCATCGGGGCGGTGACCACGGGCTGGGTCGCCCATCTCCGCCGCCAGGGCTGGGCGGTGATCGCGGCGGTCTCCGTGTGGGGCGCCGCCATCGCGGTGTTCGGGCTCGTCGACACGCTCTGGATCGCTCTGGTGATGTTGGCCGTGGCCGGGTGGGCCGACGTCATCTCCGCCGTGTTGCGTCAGACGATGCTGCAGACTTCCATACCCGAGCGCTTCCGCGGCCGCATGTCCTCCATTCAGATGGCCGTGGTGCAGGGCGGGCCGCGCCTCGGCGACATGGAGTCGGGCGCCGTGGCCACGCTGACCAGCATCGAGTTCTCCGTCGTCTCGGGCGGCCTCGCCTGCATCATCGGTGCCGCCGTCATCGGCGCGCTGCTGCCGGTCTTCCGGCGCCACGCCGCCGGTGAGATCGACGACGTGCCCGTATGATCCGGCCATGAGCACCACGTTCGCCGAACCGACGTGGGGTGAGGTCGACCCCGCGACCCTCCGTCGCATTCTCGTCGTCTCCCCGCACTTCGACGACGCCGCCATGGGAGCCGGCCATCTCATCGCCAGCTACGCCGACACGACGGTCGTCACCGTGCTGGGCGGCCGCCCGCCCGCCTATCCCGACGTGGCCTCGGAGTGGGACGCCCTGGGTGGCTTCGTCGCCGGTGACGACGTGGTGGCGGTGCGGCGTGAGGAGGACGCGGCGGCCATGGCCGTGCTCGAGTCCGCCTACGCGTGGCTCGAGTTCGCCGATCACCAGTACCTGGCTCCAGCCGATCGACCGACGCCGGCCGAGGTCGCACCCGTGCTCGGTGCCGCCATCGCCGACCTCGACCCCACCGCGGTGTTCTTCCCGATGGGGCTCGGCAATCCCGACCACGTGATGGTGCACGAGGCCTGCCTCCTGGTGGGGCGGGACCAACCCGGGCGCGAGTGGTTCTGCTACGAGGATCACGGCTACAAGCACCTGCCCGGGCTGCTGGCCTGGCGGGTGGCGAAACTGCTGCGCTCGCATCCCTGGCCGACTCCCGCCATTGTGCCGCACGTGCCCGACGAGGAACGCAAGCGCCGCGCCATCTGGTGCTACACGTCACAGATCGCGCCGCTCGAACAGGACCACGCGCTGAGTGCCCGCATGGAGGGCCGCGTCCCCGAGCAGTTCTGGCACCTGGCCCCGCCGCCGCCCGGATGGGAAGGGCTGGCCGACCTCATCTGATTCTCGGGGAGCCCGACGGCCCGCCGCGGGGAGTCGGGCGGGCCGTCGGTGATCGGGGCTCTCAGGCCATCGCCGGTTGTGGCGCGATCTCGCCGATCTCCACGCTCTCCTCCGCAATGAGTTCCGGCGCCCGCTCCAGGTCCGCCTCTATGTCGGCCAGGATCCCGCGTCGGCGCCGACTGACGATCAGCAACCAGGTGGCCCCCACCGCCATCCAGGCCAAGAAGATGTACGGGAACAGGTTCACCGGGTAGGGAGGCTGCGGATAGAAGCTCCCGATGGTCGGCACCAGGAGGCAGAGCACGGCGATGCAGGCCAGGACCACATTGCGTCGACGCAACTCGCCCAGCTTCTTGAGGTACATCGGCGCCGCCACCGTGATGAGGTAGTAGGCCACCAGGAACCCGAAGGCAGCCAAGGTGCCGGCGTCGCCGAAGGCGGTGAGCGGGTTCGTGAAGATCATGAGGAAGGCCGGCAGAGCGAAGATCATCGCGATGTAGACGGTCACGGCCACGTGCGGCGTCCGGTTGGTCGCGTGGGCCCGGCCGAGGTGGCCCGAGAAGATGCCGTGCCGGGCCATGGGGTACATGATGCGCGAGCCGGCGTTGAGGCAGGACAGCGACAGGGAGAAGAAGCTCACCATGGCGCCGATGGAGACCGGGATCCGGAACCAGCTCACCCCGTAGACCTGCGCCAGGAAGTTGAGCGGGGCGGAGGACCACGCAGTGCCATAGTCGCTGGTGCCCCCGACCTCGACGTAGGCCATGAAGACCATGAACAACCCGGTGATGAGCAGGCTGGCAATGACGGCCCGCGGGACGTTGCGCCGCGGGTTCTTCGCCTCGCTCCCGAGCGTGGTCGCACTCTCGAAGCCGACCAGGGAGAATATGCAGGCGACCACGGCCAGGCCCATGCCACGCACGTTCACCCCGCTGAGGGAGAGCTGCTTCGTGTCGACCGAGAAACCGTGCTTGAAGAGGATCACGAAGGCCAGCGCCGTGATACAGGCGACGGAGGCGCCCTCGAAGACCAGGGTCAGGACGGATGAGACACGGATGTCCTTGTAGGCGATGACCCAGCAGGCCACCGCGCTGATGGCGAAGAAGACGATCGGATGGACGGAACCGTGGTACCCCAGCGCAGACAGCAGCTGCCCGCAGAAGACGGCGAATCCGCACATGCCCGCCACGGCGATGAAGTAGTAGGCCCAGATGAGCGTCCAGCCGGAGAAGACGCCCGCGCTCGGCCCGAGCCCCTTGGCGGTGTAGGCGTACATGGAGCCCGAGAAGGCCGAGCGCTTGGCGAACTGGTTGAGGCAGAAGACGACGAAGAGCAGCATGACGGTGCCGAAGGCATAGGCCAGCCAGGTGCCTTCCCCCGCGCTGGCGAAGGCCAGCGGGATGATGAGGACGGCCGTCATCGTCGGCGAAATCAGCGCGACCGACTGCGCGAAAAGGGCGGGGAAACCGAGGACGTTCGTCCGCAACCCATGCATCTTCGCCATGGCCGAGGCGTCCTTCGTGCCGGCACTCGTTGTCATCGTCTCTCCTTGTCGTGGTCTGGAACGGATTGCCTGCTGTCGTTCATGCGGGCTGCTCAGGCGGGGAACGACTGGTCCTCCAACAGGAGGTCCTCGTAGAACGCTCCGAACTTCCGGTCCGGGTGTGCAATGGCGATCTCGAGCACCCAGAGGTTGGGATTCGGCCGGAACTCGACCTCCGCCAAGGGGCCGTCGTAGTGGGCAGAGTGAGGAAATTCAGACAGGCGGTGGCCCGACAGGTCCATGTTCAACCTCCACCCGTAGCCCGCCGCCACCTCGGTGGCGTGGTCGTAGAGCTCCCTGCCCGTACTGCCGTTGGTGAACCACTCCTCTCGCACCTGGTCCCAGATCTGCCGAACCTCCTTCTTGGCCCGGAGGTGGTCGGGGTCCGATCCGAAGACAAACGTGTCGCCCGCATCGCCCTCCGTGTCTCCGTAGATCGGCCCGATGTCCACGAAGAAAATGTCGTTCTCACCCAGCACCACCCCGGGCTCCGACTTCTCCATGAAGTCCTTCGTCGTGTTGGGTCCACACCGGACGATGATGTGGTGCCACCCGCGTCGCATCTCCATGGCCTTGAGGGTTTCGCGGGCGATGGCCTTCGCCTCCTTCTCCGCCATACCCGGCTGCACCTGATCGGCGATCAGGTGCACCGCTTTGCGCGTCCGCGCCCGGACGTCCATCAAGTTGTCGAGGGAGAATTTCTCCCCGGTGCCTTCGAGCTCGGCCAGCATTGTCATGGTTGGTCTCCTCAGTGGTCGCTGATGGATGCGCTGAACAGGGGGTGGTTGCGGAAGTCGTTGGGAGCGTCGGCGGCCACGACGAGGACGTCGACCGTGCCCCGCTCCGTGCCCAGTCGGTGCGGGCGGTTGGCGTCGAAGTGCGCCGTGCTGCCGGCCTCCAGGAGATGGACCTGTCCGTCGAACTCGAGCCGCAACTGCCCGGCCAACACGTAGATCCACTCCTCACCGCGGTGGCGGGCCGGCTCCGGGGGCTCCCGGTCGGCGCTGACGCGGATCTGCAACGCCTCAAGGGTCACGGAACCCGGGAAACCACTGCAGGCCGCGATGGTGAGGCCGTTGGCCTCGTGCGTCGGCGTCTCTGCCGGGTAGGTCGAGATCGCCGGAACGCCCCGGCGCTCCCCGAGCAAGGTGCTCATCGACACCCCGAGCGCCCTCGACAGCGCGATCAGTGCGGCCACCGAGGGCTGGCGGTCACCCGACTCCAGACGAGAGAGGTGCGCAGACGAGAGGTCCGCGCGCTGGGCCAGCTGTTCCAGCGTCAGGCCCGCTCGGGTGCGTTCCTCACGCAGGTTCTCGGCGAGGGAAGAAAGGGCTTCGTCGAGCTCCATCGGCCGATTGTGGGCCGATATTGCCTCAGAGACAAGGCAGCTTGTCAGAGTTCACTATTCAGAAATATCGGCGAAACGCCGGCGAGATCCACCGGCCACCGCATCCGGCCTCCGGCCGCGACCAGGGCCGCCACCCGATCAAAGGCCAGGTCACGCGGCGGCGTCAGACCGCCAAGAGAAGCGGGGCCGTGGCCCTTCGACGGCGTCGGGGCCGCCCGGAGGACGCGCCACCGCCAGGGAACCGGACGGCGAGGCCATCGGCCATGGCGTGGGCGCCCGGAGGCTGGGCCAGGGGACCGCCCACATGTCCGATCCTTCCTTCGCGAATCGGCGGTGCACGCCCGGACGAGAGGAACCTCCGAGGCCGGGCAGCGTAGGGCGGCTGCGTTAACATTCTCGAAACAGGCCCTCTTCCGAGCCCTACCCGGAGCCACAGCCCATGTTCGACCGACTCCTCCTCGCCCTCGACGACTCGCCCGCCGGCGAGGTCGCCACGCTCTTCGCCGCCGCACTGGCGCGTCGTACCGGCGCGACCGTGCACGTCCTGCACGTCAACGAGCGCCTCGTCGGCGGCGACGGTGTGACCTTACGCTCCTGCCAGGAGTCCACCGACCTGGTCTCCGATGCCGTGCGGCAGCTCGCCGACGCCGGCGTGCGCGCCGGGGGGTCCGTGTCCGTGTCGTCATACCGGGGCGTTCCGCAGCGCATCGTGACGACCGCGCTCGAGCGGTCGGCCGACGCCATCGTCCTGGGCTCGACGCGGAACCGCCGGCTCGGACGGCTGTTCTCGGGCCAGGTCCGGGAGCGTACGACGCGGTTGACCGCGCTGCCCGTGCTGACGGCACCATCGCCACTCAAGGTCACCTCCCCGGCGGAGGTGGCGCACTGGTCGAGCGGGTTGGACCAGGCCCTCGACTCCCTTCTCAGCTAGGGATCAGGAAACGGGCCAAGGGGGGCCCAAAACCAGGACGTTCAGCCCTATCGGCGTGCGCAATGTGGGTGCACCATCTGTCGAGTGGTCATGTACAGAGACCTCCTGACGCAGGCCCTTGGCAAAGGTGAGGAAGGGCGCAGGTCCGACGACCTGCTGCTGGCCGACCTCGTCGAGTCCCGGGCCAGGCTTCATGTCGCGGGCGCGGCGGCCCCCGTTGCGGAAGCCCTGGCCCGGGAGCTCTCCTACGACGGCGCGCTGATTCGACTGTGCACAGCACTCAAGGTCCGCGCCACGCCGGAGTGGTTCGAGTGCCCCGAGCGGGAGCGGGCCCGGCTCGAGCGCGAACTCTCCCGCCGCGGCATCTTGCTTCCCACCCTGCAGCTCCAGGACGCGTAGTCCTTCGTAGCGACGGGCACGCAGGTGCCCGGAGCCGGGGGCTCCCGGGGTCGCCCGGGGCCCGGCCGCGGCGCTCCCGGGCGACCCCTCAGTAGAGTCGACTGCGGTGTCAGGAGACGACGAGCGGTCAGTGGAGATCGACGGGCGCGAGGTGCGGATCTCGCGGCCCGACAAGATCTACTTCCCGGCCCTCGACGCGACCAAGTTCGACCTCGTCTCCTACTACCTCCAGGTGGCGGAACACCTGTTGAACACCGCCGGGGGCCGGCCCGCCATGCTGCAGCGTTTCCCTGACGGCGCCGCGGGCAAGTCCTTCTACCAGAAGCGCATCCCGGCGGGCGCACCGGACTGGCTGCAGTCGACCACTGTCTCCACCCCCAACGGGACGACGTCCAACGCGCTCGTCGTGGCCGACATCGCCCACGTCGTGTGGGCGGTGAACATCGGCTGCCTCGGGCTGCACCTGTGGCCCTACCTCGCCGCCGATCCGGCGCACGCCGACGAGTTGCGCATCGACCTCGACCCGACAACCGGCATCGGCTTCGACGAGGTCCGCGCCGTGGCCCTCCTCTGCCGCGACGTGCTCGACGAGCTCGGCCTGCGCGGCTACCCGAAGACGACGGGCAACAACGGCCTGCACGTCTACCTCCGGCTCGAGGCGCGCTGGGACTCGGTACAGGTACGGGCCGCCGCGGTGGCGCTCGCCCGCGAGCTCGAGCGCCGCTTCCCCGACCTGATCACGGCGAACTGGTGGAAGGAGGAACGCGGGAGACGCGTCTTCGTCGACTTCAACCAGAACGCCCCCCACAAGACCGTCTTCGGCGCCTGGTTCGCCCGGCCCCGCACGGGCGGGCAGGTCTCGACGCCCCTCACCTGGGAAGAGGTCGAGACGGTGGTTCCCGACGAGCTGACCATCCGCGCCGTGCCCGACCTGGTGCGCCGGCGGGGTGACCCGTGGGCCGACATCGCCGTCCGGCCGCAGTCGATCGAGCCCCTGCTGGCGCTGGCGGAGCGCGACAAGGAGGACGGCCTGCAGGACGCGCCGTGGCCGCCGCAGTACCCCAAGATGCCCGACGAGCCGCCCCGGGTGGCCCCGAGCCGGGCCAAGAAGGCCTGATCGATGGAGCCGCTCGACGCGCTGAACCGGATCGCCTTCCTGCTCGAACGCGGCGGCGCCGACACCTACAAGGTGCGCGCCTTTCGCAACGCAGCACGCGCCGTGGCCGACGTCGACACCGACACACTCGAGCGCGCTCGCCCGAGCCGGACGGCTGCAGAGCATCGAGGGCGTCGGGAAGTCCACGGCGCAGGTCATCGCCGAAGCCCTCGACGGCAAGACCCCCGACCGCCTGACCCAGCTGGAGGAGGCGCCCGACGACATCGAGCTCGACGCGCCGGCGCAGGAGCTGCTGGGCTCGCTGCGCGGGGACTGCCATTCCCACTCCGACTGGTCGGACGGGGGGAGCCCGATCCGCGAGATGGCCGAGGCGGCCCGGGAGCTGGGGCACGAGTACCTGGTGCTCACCGATCACAGCGCCCGCCTCACGGTGGCGCACGGCCTCGACGCGGAGCGCCTGCGCGCCCAGCTCGACGTGCTCGCCGGGCTGAACGACGACCTGGCGCCCTTCCGCATCCTCACCGGCATCGAGGTGGACATCCTCGAAGACGGCTCACTCGACCAGGAGCTCGACCTGCTGGCCGAGCTCGACGTGGTGGTGGCGAGCGTGCACTCGAAGTTGCGCATGGAGTCGCCCGCCATGACCGAGCGGATGCTCGCGGCCATCGAGAGCCCGCACACCGACATCCTGGGCCACTGCACCGGGCGCCTGATCACCGGCCGGGGCCGGCCGCAATCCACCTTCGACGCCGATGCGGTGTTCGCCGCCTGCGCCCGCACCCGCACGGCGGTGGAGATCAACTCGCGGCCGGAGCGCCAGGACCCACCCCAGGACCTGCTCCGCCAGGCCGTCTCGCTCGGCTGCTCCTTCGCCGTCGACACCGACGCCCACGCGCCGGGGCAACTGGGCTGGCTCGGCCGCGGCTGCGCCAAGGCCGTCGACGCCGAGGTCCCGCCCGCGCGGATCGTCAACCGCGGCTCGGTCGACGACCTCCTGGCCTGGGCCGGCGCGCATGAGGACTGATCCGGCGTGACGCTCCCCGTGCGCCCACCGGTGGCGCCCATGCTGGCCAAGCTCGCCCGCGATCTCCCCCGCCATGCGGGCCTCTTCTACGAGCCCAAGTGGGACGGCTTCCGCTGCATCGTCTTCCGCGACGGGGACGACGTCGAGCTCGGCAGCCGGAACGAGAAGCCCCTGACGCGCTACTTCCCCGAGCTCGTCGACGCCCTCCGCCGGGAGCTCCCCGACCGCTGCGTGCTCGACGGCGAGATCGTCATCGCCGGTCCCCGCGGCCTGGAATTCGACGCGCTGTCCCAGCGCATCCATCCGGCCGAGAAGCGGATCCGCCAGCTGGCCGAGTCGACGCCGGCCTCGTTCGTCGCCTTCGACCTCTTGGCCGAGGCCGACCGCTCCTGTATGGACACGCCCTACGCGCAGCGGCGCGCCGCGCTGGAGAAGGCGCTCAAGAAGGCCCGCCCCCCGATCCACCTCACACCGGTCACCCAAGACCCCGAGGTGGCCGCGGATTGGTTCTCCCGCTTCGAGGGTGCCGGGCTCGACGGCGTGGTGGTCAAGGACGGCGCGCTCGACGTACCTGCCCGACAAGCGGGCGATGGTCAAGGTCAAGCACCAGCGCACCGCGGACTGCGTCGTGGCGGGCTTTCGCACCCACAAGGACGGCGCCGGTGTGGGCTCGCTGCTGCTGGGCCTGTTCGACTCCTCCGGGACGCTGCACCACGTCGGCGTGGCGTCGGGCTTCAGCGTGGCCCGCCGACGCGAGCTGGTGACCGAGCTCGCGCCCTACCGGAAGAACGCGCTGGCGGACCACCCCTGGGCGGGCTGGGCCGACGCCCAGGCGTCTGGCCGGGCACCCGGGGGGACGAACCGCTGGAACGCGGGCAAGGACATGACCTGGGAGCCGCTGCGACCCGAGGCGGTGTGCGAGGTCTCCTACGACCATCTGCAGGAGGACCGTTTCCGGCACGCCACGTCCTTCCTGCGCTGGCGTCCCGACCGCGATCCCGGCTCGTGCACCTACGCGCAGCTCGACACCCCGGTGCCGATGGAACTGAGCGAGGTCTTCGGGACCTCGTCGAGCTAGCCGTCGAACAGGTCCGGGTCCGCCGCCAGCTCGGCGCGGACGGCGGCCTCCCAGAAGCCGAGAAAGCCCTCGCCGTCGTTCTGGGCCACCAGGTCGATGAAGGCCTGCGGGACCCGGGAGACCCCCGCGCCGCCGGCCGCCCGCACGTACCAGGCGTGCTGGCAGCGTTGCTCCAACGCCACCGCCCGCTGGTGGACGGCCCGCGCCGAGCCGCCCAGCACGAACACGCCGTGGCCGGCCAGCAGCGCCATGGACGCGTCCCCCATCTTCTCGACCGCCCGCCGCGCGCTCGTGGCGTCGTTGACCGGACCCTCGTACTCGTCGACGACGACCAGCGTCCCGCCCCCGAGCGCGGAGCTCTGGTCGAGGATCGGCGGCAGTTCCCCCTGGTCGGCCCACACCGTGCCGAAGAGCGGGTGGTTGTGCATCGCCCAGCCGACGTCCTCCCGCAGCTTGTGCAGTTCGAGATGCAGCGGGATCCCGAGCGGGACGGGCCAGTCCCCTTCGACCACACGCCCGTCGAGGTCGATGCGCAGCACCTGGGACGGGCGCAGCTCCGCCCAGGTCAGCAGCCACGGGTTGCACAGCAGCGTGCCGTCGCCGAGGTTGACCGTGATGTGCCCGGCCAGGTGGTCGTTGTAACCCTCTCGCCACAGCGCGTGCGCCAGCACGACGAGCTCCTCGCGCGGCGTCAGGTCGGGGATGAGCTTCTCGGCGGTCGGGGTGAACATCGGTCGCCTCCTCTCAGCGGGGCAGGACGGGGTCCGGGAGCGGATGGCGGTACAGCGCGGCGGCGTTCTCGCAGCACATGGCGCGCAGCTCGTCGGCCGGGATGTGCCCCCAGCACTTCTGAATCACGCTCTGGGTGTCGGGCCACGTGCTGTCGCCGTGCGGGTAGTCGACCTCCACCATGATGTGGTCGACCCCGATGGCGTGGCGCGTGTCGATGGTCGAGGGGTCGTCGATGGTGCAGAACCAGAAGTTGCGCCGCAGGACGTCCGCCGGGCGCACGTCCCAGCCCAGCCCGTAACGGGAGCGGTCGACGATGTTGTCGAGCCGGTCGCGCAGCATGGCCACCCACCCGATCCCTCCCTCGCTCATGGCGATCTTGAGGCTCGGGAGGCGCGCCGCGTAGCCGGACCACAGCCATTCGGCACACGCGATGAGCGACAGCTGACCGAAGAGCGTGGCCCCGAGCTGCAGGGCGTCCATGCCCGCCCCGGGCGGCGCCGGGGTCAGGCCCGAGCTGCCGACGTGGAGGGAGACGACGGTGTCGGTCTCGACGACGGCCTCCATGATCGGGTCCCAGTGCGACCGGTCCCACAGCGAGGGCAGCCCGATCTCGTGCGGCCGCTCGGGGAACGTCACCGACGTGAAGCCCCGGGCCGCGTTGCGGCGGATCTCCTCCACGGCCAGCGCCGGCTCGGCCAGGTACGTGATGCCGAGCGGGACGATGCGATCGGGATGGCGCGAGTACCACTCATCGAAGAGCCAGTCGTTCCAGGCCCGCACGCAGGCCAAACCGAGGTCGCGGTCGGCGGCGTCGAAGAAGACGCGCCCACAGAACCCGGTGATCATGGACGGGAAGTTCACCGACGCCCACACCCCGTTGATGTCCATGTCACGCACGCGGGCGTCCACGTCGTAGCAACCCGGCCGCATCTGGTCGAAGCGGAACGGCTCCAGGCCGTACGTCTCCGGGCGGCGGCCGGCCACCGCGTTCATCCCCACCTGGGTATAACGCTCGCCCTCGAACTCCCACACCTGGTGTCCCTCGGGCGTCTCGACGATGTGCGGGGCGCGGTCCGCCAGCGCGGCCGGCAGCCGGTTCTCGAAGGTGTGGGCGGGCTCGACCACGTGGTCGTCCACCGAGATCACGGTGTAGTGCACCTCCCGGGGCTCGGGCTCGGGCAGGAAGAGATCGTCGACCGGCACAGACCGGAGTATGCCCGAGGACGCCGCGCCGCGCCGGCCATGACGCTCCCTCGACCGGATCCGGATGGATACTGGGTCGGACGTGCAACAAAAGGAGGCGGCGTGCTCGCGCTGGTCATTGTCTCGACGTTCGTAGTTCTGGTGCTCGGCATCCTGGTGGCGGGGCTCCTGCGGAGCCATGCCGACATCCTCCGCTCCCTCCACGACCTCGGTGCTGGAGTCGGAGACCCCATGGCGGCGGCTGCGGGCCCCGTCGCAACCCCTGTCGCCGACCCGGGGACGCTGGCTCCCCCGGGGTCGGGCCCGGCCCTGGGGGCGGCTCCCGCCGTCGCCGGCGTGACCCCGGGCGGGGACGCCCGGGCCGTGGCCGTCGACAACAGCGACCACCTCACGCTGCTCGGATTCCTCTCTTCGGGCTGCACGAGCTGCGCCGCCTTCTGGGACGCCCTGCAGGCGCCGGGAGGGCTCCCGCTGCCGGACCACACCCGGACCGTCATCGTGACCAAGGGACCCGACCGCGAGGTCCCCTCCGAGGTCAGGTCGAGGACGACCGGGCGGATCCCGGTGGTGATGTCCACCGACGCCTGGATCGACTACCAGGTGCCCGGTTCACCGTTCTTCGTGCTCGTCGACGGGGCCACGGGGCGCAAGGTCGGGCAGGGGGTGGCCAGCCACGTGGGGCAGCTGGCTGAGCTGGTCCGGCGCGCCGAGCACGACCGGGGGTCCGTCGACACCGGGCGTGGGCGCACCGACGGTGCCCCGGACGGCCCGGGGCGCGAGGCGGCGGCCGACGAGGTGTTGCGGGCCGCCGGCATCCTCCCGGGCGACCCGAGCCTGTACCCGCGGACGCTCGACGACGTCTTCCCGCACGGGCGCGCCGTCCCCGCGGAGTAGTGGCCACCATCGGCGCCCACGGCATCACGGCGCGGCTCCCCGCCGGCTTCGAGGGCCGGATCTTCGTGCGGCCGGCCACGGTGGGCGTGAGTTACCCGGTGGGGCAATTCGCCACCTTCCCCATTCCCGACGACATCGGCGACTTCGGCAGCGGCGCCGTCACGCTGATGAGGCCCGCCGACGTGTTCGCCAGCCTGTTCGAGTACGGCCCGGAGAGCGTGGGCACCGCGCTGTTCGCCCAGCAGGGCCGGCCCACCGCGTTCTCGGAGGCGGACTTCTCCCCCATGACCGTGCGCCGCGGGATCCCCGGGCAGTCCGGCACGCAGTGGTTCTTCACCGAGTCCGGGCGCCCCTTCTCGTTCTACGCCGTGCTCGGCAGTCACGCCCTCAGACCCGCTCTGGTCCCGCACGTCAATGCACTGCTGGCGTCCTTGACGCTCAGCCCCGCCGTGTCCGACGTCCCCGCCGCCAGGCCCCTGTGGAACTGATCGGCCTCTATCTGATTGCGGCGGGCCTGCTCGTCGTCGCCGGCGTCGGCAAGGCGGCGCGACCCGACGACGCGGCCCGCGCCATGGCCACGCTGCTGCCGGGATCCCCATCGCTCCGCCGGCGGCGGTGGGTCGTCCGGACCGGCGCGCTGGCGGAGGCTGCGCTCGGCGCCACGGCCATCGTGTTCCCGCGCCCGGCCACCGCGACGCTCGTCGCCCTCTCCTACGTCTGCTTCTTCGGCGTGGTGTCCTACGCCCGCTGGCGCGGTGGGCCGCTCGCGACGTGTGGCTGCTTCGGCCGCCCCGACACACCCCCCACCGCACTGCACCTGGTCATCGATCTCACCCTGGCCGTCGCCGCGGCGGCCGTCGCCGCGGGTGCCCCGAGCGATGGTGTCCTGGCCTCACAACTGGCGCACCAGCCCTGCGCCGGGTTCCCGCTCCTCTTCGTGAGCGCGGTGGGGCTCTGGCTCACCGCGCTGGCCCTCACCGCCCTGGCGGCCCTGGCCGGGGCCCGACGCCTGGCGCCCCCGGGACGGGCCACGTGAGCCTCTCCACCGCGCTGGTGGCCCGCACGGCCCGCGCCCTGGAGGCGCACCTGTCCCGGCGCAGCCTGATCAACCGGTCCGCCTTCGTCGGCAGCGCCGTCGCCGTCGGCTCGGGTCTGGACCTGGCTCTCAAGCCGGGCACCGCCTACGGAGCCATCTGTGAGTGCGGCAACGCCGGCTGTGGCTGCGGCAGTACCTGCTGCTCGGGGTTCACCGAGTTCTGCTGCGCCGTCAGTGGCGCCAACTTCTGCCCGGCCGACACCGTCATGGGCGGCTGGTGGGTGGCCGACAACTCCTCGTACTGCGGTGGCCCCCGGTACTACATGGACTGCAATTCCACCTGCGGCTGCACGAGCGGCTGCGGCGGGGGCTTCGGCTTCTGCGAGCCGGGCTGCGACGGCACCGGGTGCGGCTGCGGGCCGCTGGGCTGCGACTCGTACCTGACCGGCTGCCTGCAGTTCCGTTACGGGCAGTGCAACCAGGACGTCGCCTGCATCGGGCGCATCGTCTGCCGGGTCGTCGCCTGCGTGCCGCCCTGGACGGTCGATCCCTCCTGCACGACCGCCGTCGCCGTCGACGACTCCACGGCGGAGCAGAACGAGCCGTGCTGGACGACGGCCCCCCCGGCGCCGTTGTGCGCCTCTCCGGCCACGAACTGCCAGGTGGTCGGCATGGTGCCCAGTGCCGCCGGCAACGGCTATGCCGTGCTCACCGCGTTCGGCCGGCTCTTCGACTACGGGGACTTCCCCGACGACGGCGATGCCTCGCAGCTCGGTCTCGACGCCCCCATCGTGGGCGCGGCGGGCTGCAAGACCGGGGGCTACTTCCTGGCCGCGGCCGACGGGGGCGTCTTCGACTACGGCGAGGCGCCCTTCCTCGGCTCCATGGGCGGCCAGCCCCTCGATGCGCCCGTGGTCGGGATGGCGGCCACCCCCTCGGGCCAGGGCTACTGGCTCGTCGCCGCCGACGGGGGCATCTTCGCCTATGGGGACGCGCTGTTCTTCGGCTCCATGGGCGGCCAGCCGCTCAACGCCCCGATCGTCGGGATGGCGGTCACCCCCTCGGGCCAGGGCTATTGGCTCGTCGCCGCCGACGGGGGCATCTTCGCCTACGGCGACGCGCTGTTCTTCGGCTCCATGGGCGGCCAGCCCCTGAACGCGCCGGTCGTGGGCATGGCCGCCACCCCGACCGGCCAGGGCTACTGGCTCGTCGCCGCCGACGGGGGCATGTTCGCCTACGGGGACGCCGTCTTCGACGGATCGACCGGTGCCATCCGCCTCAATGAGCCCGTGGTCGGGATGGCCCCCTACGGAACCGACGCCGGCTACTGGCTGGTGGCCAAGGACGGGGGGATCTTCGCCTTCGGTGACGCGCCCTTCCTCGGGTCACCGGCATGAGCGAAAGGGAACATCCATGACCACCCTTCTGACCATCGCCGCCGCGGCCGTCGCCGTCGTGGCGGCGGCCCGCTCGACGTGGTCGCCCTGCGGCGTCTCCATGCTGGCCACCGTCACGCCGCTGGCCGAGCACGCCCGGGGCCACCGCTACCGGAGCACGGCGTCCTGGTTCGTCGCCGGCGGGCTGGCGGGTGGGGCGACACTCGGTCTCGCCATGGCCGCACTGGCCCTCGGCGTGCGCGCCGCCGCCCCCTCGACCGTCGCGCTCGCCGCCGTCGCCTGCGCCGCCGCCCTCCTCGCCGCGGCATCCGACGCCCGCCTCGGGGGCTTCCACCTCCCCGTCCACCACCGGCAGGTCAACGAGCGCTGGCTCGACCAGTTCCGCCCGTGGGTCTACGGCGCGGGCTTCGGCTGGCAGATCGGCGCCGGCGTGGTCACCTACATCAGGACGGCCGCCCTGTACCTCATGATCGTCCTGGCCGCCCTGACCGCCAGTCCCACCACCGCGCTGGCCATCGGCGCGCTGTTCGGGCTGTCACGCGGGCTGGCCGTCCTGCTCGGGCGGGGCATCACTAGCTCCGCGGCCCTCGCCGAGTTCCACCGGCGCTTCACCGCCGCCGGGCCCCTCGTACTCGGCATCGTGATCGCCTGCGAGCTGGTGGCGGCCGTGGCCTTCGCCGCCTTCCTCTCGCGGTGGGTCGCCCTCGCGCTGCTGTCGCTGCTCGGAGCCGCCGGCGCGGCCGGACGGGTCCGACGACGCACGCCGGCGCCCGCCCGGACCTCGGGTTAGCCGCCCATGTTCACGGCGTTGACGCGGGCGGGGACGATCCGCACGACGACGCGGCGGTCGCCGGGCGCGTCGTGCTCGCGCAGGTCGGCGTGGTACTTGGCGCCGACCCTCTCGGCGAAGACCCGGTCCTCGTCCCGTTCGATGACGGCGGTGCCCCGGACCTCCAGATAGCGGTACGGGTTCTGCAGGTCGAGCAGCAAGGCCGTACAGGCCGGTTCGGTCTCGAGGTTCTTCACCTTCTGGCGCCGAGTGTTCAATGACATGGCGATCTGGTCGCCCTCGGCCAGGAACCACACCTCGGACACCTGGGGGTAGCCGTCCTCGCCGACCGTGGCCAGCGTGAGGACGTCGCCCTCCAGAAGGTCCCGGTGGCTGTCGGGAATGCTGTTGTGAGCCATGCACTGGCTATACCCCGGTCCGCACCATGGATGCGCGGCACGTCGACCGGCGCCTACCATCGGCCTATCGCCTCCGATCACGCACCCGAGGGACGCGCACTCCCGCCGATCCGCCTCCTCCTGGCCGACGTGGACGGGACGCTGGTCACCCAGGACAAGGTCCTGACCCACGCCGCCGTTGCGGCGGTCCGCAGCCTGCGCCAGGCCGGGGTCCTCTTCGCCGTCACCAGCGGTCGCCCCCCGCGCGGCATGGAGATGCTGGTGGAGCCGCTCGACCTCGACACGCCCATCGCCGCCTTCAACGGCGGCATGATGGTGGACCGCTCCATGCAGGTCCTGGAGCAGCACGCCATCCCCGAGGACCTCGTCGTTCCCGTGGCCGACCACATGAAGTCCTTCGACCTCGACGTCTGGCTCTACCGCGGGGCGGACTGGTACGTGTTCGACCCCAAGGCCCCGCACGTCGACCGGGAGGCCTGGACGGTCAAGTTCGAGCCCAAGGTGATGGAAAGCTTCGAGGGGCTCACCGACGACGTCGTCAAGCTGGTCGGCGTGAGCGACGACCACGACGCCATCACCGCGGCCACCCAGGCCGCGGTGAAGAAGTTCGGCGACCACGTCACGGCGGCGGCCTCCCAGCCCTACTACCTCGACGTGACGCACCCGCAGGCCAACAAGGGCGTCGTCGCCCGCTACCTGGCGCGGCGCTACCACCTCGAGCCCGAGCAGATCGCCACCATCGGCGACATGCCCAACGACATCTTGATGTTCGCCCATTCGGGGCTCAGCATCGCCATGGGCAACGCCGACCCCGAGGTGAAGCGGGCAGCCCGCCGGGTCACGCAGACCAACGAGGACGAGGGTTTCGCGTTCGCCGTCGAGCACTTCGTGCTGCCGGCCGCCGGCGCCAAGACCTAAACGCCGCGGTGGTTCTCGAAGCGCGCGTACTGCTTCAAGAAAAGCAGGTTGGCCTTCCCGGTCGGGCCGTTTCGGTGCTTGGCCACCTCAATCAGCGCGTCGTCCGCCCGGTCGATCGGAACCTCGTCGTTGTACTCGGACTCGCGGTAGATGAAGAGGACCACGTCGGCGTCCTGCTCCAGCGAGCCCGACTCCCGCAGGTCCGACAGCTGTGGCGTCTTGTCCTGGCGTGACTCGAGGTTGCGCGAGAGCTGGGAGAGGGCGACCACGGGCACCTCGAGTTCGCGGGCCAGGATCTTGAGTCCCCGGCTGATCTCGGCCACCTCGGTCTGGCGGTTCTCCGCCCGGCCCCGGCCCGTCATCAGCTGCAGGTAGTCGACGACGACGAGGCCGAGGTCGCCCTCGGACTTCTTGAGCCGGCGGGCCCGGGCCCGGATGTCCATGACCGTCACGTTCGGGTTGTCGTCGATGAAGATCGGCGCGCCCGACAGCCGCGTGACGGCCATGCCGATCTTGCTCCAGTCCTGGGTGCGGATCCGGCCCGTCTGCAGGCTCTGCCCGTTCACCTCCGCCTCGGAGGCCAGCAGCCGCTGGGTGAGCTCCAGATGGCCCATCTCCAGCGAGAAGAGGAGCGCCGGCCTTTGCACGTGGAGCCCGACGTTGGCCAGGACGCCGAGCGCGAAGCTCGTCTTCCCCATGCCGGGACGGGCACCCACGATGTTCAACGACGAGGGCTGGAAGCCCAGGAGGATCTTGTCCAGCTCGTGATAGCCGGTCGCCACGCCGGTGATGGTCGAGCCGCGCTGGCCGAGCTCCTCGATGCGGTCCAGCCCTGCGCCCAGCAACTCGTGCAGTGGACGCATGGTGTCGACCGTGCGGCGCTCACCGACGTTGAACACCATCTGCTCCGCCTCGTCGACCGCCGCCTTGACGTCCTCGGGCACCGAGTAGCCGATGTCGGCGATGTCCCCCGCGACGCCGATGAGCTTGCGCAGCAGCGCGTGCTCCTCGACGATCTCCGCGTAGTGGCGCGCGTTGGCGATCGACGGCGTGTTGGCCTGCAGCGAAATGAAGATGGAGGGGTCGCCGACCGCCTCGAGCACCCCCGAGCGCTTCAGCTCGTCGGTCACCGTCACCGCGTCGATGGCCTCGCCGCGCTCCATGAGCGCGCGGATGGCGCCGAAGATGTGCCCGTGCGCCGGCTTGTAGAAGTCGGCCGACGAACACTTCTCTATCCCGACGGACGCCGCGTCGTTGGAGAGGAGCATGGCCCCGAGCAGCGACTCCTCGGCCTCGACGTCGTGCGGGGGCACCCGCGCGGCGCTCGGGACGGGCTGCGGGGCCGTCCGCAGCGGGCGGGGGCGGATGTCGTCAAAGGCTTGGACCACGGCCCACCTACTCTGCCGGTCGCGTGCTGGGGACGGTAAGGCCCCAATAGGTGTGGGTAAGGCAGGCCCTCGTGTGGATAAGCGGTGCACGAGTGGTCACCGACTGTGGACCACACAGAACGCAAATCGGCACGCCCACATCATGGGCACCGGGGTGTGACAGGGCGCGGATGCCGCCCTGGTCAGAGCGCCGATGCCGCCCTGGTCAGGCCGCCGAGACCTCCACCGTGACGACGGTGGCGACGTCGCTGAAGAGCTCGACCGTCACCTCGAACGACCCCGTCTCCTTGATGTGCTCGGGGAGCACGATGTTGCGGCGGTCCACCTCGATCCCCTTGGCGGCCTTGATCGCCTCAACCACGTCGGCCGGGCCGATGGATCCGAAGAGCCGTCCGCCCCCCGATGCCCGGGCGGCGATCGGGATCACGGCGCCGGCGAGCACCGTCGCCTGCGCCTCCGCCGCGCCCCGGTCCTGGGCCTCGCGCAGGTCGCGCCCCCGCCGCATCTGCTGGGCCTGGCCCTCGACACCTTCGGTGGCCACGATGGCCCGACCCTCGGGCAGCAGGAAATTGCGGGCGAAGCCGCCCGCCACCTTGACGATGTCCCCGCGGCGGCCGACGCCGGCGACGTCGTCCCGCAGCACGACCTTCATGTGTCCGCTCCCGCCTCGGCGGGTTCCACGACGACCTCGACCACAGCCCCGGCCTCGGCGTCCGCAACGGCCTCGTCGACGATGGCAAGGGCCTCCGCGGGCGCGCTCGGCGCCGGCACGTCGGCAGAGGGACGCGGCCGCGGCGTCTCGGTCGGAACCGAATCGAGGGTGCGCTCGCCCCTGTCGCGCCCGCCGCGCCCACCCGGGCGCTCCGTGACGGTGCGCTGGGTGTAGGGCAGCAGGACGAGCTCGCGCGCCGTCTTGATGGCCATGGCCAGGGCCCGCTGGTGCTGGGCGCAGTTTCCCGTCACCCGGCGCGAGCGGATCTTGCCGCGGTCGCTCATGTACTTGCGCAACATGGGGACGTCCTTGTAGTCGACCCACTCGACCTTGTCCCGGCAGAGCGCGCAGGGCTTCTTCTTGACCCGGCGGCCGAGATCCTTGGGGGCGCGCCGTGACGACGTCCCGCCGCGCTGGTTGTTGCGTGCCATCAGAACGGCTCCTCGTCGAATCCGTATCCCGGGCCGGCATCCGGCGCGGGTTGGGGTTGTGCCGGCGCAGCGGCCTGCCGGCCGCCACCGCCACCGCCACCGCCACTGCCACCGCGGCTGTACTCACCGGGACCGCGGCGCTCGTTCTTGGTGATCTGCGCGGTGGCCCAGCGCAGCGAGGGGCCGATCTCGTCGGCCACCACCTCGACCTTGGAGCGGCGGTCGCCCTCCTGGGTTTCCCAGCTGCGTTGCTCCAGCCGACCGGCCACCATCACCCGGGCGCCCCGGGTGATGGTCTCGCTCACGTTCTCGGCCATCTCACGCCAGCAGACCACGTCGAAGAAGGAGGTGGCCTCCTCCCACTCCTGGGTCTGGCGGTTCTGCCAGCGGCGGTTGACCGCCAGCCCGAAGGTCACGTTGGCCTGCCCGGTGTTGGTGAAGCGCAGCTCGGGGTCACGGGTCACGTTCCCGACCAGCGTCACGCTGTTGTCTGTCGCCATCTCTGCTCCTCTCGCCGGCCTGTCAGCTGGCCGCAGGCTCGGCCGTCGATGCCGTGGCCTTGGTGTCCGGGAGGCGCACGACCTTGTGGCGGACGATCTCGTCGGCCAGGCCGAGCATGCGGTCCAGGGCGGCCACGGTCTCGGGTTCGGCGGTGAATTCCACCACGACGTAGTACCCCTCGCGCCTGTGGTTGACCTCGTAGGCGAAGGTGCGCTTGCCCCAGCGGTCGATGGCGCCGGGGGTGCCACCCGTGGTGCGGATGACCTCCAGGGCCTGGTCGAGCACGCCCTGAATCACCGTGGGTTCGGTGGTGGCCTCGAAGATGGCCATGACTTCGTAGGGCCGCATGAGCGGCGTACCTCCCTCTGGACCGGGCGAGCCCGGGCTCCTGACGGTCAGGAGCAGGGTCTGTTGCGGGCGGCCATGTTAGCCGCCCTCAGCTCAGGGCGTCGCCCAGGCCCGCCGGGCCGTGGTAGGTCTCGGCGTCGCCCGGGAAGTTCCCGCTGCGCACGTCCGCGGCGAAGGCGGCGATCGCCTCGGTGGCGATGCGGCCGACGTCGGCGTACTGCCGCACGAACTTCGCCGGGGTCCCCTTGCCCAGGCCCAGCAGGTCGTGGAAGACGAGGACCTGGCCGTCGCAGGCGGGGCCGGCCCCGATACCGATGGTCGGCACGTCGAGCT
Source organism: uncultured Acidimicrobiaceae bacterium (assembly GCA_963828825.1). Taxonomy (GTDB): domain Bacteria; phylum Actinomycetota; class Acidimicrobiia; order Acidimicrobiales; family RAAP-2; genus Bog-473. The sequence goes on along the minus strand of CAWHGF010000007.1, from coordinate 1,203,867 downwards.
GCTCGGTCACGGCGGCGCCGAGCACGTCGGGCACCCCCTCGAGCACGAAGGCGAAGCAGCCGGCCGCGGCGAGGGCCTTGGCCGCGTCGAGCAGGGCGCTGGCGGCGTCGACGCTCTTGCCCTGGACCCGGTAGCCCATGGCGAGGACCGACTGGGGCGTGAGGCCGAGGTGCCCCATGACCGGGATCTCGGCGCGGATGATCGCCTCGACCACCGGGAGGCGCGCCCGCCCGCCCTCGAGCTTGACGGCCTGCGCCCCGGCGCGGATCAGCGTGGCGGCGTTGCGCACCGCCTCCTCGGCGGAGAGGTGGTAGCTCATCCAGGGCATGTCGCCGAGGATCAGGCAGTGCGGCGCGGCGCGCGCCACCGCCGCGGTGTGGTGCGCCATGACGTCGATGTCGACGTGCAGCGTGTCGGGATAGCCGAGGACCGTGTTGGCCACCGAGTCACCGACGAGGATGATGTCGGCGCCGGCCTCGGACACGATGCGGGCGCCCGGTTCGTCGTAGGCCGTCACCATGACGATGGGCGTGTCGCCGTTGCGCCGCTTGCGCGACCGCAGCGCGCGGACGGTGACGGGTCCGTCGCTCACCGGGCCGGTGCCCTCTTCTTCTGACGCGGCGTGTGGCCGCCGGCCGGGTACTTGCGCATGAGGTGGTGCCAGGCGCAGGCCGGGCAGACCTCGACCTCGTAACAGAGCACCGGCTCGGGCCGGCGGCAGAGCGCCTTGAGCTCGGCGGCGGTGCCGGGGCAGCGCCCACCCGGCGGGAGCTTGGCCCCGAAGACGAAGGTGACGGTGACGAGCCGGCCGTCGTCACAGATAGGGCAGACCTCCTTGGTGGCGCGGCCCACGTTGCGCGCCGCCCGGAGCAACTCGGGGTGGGCGTCGCACACGTCGGTCTGCAGGACCTTGCCCTGCTCGACCTCCCGGACCACCCCGTTGCGGACGATCCGGTACTCCACCTGGGCGGTCACGTCGGGGCTCACGGCACGAGATGGTGACCTCGGCTCCGACGTGGCTGTCACGGCGGCCAGGCTACCCCGCGCACCCGGAAACCGGGACCAATTGCGGGGCAAATCAGGCACGGGGGCGACGGTCGCGTGACGCGAAACGCCACGTCGCTATATCGAACCGATATACTCATCCGTCATGTTGGATCTGGCCATCCTGGGCCTCCTCGAAGAGCGCGACCTCCACGGCTACGAGATACGGCGCCAATTCCGCGAACACCTGGGCCTCCTGGCCAACGTCTCGTTCGGCTCCATCTACCCCGCCCTCACCCGGCTGGAGAAGTCGGGCGCCGTGGTGGCCACGGAGGACGCCGGCGTTCAGGGCACGGCACCGCCGACCGCGGCGGCACCCCCCACGGGCTCGCTGAGCGGCGAGCTGGCCGTGCTGCGGGCCCGCCGGCACTCCCCCACCCGGGCCCGGAGGGGCCGCAAGGTCTACCGCATCACCGACGCCGGCCGCGAGCTCTTCGTCGAGTTACTGGCGGGCAGCGGGGCCACCGACGACGCCCGCAGCTTCGGGCTGCGGCTGGCCTTCGCCCGGCACCTGGCGCCCCAGGCCCGCCTCACCCTGCTGGAGCGCCGACGCGCCCAGCTCGTCCAGCGCCTCGGCGACGCCGAGGCCGCCCGCGCCGACCTCGACGTCTACGCCCGCTCCGTCGTGCAGCACACCGCCGACGGCGTGGCCCGCGACATCAGCTGGCTCGACACCCTCATCGCGTCCGAGCGCACCGCCCTCGCCACCGCCGGCACGGAGCCGGTGGCCTGACGAAGCACGCCGCACCGACACCGAAGGAGACCCGTCCATGCCCAACCCCATCCGACTTGCCATCGCCGGCGTCGGCAACTGCGCCAGTTCGCTCGTGCAGGGGATCGCGTACTACCACGACGCCGACCCCGACGACGTGGTGCCCGGTCTCATGCATGTGGAGCTGGGCGGCTACCACGTGCGCGACCTGGTCCCGGTCGTCGCCTTCGACGTGGACCAGACCAAGGTCGGCGCCGATCTCGGGAAGGCCATCGGGGCGGGCCTGAACAACACGGTGCGCTTCTCCGAGGTGGGCGAGCTCGGGGTCACGGTCCAGCGGGGCCCGACCCTCGACGGGCTCGGGCACTACTACCGGGAGCTGGTCGAGGAGTCACCGGTCGAGCCGGTGGACGTCGCCGCCGCCCTGCGCGAGGCCGAGGCGGACGTCCTGGTCTCCTACCTGCCGGTCGGCTCCGAGCAGGCGCAGCGCCACTACGCCCAGGCCTGCCTCGATGCCGGCGTCGCCTTCGTGAACGCCATCCCCGTCTTCATCGCCTCGGACCCCGAGTGGGCCCGCAAGTTCCGTGACGCCGGCGTGCCCATCGTGGGCGACGACATCAAGAGCCAGGTCGGCTCGACCATCGTGCACCGCATCCTCACCCGCCTCTTCGAGGACCGCGGCCTCGCCCTCGACCACACGTACCAGTTGAACTTCGGCGGCAACATGGACTTCAAGAACATGCTCGAACGCCAGCGCTTGGAATCCAAGAAGATCTCGAAGACCCAGGCCGTCACCAGCCAGCTCGAGGACAACATCCTCGACGCCGACGACGTCCACGTCGGTCCGTCGGACCACGTGCCGTGGTTGAAGGACCGCAAGTGGGCCTACATCCGCATGGAGGGGCGCAACTTCGGCGACGTGCCGCTCAACCTCGAGCTCAAGCTGGAGGTATGGGACTCCCCCAACTCGGCCGGCGTCATCATCGACGCCGTGCGCTGCGCCAAGTTGGCGCTCGATCGCGGCATCGGCGGCCCCCTCGTCGGCCCGTCGGCCTACTTCATGAAGTCGCCGCCGGTGCAGTACCACGACGACGTGGCACACGCCCTGGTCGAGGGATTCGCCGCCGGCGAGGCCCAGGAGAGCTGGCCGGCCGACTGACTCTGGGAGCGATCCGTCCGGCTCCCCGCTGTGCGGCGCCCGATGCGCCGTATCCGGTTGAACCCGCCGACCCTTCTCCGGAACCGTCAACGATCCTGTTTAGAGTCTGAAGACCGATCGGCGCCGTGGGGACCGCCGCCCCCTTCCGCCGGAACCATCCCGGCGGCCCGGCCCGGGCCCTGAAGTCGGCTCAGACCAAGATCCGCTCCGCGGGTGCCCGCACGCCGACCACGGCCAGGGTCCGCCCCATGCCGAGGAAGCAACCGCAGCAGATGGTGAGGTCCGCCAGCTCGGCCTCGGAGAAGGCGGCGTGCAGGCGGCCCCACAGCTCGTCGTCCATGGCCAGGTGGTCGACGGCGAAGCGCTCGGCGAACTCCGCCGACAGCCGCTCGCGCGCGCTCAGCCCCGTGGCGGCGCGCCAGTCGGTCACCTCGGCGTAGAACGGCTCACCGGCACCGACGGAATCGCCGTCGCGGGCGCGGGTGTCCCGGCACACGGCGCAGTCGTTGATCAGCGCGATGGTCCAACGGGCCGCCTCGCGCTCGCGCACCGAGAGCTGCGAGTTGCCGTAGACCGCCGCTGACAGCTTCCCCATGCCCGCCGCCATCTCCGGGCGCAACAGTGCCCAGTCGATGTGCTCGCCCATGCCGCTCTGTGGTGCCGCGATCCTCGTCATGCCCGCGACGCTACCGCCGGCCGCCTACTGCCGCTCGGCCCACCAGGCCCGCAGGCGGGCCGCCGCCTCCTCCTGGCCCAGGGGGCCCTCGTCGAGGCGCAGCTCCATCAAGAAGTCAAGGGCCTCGCCGACGGCGCGGCCCGGCCCGATGCCGAGCAGTTCCATGATCTGGTTCCCGTCGAGGTCGGGGCGCAGCGCCTTGAGCTCCTCCTGCTCACCCAGCTCCGCGATGCGGGCCTCGAGCTCGTCCATGCGCCGGGCCAGCGCCTTGGCCTTCGACGCGTTACGCGTCGTGCAGTCACAGCGGGTCAGCTCGTTCAGCAGGTCCAGAAGCGGGCCGGCGTCGCGCACGTAGCGGCGCACCGCCTTGTCGGTCCAGCCGAGCCGGTAGGTGTGGAAACGCAGGTGCAGCTCGACCAGCCGCACCACCGTGTCGACGTCGGCGGCGGAGTAGCGCAACGCCTCCATGCGCGTCCGCGTCATGCGCGCGCCGACAACCTCGTGGTGGTGGAAGCTCACACCACCGTCGGTGATGGCGCGTGTGCGCGGCTTGCCGACGTCGTGGAAGAGCGCCGCAAGTCGCAGCAACCGGTTGGGCGACGTCTTGTCCACGACGGCGAGCGTGTGTGCCAGCACGTCCTTGTGCCGGTGGATCGGGTCCTGCTCGAGGGCGAGGCCCGGCAGCTCGGGCAGGAACTCACCGGCCAGGCCGGTGCGCACCACGAACCACAGCGCCACCGACGGCACGTCGACCATGACGATCTTGTCGAGCTCGTCGCGGATGCGCTCGGCGGAGACGATGGACAGCCGGCCGTGCATACGCTCCACCGCCGCCGTCAACTCGGGGTCGGGCTGGAGCGAGAACTGCGCCGCGAAGCGCGCCGCCCGCAGCATGCGCAGCGGGTCGTCGCCGAACGAGATCTCCGGGTCGAGCGGCGTGCGCAACCGCCCCGCCGCCAGGTCCCCGAGCCCGTCGAACGGGTCGATGAGCTCCATGTCGGGTAGGCGCAACGCCAGCGCGTTGATGGTGAAGTCCCGGCGCGACAGGTCGACGGCCAAGTCGTCGCCGAAGGTGACCTCGGGCTTACGCGAGTCGGGCACGTAGACCTCGGCCCGGTGTGTCGTGATCTCGTAGACCAAGGTGCCCTTGCGACAGCCGATGGTGCCGAACCGCTCGCCCTGCGTCCAGATGTCGTCGGCCCAGCCGCGCACCAACCGCTCGGTCTCGGCCGGGAGGGCATCGGTGGTGAGGTCGAGATCGTGGGCGACCGCGGTCCCGGCCGACCCCGGGAAGAGGGCGTCCCGCACGGAGCCACCCACCAAGTAGAGGGTCCGGCCGGCCGCGGCGAAGCGGCGCGCCACTTCCTCGGTGGCGTTGACGTAGGGGCGGAACCGCTCGGGCACCGACGTGGACTGCACCCGCCCACGGTAGTGCGCCCTCTAGCCTCTCCCTGTGTCGACGCGCCGGGCCAGGACCGCCCTCTGCACGCTCGCGGTGGCCGTCGCAGCCCTGGTCAGCACACTGGGAGCCACCGCCGCGGGAGGAACGGAGCAGGCGCGCGCGGGCGGCGTGCCCCTCGTCCTGATTTCCCAGACGCCGTGGGTGACCTCCACCCAGCCCTGGTTCAATCTGGCGCTCGGCGTGTCCCCCAGCGAGGGGGCGGCCAGCAGCCTGCGGGTCAGCCTGACCTTCTACGGGCGCGTCGACGATGCCTCCGATCTGCAGCAGGACATCTCCGGCACGCCGACGGCCACACCGCTCCTCCGGCTGCCCGACGTCCCCGTCACCGCCGTGGCCGGCGGCCTCACGGCAGCGGCCTGCGTGACCGTCCTGCCCGACTCGGACGCCAGTCCGCCCGCCGGCGGGACCGGTGTCTGCGCGGCGGGCTCGCCCACCCTGACGATGGGCTGCGAGCTTCTCGCCGACGAGTGCGGGGACGTCTACCCCGTATCGGTCGCGCTGGTGCGGCAGGGCTCGTCTTCCCCGCTGGCCCGCTTCACCACCTTCCTCACCTACCAGCAGCCGTCCGCCGTGTCGGCGACAGGAGGTTCCTTGCGTGTCGGTGTCGTGGTGCCGGTCACGGCGGGCGGCATGACCACCATGGCCGACGCGCTGACGGACCATCGCGACGTGCCGGCCACGCTCGCCGTGAGCCCGTCGGCCGTCAACGCGATCGCGGCGGCGCGGTCGCGCGACGGCCAGCACGCGCTCGCCCAGTTGGCCGCGCTCAGCGGCGACGAGGTGCTCGACCAGCCCTACGTGCCCGTCAACCTGGCCGCGCTCGCGGCGGCGGGGATCTCCGGGGAGATCGGCGCCCAGGTGGACCGGGGCGACCAGGTGTTGCGCAGTGCCGGGCTCCGGCCCGACGGCGGCCCCTGGGTGGACACCACCTCGACGTTCTCGCAGGGCGACGCCGGCGACCTCGCTTCGGGCCTGCAGGTCGCCGGGTCGACCCAGGCGGTCATCAGCGACACCGACCTGGCCTCGGGCGGCCTGAGCAACTACACGTTCGCCCAGCCCTTCACGCTGGACCTCGGGCACGGCTCCAGCGTCGCGGCCGTGGCGGCCGACTCCACCCTGAGCACGCGCTTCACCGCCAACCCGGCCAACCCGGTCGTCGAGGCCGAGCAGCTGCTCGCCGGGCTCTCGTTCGTCCACTTCGAGAACGCGTTCCTGTCCTCACCACGCGGGGTCGTGGTGAGCCCGCCGCAGGGGTGGCGGCCCTCGGCCGCGTTCATGGACGCGCTGCTCGGTGGCCTCTCGGGCAACCCGGCCCTCGACGCGGTGACCGTCAGCCAGCTCTTCGCCGACGTGCCCGCCGGCGGCAACCACGAGCCGACGGTACGCCAGCTGCAAGCCGGGTCGGCCGGCCACGGCTTCACGCGCAGCGCGGCCGGCCGCATCGCGCTCGACCGCCAGCAGCTGGGCTCGTTCAGCCTGGCGGTCAGCGGCCATCCCGCCACCCTGACCACGCTCGGTGACACCCTCTTGACCACCGAGGCGCGCGACCTCACCACCGCGGGGCGCGCCAGCGCGTCGAACGCGTACAACAAATTCTTCGCGAGTATCACCGGTCAGGTCACGTTGGCCACCGAGCGCACCGTGACCTTCACCGCGCAGCGGGCGGCCATCCCGGTCACCGTCCTCTCCTCCGCGCCGTACCCGGTGACCGTCGTCGTCACCCTCAGCAGTGACAAGTTCACCTTCCCCGACGGCAACTCGCAGCGGTTGACGCTCGTCCATCCGACGACCTCGGTGCGGGTCACGGCCCAGGCCCGCACCTCGGGCGACCGCCTCCCCATCGACGTGACCCTGCACACGCCCGACGGCCAGGTCCTCATCGCCCAAACGGTGCTCACGGTGCACTCGACCGAAATCTCCTTCGTCGGGGTCGCCCTCACCGTCTTCGCCGGCGCCGTCCTCCTGGTCTGGTGGGTGCGCACGTGGCGACGCTCCCGGCGGGCCCGCCCGCGGGCGCACTGAAGGTGGCCGCCCCCCGCCGTGCTCGCACCATGCCGCTGCGGACGTCGGCCGCCTACGTGGCAGTCGGCACCGGCGTCTCCCGGGTCACCGGACTGCTCCGCTTCGTCGCCCTGGCCTGGGCCCTCGGCCAGACGCTGCTGGCGGACTCCTACAACCTCGCCAACACCACGCCGAACATGCTCTACGACGTCGTGCTGGGCGGTGTCCTCTCCGCCACCTTCATCCCCGTCTTCGTCGACCGGCTGGCCAACAAGACCGAGCGCGAAGCCTTCGACTCCATTTCCGCCGTGCTCACCGTCTCGGTGATGGTGCTCCTCGTGACCACGGTGGCGGCCCTGGTGGCCGCGCCGTTCCTCATCGATGCCCTCACCGTTCTCGATACCCATGCCGGCGCCTACCAGGTCCACCGCGTCCTGCTCGAGCGCCAGGTGGCCACCGGGTTCCTGCGCTGGTTCGTGATCCAGATCGCCGCCTACGGCCTCTTCGCGCTGGCCGCCGCCCTGCTCAACACCCGGCGCCGCTTCGTCGCCGTCGCCTGGGCCCCGATCGTCAACAACGTCGTCTGCATCGGTGTCCTCGTTTGGTTCGGGCTGTGGGCCGGCCACGGCGCGTCGCTGGCCAGCGTCGAGCAGCACCGGTCCCAGCTCATCCTCCTCGGGCTCGGCACCTCGCTCGGCGTGGTGCTCCAGGGCGTGGCCCTCATCCCGAGCCTGCGCCGCGCCGACCTCGGGCTGCTGCGCTGGCACTGGAACCCCCGCGACGACGCACTGCGCGCCGTCACCCGCCTGGGTGGCTGGACGTTCGGTTTCGTGCTGGCCAACCAGATCGCGCTCTTCGTGGTCACCATCCTGGCCGGCAGCGTGGCCGGGCCCGACCCGGTGTCGTCGTACACCTACGCCTACGCCTTCTTCCAGCTGCCCTACGGCATCGTCGCGGTGACCGTGATGTCGGTCGTCACGCCCGACCTGGCCGAGCGCTGGTCGACCGGGCAGCGGACCGCGTTCCTGCGTCGCATGAGCGGCGGCCTCCGCGCCGTCCTCGCCCTCATCATCCCGTCGGCCGTCGGCATACTGCTGCTGGCCCGTCCCTCCGTGGCCCTGCTGCTCGGCAACGGTCACAGCACCCCGGCCGAGACGGCCACCACCGGCGCCGCCCTGGCCATGTTCGCGCTCGGGCTGCCCGGCTTCTGCACCTACCTGTACCTCGTGCGCGTGTTGCAGGCGATGCAGCGCACCAAGGTCGCCTTCTACCTCTACCTCGTCGAGAACGCGCTCAACATCGTCCTGGCCCTCCTGCTGGTCCACCCGCTCGGGGTGCGCGGCCTCGCGCTCTCGCTGTCAATCGCCTACACCGTGGCGGCGGTGCTCGCCCTGGTCACCTTCCGCCAGTGGTTCGGCCACCTGGCCGAGCGCGAGACCTGGGCGCCGCTGGTCCGCGTCATCATCGCCACCGTCCCGATGGCCGCGGTCGTGCTCGTGGTGTCCAACCTCTCGGCGTCGACCAGCATCACCGGGCTGCTGGCCCGGGTCATCGGCTCCGTGCTCGCCGGCGGCCTGACCTTCGGCGCGGTGGTCATCTGGCTGGGCCGGCGCCACGACACGCGCCGGCGTCCCCCGCCGCGACCTGTCGGTCCGGTCGGCCCCGCCGGACCCGCCCGCCCGCTCCGCGCCACGCGGAGCGCCTGAACGTCGTCAGGGTCTCGGGTCCGCCTGCACCGGATTGTTCGCACGTGCCCCGGGACATCCGCCCGGACTCTGCACCAACTCGTTCACAGTCCGCCGCGAAACCCCCGGGGCTCTCGGGTCGCGCCGCCGACGGGACCGGCCGGCGCCGCCCACGAGGCCCCTCCGTGGCAGACTCGCTGCATGCCCGGCGTCCACATCGTGACCGACAGCGCCTGCGACCTGACCGATCAGCTCGTCAAGGAGCACAACGTCATCGTGGTGCCGCTGACCATCCGCTTCGGCAGCGAGGAGCTCGAGGACCGCCGCCAGCTCACCCCGGCGGAGTTCTGGGAGCGCTGCCGCGGCAGGGGTGACCTGCCCCAGACCGCCGCACCCTCCCCCGGCGCCTTCCAGGCCGCCTTCCAGCAGGCCGCCGACGAGGGCGCCGAGGCCGTCCTCTGCCTCACCATCTCCTCCAAGGTGTCCGGGACCTACGGCTCGGCCGTGACGGCGGCCGACAGCTTCACGGCGGCGCCGGTGCGGGTCATCGACACCTACTCGTTGACCATGGGTCAGGGCCTGCTGGTCATCGCCGCCGCCGAGGAGGCCGGCGCCGGCGCCGGCATGGACGAGCTGGTCGCGGCCACCGAGGACCGCATCCCCCGCACCCGCATCTACGGCGTGTTGGGCGGGCTCGAGCACCTGCAGCGGGGCGGTCGCATCGGCGGGGCCCGGGCCCTGGTCGGGTCCCTGCTCAACATCAAGCCGGTGATCCAGCTCAAGGACGGTGAGGTGGCCGAGGAGTCCAAGCAGCGGACCCGGGGCAGGGCCCTGGCCTACCTGGAAGCCAAGGTCAGCGCGGATGCGCCGCTCGAGCGGCTCGCCGTGGCCGACGGTGCCTGCGACGACTTCGGCGAGGTGCTGGCCCGCCTGACCGGCATCGCCACCGAGCACCCGCTGGTCGCGGTGGACCTCGGCCCGGTGGTCGGGACCCATGCCGGGCCGAACACGGTGGGCGCCTGCTACATCGTGCCAGCCAGGACAGCCGGGACCGCCGGGTAGTCTCCACGCCGTGGCTGAGAACGATCTTGCTGACGCGCTGTCGGACCGTGCCCTCGAGGCGGTCGACACGGTGGTGGCCACCGTCAACGACAAGGCCATCCGGCCGGCCATCGTGGCCGCCCGTGGCATCGTCTTCGGTGTCGTCATCGCAGTCGTGGGCATCGTCGTCGTCGTGCTCTTCTGCGTGGGCTTCATCCGGGTGACGACCATCGCGGGGCACCGGATCTGGGCCTCCTACCTGGTGCTCGGGCTCATCTTCTGTGCGGTCGGCGCCGTGCTCTACGCGCGCCGCGGCGTGCCGCCCGATGCCTGAGCGTCGCAAGGTCGTCGTCATCGGGAGCGGGCCGGCGGGTCTCACCGCCGCCCTCTACTCGGCGCGGGCCCAGCTCCAGCCGCTGGTCATCGAGGGGGAACCCTCCTCCACCAGCGACCAGCCCGGGGGCCAGCTGATGCTGACCACCGACGTGGAGAACTACCCCGGCTTCGTCGACGGGATCATGGGACCCGAGCTCATGGGGATGATGCGCGCCCAGGCCCTGCGCTTCGAGGCCGAGTTGCGCACGGCCAAGGTCAGCCGCATCGACGTCACGCCCTGGCCCTTCGAGGTCTGGGTCGGCGACCCGGCGGCCGACGAGCCCACCGTCCTGGCCGACACGCTCATCGTGGCCACCGGTGCGCGCTCCCTCATGCTCGGCTGCCCCAACGAGGACCGCCTGCTCGGTTACGGGGTGTCGACGTGCGCCACCTGCGACGGCTTCTTCTTCCGCGAGCAGCACATCGCCGTGGCCGGCGGCGGGGACTCCGCCATGGAGGAGGCCATCTTCCTGACCCGATTCGCCTCCAAGGTCACGGTGGTCCACCGGCGTGACGAGCTGCGGGCCTCCAAGATCATGCAGGAACGGGCCCGGGCCAACCCGAAGATCGAGTTCCACTGGAACGCCGTGATCACCGAAGTCCTGGGGGACACCAAGGTCAGCGGGGTCCGCCTGCGCGACACCGTCACCGGCGACGAGTCCGAACTCCATGTGACCGGCCTCTTCGTGGCGATCGGGCACGAGCCCAACAGCTCCCTGCTCAAGGGCCAGGTCGAGCTGGGGGCCAACGGCTACGTCCGGACCTTCGACGGCACCACCCGCACCAGCGTGGACGGGGTCTTCGCGGCGGGCGACGTGCAGGACGACTACTACCGCCAGGCCGTCACCTCGGCCGGGTCGGGTTGCATGGCCGCCATCGACGCCGAACGCTGGCTCGAGGAGCGCGGCGAGTAGCCGGGAACAGAACCGGTCGGGCGGGCGTTGCACCCGCTGACAAGGAGATTGCCATGAGCGAGAAGATCGAGACCTTCACCGACGCTACCTTTGACGAGCATGTCAAAGCTTCGGATGTCCCCGTCCTGGTGGACTTCTGGGCGGAATGGTGCGGCCCGTGCAAGATGATCTCCCCGGTGTTGGAGGAGATCGCGGAGGAGCAGGCGGGCAAGATCCGGATCGGCAAGCTCAACATCGACGACAACCTGGACGTGACCCGTCGCTTCGACGTGATGAGCATCCCGACCCTGATCCTGTTCAAGGACGGGGAGCCCCAGGTACGCCTGATCGGGGCCAAGCCCAAGGGCCAGCTGCTCGAGGAGATCTCGGCCTACCTGTAGGCCTCCCGCTCGCCGTCGGGGACCGTGGCGACGCGGTCTCTGACGTCCAGCACCGCCTGACCGCCATCCTCCCGGGCGCGCCTGTCGACGCCGACGGCATCTTCGGCCCGGCCACGCGAGCCGCGCTCGAGGCCTTCCAGCGGCTCCGCGGCCTCCACGTCGACGGCGTCTGCGGCCCCCAGACCTGGAACACCCTGGTGGAAGCCGGTTTTCGGATGGGTGACCGCTTCCTTTACCGCCGCACTCCCATGCTGCGAGGTGACGACGTCGCCGAGTTACAACAGCGCCTGTGCACCCTAGGCTTCGACACCGGCCGGGTGGACGGCATCTTCGGGGACGCCACGGTGCGGGCCCTGGACGAATTCCAGCGCAACGCCGGACTGCCCGTCGACGGCATCGTCGGCGGGGCCACCCTGCTCGAGCTGATGCGCCTGGAAAGCCGACACCACGAGCCCGAGCTCGTCTCGGCCGTACGCGCCCGGGCCGCCCTGCGTGACGCCCCGCCCACCCTGCGGGGCCGCCACATCGCCGTGGGCGAGAGCGGTGGCCTGGGCAGCGTCACCGGTGCGCTCCGCCGCCGGCTGACCTGGGGCGGCGTCCGGGTGACCGAGCTGCACCATCCCGACGACGCCGTGCAGGCCAAGGAGGCCAACGAGCTCGAGGTCGACGTCTTCGTCGGGCTCCGGCTCAATCCCTCAACCTCAGGTTGCAGAACCGCCTTCTGGTCGGGGCGCCACGACGAGTCGCCGGGCGGGCGCCGGCTGGCCGAGCTGGTCCAGGCCGCCGTCCCCGTGGCGCTGGGCGTGACCGATGCCGGCGTGCACGGCATGTCGGTACCCCTTCTGCGTGAGACGCGCATGCCCGCCGTGCTGATCGAGGTGGGTCCGGCCAGCGTCGTGGTTGAGGGTACGCCCGCCCTGGCGGCCGCCCTCGCCACCGCGCTCGGCCGCTGGGCCGACGCCTCCTGGGACTGATTACCGGTAATCATCCGCCGGAAGAGGCCGCGTCGCCTCGATCTGACGGCTGCGTGGCTCCGGCGACGGTTGCGCGATCAATGTTTCCGGCAGGTGAACGAAGTGACAATCCACAACGTCATGCACAGGTTGTGGATGAAGCTGTACAGACCCTTGACAGTTGCGTGAACTACGCGACGCCGCCGTCACCGACCATGGCCCGATAGATGCGCTCGAGGTCCTCCAGGGTGGCGAACTCGACGACCAGCCGGCCCCGTCGGTTCTGGATATCGACCTTGACCCGGGTGTTGAGGTAGGTCGACAAGAGGTCCTCGAGCTCGAGCACGCCCGGCTCGGGGAGCTTGCGTTCCGTCGGGCGGCGCCGGCTCAACTCGGTGGTACCTGAGGTGGCACTCTCTATAGGCGCCGGCGCCGGGGGCTCCGGCGCGTCGGGAACGACCCTGAGCTCGGAGCCTCCCTGGCGTACCAGGTCCTCCACGGCCCTAACCGTCAACCCCTCTTCGACGATCCGGTCGACCATTTTCTCCTGCAGCGCCCGGTCGGGGGTTCCGAGGAGCGCGGCGGGCATGACCGGCGGAGATGGTCCGCTCGGCCAGGGCGCGCTGAGCCCCCGCCGGCAGCTGCAGCAGCCGCAGCGTATTGGTCACCGTGGCCCGCCCCTTCCCCATCCGGGTCGCCACCTGCTCATGGGTCAGGCCGAATTCGTCGATAAGTTGCTGGTAGGCGGCCGCCTCCTCGAGTGCGTTGAGGTCGACCCGGTGGAGGTTCTCGACCAGCGCCTGCTCCAGGCTGGCCACGTCGTCGGCCACCTGGACCAGGACGGGAATGGTCTGCAGCCCGGCGCGGCGCGCTGCCCGCCAGCGCCGCTCCCCCGCGATGAGCTCGTAACTGTCCTCTTCATCCTCGAGTTCACGTACGAGCACCGGCTGGAGAAGGCCGACTTCCCGGATGGAGGCGGCCAGCGACCCCATGGACTCCTCGTCGAAGTGGTTCCGGGGTTGGAAGGCGTTGGGCCGGATGTGCGAGATCGGCACCACCCGGAGGAGGGAGTTGGACTCCCCCGTCGACTCACTGGGGATCAGGGCACTGAGGCCCTTACCGAGACCGCTGCGGCGCGCCATCGCTCACCTCCTTGGCCAGCTCGCGGTAGGCCACGGCGCCCCGCGAGGCAGGATCGAACACCGTGATGGGCTGCCCGAAGGAGGGCGCTTCGGAGAGGCGGACCGTGCGAGGGATCACAGCCCGGCAGACCCGCCCGGAGAAGTGCTCCCGGACCTCGTTGGCCACATCCACCGAGAGCCGGGTCCGGGCGTCGTACATGGTCAACACAATTGTGCTGACCTCCAGGGTCTGGTTCAGGTTGGTCGAGACCAGGTTGACGTTGCGCAGCAACTGGCCCAGGCCCTCGAGGGCGTAGTACTCGCACTGAATGGGAACGAGCACCTCGTCGGCGGCGGCGAGGCCGTTGACCGTGATGAGACCCAGCGAGGGCGGACAGTCGATCAGCACGAAGTCGAAGTCGTCCACCACGGTGTCGATGGCCCGCTTCAGCTTCAGTTCCCGGCTGAAGGCCGGGACCAGCTCGATCTCGACCCCGGCCAGGTCGATCGTGGCGGGGGCGACAAAGAGGTTCTTGACGCTGGTCGGCTCGATGCAATCCTCGAGCGGCTGGTCCCGCATGATCACGTCGTACATGGAGAGTTCGAAGTTCCGGGCCTCGACTCCCAATCCTGTGGTGGCGTTGCCCTGGGGGTCGAGGTCGATCACGAGGACCCGGTAGTCCAGCTCCGCCAGGGCGGCCCCCAGGTTGACGGTGGTGGTGGTCTTGCCCACTCCACCCTTCTGGTTGGCGATGGCGATGACACGGGGCAGCTCCCGGGGTACCGGCTTGGACCCGTTGAGCAATTCCGTGGCCCCGTCGCCGATCGAAGGAGCCCGCATGGCGTGCTTGGGACCGGGGGTCGCCGGTTCGGCGGGGTCGGGCTCGGTGACCACCGGCGGGGCGGGCGTGGCGGCGACGCTGGGGGCGAGCGTCTGAGCAGAGGGCTCCTCGGCGCCGGGGACGGTGGCCTCAGTCATGGTGGCCTCAGTCATGGTGGCCTAGCATGTGGCCTCGTCGATGGCGCAACCGCGGGTGATTCCGCTGTGCTCACTGGCGCCTCCGCCGCGGGGTGGGCCGTTTCCGACACTGGAGGTGAGGAAACGCCCCCGGCCGGGGGAGTGGACGCCGGAGCGGCCGGTGCGCTCACCTCCTGATCGGTTGGGGCTCCGTCGCTTTGCGCCGGCTCGACAGGAGCGCCCACCGCATGGCCGGCCCCGGTTGGGACACCGTCGCTTTGGACTGCCTCCGTCGGGGCGCCGTCGGCCTGGGGCTCAGTGATGACGCTGACAGCCGGGTCCGCGGGGCGGGACCCTTCCTGATCGTAAGGGGCAACGGCCGGTTCCCCTGATCCTTCTGTCTCTGGAATGTCCCTATCCCTGCGCCTGATTCGCATCAGGTCGGACTTCCGTATCGCCACCGCACGAGGCCTATCCTGGCTTGCTGGCGGTCCGAGGTCAAGAGTTGAGATTTGTTCATCCGTTGTTCCACGTGAAACTTCGGCCCGAGAGGTTCGGTCCCGGAGCTCTGACTCGTTCCACGTGGAACACCTGATCCCCAACGCCGCCCTTCTCGGTCCGGCGGCCGCATCCCGGGTTGCCAGCAAGCCAATCGATCGTCTGGTCGCCCTCGGCTGCGCGCCCCGACCCGGAGGCACGGGTGCCGGGCGGAGAACCCCTCCTAGAAGAGGGGTCTTTTCGCCGGCACTCCATTGCGGCGAGGGAAGCGGTCCGGACACGGTCCTGCCTGGCGCAGGGTGCGGTATTCAAAGCCCTCGTGGATGAGCTCGGCCGGCTCGAGCCCGAGCTGCCAGAGCGGCTCCGCCGGCCACCGGGCTTCTTGATCACCCTCCACCTCGCTCCGGGGAGGCTCCGAGACGATCAGCCAGCCCCCGACCTTGAGCAGGGGTGCGGCACACTCGGCCACCACCGCAGGACGGCCGAAGGAACGGGCCAGTGCGCCGTCGAAGCCAGCCCTCAGGTCCCCCTGACGCCCGCACACCTCGGCCCGCTCCTCGAGCACCGAGACCCGGCCGGGCAGCCCCAGATGCTCTACCGCCCGGCGGAGGAAGGCAGCACGCCGGGCGTTGGCCTCCACGAGCGCCACGCTGGCCTCCGCCCAGTCAGCCGCCACCACCAGTCCGGGCAGCCCGCCTCCCGAACCCAGGTCGACGAGCCGGGCGGGGCCGGCGGGCGACAGACGGCGGGCGATGGCTGCAAACCCCTCGGCGTGCCCAACCTGACGCTCGAGCGGACCGGGTCCGAGGAATCCCGCGGCGCGTGCCTCGGTGAGGATCTCGTACAGCACGGTGGGGGAGTGGCCCCCCTCTCCAGCGCCGGCCACCGGCGCCGGTTCAGCCCGCTGGCGCGATGACGATGTGGCGGTTGGGGTCCTCGCCCTCGGAGCGGGTCTCGACCCCAGGCATCTCGTTGATGGCGTCGTGCACCGCCTTACGGTCGGCCGGGCTCATGGGCTCGAGCGCCTTCTCCTGGCCTGAGGCCAGGACTTCTGTGGCAATTTGCGTGCTGAACCGCTTGAGCGCAGCCGAGCGCCGCTCCCTGTACCCGGCCACGTCCACCAGAATCCGATCGGTTCGTGACGGGCATTGCCGCTGCACCACGGCTCGGGTCAGGTCCTGCAGCGCAGTGAGGGTCGACCCCCGGGGGCCGACCAGAATTCCGAGATCCTCGCCGAGGGCTGCGATCTCCACCGTGTCCTCATCGAGGAGGCGGGTCTCGACCGTGCCCTCCATGCCGAACTCGCTCAAGAGGTCGGCCAAGAAGGCCCGCCCGACCTCACCCTGCTCTTCGAGCGTCATTCCTTCGGCCATGTCCTCTGTCTCCTTCGCTTCGGTGCTCCGCTGCGGAACCTTCTCGACCGACGGCTCCCTCGAGCCGTTCCTCGAGCCTTCCACCGGCACCACGCCGGTGGTCGTCGCCTTCGTGCGATTGCGTCGGCGCCGGGCCGAGCGGCTGGTGCCGCTCCCGGCTCCCGTCGTCGTCGTTCCGGTCCCACCGGCTCCGCTCCCACTGGCGCCGCCCGCACTGGAGTCTCCGGTGTTGGCGCGCCCACCGCCACCCGCTGACGATGCCGAACTGCGCTGTCCGCCCTGACGGCTCCCCTGGCCCCCTTGGCCCCCCTGGCCGGACTTGCTGCCGCTGCGCCGCGATCGCTCCCGGCGGGGCCGGGCCCCGACCGGACGGACCCGCGCCCGGACTCTTGCTTCGACCCGGACACGCCCGAAGAGTCCTGTCTTCGGCTCGTCGACCACGATCACCTCGGCATCGCCCACGGCGACTCCCAGCTGGTCCAGCGCCTGCTCAGTCGCCTCTTCGACGGTCCTGCCCGCCACCTCAACCCACTCCACGTGCTATCGAGCCTTTCTTGTCCGCTTTGAGCGCGACCGCGGATGGGACTTGGGTTGCGGAGCATCCTCGGCGCTGCCGCCGCCGCTCGTCGCCTTTCCGTTCGTCGTTCCCTTCCGCGTTGTCGGCTTCCTCCCGTTGGTGGGCGCCCGGCCGTTGGTCTTGGCGCCGTTGGTCTTGCCGCCGCCCTTGGCCGGCGGCAATGTCGCTTTGGCGGCCGCCGTCCCGTCCGTGGCCGTCGACGTCTTCTTGGTGGTTTTCGGAGGCGGAGGCGCAGCCGGTTTGACCTTGTCCTCCTTGCCCGAGCCGATCTCGCGCTCGTGGACGACCGGTGTGACCACCCCGGTTCGGAACATCACCTCCTGCGTCCCGATGCGCATCGCCGACGACACGACCATGTAAATGGTTGCTCCGGCGGGCACTCTCAGGTAAATGACGCCGAAAATAATGGGAAAAAACTTCTGCATCTGTTGCATCTGTGGATTGGCCGCAGCAGCCTGAGGATTACGACTATTCATCTGCTTCATTTGGTAGTACTGCAGGAACATCGCAGCACCAATGAGTACCAGGTAGGGAAGGACCAATACCGCCTGGCTAGCGCTTCCCGGAGAGGCATGATGCGAAAAGGGAAGAGACGACAAATCCATCCCGAACCACCAGTGCATTTGACCATTACTGGCCACCAAAGCTTGGTGCATTTGCGAACTCGTCGGAATGTAACGAGGGGACGCGCATCCGGCCTTTGCGAGGCACTTCATTGTCTGCCCGGCGGCGTTCGTATATGTCGAACCCTTGGGCACGATGTAGGAAAGCCCGCGAATGAGCGAATACAGGACGATCAGGAAGGGCATCTGCAGGAGGCTGGGCAAGCAGGCCCCGAACGGGCTGGTCCCGTTGTCCTTGTACAGCTTCATCATCTCGGCGTTGAGCAGCTCCCGGTTCTCTGCGCCCTTGTATTTGGCCTGGAGCTTCTTCATCTCGGGTTGCAGCCGCTGCATGGCCAGCATCGACTTGGTGCTCTTCACCGTGACCGGGGTGAGGGCGAGCATGATGAGGATGGTCAGGCCGGTGATGGCGAAGCCGTAGTTCGGCCAGACGGCGTACAGGCCGGCCAAGATCAACCCGAACAGCTCGAAGAGGGGGTGGAAGATCTCCCCGACGAGCTTGAACAGGGAATTCTCGGCCAGGAGGGGGTGGCTCAGCACGGACGGCTCCCTTCATGGGCGTGGACCCGGACCGGCACCAGATCCACGCCGTGCGGCCCGAAGGGGCGACAGCGCAGCAGGCGTCGGGCGCTCAGGGCCAGGCCGCGCCAGAAACCGTGGACCGTGAAGGCTTCCACGGCGTAGGTGGAGCAGCTCGGATAGAAGCGGCAGGGCGAGATCCGGCCGGAGGCCGCACCCTGGTAGGCGGTCACCAGGGCCACCGCCACCCGGACGGAGAGGCTCCGGGTGGTGTCGGCGCCGCTCATGCGGGCACCTGGGCCTGCCCGGCCTTCACGAGGGCCGTCGCCACGTCGTCCCGGAACACCGAGGGTGCCAGTTCGGCCGCGGCGGGCTCGAGCCACACCAGGTACGTCCCCCGGGCCAGGGTCGGCGCGGCGGACCGGACCACTTCGCGGGCGCGCCGCCGGAGCGAGTTGCGCACGACGGCGCCACCACAGCGGCGGCCAATTGCGTATGCCACCTGCGGAAATACTCCGGGGTCCCCGATCTCGGCTCGCACGAACGTCGCCCGCACCGGGCCACTGGCCCCACGCGCCCGTGAGCGCTGCAGCTCGGCGAACGCCGCGCGGCGGGTGATGCGTCCGACCGTCCGTACAGGCACTCGAGGCCTTCAGACGGTGAGACGGTGGCGCCCCTTGAGCCGCCGCGAATTCAGAATGGCCCGCCCCGCCCGCGTGGACATGCGCTTGCGGAACCCGTGGGTACGAGCCCTTTTCCGGGTGTTCGGTTGGTAAGTGCGCTTCACGTCAATTCAGCCTTTCGCGACAGCCGTGCGGCAATCCGGAGCCGGTTCGTCGCAGGTTCCTTGCCTCGGCCTTCGAGTCGATTCCGGCCGCCGGCGGCGAGTCCTCCCATGTTAGGCGCATTTGGAGATGGGCTCTAGTCGCATCGCCTGGCACGGTGTACGTTCAACCAATTACCCACACCGAGGATCGATCCGAACATGCTGACTGGACGCGCCTGGGGGGGAGAAGGGGCGTTCGGAACACGCAGTGACCCAGGCCGGA
Source organism: uncultured Acidimicrobiaceae bacterium (assembly GCA_963828825.1). Taxonomy (GTDB): domain Bacteria; phylum Actinomycetota; class Acidimicrobiia; order Acidimicrobiales; family RAAP-2; genus Bog-473. The sequence goes on along the minus strand of CAWHGF010000007.1, from coordinate 1,184,747 downwards.
GATCTTTGGACGAGGTGCACCGGGTCGCTGCGCGACCAGGTGTCCGAGAGTACGTGGCAGTTATGGCTGTCGGGCATCGAGCCCGTGACCTTCACGGACGGGGAGTTCGTGCTGTCCGTGCCGAACGGGCTCATCCGTGAGCGGGTGGAGTCGCGCTACCTCCCCATGATCGAAGACACCCTGGCCAACGAGGTCGGCGCTCCCGTCCGGGGCCGGCTCGAGGTCCAAGAGCCGGGGCCGACACTGAGCGAGCCGACGACCGAACAGGTCTTCGGACTGCCCCCCGAACCCGAGCCCCGGCCCGAGCCGGCTCCGACGACCGGGCCGGGCCGGGAGTCGCCCGCAGTCCAACTGGACACGAAATTCACCTTCGAGACGTTCGTGGCCGCGTCGTCGAACCGCCTGGCGCACGCCGCCGCGCAGGCCGTGGCGGAAACGCCCGGCCGGTCCTACAACCCCTTGTTCATTTACGGTGATTCCGGCCTGGGCAAGACCCACCTGCTCCACGCCATCGGGAACTATGTCACCGAGAACTACCCCCGCCGCAAGGTCCTCTACGTCACCACCGAGACGTTCATGAACGACTTCGTCGACTCCCTGCGGACCTCGACCACCCTGACCTTCAAGCGCCGTTACCGGGACTGCGACGTCCTCCTGATCGACGACGTCCAGTTCATGGAGCGCAAAGAGGGCCTCCAGGAGGAGTTCTTCCACACCTACAACGACCTCAAGGGTGCCTCCAAGCAGATCGTCCTGACCTCCGACCGGCCACCCAAGTCCATCGAGACCCTCGAGGACCGGCTGCGCAGCCGCTTCCTCTCCGGCCTGATCACAGAGATCGACCCGCCGGACCTCGAAACCCGTCTGGCCATCCTCCGCTCCAAGTCTCTCAGCGAGCACCAGGAGGTCCCCGACGACGTCCTGGAATTCATCGCCTCCCATGTCAAGGACAACATCCGGGAGCTCGAGGGGGCGCTGACCCGCATCTGCGCCTTTGCCAACCTCAACAAGGAGCCCATCTCCCTGGCCCAGGCCGAGAAGGTCCTCTCCGACCTGGTCCTGGCCGGCGAGCCCCGTCGCATCACGCCCCAGATGATCCTCGATGCCACCTCGGCGAGCTACGGCTTCACCGTGGAGGCGATCTGCGGCCCGAGCCGGACCCGTCCGCTCGTCACCGCCCGCCAGGTCGCCATGTACCTGACCCGTGAGCTCACGGACTACAGCTATCCGGCCATCGGCCGCGTCTTCGGGAAACGTGACCACACGACCGTGATCCACGCCGTGGACAAGATCGCCGGCCAGATGCAGGAGCGACGACAGATCTACGAGCAGGTCACCGAACTGATCCAGAAGATCCGTGCGGGCTCGGCCTGACCATCCCGCCCACCTCCGCGCCGTCCGCCAAGTTGTGATTTGCAGAGGGCAAAGGTTGTGGACCGTGCCCGCGCTGCCTGGGGACCGGCTGCGTGCTTGTCCCCAGGCTGAACGGTTCGGCCGTGCGCGTACGATCAAAGCGGTGTCCGGCCCACAGTCCCGTGGGGAAAGCGACGGGCGTACCCAGCAGGGGCGGGACCATGTCGTCCACAATCCACACCCCTTACTACCTTTAGAAGACACATATACCTCTCCCTCCGCGATGAGGGGCTGGGAAAACTCCCGAAAGGACTGGCGTCGGTGAAGTTCAGATCCGAGCGAGACGTACTCGTCGACATGCTGGGCACCGCAAGCCGCGCCGTGGGAGGCCGGGGCGGCTCCTCCCCGGTGCTGTTAGGCCTGCTGCTGACGTGCGACGGGAACTCGCTGTGCGTCACCGGGACCGATCTCGACCTCACGATCCAGGTGACCGGCGAGGTGATCGGGATCGACGAGGGAAGTTGTGTCGTTCCGGCGCGGTTGTCGACCGACATCGTCCGCCGCCTGGAGCCCGGCGCAGTGACGTTTGCCGACGAGGGAGACCACATCACCATCAGCGCAGCCCGCTCGACCTTCAAGCTCCACACCTACCCCGTCGTCGAATTCCCACCGGTGGGCAAGACGGACGAGCCGACCACCCAACTGTCCGAGACCGCCCTCGGGGAAGCCGTGCGCCAGGTGGTGCGGGCCGCGTCGCACGACGACGGTCGACCCCTGTTGACCGGAGTGCTGGTCTCGCGCGTCGACGGGTCCATTCGCATGGTGGCCACCGACTCGTACCGCATGGCGATGCGCGACCTCCCGGACTCGGAGACCCTCCCGGGTGAGGAGGACCTTCTCGTGCCGGCCCGCGCGCTCTCCGAGCTCCAGCGGCTGCCGACGGGCACCATCTCGGACGGGTCCGAGACAAACCGCGTCGGCGTGGCGGCCAACAGCAACGAGATCACCTTCTGGCAGGGCAACGTCCAGATCAGCACCCGGCTGCTCGAGGGTCGGTATCCGGACTACAAGCAGCTGATCCCGGACCACTACCCGAACCGCCTGCATCTCGGCAAGGAGAACTTCCTCTCTGCGCTGCGGCGGGTGCAGCTGCTCGTCCGCGACAACACGACACCCGTGCGGCTCTCCATGCGCCAGGGAGGGGTGGACCTGAGCGTCCAGAGCCAGGACGTCGGCGACGCCGCCGAGGCCGTGGACGGGGACTACACGGGGGAGGACCTCGTCATCGCGTTCAACCCCGCCTATCTCATTGACGGCGTCGAGGCCGTCACGGGCGACGAGGTGATCGTCGAGACAGCGGACGCGTCGCGCGCCGCCACGGTGCGGGGCGCCGAGGATCAGGAGTTCCGCTACCTCCTGATGCCGGTCCGGGTCTCCTGAACGGACCGCGGTCGCGGTGAGTGTCCGGCACCTGGAGCTGGCCGACTTCCGCATTTTCCGCGGGGTGAGCATCGACCTCGAAGCAGAGGGAACCACCGTCATCACGGGATCCAACGGCACCGGGAAGACGAGCGTGCTCGAAGCACTCGCCTATCTCGGCATCCGCCGCTCGTTCCGCGGTGCGCCGCCCGACGCGCTGGTACGCACGGGCGCAGAGAGCGCCATCATCCGGGCGGAGATCGACAACCCCGACAGTCCGACCCTGGTTGAGGCGCAGATCCTCCCGGCTGGACGCAGCCGGACCCGGGTCAACCGCAAAACGGTCAATGGCAGGAGGGAACTGGGGACAGCGGCTCCCTGCACGATCTTCTCGCCCGAGGACCTGGTCATTATCAGTGGCGGTCCGAAGAGGCGGCGTGAGGTCCTCGACGACGCGCTCGCGCTGCTCGACACGGAGGGCGCCCGGGCGGCGGACGAGACCGACCGGGTTCTCCGCCAGCGCGCCGCCCTGCTGCGCCAGTCAGGCGGCCGGGCCGGGGAGGAGGTCACCGCGACCCTCGACGTCTGGGACCAACGGCTGGCCGACGCGGGCAAGGTCCTGGTGGCCGCCCGCGAACGACTGGTGGCCGATCTCGACCCAGTGGTCGCCACCGCCTACGGCCACCTCGCCGGCGCGGGGGATAGTCCTGACCAGGTGCTCATGCGCCAGCGGTACGTACGGAGCTGGGAGGGCGACCTCCTCGACGCGTTGGCCGCCTCCCGGAGGGACGACCTGCGGCGGGGCGTGAACACGGTGGGACCGCACCGCGACGACCTCCTCCTCGAGATAGAGGGACGGGAGGCCAGGACCCACGCGTCACAGGGCGAGCAGCGCTGCCTCGCCCTGGCCCTGCGCCTGGGCGTGCACGAGCTGATCCGCTCGCGCACCGCGCTGGTCCCGACCCTGCTGCTCGACGACGTCTTCTCCGAGCTCGACCCGGCGCGCAGCCGCGCCCTCGTGGGGGAGCTGCCGGTGGGGCAGTCCATCCTCACCACGGCGGCACCGCTCCCCGAGGGGATCGTGGTGGCCCGGCTGCTCCCGGTGCAGAGCCTGGAAGACCGGTGACCGCACGGCGGCGCGACAGCGGCCCCCGGCGGGTGGGGGAGTCGATGCCCCGCTTGCTGGGCCGGCTGGGGTCGGCACCGACCCCCGCGGTGATGGAGGCCGTGTTCACCCGCTGGGACGAACTGGTCGGCACCGAGCTCGGGGGCCATCTGCGACCCCTGCGCGTCGACGGGCGCGCGCTGGTCGTGGCGGTGGAACACCCGGCCTGGGCCACGCGCGCCCGGATGGAATCGGGGCCGATCCTGGCCCGGCTGAGGGAGTTGGGGGAGACCTCCATCGAGCGATTGGAGGTCGTCGTCGAACGCGCCTGAGCGACACAGCAGTGGGTGCACCCGGGACCGTTCATAAGTGCCGAATTGGAGCCGCTGTCGGGTAGAATGGTGCGTTCGCATCGAAAGGCCGGAGGTCACCATTCGGGGATTCGATACGCACCGCGAAGACCTATGTTCTGAAAGGGCGCGCCTGTGGCAGTAAAGGTGGATGAGAGACCTGGTGGGGCCGTTACGTCGTACACCGAGGACGACATCACGATCCTCGAAGGGCTTGAAGCCGTGCGCAAGCGGCCCGGCATGTACATCGGCTCCACGGGACCGACCGGACTGCATCATCTGGTCTGGGAGGTCGTGGACAACTCGGTCGACGAGGCGATGGCGGGCCGCGCCACCCGCATCGACGTCGCCCTGCTGGCCGACGGCGGCTGCCGGGTCACCGACGACGGGGCCGGGATCCCCGTCGGGCCGCACCCGAAGAACCCCAGGGTCTCCACGGCCGAGATCGTCCTGACCACCCTGCACGCCGGCGGCAAGTTCGGCGGCAAGGGCTACCAGGTCTCGGGGGGCCTCCACGGCGTCGGGATCTCCGTCGTCAACGCCCTCTCCACCCGGCTCGTGCTCGAGGTGGACCGGGACGGCCAGCACTGGGAAGCCGAGTTCGAGAAGGGCGGCAAGGTCAAGCAGAAGATCAGGGCCACCGGCCCGGCCCCGAAGGACCGGACCACGGGCGAGCCCAGGACGGGCACGACGGTCACCTTCTGGCCCGACGGCTCGGTCTTCGACGAGACGGAGTTCCGGGCGCAGACGATCCTCGAGCGGATGCAGATCATGGCCTTCTTGAACAAGGGCCTCGAGATCCGCTTCGTCGACGAGCGCACCGACCCGGTGGCCAAGACGACGTACAAATACAACGGCGGCATCGTGGACTTCGTCAAGCACCTGAACGCCTCCAAGGAGTCGCTGTTCCGCAAGGTGGCCTCGTTCGAGCAGGCCGAAGAGGGCCAGGAGGTCGAGATCGCGCTGCAGTGGAACGCGGGGTACCACGAGTCGATCCACTCGTTCGCCAACGGCATCTCAACCATTGAGGGCGGGATGCACGTGGAGGGTTTCTCCAAGTCGTTGACCAACGTGGTCAACCGCTATGCCCGCGCCCGCAACATCCTCAAGGAGAAAGAGGAGAACCTGAAGGGCGAGGACATCCGCGAGGGGTTGACGGCCATCATCTCGGTCCGTCTGCGCGACCCGCAGTTCGAGGGGCAGACCAAGGCCAAGCTCGGGAACCAGTCCATCCGCTCGCTGGCGGAGCGCACCACCAACCAGAAGCTCACGGAATGGCTGGAGGAGAACCCGCGCGAGGCGAGTCAGATCGTCAACAAGTCGATGCAGGCCGCGCGCGGCCCGCCTCGCCGCCCAGGGCGCCCGCGACCTCACCCGGCGCAAGTCGGCCCTCGATGGCGCGGGCCTGCCCGGCAAGCTGGCCGACTGCTCGTCGCGCGATCCCCGCGAGTCCGAGCTCTTCATTGTGGAGGGCAATTCCGCCGGCGGATCGGCCAAGGACGCCCGCAACCCGCACACCCAGGCCATCCTGCCCATCAGGGGCAAGATCCTCAACGTCGAGCGGGCCCGGATCGACAAGATGCTCAAGAACGCGGAGATCCAGGCCCTCATCTCGGCCATCGGCGCCGGTCTGGCGGAGGAGTTCGACGTCGACAAGATCCGTTACCACAAGGTGATCCTGCTGGCCGACGCCGACGTCGACGGCAGCCACATCCGCACGCTGCTGCTGACGTTCTTCTACCGCCAGATGAAGCCGCTGGTGGAAGGTGGCTTCGTCTACGTCGCGCAGCCGCCGCTGTACTCGACGCTGGTGGGCAAGGAGAAGATCTACCTCAAGGACGACGCGGCCAGGGACGCGTTCCTCGCCGAGCACCCCGACCACAAGCACGACTTCAACCGCCTGAAGGGTCTCGGAGAGATGGACTACGCCGAGCTGCGCGACACCACCATGGACCCCGGCAAGCGGTCCTTGCTGCAGATCAACGTGGAGCAGGCGGCGACGGCGGACGAGGTCTGCTCCATCCTCATGGGTGACGACGTGGAGCTGCGGCGCCACTTCATTCAAACAAATGCCAAAGACGTCCGTTTCCTCGACATCTGAGCGGCCGGACCGGGAGTAGGGAGCACATGCCACAGTCGACACGCGGCTCGGGCCGCGGGGGAGCAGGCTCGGGCGGGGGCGGCGGGACGCCACCTGAGGCCGATGAGCCGGTCAGCGGGTCCATCGAGCCCATAGAGATCCAGGAGGAGATGGAGCGCTCGTTCCTCGAGTACTCCATGTCGGTCATCGTCGCCCGCGCCCTGCCCGACGTGCGGGACGGGCTCAAGCCGGTGCACCGCCGGATCCTCTACTCCATGTTCGACAACGGGCAGCGTCCCGACCGGCCCCACAGCAAGTGCGCCAAGGTCGTGGGCGAGGTCATGGGGACGTACCACCCGCATGGCGACTCGGCCATCTACGAGGCACTGGCCCGCATGGTCCAGGAGTTCTCGCTGCGCTACCCCTTGATCGACGGGCACGGCAGCTTCGGCGGACGCGGCCCCGACGACGGCGCAGCCGCCATGCGTTACACCGAGTGCCGCCTGGCCCCGCTCGCCCTGGAGCTGATGGCCGACATCGACGAAGAGACCGTCGACATGATCGCCAACTACGACGGCTCGGCCCAGGAGCCGGTGGTGCTCCCCGGTCGCTTCCCCAATCTCCTCGTCAACGGTTCCCAGGGCATCGCCGTGGGCATGGCGACCAACGTCCCGCCCCACAACATGGGCGAGGTGATCGACGCGGCCATCCACGTGCTGCACCATCCCGAAGCCACGCCCGATGAGCTCATGGAGTTCGTCAAGGGCCCCGACTTCCCGACGGGCGCGCAGATCCTGGGCCGCCAAGGGATCCTCGACGCCTACCGGACGGGCCGCGGCTCCATCAAGATGCGGGCCGTCGCCGAAATCGAGGAGGGCCGCACCGGGGACCGCATCGTCGTGTCCGAGCTGCCGTACCAGACCTCCGTCGAGGTGATCGAGCAGAAGATCACCGAACTGGTGCGCGCCGGTGACCTCGACGGGATCAGCGGGATGCGCAACGCCTCGGCCAACCAGCAGCCGAGCCTGATCATCGAGCTCAAGCGCGACGCCAACGCCAACGTCGTCCTGAACAACCTGTACAAGCAGACGCCGCTGCAGACCAGCTTCGGCGTGAACATGCTGGCCCTCGTCGACGGCGTGCCCCGCACGCTGAACCTCGCCCAGGCGCTCTCGCACTACATCGACCACCAAATCGAGGTCATTCAGCGCCGCTCCGCCTACCGCCTGGAGAAGGCGCGCAACCGGGCGCACATCGTCGAAGGCCTGCTGCGGGCCATCGACATGCTCGATCAGGTCATCGCCACCATCCGGGCGTCGGCGGACCGACCTGAGGCCCGCACCGCGCTGATGGCCGAGCCCTTCTCGTTCACCGAGGTGCAGGCCACCCACATCCTCGACATGACCCTGGGTCGCCTGACCCGGCTCGGCCGCTCCGAACTGGAGGCCGAGATGGAGGAGCTGCGCGCCACCATCGCCGAGCTTGAGGCGATCCTGTCGGACGACGGCAAGCTGCGTGGCGTCATCGAGACCGAAATGACCGCCATCCGCGACAAGTTCGACAATCCCCGTCGCAGTGTCATCACCCACGATCCCGGTGAGATGGGAGTGGAGGATCTCATCTCCGACGAGGAGATCGTCGTCACGATGACCCGCGCCGGCTACATCAAGTCCGTGGCGGCGGCCGCCTTCCGCACCCAGGGCCGCGGCGGACGTGGCGTCCAGGGGGCCCGGTTGAAGGAGGAGGACCTGGTCAGCCAGGTGGTACACACCTCCGCCCACGCCTACCTGCTGCTCTTCTCGAACCAGGGCAAGGTCTACCGCTTGCGGGGGCACGAGATCCCGATGAAGGACCGGACCGCCCGGGGGACGGCGGCGATCAACCTGGTGCCGCTGGCGCCGAACGAGTCGATCACGGCGATCATCGCCACGCGGGACTTCTCACCCGATCAGTTCCTCGTGTTCGCCACCGCACTCGGGCAGGTGAAGAAGACGGCCCTGAGCGAGTACGACAAGTCGCGCCGCGAGGGGTTCATCGCCATCAACCTGCGCGGCGGCGACGAGCTGGTCCGGGTGGTCGCCACGTCCGGCGACGACGACCTCTTCGAGGTGACCCGCAACGGCATGACGATCCGCTTCAACGAGGGAGACGTGCGCGCCATGGGCCGCGACGCCGCCGGCGTGCGGGGCATCCGCCTGCGCACCGGGGACGCCGTGGTGTCCCTGGACGTGGCGGCGGACGACACCGACATCCTGATCGTCACCGACGCCGGCTACGGCAAGCGCACCAAGCTCGAGCGCTTCAACCGTCAGGCCCGCGGGGGACAGGGAGTGCGGGGCATCCGGCTGACCGGCACGCGCGGCACCGTCGTCGCCGCGTTCATGGTGGCGCTGGACGAGGAGATCCTGCTGGTCTCCTCGGGAGGAGTGGTCATCCGCACCCAGGCCCGCGAGATCGCTTCGCAGGGACGGGACGCCACCGGGGTCCGTGTCATGAACCTCGATGAGGGCCAGAGCGTGGCGGCGGTGGCACGCGTGAACGCGGAGACCGACGAAGAGGGCTGAGTCCCGCGGTTCCGCCGGGTCCGGCGTGGCTCAGAAGAGGTGCAGGGACGAGAGCGGCCAGACGCGAAGCTCGACCTTGCCGACGATCAGCGACCTGTTGATCGGTCCCCAGTACCGGCTGTCGCACGAGTCGGTGCGGTTGTCGCCCATGACGAAGTAGTCGTTCGCCGGAACCCGGTACGGGCGGGCCAGGTTCGAGCTGTTGCCGGCCGGTCCCGCGACCGTGACCCCCTGCTCGGAGGCGGGGAGCCAACTCTCATCGAGGCGCTTGCCGTCGATGTAGACGTAGCCGCCCGAGAGCGAGATGACATTGCCCGGGAGCCCGATCACCCTCTTGACAAGGTCGTTCACCTCGGGCCCACCGCAGTTCTCGGTCGGTGGCCGGGAGAAGACCACGATGTCGCCCCGCTGGACGCTGTGGAGGTGGTAGCTCAGCTTGTTCACGAGGATGCGGTCGCCGATCTGCAGCGTCGGCTCCATCGACCCGGACGGAATGAAGAACGTCTGGACGACGAACGCCCGGAGCAGGACCGCCACGAGGACGGCAACCACGACGACAATGACCGCCTCGGTGATCCAGCGCGTCGGAGTGTGATCGGCGGGGTTGGTTGCGGCGGGGCTCTCGACACCCGGAGGGCCGACCGAGGGCGGTCCCGAAGGCGGTGCGTCGACGGCGAGCACCGGATCGGTCGGGTCGGGCGTCACCGGACGCAGGCTAGACGGCGGCGCGGGATGTCGGGGATCAGGCCGGGGCGGGGATCACCGAGGCGGTGTCGCGGCCGGATCGCAGGAGCGTGCCCGGCAACGCGCCGGTCGGGGCGCCATCACGGATGGTCTCGACTCCGTTGACCAGAACCCGCACGACCCCGTGCGAGCCGGCATAGAGCCGTGGGGTCTCCCCCGGGAGGTCGTGCACGAGCCGTGCGGGCTCGGACCCGACCGTCTCGGGATCGAAGACGAACAGGTCGGCCACGTACCCCTCGCGGATCAGACCTCGCTCGCGCAGCCCGAACAGCTGGGCCGGCTGCGCCGTCAACATGTGCACGGCCTTCTCCACCGGCACCAGCTTGCGACCGCGCAGGCAGTCACCGAGGAAGGCCGTCGGATAGCTCGACCCGCACATGCGATCGAGGTGCGCGCCGGCATCGGAGCCACCGACCATGGCGCGCGGATCGCTCCAGATCTCCGCCCGCAGTCCCCAGGTGGCCTCTTCCCCGTCGTCGGTGTTGGGCCACAGGACGGTACGCAGATCGTCGGCCAGGACGATGTCGAGGAGGGTGTCGAAGGGAGGCGTGCCCCGCTCGGCCGCGATGTCGGCCACACTGCGGAAGGCACACCCGTCGTTGGCCGGCGCGTACGTGTCCCCGATCACGTAGGTGCCCCAGCGGGCGAGCCCGCGGAAGACCCCCGCCTCCTTGGCGTGCGCCCGCTCGTCGAGCACAGCACGGACGGCGGGGTCCGCCAGCTGGCGCATCCGCTCCGCTTCAGGGAGCCCCATGACATCGCCCCACCCGGGAATGAGGAAGAGCGCACAGTGCGTGCGGAAGCTCATGTTCATGGGGACGAGCGTCGGCATGGTGAGGGCGACGATCTGTCCGCCTGCGGCGGCCGCGGCCGACGAGGCGGAAAGCTGATGCTCTATCCGGTCGGCGGAGCGGGCGTCGACCGTCAAGACGTTCCAGTTGAGGGGCCGGCGGGCGGTGACGCTCATGGTCGTCATGAGGTCGACCTCTTCGGGGGTGAACGAGTCCAGGCACCCGTTGGTGATGTACTCGAGGGTCGTGCCCTCGTGGGCGGCCACCTCCTCGCAGAAGGCGAGCATCTCGCGCCGGTCGGCGTAGCGCGAGCTGATCGGGCGGCCAGCGCCGTCGGAGTGGGTACGCGACTGGGAGGACGAGAACCCCAGTCCACCCGCCTCGAGGGACTCGGCGAGAAGCGCACGCATGGCGGCGATCTCGTCGTCGGACGCCACCTCTTCCCCGCGGTCGGCGCCCATGACCTTGCGCCGCAGGGCGCAGTGCCCCACCAGGAACCCGGCGTTGACGCCCAGCCGGCCGTCCAGGGCGTTGAGGTACTCCCCGAAGGTCGACCAGTTCCACGGCACGCCGTTCTCCAGGGCGGCCAGCGGCATCCCCTCGACCTTGGCCATCATCTGGCGGATGTAGTCGGCGTCCTCGGCGTTGATGGGGGCGAGCGTGAACCCACAGTTGCCCCCGATGACCGTGGTCACGCCGTGCACGTTGGAGGGGGAGGCCAGGGGGTCCCAGAAGAGCTGCGCGTCGTAATGGGTGTGCGGGTCGACCACACCGGGCATCACCGTCAGCCCGCCGGCGTCGAACTCGACCGTTCCCGCCTCCTCGATCCGGCCGACGGCGACGATCCGGCCGCCCCGGATCCCGATGTCGGCGAGACGGCCGGGCTCCCCGGTCCCGTCGATGACCGTGCCGGATCGGATGACGTAGTCGAGCATGGGACCTCCGGGAGCGGGCGCAACGCGGCCGGTGCCGGGTGCGCCCAAATCTGACGACCCGTCAGCTTACCGTTCCGGGCAACCGTGCTCCGAGGCCCGCTCAGGCCGGCTGGTCGCGGGCGGAGGCCTCCCCCTCCTCGTAGCGGCGGATGATGGCGGCCCTGATCTGCTGCAAGCGGGCCTCGACGGCCTCCTGGCGTTCGGCCAGGGCGGTGAGCTGCTCCTCGATCACGGCGAGGGAGCCGGCCACGTCGAACGGTGAGGACAGGTCCACCACGGCCATCTCCTGGTGGGCCGACAGCAGCTGGTCCGTGCGCCTGAAGAGGTCCTCGCTCAGTTCAGGGTCGCCCTGCTCGTCACCCGGCTCGGACGACCGGCCCCCCTGCGGGTCGGGGTCCAAAAGGACCTCGGGGAGGTCGTCGACCACGCTTTGACCGTCCGGGACCTCCGCGGCGCTGGCATGGCGCAGGATCGCCACGTCGGCGGCGAGGATGTCAAGGGCGTAGGTCAGCGACTCCAGGACGAGCGTGAGGTCGCTCCTCCAGGTCCGCAGGGCCTCGTGGTCCAGGTGCTCGACGTCGGCCGAGCCCTCGAGAAGCCGATCGATATCGACCAGGAGGATCGGGCGGTCCCGGAGCGGGGGGTCCGGAGTGTCGTCAGCCTGGTCGCCACCGGGCGCGTCCGCGTGACCTGCTGGCACCGGGTCACACTCCCCTCCGCGACGGGGCTCCTCGAGCCGACCCTTGTCCCGCCATCTCTAACACGAAAGCCGAGAACTTTGGCGGACCTGGGGTACACGAGGGCAGTCCCATTGCCCGAGCGGCGAAGCGCCGCCCACCGGGTCCGGTACCTCCCTTGTGGATGAGGGTTGCTACCTGCGGAACCCCTGTGTCTGCCGAATCTTCCCCAAGTCGTCCACAGGCTGTGCCCGACCTCGTCCCCACCGGTCCTTTCGCGGCGCGACGCCACGTGCTTTGCTCTGTGTGTGCCCGGACGAACAGAGTGCGACCCGGTGCGATTTCCGTGCTGAACCTCCAGCCGTCGTCCGAAGGGGTGCTCCCCGGTCAGCTCCTCGAGCGGGCCATCCGCGCCGGCTACATCGACGCCGGCCGCTTCAACATCCCCGAGGCCAATGTGCAACCGGCCAGCCTCGACCTGCGCCTCGGGGAACGGGCCCTGCGCATCCGCTGCAGTTTCCTGCCCGGGTCCGACTCGGTCGAGCGGAAGCTGAAGGACTACATCCTCGACGAGATCGACCTCCGTCGAGACGGCGCCATGCTGGAGGCCCGCTGCCCCTACCTGATTGAGCTGAAGGAGCGCCTCGACCTTCCCGCCGGGTTGCGGGGCAAGGCCAACCCCAAGAGCTCGACCGGCCGGATCGACGTCTTCACCCGGGTCATCACGGACAACAGCGACCGGTTCGACGAGGTGGCCCCGGGTTACCACGGCCCCCTCTACCTGGAGGTCGTGCCACTCTCCTTTGCCGTCCGTGTCCGTGAGGACCTGACGCTCAACCAGCTCCGCCTGTCCATTGGCCGCCCCTGGCTCAGCGATGAGGAGGTCCGGCTGACCCATCTGGAGGAGCCGATCCTCTACAAGTCGGGCACGCCGGTCCCTGTCGACGACCTGGTCCTTTCGAACGGGCTCTTCCTCGGTCTCGATCTGCGGGGCGACGAGCGGGGTCAGGTCGGGCACAGCACCCGGGACTCCGCACCGCTGCTCGACCTGACATCGGGCGCAGAGGTCGACCCGATGCCCTTCTGGGATCCCGTCTTCCGGGAGGACGGCGATCGCCTCGTCCTATCCCCCAAGCGGTTCTACCTCCTCATGTCGAACGAGGCGGTGAGCATTCCGCCCAACTTGGCCGCCGAGATGACGGCGTACGACCCGACCAGCGGCGAGCTGCGCACCCACTACGCCGGGTTCTTCGATCCGGGTTTCGGGTTCGATCCGACGGGAGGCTTCCGGGGTTCGCGCGCCGCGCTCGAGGTGCGCGCCCACGACGTCCCCTTCATGGTGGAGAACGGGCAGGCGGTGTGCAAGCTGACTTTCGAGCGCATGCTCGAGGAGCCGACCTCGCTCTACGGGTCGGGCATCGGATCGTCCTATCAGCAACAAGAAGAGACACTGAGCCGGTACTTCCGCCGTTCACGCGCGTAGCCGCCGGCGGAGTGGCGGCGCGGCGGTTCGTGCGCAGGGCGCACACCGAGCGAAATCCGCTGTAGTGGGGATCGGTACGCGCGCGATGCCTCGGCGCATTTGCAGCGGTCGTCACATTCACAACTGTTGCGCACATTCACAACTGTTGCGCACCTTCACAATTGTTGCGCACATTCGCACGAGCGCCTCCGCCGACTCGTTTCGTCTGGTGTCGAAGTGGCACGGGCTCAGAAAGGGTCTGTGTCCCCCACAGTGAAGGAGCAAGACCTTGAGACGGAGTCGACAGACATTCATTGGAATGGTGACATGCGGGCTGATGCTGACGGCTGGCGCCGTCGTGGGCGTCACGCCCGCGGGCGCGGCGCCGCCACCGACCGGCGTGCAGACGACGGTGCAGGCTGTGCAAAGCGCGGTCACGGCGGCGGTCGCGCAGGCAACCGGGTCAGCGACCCCGACCCCGAGCCCGATCTCGACCGCGCCGTCACCGAACCCGCCGTCATTGCCGGCGTCCAATCCACCGCCGTCATCTCCGGTTTCGGTCACTACTCCGATCTCGGCCACGTCGAACGCGGTGGGCAGCACGCTTCTTCCTGGACAGGACTCCACGAGCGGGACGAACACGACGCGGCAGGCGTCACCGGTGGCCAACGCGAATGCGCCCGTGAACATCTGCGCGCTCTCCGTCGGGCTCGTCGCCTCCGCCAGCAGTAGTTGCTCCACGACGTCCGTCGGGGTGAACCAGCCGGGTGGGCTCGCGAACGTCAACGCGCCGATCACCGCGCAGGACAACGTCATCGGCCTGCTGAATCTGGCGGCTGCGGAGTTCGGGCTCACCAGTGGCCAGTCCTCGGCGTCGACGTCCCAGAGCGGCGCCATCAATGCCGATGCCCCGATCAGCATCTGTTCGGTCAACGTCGGGCTCGTCGGGAGCACGTCGAGCGCATGCGACACCAGGGGCACGAGCGGCCCGGTCACGCAAAAGGGCGCCGTCGATGCCGACGTCCCCGTCACCGTCTGCGACGAGATCGTCGAGATCGACGGAAACAGCTCGGCGAACTGTCCGCAACAGCCCGACCCCGCCGACCAGCAGGGTCAGGTTGCCGACGTCGCTGCCCCGGTCACCGCCTGCGGAACGATCGTTGCCGTTGATGGTTCGGCGAGCGGCATGTGCATGCCCGACACCGGCTTCCCTATCGTCAACGACCTGCCGACCACCGATGGCAGCCAGAGCGCTCCGGTCGACGGCGTCATACCCGTGAACGCGTGCAGCGTTGTGGTCGCCGTGGCGGGCACGGCGAGCAATTCGTGCGAGCCGACCCACGTCGAGACCGGTGAAACCGGGTCCGCCTCCGCCTCCGCTCCGCTGACCGTGTGCGCCGTGACGGCGGCACTGGACGGCAACTCCAACGGCACCTGCGTCGGCGCCGGCTCGAGCTCGAACCCGATCGGCACCCCCGGGAGCCCCGGAAGCGGCGCGACCGTGCCCCTGGTCTTCTGTGGCGTAGAGGGAGCCCTCGACGGGAGCGCGGAGGCATCCTGCCCAGGGCCGGCCGCGTCCGCGTCCGCCCCGGGCACGGGTACCGGAACGTCTCCGCCGCCGACCGCCTCCTCGCCTGCTCCGGCGCCCGTGCCGACCGCCTCCTCGCCTGCTCCGGCGCCCGTGCCGACGGCGCTGGTTTCGACGGGCGCGACTCCGCTGCGCACGCCGACCGTGGCGACGGCGTCTTCGAGCGGCTCGTCCCTCGCCTTCACCGGCGCACCGCTGCTGTTGGAGGTCCTGATCGGGGCTGGGGCGTTGTTGCTGGGCCTGGCGGTCACCCGCCTCGGTCGTCGCCGGGCGAAGGGAAGGGTTCTCGCCGAGTAACAGCGGCTCGGGCGGCCTCGTTGCAGGCCGACGGCGCTCCATGCGGGGGACGAATCAGAGGAGGGGTCCATGTTCGACAACCACGACACGGGTGACAGCACAGGCTTGGAGGTGGTCTTCCAGTCACAAGAATTCGGGCGAGCGGTCGGTGGGGCGGCCCCACGCGAAGGCGTCGCCCGTCCGGGGGAACCGGAGGAGAGCATGTTCCGGAGGGAGTTCGGTCACACGACGCGCCCGGCTGCGTCCGTGCTCCGGAGCACAGGCAAAGCGGCGGAGAGCATTTCGCCGCGCGGTGACGCGCTCCATCCCCTTGAGGCCGGGGCGGCCCCGGCGTCGGAGCCGCCCCTCGCGACGACGTCCCCTGTCGGGGCGGCCCCGGCGGGCGAGGCGGCCGAGGAGCGCCGCGCCGCGTCGCCCTCCGCAACACTGGCGCAGCCGCCGAAGAACCCCTACCGGATGGCCACCGTGCTCAGCGGTGTCGCCGCCGCCGCGTTCGTGATCGCGGGGGTGACATCCGGAGCGGGTCAGCACCGGCCTCCGGTGGTCTCCGCCCGAGGGAAACACACGACCGGGGGGTCGCACGCCAACCCGCCTCCCTCAGGCGGCGGGTTGGCGGGGACCGCAGCCACGGGTGGAGCCACGCTCACCGGCGCGCTCGGGTCCGGCGCCCAGCCCATTTCCTCGCGGACAGGGAGCCCCTTCGGTTCGAGCAGCGCACCCAGCGGGCAGGTGACCCTCAGTGGAGCGGCGTCGACGACCGGCACCGCAAGTCCCGCGCCGGTGACACCCCCTCCCGGGGCCACGGGCTCCGCACCGCCGCCTGCTTCGGCCGGCAGCGACCCGGTGTCGCCTGTCGGGTCGCCTGTGGGGAACAGCGTCACTGCCGTCGTGACGTCGGTGACCGACGCAGCGGACCAACTCGGAACTTCGGTTCCAAGTGCTGCATCGACTACCGGCGCCGTGGGGACCGCCGTCAGTGGTGTCGGCCAGGCGGTCAGTTCGGCAAGCTCCTGACAACGCGACGCGCGGTTTCGGTTGCGATCGGTTGCAAACGCGTTGCAAGCGAACGCGCCGGCCGCGGTCGCGCGGCGCGCGCTCGCGTCACTTCCGCGCTCGTCGAGAACGATGCGTCGTCAACGGCACGACAACTGCGCAAAACACCGCGAGATTGATGCGCGACGCGTGCCGCAGAACTTTGGTTTCCAAGGCGCACACAGCGGTTCGAACTAATTCCTGACAGATTCCAGTTTCCTGGTATTCACGCCTCGCCGACGGTTATATCCTTGACATTGAGGGGGCGTCTGAATCGCGGAGACGTCCGAGCGGCAAACAGTCCTGCTGCCAGACGATTGCTGTGGAGGACAATGAGGGGGTCTAGGCCCGAATGGGCTGATTCTAACGATCACGCAACTCTGGAAGAGGTTTTCACGTCCCGTTCATTCGGGCACCCGCTTCCCGAGGCGCCCGCGCCCGCCGCCGTGGCGGAGGTCGTCGCAGCGAAGCCACACTTCGTCCACAATCCCTTTATCGCGTCGGCCGCAGCCGCAGCCGCCGCGCTGTCGGTCGTGGCCGGGTTGACGATCGGCGCGGGTCCGGTGGGTCAATCCCTTCTCTCCGCGCACTCCGCCGGCCCGGGTGTCCCTGACTCCGGTACCACGCCGACCACCACCGCTCCCGGTCCCACAGACGCGGCACCGGCAGGATCTCCCGCCCCGGTCAGCTCCGGAACCGGCAATCAGTCCAACGGCGTGTCACAGGTCTCGAATGGGGAGGCGCCGGCGTCGTCGGTGAACGCCGTTGCCGCCAGTGCTCAGTCGCCACAGAGCGGAGGCTCCACTCCGGCCGACACCCTGACCGTGGTCGGCACGGGCTCCTCTCCTTCGGGGGCAGGGACGAACACGTCGACGCCCGGCTCGACGACGACCACCACAACAACGACGCCAGCGCCCACAGACTCCACAGCACCCACAGCACCCACAGCACCCCCGACGCCCACGACACCCACGACTACCATTCCGGTCTCGTCAGCTTCGGGTGGCGCGGCCCCCGTGGGTGGCGGTGGTGGGAGCAGTGGGAGCGGCTCGGGCACCGGCGGCACGGGCACCGGCAGCACGGGCACCGGCACTGGGACTAGTAGTGGGCGTGGTAGTGGCAACGGCAGCAGCGGCGGCACTACTGGCGGCAATGGCAATGGCAATGGCAATGGGGACGGGAACTCCGGAGGCAACGGGCACGGCGGCTACACCGGAGGCGGCGGCTACACCGGAGGCGGCGGGTACACCGGAGGGGGCGGCTACACCGGAGGGGGCGGCTACACCGGAGGGGGCGGGCAAGGCAACGATGGGGGTGGCTCCGGGTGCTCCCCTCACCCGCCCTGCCTCACGAACGACTGCGGCTGAGCGATCGGTGGCAGCCCGATCTTGAGGGGCCGTTGTGGGCGCACGAAGCCGGTGCACCGGCTGGTAAGCCTTGGGCCGCCGGCATTGTCGCGTCCCGGCACGAGCGAGGTCAGCCATGAACTACACGAATCTTGGAACGTCCGGACTCCGAATCTCGAGGGTCTGTCTCGGCATGATGGGATTCGGGAACGACAGCGACCGCCCCTGGGTAATTGACGAAGATGACGCCGAGCCGATCGTCCGGGCGGCCGTCGAGGGCGGCGTCACCTTCTTCGACACCGCTGATGCCTATTCCGGCGGCGCCAGCGAGGTGGCGACTGGAAGGCTGGTGCCGAAGTTCCTTACCCGGGACGAGGTCGTCATCGCCACCAAGGTGTTCATGCCGGTCAGTCCGGGCGAGAACGGCGGAGGCCTCGGCCGCAAGCACATCCTCTCGGGCATCGACGCGTCGCTCAAGCGCCTCAAGATGGACTACGTCGACCTCTACCAGATCCACCGTTGGGATCCCCGGACGCCGATTGAGGAGACGATGGAGGCGCTGCACGACGTCGTGCGGGCCGGCAAGGCGCGGTACATCGGCGCCAGCAGCATGTTCTCCTGGCAGTTCGCCAAGGCGCAGTACACCGCCGAGGCGCACGGCTGGACGAAGTTCGTCTCCATGCAGAACCACTACAACCTGATCTACCGCGAGGAGGAGCGTGAGATGATCCCGCTCTGCCTCGACCAAGGGGTGGGGTGCATCCCTTGGAGTCCCCTGGCCCGGGGGATGCTGGCGGGGAACCGGACTCGTGACGGAGGCCGGCACACGACCCGCTCGAGCACCGACGCGTTCACCGACTACCTCTACGACCAGCCCACCGACTTCGACGTCGTCGACGCCGTGGGCGAGGTGGCTGCCGCACGCGACGTCTCGTCGGCACAGGTCGCTCTGGCCTGGTTGCTCGCCAAGCCCGGCGTGTCGGCACCGATTGTGGGCGCCACCAAGAAGAGGCACCTGAAGGATGCACTCGCCGCCGAAGCACTGGAGCTGTCCGCGGACGAGATCGCCGCACTCGAGAAGCCCTACGTGCCTCACCCCGTCCTCGGGCACTTTTAGGAGGGCGTTGCGCGGCGTCCACTAGGGTCGCCCCGCCGGTGAAGCCAAGCAACAGAGATCGGGGGTCGTATGCGGGTCGCACTCACGGTGGCCGACTTCCTCAACCGGGCCGCGTTGGTCTACGGGCACCGGGCCGCGGTCGTCGACGAGCCCTCGGTACCGGGGTCCTACGGGACGCTCACCTACCGTGAGCTCGAGGCCCGGGCGCGGGGCATGGCCCTGGCGCTGGACGACCTCGGTGTGGAACACGGGGAGCGGGTCGCCGTTGTCAGCCCGAACTCCGGGCGGTTCCTGACGGCGTACTTCGGCGTGAGCGGCTACGGCCGCACCCTGGTGCCGATCAACTTCCGGCTGACATCCGACGAGATCGCCTACGTCGTGCAGCATTCCGGCGCGTCAGTCCTCCTGTACGACCCCGACCTGGCCGGCGAGGTGGACTCCATCAAGGTCGCCCACCGGTTCTGCCTGGACGGCGTGGACGACGCGGCCCTCTTCGCACCGGCGCCGGACGGCGCGGCGCCGCGGGCCTGGGAGCTGGAGGAGGATGCGGACTGTTCGGTGAACTACACGTCGGGCACTACGGCGCGACCGAAGGGCGTGCAGCTCACGCAGCGCAACTGCTGGCTCAACGCGACGACCTTCGGGTGGCACACCGGCGTCAGCGATCGCGACGTCCTCCTGCACACCCTGCCGATGTTCCACTGCAACGGCTGGGGTATGCCGTACGCGGTGACCGGTATGGGCGGCACGCATATCGTGCTCCGCAAGGTCGACGGTGAGGACATCCTGTCGCGCATCGAGCGGCACGGCGTGACGCTGCTCTGCGGTGCGCCCGCCGTGGTCGCGGCCATCTTGAGCGCAGCGGAGTGCCGCGCCGCCGAGGGCCGGGCCGTGCCCGGACGGGGCACCGTACGCATCGTCGTGGCCGGGGCACCGCCGCCGTCGAAGACGATCGAGCGGGTCGAGGCCGAGCTCGGGTGGGAGTTCATACAGATCTACGGCCTGACCGAGACGGCGCCGCTCCTCACCATCAACCGCGCTCCCGCGGAATGGGACGACCTGGACGCCGCGGCGCGCTCGCAGCTGCTCAGTCGCGCCGGCGCCCCCGCGCTGGGTGTGCGGATGGCCGTCGATGACGAGGGCGAGGTGCTGGCGCGCGCCAACGACGTCTTCGCCGGTTACTGGGAGCAGCCCATCGAGACGGCCGCCGCGCTCGAAGGCGGGTGGTTCCACACCGGCGACGGCGGTCACCTCGACGACGCGTACCTGGTGATCTCGGACCGTAAGAAGGACGTCATCATCACGGGCGGTGAGAACGTGTCTTCCATCGAGGTCGAGGACTGCCTGTACCAGCACGCGGCAGTGGCCGAGGTGGCCGTGATCGGCGTGCCGGACGAGAAGTGGGGAGAGACGGTCAAGGCGCTCGTGGTCGTGCGCGAGGGATCGGCGGTCACCGAGGCCGAGCTCATCGCGCATTGCCGGGAGCGGTTGGCCCACTTCAAGGCGCCGACCAGTGTGGAGTTGCGCGCCGCGCTGGACCGGACGGCGACGGGCAAGTTGCAGAAGTACAAGCTGCGCCAGCCCTACTGGGAGGGCCGGGCGAAGCTCGTCAATTAGGTCAATTCGGTCAATTAGTCGGGGGGGGAGCCCGCCCCCGGAGCGCTCCTCCATGACGAGGTGGCCGCGCCGGTCGAAGGCGGCCGCAACCTCTCCGGCGATCAGCCGGCGCAGCGGGTTCCCCACGATCGTCCGGCGCCACCCCGTATCGAGCCGGCTGGGCTCGCCGCAGAGGAGCTGCGCGATGTCGGCCCTCGTGGCGAGGAGGCTCTGGTCGAAATCGAGGTCGTCGGCGATCTGGCGCACGACGCCTGAGCACACGGCAACCGCGGCGGGGGAGCCGGCGCGTCCCGCCGCTCCGAGGGCATCCGGATCTGGTCCGGCGGGAGAGCCAGGCCACGCTCGACGGCCTGCAGGATCTCGGCGGCCCGACCCTGGGCCAAGTGGCGCCCGTCGATGCCGCGGGCGGCGCGCAACTCGTGGGCGCTGCGCGGCGGCCGCTGCGACAGGGCCATGAGGCCGAGGTCCGAGAGCACCATGCGGCGGGGCCGGTTGGTCGTCGCCGCCGTGCGCTCGCGCCACGCCGCCACCTCCTGCGCCACCGCGCGAGAGCGCCGCGCCATACCGCGGATGTCGCCGAGCTTCCACCACGCCTCTTCGGGGACGCGGGCGGGGGTGCGGTCGCCCAGCACCTGGTCGCACTCGCTGAGAGCCCACTCCAGGCGCCCCAGTGCGCGAAGCCGCTCGGTGAGCACGTCGCGTAGCTCCAGCAGGTGGGCGACATCGTTGAGGGCATAGGAAACCTGGCGGTCCGAGATCGGCCGGACGAGCCAGTCCGAGAGCCGGTCGGCCTTGGGCAGTGAGACGCCGAGCATCTGGTCGACCAGGCGCGACAGCGAGGGCGTGGAGAGGCCGAGGAACCCGGCGACGATCTGGGTGTCGAAGACGGTGGTGGGGATGGACCCGCACGCCGCCATGAGCACATCGAGGTCCTGTGACGCCGCGTGCGCCACGGCGATACCGGGCCCCTCGAAGACCCCGGCCAGCGGCGCGGGGTCGACCGCGAGCGGGTCCACCAGGGCCACCTTGTCGGCCCAGGCGATTTGGATGAGCGCCAGATCGGGCACGTAGGTGCGCTCCGTGTGGAACTCGGTGTCGAAGGCGTACGAGTCCTCGGCCGCCACTTCGGTGACCAGCGCCTCGAGCCCGCCGGTGTCGACCACGATGGCCGCCGGCGCGGTCACCCGCGCGCCCGCGTCGAACCCGGAATCGGGAGCGCTCGTCTTCACGGCTGCCGTGGATGGCTCGATGATCCCGATCCGTTGCGTTTCGATGGTGCTGAACTCGAGGTGTGAATCGATGGTGCTGAACTCGATGGTGCTGAACTCGATGGTGCTGAACTCGTGGGCTGCCGGCGGCTCAGCGGCGGAGAGGGCCACGCCAGTTGCCCGCATGGTCCCGCTCCGGCCCGTGACCGAGGTTAGCGCAGTCGGCAGCCCCACTGGAACGGGCGCAGCTCCTCCATCCCTGCTCAGGGGCCGTCCGAGCGGCCTGAACGGTCCCCGCGAACGCCCTGTTTGCGGTGATACTGGGTACACTGCGGGGGTCGTCACGACCGCTGTCCAGTCGGTGGTGCAGACGTTTGGAGCCCACCTCGTGACTTACGGCTCTGTTCCGGCCCACGATGTTCCGATAAAAGTGAGGGGTCTGTATCTGAGGGGGACAGCGTGAAGAAGGCCAAGAAGGAACTTGGCGATGTCGGCTTCCGCGAGGGCGCGGACGTGGACGCCTCCGGGGTTCCGCCCACCACGACGAGACGGGAAGGCTCGGAGGACCCGCACGGCGGCCCCGCCGAGAGCGTCGAGTCGATGTTGCAGGAGTTCAGTTCGGGCGGGGCCGGTGCACCAGCGCCCGGTGTGGCGCCACCGGGCAAGTACGACCAGCTCTGGCAGCTCTCCATGGCTGATCCGCACACCGGCCTGGCCAATCAGCTCCTCCTGCTCGATCGCCTCAACCAGGCTCTCACCCGGCGCCGCCGCCACGGGGGGGACGTCGTCGTGTGCCATATCGGCCTGGACAACCTGGGCGAAATCAACCTGGACCTCGGCTACACGACCGGCAATGCCGTGCTCGGCGAGGTGTCCCGTCGCCTCACTTCGGTCCTGCGGGCGGAGGACACAATCGGCCGGGTCGGCGGGGGCGAGCTCGTCGTGGTCTTGACTGTTACCGACGAGCACGTGGTGGGACCCTTGATGCGCAGGCTCCAGCACACGCTCGACGAGCACGGTCACGGTGGGCGGCAAGAGCATCCGCCTCCAGGCCTCCCTGGGGGTTGCAGTGGCCGAGGAGGGGGAGTCCGCCGAGGCCGTGCTGGCCCGGGCCGAACGGTCCACCCGGATCAGCCGGCACTGAGCCCCGGGGGTCGGAAGTCCCTTCAGGCGTCTGTCGAGGCCGTACCCGAACGGTCGTCGGGGGTCCGGCGACCTGAGAGCGAGTACCGGCTCTCCCCGTTAGGGGAGTAGCGGCTCGTCCCGATAGGGAGTATCGGCTCTATTCGAAACAGGAGTATCGGCTCTATTGGTGCAACCCAATTCCGGCAAAATTATGGGCGATGTCTATGTACAGCGAGTTGCTCTCTGGGCTTTGTGCCGACGTGGACCCCTTGCCTTTGCCGGTTTCACGGGACGAGCTCGTGGTGATCCTCCTGCAGTGCCGCCGCCACCTGGACGGGCAGGAGGACGACAGCGATCACCTCATGGCCGAGGACCTGGCGCTCGAGCTCGATCACGACCGCATGCTCCTCAGGCTCTGCACCGCCCTGGGTATCGAGAGCGAGCCGGCCCGGTTCGAGAATCCCCTGGTCGAGCGGGAGCGGCTGGAGAATCAGCTCCGCGCCGTGGGGGTGGACTTTCGCACCCTCGACGACCACCGGCGGATCACGGCCGCCTAGCGGCAGCACCCGGGGGGCCGGGTAATCAGGACTTGGGGTTGAACGCCTTGCGTTCGGCGGACTTGGGGTTGAACGACTTGCGTTCGGCCAGGACGGCCGCGTAGACGGCCGCCTCCGTGCGCCGGCGCATCCCGAGCTTCGACAGAAGGCTGGAGACGTAGTTCTTGACCGTCGCCTCGGCCAGGAAGAGCTGCTCCGCGATCTGGCGGTTCGACTGCCCCAGCGCGATGAGCTCCAGGACCTTGCGTTCCTGTGGCGTCAGCACGGTGAGGCGTGACTCGGCCTCCTGGTCCTTACGCAGCCGATCGAACAGCTCCTGGGTCAGCACCGGATCGAGCAGGGACATCCCCTGGCTGACCCGCCGAATGTCGCCCAGCAGGTCGCCCCCTCCCACCTCCTTGAGGACGTAGCCCGAGGCGCCGGCCATGATGGAGGAGAACAGGGCGTCGTCATCGGAGTACGACGTCAACATCAGGCACCTGACCTGGGGCGTGACCGACTGGACCTCCCGGCACACTTCGATGCCGTTGCCGTCGGGGAGACGCACGTCGAGGATGGCCACATCGGGCACCAACTCGCGGATCAGCCGCAGGCCCTGCTCCGCGGTTCCCGCCTCGCCGACGACCTCCATGTCGCCTTCGGCCTCGAGCAGCGTGCGCAGCCCCGTCCGCACCAGTTCATGATCGTCGAGGAGGAACACCCGAATCGTCATTTTCCCAATATTGCCACGCCCCCGGCCTGGATCCGCCAAAGAGCGGGGGCCGCAACCGTCCTGCACCCTGGTCCGCCGCGTGGACGATTGGTCCCCCTCTATCCTGACCTCCGTGCAGCCCTTCGACCGGATCGACGATCCCGCCAAGCTGCGCCGACTCGTGCAGGCGATCCTCATCATGGACGCCGAGCTCAACCTGCCGGTCGTGCTCCGTCGGATCATTCAAGAGGCCCGCGACCTCGTTGATGCACAGTACGGGGCACTGGGCGTCCTGACCGAGGACGGACGGGCGCTGGACCAGTTCCTGACCGTTGGCCTGGGCCACGACGAGGAGCGGGCAATCGGCGCCCGCCCCACGGGTCGGGGTGTGCTCGGCACGCTGATCGCGGAGGACAAGCCCCTTCGCCTTGCCGACATATCCTCCAGCCCGGAGAGCTTCGGATTCCCGGCACACCATCCCGCCATGAGGTCTTTCCTCGGTGTCCCGGTCCGGGTGCACGGCGAGGTCTACGGGGTCCTGTACCTCACCGACAAGACGACGTCCCCGGAGTTCTCCGAGGACGACGAGGAGCTGGTTCTGGCCCTGGCCATGGCGGCGGGGATCGCCATTGAGAACGCACGGCTGCACGGCCTCGTGCGCGACCGGGCCCTGACCGAGGACCGCGACCGGATCGCCCGCGACCTCCATGATTCGGTGATCCAGCGCCTGTTCGCCATCGGCCTGTCGCTGCAGGGGACCGCCCGCCTGGTCGAGCGCCCGGAGGCCGTGATGCGGATCGGGGAGGCGATCGACAAGCTCGACGAGACGATCCGGCAGCTCCGCAAGGCGATCTTCGACATAGAGCTCACCATCAACAAGGAGGGCCTGCACCCGAAGGTCCTCGACCTCGTCCACGAGTTGCGCCCGGTGCTCGGCATCCTTCCGCAGTGTTCGTTCAGTGGCCCCGTGGACACCGCCGTCAGCGATTCGCTGACAGAGGAGGTGCTCGCCGTGCTCCGGGAGGCATTGACCAACGTCGGGAAGCATGCCCGGGCCTCTCAGGTGGTGATCATGATCGCCGCCGGCGAGGAGCTGCGCCTGGTGGTCGCCGACGACGGGGTCGGCATCGGCGACGCCAACGCGACCGGCCTCGGCCTCAAGAACCTCCGCCAGCGGGCCGAGCGCCTGGGCGGGAGCGTGGAGCTGGGGACCTCCCGCGAGGGCGGCACCCGCCTGACCTGGCACGTCCCGCTCAGTCGCGCCGACGCTGGCGCCGGTCCCGCCGCCTGAGGCAGGGGAGGCACGTCGAGGCACGTCGGGCACAGACCGTGTGCGGCGAATAGTCCGCAAATAGTGCAAGACCCCCTTGTCCGGAGAGTGGTGCCCCGTCAACATTGACAACGGGACGAAAAGGCAAACCTCCCGTGAGGGAGGGACGCAAAGCTACGGGACTCGTTGAGTTCGCCGGGCCGCCGAACCAGCCATGAGCGCACTGCTCGTCGCCTTCGCGGCCCGACGTCTACGGGGCGGGGGGGGGACGAGATGCGCGACACCCGATGGAGCCGCACGCTCTGGCTCCTGTCGGCGCGTGGTGTGGCACTCCTGGTGTTGGTTTCGACGTTCGGCGCCGGCCTGGCCGCCGGGAACTCGGCCGGCGCGGGCGCCTCGGTGCCCTCCGACGCCTACGGCGGGGGCCGGATGATGGCGGCCGATCCGATCAGCGGGTACTGGACGGCCGGCGCGACGGGCACGGTCACGGCCTACGGCGGGGCGGCGGCCATGGGCTCGCCGGCCCAGTCGGGGCTCACGCTGGCCCGACCCATCGTCGGCATGGCACCCACGCCCGCCGGCGGCGGCTACTGGCTCGTGGCGTCCGACGGCGGCATCTTCAGCTACGGCGACGCCTCGTTCTACGGCTCCACCGGGTCCATGCCTCTCAACCGGCCCATCGTGGGGATGGCGACGACGCCGGACGGCGGCGGCTACTGGCTCGTGGCCTCCGACGGCGGCATCTTCAGCTACGGCGACGCCTCGTTCTACGGCTCCACCGGGTCCATCCGCCTCAATCAGCCCATCGTGGGCATGGCGGCGACGCCGGACGGCGGCGGCTACTGGCTCGTGGCGTCCGACGGCGGCATCTTCAGCTACGGCGACGCCTCGTTCTACGGCTCCACCGGGTCCATCCACCTCAATCAGCCCATCGTGGGCATGGCGGCGACGCCGGACGGCCGCGGCTACTGGCTTGTTGCCGCCGACGGCGGTGTCTTCACATTTGGCGACGCCGGGTATTACGGATCGAGCGCAGGGACCGGCGTGACCGCCCTCGGCATCGTGGTCAACCCGGCCACTCCGGGGTATGCCGTGGTGGCGTCGAGTGGCTCGTCGAGCTTCTTCGGGCCGCCGTCGCCGCCGGGCCACACCACGACCCCAATCACGCCGTCGAGCACCACGACCCCGACGACCAGGCCCCCGCGGATCACCTCGCCGCCGCCGCCGACCATCACCACGACGACCGCGCCGCCATCGACCACCCCGCCCCCGGCAACCTCTAGGCTCCTGCTGGGGAGCTATAACGGAGCGGCTGACCCGGGGGGCGCCACGGCCTTCGCCAGGGAGACCGGCACCACGGCGTCGATCTACTCCGACTACCTGGACGGGACGTCCTGGTCATCATGGTCGGCACGCCCGGGACCCCCCCGTGGGTCATCAGCTCAATCAAGGGCAAGCTCGGCTCCGAGCGCCTTCTCCTGAGCGTTCCCCTCGTCAACGCGGGCTACTCGAGCGACCAGGCCGCTCTCGCCGCCTACGCCGCCAACCCGGCGGTCTGGGACGCCAACTTCACGACGCTGGCCAAGAATCTGGTGGCCGACGGCTTCTCCAACGCCATCATCCGGCTCATGTGGGAGCCCGACAGCGGCATCTACTCCAACGACGACCTGACGAGCGCAGCCAATTACGCGGCGCTCTGGCGGGACGCCCACACGGCGATGGACGCGGTAGCCGGGGCGTCGTTCCAGTGGGCCTGGTACTGGGGACGGGAACTTCGACAGCACGACCAACAACACGGCCTACCCGGGCAACGCCTACGTCGACTACGTCACCTTCGACGACTACGACCAGTCGTGGGACGGGTCGTGCGGCGTGCCGTACAACGGCTCCAACTTCACGCAGGCGCAGCACGACTGCCTGTGGGCAGGCGACCAGGACAAGGTCCTCACCAACCTGGTGAACTTCGCCACCGTTGTGCACAAGCCCATCGGCATCGGGGAGTTCGGCGTCATCGACCGGAGTGACGGGCACGGCGGCGGGGACGATCCGTACTGGATCGCAGACTTCTCCGCGTGGATCAAGGCCAACAATGTGGCCTGGGCCTCCTACTTCAACTTCAACAGTGGCGGCAACTCCGTTCTCTCCGACTTCCCGAACTCGCTGGCGGCGTTCCGGGTCAGACCTCGGGTGAGCGACCTCGGGTACGCCGCGCGATGCGGCTACCACGAGATGGTGTGCGGGCTGTCGTCCTGGAAGGTCGTGCTTCCGACGTGCCACGTGACGGAGGGTATCCGCGCGCTGGGCACCACGGTCATGGTGCCGTGGACCTGGGGCAGCACGAAGTTGAACGTGATGTGCTGCGACGCCCCCTGCGGGATGTCGATGGTGGCTCCCTCGAGGATGGTGGGCCCCTCGGCGCCGCTGGTGACCACGGATCGCGCCGAGGGCGACGAGATATGGCGGGCGTACCCGGGGAGGTTGACGGTGGCGATCCCCACGTATTCGCCGTAGGTCGTTCCGAGGCCCGGATAGGGCCCGGCGATGAAGGGTGCCTGACCCGGGGGAGTGTGGTTGGCGAAGGTCATGGTGAGGCTCGCGTCGGTCTGCCCGTTCCGGGGCGTCGAGCCGGAGGGAGGCGGTCTCAGAGAGGTACTGGTCCAGTTTGTTCCCGCCGCGGTTGATCACGTCGGCCATGAGGGACGAGGGTTGGAGCTGGCCGGACACGCCGGCGCCGCGCCAGGCGGCTTCCGTCCGCGGGTCGGCCGACCACAGGAGCACATGGCGTCCCGTCGGCCGCGGCCGAGAGGGCGTCCGCCATCGTGTGGAGGCTGAAGGGCTGGGTCTCGAGTGCGTGCAGGGTGGCGGCGGCCAGCGTCGACAGCTCGTCGACACGGTTCGTGGAGTCGGAATTGTAGGTCTCCCCGGCGTACTGGTCGTGCAGGAGGAGCTGGTCGACATTGGCGGCGCTGACGACCGCCCCGGAGGAGGTGGTGACCGGGCCGGTGACGTTGAGCAGCTCCTGGAGGCCCTGGACGTCGATCGCCAGGACCCCGTCGACGCTCTGGCCCGTGTCCGCCTTCCACATGCTGGCCGCCAGTGGGCCGTTGACGTCGAACTGCGGCGTGAGCCCGATGTTCCTCCAGTCGACCCCGGGGAGCAGCCAGCCCCACCGCGCCTGGAGGTCGCCGCTGACCGTGACGGCTCCGAGGGGGAGGGTCAGCGAGGCGGTGGGGACCGTGCTCACGAGGTGGAGCTCACCCTCCGAGGTGGTCACGATCCCGGCTTCCAGGAATGCACCCGAGCCGGACCGCATTTCGGCGTTGTTGTCCGCCAGAAGGAGGTACGTCCCGGGTCCCTGCAGGATGGTGGCCGCCGAGGACGCCGCCTCCGACGTCCTGGTCAGGGTGGTCCGGATCTGGGTGAGGTCGCCCAGGAAGGTGTTCCGCTCGTGGGCCAGGGGGCCGATCAGGCCCTGAACAGGGCCCAGGTCGACCGTCGCTAGGGCGAGGTGAGTGGTCGCCGCGAGGGAGGCGAGCCGTCGTAGTGCCGCGACGCGGTCCGGCCCGGCGGCGTGGGGGATGCGAAGCAGTGCTTGGGACCGGTTGACGGCGACGATGCCCGTACGCGCCACCTGCTCGGCCGCTCCAGACAGGTCCTGGACCGAACGGAGCTGGCGCCCGGCGACAGGAAGGACGTCGACCGGCCAGAGCAGGGGGGACGACAGCAGGCTGTGGGCGGCACTGAAGCTGGTGGTGGCCGAGTTGAGGGACGCGACCGGCGCCCCCGACAGGATGCCGTTGGCCGAGAGCCCCTGCTTGGCCGATTGCACCGCCGTCTCACCATGGCGGATGTGGCCGGCGGCCAGCACCAGGATGACGATGTCCACTACCACCCAGACCACCACGACCACCACGACGCGCGGCCACGATCTTGCGCCGCCGCGTGAAGCGGACGAGCCTCGGCGCCGCGCTGGTGCGCCCTGATGGAATCGCGTCGGCCGCCTCGGCGCTCGCTCCCCCCGGCTCGCCGTTGTTCACCGGGGGGAGCGTACTGCGAGCCTCTTTGGAGTAGGTCGGCGCGGCGCCGCTCCCTGTGGCAGTATTTAGCGGCCGCGTCACATCCTTGGTTCTCAGTTGAATCCCTGCGTAGCGGGTGCAACAAGATCTAATTGTTTCGGCGTTGTCTCTCGGGGCGCAGCATTGTGACTTTTGGCTCTGCACTGCCGAGGCGATTCCCTGAAATGATGATTGCGGCGGCTTGGCGTCCTCCAACTGTGGGTTCGGAATCACGGGAGGCAAGCGAGTGGCCCTTTTGGACCGATTCGCTCGTGGAGCGGACCCAGTGGAGGAGATCAGGATGAAAAGGACCAAGGCACAGCGCTTGCTAGCCGCAGCGTGCGGTCCGGCCCTGGGTGTGCTGCTGGCGGTGCCCGTAAGCGGACTCCTTGCCGGTACGGCCGGGGCGGGCACCTGCTACACGGGATGCACGTCCCCGAGCATCGGCATTTCCTCGACGGCGGCGAACACGACGTCGGGGACTACGACCGCGGCGAACGACGGGCCGTTGACGTCGACCGCACCCACCACTTCGAGCGGCCTGGCCTTTACGGGTGCCGACATCGAAGAAATGGCAGTCATCGGCGTGGTGGCAATCGGCGTTGGTGCCGTTCTTGTACGCGGCCGCCGTCGGACCGCCTGACCTAACAACATAAGCGCTCGGCGAGGGAGCTTCGGATGTCGTCAGTCACAATTGGCAGGGACCTGCAGTGGAAGTGGGCGAAGGCTGGTTCGGAATCGGAATCGGAATCGGAATCGGAATCAGAATCGTCGGTGCGGACGCGCCGCCGGTTCGCCGCCCGCACCAGCGGTGAGGTCGTGGCGGGAACGGACCTTGTGGCCCTCGCGGTCGCGGTCGCTGCCTTCGCGCCGAGGATGCTGCAATGGACGGTCGCCGTCTTCGTCCTCGGGGTGCTCGGGATCTGCGCGCTGCGGGGTCAGTACGCGTCGCGCATCACCTTGAGCGTGAGCAAGGACGTCGGCACGTTGGCCGCGGCCGTCGCCGCACCCCTCGCGGTGATCGGGGTGTTCGACGGGTTTGGACGGCAGATGCGCCCGGTCGTGCTGGTGGGCCTGGGCACGCTCTGCCTGCTTCTCGTCGGGCGAGTGTGTGCCTACGCCGGCATCAGGCGGGCCAGGACCCGCGGGGCGCTCGGTCAGAGAGTGCTCATCGTCGGGGCCGGGCCCGTGGCGGAGCGCTTCGCCGCTGCGCTCGAGCTCAACCCGGCATACGGGCTGCACCCGATCGGGCTTCTCGACGACTGCGGGGACGAGTCACTGTCCCGCCCGGTGCTCGGTGGGATCGACCAGCTCGACGACGTGCTGCGCGAGCATCGCATCGACCGGGTCGTGATCGCCTTCGGTGTGAACCGGGACCCCGACCTCGTGCGTGTCATCCGCTCCTGCGAGAACGCGGCCGTGGACATGTACATCGTCCCCCGTTTCTTCGAATTGGGCCTCCGCGCCGCGCCGCGCGACGTCGACATGGTGTGGGGCTTCCCCCTCGTGCGCCTGCGCCGGTCGACCATGCGACCCTCGGGACGTGTGGTGAAGCGGGCCTTCGACTCGGCTGTCGCCGCCGCGATGCTGTTTCTCTGCGCTCCCCTCTTCGGGCTGCTCGCACTGACGGTGAAGCTCACCAGCCCCGGGCCGATCTACTTCCGCCAGCGCCGCATCGGGAAGAACGGGCGCGAGGTGGAGATTTTGAAGTTTCGCTCCATGCGGGTGAACAGTGAGTCTGACACCCAGTGGAGCGTTGACGCCGACTCGCGCGTCACCAAGGTCGGGGCGCTCATGCGCAAGACCTCGCTTGACGAACTGCCGCAGCTCTGGAACGTGCTTCGCGGCGACATGTCACTCGTGGGTCCCCGTCCCGAGCGACCCTTCTTCGTGCAGCAGTTCGAGCAGGAGGTCCCCCGCTACGCCGACCGGCACCGGGTTCCTGTCGGCCTGACGGGACTGGCTCAGGTCAATGGGCTGCGGGGTGATACCTCCATCCAGGATCGGGCATGGTTCGACAATCACTACATCGAGAACTGGTCGGTCGCCGGGGATCTGGTCATCCTCGCCCGGACGGCTGGCGCCGTCATCAAGCAGGTCCGGGACTAAGCTCAACGCTTCTTGGGCTCCCGGACACGGGTGTGGGAGTTGTTACGCACACCCCTTGAAAGACGATGACGAGCACGGTAGCTGACGTTGCCGGCTTACCGGCGGAGCAGCATCCGGCCACGGATCTGACAATGGAGGCACAACACTGGCGGCTGGCCGTCGGCGTGGAGCTCATCCTCGGGGCAGTCCTCGGGTCGCTGTTCCTCGGCACCCACAGCCTGTTCCTCGACGAGTCCGTCAGCGCCACCCTGGCCACCGCGCCGTGGCACCGCTTCGCCAATGTCGTGAGCCACCGCGAGGCGAACATGGCGCTGTACTACCTGCTGCTGCGCGGCTGGGTCGTGCTGGGCCACAGCGAGATCGCCCTCCGTAGCCTGTCGGTGATCCTGGCCGTCGGGGCGTTGTGGGTGGTCATCATGCTGGCACGCTCACTCTTCGGGCGTCGCGTCGCGTTGATCGCGGGGTTGCTCCTCGCGGTCGACCCCCTCTTTGTCCAGTTCGCGCAGGACGTCCGGGGGTACTCCCTGGCGCTCCTGCTCGTGAGCGCGTCCTGTTTCTTCTTCGTCCGGGGCATCCGCCAGGTCGATCCGCCCTCCCGGCTCTGCTGGACCGCGTACACGATCGTGACCGCGCTGGCGGCCTACAGCAATTTCTGGGCTGCGCTGGTGCCGGTCGGGCAGGCCCTCTCGCTGGCGTTCCTGCCGCCGGGACGGATCCCCTGGCGCCGGGTGCTGACGTCGGCGGTCGCGTTGGTCGTGCTCCTGGTCCCGTTGGGGTTGCTCATCGAGTCGACCGACAGTGCCGGAGTCGAATTGGGCCGCGGGGTCCTCGGCGGGGCGGCTGTTCACGCACATCCGCGCGTCCGTCCCTCATGCGGTGCTCGACCTGCTGGTGCTCGTGGTGGTCGTCGGGATCGTCGTGGCCATCGTGCTCGCTTGCCGCCGGCCTGACATCGGCAAGGTTTTCGCTCGCCAGTGGCCACTGTGCTTCACGGCGTGTTGGCTCGTGGTGCCGGTGGGCGCCGTCGTGATGCTCTCGCTCGTGGACAGGCCGCTGCTCGTGGTGCGGTACCTGATGGTCAGCCTTCCCGCGGCGATCCTGCTCGTCGCGGTCGGCGTCGAACGGCTGTCGTCCCTCGCCCGTCGTGGTGCGGCCGCGCTCGCGGCCGTGCTGCTGGTCGTCCTCGTCGGAGTCTCGGCGCTGGGCGTCGCGCAGTGGTACTCCCTGGGCGGCCCGCAGGACTTCCGGTCGCCCGTGGCCTACATCGCCGGTCGGGCCCAACCTGGCGACGGCCTGCTCATCTTCGCGCCGTACGAGCGGATCCCGGTCGAGTGGTACATGGGCGACCGGCCTGCCGCCGAGCGAGAGGTGCATCCGGTCTATCCGGCGACGGCGTGGGGAGTGGATCCGTTGGCATTCGACGGGAGCGTGCCCGTGACCGGGAGTGAGGTCGAGCGGGCCGCCTCCGACTACCAGCGCATCTGGGTCCTCAGCGCCACCGCTGACCTGTCGTTGTACCCCGCGGAGGCGGCCTCGGTGGACGCCGCGCTCCGGCGCGCCGGATTCACTCCGGCCGGCGCCCGGGTGTTCCGCGGAGTGCAGGTTACCGAAGAGGTGCGGCAATGACTCGCCCGCGTCTGGGGACGAGCCTGGCCGTGGGTGGCCTCGTCGCGGCTGCCTCGGCGGGCCACGTGCTCTATCCGGCGTGGCTGGCCTGGCGCACCCGCGGCGGCCGCGGCAGGGTCGTCGTCGCGCCGGGTCCGGGTCGGCGGGAGCCCCCGCCCGACTTGACCGTTGTGGTGCCGGCCTACCGGGAGGCCGGTGTGATCGGGGCCAAGGTGGAGGACATCCGGGCCAACGGGTACCCGGGATCGCTTGAGATCCTGGTGGTCGCCGACGGCGATCCCGAAACCGCAGCAGCCGCGGAGCGCGCCGGTGCGCGGGCAGTCACCGGCCCGGAGCGGCTCGGGAAGTCCCAGGCCCTCAACCGGGGCTTCGCGGAGGCCACGACGCCGGTCGTCGTGATCAGCGACGCCAACAACCGCATCGCTCCGGGCGCGCTGGCCGCCGCCGTGGAGCACTTCGCGGACCCGGAGGTCGGTGCGGTGGCGGGCGAGAAGGTCGAGGACGACGACGGCGGAGGCGAGAGCCTCTACTGGAGGTTCGAGTCCTGGCTCAAGCAACGCGAGGCCCGTCTCGGTACGACGATCGGCCTGGTCGGCGAGCTCGCCGCCATCCGGGCCGAGGCATGGCGCCCGATCCCCGCCGACGTCGCCACCGACGATTTCTGGGCTGCGCTCGACATCATCGAGCAGGGCTATCGGATCGCCTATGAGCCCCGTGCCCGCGCGCTCGATCCCGCCGCGGACTCGCTGGCGGTGTCGTGGGAGCGCCGGATCCGCAGCGTGTCCGGCGCGCTGCACATCATGGTCCGGCGCCGTCGTCAGCTGCGACCGTCAGCCGGCCTCGTGGCCGCGGAGCTGTGGGGGCATCGCCTGGTCCGCTACACCGTGGGCCCCCTCGCCCACCTGACTCTGCTGGTGATGGCGGCCACGAGGGTGCGCTCGAGCCCGCTGGCCCGGGGGTTCCTCCTGGCCAACCTCTGCGCCTGCGCCGGCTTGGTCGTTGGAACGCAGGCCGGCGAGCCGGGGGAGGACGCACCGGTCGGACCCGAGCCACGGCGCCTGCTGGCGGCCGCGGCGGCCGGGGCCGGGCAGGTGATGTTCCTGCAGGGAGTCGCGCTCGGCGGCATGGTGCGCTATGCGCGTGGTGACCGGTCGACCATGTGGTCGACTGTGGAGCGATGAACGGGAGTGCGGCGCGGCCTGATCCCGATCCGGCCGGCTGGTTGCGCGTCCTCGTCGTCTCGACCTCGCCCCGGGTCTGGGGAGCGGAGCGCAGCCTGCTCGGCCTGGCGCCCCTGCTCGAAGAGCGCGGCATTGCGCTGACTCTGGCGTCGCCCCCCGGTGCCCTGGCCGAGGCGTGGTCGGCGTTGGACCTCCCGCATGTGGAGTTTGCCGTCCTTCCCCGCCTCGGGCTGCGGACGGCCGGTGACGGACGTCCGGGAGTGCGAGCGTTGGGGAGCGAGGTGGTCACGACCGGCCGAAGCACTCGGCGGCTGGCCCGCCTGGCCCGCAACTCGGATGTGGTCCATTCGAACAGCCTGTGGGGCCATCTGGACTGCGCCCTTGCGGGTCGGTTGGCCCGTCGACCTGTGGTGCTGGAGCTCCACGACCTCGTGCGCCCGGGGCTGGGCCGCGTCGTGCTGAGGACGGCCATGCGACTGGCGTCGAGCACCGTGGCCATCAGCCGCGCCGTCGCCGACACGGTGGGCGGGGCCCGAGGTGACCTTCGCATCATCCCCCAGGCCGTGGATCCTGAGCGGTTTCACCCGGGCCCGCCGGACGCGACATGGAGGGCCCGGCTGAGCAGCCGGCCGGACGAGCCGATCGTCGGCATCGTCGGCCGCGTCGATCCGGAGAAGGGCATCCGGACGGTGGTGCGGGCCATGACGATGCTCGAGGGCGCAGCGGGCCGGAGTCACCTCGCCGTCGTCGGCGCCCCCGCGCTGGACGATGGCAGCTACGAGACGGAGCTACGGGCGGAGGCGTCATCGCTCCTCGGAGACCGGTCGCGCTTCGTGGGCCCCGTCGACGAGGTGCCCGCTGTGCTGCGCTCGCTCGACGTATTGGTCAACGCGTCGGCCTCGGAGCCGTTCGGGCTGAGCGTCCTGGAGGCACAGGCGTGCGGCGTCCCGGTGATCGGAACCGATGCCGGCGGGATCCCCGAGTTCGTCACGGACGGCCAAACGGGCTTGCTCGTGGCCCCCGGTCAGCCGGACGCCCTGGCGGCCGGGCTCAGCAGGATCCTCGGCGCCCCCGCCCTGCGCCACCAGCTCGCGGCCGCGGCGCGCGACGGCGTCGTGGCGCGCCACACGCTGGCCGTCCGGGCCGAGGCGATGGCCGACGTCTACCGCGCGCTAGCTCGAGCGGGAACGGAGCGGGGAGCGGGCCGGTGAGGACGCTCATGCTGACCAAGTTCCTGCCGCTGCCCGACAACAACGGGGGGAAACAGCGCTCGCTGGCCATCGCCCGCCGGCTGGCCGAGCTGGGCGATCTCGTGCTGTGCGCCTACGACGACGGCAGCGCGGACCGGTCGGGCCTCCGCGAGCTGGGAATTGACGTCCGGGCCGTCCCCCGGCGGGTGACACCCGGGCAGGTGGCCCGGGGTGTCGTCGCAGCGCGTAGCGTGTCGGCGGGGCGATT
The DNA here is from genome assembly GCA_963828825.1 of uncultured Acidimicrobiaceae bacterium. GTDB lineage: Bacteria > Actinomycetota > Acidimicrobiia > Acidimicrobiales > RAAP-2 > Bog-473. The sequence continues at coordinate 1,148,990 of CAWHGF010000007.1, read as the reverse complement.
CTGGAGCGCGGCGATGGTCAAGGCCGTCCGCGGTGCTGCCGACGAGAAAGGGATCGACCTTTTGCAGGTCGAATATCAGCAGATGGTGCCATTCGTGCTCGACCTCCCGGCAAAAGTGTCGATCCTCGACCTCCACAACGTCGAGTCGGCCCTGGTGGACAGCTACGCGCGCGCCCGGCGGGGTCCCGCTGCCCTGCTCTACCGCTCCGAGGCGGCGGCCCTCAGGCGGATGGAGCGACGGACGGTCGGAGGGTTCGACCACGTGGTCGTGGTCAGCGAGCAGGAGCGGGCTGAGACTGAGCGCCGGCGCCCGCTCCGTCCTGGTCTGCCCGAACGGCAGGGAGCCGTCGGCGATCCTGCCCGACGCGCCGGATGCGACCGTCGCCTTCGTGGCCACCCTGGGATGGGCCCCCAACGTCGACGCCGCGGTCTGGCTGGCCCGCGAGATCTGGCCGTTGGTGCGCCAGCGGGTACCCCGGGCCCGAACTCCTGCTCGTGGGCAGGGACCCGGCCCCGGCCGTGCGCGCCCTGGCCGACGAGAGCGTGGAAGTGACGGGGACGGTGGCCGACGTCGGACCGTACCTGGCGCGGTCGCGAGTCGTCGTCGCTCCCCTGCGCGCGCGGCGGAGGGACCCGGCTCAAGATCATGGAGGCGCTCGACGTCGGCCGGCCCGTCGTGGCCACATCCCTGGGCTGCGAGGGGATGGAGGACCTCGTGGGCCGGGGCGTGGTCGTGGCGGACAAGGCTGCGGCGCTGGCCGACGCCATCGCCGACCTCCTCCTCGATCCCGCTCGTGCGGCGGCGCTCGGGCGGGTCGGCCACGACGCGGTGACGGAGGGCCACACCTGGGATGCGGCACTGGCGCCGCTCATGGAGGCGGTGCGACCGCGATGAAGTTCCTCATTGTGCTGGCGCTGGTCGTCCTGGTCGGGGTGGCGGTGGGTGTCGTCAAGCTCTTCATCCGCTGGGAGCGCGAAGGCAGGGAGCACCTGGTGCCGCTCGGGCTCCTCGGGATGCTGGTGATCGAGGCCACGATCTATGCCGACCAGAACAATCTGCCGCGCGGGATCTTCCACCCGGGATCGGGCTCGACGCAGTTGCGATTACCCGAGATCTACATCACGCTCGCCCTTCTGGCCCGCCTCATCGTGCGGGGGAAGCCCATCCGGATCGGCCTGCCCGCCGGTCTCTGGTTGGCCTTCGCCGCGTGGATGGTCGTCGGGGCGGTGGAGGGGCACCTGTACCACAACGCGCTGTCCCAGGATCTCTACGAGGCGAAGGACATCCTCTACATCGTCGGGGCGTACGCGCTGGCCGCCGGCGTGCCGGTGCGCCGGTACTTCGAGAGCGGCGACCTGTTCAAACTCGGCTACCTCGCCGTGGGGTGCGCGTCGATCGTCGACCTGATGACGATCGCCAGAGTCAGCTTCAACACCAATTTGCCCCTCCTCCCGTTGCAGGATTTCGGGGCCGTCGGCTCGGAGACGGCCGCCCTCACCCTCGCCATCGGGACCATGTGCTTCGTGCCTCGGCTCCTGACCGGACCCGTCCGGCTGCGCCACGTCCTGGCGTTGGTCCCGTTGCTGGTCAGCGTGGTGCTGGCCGACCAGCGCGCCGTGCTGGTGAATCTCGCCGTCCTCGTGTCGGTGGTTCTCGTGGTGCTCCTCATCGGGCACCGACACAGCGTCGTCCGGCAACTGCACATCCGGGCGGGCCAGCTGTTGCTGGGGCTCCTCGCCATCGTCGCACTCGCCATGGCCGTCCTCGTCGTGCCGGCCGCCGTCGACCGGCAGCCGGTCCACGTCCCACTCGTGTCGACGTTCCAGAGTCTCTTCCACAGCGAGGGCAAGGCGGAATCGGCCCAGGACCGCTTGAACCTCGCCGCGGAGGCGGAGACACTGATTCCCCAGCATCCGATCATCGGATGGGGCCTCGGGGTGGAATTCCCGTACTACGAAACCGGGATCCCGCGTCGTGGTGACCACGGCCTACGCACACGACATTGCGCTCGACTTGTTGCTCCGGCTCGGCGCCATCGGCCTCCTGCTCTTCGTCTTCGCGTTTGGCGCCTCCGTTGCCGGTGGTCTCCAGGTGTGGAGGCGACATCCCGACCCGATGACGGCCGGCCTGGCGCTGGCCATCGTCGCGGTGCTGGCGGGACTCATCGCCACCGGGTTCCTCGAGCCGTTCCTCGACGAATATCGACTCGCCACTCTGTTCGGCGTGAGCCTGGGCATGCTGCGTGCCTGCGTCACGTCCATGGATCGGCGGCCGGGGCCGGCGGCGCGGCGCCCAGGAGTGCCCGCGTCGGAGAGCGAGATTGGGGACATGGCATGGACTTAGCCATTGGTGTCCATTCCATGGCCCCTGCCGGGGGGACGGAGCTGAACGTCTTCCAGGTCGCGCGCGGGTTGGCCACGCGAGGGCACGCCGTCGATCTGCTGGCGGCACGTCCCGGCGCGCTGGCCGGGGAGTACCGGAGCTTCTGCCGGAGCGTGACCCGCCGTCCGGTCTTCGACTTCGCCCGCTCGAGCGCTCCGCGCGATCTCGTGCGGATGGCGCCGGCCGTGCTGTCGGCCGCCAGGAAGAAGCCCGACGTCGTCTACCCGAATCGCTTTGCCGAGATCGTGTGGGCGGCGGCAGTGGGACGACTGTCGGGCTCGCCCGTGGTCTGCCATCTGCACGAGATCCGCCATGCGCGACCGGGGTCGTTCCCCAACGACCATGTGCGACGTTTCATCGCCGTCTCCGAGTTCCTCCGGAGCCAGTGGGTCGCGGTGGGGCTGAACCCGGAGCACATCGATGTGGTCCACAACGGCGTGTCGTGTGACGACTACCCCATGGGCGGCGAGGCCGAAAGGGCCGAAGCCCGAGCCCGTCTGGGCCTTCCCCAAGAGGGCTTTGTCGCCTTGTACTACGGCCGCCTCGATCCCGAGAAGGGTCTCGACGTACTGCTCGATGCCTGGAGGCGACTCGGCGTCAGCGGCTCGGAGGGCAGGCTCTTGGTGGTGGGTTCGCCCAGTGCCCATCTCCAAGATGGCGCCGGGTTCCTGGAACGCCTCCGGGCGACCGCCCCGCCGGGGTGCGTCTGGTTGCCGGCCCAGAGCGATGTGGTGGGTCCGTTGCATGCCGCGGACGTGGTGGTCGTCCCCTCCGTCTGGGCCGAGCCCTTCGGCCGGGTCATCGTGGAGGCGATGGCCACCGGTCGTCCAGCGCTCGCCTCGCGGATCGGCGGCATCACCGAGATCCTGACCGGTGAGTTCGAGCGGTTCCTCGTGGAGCCGGGCGACGCGGGAGTGGTCACCCTCGCGCTGGAGAGCCTCGTAGGCTGGCAGAGGCGGGAACCGTCGTTGGCCGACCACTGCCGTGCTCACGTGCGGGATCATTTCTCACTCGACCGGGTTGTGGATGGTGTGGAGCGGTCGCTCACTGCGGCCGCAGGAGAGTTACGAGGAAAGGGCTCGGCGTGGACCTGAGACAGATCGTGCGCAGCGTCCGGGCCAATTGGCTCGTGGCCGTCGTGACCTTTCTCTTCTGTGTAGGGATCGGGTTCGTGTACGCGGTCCTGCCGGCGAAGCAGTACCAGGCCAGCGTCGTGCTGCTGGCGCAGCCGCCGCCGAACACGACGAACCCCGGGCCCGACGTCGGCGCCATCCAGATCGAGATCCCCCAGATCGTCGTGGAAGCGCAGAACCAGGTCATCGAGGCGGAGGCGAGGGCGGAGGTGCCGGCCCAGTTCCGTTCGGTGCCTGTGAAGATCTCGGCGACCGGGGATCCCAGCTCGAACTCCGTCTCCATCAATGCCTCGAGCACGGATCCGGCCGCCGCCCAGGCCTACGCCAACGCAACGGCAGCCCGAGTCGTGCACGTGACGAACCGTGACGCGGCGTCCCTCCTCGTTCTGTCGCAGTTGGGCAGCGCAGAGCTCCCGAGCACGCCGACGAATCCCAGCAAGACGGTCGCGGTGGCGTCCGTCGCCTTCGGCTTCATCGCGGCGGTGTTCGCCGCTCTGGGAGCCGCCGCCCTTCGGCGGTTCGTCGCCGCCGAAGAGGTCTGGGATCGTCTCGGACTGCCTGTCCTGGGCGAGGTGCCGACGCTCACCGGCGCCGATTCGAACCCGGCCGACATGTTCAAATCGGCCGACGCCCGTGGCCTCGAAGCGTTCCAGCAACTCCGCAGCTACCTCCACATCATGTTCCAGGACACGCATCCGGTCATCGCGTTCACCTCCTGCGAGCCCAGGGAGGGCAAGTCTTCGATCGCCTCCCACACCGCATGGGTGCTCGCAACCCCGGGTCAATTCGTGGTTGCGGTCGATGCTGATCTGCGCCAACCGAGGCTGCACCAGATCTTCGGTGTGAAGCTGTCGCCCGGTGTCAGCGATATCCCGTCCGCCAACGGTCCGACCGATCTCCTGGCCTCGACGGAGAACCGCTACCTGGAGTTGATTCCCGCCGGTGTGCCGACACGGCATCCCGCCGACATCGCCGCGGCAGACGTGCCCCGGCTCCTGCGCGCGCTCCGTGAGTCGGACCGGACCGTCGTCCTCGATTGCCCGCCCATCACGGGCATTGCCGAGACCACCATCCTCGTCGCCAAGGCGGACGCCGTGGTCCTGGTGGTCGACGTCCGGAGGTTCAATTACGAGCATCTCGAGCAGGGCTTGGCCCAACTGCGCGCCTCGGGCGCGAACGTCGTGGGCATCGTATTGAACCGTGTCCGGCGGCGGAAGGCGCAGACGGCGTACCAGTACACCCCGCCCGCCGAGGTCGAAGAGGGCCAGAACGCCGTTGTCAAGCTCCGTAGCGCGATGGTCAGGCTTCCCGGTCTCCCCCGATCGAGCTAGTCACGTGCTGCAGGAGCCCGAGCTTCGGCCCGAGGGCGCTTCCGGGAACGTGAAGCCCAAGAAGGCGACCGACCGCCGCAACGTCGCGACCAACTACCTTTCCGCCGTTGTCGTCGTGGCCGTCGGGTTCCTCACCACCCCGATCCTCACCCACGAGCTGGGCATCATCCGCTATGGGGTGTGGGCGCTCATCGGTTCGCTCATCCCGTTCCTCGAGCTCCTCGAACTGGGGTTTGCCAGCGCGACGGTGGCATTCGTCAGCCGGCACCTCGAGTTGGAGGACAACGAGAAGGTCGGCGCCACGCTGAACACCTCTTTCCTGGTCCTTTCCGTGCTGGGGATCGTCGCGTTCGCGGGTGTTGTGGTCTTCGCAATCTTCCTCCCCGACATCATCACGAGCATTCCCAAGAGCCTGGTCGGCCAGGCACGGTTCCTGGTCCTGCTGCTGGCGTTCGACATGGCGCTTTCCATCCCGATGGACACGTTCGGAGGAGCGCTTTCCGCCCTGCAGCGATTCGACCTGTTGAACTACAGCTTGATCGCCGTCATGGTGTCGCAGGCGATCGGCTGGGTCGTCGTCCTGTGGCTCCATGGGGGTCTGATCGCGCTCGGCGTCGTCACCGTCGCCATCAGCCTGGTGGGCCAGGTGTCACGCCTGATCATTGTGCGCCGGCTCCTGCCGTGGTTCCATCTCTCCCTGCGCGGTTTCGACCGCGGTCTGCTCCGGATGTTCTCTCTGGCATCGGGCTGGTTCTCAATCATCCAGGTGTCCGATGCGGTCGTGAGCCTTTCCGACGTCCTCATCGTTGGCGCGGTCGCCGGGGTGCGGGCGGCTGCGATCTACGCGGTCGCCCAGCGGCTCGGCATGCTCCCGCTCCGGATCATCGCCCCGCGGACGTTCGTGCTGTTCACGAAAGCAGGGCAATTGGAGGCCCGTGGGAACCGGTCGGGTCTGCGCGACACCACCGACGAAGTGGTCCGTTTTGTCCAGTACCTGAGCATCCCCGCCGCCATCGCCCTCGGGTTTCTCGCCGGCCCCGCTGTCGAGGCCTGGCTGGGGCCGCTCTACCGCGAGGCGGCGCCGGTCATCGGACTGCTGTGCCTCGCCGGGGTCGTGCAGGCCTGGGCGTCGGCCGTCAGGGTGGCGGTCTGCGGCGCCGGCCGCCCGAAACTCTCCGCGGTCCTCTACGGCACAGAGGCTGTGCTCCACGTGGCGCTTGGCGTTGCACTGGCCTCGCGTTACGGCGCCCTGGGCATGGCCGAGGCCGCCCTGATCAGCGTCGTCGTGATGGAGGGGATGCTCACGCTCCCGCTCGCCTACCGCCAGCTCGGAGACTCCTTCCCTCGCCGGGCCGTACGCACGCTGCGCACGCTGGGCCTGCCCGCGCTCGTGACCGGCGGCCTGGCCTGGGCGGTCGGGCGCGGGGGTGGCCCGCTCTATGTCTTCACGGACACAGCCGGTCGGATCCCGGGGCTTGTCGCCGTCGCCGGAGCGGGAATCGGGCTCATGATCGTCTTCTACGCGCTCCTCTTCGTGTGTCTGCCCTCGGCCCAGCGGCAGCCGTTCCTCGCCCGCAGCCGGGTGTTCCTGGGCCGGTTCACCGCCCGGCTGCACTAGGGTCCGGCCGTGGCGGGTTTTCCCGGCGGTGACATTGCCGTGCCGACGGGGCAGGGGAGTGTGGTCCCAGCGAGCGGAGGTGAGTCGGTCGCGCTCTGGCTCGGATCGCCCGAGAGGCCGCTGTTCTCGTGGCTCGACCTTCCGGCCGACGGTGTCGCCGCCGGCGTCGCTGTGTTGTGCCCGGCCATGGGACTCGAATCGGAGTACTCGTCGCGGGCGCTGCGTGACCTGGCGCATCGTTTGGCCGCCTCACGCTGGGCTGCGCTTCGGGTCGACTACGCGGCGACCGGAGACTCCGCCGGCACGTGGACCGACCCCGACCTCGTCACGGAATGGCTGCGTGGCATCCGAGGTGCCATTGAGTACGCCCGCGCCCTCGGGACGCCGCGGGTCGCCGTGGTGGGGCTCCGGATCGGCGCCACACTGGCCGCCGCTGAACTGGCTCGCGGCGGGCCTGTGGACGACCTCGTGCTGTGGGACCCGTGCGTGACGGGCCGTGGCTTCTTCCGCGAGCAGCGAGCCCTCTGGGCCTTCCTACGCGACCAGGCCACCGAGTGGGGGCTTCTCGGCGAGGGTGAGGTCTGGGGCTCGGGGACCGGGGCCACGGACGGGTCGACGGAGGGACCGGGTGTCGTGTTCTCCGCGGAGACCGTCTCGGCGCTCGAGCCACTGGGGATCGGTCCGAGCGACCGGAGCTGGGCCTCCCGTGAGTTGGTGCTGGCCCGAGAGGAGAGGAAGCTCAACCGCGCGCTGGAGGAGCGGCAGTCGTCGTTGCCCAACGTCGACGTGGTGCGGGTCGACGGGCAGGATGCTCTCCTCAACGTCACCGCCATCACACCGCAGCCGACGCTGGAGCGCGTGGTCGCATGGCTGGCCGAATCCGGCGGGCCGGCGGTCCACGTGGCGCCGCCGAAGCAGTCGCCGACGGAGGCCCACCTGCCCCACGGCCCGGCCGGCGTGGTCGAACGGACGGTCGAGCTCGGGCCCCTCGGGCTCTTCGGCATCCTCAGCGAACCGGAGGGCCGAGTCGACCCGTCGGTTCCGACGGTCGTCCTCCTCAACCCGGGCCGGATCGGGCACCACGGGCCAGCCCGGCTCTGGGTCGAGCTGGCCCGGAGATGGGCCGCGGAGGGCGTGCCCTGCCTCCGGGTGGATCTGAGCGGGATCGGCGACAGCCCGACGCGCCCCGGGCGGACGGAACTGGTCGAGTACCCGGCCGACGCCCTGGAGGATCTGGGTGACATCCGTCGTGCCGTCAGCACCGAGGGGGGTGGAGCACCCATCTTCGTGGGTCTGTGCTCGGGCTCCTATCACGCAGTCGAGGCGGCGCTCGCCGGGCCCACCGCGTCCCTGTGCCTGATCAATCCCGTCCTCGAGTACTCCCGGTGGGGTGGGCACCCCTACCGGACGTTCGAGCCCGACGAAGGCTCGGCTGGACTCAGCGACCGGGAGGCCTGGGGCTCGACGCGTCCCTGGATGACACGCGCGATGATCCGGCTTGCGCCGCTCCGGAAGTTGACGCAGCGGCTCCCCGGCAGCAGCCGGTGGTTCGTGAAACGACTGTTGATGACGGCGTCGCCCGCCCGGACCCTGGAGCAGCTCGATCAGGCCGGCATCGATGTCCTGGTCGTGACCGGCGAGAGGGAGGATCCTCTCATGCGCCGCGGTGAGGAGCGCAGGTTCCGCGCTCTGGAGCGCAAGGGTCGATTGAAGATAACGACCATCCCCAACCTGGAGCACACGCTCTTCGAGCGGACGGGGCGCGACCAGGCGGCGGAGTACGTCCACGCCTACGTGCTCTCCCGCGTCGCCGACCTCGGCGGACCGGCCCACCCTGGCGCCGGGCGGTGAACGGGCCCCAACGGGCGCCGGGTCCCGGCGGTTTCCTCTAAACGCCGCGGGGATCTTCACCTGCTCGTAGCATCGGTGTCGCTTGACCCATGACCGGTCCGGAAGCGGACCGTTCGTATGGTACGGCGACGGGGAGTGGGGGAAAGGGGATCGAAGATGACGACGACAGCGGTGAGCGCACCCGTTCCCAGGCATGGGCTGGCGAACGCCTTCGGGAAGCGCCAGCTCTTCAAGTACCCGAATACGTGGCCGCGGCTGGGCTACCTGGCCATCGTCGTCTTGACCACGATCATGCTGTACTACCTCTATTACGTGGAGGGGGCGGTCACGCCGCTGCTGCTGCCCTACTACCACATGTCGTTCCAGTTCTTCTTGTACCTCCTGGTGGTCTCCAACGCGATCGGCGCCTTCAGCGCGTTCATCGGGGGACTGTCGGACAAGATCGGGCGAGCCAACCTCACGATCTACGGGACGCTCCTCGTCGCGCTCGTCCAGCTGCTCGCCATCCCCCACATCCACGACAGGTGGGGGTTCGCCGCGGCGTACTGCGTGATCGGGTTCGTGGAGGGTGTCATCCTCGTCTCGACCCCCGCGCTGATGCGCGACTTCTCGCCGCAGATGGGCCGTGGCGTCGCCATGGGCTTCTGGGCGCTCGGTCCCACCATGGGCGCCCTGGCCGCCAGCCTGGTGGCGACGCACACACTCACACACCTCGCCCCGTGGCAGGACCAGTTCATCATTTCGGGGCTCGTCTGCCTGGGCGTCGTCATCGTCGCGTTCTTCTTCCTGCGCGAGCTCTCGCCACAGCTGCGTGACCAGCTCATGGTCAGTGAACGAGAGCGCGCGCTCGTCGAGGCGCGCGCCAAGGGCATCGACGTGGAGGCGGCCACTGCGCACCCGATCCGCTCCATGATGAAGCTCGACCTGATCTCCTCGTCAATCGCCATCTCGGTGTTCCTGCTCTTCTATTACGCCTCGGTCAGCGTGCTCACCATCTACTGGGTCGTCATCTTCAACCGTTCGACGCCCCAGGCCAACGGGATCAACGTCTGGCTGGCCGCTTTCCTCTCCGGAGGGCTCGTCGTGGCCGGCTTCCTCTCGGACTTGGCGCGGGTCCGCAAGCCGTTCATGCTCTTCGGGGCGGTCTGCGGCATGGTGATGTTGGGCTTCCTCATCGTCCAGACCGGCCATCCCCATACCGGCTACTACGCCAACGTCCTCGTCATCGTCCTGCTGGCGGTCTCCATCTCCATCGCCTACGCACCGTGGATGGCGAACTACACCGAGCAGGTCGAGTCCCACAACCCCGCCCTCACCGCCTCGGGGCTGGCGGTGTGGGGATGGATCCTCCGCATCACCGTCGCCCTGTCGTTCCTGGTGCTGCCCTACGTGATCACCACCGCGACGGCGCTCGTCGACAACCAGAACGCGGGTGCCACGTTGCAGACGATCCAGGCGGCGCAGCCATACGCACCGAACACGTCCACGTTGAAGTGCAATGCGACACCTGCGCCGGCGGACGTCATCGCCGATCTGAAGACGACGCCCGAAGCGCGACCCGAGCTCAACACCCTCGCCACCATCCTGCAGGTCTGCAACAGCACCCACAGCCTGACCAAGGCCCTCACGGCCGCCGGCGGCCTCACCAACCCTGAGATCCTCGGCCTGAACGCCTTCAACCCGCTTGCGCTGGACATTCAAAACGGCAAGTCGGTGACCAAGGCCCAGATCGCCGGGGTGGCCAAGTATTCGCAGAACCTGGCCAGCCTCCTGGTGGCCGAGCAGAAGCTGGTGCCGGCGCAGAAGACCGCACCGGGCGAATGGAAGCGTTGGTGGACGGTGTGCCTCATCGGCCAGCTGGTCTTCGCGATCCTCGTGTTCTTCATGCGGGGCCGCTGGAGCCCGCGGGCGGCCCGCCGCGACCTCGCCGAACATGATGAGACCGTCACCGAGGAGCTGGCCAAGTTGGCCCGGGAGCCCGCCGCTGTGACCTGATCCGACGCCCCCCATCTCCAGCGGGCGCGGGGCCGTATCCCAGACCGTAGGGTTGGGCGACGGCGCTGAGCGGGGAGGACCCACGGATGGCACTTGCACTTGACGGCCTGCGGGTCATTGACGCGGACACGCACCTGACCGAGGCCCACGACCTGTGGACCAAGCGGGCCCCGGCCAAGTACGCGGAGCGGGTCCCCAGCGTCAAGATGATCGATGGTCGTCCGATGTGGGTGGTCGACGGTTCGGAGATGGGCTTCGCCGGCGGCGGTGGCGTCATCGACCGTCAGGGCGGCAAGGGTCGGGCTCTCGAGGCGCTCTACGAGTGGACGCTCGACGAGATCCACCTGGGCGCTTTCGACCCCAAGGCGCGCATAGAGGTGATGGACGATTCCGGGATCTGGGCCCAGGTCTGTTTCCCCAACTCCATCGGGCTCGGCGGGCAGGGCATTTCGGACGTGGTGAAGGACCCGGTGCTCCGGCTCTTGTGCGTGCAGATCTACAACGACGCCATGGCCGAGGTGCAGGCCGACTCGGGGCAGCGGCTGCTGCCCATGCCGGTGCTGCCCGCCTGGGACGTGGACGAGTGCGTCGCGGAGGCCAAGCGTGTTGCCTCGCTCGACCTGCGTGGGGTCAACATGACCTCGGATCCCCAGGACGTCGGAGGTCCCGACCTGGCCAATCGGGCGTGGGACCACCTCTGGGAGGTCTGTGCCGACCTGCACCTGCCCGTGCACTTCCACATCGGCGCCAGCCTCACCACCATGACCTACTTCGGCACGTACCCCTGGGAGTCCCAGGACGACGACACCAAGTTGGCCATCGGCGGGACGCTCCTCTTCATCGGCAACGCCCGAGTGGTCACGAACATCATTCTGAGCGGCATGCTGGACCGGCACCCGAAGTTGCAGATGGTGTCGGTGGAAAGCGGGGTCGGTTGGATCCCGTTCATCCTGGAGGCGCTCGACTACGAGATGTCCGAGAACGCGCCCAAGCAGCTGGCCCACATGTCGATGCTCCCGTCGGAGTACTTCAAGCGGAACCTGTTCGCCACGTTCTGGTTCGAGAAGAGCAACGTGCCGGCCCTCATCGCGTCGGTCGGGGAGGACAGCGTCCTCTTCGAGACGGACTTCCCCCACCCGACCTGCCTCTACCCCAAGCCGCTCGACACGGTGGCCGAGAAGATGTCGCTGCTCACGCCCGAGGTGCAGCGCAAGATCCTGGGTGAGAACGCCGCGAAGCTGTACCGGCTGTAAGTGCCCCCGGGCGCGGCCCGGGGGACGGCTCGGACTTCCCGGCCCGGCGACCCGGCGCCGCACAGCCTTCCTGAGGGTTCGGATGTCCCGCGCCGCCCCGTGACCACAAATTTGGTCCCGCCGTCCTGATCAGGGCATGTCAACCCCGTAAGTCCGCCGCGAGTGGTCTGTTCGGTCTGCTTGCGCGCAACTGGGGTTGCGCGCGAAGCTTTCGTCAGCTGCCCCTCCGTGCGACATTGAGATCCGGCTGTTGACCCAATTTCCGTCCGGCCCAGGCTGGTCCCGGGGCCGGCTTCTTGAGATCCGAGGCGACATGTCGTCAACGACCGAGAACGTCACGGTGCTCTTCACCGACCTGGTCGGGTCGACCCAACTTGCCACCTCGCTGGCGCCCGACGTCGCCGACGAGGTCCGCCGCGAGCATTTCTCGACCCTGCGGCGCCCCATAACGGAAAGTGGGGGGAGTGAGGTCAAGAACACCGGGGACGGGCTCATGGTGGTCTTCTCCACGGCGTCGGCCGCACTGACGTGCGCAGTAGCCATGCAACAAGCCGTCTATCGCCACAACCAGGCATCAGGCCGGGCTCTCGGCGTGCGCATCGGGCTGAGCAGCGGTGAGGTCACGCCCGACGACGGCGACTACTTCGGTGACTCGGTGGTCGAAGCGGCACGCCTCTGCGCCCTCGCGGAAGGCGGCCAGATCCTCGCGGCGGAGCTGACCCGGCATACGGCCGGCAGGCGTGCTCCGCACTCGTTCCGGCCCTTGGGAGAATTGGAGCTCAAGGGTATTCCTGAACCAGTCGCCACCATTGAAGTCGGCTGGGAGCCGCTTGCCCCGGGCGAAGGCGAAGCAGGGAACGCAGAGCTTCCCGTTCGATTGTCGCTGATGCCCGCGGTCGGGGTGGTCGGGCGTCGCGAGGAGCTCGGCATCCTGGAGGCCGCGTTCAAGCGGGTGGGCGCCGGAGACGGGCGTGAGGTGGTCCTGATCGCCGGCGAGGCCGGGATGGGCAAGACGACGATCGCCTCGGAGTTCGCTCGTGGCGCTCACGGGCAGGGCGCGACCGTGCTCTTCGGACACTGTGAGGAGGAGACGGGCGCTCCGTATCAGCCGTTCCGTGAGGCTCTCGGGCACTACGTCACCCATGCACCTCAGACGATGTTGACGAGCCACGTCGAGTTCTCGGGTCCAAACCTGGGGCTGATGATCCCGGCTCTGGGTTCTCGGCTCGGGTTAACTCCGTCGTCCACGACCGCGGACCCCGAAGCTGAGCGCTATCTGCTCTTTGCCGCCGCCATCGACCTGCTCGTCCGGGCGTCCGAGGACCACGCGCTCGTCATCGTGCTCGACGATCTGCAGTGGGCCGACAAGCCGAGTCTCCAATTGCTTCGACACGTGGTCGCCACCATCGAGCCCTTGCATGCGCTCATCGTCGTCACCTACCGCAACACCGATTTGGCGCAATCCGACTCCCTGGTGGACACCCTGGCTGCGCTGCGCCGGGAGCCTGGTGTCAGCCGGATTGAGCTGAAGGGTCTCGGCGACGCTGACCTCGTCGCATTTCTCGAGCGCAGCAAGGGCACGGAGCTGAGCGAGGCCGATATGGGTCTCGCCCATGCGCTCTATCGAGAGACCGACGGGAACCCCTTCTTCGTCACCGAAGTCCTCCATCATCTTGCCGACACCGGTCAACTCGGAGCCGGCATGCCCGACATCGCGAGCGCTGAGCACCGTGAGGAGGCCTGGCTCTTGCCCGATAGCGTGCGTGAGGTCGTCGCTGCCCGGGTTGGACGGTTGGGCGACCCGGCCAAGCAGGTGCTCGCATTAGCCGCGGTGATCGGGCGCGATTTCGATCTGGAAGTCTTGGCGTCCGTCTCCAACCGTACGGAGGACGAGCTGCTCGACATCCTCGATGCTGCGTACCTCGCGGCCCTTGTCCGCGAGGTCAGCGACGTACCCGGCCACTATGTCTTCACCCATGCGTTGATCCGTCGCACCCTCTACGACGACCTCGGTGCGACGCGCCGCGCCCGGGCCCACCGGGCGATCGCCGAGACCCTCGAGGACCAGCGACGAGCGCCTTCTGCGGCGGCCGTGCGCGACCTCGCGTACCACTGGTTCCACGCCACTCAGCCAGTCGACATGTCGAAGGCGATCGAGTACTCCAAGCGTGCCGCCGAGGCCGCGCTCGAGGCACTGGCGCCCGACGAGGCCCTGCGCTATTACGGCCAAGCGCTCCAACTCCACGCTCAATTGGTGCAGCCGGACCCGGTGCTCGGGGTGGATTTGCGCATCGGATTGGGGACGGCCCAGCGTCAAGTCGGTGCGGGCGAGTACCGCACCACGCTCCTGGAGGCTGCCGCCGAAGCCGAGCGCCTGGGCGCCACGGACCGCATTGTCGCTGCCGCGCTGGCCAACAGTCGTGGCTTCTTCAGCGCCGTTGGTGGCGTCGATCACGAGCGGATCGGGCAGCTCGAGCAGGCTCTCGATGCGCTCGGCGAGGAGCGTGGCGCCACCCGGGCCCGACTCTTGGCCCTGCTCGCGCAGGAGCTCTCGCCCGGCGGTGACCTCGAGCGCCGTCTCGTCCTCAGCGAGGAAGCGGTCGAGATCGCGCGGGGACTCGGTGATCCTCAGGTGTTGGTCGAGGTCCTGAACCTGCGCTTCAACGCAATCCTGGGGGCCGAAATGCTACAGGAGCGGCTGCAGGTCGCAAGGGACGCGAGTGCGCTGGCAGAAGAGCTGCATGACCCGGTTGCCAGGCTCTTCGCCGCCATGTTCACGGTGTTCGCCAACCTCGATACCGGCAACCGACGGGAGATCGACCGGGCCTCAGAGACGGCCATGACCCTGGCCGAGCAGATCGGCCAGCCCACGCTCCGCTGGATCACCATGTGGACCGGTGTCCTGCGGAGCTGGCTGGACGGCGACCTGGAGGCAGCCGAGGCCCAGACAAACGACGCCTTCGCCCTCGGGTTCGAGTCTGAGCAGCCCGATGCCACCGTCGTGCCGGGGGTGCTGCTCATGTTCCTTCGCTGGGCCCAGGGCCGCACCGAGGAGATCGAGCCGGTACTGACACAGATGCTCGTCGATAACGTGCAACTGCCCGGACTGAAGGCCGGCCTCGCCACAATGCACTGTGAGAACGGGAACTTCGACGAGGCACGGGCCGTGATAGCTGGTGAGGTTGCCTCGCACTTCGCCAGCGTCGAGGACGATCCGTACCGGCTCAACAGCATGGTGCTGTGGTCCCATTCTGTCGCCGACTTCCGCGAGGCGGAAGCCGCGAGCACCTTGCTGCCTTGGCTGGCGCCCTACAGGGATGACATTGGTGCCGCGTCGGTGCTGACGGCGGGCACCGTGGCGACGGCCATGGGTCAACTCCAGGCCGTTCTCGGCATGCCGGCCGACGCAGTGGCGTCCTTCCGGGCGGGCCTTGACCGCTCCGAACGACTGGGGGCGCCGTTTCTCGCGGCGACAACGCATTACTGGTGGGCCCGCTGCCTTCTCGACGCCGGTTCCGGGACGATCGGCGACGCCGAGGAGCATCTCTCGGCGGCGTTGGCCCTGGCCCGGACTTACGGGTACCAGGGGATAGAGCGGAGGATCGCCCGCCTGCAGGAAGCGGGTCTCGGCGCCGGGAGCGTTGGTCCGCTCCTGCGCTGAACGCCTGCGCGCACTATCCGTAAGGAGATGCGGACACAGACGTGCTCCCAGGTTCCTGCCGATAGCAGGGACAACCCGGCCTCACAGAGACACCCGCGAACTCAGGCCAGGGGGTTCCCTGCGCTGCTTCGGGCCCGTCGAGCAATGTTCGTGTAACCGTGCTTCTCGGCCAGGTCGTGGGCGCGCGTCAGCATCTCCCGAGCCAGCCCGGCGTCCTTCTCCGTCCCGCGCCGGGTGAGCATCGTCCCCCACGACAGCGCCGTGCGGGCTGCGAAGAACCAGGCTCGCGCGTCCTGACTGGCCGCCCACGCGCGCCCGAAGTAGTCCGCAGCCTCGTCGTAGCGGCCCAAAACGGCGGCGAGGCCTCCGAGCGATCTCGATAGTGGACCGGCAGCGGCGATGTCCGAGTAGTGCCATTGGCCGTCGTATGGGCGGAGCTGTTCGAACAGCGCGGCAGCGGCGGGCGCGTCGTCGACCTGTGAAGCCGCCTCGGCGTACACGACCATCCCCGTCAGCCAGGTCACCTCCATGGGCAGCTCGTAACCGGTCTCCCCGAAAAGGGCGAGGATTTCTCGGGCCTTACCGGGACGATCTCCCTCGGCGTGAGCCATGGCGAGAACACCCTTGAAGAAGGGGAGGCCCGGATTGTCTGCGAGAGCCCCCTCTATGAGCGCCACCATCTCGCCCAGGCTGCCGCGCCACCAGCTGACCATGAGCATCTGCGCTCCGTAGACGATGAACGCGTCCGGCTGTCCACTTTCGGTCCCCACCTGAAACGCCAAGCCGGCGAACCGCTCCGCCGAATCCGCATCACCGGCGATGAGCGCTCTCGTGGATCGTTGGAGCGACTCGACCCATACCATGAAGGGCTGGTCGAGCTGCTCCACCAGCGGCTTGGTGATGCCGAAGCAACGGTCCATCTCGTCGATATCGCCCTCGCAGCCGGCACTGTAACGTCGGCTACTTGCCGAGGCTCGTAGGAGAGCGGGGTCTCCGATGCGCTGCGCCAGCTCGAGTGCCTTCGAGCTCCGTGCGACGGACGATGCCAGGAGGGGTGGCACGGCCAAGGGAATCTGGATGTGATTGAGCACGAGCGTCGTGACCGCGTCGTCCCCGTGGGCTTCGGCGATAGCGAGCGCCTCCTCGGCGAGGCCCTGGCGTTGCTCGAGCGGACTGCCGACGGTGAGTTCGGAGCACTGAAGGGCGAGTAACAGGGCGCGGTTCCGGTCGTTTTTGGGCAAGTGCTCAATGGCCAGTTCAAGGATCGCGACCTTTTCGTGGTCCAGCTGGCTCACGGTACTGAAGGTCCCCCGGTCGTTGGCCAGTGCCGCGGCGACGAGCCGGTCGACGTCCCCGAGTGCCTCCGCCATTCGCGCCGCTCCGACGAGAGTCTGGCGGAACCGTACGTCGCCGCTCTGGCGCTGCGCCGTGCCGAGGCCGATGGTGAGGTCGACCTGGAGCGATTGGTCGGTCTCGTCCAACCGGTCCTGGAGGTTCAGTGCCTGGGTGTAGTACCCGACTGCGTCGGCGGGAGCCAATCCCGCCAGCGCTGCATCGGCCGCCTGTTTGGAGTAGTCGATGGCCTTCACCAGGTCCACCATCTTCGTGGCGTTCACCCAGTGACGGGCGAGCTCGCTCACCCGGAACCCGGGTCGGTCGCCTCCAAGTGCCTCCAACGCCTCCCCAATGACCCGGTGATACCGCGCCTGCCGAGCCGATCCGAGCCCCTCATAGACCAGGTGCTGGATGAGGGGATGCGTGAAGGTGTACCTCCCGTCGCCATCGGGATGCTCCCGGATGAGCGCCACGGCTCTGGCGGCGTCCAAGAGATCGAGCAGGGCGTCCTCCGGCACCTCGCTCGCGACCGACAGGAGGTCGAGATCGAACTCGAGGCCGATCACCGACGCCAGCGAGAGGATGCGTTGGGAGTCCTCGGCGAGCCGCACCACGCGTGCCCGAACCACGTCGCGGACGCTGTCCGGAAGGGACTTCAGGTCCAGGTCCGACCGAGCCGACCACTTGCCAATGGCGTCCCGGTAGATCACACCTGTCTCGGCCAGGTGTCGCAGCACTTCCACGACGAAGAATGGATTGCCGTTGGTTTCGCGACTCACGGCACTGGCCAGCCGCAAGGCGGCGGGGTCGAGCGTGTGACCGGCGAACTCCTCCATGAGCAGAGCGACGCCGTCGTCGTCGAGGCCCGACAGTTCGATCCGGGTCGTTTCGACGTTGAGCCGTCGCAGCGCTCCGAGCAGCTCCACGAGTGCGCTCGAACTCTGAAGTTCGGTGTGCCTGTAAGTCCCGACGACAAGCAGCCGTGAGGCGTGTTCGGAAACGGCGACATGCCTGAGTAGTTGCAGGCTCCCCTTGTCGGCCCACTGGAGGTCGTCGAGGACCAAGATGACGGGTTGTCGCTTGCCGAGCGCGGTGAGGAACGAGACCACTGCGGCGAACAGCATGTAGCGCTCGGCGTCGGCGTCTGCGGCCTTTGAGGGCGCCAGATCCGACACGCGTTCGGTCAGGTCGGGGATGAGGCGTACGAGTTCGGACGCGTAGGGGCGCACCGTGCGCATCACCGTCTGCCCGTCTGCGTGGCGGGCGTAGTGGCTGAGGGCTTCCGCGAAGAGCTGGTAGGGCGCTCCGAAGTCCTCGTCGCAATGTCCGAAGAGCACGCATGCACCGGCCTCCCAGCCGGCCCTCGCGGCTGCAGCGGCCAACGTCGTCTTGCCCTGGCCGGCCTCACCAGAGATCAAGACCAGGTGGCGTCCCTTGTCTTCGGTCGTCTGATGAAGTGCGTCGGCAAGCTGGGCCAGCTCCACGTCGCGTTCGACGATTCGCACAGTCGAGTGGAGTTCCAGCGTCCGGGGCGTCGGCGCTGGTCCGCCGGCGGCGTGAACCAGTGGTTCCCACAACACCTCGATGGTGGGGACCGGCTCGGGCAGGCCCTTCAGTTCCAGGGGTCCGACAGACCGGCATTCGTGGCGGCAACGCCGCCCCGCCATGATGCGGACGATCTCGGCGGCCAGGATTTGACCACCGACGCACTTGGCACAGAGCCGCGAGGCCTCGACGACCGGGTCGCCGAAGCAGTCACCCTCGTCCCGGACGACGTCACCCCCGCTCAGCCCCGTGCGCAACTCGATGGGGTGCGGAGAAGCGCGGTTCGCCCGCTCGGTGCCCTGTTGCATCGCGACGGCACACGCAATAGCTCTGGCGGCCGAGGTGAAGAGGATCATGATCCCGTCACCAAGGTTCTTGATCTCCTCGCCGCCGTGTTCCGCAACGGATTCGCGCAGGACGGCGAAGTGCTGGCGGCGGGTCTCCTCGGCCGCGTCAGGCGACATACTGGTCATCAGTCGGGTGGAGTCGACGATGTCAGTGAAGAGAAGGACTGCGCTCTCGGACGCCTCTACCGGCATTGCATCAGGTTAAGAATCTTTTCAGGTCAGGGATAGATTCAGGACGGGCTCGATCGTGGAGCCCGCTTCGGTAGTCGTTGCGACGCACCCACTCGCGGTCTCAAGCCACACACCCAGCGGCGGTACGGGTGATCCGTGGACGGTTTCGAGGCCACACGCACCCGGACGCCGAAGCAACGAGGTCGCGAAATGCGTGAGAGGAGGAGGAGAAGAACGACTGCGATACGACGCCGGTCGTTCTAACCCTCGGTCAGTCTTCACCTGCTCCCCGCCCGGCGCTCCACCAACTCGAAGCCCTCCCACTCGGCCACCTCTTGCCTCCTCGCTGCGCCCTCAGGGTGCTCCAGCCGAGGCGTCCCTCTACCGCCTTCGCTTCATGATAGGCAATCCCCATTACCCCGTGCTGGTGCGATGCCCGGGCGTCAACGACGTACTCGACCCGCCTTCTCGGCGGCGGCCGAGGTGGGCCGGGCGGACTCTCCGGGGACCGCCACCAGACGGTTTCGGACACACGAGCAGACACCCCCCTTGCGCCGTTACACTCTGGCGCCCTTTCTCGAGCGCGAACTGGGGGTTTACGCATGCTGGCGGTGACGTTTGCGGACCTACGGTTCAGAGCGCGCCAGTTCGCCATCGCTGTTGTCGGAGTGGGACTGGTGCTCGCGCTCGCACTGTCGCTGAGCGGGCTCGCCGACGGGTTCAATGCGGAGACGAGTGCCACGGTCTACGGGGCCGGTGCCTCCTCGTGGGTCATGTCACGCAGCGCACACGGCAGCATCATCGCGTTTGGGGCGTTCCCTGCGGCCGACGCGTCCGAGGTAGCGCGACAGCCCGGCGTCCACCGCGCGTCGCAGCTTCTCATCGCGCCTGGGCAAGCCGTCCTGGTCACCGGTGCAGTCGGACCGCAGTGGGTGGACCTTGTGGGTGTGCAGCCCGGCGGTCTGGGCGACCCCGCGGTCGTGGCGGGACACCGGCTCGAGGGTTCGGACCAGGTCGTCGTCGACTCGAAGCTGCAGGCGAGCCCACAGGGCATGCTTTACCTGGGTGGACATGGCTACCAGGTTGTCGGCGTCGTCGACGGCCGGACCCTGACGGGGGGGACCCCTCTGGTGTACATGTCGCTGGACCGCGTGCAGCAGGCCGTGACGGGGGGAAAGCCGCTCGTCACCGCGGTCGCAACCGCGGGAATCCCGGCCCGCGCCCCGCGGGCCTCGTGGTCTTGACGCCTGCAGCGGTGGTGACCGACACCGTCAGTGAATTCGGCTCCGCCGTGTCGAGCATCGAGGGGACGCGCTGGCTGATGTGGATCGTCGCCGCAGCCATCGTCGCCTTCATGCTTTACGTCGCCGCGCTGGACCGCCGACGCGACTTCGCGGTGCTCAAGGCTCTGGGGGCATCTTCGGCGGCCCTGTTCATGAGCCTGGCGATCGAGGCCGTGGTGGTGACTCTCCTTGCAGCCCTCCTGGCCGAGGTCTTGGCGAGCCTCTTGAAACCGATCTTCAGCCAGGTGGTCGACATCACTCCCGACGCGCGGCTCGTCCTTCCGCTTGTCGCCGTCACGGTAGGGCTCGTCGCCTGCTTCGCTGCGCTACGCCGGGTGACCGGTGCCGACCCGGCGGCGGCCTTCGGATGAGCGCTCGTCTCGCGGTAGAGGACCTCACCGTCCGTTTCGATTCGGGCGGCTACGTGATCAAGCCCCTCGACGGCGTCAGGTTCAGTGCCGAGGACGGCGAGCTGGTCGTGGTGCTCGGGCCCTCGGGGTGTGGCAAAACCACGCTGCTGTCGTGCCTTGCGGGCCTGCTCTCACCGAGCTCGGGGCAGATTCGATTGGGGGATATCACGGTCACCGACCTCCGCGGAGCTTCCTTGGCTGCCTACCGCCGACAGACCGTCGGAGTGGTGTTCCAAGCGTTCAACCTGATCGCAAGCTTGAGCGCGCGCGGCAACGTGATCGTGCCCATGCGCCTGTCCGGCATGCCCCGGTCCCAGGCCAAGGCACGGGCCGGCGAGCTCCTCGGGCGGGTAGGCCTGGCCGACCGCGCCCATCATCGGCCGGCCCAGATGTCCGGCGGGCAGCAGCAGCGGGTGGCTATCGCGCGGGCCCTTGTCTACGACCCGCCGTTGGTCCTCGCCGACGAACCGACGGCCCACCTCGATCACATCCAAGTGGAGGGCATCCTTCGGCTCCTCCGCGAGCTTGCCGCCCCAGGGCGGATCGTGATCGTGTCCACCCACGACGACCGGGTCACACAGCTGGCCGACCGTGTCATTGAGCTGGCGCCGAGCCTTTCGGATTCGGATGCGGATCGTGAGCCAGAAGAGGTCACGCTCGCAACCGGTGAGGTTCTGTTTCGACAGGGTGAACGGGGCGACCTCATCTACCACGTCGACTCTGGCCTCCTGGAGGTGTACAGGGAACGGTCCGACGGCGGGACGGAGGTCTTGTCTCATGTCGGCCCTGGCAACTACGTCGGCGAACTCGGCCCGATTCTCAACCTACCACGGAGCGCGTCGGTACGCGCCCTCGAGGACACCGTGATCGTGGGTTACACCGTGCGTGCCTTCCGCAAGGATCATCCACACAGCGTGCTTGAGCAGCAGGCCTACCGGTAACGGCGTCCCCGAGGCGGCGAGTGCGGTCGCGATCGGGCGCCCTGTGGCCCGTATGTCCGCTGGCACCACAAGTTGTCGGGACTGGGCTAAGACGTTCGCCGTCCTGGTGTGGAGCAATCTGGTATCAGGCGGTCCGTGAAAGGAGAACGCGCTCGGCATTCACCAGCGTTGCGATCATGTCCGCTCGCAAGGTTTCCGCTCGTTCGCCGATGATGCTCGAGGCTTCGGCGGGGTGCTCTTCCGCCCAGATACGGGTGAAGCTGTAGTTCGGTCCGTGCTCGAATCGCTCCACGACGAGTGTGCCCGTGCCTTCTTCTGCCAGGGTGTAGCACCATCGTGATGAAGGATGCTCGGGTTCGAGGACCGTCCAAGAGAACCTGGTCGGACTGTCGCACTCGGTGACATAACACTGGACCTCCCAAACATCATCGCCGCGCCGATTCTTTCCGCTGAACTGGGCGCCGACCCCTCTCTCCTGCCCGAGCCAATGGGCTTCGACATGCTCCGGTCCGAGCCCGGCCGTCCGCTCGACATCTGAAAGCAGTGCCCACACAGCCTCGATCGGCGCATCGAAATGGTGGGAGACCTCGACCTTCATGACCGACAGCAGCTGCAAAATATCGATCGGTTCACCACTCACACCCGATATTGTTGCCGATTCGGCCCGGAAACCTGCCGCCCAAAGTCTGTGTCTGGCCAGCCTGCCTTGTTCACCGGCAGGAGGGCGTTATTCCGAGGGCGCACCGTCGTATCCATGCAACATCACCGTCGACCATCCCGAATGACGACCACTGACCCTGCCCACATAGGCCGCACGGTGAGGTAGTCCGGCACGAGTAGGGCGGAGTTGACGGCTAGAGGACCGAAGCATTTTGGGACGGGCCTGGCATACACTTCTTGTCGTAGCGAAAGTGGGGTGGCTACGTGCGGGGTCAGCAATCGATTGAGATCTTGGCGTCGCCGGAGGACGTCTACGATGTCGTAAGTGACCTGACCCGGATGAGTGAGCTGAGTCCGGAATGCCGGAGAGTGGAATGGCTCGATGGAACCACCGGGCCAACTCCGGGGGCACGATTTGTCGGCCACAATCGGGGAGGTCCCGTTACCTGGTCTCGGGAAGGTCGAGTCGTCGTGGCCGAGCCGCGGACGGAGTTCTCGTTCACGATCGAATGGCACGGCCACGACTCGACCGCGTGGACCTACCGGATGACACCAACCACGAGCGGAACAATTGTGACCGAGTTCTATGAAGCACTTTGGGCCCCTTGGTGGATGCACGTCTTGGACGCGGTGACATTTCGCCGCAGGCAGTTGGCGCGTCACATGTCCATCACCCTGCATCGACTGAAGAGGATCGTTGAGTCGATGCCGGCTAACGAATCGACACCAGGGGATGGTTGAATCCGAGGTCAGCGGCCCTGGGGATCGCTCTACGGATCAGTTCACGGAGATGGCTTGGATCAAGTTCCTGGGCATCGAACCGCTCGATGCTGGCGAGGGACGGACGGTCATCCGTCTTGATCCCCAGCCGGTCCACCTCAATCACAACGGCACGGTCAACGCGCCGATCCTCTATGCCCTCGCCGAAGTAGCCGGAGCAGGAGCGGTCGTTGCTGGCATGTTGGAACTCGCGGCGCGGTCCTACACGGTGATCAAACGGGCTTCAATCGAGTACTTGGCTCCAGCTCGGGGAGCGGTGATCGCGACCGGTGAGATTTCGGCCGAGACCTTCATGGCCGCCCGCTCTTCGGTAGAAGGCGGCGAGGCCGCCGAAGTCGAGGTGCCGGTCGAAGTGTCCGACTCGACTGGATCAGTGGCAACACGCTGCGTCCTCGTCGTGTCTGTGCGACCTCGGCGAACGTAAGCGGATCCGCTCAGTCTTCTAGCCATCCTCTCATTGAGTGTTCCCGAATCCCGAGCGGCCCCTGCCCCCGTTCGCCGAGACTGGGATACGGAGGGCATCGAAAGCGTAGCGTTGCTGGCATGCGTCACTCAGAGGGGCCGGATGCAGAACCGCCAGAGCGGGAAATCCTCGTACGCAACGAAGGACGGGTGCGGATCGTGACGCTGAACCGTCCGGACAGGGTCAATGCATTCACGGCAAAGTCCTATCGCATGCTGGCGACCATATTGGATCAATCCGATGCCGCCACGGACGTTTCGGTGATAGTGCTGGAGGGAGCAGGTCGTGGATTTTCGAGCGGGGTCGACCTCGCAGCCGTTGGCTCGCCAGACGAAACCCTCGGTGAGGACTTCGATCACCTGATCAATTCGCTGATCAGCTTCTCTAAACCGCTGCTGGCAGCGGTTCACGGTGCCGCAGTGGGGTTCGGAGCGACCATCCTGCTCCATTGCGACATGACTTTGGTCGCTGAGACTGCGCGTCTCCGGCTGCCTTTCACGGCACTCGGTACAGCCCCAGAAGCGGCCAGCAGCGTTTTACTGCCACAGATCGTTGGGGCGCAACGTGCCGCCGACCTCATTCTGACATCGCGATGGATCAGTGGGAGGGAAGCAGCACAGATAGGTCTGGCTGCTCGGTGCTATCCAGAAGAATCTCTCCATCCCGAAGCACTGGCGACGGCTCAGGCCCTCACGGCGTTGCCCGACGCAGCCCTAGCCACGGCCAAGCGCCTTCTGAAGGCCGGCACAGCGGCCGTTGTCCAAGACGCCCTTCGTCGGGAGCGTAGCGAGGCGGGCGTCCTTCACGAGTCAGTCGGGCCGATGGAATATCGAGACAAAGCCTGAACAGATATGTGTGGTGCCGCCGACTGCCCCCGAACATTGCCGTCGCCGTCAGGACAGTGTGCCACCATGCGAATCCTCGGGGATTCTGGTCAGGATCAGCAAGACTCTGCTCATGCGGCATCGCCGATCGTCGCTACCGTGACGGGTACCAGCCTATAGCAGCGAGGAGGCGATTGGGGAGGTGCCGATGTCCCAGGATGAGAGCAGACCTCTACCAACGGTGGTCGATCGCTCGACGTTCCACGAGCAACTCGAGGCGCTGCGGGCGAGTGAGAAGGAACACACGCGTGAAGGGGACGCCATCGCCGCCTCCCGCCGCCGGCTGCCGATGGTCGAGGTCGCCGCCGACAGTCCGTTGCTCGGGCCGCACGGCCCAGTGACGTTGCTCGACGCGTTCGAGGGCCGGCGTCAGCTCATTGCCTATTACTTCATGTGGTGGCCGGGCCGACCTGCGGCCGAGCAGTGCGAAGGCTGTACGTGGGTGATGAGTCATGTGGGCGAGCTCGCGTACCTGCACTCTCGCGACATCACCTTCGCAGTGCTCTGCCAGGGGCGGAACACCGCCTACGGCCCTGGCGATGCGCAGACGTCATACGACGAGAGCCTCAGCTACCGCACCTTCATGGGCTGGGACATGCCGTGGTACTCGGCGCAACCCTCACTTGACACGCTCCTCGTCGACCGCGAGCACGGTCTGTTCCACCTGGTGTGCTACCTGCGCGATGGCAACCAGGTCTTCGAGACGTACTGGACCAAGCGCCGTGGTGCAGAGGTGCTGGACTACAGCTACGCGCTCATGGACCTCACCGTGTTCGGCAGGCAGGAGGACTGGGAGGACTCGCCTGTGGGCTGGCCGCGGCGCGGGCACGCGACCCGGACCCTGGGCGGGGCTCCGGAGTGGCCGCCCCTGTGGGAGTGGCCAGGCGGTCGTCCCACCTCGCAGTGGCCACGGCTCGAAGCCGGGTATTCGGACGATCTGGGAGCGGCGGACGCGGGTGCCGCGCTCCCTCCGGATCACTGCCACTGATGAGTCTCTGCCGGCGCCGAAAGTGTCCTCTTACGCCGGTTCGGGCGACGCGCAATCATGCGACCCGTATCCACCGGATCGTCAGCATGCGCCAAACGACAAGGATCTCGGGACTCTGAGACGACCCCAGGGCGAGTGTACGTTCTGCTTCTTTCAGCGATCGTCCCGGGATCGGCGTAAGCAAAGGATGCCCGCTCGTCGCGCAAAGCCACGGGTTTGGACTTATCCGAGGTCGCTTAGATCATCGGGCACTTCGAAGTCCGGCCCCTGATTACGGAGAGTCTCGCTAGCTTCTCGGACTCCTTGCGCGATCTCCCTGGCAGCTTTAGCTGCTACATCGAGGCACTCCCCCACAAAGACACCTATCTGTTGGGGCGTCGGATCCAACTCCCTGAGTGAGTCCATCATGGCCATCGGTGATGGCAATCGCTCAGACTCTTCTCGCAGTGATTCAAGAAGACTGCGAAAAAATTCACCTGCGGCGTCGTCGAACTCTGGCATCGGACGCTCCTTTGTTGTCTGTCTCAATCGTATCGTTCGAAGCGGAGACTTATGCGCTGGCCACCGTTGGCCAACTCGAGCACGAGTCCCACCCCTTTAGTGAGGCGGCGTCCTCTAAGGATTCGATTGGTTGACCCTGAACCGCCCGCCTCACGATGGCTGTGGCCTATCCCGGCACTTATGCGCTCTAGGGGTGGCTCACCGTGGCAGGAGCTCCAACGGCTTTGGTCATGCCCTGCCGCCGACATGCATGACCGTCTTCACATTGGGCATAGACGTGGTGCACCCACGTCAGTCACGTCGAGGGTGTGCGTTGAGCGGCTCCCCACGATTGGGGAGTCCCGCTCCGCGTTCACGGGCTTTCGGGAGCGCAGAAGTCAGGTGCGATCCCTTCGCGAAACAGAGACCCCTAGTTATCCACATATTGCGTAAAGAATGGTTTGACGAGAAAGGCGTCGGGTACGGCTGTTGCAGCGGAACGAAAGGGGGCTCCGTGGTTGGGGCTGGCGGACTTGTTGCAAGCATCATCGTGTTTGCCGTAGGAGCGCTGCTCGATTGGGCAGTTACGGAGCCCTATCAGCACGGCTTCAACGTCAATAAGGTGGGCTGGATCCTGATGATTGTCGGCATTGTCGGTGCCATTGTGTCGATCATCGCCATGGCGGCGGGGAACACGCGTCGGAGGCGCACTGTCGTCGACGATGGCCAGGGAAACGTAGTACGTCGAACCGATTCGACGTACTAGGTGAGTCGTCTCGGGCTTCATCAATAGGGAGGGATGTTCAGTGGTACTGATTCTGGCATTGCTGCTTGTATTGATTCTCTTTGGAGCAGGTTTCGCAGTTCACCTTTTGTGGATAGCGGCAGCCATCTTTCTCGTCCTGTGGATTGTCGGCTTCGCGATTGGTCGGGGTGAGGGTGCTGGGAGCCACCGCTTTTATCGGTGGTAGGTCCCACGTACAAGAGCAGGCGGTAGATATTCCGAATCGGCCCCCGAAAGGGGGCCGATTCGCGTCCCTGCCGCAGTAGGCCCATCGACCGCCGTGCCCAGTACACCGGGACGGTGGGACGGTTCGCAGCACTATGGGGACACCAATTTTCGGCACCTATCGGGCGCCTGCGCCCTGCCCAGACCTTCATGGTCGTCCCGAGTACGTGTTGTGTCTAGATGTCGAACCCGTCCCTCTCTTCGTCGAAGCCACCCCGTCAACTGTGACCTCCTGGGCCGCATGGGCCGTCAAGGTGACGCTCGACAGGGTGAAGCTTGACCTGAACGCACTCCCTCGCTGTGCCGGATGATCCTCCTGCGGCCGAGGTGGATGCCCCGTCGACGGATGCAACCCGTCCAGCGGTGTTTGCCACAGATTCTGCGGCCGATGCCGAGGGTGATGTGCCGAGGCCGATGTACAGTCCCGTTACCGAACCGATCAGCGCAGCGGCCGCGATCAGTCCCCGTCTCAAGTGTGACAGTGACCCTCTCCTCTTCTGGCGTGCTTGCTCGGACCTGAGCAGGGGAGGCGATGCAGAAGCCACGCCCACAACACTTTCGACAACCGTTGGCCCTGAGGTTTTGTCAGAATCGAGATCAGTGGGCCGGGTCTGCGTGGGACTGGTTGATTCGTAGTCACTCATGGCGGCGCTCCTCAGACTCAGCAGCCAGAGTGCCAGCCGTTCATGTGAAGCCCCTGTAGGTCGCCTGCGTGACTGCTCCGAATCCTGTAGGGCAGATCAGCCAAAGTGTGCAGGCAGAGACTGGAAGAGTGCCCCAGTTGCCGGGACCGGGCGCCACCAGGCGGCACTTCGGAGCTCTAGCCCCCTAGACTCCGATCAGAAGGACTATCGGACGTGCGCCATGTCCATCTGAGCCTTCCACCATCCTTCGTGACTCGGTACGCGGTCGTGATAGGACGAGCACGGCACCGATGATAAGAGCCGTTGCCCAGAACCCCCCTGTGCGAGTGACAGCCAGTGCTATCCCCGTTATCAACCCGGCTCCGCAGATAGTAAGGGTCCTCAAAAATGAGCCTTCTGACTTCGGTCCGCCAGAGGAATCCCGAGGCTTGGGAAAGAACTCCATGCGGTCATTTCGATTCGAGATGATCGGTCGGGTGAGCCAGTTGTCGTGTCGCCCATTCCGTCCGTAGAGCACCACGAATACATAGAGGAGACCGACGACCACAATGAAGATCACCGCGCCCACCATGTCCCCATATCTACCCAGGACGGGTGCAAGTCATCCTCCCGGACTGCGTGAACCTAAATCCCCGAACTCCGTGCCCCGCTGCCGGACGAGTGACAGAGTCAGCTGCCCTCTGAAGCGAACCGTCCTATCGACGGGATAGCGTGAGATGGGTGACGCCGCTCGGGGAGCTGGCGGACTCCATTTTGAACCGCGACTCGAGTCCTTCCAGCCCGTCCCACAGGCGCTCGCCCCTTCCGAGGACGATTGGCACGATCGCGACGTGCACGTAGTCGATCAGGTCGGCGGCGAGGTAAGCACTGACCGTCGATGGGCCTCCGCCGATACGCACGTCGAGGCCACCGGCGGCCTCCTGAGCAACCTTCACGGCGTCGGCGGGGTCGGCGTCAATGAAGTGAAAGGTCGTTCCGCCTCTCATCTCTATCGAGGGCCTCGGGTAATGGGTGAGGACGAAGACCGGAGTATGGAACGGCGGGTCGTCTCCCCACCAGCCCCTCCACTCTTCGTCAGCCCACGGCCCACGCTGAGGTCCGAACTTGTTCCGGCCCATGATCTCAGCACCGATGCCCCGGTCCCAGTTGCTCGCGTAGGCATCGTCGACGCCAGTGCTCCCACCCGAATCGCCCTGGCTCTCGTGAAAGCTACAGAAGGTCCGGGTGGGGAAGAACCATTCGTGCAGCCGGGTGCCGGCGTGTCCGAATGGCGATTCGAGGCTCTGTCCCTCACCAGTGCCGAAGCCGTCCAGGGACACCGAGAAGTTGTGGACCCGAACAAGTGACATAAGGCTTGATCTCCCTAGGTAGTGCCGCCATGGTCGATGCCAGACCCTCTGGGCAGACGGATTCCGTCCAGCGGAGGATACGACAACCTTCTGTCGTGGGCGACTGGTAGTGCCCCCGTAGGCCGGGACCGTGACACGGTTCGCACAACGGTGTCACCAGTGGGATGGCAGTATCGGGCGGTGAGCGGATTTGAGAGCCGGTTAACTCGCCCAGAGTATGACGACGACGAGCCAGTCCACGTTTACATCCCTGACGGTGCAGAACAGTGGATTCCTGAGCGTCTTTGGTTTCGTCTTGTCAATCTCGGGCATGCCTATGAAACACATCTCCTACCGGTGCTGCCAGCAACGACAGAGCCTCAGACTCTGAACGGGGAGCAGACGGTCACGCTTATTGAAGAGATCGAGGTTCTTAGGTCGATTGTTGACGACAAGGTGCTCTCGGCTGTCGCGACGGACCTATTGCCCCTTCTTGCAGAAGCCAGAACTACTGGGACACTGGTCATCGAAGGCCCGTAGCCCGACTGCCCCAATTCGCCGGACCTGGGCGCACAATCCGGCACGACTGGGGCACCCGATTACCTCGTTCGGTGCTCTTCGTTTCACCGGGGTCTTCCCAGTGAGCCCCGCCCCATGGTCCGCGCTGTGGGGGATTTTCACTTTTCAACTCGATGAGCCGCTGTGCGAGTTAGGACGCGGCATCTATCACGGCGTGGAGTCCGGAGGACGTCGGAAGCGATGGACTGACTGTCGTGGAGCGGTTTCTCTTCTCGGCGGCAACGAAACCTTGGCGGCTCGCGTGGGTGAATCTGCTCGATGGCGACGATCACATTCCCGTTGGTGCAGCTGCCGACAAGCCAACTTCTGTAGGCGAGGACTTCCTGACCATCCGTCCCATGTTGGACCCGTCCCCCTTGGCGGCGGTCATCGATCTTCCAGCTGCTGGAACGATTCGCATCCCTGGGGAGCCCGTGGAGGCGGACATTTCAATCGTCCCAGGGCTGGTGACCCTTTCAGCTGAGTACTACGAGGCCGAGCGCCATGAAGAACTGGGGATTCTCACTTCATGGAGAGCGGTCATTCGTGGTGGTATTGCAAAGGAGCTGACCCTCGAACCGATTTGGTCTGAGTAGTTGTGTCCAGGACGCCGTGACTATCCCAGTACGCATCGGGTCTGTGTCCCTCTCTTGACCTCCTCTGACAGACTCCGACAGGGCTAATGTCAGCTTGATTTCGTAGGAGGCGGCCATGGAGCGACAAGGACCGTTCTGGGATGCGATAGAGGGCCGTGTCGATCTACCTCCGGCGACAAGCACGCTTGGATTCGAACTCATCGCGGCGGACCCCGATGCTGGGACGATCGAAGTTGGCTTTCTTGCCGCCGATTCGTTCCTCAATCCCGTTGGGGTCATCCAAGGCGGATTCCTTGCGGCGATGTTGGATGAGACGCTGGGCCCAGCTCTCGTCGCGACCCTTGGCCCCGACCAGTTCGCCCCCACGGCCGATCTTCACATCCAGTTCCTGCGTCCGGCCAAGCCGGGACGCCTTATAGGCCGGGGCCGGGTTGTAAGAAAAGGCAGAGATTTGGCCTTCATGTCCGGGGAACTCGTCGAAGAGTCAGGCGAGGTTGTCGCAGTAGCGACCGCCACAGCGACGATCCGAGATTTCAAGCGCTGATCTGTCCACGGATATTGCTGAAGCAAACAGCCCCCGGGGTCTCTGAATGAATGGCGGCTTGGACCTGCCAGTCGCCCGGTATGGGCAATGTGCGCCTGGGCGTCGCCCGGCGGACGTCCCGAGACATTCCCCACCCGCGCGTTGCTGGTCGGCCTCGTGGCAAGCGTTTTGACCTATCAGCCGCTGCACCTCACCCGAGTCACCGAGGTCCTCTTCGCTCAGTTCAGCCCGGCGTGGCGTGGGCAGTTGGGACTGCCTGAGCCGCCCGCTGCGGATGACCGGCAGGCGTGGGATGCGCTCTATCGCAACGCGCGGACCCGTTACCACGGGATGCTTGCCCTGGTTGACCCGTCGGCCACCCCGAAGAACCGGTGCCTCGACGACGACACCTTCAACCGGCTGACGGGCGAACGCCGGGCCGAGCTGACCGAAGACGAGTGGATCGAGCGCCATGAGCGCCTGGAATGTCTCATCAACGCACTGATCGAAGCCAGCATCAAGCTGTTGCCACGCGACGTGCGCCGTGCTTCAGAGGCTCGGTGGGCGTCGACGGCACCTTGGTCCGAGGCCGCTCCCGTCCCTACATCC
The DNA here is from genome assembly GCA_963828825.1 of uncultured Acidimicrobiaceae bacterium. GTDB lineage: Bacteria > Actinomycetota > Acidimicrobiia > Acidimicrobiales > RAAP-2 > Bog-473. The sequence continues at coordinate 1,118,211 of CAWHGF010000007.1, read as the reverse complement.
GCAAGCGCGGTACGAGGCCGGTGAAGGGGCGTAAGCCCGAGATCGAGTTGCACTCCGTTGACCCCGACGCCGGCTTCTACGTCCGCCAGGCCGACGAGCGCGACGCTGGAGTCGACGCCACGACCGGGCGGGACAAGATCGCCTGGGGCTATGAGGCCACCTTCGCCGTGTCCGGCGCGGCCACACCGGACGAAGACGGTCTGTTCCCAAACGTCATTGTTGGCATGACCGTGCTGGACCAGCCGGGGCGCTCTGTCGGGCGTCACGGCGCCCAAGTCCTGGCCAGCTTGGCTGCCCGCGGCTATCTGGCGGGCTTTCTCGCAGCCGACCGGGCGTTCTCGAGCGCCAAGGCCGAGGAGTTCCAACTCCCGGCCCTCGCTCTTGGCTACCGACCGGTCTACGACTACAAGATCGACCAGTTGGGCGTCCAGGACGAGGCGGACGGGTTCCTCCAGATCGAAGGCGACTGGTACTGCCCGTCCATCCCCGAGTCGCTCCGAGAGGCCACCCGGGACTACCGCAACCATGTCATCGACGAAGACACCTACCGCCAGCGCCTCACTGAGCGATGGAAGTATGCGGCCAGACCGAAGGGCAAGCCCGACGCCGAGGGTCACGTGCGGCTGCAGTGCCCGGCCGCCGGCTCTTGGCCGATGGCCCGGTGCCCTCTGAAGCCGGTATCGATGACCCGCGACACGCTCGGACGTCTGCACATCCCCGTGGCTGGCGACCTTGCTGCGGCGCCACCCAAATCGTGCACCCAGCAGAGCGTGACGGTGCCGCCCACCGCCGGTGCCAAGTTCCGCCAGCAGCTGGTATTCGAAAACCCTGAGTGGAAGTTCGCCTACAACTCCCTGCGCAACACCAACGAAGGCATGAACGGCTATGTCAAGGACCCGGCCCAAGAGGCACTCGACGACCCCGGACGCCGACGCATCCACGGGGTGGCGGCCCAGAGCCTGTTTGTCGCCCTACTCGTTGTGGCAGCCAACGTTCGGAAGATCCGGTCGTTCTTGGCGGCAAGAGCGGTCGAACGCTCGGGCAAATCTCGTCGACCTCGTCGGCGTCGGACCACGCCCATCACGCATTGGCGCCCACCGGCTGCCACGGCAACTGGCTCGTCAGACCCGGACCCCCCGCTTACTGCCTGACCCGGCGCCATCGCCCCACCTTGTGGCACCCCGGGCTTCGTCGCGCCCGTCGGGCGGTAGGCGAGTAGGCAAGAGCGAGGTTGGTGTCCGTCCAGGGCGTCGGAGGCAGCCTTCACCCTCAACTCGGCCAAGCATCCAGCGCCGGAGCGAACCATGACTTGGGTTTTGTCGACTGGACGTGCCCAGTTCTGTCGACACCCCCTGGCTGGCTGGTGGGCGAGGGGGTCTATGAGTGGGCGAGGGGGGACTTGAACCCCCACATCCTTTCGGACACAGGAACCTGAATCCTGCGCGTCTGCCAATTCCGCCACTCGCCCGGGTGACCGGACAAGAGTAGTCGCTGGGCTGGCGACCAGAATCCTGCCTCTGGACCTGTTCCTGATAGAGGTGACCAGGTCAGACGCTTCGTGAATCCCTGCTGGGCGCAGCGGACCGGTAATCTCTGGGAGACCATGGGACTCCAGCAGTTTGAGGAGCGCCTCGAGCGTCTGGTGGAGGGCACGTTGGCCAAGCCGTTTCGAAGCAACCTCCAGCCGGTCGAAATCGGCCGGAGGTTGACCCGCGAGATGGACCTTCACCGACGGGTGGGGGTGCGAGGCCTTATCGCGCCCAACGCCTTCGCGGTGACGCTCTCGCAGGCCGACGTGGGCCGCTTCTCCAATTTCATCGACGCCCTTTCCCGCGAGCTCGCCGATGCGGCCCGTGAACACGCGCGGATCGAGGGCTACTCGTTCGTGGGCCCGGTCGAGGTCGAGATCTTCGAGGGTGCCGGCCTGAGGCCGGGGCGGTTCACCGTGACCGCCGAGGTGCACGAGAGTGAGGACGGCGGCTTCCTGGCCGAGCTCGTGCTCCCGGACGGCCGGAGGGTGGCGGTGGGTTCGGATGCCCTGGTCATCGGTCGCCTGCCCGAATGTGGCGTCGTTCTGCCGGACTCCAACGTGAGTCGGCGCCATGCCGAGCTACGGCGGAAGGGTGACGGCGTGTTCGTCACCGATCTCGGGTCCACCAACGGCACCAGGGTCAATGGCACCCCGGTCCGGGAACAGCTCCTCGCCAGCGGGGACGAGATCAGCGTGGGCTCGACGAAGCTCGTCTTCGAAATGTCGTGACGGCACCCGGTCCGGTTGCGGTCCTCGTCGCCACCCAGAACCTGAACGCCGTCCTCCGCATCATGCAGTGGGGGGTGATCGCGCTGATCTTCCTCTTCTTCCTCCGGGTGATCCGGGCCGTGTGGGTGGAGATGAGCCCGGCCACCATCCGCAAGCCCCGTTCGTTACGCCGCCAGGAGCGCCGCCAGGAGCGCGCCGCGGTCCGCCCCGCGAGCCAACCACGGCCGCCCCGCCGCCGTGCGCTGTACCTCAAGGTGGTGCAGCCGCCTGAGCACGTCGGGCGTACCTACGACCTGGACGACGAGCTGACGATCGGGCGCTCGCCCGGCTGCGGAGTCGCCATGCCGCAGGACATCTATACGTCGACGCTCCACGCCCGCCTGTTCCGGCGCAACGACCAGCTCTGGGTCGAGGACCTCGGGTCCACCAACGGGACGTTCGTCAACTCCGAACAGATCAAGCAGGCGGTGCGGTTGGGCAAGGGGGACCTGCTCCAGATCGGCTCCACCGTCTTCGAGGTCTCCCGTTGACGGTGCTGCGGTCGGGGTCCGCCACCGACGTGGGGCGGGTCCGCACGGTCAACCAGGATCTGCCGCTCGAACGGCCCAACCTGTACGCGGTCGCCGACGGCATGGGCGGCCACGTCGGCGGCGAGGTGGCGGCCCGGGTCGCCGTCGAGACGCTCGAGCAGGCCTTCGAGCGGGTTCCGACGGTCGAAGGCCTCCGTGGGGCCTTCACGGAGGCCAACGCCGCCGTCTGGCACGAGAGCCAGGCCAACACCGAGCTCCGTGGCATGGGCACGACGCTCACCGCCGTGGCACTGGTGGGGGGGGCCCAGGGCCGGGACGTGCTGGCGCTGGCCAACGTCGGGGACTCCCGCGCCTACGTCTTCTCCGAGGGCGAGTTGATCCAGGTCACCGACGACCACAGCCTGGCCGAGGAGCGGATGCGCCACGGCGAGATGACCGAGGAGGAGGCGGCCGTCCACCCCCAGCGGCACATCCTCACCCGGGCCCTCGGTGTCTCCGCCGAGGTGGAAACAGACATGTGGCAGTTGGCGTTGCGCTCCGGCGACCGGCTGCTCCTCTGCTCGGACGGCCTGACCAACGAGGTGGGAAGCGACGAGATGGCCGCCATCCTGGGCGAGGTCGACGACCCGGGGGAGGCGGCGCAGCGACTGGTCGAGACGGCCAACCGGCACGGCGGCGCCGACAACATCACGGTGGTCGTGATCGACGTGCAGGTGGGGGAGGAGGATGACGCTGCGTCGTCGAGGGTGACACCGCTCGGGCTCGGCGGGCCCGCCACGCGCGACGTCCCTCAGGCGCCTGTCACGGCCGCCGTCGGGGTCGTGGACCCGGCGACGGAGGTCAAGACGGAGGACGAACACCCCGAGGCGGGGACCGAGTCGACTGCCCAGCCGGGCGGGCCCTCGGAACGGTCCGACCTCACCGCTGTCGTCCCGGCGGTCGGGCTCGACGAGACGCTGGCGCCGGGTGCGCACCTCGCCTTCGGCGGGCCCGCCACGCTGGCGGACACGGGCCCGCGCAGCGACGAATTCTTCATGGGGACGGCCACCTCCGTGCCGGTGGCCCGGTCCACGACCCGGGTGCCGCCTCCGCCCGGCAAGCGGGGGACCGGGACTGACAAGCCGGAAGGAAAGGAGAGCCGCGGGGCGCGCCGGCGTCGCCTGGGCATCCCGCGCCGCATCACGCCGCGGGTGATCGGCTTCGTCCTCCTGGTGGCCGCGGTGCCGGTCGCGGCCTACTACGTGCTCAAGTGGTACGCCTACGACAACTGGATCGTGACGTCGCAGGGCAACCAGATCGTGGTGACGCAGGGCCAGCCCGGCGGGGTGCTGTGGTTCCACCCCAAAGTGGTGGACCGCACCGGCTTCACGACCGAACAGATCCTCCCGGCCGCCGTCGGCGCCCCTCAAGGCGGGTGTCCAGAGGCCGTCGCTCCATTCCGCCGAGGTCTACGTGACGAGCATCACCACCATCCCCCCTGCCACCACGACGACGACAACGACCACGACGGTGCCCGCACACAGGATCACCACGACCCCGCTGCCGCCGTCCACCACGACCACGATCGCTCCCACCACGACGACGGCTGCGCCGTGACCGGTCTGTGCGTACCGCGTCGGCGAAGGCTCCCAGCGTAGGCTCAGGGCGCCATGCAACCGGTCGACACACCGCGCATCTATTCAGGGCGCTACGAGCTGACCCATCTCATCGCCCGCGGCGGCATGGCCCAGGTCTACCGGGCCATGGACCGCCAGCTCGAGCGACCGGTGGCGCTCAAGGTGCTCTTCCCCGAGCTCTCCGTCGACCGTACGTTCGTCGAGCGCTTCCGCCGGGAGGCTCAGGCCGCCGCCAACCTGTCCCACCCCAACATCGTCCCGGTGTTCGACTGGGGGGAGGACGACGGGTCGTACTTCATCGTCATGGAGTACGTCGAGGGCCGGCCGCTCTCCGCCGTCCTCCGCGACCCCCAGCGCATGCCGCCGCGTCAGATCGCGATGATCGGCGCCGGCGTGGCCGCCGCGCTGGCCTTCGCCCACCGCCACGGAGTGGTGCACCGCGACGTGAAGCCAGGCAACGTCCTGATCACGCCGGATGGCGACGTCAAGGTCACCGACTTCGGCATTGCCCGGGCCATGAACACCGAGGAGAGCCTGACCCAGACGGGTGCGGTCATGGGCACGGCCGCCTATTTCTCTCCCGAGCAGGCCGAGGGCAAGGGGGTGGACTCGCGCAGCGACATCTACTCCCTCGGCGTGGTCCTCTACGAGATGGCCGTCGGCCGCCCTCCCTTCACCGGAGACTCGCCGGTGGCCGTGGCGTCCAAGCACGTGCGCGACCTGCCCGTGTTGCCGCGGCAAGCCAACCCGACGGTGCCGCCGGCGCTCGAGGCCGTCGTCATGAAGGCGATGGCCAAGAACCCCGACGACCGGTACGGCTCGGCCGAGGAGTTGCGTGCCGACCTCCTCCGCTTCGCCGAAGGGCGACCCGTTGAGGCGGCGGACCCCGGCGTCACCTCGCTGATGACCGCGGTCGGGGTGACCCAGGCCGTCCCGCTGAGCACCGGGCGCACCGCAGCCGTGCCCGTCGTAGGCGGGACACCCACCAGCCGCGAGGACCTCGAGCGCAAGAAACGCACCCGCAACCTGATCATCGTGCTGGTGCTGCTGCTGGTGGCGCTGGGCGTGATTGCCTTCTTCCTCCTGCGCTCCCTCGGGGTCTTCGGCAACAACGTGACCGTGCCCAACGTCGTCGGTCTCACGGCCAGCCAGGCAACGCAGACGCTGCGCAACGACCACCTCACCGTGGGAAGCAGCACCGTCCGGACCAGCAACACCACCAAGGGCAACGTCCTGTCGACAGACCCCAAGGCGGGCGCGTCCGTCCCGAAGAATTCCGCGGTCAAGCTGGTGGTCAGCGGCGGGCCGAACATCCCCACCGTCGTCGTTCCGTCGGTGACGGGGCAGCAGTTGACCCAGGCCATCGCGCTCCTCCAAGGCGACAATCTCGGGTACACCGTCCACAACGTGACCAGCAATCAACCGGTCGGCACCGTGCTGAGCCAGGATCCGGCCGGGGGCACCAAGGTCCTCGAGACACACAAGGTGACCCTGACCGTCTCGGGCACGCAGTCCTCGGTGTCGGTACCGAGCGTCATCGGGCAGTCGCCGGCCAACGCCGGCGGCATCCTGACCCAGCACGGACTGAGACGTGGGCAGCCAGAGCACTGCCTGCTCGACTCAGCCCAGCGGTCTGGTGTCTGCACAGAGCCCGGGCCCCGGTGCCAGCGAACCGCCGAACACCCCCGTCAACCTCGTCGTGTCGAGTGGCAGCTGCGTCTCGGTGCCGGGTGTTGTCGGGCAGACGCAGGCCGCGGCCACATCCGCCATTACGGGCGCGGGTCTCGTTGCCAACGCCACCTTCGACACGGCGTGCGCCGGCGGGGCCCAGGCCGGCAACGTCGACAGCCAGAGCCCGGCAGCGAACGCGCAGGTGAACAGCGGGACCACCGTGACCATCTCGGTGTGCCAGTCGGCGACCACGACCACCACCACCACGACCACCACCACGCCGTCGTCGTCGTCCACGACGACATCCAGCACCGCCGGCCCGGAGAAGACCCTGAACCGCGTGCACCGGCACGGCTGAGCGCGTCGGCGTGAGCGGGTGGGTCAGGCCGGCGTGGCGGCGCCGAGCTGGCCGAGGAAGTTGGCCAACAGGGCGGGGCCCGACGCGGTGAGGACCGACTCGGGGTGGAACTGCACGCCCTCGACGCGCTGGGTGCGGTGACGCAGGCCCATGACGACCCCGTCGTTCGAGGTGGCCGTCACCTCCAACTCTTCAGGCACCGAATCGGGGCGCACCACCAGCGAGTGGTAGCGCGTAGCGACGAAGGGGTTGGGGAGCCCGGAGAAGATGCCCTTGCCGTCATGGTGGATCTCCGAGGTCTTGCCGTGCATCAGATGCGGAGCCGCCACGACGACGCCGCCGTAGGACTGCCCGATGCACTGGTGGCCGAGGCAGACGCCCAGCAGCGGGATCTCCCCGGCCAGTTCCGCGATGGCCCCCAGGCTCACCCCGCCGTCCTCGGGCCGCCCCGGCCCGGGCGAGATCAGGACGGCATCGGGCCGCTCGGCCCGGATGCCCGCCACGTCGATGGCATCGTTGCGGTACACCACCGGCTCGGCCCCGAGCTCGCCCAGCTCCTGGACGAGGTTGTAGACGAAGGAGTCGTAGTTGTCGACGACGAGCACCCGCGGTCCCATTGGCCCTCGATCGTACCCGGCGTGCCCGGAGGCTCCCGTCGACGCTGGCTAACCTCTGACCCCGTGGCCACCAGCACCAAGGGACCGGGCGGCGCCTCCAAGAAGGGGAAGTCCGCCGCTGGACCGCGCCTCCAAGGTCGGTCGTCCCAAGTCGGCCCAGGAGAGCGGGCGCTACACCGCGCCGATCCCCAAGAGCGTGCGCCACAGCCCGCCCTGGTTCGGGGCGCTGATCCTGGTGCTCCTCATCGGGGGCGTCGCCGATCATCACGGTCAACTACCTCGCCCACCTGCCGTTCATGGCGCACGGTTCGCCGTGGGGCCTCGTCGTCGGCCTGGCGGCGATCTTCGTCGGCTTCCTCCTGGCCACCAGATACCGCTGACCGCGGCGTCCGGCGGGCGGCGTGCTTCAGCCCAGCCGCTCGATGACGGTGGCGTTGGCCAGCCCGCCGCCCTCGCACATGGTCAGGAGCCCGTAGCGGCCGTTGGTGCGCTCAAGCTCGTTGACGAGCGTGGCCGTCAGCTTGCCGCCCGAGGCGCCCAGGGGGTGGCCGAGCGCGATGGCGCCGCCGTTGGGGTTGACGAGATCCATGTTGGGGTGGTGCTCCTTCTCCCATGCCAGCACGACCGAGGCGAAGGCCTCGTTGATCTCCACCGCATCGATGTCGTCCATCGTGAGCTTGGCCCGCTCCAGGACGGCCGTCGTGGCGGGGATCGGTCCCGTCAGCATGGTGACGGGGTCGACGCCGGCCAGTGCGAAGGCGTGGAAACGGGCCCGGGGGCGCAGGCCCAGCGCGTTCGCCTTCTCCTCGCTCATGATCAGGACGGCGGAGGCGCCGTCGGTGATCTGCGACGAGTTCCCAGCCGTCACCTTCCCGTCCTCCTTGAAGGCGGGCTTCAACTTGGCCAGCGTCTCGACGCTGGAGTCCGGCCGGATGCCCTCGTCGGAGGCGAAGACCTCGTCGGTGTCATTGCCCTCGTCGTCGCGCACACGGACCGGCACGATCTCGTTCTCGAAGCGGCCCTCCGCCGTGGCCGTGGCGGCCCGCTGGTGGCTCCGCACCGAGAAGGCGTCGAGCTCTTCGCGCGAGATGCCCCACTGGTCGGCGATCATCTCGGCCCCGATGCCCTGGCCCTTGAGCTGGCTGTGCCCCTCGTCGTCCGTGTAGCGGGCCATCATGCGCGGGCCGAAGGGGAAGCCGAAGTCGCGCACGACCGAGGACCCCATGGGGGTCCGGGTCATGGACTCGATGCCGCCGGCGACGGCGATGTCGTAGGCCCCGGCCATGACGCCCTGGGCGGCGAAGTGCACCGCCTGCTGCGAGGACCCGCACTGGCGGTCGATGGTGGTGGCGGGGACCGATTCGGGCCACCCGGCCGCGAGGACCGCGTTGCGGCCCACGTTGAGCGACTGCTCGGACACCTGCATGACGCAGCCCATGATCACGTCGTCGACCAGGGCCGGATCCAGTTGGTTCCGCTCGGCCAGGGCCTTGAGGGCCTCGGAGGCCAAGTCCACGGCGTGCCAGTTGCGGAGCTTCCCGTTGCGCTTCCCGCCGGCGGTCCGGACGGCGTCAACGATGACTGCGGTGGTCATGGTGTCTCCTCCCAAACCCGGCCGCGGCAATCGCCGCCGCGCCGGTTCAGATCGGAGGACATTGTACCCGCCATGGCCTGGCGGGCCATCTGGCCGCCCCCTCGGGCGCCCGCGGCCGCCCGGTAGGGTCTGTCCCCGATGACCCGCACCGGCAAGGACATGGACCGCTGGCTGGGCGACGGGGGCATGCCGATCATCGATCTCGTCGGCGCCGCCTTCACGGCCTACGGCGTCGACGGGGAGGACCTGGGCTGGGTCTCCGGGACCTTCACGCCGACCGACATCGCCTGCAACCCCCACGGGATCACCCAGGCCGGCATCCACTCCCTCGTGCTCGATGCGAGCATGAACTTCGCCATCAACGCCGCCCTTCCGGGCAAGGCCCGCACCCGCGGCACGCTCGAGATGAAGACCGAGTGCATGCGCCCGGCCCTGAAGGGCGAGACCTATACGCTCCGGGGCGACGTGGCGCGCCTGGCCAAGCAGGTCGCCTACGGCGAGGCAACGGTGCGCGACGCCGGTGGGGCCTTGATCAGCCGGGCCACGGGGACCTTTCTCCTCCATCGTCCCGAACCCGCATCCGGCCCGGGCCCCGCTCCCGCCACCTGACCCCTTCCGGGTGCCCGAACCCGGGCCCGGGGTGTGCCCGATCTGCCGCGGCCCGGCGGCGGACGGCCGGCGCGTCTGCTTCGCCTGCCGGGTGGTGGCCCGCCGTCTCGGGGCGCCCCTCGCACCCGTCGTCCCGGCCCGCCTGTGCCCGCTGCCGAGCCCGCTCTACACGGTCCTGCTCGGGTACAAGGAGTCGCCGGTGGCCGAGGCCCGGGTGCGCTTCTGCGCCATCGTCCGCGCGCTCGTGCGATCCTTCCTGCTCGGTCACGCCGGCCGGCTCGAAGCGTCGGTGGGCGGTCCGTTCGACCTCGTGCTCCTCGTCCCGTCGACCCACCGGCCCGGCACCGCACCCCTCGGCCTCGTTGACGGCCTCGGGTGCGACGTGGCCGCGGCGCTCCCCGCGGCGCGCTGGGCACCGGATCTGCTGCGACGTGCCGATGCCCCTGGATGGTCGCCGCCCGTCGCGCACATGCGGCCCGACCCGGCGGCCTTCAGCCCGCGCGCCCGGGAACGACGCGCCATCGCGGGGGCGCGGGCCCTGCTCCTCGACGACACCTACGTCAGTGGCGCGCGGTCCCAGAGTGCCGCCGCCGCGTTGGAGCTGGCCGGGGCCCGCTCGACGCTGATCGTCCCGATCGGACGCGTGTTGCGCCCCGACAGCGTCGCGTTGCACGCCGACTTCCTGCGCCGGCACGCCGCCTGAGACCGCCGCTCAGACGGTGGCGCCCACCGGAAAGTGCACGCCGGTCAGCTCCTCGGAGATCTCCCAGAGGTCAGCCGCCGCCCGGGCATCCCGGGCGTGTCTCGAGGGTCGCGCCACCCGGGGCGGGCCGTAGAGGCCGGCCAGGTGCGCCGGGCCGATGTACTGGCCGGGCCCGACGGATGACGAGGTCGCCGCGCACAGGACCGGCAGGGCTCCACCCGCGGCCGACTGCCCGAGCGTGGATCCGGCCGCCCGCGCGAGCTTGCGCCGGAGGCGGCTGTTCCCCAGGGCCGCGCCGGTCCCGGCCAGGTTGCTCCGTGTCCAGCCCGGGTGGGCGGCGACGGCCATGGTGCGTAGGCCGGCCGCCAGCAGCCGCCGGCTGAGCTCCGCCGTGAAGAGCAGGTTGGCCAGCTTGGACGTGCCGTAGGCGACCCAGGTGCTGTGGAACGCCCCGTTGGCGACGTCGCCCGCGCGTAACCGACCCATGCGGTGCATGTGGGAGCTGACGGTGACGATGCGGGAGCGCTCGGTCGTCACGATGCGATCGAACAGCAGCCCCGTCAGGGCGAAGTGGCCCAGGTGGTTCGTCGCCATCTGCAGCTCGAAGCCATCAGGGGTCTGGCGGTAGGGGGTGCCCATCACCCCCGCGTTGTTGACCACGATGTCCAGTCGGGCGTGCCCGGAGAGCACCTCGTCGGCGGCCCGGCGGACCGAGATGAGGTCGGCGAGGTCGAGGTGGAGCAGTTCCAGGGACGAGCGCTCGAGCTCGCTCTCGAGCTTGTCGCGGGCCTGACGCGCCTTCTCCTCGTCGCGGCAGGCCAGGATCACGTGCGCCCCGTGATCGGCCAACGCACGGGTCGTCTCGTACCCGATGCCGCTGTTCGCTCCGGTGACGAGCGCGATACGGCCCGTCAGGTCCCCGATGTCCGCGGCACCCCAGGTGTCGCCGCCCGTCACCTCGCTCCCGGAGATCCGGATCACGCGTGGCCGATGTGCTCTGCCGTGACAGTCTCGAGCGTGCCGACCTCGAAGCGCTCGAAGGCCCGCATGATGTCGGCCAGCGTGTTCATGACGAATCGTTCCAGATCAGGACGCGTCGAGGCGGGCGACCTGTTCCGGCGTCAGCGTGATGTCGGCCGCCGCAGCCGAGGCGATGGCCGTCTCGGGCCGGCGGCTGCCGGGGATCGGGATCACCCGTGCGCCCTTGGCCAGCAGCCAGGCCAGCGTGACCTGCTGTGGGCTGGCGCCGACTTCGGCGGCCACCTCGGTGAAGGCCGGGAAGGCCTCCTCGATCCGGTCGGAGCGGCCGATGCCGCCCAAGGGACTCCACGGGATGAAGACGATGCCGAGCTGCATGCAGTGCTCGAGCTCGCGCTCCGAGGAGCGGAAGCGCGGGGAGAATTCGTTCTGCACGCTCACCAGGCGGCCCCGCAGCACCTTCTGCGCCTCGTCGATCTGCGCCACGGTCGCGTTCGAGACACCCGCCATCAAAATCTTGCCCTCGTCCAGCAGATCGGCCAGGGCGCCAACCGACTCGGCCCAGGGGACCGCGGGATCGGGCCGGTGATACTGGTAGAGGCCGATGGCATCGACCCCGAGGGCCTTGAGCGAGGCCTCGCAGGCCTCCTTCACGTAGGCCGGGTCTCCGTGCACGGTCCAGCTGCCGTCTCCCGGGCGGCGATGCCCGCCCTTCGTGGCGACGAGCACCTCGTCGGTGGGGCCGCCATACGTCGCCAGGGCCTCGGCCACGAGCCGCTCACCGTGGCCGTGCTCGCGCACGCTGAGCGAGTACGCGTCAGCCGTGTCGATGATGGTGACGCCGGCGTCGAGTGACGCGTGGATGGTCGCGATCGCCTGGCGGCGGTCGGGGCGTCCCTCAATGGAGAGCGGCATCTCGCCCAACCCGATGGCGCTGACGGTCCGATTGCCGATGTGACGTTGTTGCATGTGGCCCTCCTGGTCTGGTCCGGCGGGGCGCACCGCGTGGGACACCGCCGCCAATCCGTCTACTACCCGACTACGTGGAACGCAATCCGGTACAGCAGCGTGTCCTCGGCGATCGGCCCGGCGTGCGCGGCGCGTGCCCGCAGCTCCTCGCGGTCATGCTCTCCGGCTTTGCGGACATCGGCGTCGGAGATGCGACCGAACGGGACCTGCTCGATCGTGTCGACCTCGATCTCGGTCGGTCCCACCCGGTAACGCCCACCTACCTTGGCGTGGGGCCGGCGCCAGAGCCGGAAGGTGACGGTGATGTCGCCGGCGGCGACGTCGTCGCGCAGCTCCCTGCTGAACTCCACCGCCCGATTTTACGGGGGTGTTCGCACTGTCCCTCGCGTGCACGTCGATTGAACGGGTACCGATGCGCCCGATGTGAAATGGGGATATCGTGCGGGCGACTCGAGGCAGGCCCCGGATCGAGGATCATCATCTACCAGATCGTCGAGGCTGGGATCGCGGTCACGACGTCGCCGGGTCGTGATGGGTGAGGTTCGCCCGACTCGCTTCGATCCGGCGCGCGACGAACCGCGGCGAGGAGGCGAGCAGTGACCGGAACGATCGGGGCGTGGCCACGACGACATCGTTTTGCCCGAGCACCGGGTCGGCGCCGGGCGGTGGCAGTCGTGGCCGCCCTCACCTTGGTCGTCATCGTCGCGGGCGGCGCGGCCTGTTCGTCGCTGAGCGTCCCGATCCGTTGGCTGCGAGTGGCGCCGGCTGCAGCGGCGGAGGGCTGCCAACCTCCGAGGGGCTGGGAGTCCACGGGGGCGGTGGCGGTGCCCGGCGTCCCGTCCGACTTCGATCTCACGTCGTTCGACGGCACGATCATCCGAATCCACTGGTTCCCCGACCCGTCGGCGGACCGCCGGGTCCGTCCCACCGTGCTCATGGGCCCTGGCTGGGGTGAGTCTGGTGATACCGACACGTCGCAGGCGGGAATCCAAGGGGCGCTGAGCATCGCTCAGCTCTGGCAAGGCGGCTTCAACGTGCTGACGTGGGACCCGCGGGGATTTGGTCACTCCACCGGATCGGCCGAGGTCGATAGCCCGAGCTACGAGGGCCGGGACGTGTCGGCCATGATCAACTGGATCGCACAGCAGCCCGGAGTCGAGCTGGATCGTCCGGGCGTGCCCCGGGTGGGCATGGTTGGTGAGTCCTACGGGGGAGGGATCCAGTTCGCGGCAGCCGAGCGCGATTGCCGGATCGATGCCATCGCGCCCACCATTGCCTGGAACTCCCTTGGGACCAGCTTGGACAAGAACCAGACTCCGAAGTCGGGGTGGGGGAACATCCTGGCCAGCGTGTCGTCGACGGCCAAGCTCGACCCTCAGATCACTGCGGCCGATCGTGAGATGGATACGACCGGTGTGATCGATGCCCAAAGCGTTTCCTTCTTTGAGAGCCGGGGACCAGCCCAGTTCCTCTCGAGAGTGAGGGTGCCGACCTTGATCCTCCAGGGCACGGTCGACGACCTCTTTACGCTCGACGAGGGAATCGCGAACTACCGGGCGCTCCACCGTCAGGGAACCACGGTCTCGATGGCGTGGTTCTGCGGAGGACACGGGGTCTGTCTGACAGACCCGGGCTCGGCTATCGAGGTGGGCCCGCTCTCACTCGCCTGGATGCAGCGGTACGTGGCCCGAGACACCTCGGTACAGGTGCTCAAGGGATTCGCCTTTGTCGACCAGAGGGGCACCTCGTACGCTGCCCCCGGCTATCCGCTGCCCTCGGGAGCTCCGATCGTGGCCACGGGTTCAGGCATGCTGGCACTGAAGGCCGGCGGCGGCTCGGGGCCACCGACGGTCGCGCCGAATGCTCAAGCAGCCAACGTCGTCGATGCCGTGGCCTACGCCGTCACTCCTGGCCGCGCGACGAACGCACTGAACATCACCGTTCCCATCGCCCGTGCGGCTGTCGTCGTCGGCGCACCGAAACTGTCGATGACCTACTCGGGCACTGTGGCACCGGGCTCCCGCCCCACCCGGGTGTTCGCACAGTTGGTCGACCCGGCCACCGGAATCGTCGTCAACAACCAGATCACACCCATCCCGGTCACGCTGAACGGCAGATCCCACACGGTCACGGTCCCACTCGAGACCGTCGGCTACACCGCGAAGGCAGGCACTTCGCTCGACCTTCAGCTCGTTACGACAACCGTGGCGTACATCACCCCGCGGCTTGGTGGGACGATCACATTCTCGCGGGTCACCGTGGTCCTGCCGACCGTGAAGGGCCTCAGTGTCCTCCAGCGAGGCTGAACGTCCCGGTCCCCAACGGGTCAGGAACCCTGATTCAGGTCGTCTCGAAGGTCTTTCAGTGCTTGCAGGCTGTCCTGGGGGCAGAAGTACTCGGTGGCGGTGATCGCTACCACGTCGGATTCGAAGGGGCTCAGGTGGCTGCTGGTCAGGGACGCGATGACCTGGTCGGCATCCTGATAGTCGGCGAGGTCGCGGCAGGCGAGCTCTGCATCCGCCACGACCGCCTGGTCCGAGTCGTCCGAGAATGCGCCTGGGACCTTGTGGATGAGTGCCAGGAAAGCTTGGTGCGGCTGAGTCGGGAGGCCCGGGTCCTCGTAATAGAGAACGGCTTCCGCCAGTGCGGCCGCCGGCGCCCGGGGAGCGATCCGCGGCGGTTGACTGCTCGGGAAGGCGATCAGGTCGACGTACAGCCGTCGCTGGGCCTCGTCTCCGCTCTGTCCTGGTGCGAGGCCGTGGTGCACCATCCAGATGAGCCCGCCGGCCAGGAAGAACTCCTCGCCCCCCGGCCCCGGGTCGCTCTGACCGCCGTCGGCTTCCGAGGAGAGCCAGGCATGGTCGAGCGGTTTCGTGCACGGGCCGGTTACCGAGGCGCAGCGCGCGACTCCGATGCCGTAGTCGTCGGTACCCCAGTGGTTCGCCGAGTAGAAGAGCCAGTAGGTGGGGCCGTTCTGGATCATCGAGGGCCCCTCGACCAGATTCCCTTCCCAACTCTGTGTCGCCCCGATGAGCGGATATGCGGGCCCGACGACCGAGAGGCCGTCCGGCGAGAGCTGCTGGGAGTAGATGGTCGTGGGCAAATTGCAGCAGTCCCCGTCGCTCTTCCAAAGCAACCACGGCGTGCCGTCAGATGCGACGAACACGCTGGGGTCGATCGCACCTCCCTTTGAAACCGGGCACACGAAGGCCGACGACGACTCATCGACGAACGGTCCTGCCGGGTTCGTACTGGTCGCCCGCGAGATGCACATTGCGCTCGACCGACCACTGGTTGTCCTGACGCATCCGGACGGAGGTGACTTTGCGAGGCACCCGAGTGGGATCGTCGCCGGCGTCGAGTAGTACATGACATAGGTGCCATCTGGTCGTGCCCACACCGATGGCGCCCATTGGAAGCCGGATACCGTCCACTTGGGAAGTGTGGGCAACGCGTCCCCCAGGTATCGGCCTTCGAATCCCGAATCACGCGACAGGGCGATGACTGGCACGTGGGCCCCGGGCGAGTAGCGGGTGGTCTCGGTATTGGAGGCATAAAGGTAGAGAACGTCTGTAGTCCGCAACGCGAAGGGATCGGCAAAGTCTCCGTTGAAGACCGGCGCGTCATTGAGTAGTCCGCTTAGGACATTGAGCTGGATTCCGTTGGCCTTGGAGGGATTCAGCCCGATCGGGCCTTGCGTCGCCTTTCGACCCACCGGGACGGGAAGCTCGCCGGGGCGGGCCGATGACTGCAGGGTCGGCCGTGTCGTCTGGCCGGCTTCGGCGACATTAGAACCGGCCGGCAGGAGGAGAACGCCCAAGAACAGGACCGAAAGGCCCTTGCACATGGCAGCGGTCCCACGAGCCAGTCGTCGTCGCACGCTGGGGGCCAGCGTAAGCGGTCGCATCGATTTCACCGGGGATTTGATCGACGAAACGATTCAGGGCGACCGTGCGGATGGCTGACCTCACTGGTCAGCAGAGCGCCGGAATCGGTCCTGCTGCCTGTAGCCACAACCATCGACACGACCTGAACCGGCTTCACGATGTCGGGCCACCCACGTGCGGCGCGGTCGACGAGTCCGGGGCCTCCCGTAGCGGCACAGTTCCTCGTCAGCCGAGAGGGGTGGCCTGTCCCCGTAGGGAGCGCTCAGTCTCACCAGCCGTCGTGGGAGCCGAGAAGCGGGCCTTTGGTGCAGGTCGCACCTTTGTGGTGCAGCCACGGCAGCGCCGTCTCGGTTGCAGGTACTGAGCGGCCGCGTCACTCGGTCCCCGAGGGGACGGGGGCATCCCTCGGATGTTGAGATGGGTTGCCGCAATCCTAAAGACAGGTCGGGCCTCGCCGGGAGCGAGAGAGCAGGCCCAGCGTTAGGCAGACCGCAGCGCGACCCCGCGAGGCAAGGCGTCACTGAGACGGAATCGACTGACGGAAGCGCTTCCCTCCAGACGCACGGAGTCTCCCGGATTCACCTCGATGGTGACCGGCTTGCTCTTCATCCACCAGAGCCGTATGTGTACCGAATGAGATCCGGGCGAGACCTTCGACTGCAAGCACCGGAACATCGGCGCGACACCGATCTTCACCCCATCCACGTAGACATGGAGTCGGCCGAGCCAGGGATCGCCCATCCAGCGACAGCTGTTCAAGACCTCGATCCGTCCAACGCTCTCAGCCATGTTCTCCCACCGACATGTACTGCTTTTGCCATTCAATCCCGGTCTAAACATCGGAATCGCCCGAGGGTGCTCTTCCCTCGACCATGACGACGGTAACAGTCCTGTCGAGCGCCAGCCGGGGCGGGAGTGGGGCTCGCAAGAATCGAACGTGCGACCTCGGCACTATCAGGGAGACCAGGGAGATCAGGGAGATCCCGAGGGATCCCGATGCGGACCAGTGCCAGTCCGTCCTAGTCAGATGGCTGGGCGCGGTCCCAGCGGGGCTAGCTGGGAGGCAATGGCTGGGACAGAGCTGGGACAGAGCTCGCCTCGGCGGGCATGCCGAGCGCAGAAGAGTGGGTGGCCCTGAAGTCCGGAGAACTCGAGGGTTGACTAACCTTTAACGGCGTATAACTATAACGATCGATGGTAAAGTCTGCTGCGACGACGATCGACTGGCGTGAGGGACGCCGGCGTTCGGCACGCGAAGCAATCCTCGATGCCGCCTGGGCTCTCGTTGGCGAAGAGGGGCTGCCTGGCCTTTCCTTGCGGGACCTCGCCCGCCGAGCCGGAATCAGCACGCCCACGGTGTACGCCTACTTCGACTCGAAGAGCGCCATCTACGACGCTATGTTCGGCCAAGCCGCCGCGTGGTTCGCCGAAGAGATGGCCCCACCTTGGGACTGCGAAGGTCCTCGCGATCTACTCGTGGTAAGCGTGCGGCGGTTCTTCGAGTTCTGCACCCGTGATCCGGCGCGGTACCAATTGCTCTTTCAGCGCACACTTCCTGGGTTCGAACCGTCATCCGAGTCCTATGAGCCGGCGGTGCGCGCCCTGGCCCAGGCTCAGGAATTGCTGGCCCTCAACGGGATCACCGAAACCCGATATCTCGACTTGTGGACGGCGCTGATCACCGGCCTCGTGAATCAGCAGTTCTCAAATGATCCCGGCGGGGATCGCTGGTACCTGCTCATCGAAGAGTCGATCGATATGTTCCTCGCCCACTGCCGGGTTACCAGTGTCCCCACCAAGGCTGAGCACCGCCGACCTCGGACCAATGGAGCCATCTCGTGACCACAACGACCATCGACGTCGCAACCATCGCCCCCTTGACCCACCATGAAGCGATGCGCCTCCAGGCTGATGAACTCGAGCGAACACTCGCTTTGCTCACCTCGCTCGATGATGCTGCTTGGAGGAGCCCGACCGACTGTCCCGCGTGGGACGTCCATGCCATGTATCTACACGTTCTGGGTGCGTGTGAAGCGGGCGCCTCCATGCGAGAGAACGTCCATCAGCTGCGCCGGGCCCGAGCGCACCGCAGGCAGAACGGCGGGCCGCTGGAAGCTGCCTTGTCGGCCGTGCAGGTAGGCGAACGAGCCCATCTGAGCCCAGCGCAGATCCTCGACCGACTGGCATCGACCGTGCCGAAGACCATACGGGGCCGCGCACGAACGCCAGGGCTCGTGCGTCATCACGCAAGGCTTGCGGTCGACGGGCCGGTGTTCGAGACCTGGAAACTCGGCTATCTCATCGACATCATCTATCTACGCGACCTGTGGATGCATCGTGTGGACTTGGTTCGAGCCGTTGACCGGCCGCTCGAGCTGAGTTCCGCCCACGATGGCCGAATCGTCGCCGATGTCGCCTAGGAGTGGTCGCGTCGCCATGGCAAGGCCTTCGTGCTGGAGCTCACCGGTCCGGCCGGCGGCACGTACTCACATGACTCGGCCTCCTCCGAGGCCACGCATGTGTCGCTTGACGCCGTCGAGTTCTGTTGCGCGCTCGCTGGACGGGCGCCCGCATCTGGCCTGCTCAGCACCGTTGTCCCATTCTGACGATTCTGAAACCCACGGATGGTTTTCGAGCAGCGGCCAAGTGAAGTAGATCGCTTATGACGCATAAGGGTTCGATGTATGAGCGAGCCGACACGGTTGTCGCTCAGCCAGCCCATCAGCTTCTTGTAGCCGCCCTCCTTGGTGGCGAAGCTCTCGACGCCGAGGAGGGTGCCCCGCTCGTCCAAAGCCGCAGCTACATGGACGTCGAGGTGTGTATCGACGCCGCCCGTGATGCTCCGTGCCAAAGTGGTCACTGTCATCCCTTCGTTCGTTTGGTTGGGGTGACACCGCACCGAGCGGAACGACGGACAGGACAGCGACGGGCCTGTGTGAGGCAGGCTCCTATTAGGTCACTCCGTCCGACCGGTTGGTGTCGAGTGGGTGACCGGGCCAGGCCGACGGAGCACCCAGCCACACGCTGATCAATCTGTTCACCGAAGTGGTGGATCACTCAGCGGCCACTTCAATCCTCGCTGCGGGGAGGGTGCGCCTTCAAAGGTCCGTTAGGAGCTGAGACGACCTAGGACTTTGATGTCACGATGGCGACGTTGCGAGGCAGGATGGCGCCTCCGCCAGCGAGTCCGACGACTCGGTCGAGCGATAGACCGGCGTCGATGAACGCGCTGAAGAATCCGGCCATGGTTTTGTGGTGCCCGCCCACTCGCACCCTCAATCCCGAGCCGTCTTTGAAGTCCGGCCACGCCCAGCCGCCGTCGCCGTACCCAGAAGTGAAGCGGAGGTCCTGCATGTCAGTCTTACCGGTGCCACGGGGCGCTTTAGCCACCATTCCGGATGCGCGCCGAGGACCCGGAGTCCTGACGCGCGCAACACCCCCGGGCGCTTTGGTGGATGCGCCGGGGGTGTTGCGCCCTTTTGAAAAGGAACGAACGGACACCATGTCGGTTGGCGTCCGGTGAGATTCTCGGCACGATGGGCCTGGATCTTGAATGTGGCACGATCCCTCGGCTGGAAGCAGGTGCTCGCAATCACAAGTTTCGGACAACTCAGAAGACCCTTGACCGGGCCGGACCCCTGGTCGCAGCTCAACCTCTTCTGCCAGCGCACGCACACAAGGCAGCCGCCTTCTCGTCGTCGGGCAGGTGCTCGAGCGCCTCGAGCTGAGCCTGGATCCCATCGAGACGGGCGTCCCTCACGGACAGCTGCAGACTCGCCTCACGGACAGCCGCAGACTCGCCGCTCAGACCGCGATTCAGTCCTACCGGGGACTGAATCGGCCACCTCTCTCCGACGCCTGGCGATCACCCCTCGCCAAGGGCATCCCACTCCGGTGGCGCCAGGGATTTTGGCTCCTGCGATCCACCAATGGAACGTTACGAACGGCCCTCCGTAGCACAACGTTCACACAACGCCTAGTTAGTTGACCCTTCGACCGACCGAACTCCGTGAGACCCGCCAGCTCGTCGAGGTGGTCGGGGCAGGCCCAACCCGCCACCAGCGGTCGCCTGCGGGGCTCAACCAGCGCCCGGTCCATGACGGCGTCTCGGGGCAATGGTCGGCCTGGAGCTTGTCGTCGTGGACCATGCGCCAGCACTTCATGTGCTCTGCGATGAACGCGTCGGCATAGGGGTCACCGGGGCGGGGCATCGGGCACACGAGCCGAGGGTAGACCGGGAGAGGTACGGCGTCGTTCTACGGTTCTGACTTCCCACGACCGCCAGTGGGTCAACAAGGAGGCAGGACCGGAGAGGGACGTTGACGAACGACTGGATCGAATCGAGGAAAGTACTCACCGCCGTCGCCACACTCGTCACAGCACGCCAGCACCTGCGGGACATGTTTGCGCGGATCCGGGCCACCCAGCAGCCGAACCGGGACCTGCTCCGGTTTCTTGGCCAAGGTGGGTTCCACAAGCCCGCCTAGGCAACGGCGCCACCCGGCGGTATGCGATGTGTCAGGTCTGCGTCATGGAGCGGTTTTCTGGCGCGGCGCCAGAGGCACCGCAAGCTTCATGACCGGGAGTGGGGCTAGCTGGAATCGAACCAGCGACCTCAGCATTATCAGTGCTGCGCTCTAACCGACTGAGCTATAGCCCCCTACAAGTAAACGACCTGCTCGAAGATACTATTTTCCTGAAGCACTCTCTGGTCCAGCAAGCTCCGTGCGCTCTGCGACATTGCAGTGAGAACCCGTCAGGTAATGCTGACACGCCCCCGGTCTATGGGCGTTCCGTCAAGGTCACCCCCTCCAGGCGGTCGGGGGCACGCTGGGCCACGGTCGGTATCGGCACGTTCAGTGCGCAGGCGAGAGTTGCAGATGCCGTGCAGCCAGCGGTGGTTAGCCCCTGACGGAGAAGAGCCTCCAGGGGCCGGCAACACCCTTCAGTTCGTGCTCGCCCCAGTCGTCGAAGCGGAGATCCGATCCGGCAACCAAGTCCACGACGGTTCGGGATACGAGGATCTCACCTGGCTCTGCTCGGCCCTGGACACGCTGAGCCAGATGTACAGCTATGCCGGACACGTCCTCTCCCCGTCGTTCAACTTCACCCGTATGGAGGCCTGCTCGAATCTGTAGGCCGAGCTGTTGTACGGCCTCTCGGACTGCGCCAGCGCATTGCACGGCTCGGGCGGGTCCGTCGAATGTGGCCAGCACGCCGTCACCAGTCTCCTTTACAAGATGTCCTCCATAACGGCGGAGTTGGCGCTCGACTGCTCTGTCGTGGCTCTCGAGGAGATCCTTCCAAGATCGGTCTCCGAGGCTGCTGACTTGCTCTGTAGAACCGACGATGTCTGTGAACAGCACGGTAGCGAGCATCCGACTTGAAGGTGCGAGCGTGCGCGTTCCCGTCAGGAATTCCTCGATCTCGCCTGCCACATCAGCGTCACTCGCCCACGGCACGTGGTCGGCAGTATCGAGTTCAACGAACTTTGCGCCTGGGATGTGCTCGGCGAGGTAACGCCCGTGACCAACGGGGACAAAGTCGTTTCTCGTGCTGTGCAGGACCAACGTGGGCACGGTGATCAAGGGGAGCGCCGCTCGCAGATCGGTACCCGTCGCAACTCTCCAGACGGCTCGCGACGCCGCGGGGCTTGCGCCCCTGTGGCTGGCTCGGTCCCACCATGAAGCGAAGGCGGCGTCCGAAGCCAAGCTCGGGGCCATGAAGGGGAGGTCGTCTTCTTTATTTTCTCCGGGATCGGTCAAGTCCTCGACGAATTGCTCGACGAGGTCAGAGCGAAAGCCCATCGGGTAGTCGTGGTCCTGCACGATGCGGGCGTACGCGTTGACAAGGACCAACGCTCGGACTCGTTCCGGATGGCTAGCGGCCAGGAGCAAGGCGAGCAATCCGTTCATGGCACACCCGAGAATGGCCGCTTGGTTGACACCCACGGTGTCCATGACCGCTAACGCATCGCCTGCCCAGTGTTCGACTGTCGGGGGGTCTGACGAACCCAGCGGGTCGGATAGCCCCACTCCTCGAAGGTCGAACCGGATGAACCGGGAAAATGAGGCCAAACGGTCGACCCATTGCTGCCCTCGGGGTTGTTCACCTGTGGCGTCTATCGAGAAAAGCGTTCCGTCGCCGGTTTCGAGCAGGTCCAGCGAACCAGACCCTTCGACTTGGTAGGCAATGTGCAAGCCGTCGTTGGTGGTCGCGTAGCTGATCTTGGGCACCTCTACCACGGCGTTTCATTCTTGTCCGTTATCTACAGGGGCGCTCGGAAACGCTCAGAACGTGCGCTGCAGAGCCGGGACGGGACCACTCGCAACCGCCGGATACGGCGCCACCACGAAACCGATGCCCAGACTTGCCTTTTAGGGGCAGGCGGCCAAGCCCGAAAGTTCTCCTGACGCTCCTACCTCTATCCGCGTTCGAGAAGTGGGCCGAGGCGATTTGGAACGGGATCAGAGGTGGTTCGGTGACTCCCCAAGGCTCGCTTCCGTGCGACATCTGTGCGACACCGTAGGGAAAATCTCGGTGATTGACGGTCACCAAGGGGGACCAGATATCTGCATTGACCAGGGTGGCAGCCACAAAATCCTGATAGCTCGCTTGCACGGATGAGTCTTATCAGTGCTGCGCTCCACCCGACTGAGCTATAGCCCCGCTTGTTCGGCTGGAGGACGTGTGGGGCCACACCACGGTCCCTCCCCCTCCGCGACGCCGCTGGCGCGGACTCACCCCTTGGCCAGGGTCGAGGCGACCAACGACGCGAGCGCGTCCGCCCCGGGCCCGTCGATCGCGAGGTGGGTGCCGTCCGGGCCGAACCACTGCGGGTTCTGGGCGGCCAGGGTCGCCCAGTCCGCGATGACGACGTTCGGGTACCGAGCGGCGCCGTTGGCGAGAACGGCGTTGTTGGAGTCCTGCCACGGGCGGTCGACGTGGATGTTCACGAACACCACCCGCGACGCGCCGCCGAGGATCGCCATCATGTCGTCGAAGTCGGTGTCGGTGATGGGTCCGTTGGTGCCCAGTCCGACGATGACGTCCGCGCCGAGCAGCCCATCCGACTTGAAGGTCTGCAGGATCGATTCGCCATCGGACCACTGCCGGCTGACGGCGGCGTTCACGTTGATGCCGGGAATCGATGTCTGGAGCGGGTCCTCATAGTCGAGCATCACCGAGTCTCCGACGGCAGTGACCCGGCCGGCGTCGAATCCCGGGCCGGCCGGGCGGGTGGTCGTCGTTGTCGTCGTCGGAGGGGTCGCCGCGGTCGCCGTGGTGGCATCGGGGTGGTTCGTCGCCGCGAAGTGGTGTGTCGGACTGGAGGTCGCCGAGGTTTCCAGTATGAGGAAGGCCGTGACGGCGCCCGCCACTGCGACAATGGTGATCGCAGCAGCAGCGATCTTGCCGGATGGTCGGCCACGTTTGCCGGCGGTCGAGTCGCGGTCCATGCCCCGACAGTTTCGCCGCTCGGGCGGGCGTCTGGTCATCGCACCTCGGCTTAACGAGGCAGTTGGGCGTCCTCCGGCCACAACCGCACACCGATCGACTGGCTTGCCGTCGCCAGGAGGTCGCCGTCCTGCGACCACAGGAAGGCGATCCCCTGGCCGTACCCGCCCACGAGGGCATGCATGTGGATGTCGCAAAGCACCCATTCGGTCGGCTTGAGCTGGACCATGCGGAGTGTGTTGTCGAGGCTCCGTCCCATGGCGCGGCGTCCGAGGGGTTGGGAAATGGCCCCGGAGACGTAGTCGCCGAAGATGGCGAGCGTCGCGGCGGAGGGGGTCAGATGGCCGGGCACTCTCGCCCACAACGCGGAGTCGGGGCTGCCGGGAGTCCCGTCCATCTCCTCGAAGCTCCGGCCCCGGGCTGAACGGACCTCGACGCTGTCCATGATTGAGTTTCGGAAGAAGTCGGGCAGGAAGCGCGGCGGGCACTGGTCGGGAGGAGGGACGTCGGGTGGCACGACCCAGACCCCACCGACCGCCAGCTCGTCCTTCCCCAGGGACGCATTGACCGTGAGGATCTCCCGGCCATCGACGCTTCCGACCGCTCGGCCCTGCGTCACGTGTCCTCCCACGGCGGCCAGTGTGATGTCCCAGACAAGCTCCTCGTCAGTGAGTGCATAGGAGAGGTAGTGCCCGCTGGCCCATACGGTCGGCCGTCCGGAAGCCGCTTCGAGCGCGACGAGTGCCGCCCCGAGCGCGCACCCGCCGAACAGGAAGTTCCCCGGTGTCGTGAGCTGCGGCACCACGCGCATGCGCCAGTGCAGGTCGTCGCCGTCAGGCTGCATCCCCAAGAAGGTCCGTGCGTCCACGGAGCCGCACCCTATCGGCGCTCGTCGGCCCGGCCGCAACTGGGCGCAGCGCTCGGGCGTCGCCAGCGTTCTGATCGCGGTGACGACGTCGGTTCGCAGACTGCTGACGCCGCGGGGCTGCCCCCGAAACCGAGCGCCGACCGCTTTCGGGCCTACGATGGTGCTCCCAAGGTGCGGAGTGGTGGATCCGGCCGTCTCGCGTGCTCCGGGGGGTGTAGCTCAGCTGGAAGAGCGGCGGCTTTGCAAGCCGTAGGTCGAGGGTTCGAGTCCCTTCACCTCCACCGATGACGTGACGGAAGGCCAACCAATCGGTGTCCTCCTAATGTTCCTTGACCGTTAGGTCGCCTCGTCGAGGCTGTGGGCGATCCAGCCGGGCGTGTCGACACGCACCGGCGATGCTCCGACCAGGGTCGCCAGGTCAGCCTCAAGGCGCTCGAGCTGCTTGGCGCCGATCTTCCGTTTCCACTTGTCGCGCAATTCGTCGAAGACGGCTTCGCCTGTTCGCATGACTTCGAAGCCGAGCGCCGTGACCTGAAGGCGCTTGCGACGGCCGTCGAGCGGATCGGCACCGCGTGCCACGTCGCCGCGCTCCTCGAGCACCGCCACAGTCTTTGCCGCCGCTTGCTTGGAGACCGACAGACGGCGACCCAGCTCCGAAGCATTGTCGGCGCCCGCTGCGATGGCTCGCATTGCGAAGTCATGGACGGGGCGCACATCTTCGTATCCGCGCTCGGCGAGCTCCAGGATCGCATCGTCTACCAGGACGCGAAATCCTCCGAGGAGGAGCAGTGCGAGGTCGGCGCCCGAGCGTGACATTGAGCTGATCGTAAAGCAGACGCCTTGATAAGGTCAACCTGGTTGTCTACTCTTGGACAACCAGGTTGACGATTCAAGGGAGATTGACATGACCGCAACAGTCGAGCAGGCCGCACCGGCCGGGGTGATGCACCACTACGCCAAGGTCAACGGGACTGAGCTGCATTACGTGGCGGCGGGCACTGAAGGAACGCCAGTTCTGCTGGTCCATGGGTTCCCCGAGACGTGGTGGACCTTCCGCAAGATCATCCCGCTGCTCGCCGCCGGCCACCGTGTCTATGCGGTGGATCTCCGCGGGTTCGGTGACTCTGACAACGGGTCAGGCGCCTACGACAGCAAGACCTCCGCCGAGGACCTGCACCATCTGATCGAAGAGCTCAACGATGGCCCAGTGCACCTCACCGGCCAGGACATCAGCGGGGCGACTGTCGTGCGTCTCGCCGCGACGCACCCCGAAGATGTGCGCAGCTTCACCGCCATCGAGATGGGCCTACCGGGGCTCGGCCTCGAGATGCTGGCCGACGTCACTCACGGGGGCAGCTGGCACATCGGCGTTCTTGCCGCCCCCGGGATCCCCGAGATGCTCCTCGCCGGTCGCGAGCGCGAGTTCCTCGGACAGTTCGCCTTTCCGGCCATGAGCGCCACCCCCGGAGCGATCACCGCCACCGACATCGACGAGTTCGTCCGCACCTACTCCCGTCCCGACGGCTCGCGCGGAGCGATCGGCCTCTACCAGTCGATGCTCCGAGAAGGCGACGAGCTCGCAACACTTCTCGCCGGCCACAAGCTGAGCATCCCGGGGCTGGCGATCGGAGCTGGAGGCGGCGAGTTCACCTTTGCAACGATGAGCCAGGTCAGCTCCGATCCAGTCCGATCAGTGAAACTCGAAGGCGTCGGCCACTACCCGGCCCTAGAGGTACCCGACCAGGTAGCACACGCTCTTCTCGACTTCTTCAGCATCGTTGACGCCACCTGAACCTCTGGATCGCGACTCCGACCACCCAACCGAGGCGTCCAAACCGCAGCGCGCCAATAGCCGCACCCCGCTCAGATCGAAGAGCCCCTTTGTTCGTCCGTCGTGAGTCAAAGCCGTCGCAGTCACGTCCACCGCCGTGATGACCGTGGCACGCCGCCGATATCGTTGCCGCCCCAACGGCACCTACTGTGCGATGTCACCGGACGGTTCTCTACGGGGCCTGCAGTCGGGTGATCTGCTGATTGAGGTAGCGCTGTTGCTGGAGGTTCGTGGCCGCTCGGGCTGCGGCTCGGTACGCCTCGATCGCGGCGGCACGGTCGCCCGCCATTTCGAGGAGGTGGCCACGGACGGCGTGGAAGCGCCGGTCGGCGTTGACCCGGGAGTCGGCGCCGAGACGCTGGACCTGTTCGAGGCCGGCCAGGGGCCCGGCGACCATGCTGAGGGCGACGGCGTGGTTGAGCGCGACGACCGGGTTGTCGTCCAAGCGAAGTAGGACGCCGTAGAGGGCGACGATCTGGGGCCAGTCGGTCGCTTCGGGGCGCTCTGCCTCATCGTGGAGGGCGGCGATTGCCGCCTGGAGCTGATATGGCCCGATCGACCCGCCAGGAAGCGCGGCGGTGAGGAGCGCGGTCCCTTCCTCGATGGCACCCCGGTCCCACAGGCTGCGGTCTTGCTCCGCCATGGGGATGAGCGACCCGTCAGGGGCCGTGCGGGCCCGGTGTCGAGCGTGCACGAGCAGCATCAGCGCGAGCAACCCGGCTACCTCGCTGTCGTCGTCTAGCGCCGCACGGAGACCCCGGGCGAGGCGGATCGCTTCCTCGGCCAGGTCGACCCGGACCAGCGCAGTCCCCGTCGTGCTCGCGTACCCCTCGTTGAAGATCAGGTACAGAACCCGGAGGACTGCGTCCAGGCGGCCCCCGAGTTCGTCGGCGTCGGGGAGGGCGAAGGGGATGCCGCTTGCTTTGATCGACTGCTTCGCCCGGCTGATCCGGCGAGTCATCGTCTGCTCGGACCCGAGCAGGGCACGGGCGATTTCGGCGGCGCTCAGCCCGCCGACGGCTCGCAGCGTCAGGGCGATCTGCGAGGCGACCGACAGCGACGGGTGGCAGCACAAGAACAGCAACACGAGCGTGTCGTCGATGTCGCCGGGACGGGGCTCGTCCGCGCCCGGGACGCCGCGCCCGTCCAGCGTCCATCCGGCGACCGTGTCTTCCCGGCGCCGACGCGCCTGCTCAGAGCGCAAGAGGTCGGTGAGCCGGCGCGACGCCACCGTGATGAGCCAAGCCCGTGGATTGTCGGGCAGCCCGTCCCGGGGCCAGCGCGCCGCGGCCGCGGCCAGCGCCTCCTGGGTGGCGTCCTCGGCGAGATCAAAGTTGCCGTAGCGGCGAACCAACGCGCCGAGGACCTGCGGCGTCAGGCGACGCAACAGGTCCTCGATCCCGGCCGCGATCACCTGCGACCACCACTCACGCTCAGCCCTCGAAGTCCGGCTGGTGCTCGTCGATCGGCCGCACATCTGCGTGGGCGCGCGCCCGGACGTGTTCGGGGCCCGGACAGCTGGAAAGCCGAGAAGCGATCTCGGTCGCCCGATCGAAGCTCTCGCACTCCACGACCCAGTAGCCGGCGAGCACCTCCTCGGCCTCGGCGTAGGGCCCGTCGGTGACTACGGGAACACCCTCTCTGGACCGGACCCGTCGAGTGTGCACGGGAGCGCTCAGACCGCGTGTCTCGACGAGCTCTCCCGAGTCCAGCAGTTCCTGGTTGAACGCCTGCATGAACGCCCCCAGCGCCGCCCACTCCTCCTGGGTCCACGCGGACTGCTCCGAAGGCTGTCCGACCATCTCCTGGTAGTCCTGCTGTGAGGCGAACGTCAAGATCATGTACTTCACCGTCAGTGTCCTTTCAATAGGGGCACCCGGTTGGTGCCTTCCTCAGAGACGTCGGAGCCGATGCTGGCCGATCGGACACATCAGCCCAACCACTTGCTCGGCGACGCCATCGCCCTCAGGGATGGACAAGGAATCAGGCCTTTCCGACCTCGATCTTCGATGGCGCCGCCGATCGGGTGTCACGTCCCCCGACCAGCACCTCGTCGGCCTCCTCAACCGTGAACGCATCCTCCCGTACGGACAGACAGCGAGCCTGCGGCCTGGAGGCACCACCACCATCGAGGATGTGACGGAGGCAATGTTTCCCTGGTGGGTGGGGATATTTGCCCCCTTTCCGCAGACCGGGCGCAGCGGCGAGGTCCGGCCAACAGAAGAGCGCCACTCGTGCCAGCCGAGCAGAATGGTTGCAGGACGCGGTTCGACCGCGCGCCATCGGCTCGAATTGCGAACGGGAGGAACGTCATGACCATCGTCGACCGTCAACCGGTGCCGCTTCATCATGTCGATCGCTTCTTCATCGGGGGAGCGTGGGTCGAGCCCACCTCGGACGCGGTGATCGATGTCATCGACCCGGCGACCGAGGAGCGGTTCCTCCGAGTGCCGGGTGCCAGTCCGGCCGATGTCTCACGCGCGGTGGCTGCTGCTCGTGCTGCCTTCGACCGAGGTCCGTGGCCCACCCTCAGCCACGCCGAGCGCGCCGACTACCTGCGCCAGCTGGGAAAGGCGGTGGCGGACCGGGCGGAGGATCTCGGACAGATCTGGCCCCGGGAGTCCGGCGCGCTCTACACGACGGCGCTGGCGGCCGGGCAGTTCGCCGGGATGCCGTTCGACGCCTACGCGGCTCTGGCCGAGACGTTCCCGTTCGAGGAGCGGGCCCAGCCGAGCATGGGCGGCGTCTTCGGCCTGCTGGTCCGCGAGCCGGTGGGTGTGGTGGGCGCCATCATCCCGTGGAACGCCCCCCTCAGCCTGATCTCCCACAAGATCGGCCCGGCCCTGCTGGCCGGGTGCACGGTGGTGCTCAAACTGTCGCCGGAGGCGCCCGGTGAGGGCTATCTGGTGGCCGAGGCCGCGGAGGCCATCGGCCTGCCGCCCGGCGTGCTCAACGTGATCACTGCCGAGCGCGACGTCTCGGAGTTGCTCGTGCGCGACCCGGGAGTGGACAAGATCACCTTCACCGGATCGACCGCGACGGGGCGCCGCATCGCCTCGCTGTGCGGGGAGCGGATCGCCCGCTGCACTCTCGAGCTGGGCGGCAAGTCGGCAGCGGTCATCCTCGACGACGCCGACCTCGAGGCCGCCGCCGAGACCCTGGCCCGATCGGAGTGCTTCCTGGCCGGCCAGGTCTGCTCGTCGCTTACCCGGATCGTGGTGTCCGAGCACCGGCACGACGAGTTCGTCGACGCGCTGGTGGCGGTCTTCTCCTCGGCGCGGGTCGGCGACCCGTTCGACCCGTCGACCCAGATCGGCCCCCTGACCTCCGCCCGCCAGCGCGACCGCGTGGAGGGGTACATCGCCAAGGGAGTCGGGGAGGGGGCCACGCTGGTCACCGGCGGAGGGCGCCCGGGCCACCTCGATCGGGGCTGGTACGTCGAACCGACGGTGTTCTCCCGGGTCGACAACGCCTCCACCGTCGCCCAGGAGGAGATCTTCGGCCCGGTCCTGGGTGTCATCCCAGCGGCCGACGAGGATGACATGGTGGCGATCGCCAACGACACCATTTACGGCCTCAACGCCTCGGTGTTCACCCGGGAAGCCGATCGGGCCCGCGACGTCGCCCGCCGGCTACGCTCGGGCACCGTGGGGCACAACGCGTGGCGTACCGACTTCGGCATCGCTTTCGGCGGGTTCAAGCAGTCGGGCATCGGCCGCGAGGGTGGCAGGGAGGGTCTGCTGCCCTTCCTCGAGACCAAGACCGTCATTCTCGAAGAGGTGCCGAGCGGGTACGAGTCCTGATTGGAGGCACCGACGGCGCTTGACGTCCGCCGGACCCGTGGTCTAATGGCGGGTGGTGAGCGCGGACCGGGGCTGGTCGAGACGTCAGGTCCTGCAGGGGGCGCTCGGGGTGGGGGCAGCGACCATCGGGCTCAGCGCCGGCACGATCGACAGCGCCTCAGCAGCCACGAAGCTGGCCGCGGCGCCGTTCTCGGGCCTCCCGCCGCGGTCCCGGTGGCGCCATCCCGGATCCCGACCCGACCCGAGCCTGCCCGAGGGCACCGACACGATGCCAGAGATCGACCACATCGTGGTCGTGATGCAGGAGAACCACTCTTTCGACAACTACCTCGGGATGCTCGGCCGAGGCGACGGGTTCACTCTCGACCGTCAGGGACGCCCGAGAAACACGAATCCGGACCCCACGGGTGGCTACGTCCGCGCGTTCCACGAGACTGACACCAGTCAGGCCGGCCACGTCACCCAGACCTGGGACGCCAGTCACATCCAGTACGGGCAGGGCCGCAACGACGGGTTCATCGGGCCCGAGAGCAGCAGCGACTGGTCGATGGCGTACTACACGGGTGAGGAGATCCCCTTCTACTATTCGCTGGCCCGCACGTTCCCACTCTGTGACCGCTACTTCTGCTCGGTGCTGGCGCAGACGTACCCGAATCGCCGCTTCCTACTGGCCGGAACGGCCTTCGGGCTGATCGCCACCGAGCTCTCGTCGATCACGGGGATCCCGCCCAACGGGACCATCTTCGACCGCCTCGACGCGCACGGCATCAGCTGGGCGAGCTACGCCACCAACGTCTCAACCCTGTACGTGATCTCCGACATCGCGACGAAGAACCCGAATCGGATCAAGACGATCGATCAGTTCCACGCCGACGCCAAGTCGGGCTCGCTGCCGGCGGTGTCGTACGTCGATCCGAACATTCTGACGGGCACCGAGGAGAACCCTCAGGACCTCTCGCTCGGGGAGCACTTCGTCTCGACAGTGGTCGGCTCGCTGCTGAACAGCCCGGCGTGGGACCGAACGCTCCTCGTGTGGACCTACGACGAGCACGGTGGCTACTACGACCACGTTCCACCGCCGGCCGCGATCCCGCCTGACGACATCCCGCCCGACATCGCGACAACCGATCAGCCCGGTGGCTACGACCGCTACGGCTTCCGGGTTCCGACCGTGGTGGTCTCTCCGTACAGCAAGCCACACTTCGTGTCCCACACGGTGTACGACCACACCTCGGTGTTGAAGACGATCGAGCGCAAGTGGAACCTTCCGGCCATGACCTACCGGGACGCCAACGCCAATGACCTGCTCGACTGCCTCGACCTGAGCACGCGCCGCGTTCGCCGATCCCCCGACTCTGGCCGCGCCGGGGAACCCCACCGGCATCTCCACTGCGCCGCTGCCGCCCGCGGGGGAGCAGCCGCCCTTCGCCGCCTTCGTCAAGACCCCTGGCCCAACGGTGTGACCTGGCGTCCCTGACGGGACGCATCCGGTCTCGTCAGCGTGTGCGGAGCTCGTCGGTTCGACCCGATGTGAAGAGTTGGTTCATGCCGGGATCGACCACTGGAGTCGAAGGCCTCGCCGCCGTCCTGTTAGCACTGACCCGAGTGGACCGGCGCGTGGAAGATCTAAATGGCACCCTCAGCCGACAGGTTCGCAATGTCGTCCCAGGAGTAGCCGGCCTGGAGCAGGACCTCCTCGGTGTGCTGTCCCAGCTCCGGGGCGCGGGGGCGAGTCGCCGGCATGGGGTCGGAGAAGTGAACGGGCGCCCCCACCACCTCCGTGACGGTCCCAGGCGCGTCGGGGTCCTCGATGCGGGCGATGTAACCGTTGGCTCTGACGCCGGGATCCGCCGCCACCTGGGCGTGGTCTCGCACCGGGGCGAAGCGCAGACCGGCGGCGCCGAGCAGCTCACACCACTCCGCGGTGGGCTTCGTGGCGAACACCTCGTCGAGGATCGGCCACAGGGCGGCCTTGTCGTCCTCGAAGTACAGGAGCGTGTGAAAACGCTCGATCAGATCGGGCCGCCCGATGGTCCGATAGAAGAGATCGCGCGCCGGGCCCGCGGTGCCGACGATGGCGATCCACCCGTCGGCGGTCGGGAACACGCCGTAGATGCCCGGGATCATGGGGTGGCTCCGCCCGCTCGGGCCCGACATCTCTCCCGACAGCAGGTACCGGGTGAACTCCCCGGCCTGGGCCCACAGCTGGCCGCCGAGCAGCGACGTCTCGACCACCTGTCCGCGGCCCGTGTGCTCCCGCGCGTAGAGGGCGGCCAGGATGCCCGAGAGGAGATTCTGCCCCGAGATGTGGTCGGCGATGGTGGCACCGATCGCACTGGGGTCGGTGCCCTTGCCACCCGTCGTGCTGATCAACCCGCCGGCGGCCTGGGCGCTGAGGTCTGCTCCTTCACGTGCCGCATCGGGACCCTCCGGTCCGAAGGAGGATCCCATGGCGTAGATGATGCGCTCGTTGCAGGCCGCTGCATCGGCGTACCCGAGACCCCACGCCTCCATCGTCCCCGGTTTGAAGTTGGTGATCACGACATCGGCGTGCTCCACCAGGCGGAGGAACACAGCGCGCCCCTTGGGCACGCGCAGGTCGATCGTCATGCTCCGCTTCCCTCGGTTGTAGGCGGTGAAGAACGCCGATCGGCGGTCGCCGCGGGCCAGGGGAAGCCACCGGGCCTGGTCGCCGAATCCGGGGAGCTCGATCTTGATGACGTCGGCGCCCCATTCCTGCATCGTCAGTGAAGCCTGGGGGCCCTGGACGAGAAGCCCCGCCTCCAGGACGCGAACGCCGTCGAGAGGTCCGATTCTCACTGTGCTCGTGGAGTTTTGGCGGAGAGGGTCACCCGACCACCTTTGTGACTTGCAACGGGTGGGTCAAGCGCACTCCGCAATGCAGGGGCCCGCCGACCTCCTTCGCCCGACCTCTCCCGAGATCGACGAAAGGCGTGCATCTTGCCGACGTGTCCGCCCGCCGGGTGC
The DNA here is from genome assembly GCA_963828825.1 of uncultured Acidimicrobiaceae bacterium. Taxonomy (GTDB): domain Bacteria; phylum Actinomycetota; class Acidimicrobiia; order Acidimicrobiales; family RAAP-2; genus Bog-473. The sequence continues at coordinate 1,085,474 of CAWHGF010000007.1, read as the reverse complement.
TTCGGGCTTGTGCAGGCGCCCTGGGCGGCGCCGGGACTCCGTGATCGATCAGCGCCAGCCGACGCGCCGCAGCACGTGTGATCGGCAGCGCCCCGACCGGACGCTCTCGTAGGTGCAGTCGGGCTCGGTCACGCAGCCGCACCCGACCGCCTGGCCGTGGCAGGCCGGGCACCGCTCCATGCAGCAACCCGGATGGTGGATCCCCCCGAGCGGCGTCCCGCAGTCGCGGCACTCCTCCGGCTCGTAGCGGTGCCTGGGCCGGAGCTCCTGGCCCCAGGGGATCGGGGCATACGCCCTCCCTTCGATGATGACCGGGTCGGTCAGACAGCTGATCCCCTCGGACATCTCGCCACCACAGTGCGAACAAATGGCCATGACTCTCCTTTGTTCAACCCTGCCGCCGATCATCTCAGGCCCTTGTCACACTGACGCGGATATGCGGGCGCCTTGGCGCCGGGCCTGCCCTACGCTTCCGCCAATGACGAGCGCGAAGAGCGAAGAGGCAGCCGCGGCCCGGGCCGGGTTGTTGGCGGGGAAGGTGTGTGTGGTTTCGGGTGTCGGCCCGGGGCTGGGACGCCAGGCGGCCCGGGCCCTCGCCGCCCACGGGGCCGACCTGGTGTTGGCGGCGCGGCGTCAGACGACCCTCGACGAGGTCCTCGCCGAGGTGTCCGCCTTGGGCGCCCGGGCCCTCGCGGTGCCGACCGACATCACCGACCCCGAGGCCTGCGCCCGCCTGATGGCGGCGGGGGTAGAGCAGTTCGGCGGTATCGACGTGTTGGTGAACAACGCCTTTCGCTTCGATGCCTTCCAGGCCTTCGAAGAGGTGGACCTCGCCATCTGGCGCAAGATCATGGATACGAACCTCTTCGGCTCGCTGCAGATGACCCGGGCCGCGCTGCCTGCCATGCGTGTGCGCGGTGGCGGCTCGGTCGTGATGGTGGCCTCCATGGTGACGCGTCAGCCGCAGCCGGCTCAGGGGGGCTACGCGATCTCCAAGGGGGCGTTGCTGACGGCGACCCGGGTACTCGCGTACGAGCTGGGTCCCTCCAAGGTCCGGGTGAACGCAGTCGTGCCCGGATGGATGGCGGGGCCGTCGGTCGACATCTACGTCGAGATGACGTCGACGGGACGGGGGGTACCGGCCCAGGTCGTCATCGACGAGTTGAACGCCCGGGTTCCGCTGGGCCGGATACCGAGCGACCAGGACGTCGCCGGATCGATCGTCTACCTCGCCTCGGATCTCTCATCCGCCATGACCGGACAGGCGCTCGACACCAACGGGGGCGAGATCTTCGCCTGACGCCGTGCAGCTCGGCCGGTATCCGGTGGCCTCAGGAGCCCTCTCCCCCGCCCGCGGTGCACGAGCGGGGGTCCCAGGGCTGCAGCGGTTCGACGGTCGGCGTCGGCGCCTGGAAGGCGCCGGAGTTTCCGGTGTTACCACTGTTGCCGGTCGTGGTCGTCGTGCTGCTCGGCGCCGTCGCCCCTGTCGGGGCCGGGGTGGCCGGGGTCGCCGGTGGAGCGTTGACCGTGAAGTCGGTGCCCGTGACGACGGTGACCTGGGAACCCGCCTTGACCTGTGTCGGGTCCATGGCCATGATCACGGCTCCCGACAGCGAGTTCGCCACGGCTTGCGCCGCGGCCAGTTGGGCCGGTGTCTTGGACGCGTAGTAGACGACCGTCTCGGCCTCCTGGCCCACCGGTGGGCTGTCGCCGATCGTGCCGATGTGGAACCCGAGGGCCTGCAGGCTCTGTGCCGTCGTGGTCGCCTGGTTGTAGGCACCGGACCCGTTGAGCACCGACACCGTCACCGTCGACGGCGACGGGAGAGCGCCGCCTGAATAGGTGTCCTCGTTGCTCGACTTGAGGCCGAGGAACTGGTCGACCGCGTTGTGGTCCTGAGGCTCGGCGGGGAACTCAATGTCCCCGTAGCTGCCGCCCTGGTAGACGTAGTTGCCGAACTGGTCCACCGCCACCGGCACGGTGAGCTGCGGTGCGCTGTTGACGTCGACGTTGTGATAGCCGAGGACCAGGCTGATCATGTCGGAAGCCGAGAAGCCCGAGTCGACGGTGAGTTGCCCGGCCACGCCGGCGACCAGCTGCTCGTCCGTGATCGGGTTGCTGAGACCCTTCGCCTTGACGGCGGTCGCCAGGACGCGCAGGAACTCGTGGTCCCGGCGGATGCGCGCAATGTCACTCTGCGCCTCCTGGGGCCAGTATGTGGGGTCGTCCGTGGTGACTCCTGGACCCTTGTACTGGACATGGCGAGCCCGCACGACCTGGAGCGCCTGGGTCCCGTTCAGCTGGATGCAGCCGGTCGTCTGGATGTTCAGGCCCGAGTACGCGTCGTACACCGGCTCGGGAAAGTACATCTTGATGCCGCCGAGGGCCTGGACCACGTTGATGAAGCTGTCGAAATTCAGCTCGACGAAGTGCTGGATCGGGATCCCGAAGTCCTCCTCGATCGCAGCGATCAGCTGGTCCGAGCCCTGGTACAGCGCGGCGTCGATCTTGTTGGCGCCGTCGGAGCGGGCGTTGGGCACGAAGAGGTCGCGCGGAATGGACAGGATCGACACCGAGTGGTTCACCGGATTCAGGTGGAGGATCATCACCACGTCGCTGTTCACGCCGTTGACGCCCTGGGAGCACAGCCCGTAGGCGGGGTTTTGCACCTTGAGCGCGCACCGATCCGTCGAACCGATCATCAGGATGTTCTCCGTGCCCGCGTCGTCGCCCTTCAAGGGCGCGGAGGTGAGGTTCTTCAGGTCGATGCGGTGGATCTCGTGATTGAGATACCAGCCGTAGCCAGCCACCGCGCCGACGATGAGCACGAGGACGAGCGCCAGTGTCCCCCCGATCCAGGCCGCCGTGCGCTTTCGGGAGCGTCTGCCCTTGGGAGCGGCGTGCGCCGGCCCCGGGCGTGCCGCGTCCTCCTCCCGACTTGTACGTTTCCGGCGCCAACCGGTTCGATTCGCCTCGTGGATCTGGCGTCCGAGTTCGTGCAGGCCTTTTTCGACCGGGTTGTCCTCCGGGTCCGCCCCCGCGTCCGGTTGCACCGCTCCGTCGTCGATCTGTTGACCGAGCTGGTGCAGCCCCTTCTGGACGGGGTCGTTCTCGGGCTTGGCAGGACTCATCGCTCAGTATTCAGATCGAAGACGTGCGACCGGTTGCTCCGGTCGACGTCCGTGTCCCCGAGATGGCTCCGGTCTGGGAGGTCGGAACGCGAGAGCAGCCTAGCGAGCGCCGCCCGTTGCGCCCAGTCACGCACCAGCGGGAAGTCGGGGCGGCCAGCCGGACCCATCGCTGTTGCAATATGGGATGCAGACCCGAAGGTTGACGGCTTTGCGGCGTCCCGGAGGACCCAATGGAAGGATGAGTCGGACCCATGGGTGCGACCAGTGCAGGCCTGCTGCTGTACAGGATTATCCCCGGGGGCGTGGTCGAGGTCTTGATCGCCCACCCGGGCGGACCGTTCTGGGCGCGGAAGGACGAGGCCGCCTGGTCGGTGCCCAAGGGCGAGTACCTCCCGGGCGAGAATCCACTCGGCGCGGCGTACAGGGAGTTCGAGGAGGAAGTCGGCCTCAAACCCCCGGAAGGCGAGGCAATCTTCCTCGGGGAACGCCGCCAGCCCGGTGGCAAGCGGGTCAGCGTGTGGACCCTGTCGGGGAATCTCGACGTGACGCGGGCGTCGAGCAACACGTTCGAGCTCGAATGGCCGAAGGGCTCGGGAAGAGTCCTGGAGTTCCCCGAGGTCGACCGGGTCGAGTGGGTCTCGATCGATGAGGCCCGGCGCAAGCTCGTCAAAGGTCAGGTCCCGTTCCTCGATGCACTACTGGAGGCCATCGGGCGGGGCGCCGACTGTTCCGACCGAGGGTCGGCCACACCGGCTACGGACTAACGGAGCATCGACGCTGATGCGCACGTGGCCATCGGATGCCCAAATCGATGTTCATCAATCGTTTCGCAAATTAGTACCTTGGCTCCATCAAATGGGGATCGGGTGAGTAATGGGGAACAAGTGATCGACCGAAGTTCTGAGGGAGGGCACCGGGAGCGAGCGCCGTCGGGAGATGGAGATGCCATGAGAGAGCACGAAGGTCGGGCGCGGGCCCTCACGGGGCGGCGCCGGGTCTTGGTGCAAGCCTCCATCTTCATCGGGCTCGCTGCGCTCGCCCAGGCCAGTGCGGCCCTCCCACCGGGGCCGAGCAATCCCGGGCTGTACTGGGCCAGCCTGGCCGTCTTGGTGGTGTGCGCATCCGCGGTGTTCCTGCCCTGGCGGCGGCTCCCCCGCTGGGCCGTCCTCCTCCCGGCGGTCGGCTACCTGGTCTCGGTCACCCTGCTGTTGATCTCGGGCGGCACGGACCCGAGCGTGCAGAGTACGGCCGGCGGCCTCTCGGCGCTCGTTCTGATCCCGGTACTCGCCATGGCCCTCTACTACCCGGCCTCATACATCGCGATTGCTGTCTGCGCCGCCATGCTCAGCCTGATCGCGGTCGGTGTTGCCGTGCAGACCAGCGAGGCGACGGACCTGCGCCGCCTCTTCTTGTGGACCGCCGTGGCTGTGGTCGTCGCCGTGACCGTGCACCATCTCCGCAAAAGCCTCGAGGGGAAGGAGCGGGACTCGGCGGAGCTCGCCCGCCTGGGGCGCCTCATGGATGGGACCACCCAATCCCTGGCGTCGCTCCGCCACCCCAAGGAGGTGATTGCCGAAGGCACGCTCGCCATGTTGGAACTGGCCGGAGGCGGGTTCCGGGGCGCCTCATACCTGCGGGTGTCCGATGGCGTGGTCACCCAGGAGGCCCTCGCCGACGACCGGGGATCCATCCCGACCAGCTACCTGCTCAAGGACGACCCGTACGTGCGGATGGTGATGGACAGCGGTCAGCCCCTGAACACCCGAATGGAGCGCACCTCGTTGGGGCCGACCCTGCGCGCGGTCACCGACGAGTACGACATCACTGACGCCGCGCTCATCCCCGTCACCGTGAATGACGAACTGCATGGCATGTTCCAGATTGACAGCCGGGACACCCACATGTCGGAGGACGCCTTCGCCCGCTGCCAATCCATGGCCAACGTGGTGGAGCTCGCACTGGGCAACGCGATCGCACATCAGGAACTCGAGATCCAGGCCAACACGGATCCCCTGACCGGCGTCTCGAACCGGCGGGGTCTCTCGCTGTACCTCCAAGGAGACCGGCGCCACAACGCCATGAGCATTCTCGTCCTGGACATCGATCACCTCAAGGCGATCAACGACGCGCATGGACACGATGTTGGGGACAAGATCCTCGTCGCAGTTGCCCGCGCCGCCTCCGGCATCCTGCGCGGGGGCGATCTTCTGGCCCGGACCGGGGGCGACGAGTTCCTTGCTGTTGTGGTGGACGCCGACGAGTCCGACGCCCGGCGCGTCGCCGACCGGATCACGGATGCCGTGGCGCGCATCAAGGTGCAGGGTGTCGGGACATCAGTCAGCGTGGGGTTCGCCTCCTGCGGCAAGAACGGTGACATCGACCGGCTCACGCAGCAGGCAGACAAGGCGATGTACGAGGCCAAGCATGTGGCCCGCCGGCACCACGCCCGTCACCCCCGGGTGATCGATCGAGCGTGACATCGGGTGGGCGGGTCAGATCCTCGAAGTTGAGCTCGGCCTACTGTCCGGGCGGCAGTCAGGTCAGGCGCGCCCGAGGACCCATCTCGGGTATGACCACTGCTGCCAATTCTCGACGACGTTGTACCCCAATCGCCGATACAGCGCCTGGCCGGGCCCGGATGCATAGAGCAGAAAGTCCTCGACACCCTCCGCCCTGAGGCGGGGGTGCACCGAGGCAAAAAGCCGTTGACCGTAGCCTCGGCGGTGTTCGTTCCGGGGAGTTGCGACCGACCAGAACGCCGCCGACGATCCCACTCGGACGGAGGCCGCCACCGATACGAGTCGACCGTCGATCTCCACGCCCCAGAGGGCAAACGGTCCCGCTTCGACCGTTGCATCCGGGATGGCGAGCTCGGTGATGTCCGGAGGGAGGCCGAAGGCTTCGGACACGACCGCCCGGACCGCGCCGAGATCCTCGGCAGCGAGCACACGGACGGCGTCGTCGTGCGAATCGGACGGCACCCCGGCTGCGGGCAGATGCATGAGCGGTACTTCCCCGATGCAGACCCACTTTGCATCGATGAGGACCTGTACCGAGCCGAGCGCTGCGCCGGTCACCATGACGACCGAAGGCACCTTCGCCGCCTTGACGTCGTCGAGGCTTTCCATGAGGAGTGAACCCCAGTCGCCACGACCATCGCCGTAGCAGAGAAGGACGTTGAAGTCGATACTGGGGGACCCGCTGAGTGTGAGCCATCGTTGCTCATTGACTTCGTGGCGCCCGGCACCAGCCCACAACGCGGTACTCGCCCCGAGGTGCTGGCGCCAGGCCGCGATCTGATCGCTCATCGGGCGCCTTGCTCGGCAGTGTTGTGGGTCGGATCAACCCAGACATCCGCCACAACGGCGGACTGGCGAGCTGTCAGGTTGTGGACGCGGGCCCCAGCGACCGTCATCAGGATCTCCGCCCGGCCTAGGGACCGGTCAGTTCGTCGAGGGCCTTCCGGATGGCGGCGACGGACTCGAACGTGCTCTTGCGGAGCATCGTCTCGGGGAATTCAATTTCGAACTCGTCCTCGAGGGCGAGCATGACGTTGACGCTGGCGTGCGAGGTCATCCCGGCCTGGTACAGGTCGTCCTCGTCGCGCAGCGAGTCCACGTCGACTGAGAGGTGGCCGTGGTCCGCCAGGATGGTACGGATCTTCTCGTCCATCAGACATCACCTTCGCAGCGGACCAGATCCCTCGACAGGGTCGGCGTGGTGACGTCGGCCGCAGGGTTGCACAGTGCGACCACCACGGCCGCGGCCACATCCCCGTCGTGGGTCAGACTGACGGCCAGCTCGGCAATGCCCGCCTGTTCGGCCAACGCCGCCGCATGACCCGAAAGAGCCATGGTGCACCAACCCTCGGAATGGCGACGCACCTCCACCGATCGCCAGTCGGGCTGGTGGCCCACTGGACGCAGCACCTTGATGGTCGCCTCCTTGGCTGCAAATCGTGCGGCCAGGCTGGCAGCCCGCACGGGTGATCCACCGACGCAGGAGCTGAGCTCGTGCTCGGTGTAGATGCGCTCCAAGTAGCGCGAGCCGAAGCGGGTGACGCTCTCCGCCACCTGGTGGACCGCCACGACGTCCGCTCCGACGCGGATAGCCGTTCCTGTCTTCATTGATTTCGCCCTCCTCCGCGCCGGGTTCGCGTCCCGACCGCCGCCGCCATCTGATCGCGGACTCGGACGCCGCCCCCTTGCCGTCGATCAGGGCTTCCCCGCTCGAGACACGAATGCAACGTCGACTTCAGGCTGGGCCAGCGAATGACTGCCACGATGAACTTCCCCCTTACCTGAACAGGGGTTCCTCAATCTAAACGCCGGATCGACCTGCGTAGGTATCGGCCGGGCACTCAGGTGCCTTTAACCGAATCGCTCCAGGGACCTCTGGTTCCGTGTGCTGAAATGGCGCGATGGGACCGGCAGCGGCGGGCAAGGCGATTTCCGACGTCCTGGGCGGATTCAGGTCGGAATGCCGCTGGGGTGGACCGGCTGCGGGCCTCGACGAGGCCGACCTCGCTTGGGACAACCGGCCGTGGCTCCCGGCAGTGGGGACCGGGCCTGCAACGGGAGCACTGAGCGAGCTCGGCCCGGGCACGGACCGGCAGGGTGCTGCCGTCATCAGCAACCACCGTCGGATCGACAGCACCGCGGCGCAGAGGCTGCTGATCCGCAGGGATGATTGACGGTGAGCGGCGGACGATCGTTCCGGGACGAGCTCGTGGAAGCGGGCATCCTGGTGCCCACAGGGACCGACGGGATCTACGGCCGCTCATCGGTGTACGAGGGTATCGTGGCCGCGGTCGAAAGCGTGGTGGCCGGCGTGGCCGCCTCCGAGGGCGCGGCGAGCTATCGGTTCCCGCCGGTGATGCCCCGGCTGGTCCTGGAGCGGACCGGATACCTGTCCTCCTTTCCGGACATGATCGGGTCGGTGTCGACGTTCACGGGTAACAATGCAGACCACAAGAGGCTGATGGACGTGGCCCAGTCGGGGGGTAACTGGACGGAACTGCTTGAGGCGGCCGACGTGAGCCTCTGTCCCGCCGTGTGCCATCCCCTCTATCCGACGCTGTCCGGGACCCTGCCCGAGGGCGGGAGCCGTTACGACGTGTCGGGCTGGTGCTTCCGCCACGAGCCCAGCCTCGACCCGGCGCGGATGCAGGCGTTCCGGCAACACGACCTGGTGTACGTCGGCGACGCCGTACAGGCCAGCGAGCACCGGGACCGCTGGCTGCAGCTCGGCGCGGAGATACTGGACTCGTTCGGCCTGGTGGTCGAGACCGTGGTGGCGAACGACCCGTTCTTCGGGCGGGTCGGCCGCATTCTGGCCGAGAACCAGAGGGCGGAGACGCTCAAATTCGAGATCGTGACGCCGATCAATTCCTCGGAGCACCCGACGGCGATCGCCTCGGCCAACTGCCACCTCGACCACTTCGGAGAGCCGTTCGGGATCGTGACGGCCGACGGTGAGGTGGCGCATTCGTGCTGCTTCGGCTTCGGTCTCGACCGCATCACCTTGGCCTTGCTGCGGACCCATGGCATCCATCCTGAGGACTGGTCGGCTGCACCTCGGGCACAACTCTGGCCGTAAGCCCGGGCAACGGGCTGCGGCTTCTGTCGATCAGCTCTTGGCTTTGGACTTGTTCAGGGTCACGGCGGCACGAACGAGGGTCTTCAACGCCTTCTCGTTGATCTTCTCGCCCTCGCGGAAGTCGATGGCACGGCGCGTGTTCCCCTCGAGGCTGGAGTTGAAGAGCCCCGCCGGATCCTTCAGAGACGCCCCTTTGGCGAAGGTCATCTTCACGACGTTCTTGTACGTCTCGCCTGTGCAGATCAATCCGTCGTGGTACCACGTCGGAACCCCTCGCCACTTCCAGTCCTCGACGACGTCGGGATCGGCCTCCTTGATCAAGGCGCGGAGCCGGCTGAGCGTCGTGCCCCGCCAGTCGCCCAGCTCCTTAATTCTCTCGTCGATCAGCTGAGAAGGAGACTTTGCTTGCTGCGACCCGCTCGGGGTCATGCCCGCTTCTCCTCCTGAGCAACCGCCACCGTGCCGAACTCTACCCACCTTGCTCGGCGTCGGCATCGATCGACCGGGAGGCCGCCGACGCGATCGGCGAGCGCTGCTTCGGTGACAACGGCAACGGCACCCGGTCGAACGCCGGGCAAAAAGTTCCGCGCCATTTCCGCGCCATTTGCCCGGAGACTCAGTGGACTGCCACCGCCACCGGGCGGAACGGGTGCGGGGCCTGAACCCGCTATTGCAACCGCTGATGCAATCGGCGAATCGGATCGTCGGTAAGGAGATGGACGACTCATACCAGAACCCATCTCTGCGACCACCTCGGTCGTCGCGATGAGTGGGAAGTCGCAAGCAGGACCCTCATGTCGACCGATTCCGCCAACAGCGAAGGAGCTCTTCGGAGTACGGGGCCACACCGCCGAGGAGCACCGCCACCGCGACCCATCCGAGATCTCCTCTCCGCAATGCCGATCCGCGTCGGGTCAGTCGCCACCGTTTCGTCGACGGCTCATGGAGCAGGACCATGAGCGGCACCACCCAGAAGGGCATCACCTCAAGGAAGCTGTGGACGTGTTGCTCGGCCTGTGTGACCTCTCGCTGGCTGTCCAACGCGAGTCGGACATCGCCGATCGCCGTCAACTCATGAGTGGCAGCCGCGCCCGTCATGAGCGTGACGAGCAGAGGATTCATCTCGAAGAGCACGCTGAGCACGAGCGGCATGCCGGCCTCGGCGAACATCGCCGAGTGGACTAGCGACTCTCGCACGCCACCATTCTCCGGCTTCTCGATGTGGCTGCGGCGGTGGAAATACCAGTCCAAGAGGCCGGGGACGAGCCACGCCGGTATCACGATGAAGAGGAGAAACGCTCGGGCCCTGGATCTGGGCCATCCCAGACTCTGCGCTCCACGACGGACCTGGGTTTGCGCCTGCTGCAACATGGGAGCGGACTACCCACATCTACTCTCCTCGAATCAGCAGCTGTCGTCTTCGCACCGAACGGGTGACCGCAGCCAGCGCCCGGGAGCCACAACGACTCGGCGCTCAGCCGGAGAGGAGGGCGCGCCAGGTCGGCCGACGGCCCGAGGCGCCCCGCATTGGTGTCATCCCGCTACCCAGGCGCTCGATCGGGTCACCGCCAGATCCGACCCTGCGAAGCTTCGGCCTGTGCGCAGTCGTAACAGGTACGACCGGCCGGCCGAGCCTCCAGACGTGCGGCCGCAATTTGCCCATGACAGCGCTCACACACGTCATAATGCCCCGCGGTGAGGCGGGCCAGCGCATGATCGATGTCGCTGAGATTCGACCGGGCCTGATCGAGTAGAGCGGCCACCTTCGCGCGCTCGAAAGCGATCGTTGATCCCTCCGCGTCGTGCTCATCGTCACCGTTGGCGCCGACCGAACTCGAGACGATGGCCTTGAACTCCGCCTGGATCGCCTCGATCTGGGCCAACGTGGCCGCCCGCTCCCGAGCGAGCACATCACAGATGACTGATTCGTTCATTCTGAGGACATGTCATTCCCGATGAAGGCCGATCCATGCTGAAGAATCGGGTCCGACCAATTGGCGTGAGCGCCACATGTGCGACCCGCGGGTGCCGGTGAAAGGGAGGCGGTCGGTTTCGATCCGCTGGGGTAGATGCCAGGCGATGCGACCAGATGAGGACCTGGCGACTCTGGTGGAGAGGTTCCACGAGGCCGGGAAACGCTTGACGTCTGCGTCGGTCTTCGGGGACCAGGAAGTGGGCGCGGCGGATCGGGCGCAACGCACGAGGGCCGAAGCCCTCCAAGAGCTGGTCGATCGGACCTCGGTCGATGGCGCCGCTCGTCCGCTTGGGATCGCAGGTGTAGACGTCGAGGACGAGCTGCGCCGTCGACAGCACGATCGAATGAACCGCCATTCCAGAGTAGCGGTTGCCTCACCTCGTAGCCGGCGTGGCCTTGGCCGCAGGATTTCTTCGATGCTCCGTCCGTCATCACGACATGCCGGGCGTCCCACACTATCTGTCACCCGATTGAGTGATTTTCGTAGATCCGGATGGGAAGTTGTGTACGGGATATCGCGGGAGGGTAGAGCAGTCGCAGCTGGGCGGCTGGTCGTCGCGCCTTACCGGGGAGATGCTTTATGCCAAGTTCCAATGGTCGCAGCCACTCCGCTCCGGGCCTCTTCACGTCAACCGGACAACCCTCGAAGGACGAATCCGCGGCCGTCGCACAAGGCGGGGATTTTCTCACGACGGCCCAAGGGGTGCGGTTGGCCGACACGGACCATTCGCTCAAGGTTGGCGAACGCGGGCCCTCCCTGCTGGAGGATTTCCACCTGCGCGAGAAGATCACCCACTTCGACCACGAGCGCATTCCCGAGCGGGTGGTGCATGCACGCGGTGCCGCCGCCCATGGCCATTTCGAGTCCTACGGAACGGCCCGATCGGTGACCAAGGCTGGATTCTTGGCCGAGGAGGGTTTGGTCACACCGGTCTTCACCCGCTTCTCGACTGTGGTCGGGTCCCGAGGCTCGGCCGACACCGTGCGGGACACGCGAGGCTTCGCGGTCAAGTTCTACACGGCTGAGGGCACCTTCGACCTGGTGGGCAACAACATCCCGGTGTTCTTCATCCAGGACGGGATCAAGTTCCCCGACATCATCCACGCCGCCAAGCCCCATCCGGACGTGGAGATCCCCCAGGCCCAGTCGGCCCACGACACCTTTTGGGACTTCGTCTCGTTGCACACGGAGGCGACGCACCACGTGTTGTGGAACATGAGCGACCGCGGTATCCCCCGCTCCTTCCGGACGATGGAGGGGTTCGGGGTCCATACGTTCCGGCTCGTGAATGCCAGGGGTGCCACGTCATTGGTCAAGTTCCACTGGAAGCCGGTGGCCGGGGTGCATTCGCTGGTCTGGGAAGAGGCGCAGATCGCCGCCGGCGTGGACCCCGATTTCCACCGCCGGGACCTGGCCGACGGCATTGAGGCAGGTGCCTTCTTCGAATACGAGCTGGGCATTCAGGTCCTGCCCGACGACGGCAGCGACAGCTTCGAGGGCATCGACCTGCTCGATCCCACCAAGCTGGTGCCCGAGGAGCTCGCCCCGGTGCAGCTGATCGGCAAGATGACCCTCAACCGGAACCCCTCGAACTACTTTGCCGAGACGGAGCAGGTGGCTTTTCACACGGGCAACCTGGTGCCCGGCATCGAAGCCACCGACGATCCCCTGATGCAGGCGCGTCTGTTTTCCTACCTCGATACGCAGCTCACCCGCCTCGGTGGGCCAAATTTTACGCAACTGCCGATCAATCGTCCGCACTGCCCGGTCAACGACATGCTGCGCGACGGCATGCACCAGACTGCCGTCCATGACGGGCTTTCCCCGTACCTTCCCAACGGGATCGACGAGTCGCCTCGGGTCGCCACCAGACGTGAAGGCGCCTACATCAACGTGCCACGTACTCTCGATGGCGAGGTCGTGCGAGGGGCACCGGCGTCCTTCGACGACCATTACTCGCAGGCCACCCTCTTTTACCGAAGTCTGAGCGCAGTAGAGCAGGCCCACGTCGTCGAGGCCTTCACCTTCGAACTCGGCAAGGTCTACGCCCGAGAGATCAAAGAGCGGGAACTGGCCGTGCTCGCTGACGTGGACTCCGACCTGTGTGCCCAGGTGGCTGCCGGACTGGGTCTTCGGATCCCTAAGGGCTCTCCCGCCAGAGACGTGGCCATCTCGCCTGCCTTGTCCCAGATCGTCGAGGTGCCAGGTCCGATTGACGGCCGCAAGGTCGGCGTGATCGCCGATGACGGCGCTGACCTGGCTGGCGTCACCAAGCTGCGCCGAGCACTTTCCAAACTCGGTACCGGCGTCCTCGTGGTCGCGCCGAGTGGCGGCAACCTCGGCAAGGGATCCGAGAGGATGTCCGCCGATCGGACGCTCCTGACGTGCCGCTCAATCGAGTTCGACGCGCTGGTCGTCGCCGGAGATGTGACCCCGACCATCGACATCAAGCTGGCCGTGCTGCTCCAAGAGGCCTTTCGTCACTGCAAAGCCGTGGGCGCCTGGGGCAGTGGCACTGCGGTCCTCGAGGACGTCGGCATCTCGATCGACGGACCGGGCGTGGTCACCGCACGGACAGTTGCGAAGGCATTCATCGACGAATTGGTGACGGCCGTGGGCCTCCACCGCGTCTGGGCGCGCGCCGAAAACGTCATGGCCTCCGCTGTGCCGCCGCTATGAGCGCGGGCGAGGTGTCCTGGGCCTCGGCCGACTGGATTCCCAGGATTGGTGACGGAATGCTGATGGCCTCTACACGATCACGCAGCTCTTTCCGATTTCGGTCAGCGAGAAGCGCTGCGCTTCTGGCCGTCGTCGTCGGTTTGGTCAACCCCGGGGTATGCCCCGACTTCTGGAGGTAGACAATGTCAGACGAACTACGAGAAGTACGGGTCGCCTTTCTGGTGGCCAACGAGGGGATTGAGCAGGTCGAGCTCACGACTCCGTGGAAGGCCATTCAGGAGGGCGGCGGAACGCCAGTTCTCGTGGCCCCGAAGTCGGGCACGGTGCAAGCGTTCAATCATCTCAAAGAGGCCGACCAATTCGACGTCGACCAAACGACGGAGTCGGCACAGGCCGAATCGTTCGATGCGACCGTGCTTCCCGGTGGCGTCGCCAACCCCGACCAGCTGCGCCTCGATGATGCTGCCATCAGCTTTCTTCAGGCGTCGTTTGCAGCCGGTAAGCCCTCGGCCGTCATCTGCCACGGGCCGTGGACACTGGTGGAGGCGGGCCTCGTCAAGGGGCGCACGCTCACGTCGTGGCCGAGCTTGAAGACGGACATCGAGAACGCTGGCGGCACCTGGGTCGATGAGGAGGTGCACGTGTCCGCGGATGGGCCCAACACCCTCGTGACCAGTCGTAAGCCGGACGATCTGGAGGCCTTCTGTAGCGAAATGGTGAAGGTGTTCTCGGGCTCGGTCAGAGAGGCGCGGACCGGCTGACTTGCCGGCTGTCCCCAGCTGCATGGGGAAGCCCCTGCTCTCCCTGCGCTCATCATCCATCGCTTCTCACTGCGCGGTTCACGTCTAGGAACCGGGGTATTGCTAAGGGATGAGTGGAAACCCCGACCGGACGGCAGAGGTGCCTTGCCCCGACACCCAGGCGAAGGATCCAAAAGGCAATGTCCCGGATTCTTCTGGCGCCAGCGAGGAATCTCACGATTACCGGACTGGCGAAGAGCAGGCTGCCACGAACCGAGAGAACGATCCTCCCGCATGACGGACCATCTTCGGCCCGGGGTTTTGTTCGACGTCGACGGCACGTTGTGCGACACGAACTATCTGCACACGCTCGCTTGGTCGCGAGCGTTCCGGGATGTCGGTGAGTGGGCTCCTATGAACGCCATCCATCGCTTGATCGGGATGGGTGGCGACCAGTTGGTCCCAGAACTTCTCGGGCATGACTGTCCTGAGGCGGTTGCAGCGAGGCCCAAGCGCTATAGGGAACTCCTGGGAGATATCCTTGCGTTTCCGCGCGCTGCAGAGGTATTGCATCGTGTCCACGACCATGGCCTAGCCGTCGTTCTCGCCACCTCCGCTCCCGACGACGAGCTCGCCGCACTCCGTAAGGCTCTCGACGCAGAGGGAGCAATCGAAGGGCAGACTTCTTCCGACGATGTCGCGAACTCCAAGCCCGACCCCGAAGTGTTCTTGAGCGCGATGAAGCGGTTCTCAATCGATCCCCGGCGGGCACTGGCCGTCGGGGACAGCGTGTGGGATGTGAGAGCCGCTCGTGCTGCGGGCATCGGCTGCATCACCGTCGAGTCCGGTGGTTTCAGTCAGCACGAGTTGAGCGAAGCGGGATCACTTCATGTTTACAGAGATGTTGGCGACATAGTGGACCAGTTTCAGACGAGCCCTCTCGTGCTGCTTCGGGCGTAGCCGCAAGCCGCCTTTGGCCGCTCGGCCGCCAATGCGAACCGCCGCGACCGCTCGGACGGGCATCCCGAGGACCGCAGGGCCGGAAGCTTCGTGACGGTGGGGTGGAATCTGTCCCCAGAATCTCGACACTTTGGAAGCGTTCGACCACCTGTTTGCTTCGCGCCGAATTCGCGCCAAACGAGTTGCGTCATCAGAGCTCGCGGCGACACACCCCAGCCTGAACAGGGACTTTCGAGTCGGGCTGCCCGGATTTGAACCGGGGACCTCTGCGTCCCGAACGCAGCGCGCTAACCAAGCTGCGCCACAGCCCGTCCGCCCCCCGGGGGGAGCAGCCAGCCACACTACCGCGGCGTCAGCCCGCCGCTTCCCCCGCGCCGTTGGCCGACTCGTCCCCGCGCGTCGGCCTTCCTGTGTCTGCATCCGCCGCCCCGGGCCCTGGCTCGCCGCCGGCGAAGGTCGCCACCACCTGCGCCACCCGACGCTTGTCCATCTCCACCACCCGCAGGTCCCAGTCCCCGACGCGGACCGCCTCGCCCTCGGCCGGGATATGGCCGAACCGCTCGAAGAGCAGGCCTCCCAGGGTGACGTATTCACCGTCGGGGATCTCGATGCCGATGCGTTCCCGCACGTCATCGACGTTGGTCTGCCCGTCGATGAGCCACCGCGTGTTGTCGACCCGGACGATGTGCGGCTCCTCGACCTCGTCGAACTCGTCGTGCAGATCACCGACGAGTGGCTCCAGGAGGTCCTTCACGGTGAGCAGGCCCGCCACCCCGCCGTATTCGTCGACGACGACCGCCACGGCCCGGTGGTGCTTGCGCATGTCCGCCAGCGCCTCCAGGACCCCGAGTGACTCGGGCACGAGGTACGGCGGGCGCACCTTGCGCGAGATCTCCAGCGGGCTGGGGTTGGTGGCGTCCCTCGGCTCGTCGGCGTCGCCTCCGGCCCGCGACCCTGGACGGTTCGTGCGGAAGATGTCGTTGACGAACAGAATGCCGATGAGGTCGTCGAGATCGTCGTGGACCACCGGGAAGCAGCTGTGCCCCGACGTGCGCACCGCCTGGGCGATGTCCTCGGCGTGCACCGGGATGGTGAGGAAGGTGACGTCGACCCGCGGCGTCATGACCTCACGCACGTCCATGTCGCGCAGGTCGGCGAGGGCCTCGGTGATGAACCGTTCCTGTTCGGAGGCCTCAGCCTCCAGGGACTGGCTCTGCCGTTCCGCCCCTCGGGGCCCGTCGGCGGCCACGGAGCGGCGCCACAGTCGTCGTGACCTCTGCGACACGGCGGCGCCGGGTCAGGGTCGGGGCTCGGACCCCGCCTGCAGCCGGGGTCCGCCACCCACCAGCACGGGTACGGGCGTGAACGAGTCGTCTGCGTAGATGCCGCCGTCGAGGAGTGCGGCGACGGCGCGCCGGAGCCGCAGCGGGTCGAGCGGCTTGACCAGCCAGCCCTCGGCATCCGATCGACGGGCGAGGAAGACGTCGGGTCGTCGATCGAGCAGCATCAGCACTGCGACGTGGTCCATCGCGTCGTAGGACTCCTGCAGGCGCAGCTCCAGGCACACCGCCATGCCGCCCATGTTGCCCATCTGCATGTCGACGATGAGCAGGTCCGGCGATTCCTCGAGGACGAACGCCACCACCTCGGGGCCCGAGGTCACGGCGCGCACTTCGATGTCGGGTCCGCTGATGACCGCCTCCACATCCTTGCGGAGCGTGGGTGCGTCGCTGGCGACCAGGATGGTCTGCACCGCGGGGACACTACCGGACCCGGGTGCGAAGCCGGAAACCCGGGGGCGTCCGGGACGGCGGTCCGGCGCCGGCTCCAGGGGCACTCAGGAGAACAGTCTGTCGGCCGCCTGCTGCAGCCCGAGCAACTCGTGCACGTCCTGCCCGAACAGGGGGATCCGTCCGACGGGTGCGGGCGCCACCTGCGCCGCCAGCCCGGAGAACGCGTGCTCCTCCCGGCCCGCCAACGCGTTGAGCGCCGCCAGGTTGTCCTCCAGCGCTTCGAGCGCGGGCGCGGTGTCCGATTCTGCGCCGGTCAGGTCGCCGCCGAAGGAGGGCGCGATGCGGTTCACCACGAGCGCGGACACCGCGACGTCGCGCTCGGCCAGCTTCTCGGCGAAGAAGCCGGCCTCGCTGATGGCGTCGGGCCGGGCCGACGTGACGAGGACGTAGGCCGTCGCCGGGTCGGCCAGCAGCTCGTGCACGGCGCTGGCCCGGCTCCGGAACCCGTCCTCCATCCCCTCGAAGGCCTGGAAGAAACCGACGGCATCCTGCACGATCTCGGCGCCGGCCACCTTGGAGATCGTGCGCAGGACGGCCTGGGTGGCCACGCCGACCGCCCGCAGCGACATGCGGGTCGGCACCAGGAGCGCCCGGAAGAGCCGGTTCTCCAGGAAGCGGGTCAGCCGGCGCGGCGCGTCGAGCAGGTCCAGCGCGTTCCGGGTGGGCGGGGTGTCGACCACCACGATGTCGAACTCCTCGGAGTGGACCAGCTCGTAGAGCTTCTCCATGGCCATGTACTCCTGTGTGCCCGAGAGCGCGCCGGCGAGATTCTGGTAGAGCCGGTTGGCGAGGATGGCCTCGGCCTGGTCGGGCGTGCGGGCGTAGCGCCGCACGAGGTCGTCGAACGTTCCCTTCGAGTCGAGCATCAGCGCGTGCAGGTGCCCGGGCCAGTCGCCCTGCACCTCCGACGGCGTGTTGGGCAGCGACTGCACCCCCAGTGCGTCGGCCAACCGCCGCGCCGGGTCGACGGTGACCACGCAGGAGCGCCGGCCGGCCCGGGCCGCCGCCAGCGCGAAGGTGGCCGACACCGTCGTCTTGCCCACGCCGCCCGACCCGCAGCACACCACCACGGACCGCTCGGTCACCAGGTCGGCCAGGGTCGCCGGCACCGGGCGCCCGGCCTCGCCCGCGCCGTCCGTCCCGGCGGTGGCGCTCACGCCGCGCCCTCGGGCACGAGCGAGGAGACCGCAACCGCCAGCGCGTCGGCCAACACCTGGGTCTGGGCCGGCCCGATGGACTCGGCGTCGAGTGCCGGCACCAGGAGGTGGGGCAGGGGCAGGTCCCGGCGGAGGCGCTCGATCTGCTCGGTCGACACGGCGTGGCGGGCCAGCCTGAAGCACCGGGCTTCCTCCAGCGCGGCGAGGTGGCCCGGCGCCACGGTCAGGCCGGCCGCCGCGGCGACCTCGGCCGCGGGCCGCTCCAGTCCCACCGGGTCGGGGTCACAGGCGTTGACGATCACGGGCCCCAGCTGGACCCCTGCCTTGTCCTCGAGGGTGTAGGCGGACTCGATCGTCTCGGAGACCGGCAGCTCCTCCGGCAGTGTGACCAGGATCACCCGGCAGCGGGCGGGATCGCTCAGGAGGTCGACCACGTCCTGGGCCTGAATGCGCAGGGGTCCGCCCCGGGCCGCGCTGACCAGGCCGCTCGCCGAGGTCAGGAAGGTGATGGCGTGGCCTGTGGCCGGCGCGTCCACCACGATGAGGTCGGCGACGCCGTCCCGCTCCAGCTGCTTGACCTTGCCGAGCACCAGGACATCGCGGATACCCGGGATGGCGGTCGACACCACGTCGAGGATCCCCGAGTGCGCCAGCCGCTTGGACACGCGCCGCAGGCCGTGGTCTTCGAGGTACTCCACCAGCGCGTCGTCGGGCGTGAGCCTGCGGGCCCGCACCGAACCGGTCAGACCGCCCGCCCCGCCCGGCGCCGCTGGCGCGAGCAGGGCTTCTTCGTAGCCCAGGTCCCCGCCGAGACCGAAGGCGGCGGTGATGCCCGACTTGCCCTCGAGCTCGACGATGAGCACCGATTTCCCTGCTCCGGCGGCCATCTTGGCCACGGCCGCGGTCATGGTCGTCTTGCCCACGCCCCCCTTGCCGGCGACGACGAGGACATGGCTCTGTGCGCAGAAGGTCCCCACGTCCATGTCGGGCCGAGCGTAGTTGCCGGACCTGCGCAACAGATCGATCGTCGGCCAAAGATCCTGGTCACACCCCTTGAAAGCGAGAACCCCCGGCGGTAGCTTGAGCCCAGCGGGGGGATCGGTAGGGCCCTAATGGGGGGTTTGATGCACCAGGGACAAGATATGTGGCAGCTAAAGGCAGCTTGTCGGGGACCGCAGGCCGCGGTGTTCTTCCCCCCGTCACACGCGGAGCGCAAGGAGGAGAAGGCCTCGCGCGAGATGATGGCCAAGACCATCTGCGACCAATGTCGCGTGCGGGGCGAGTGTCTCGACTACGCCATCAGGATTCGGGAGCCGCACGGGATCTGGGGCGGGATGAACGAGTTGGAGCGCAAGCTCATGCTCGATCGCCGGGCCAGCTGACCCAACCGGGCCTCTCCGGCCTCAGTGTGGGGGCGTGATCTTCAGTTCCTGATCCGCCGCCAGCACGCCGCGGCTGTGGCACACCGCGGCCGGCTTGTCCCGGTCGACCGAGCAGATGGTGGCCGTGATCTCGTTGGCCGCCGCGACGACGGCCTGGGTCAGCGGACTGGCGGGCGTGGCGAGGTCACCGGCGATCTGGCTCTGTGAGAGGCCGGCCAGGACGCCCGGGGCGAAGCTGGCGCCGTTGAGGACGTAGCGGTTGGCCACGTCGAGGAGGGCGAAGGTGTTGGCGCCCGCCCCGTAGTTCGTGACGGCCGCGGCCTGCCGGGAGTCGGGCCGCTGCAGCTTGAGATAGCGGGCTCCCGTGGGGTCCAACGAGCTGTAGCGCTCCACGGATTCGAGGATCAGGTACTTGCTGGTGTACGAGACGTTCCAGTAGGTGAACGTCGAGAGGTTGGCGAAGGCGATACTGGCGCTCGACTGCATCAGTCCGAGCTGCTTGAAGGTGCCGAAGCGCGAGAGGGCAAGCGTCAAGGGCCAGCGCTCGACGGCGGCGTAGGGCGCGAACTCCGCCCCGTAGAAGAAGACCACCGGCAGCGGTGGCCCCCCGTCGGCCGTGGCCAGCCACAGCGGCGCGGTGCCGCTCCCGGCCGGCCCCGGCGCCAGCACCGGGTCGGTGGGCGAGCTCACCCCGACGGCGTCGTAGACCGAGGCGGGCACCGAGGCCATGGTCGAGAGGAGCGAGGACGGCGCCGGGTTGAAGGTCTCCACGGTCGACGAGATGCTCGGCCCCGAGTTGTCCCGCACGAGGACCAGCGCACCGAGCAGGCAGATGGCGACGATGATGAGCCCGAGAGCGAGATAGCGACGCGGGATGTGGCGCAACGCGGTCGCCGACGTGGGCTCGGAGGCGGGCTGGCTCATGGACCGGGTCAGGTTAGTCAAGGGGTGAGCCCGTTCCGGGGGCGCCGTCTCCGCCTGCCGGTACCCTCTCCGGCGTGCCTCCATCGGCTGCCCCGCCACCACCGGCCGCGGGCGCTCCCGACCCGGCCCGGGTCGAGATCCGCCCGGCCGCCACGGTCATGCTCGTGCGTGACGCCCCGGAGCCCTCGGGCGGGACGTCCCTCGAGGTGCTCATGGTGCGGCGCAACCTGCGCTCGGACTTCGTGGGTGGCGCGTACGTGTTCCCCGGTGGCGCCGTCGACCCGCTGGACGGTGGCCCCGAGGCCGAGGCGTTCTGCGCCGGGCGGACCGATGCCGGAGCCAGCGCACTGCTGGGCCTCGAGTCAGGTGGTCTGGCCTACTGGGTGGCCGTCGTGCGCGAGACCTTCGAGGAGGCGGGCATCCTCCTGGCCCGGCGCGAGGGCGGCCCGGATCTGCTGGGGGGGAACCCGCAGGAGGAGGCGCGGTTCGCCGCCGAGCGGGCCGCCGTCAACGACGGCACCCGCCGGTTCCTCGACCTGTGCCGCGACGAGCGCCTGCGGCTCGCCGTGGGCGACATCCACTACTTCGCCCACTGGATCACCCCGCGTGGCGCGCCACGCCGGTACGACACCCGCTTCTTCGTGGCCGCGGCGCCCCCCCGCCAGATCGCCGCGCACGACGCCGGGGAGACCATCGCCGAGGTGTGGATCTCGCCGCACGACGCGTTGGCCCGGCACCGGGCCGGCGAGATCGAGATCATCTTCCCGACCATCCGCAACCTCCAGGTCGTCGGGCGCTTCGCCACCAGCGCCGCGCTGCTTGCTGCGGCGGAGGAGGCGTCGAGCGCCGTCCCGGCGATCGAGCCGCGGGTGGTGCCCGACGGCAACGGCATGCGCATCGTGCTCCCGGGTGACCCCGGGTACGAGCGCGGTGCGGTGCCCGATCCCACCGAAGGCTCGGCGCGGGGGGACTTCAACGAGGCCGTGCGCGAAGTCTCCCTGCGGGCCAACGAAGAGGGCCCCGACGCCGCGCCCGGGCCCCGTCCCGCCGGGCCGTGATCCCGGCGGTGCCGGACTTCGGCATCGGGCCCGCCCCCGAGCCGGGCCGTGTCGACGAGGTGGCACCCGGCGTCCTGCGGCTCACCGCGCCCAATCCGGGCCTCATGACCGGGCCGGGTACGAACACCTATCTCGTCGGGGGTGCCGAACCGGCCGTCGTCGACCCCGGCCCCGCCGACGCCACCCACACCGCCGCCATCGTGGCGGCCGCGGCCCCGCTGGGCCCGATCCGCACCATCCTCGTCACCCACACCCACGTCGACCATGCACCCGGGGCGGCCGCGCTCGCCGCGGCCACCGGGGCCCGCGTGGTGGGCTACGGCCCGGCCGAGGACTTCGCGCCGGACGAGCGCGCCGGCGAGGGGTGGACGCTGTCCTGTCCCGGAGACGGTGCCGCCCGGGGCCTGACGTTGCGGGCGGTACACACCCCGGGCCATGCCTCGGACCACCTGTGCTGGCTCGTGGAGGAGCACGCCCTCCTGCTCACCGGTGACCACGTCATGCACGGCTCGACCGTCGTCATCCGCCCGCCCGACGGCGACCTCCACCAGTACCTGGCCAGCCTGGCCCGCCTCCGGGACACCGCGCCGCCCATCCGCACGCTGGGACCCGGGCACGGGCGGCTGATGGACCAGGTGCCCGAGGTCGTCGACGCGCTCGTGGCCCACCGTCTCGGGCGCCACGAGACCATTGCGGCCGCCCTCGCCGGGAGCGGCGCCACCACGGTCGACGAGCTGCTCCCCCAGGTCTACGGCGATGTCACCGAGCGGCAGGTCCCCGTCGCCCGCTTCTCGCTCTGGGCCCACCTTCGTGCCCTGGGCCAGGAGGGCAGGGCCGTCCCCGCTGACACGGCCACCGGGCAGGACAGCATCGAGACCCGTTGGGAGGCCGCCTGAGGGCCCGGCGCCCCGGCCCGGCTTCAGTCGTCGGCATCCCCCTGGGCCACGGCCGCCTCGACCCGTTCGAGCAGGCGGGCCGAGCACCCCTGCACGTCGACGATGGGCGCCACGTCCTCGGCGACCACCCGGGCCAACTCCTCGAAGACGGCGCCCAGCTCGCTCCCGCCGCCCGCCATGGCAACGGGCACGCCGGCATCCCCGCCGGCAGCCAGGTCCGGGTGCAGCGGGATGGAGCCGATCAGCGGCACCCCGAGGCCATGGGCCAGGCGTTGCCCGCCGCCGGACCCGAAGAGCGCATAGGTGGTCCCGTGCTCGCAGGTGAAGTCACTCATGTTCTCGATGACCCCCGCGACCCGCAGGTAGCCCCGGCGCGCCATGTCGGCCGCCCGCGCCGCCACCTTCTGGGCCGCCACGGGCGGCGTCGTCACCACGAGGAGCTCGGTGCGGGGGAGCAGGCGGGCCAGCCCCATCTGGACGTCACCGGTGCCGGGTGGAAGATCGATGAGCAGGTAGTCGAGATCACCCCAGTGGGCGTCCTGCAGGAACTGCTGCACGGCCCGGGTCAGGACGAGCCCGCGCCACATGATCGCCTGCTCCTCGTCGGCCAGGAAACCCATAGAGAGCACCCGCACCGTGCCCGAACCGATGGAGCGCTCCAGCGGGACCATCTTCCCCGCCCTGGCCTCGACGTCGCCCTCCATGCCCAGCAGGCGGGGGACGGAGAAGCCCCAGATGTCGGCGTCGAGGACTCCGACCACCAGACCCCGTGCGGCCAGCGCCACCGCGAGGTTGACCGTGACCGACGATTTGCCGACACCGCCCTTGCCCGACGCGATGGCCAGCACCCGGGTCGAGGCGGCCACCGCGGTCTCGGGCGCGTCCTCGCGGGCCTTCCAGCGGGCCCGCGCCATCACGGTGGCGCGCTCGTCCGCGTCCATGGCCGCCACCTGCACGTCGACGGAGCGCACCCAGTCCAGGGACCGCACGTGGTTCACCACGTCGCGCTCGATCTGGCTGCGCAACGGGCAGGAGGCGATGGTCAGTGCGACGTCGACGATGACGTCGGCGCCCTCGACGGTGATGGCCCGGACCATGCCGAGGTCCACGATGGTGTCGCCCAGTTCGGGGTCGACGACTGCCCGCAGGCACTCGCGGACCTCCTCCTCCCGGACCTCCCGCGGGGGCTCCCCCGACGGAGGCGTCACTGCGGTGGCAGGCGTCATAGCTTGGAATTGTACCTGCGTGGTGGGGAATTCCGACCCTTCCCGGCCGGGGTGCCGGCGGCCGCCCGCCGCCGGTAACATGGTGAGCGTCCGTGGCGCACCGTGCACCTCGGGCGATTGGTCGCCAGGCGTAGGCGCAACGAGGAGGATCCAGTGACGACGATGTCCACTTCCGTCAACATCGGGAAGAAGCCGGCACCGGTGACGCTCAGCGATGACGCCGCGGCCAAGGTTGCCGAGCTGCTGGCCCAGGAGGAAGGCGAGGAGCTCGCCCTCCGGGTCGCCGTCAAGCCTGGCGGGTGCTCCGGGTACAGCTACGAGATGTTCTTCGACACCGAGGTCATGCCCGATGACGTGGTGCGTGAGTTCGGCGCCGTCAGGGTCGTCGTGGACTCGGCGAGTGCGGAGCTGCTGACCGGCTCGATCCTCGAGTACAGCGACGGCCTGCAGGGCGCCGGCTTCAACATCATCAACCCCAACGCCACCCGCACCTGCGGCTGCGGCTCCTCCTTCAGCTGAGCCCCGGGCACCCCGCCCCCTGAGCGGCACCGGCTCCACTCCCGAGCAGCCCCCCAACCCCGGCGCGCCCGCGCCCACGTCCGTCCCCTTCGTCCTCAACGGGGCCGCAGTCGCGGTCGAGGACGGGATCACCCTCCTGGACGCACTGCGGGAGGAACTCGGCTGCCGCTCCGTCAAGGACGGCTGCAGCCCGCAGGGTCAGTGCGGGTGCTGCACCGTATGGGTCGACGGCGCGCCCCGCGTCGCCTGCGTCACGCCCGTACGTCGCGTGGCGGAGCGCCATGTCACCACGCTCGAGGGAGCACCGGAGGAACTGCGCGACCGCTGGGCCACCGCGTTCGTGCAGCACGGGGCGAGCCAGTGCGGCTTCTGCACCCCCGGCATCGTGCTCCGGCTGGCCGCGCTCGAAGGAGGAGAAGCAAAGAGACCGCCGTCGCGCCGCGACATCGAAGCGGCCTTGCGCGCCCACCTGTGCCGCTGCACGGGCTGGCAGTCCATCGTGGAGGCCGCCTGCAGCGCGCTGGGCGTCGACGGCGGACCCGGCGCTCCGGCGGGCGACCCGCGGAACCCGGTGCTGGCCGCGTGGCGGGCCCAGCTCGAGGGTCCGGCCTTTCAGAGCTCGGGAACCGACGTGGTCCTCGGCGGTGGCGGCTTCGCCGACGACTCGGCTCCGCCCGGCGCGCTCGTCCAACTCGGGGCCGACGCACCGCTCGCCCCCGGCCTCCGCGCCGCCCGGGCCGGGAGCGGGCGCATCCAGGGCCGCAACAGCACGGTCCCGCTGTCCCACCCGGTGGAGGTCCCCGAGGGCGACTGGGCCCTGACGCTGCAGACGACGTGGGTCGAGCCGGCCTACGTCGAGCCGGACGCCAGCTGGTGCCGCCCGGGCCATCCCCCGGCCTCGCCGCTGGCCAACGGCGGCGCCTTCGGGGGGAAGCGCCACAGCCCGGTCTCCCGTCGCGCCCGGGAGCTGGCTGACGCGACCGGGGGCACCGTCCGGGTCCTGTGGCGGCGTGAGGACATCGTGCGGCGCGGGCCCAAGCGCCCACCCCTGGCCGTGGCGCTGCGCTCCGACGGCACCGGCATCGTGCGGGTCGGTCGCACGCACGGCGCGGCCGACTTGGCGCCGCTGGCGGCGAGCGTGCGGGCGTGCTGCCCCGGCGTGGAGGTCGACGAGGTCGACGTCGCCGGGCCGCCGGTATCGCCCGACCTGCGTGGCGCGGGCTGGGCCGAGGTGCTTGCGGCGCGGGCCGTGCTCGACGCCCCCGATGTCCCCGCGGGGAGTGGTGCGGCGCACGTGGCCGTGCCCGGGGCGGGCCGCGCCCGTGTCGAGCTGCAACTCGGGGACGGCCCGCGCGGGCGTGTCGAGGTCGATGTCTGGGCCGGCGAGATCCTCTGTCCCGTGACGCTGCGCTCCTACGCGCTCGGGGCGGTGCACCAGGCGCTGGGCATGGTGTGGAGCGAGGGCATCGCCCTCGACGGTGCCGGTGCGCCGGTGGACCTGACCATCCGCTCCTTCGGCATCCTCGCCGCGCGTGACGTGCCCGAGGTCACTGTCCGGCTGCACGAAGGGGACGGGTGGCCCGTCAACGGCTCCGACGCCGTGTTCGTCGCCACATTGGCGGCGGGCTGGATCGCCGAAGGGGTGCCCGGGCGCTGGCCGACCAGGCGCGACGTCGTGCGGGCGCCGGCGCGTGACGTGGCAGCATCGAGGGGCTGAGAGGAGCGCGGCATGAGACGCCCTATGTCAAGCAACCTCATTGGAGAGTCGCTGAAAGCCTCCGTGCAGGGCTGGGTCGTAGGGCATCCGGTCCTGCCAACAACGCCAGATGATCTGGACCCAGGATCGAGCGAGGATCCGGGTGGCGTGGGGGTGGCTCTTGGTCTTGCGCAGCTCTCGGTAACGGCGTTCCGCCCACGTGTTTCCTTGCCACGAGTCTCCTGCGAAGTCACACAGTGCGTCTCGGAGCTTCTTGTCGCTGCTCCAGCGGAACTCGACGATGCGGAGACGTCCGGAATGACGAGTCGACGGAGCCACTCCCGCCAGGCCGGCCAGGCTCTCGGGATCGGGGAACCGGGCCCGGCAGTCACCGATCTCGGCCAGCAGAGTGGCGGCCCGCACGGCACCGGCCCGGGGAAGCGACGTGAAGATCTTGGCGTCGGGGTGGGCGTCAAGTTGCTCGGCGATGCGTGCGGTGAGTTCGTCGATCTGAGTCCGGACGCTCTTGAGCACCTCGACGAGGGCCAGTACCACTGCACCGGTCGCGTCGGCGCTGAGGCCCGCCGGAGCTTCGCGCAGACGCCGGTAGAGATCGACGGGGCTCTTGCGTCCGCTGTAGCCGTTGGCCTTGAGCCACACGCCGAGGCGCTTCTCCGACAGCCACGCCACCTTGGTGGCCGAGGGGAAACGCTCCAAGAAGCGCAGGCTGATGGGACTGTCGATGTCTCTGAAGAGCCCGACCGCGCCGGGCGACGCCACGCGGAAATGGGCTCGCAGTTGGTTGGCCAGGGCCACTCTGGTCTCGACCAGGTCCCTTCTGGCCCGCACGGTGCTGCGCAGGGTGACGGTGGCTGGCGAGTCCGATTCCAAGGAGCGCCAGCGATGCCCATCGGTGCGCAGGCAGTCGGCCAGCACATAGGCGTCACGGCGGTCCGATTTGTTCCCAGCCAGCCCGTAGCGCTCACGCAGGGCCTTGACCGAGCGACTGGGGACCACCACCACCTCAAAGCCCGCGCCGAGCAGAGCCTCGACAACGGGTCCGTCCGGGCGCTCGATGGCCACCCGGGCAACCCGGTGGGTGACCAGCCGTCGACAGAGCTCCTCGAGTCCCGGGCCGCTGTTGTCGACTTCGAACTCGTCGGCCACTGCGCCTGTCTGATCGACAACTGCTACTGCATGGGCGTCGGTCGCCCAGTCCACCCCGCCGAAGCGGGACGTGTCATTCTCCATGTCAGCCTCCTCGCTGATAGCCCAGTGGGGAAGCACCCGGTGGTCCATGGACGTGTCTGCCGGTCGCTCACTGATCGGCGCTCTGGGGCGCTCAGCCCTATTGCCAGTCGGCACGTCCTGGGCCGCCGGCCCTCGCGGGTCTCATGCTGGCGGTCGAACCGCAAGCACTGCAGGCGATGGGCCGACGGTCACCAGGGGTGCGTTGCCAGCCTTGCGACCGACAACAAAGAAATGGTGGACCAGTGAGCCCTGCCGTCGGTCCCTACTCCCCGGTGCGCCGCGTCGGCGACTGGGTCATCACCTCGGGTCAGATCGGTTTGGCCACCGACAGCACCGGTGCCGCGCGTCTGGTCGAGGGCGGGACCGTGGCCGAGCTCGGGCAGGTGCTGCAGAACGTGGCCGAGGTGCTCGCCGTAGAAGGGGCGACGCTGTCCGACGTCGTCAAGACGACGGTGTACCTGCTGGACATGTCCGAGTTCACCGCCGTCAACGAGGTCTGGGTGGAGTACTTCACCGAGAACCGCCCGACGCGGTCGGCCGTTGCGGTGGCGGCCCTCCCGATCGGGGCCAGGATCGAAGTCGAGGCCTGGGCCTACGCCCCCGTGGTCTGAGCCGACGGGGCGGTCGCCGGCGCCTGCGACGCTCCCGTGGCGCCGTTGCGCTGCGCCACACCGGGGTGCCAGGCCACCTGTCCGAAGCGGTAGCCGACGGAGCGGACGGTCTGGATCAGGTGGGCGTGCTCCTCGCCGAGCTTGGCCCGCAGGCGCCGGATGTGCACGTCGACGGTGCGCGCGCCGCCGTAGTACTCGTAGCCCCACACCCGGCTCAACAGCGTCTCGCGGGTGAAGACCTTGGCCGGGTGCCCGGCGAGGAAGCGCAGGAGCTCGTATTCCATGTAGGTCAGGTCGAGGACGCGGCCCGAGACCGCGGCCTGGTACGTCTCGAGGTTGAGCATCAAGGGTCCGTACTCAATGATGTCGGGCCGCATGCTCTGGCCCGTACGCCAGAAGAGGTGCTGCAGGCGCGCCACCAGCTCATCGGGCCGGGCGGGGAGGACGCAGAAGTCGTCGTAGAGGTCGTCGCGCAACAACAGCTCGCCCACCTGGTCTGTCCCGATGGCGAGGAGCAGCGGGGTCATGGGCACCTCGCGCAGGCGGAGGTGGCGGCAGAACGCCACCGCGGCCGACATGTCTTCACCGGCCACCACCAACGCGCCCGAGAAGCCGACGGTGCGCCCGTCGGGTCCGGGAGCGGCCAGGTCGTCGGGTCCGGTCACGCTCTGGTGGCCGAGGCCCACGTTCTGCAGCGCGAGGGTCACCTCGGCGGGAAGGTCGGCGGGGAAACAGAGGAGGGGATCCATCAGTCCGTCGGGCTCAGAGCAGCGGGAGGTAGCGATCCAGCTCGAATTGGGTCACCTGGGCCTGGTAGGCGTCCCACTCCTCGCGCTTGTTGCGGATGAACCACTCGAAGACATGGTCGCCGAGCGTCTCGGCCAGCAGTTCGGAGCGCTCCATCTCGTTGACGGCGTCGTGCAGGCTCGAGGGCAATTGTTCGATCCCCTTCTTCGCCAGCTCCTTGGGTGTCAGCGAGAACAGGTTGTCGTCTGCCTCGGGCGGCAGCGGGTAGTCCTCCGTCAGGCCGCGCAGCCCGGCAGCGAGGATCACCGCGAAGGTGAGGTAGGGGTTGCACGCGCTGTCGGGCGCCCGGTACTCGAGCCGGGTCGATTCGGACTTCCCCATCTTCACGACGGGCACTCGCACCAGGGCCGAGCGGTTGTTGCGGGCCCAGCTGACGTGGACCGGGGCCTCGTAGCCCCCGATGAGCCGTTTGTAGGAGTTGACCCACTGGTTGGTCACCGCGGTGATCTCGCGGGCGTGGTGCAGCAGACCGGCGATGAAGCGACGCGCCACCTCGGAGAGCCCGTACCCGTCGTTCTCGTCGACGAACGCGTTGCGCTCGCCCTCCCACAGCGAGATGTGCGTGTGCATGCCCGAGCCCTGCACGCCGGCCAGCGGCTTGGGCATGAAGGAGGCGAAGACGCCTTCTTGGCGCGCCATCTCCTTGATCACCATGCGCGTGGTCATCACGGTGTCGGCCATGGTGAGCGCATCGGTGTAGCGCAGGTCGATCTCGTGCTGGCTGCGCGCGTCCTCGTGCTGGGTGTGCTCGACGGGGATCCCCATCTCCTCCAACATCAGCACCGAACGCCGGCGCAGGTCGCTCGTCAGGTCGGCCACCGAAAGGTCGAAGTACGAGCCGGCGTCGAGGGTGACCGGGCCTCGCTCCGGGTCGGCGTCGTCGAAGTAGAAGAACTCCACTTCCGGCGAGGCGAAGAAGGTGAAGCCGGCCGCCCGGGCCCGCTCGAGCGTCCGGCGTAGGGCAAAACGCGGGTCACCCTCGAACGGCGTGGCGTTGAGGTTGGCAATGTCGCAGAAGACGCGGGCAACCTGGGCGTCGTCGTGGTGCCACGGCAGCAGCTGAAAGGTCTTGGGATCGGGACGGGCCAGGACGTCGGCCTCTTGGACCCGGCTGAACCCGTCGATGGCCGAGCCGTCGAAGGTCATGCCCTCGTCGAGCGCGTTCTCCAGCTCGGCCGAGGTGATGTTGAACCCCTTGGGGGTCCCCAGCACGTCGGTGAACCACAGCTGGACGAAACGGACGCCCCGTTCTTCCACGGTCCGCAGCACGTAATCCCGCTGACTTTGCATCGCCCTAGCTTCGCATGCGGGGGGACGGTGCTCATCCGGGACCCCGGTCCTGCGGGCCCCAGCCGGAGGGGCGGGGGCCCGCCGATAATGTTGGACGATGCCGCACCTGCGCCTGGCCGCCGCCCAGCTCAACACCGTCGTGGGTGACCTCTCGGGCAACGTGGAGCGGGTGCTCGCCGCGTTGGCCGCCTCCGAGGCGGCGGAGGCCGACCTCTGCGTCGTGCCAGAGCTGGCCATCCCGGGCTACCCACCCGAGGACCTCCTGCTCAAGCCCGGGTTCGTCGCCGACAACGTCGCCGCGCTCGAAAAGGTCGCCGCCGCCACCGGGCACTGCGCCGTGGTGGTCGGGTTCGTGGGCGCCTCGTCGGGCGGCTTCGGGCTGGCCAATGCCGCCGCGGTCTGCGCGGGCGGCCGGGTGCTGGGCGTGTACCGCAAGCACTTCCTCCCCAACTACGGCGTCTTCGACGAGCAGCGGTGGTTCGTGCCGGGCAGCGAGCCGCCCCCGCTCTTCGGGGTGGCGGGCGCCTGGGTCGGCGTCTCCATCTGTGAGGACGTCTGGTTCGACGACGGCCCCGTCGCACAGGCGGGGCACGGGGGGGCGGACGTCGTGGTGAACCTCAACGCGTCGCCGTACAACCGGGGCCGCCGGGCCGAGCGCCTCGCCATGCTGTCGGGCCGCGTGGCCGAGGCCGGGTGTGCCATCGCCTACGTGAACCAGGTGGGAGGCCAGGACGAGCTGGTCTTCGACGGCGACTCCCTCATTGTGGCGGCCGACGGGACGCTGGTCGGATCGGGCGTCCAGTTCGCCGAAGATCTGGTGGTCGTTGATCTGCCCGTCGGGACCCATCCACCGCGTGCCGTCACCGAGCTGCTGCCGCGGATCGCGGTGACCGAGCCCGGAAGGGCCGACCGCGCACCGCTGACACCGGCGCCGCTCCGCCCTGCGCTGAGCGACCACGCCGAGGTGTACGCCGCGCTCGTCCTCGGCACCCGCGACTACCTCCGCAAGAACGGCTTCACCGAAGCGGTAATCGGCCTGTCGGGCGGCATCGACTCGTCGCTGGTGGCCACCATCGCCGTGGACGCACTCGGGGCGTCACGGGTACACGGCATCTCCATGCCGTCGCGGTATTCGAGCGAGGGTTCCCGGGACGACGCCGACGCGCTGGCCGATCGCCTGGGCATCGACCTCAAGACGGTCGCCATTGAGGAGGCGCATGTCGCCTTCGCCTCCATGCTGGCGCCGCTGCTCGGGCGAGAGCCTTTCGGGCTGACCGACGAGAACCTGCAGTCGCGCCTGCGGGGCGTGCTGCTCATGGCCGTGTCCAACGCCAAGGGATGGATCGTGCTCACCACGGGCAACAAGAGCGAGATGGCGACGGGCTACTCCACGCTCTACGGCGACT
The DNA here is from genome assembly GCA_963828825.1 of uncultured Acidimicrobiaceae bacterium. Taxonomy (GTDB): domain Bacteria; phylum Actinomycetota; class Acidimicrobiia; order Acidimicrobiales; family RAAP-2; genus Bog-473. The sequence continues at coordinate 1,054,374 of CAWHGF010000007.1, read as the reverse complement.
CGGCCGGGGGCTTCGCCGTGATCAAGGACGTGCCCAAGACGCTGGTCTACGAGCTGTGCCGTTACCGCAACACGCAGGCGGTGCTCGAGGGGTTGCCGGGACCCATCCCCGACAGCGTGCTCGACAAGCCGCCGTCGGCCGAACTGCGCCCGGATCAGCGCGACGACCAGTCGCTCCCGCCCTACGAGGAGCTCGATCCGGTGCTCCAGGGCTACGTCGAAGGCGACCGCACCGCGGCTGACCTCGTGGCGGAGGGCTTCGATCCCGCCGTGGTCGACCAGGTCGTGCGCCTGGTCGACGGCGCCGAGTACAAGCGGCGCCAGATGCCACCCGGCGTGCGCATCACCACCAAGGCCTTCGGCAAGGACAGGCGCATGCCGATCACGAACCGTTACCGCTCCTCGGCCCTGGAGGAGTCGGGTGGCGCCTGAGGCTGTGGCGCCTGAGGCTGTGTCGCCTGAGGCTGTGTCGCCTGAGGCCGATATCGCCACCACCACGGCGTGGCGGGGCATCGACGAGCTGGCCGGGCTGGTCGGCGCCTACTGCTGGGTCGAGAACCGGATCTTCGAGCTCAGCGGGGCCTGGGCGAGCGGGGCGAGCGGCGGCCCTGCCGCCGGGCTCGAACCGGCGCTGCGGGTCTGGTGCGCCGGCGTGTCCCGGCGCCACGGGCTGTTGGCGGCCCGCTGGTTCGAGCGGCTCCCGGTGCGGGCCGGCGTCGACCGGACCGACCTGGTGACCGCACCGGCCGGCCCTCTGGCCGGGACGCTCGACGCCCTGGCCACCGGGCCCGACGCCCGGGACGGCGTGGTGGCGCTGGTCCTGACGGTGCTCCCGCGCCTGCAGGCCGTCTACGGCGCCCACCGGCGGACGGCAACGCCGGTCAGCGAGGCCTCGGTCCTGGAGGTCCTGACGGGAGCCCACCGGGATCTGAGCGGCGAGATCAGCGGTGGTCGTTCACTCCTGGAGGCGTCTGCAGAGGGGCTTCTGACGAGGGACGCCCCGCCCGGGTCCGAAATTGAACGGGCGTTTGGCGAGACCCGCGTTTTCCCTGCTGTACACACATCTTGACAGCTCCATTACACTGTCTGGGCAGCCGACGTGCGCCCGAAACGGTCGCCGGCTGCGTTTTGACGAGCGCGACAGCCCGGCCAGGTTCCCCTGCCGTGGTCATGGGACGGAAGGTTTGGCGAAAATTTTGGCCAAGGAACGAATTCGAGCGCGATGACGAGGATCTCGTCCGGCTCTACCTGACAGACATCGGTCAGTACCCGCTGCTGACCAAGGACGACGAGGTCCGCCTGGCTCAGGCCATCGAGGCCGGGCGCGAGGCCGAGGCGGACGTGGCCAAGGCGCCCAAGGGGCTGACCACCGCGAAGAAGCGTGAGCTTCGTCGTGCCGTGATGGAGGGTGAGCAGGCCCAGCAGACGTTCGTGCAGTCGAACCTGCGTCTGGTCGTCTCGATCGCCAAGAAGTACCAGGCCTCGGGCCTCCCGCTCCTGGACCTGATCCAGGAGGGCAACCTGGGCCTGATGCACGCCGTCGAGAAGTTCGACTGGCGCAAGGGCTTCAAGTTCTCCACGTACGCCACCTGGTGGATCCGCCAGGCCATCACCCGCGGCATCGCCAACACGGGCCGGACGATCCGCCTGCCCGTGCACGCCGGTGACACGCTGGCCCGGGTGCAGAAGGCCCAGGCGCGCCTGGAGCTGAAGCTCGGCCGCCCGGCCACGTTGGCCGAACTGGGCATCGAGGTCGAGATGCCCGAGGACAAGCTCGTCGAGGCACTGCGCTTCCGAGCCGAGCCGCTGTCGCTGTCCGAGCCCTTGCGTGAGGACGGGGACGCCGAGCTGGGCGACGTGGTCGAGGACCGCTCCGCCGAGTCGCCCTTCGAGGTGGCGGCGGTGTCCCTGCTGCCCGACGAGATCGGCCGGCTCTTGTCCCCGCTCGACGAGCGTGAGCGCGAGATCCTGCGCCTGCGCTTCGGGCTGGACCGGGGTGAGCCCCGCACGCTCGAGGAGGTCGGCGAGCACTTCAACCTCACCCGGGAGCGCATCCGCCAGATCGAGGCCCGGGCCATGTCGAAGCTGCGCCACCCGTCCTCGGACACCGGGGCGCGTGATTTGCTGACCGTCTGACGGCGCCTAGGCTCTGCTGGCATGAAGAAGCTGCTCGTCCTCGCCCTGCTGGTCGCCATCGGCGTCATCGCCGCCCGCCGCCTGCGCGAGGCGTAGAAGAACCAGAGACGCTACGCGGCGCGCCCGGCCAGCCTGGCTGCGGCGTGGCGGCCCCTGAGGCCGCGCCGCCACAAGATAAGCACCGCGCCGGCCACCGCCAGGCTCGTGGTCACCACGGGCGTGGTGCGTCCCACCCGGTCGCGCAAGCGGATCGGCTTGGTGAAGTTGCGCACCTCCCAGCCGCGTTCACGCGCCACCTTGGCCAGCGCCCGGTCGGGATTCACCGCCACGGGGCGCCCGACCGCCTCGAGCATCGGCAGATCGGTGGCCGAGTCGGAGTAGGCACTGCTGGCGGCCAGGTCGAGGCCGGTGCGCTCCGCCAGCTCGCGCATGGCCGTGGCCTTGGACTCGCCGTAGGCGTAGAACGCCATGCGGCCGGTGTAGCACCCCTGCTCGTCGACTTCGCCCCGCGAGCAGATCGCCCCGTCCACGCCGAGCAGGTCGGCGAGGGGCAACACGATCTCCTCGGGTGACGCGGACACCAGGTAGACGCGGTGGCCGGCGGCCCGGTGCAGCTCCATGAGCTCGAGCGCCTCGGCGTACATGATCGGCTCCATCGTCTGGAGCATCGTCTCGCGCACGATCTGACGCACCTGGGCCCGATCCCATCCCTTGGTCAGCGCCAGCATCGACTCGCGCACGCGGACGAGTCGCTCCTCGTCGGCGCCGAAGTAGAGATAAATGAGTTGGGATATGGCGGCCCGCGCCACCGTCCGTCGTTTGATGAGGCCGCCCTTGAGAAAGGGCCGCCCGAACGCGGCGATGGAGGCGCGGTCGATGACCGTCTTGTCGAGATCGAAGAACGCGGCCTCCATACTCTTAATGCTACGGGCGACCGGGTCTCCGGCTTGAGCGACCGTGACAATTAGACGTCGAACCCGCGAACGTTTGGCCGCCGTGTACAGGCACGTTACGGGAGTTGCCGGCTGGTTGCGCTTACGCCTGCTGCTCCGCGATGAACAGTGCGTGCACGGCGTCCTCGGCATCGGCCGTCACCAGAACGAGCACCTCGTCGCCGGACTGCAGCGTGGTGTCGCCCCGGGGGACGATCAGACGGTCGGCCCGGACCACGGCGACCACGACGGCATCACGCGGGAAGGCCAGGTCGGCGATGGGAGTGTCGTTGGCCGGCGAATCCTCGGCGAGGGTGATCTCGACCAGGTGGGCCACCCCGCCCTTGAACTGCAACAGTCGGACCAGCGAGCCCACCGAGACCGCCTCTTCGACGAGCGCGGTGAGGAGTTGGGGGGTCGACACCGACACGTCCACTCCCCAGCTCTCGTTGAAGAGCCACTGGTTCTTGGGATGGTTGACCCGGGCCACGACCCGCGGGACGGCGAACTCCTGCTTGGCCAGGAGCGAGATGACGAGGTTGTCCTCGTCGTCGCCGGTGGCGGCCACCACGACATCGACCGTGGCGAGGCCGGCGCGATCGAGCGAGGAGACCTCACAGGCGTCCGCCGCCACCCAGGTGATGTCGAGGGTGTGGCGCAGGCGCTCCACCAACTCGGGGTCCTGCTCGAAGAGGAGCACCTCGTGGCCGTTGGCGTGCAGGTCCGACGCGATGGCGGTGCCGACGCTCCCCGCCCCGGCGATGGCCACCTTCACTGCGGCGGACCGTCCTGGGCGCGGCCCTTGGTGCGGGTCAGCATGTCGTCGAACTGGCGCAGGGCGTCGTCGAGCACGGCGATGTGCAGGACGTCGCCCTCCTGGCCGACCAACTCGCGACCATCGAGGCGGGGCACGCCGGAGCGGGTCACCGACACCAGGCTGAGGCGCCCGGGCTGCTCTATCTCGCCGAGGGGCCGTCCGGCCCAATCGTCGGGGAGGGAGCGGTCGATCAGCGTGAGGCGCCCGGTGGCGTCGGACCAGTCATCGGCGTCCTTGTCGGGCAGCAGGCGTCGCCGCACCTGGTCGATGGTCCACGTCACCGTGGCCACCGTGGGGATCCCCAGCCGTTGGTAGATCTCGGCCCGGCGGGGGTCGTAGATGCGGGCGACCACGTTGGGGATCTTGTAGGTCTCCCGGGCGATGCGCACAGTCAGGATGTTCGTGTTGTCGCCACTGGTGACCGCGGCCAGCGCGTCGGCCTCGAGCGCGCCCGCCTTTTCGAGGTCGTCCCGGTCGAACCCCGACCCCACGATGCAAGGGCCGTCCCATTCCTTGAGACGGCGGAAGGCCTTGGCCGACTTGTCCAGGACGGCGACCGAATGTCCCTCGGCGCTGAGGGAGATGGCGAGCCCGGACCCCACGCGGCCACACCCGACGACGATGACGTGCACGCCACAGTGCAACACGCCGCCTCGGGTCTTGCAAAAACCGGGCCCCCGGGGCGATTGCTTCTACTGTGTGGCCGTGGCGACCCCAACCACCGCGACCTCGGCCGGCGCGAGCGCAGCCCCCGCGACCCCGACCACCGTGACCCCGCCTGCGGGGCCCCTGCCCGGGGTCGCCGCGGAGAACATCCCCGAGACCCGCCGCTACCGCCTGAAGAACAAGCTGCTCGGGCCTCCCCTCGTCACCGAGCAGCTCGCCTCGGAGCGCCTGGGCAAGCCCACCGCCCTTGGCGTGCTGGCGCCGGACTGCATCTCCTCCTCGGCCTACGGCACCGAGGAGATGCTGACGCAGCTGGTGCCCTACGTCGGCCTGGCCGCCTTCGCCCTGGTGGTCCCCATCACCCTCGCCATCCTCGCCGTGCTGTTCTTCGTCACCCTCTCGTACCTGGAGGTCATTCAGCTCTACACGAAGGCCGGTGGCTCCTACGTGGTGGCCCGCGACAACTTCGGGCCGCGCATCGCGCAGATCGCAGCGGTCGCCCTCCTCATCGACTACACGGTCACCGTGGCCGTCCAGACGTCGGCCGGCACGGCGGCGCTGACGAGCGCGGTGCCCAGCCTCGCCAACACCACCGACACGGTTGCCATCACGGTCGCGGTGATCCTGCTCCTCCTGTACGGCAACCTGCGCGGCATCCGCGATGCGGGGAGCTATTTCGCCATCCCCACCTACTTCTTCATTTTGTCCCTGGCGAGCGTCATTGTGCTCGGGATCGTGAAGGAGGCGCTCGGCACCCTGCACTACATCCCGCTGCCGCCGGCCAGCCAGCTCTACGGGGGAAGATCGGCACCCCCGGCGAGGGCTGGTTGATGGGGCTGGCCTTCATCTTCCTGCTGCGGTCCTTCGCCAACGGCGGGTCGTCGCTCACGGGGCTCGAGGCCATCTCCAACGGGGTGAGCAGCTTCCGGAGGCCCGAGGCCAAGCACGCCCGCCAGACCCTCGTCGCCATGAGCTCGACGCTGGCCTTCCTCGTCCTTGGCGTCACGCTGCTGGCCCGGTGGACGCACGCCGTGCCGTACCAGATCGGCTCACCGACGGTCGTGTCCCAGGAGGCCAAGGCGGTCTTCGGTACCAGCCCGGTCGGCCACCTCGCGTTCTACGTCGTGCAGCTGGCGACGATGCTGATCCTCTACACCGGCGGCAACACGAGCTTCAACGGGTTCCCGTACCTGGCGAGCTTCGTGGCCGGTGACCGCTTCCTGCCGCGCCAACTGACGCGGCGCGGGCATCGCCTGGCCTTCTCCAACGGGATCCTGGTGCTGACCGGCGTGGCCCTGGCCCTCGTGCTCGTGTACAAGGCACAGGTCAACGGGCTGGTGGCGCTCTACGCCATCGGCGTGTTCACCGGCTTCACCATGGCCGGCTCGGGGATGGTGAAGCACCACCTGACGGCGCGGGAGGGCCACTGGCGGCGCAGCATCGTCGTGAACGGGTTCTCCGCCTTCTTGTCCTTCACGGTGGTGCTGATCTTCGCCGTGGCGAAGTTCAAGGAGGGTGCCTGGCTGATCTTCGTGGTCGGGCCCCTCCTCTACATCGGACTGATCCGCCTGCACCGGCAGTACGTCGCGGAGGCCGAGATGCTCGAGACGGGGGTGGCCGAGGCGTCGGAGGAGCCGGTGCTGCGACGCCACGTGGTCGTCGTGTTCGTCGACCGCCTCGACATGGCCACGGTGCGCGCCCTGCAGTACGCGCGCACCCTGGCACCGGACGACCTGCGGGCGGTGCACTTCGACATCGACACCAAGGCGGCCCACGAGCTCGAGTCCGAGTGGGGCCGGTTCGGCCTGGGCCGCTTGCCGCTCGACATCATCGAGGTTCCGGACCGGCGCCTCGGTCGGGCGGCCATTGAGCTCGTGGCCGATGCCACGCTGGACGGCGACACCGAGTGCACGGTGCTGCTGCCGCGGCGCAGCTATGCGAGGGTCTGGCAGCGCTTCCTGCACGACCGCACCGCCGACAAGATCGCCGCCGTCCTGGGCCAGGTGCCCCACGTGAGCGCCACGATCGTCCCCTTCGCCGTGGGCGGCCAATTCGGCGAGCGGGTCCGCTCCTACGGCCGGTCGGTCCAGCGGGCCCGCCTGGGTGGCGCGCCGGGCGACGGGTCGGCGCCGGTGGATCACGAGGCGCGCAGCGGTGTGGACCGGATGGGGCGGCGGGATGGGCCCAAGCGGCCGGGTGCCGTGCTGGCGGCCGACCAGACACTGGCCCTGCGGGCCGGCGCCACCACGCCCGTGGCGTCGGTGGTGCCGCGCCAGCGTGTCCGGGTGGCCGGCCGGGTCAAGTCGGTCCGGGTCCAGCCCCGGGCGGGGACCTCGAACCTCGAGTGCGTCCTCAGCGACGGGACGGGGGGCCTGCTCCTCGTCTTCCAGGGGAGGCCGAGGATCGCCGGGATCGAGCCGGGCGCCCGCCTGGTGGCCGAGGGGATGGTGGGCACCTGGGGCCGCCGGCCCGCCATGCTCAACCCCTCGTTCGAGCTGGTGCAGGGGGCGCCGAGCGATCCGGCGGAGCCCTGAGTCGTCCCGCGGTGTCCGCCGCCGGCGCGGCGACGCCAAATTGCCCGACCCGGCGCCAGTCGCTAACGTCCCCCCCGGCCCAGCGTCGGGTGCGACCTCGCCGGCGCGCCCTCGGCCCGGGGTGATGACATCGATGCAAGGGTGTTGAGCGCGGCCGCACCGCACGGAGGAAGGCGCCTCCATCCCCGCCCCGCCAGATCGACAGGAACAGAAAGGGCACACAGGGAATGATCAATCTCCTCGCAGCCGAAGGTGGCTATCAGAACTTCCACCTCGGCGGGGTGGACAAGACCTGGCTCTACATCTGCCTGGCCGCCGGCATCGTCGGCATCGCGGCCGGCCTGCTCCTCGCCCGCAATGTCCTCGCCTTCGATCAGGGCACCCCCAAGATGAAGGAGATCGCCCTGGCGGTCCAGGAGGGGGCCGAGGCGTTCCTGGCCCGCCAGTTCCGGGCCATCGTGATGATCATCATCCCCCTGGCCATCCTGATCTTCTTCACGGCCACCAAGGTGGTGAGGCCCGACGGGGGCGTCGCCCTGACGTTCCAGCAGGACGGCCTCTACCGGGTGATCTGCTTCCTCTTCGGCGCGACCTTCTCGGGCCTGACCGGGTTCATCGGCATGAGCATCGCCGTGCGGGGAAACGTGCGCACGGCCGCGGCGGCATCGCAGGGCGGCGGCATGGCAGGCGCCCTGCGCGTCGCCTTCCGCACAGGGGCCGTCACCGGCATGCTCTGCGTGGGCCTCGGGCTGGCAGGCGCCACCGCCATCGTCCTCATCTTCCAGAACTCGGCCACCGCGGTCCTGATCGGCTTCGCCTTCGGGGCCTCCCTCCTCGCGCTCTTTATGCGAGTGGGCGGCGGCATCTTCACCAAGGCGGCCGACGTCGGCGCCGACCTGGTGGGCAAGGTGGAAGCGGGCATCCCCGAGGATGACCCGCGGAACGCAGCGACCATCGCCGACAACGTGGGTGACAACGTCGGCGACTGCGCCGGCATGGCGGCCGACCTCTTCGAGTCCTACGAGATCACGATTATCTCGTCACTTATCCTCGGCTTCTCGGCCTTCCGGACCATCGGCCACAACCCGACCCCGGCCGTCCTCTACCCGCTGATCGTCCCGGCGATGGGGATCTTCGCCTCGGTGATCGGCGTTGTGGTGGTGCGGGCCCGCAAGAATGACCGGAACGCGCTGGCCCCGATCAACCGTGGCTTCTGGCTGGCGGCGCTGCTCACCGTGGTGGGGGCCTTCCTGGTGGCGCAGTACTACGTGCACGACCTCAAGGTGTTTTACGCCGTGCTGACCGGCGTCATCCTCTCCTTGGTGGCGAGCCAGATCACCGAGCAGTTCACCTCGACCGAGCGCGGTCCGGTCAAGGAGATCGCCGCGTCCGCCCGCACGGGGCCGGCCACCACCGTGCTCGCAGGCATCTCCATCGGCCTCGAGTCGTCCGTCTGGGCCATCATCGCCATCGCGATCGCCATCGGGGTGGCCATTGGTCTCGGCGACGGCAACATCGAGCTGACCTTCTACCTGGTCGCTCTCATCGGCATCGGGCTGCTGGCCACCGCCGGCATGGTGGTCTCCGAGGACAGCTTCGGGCCGGTGTCGGACAACGCGGCCGGCATCGCAGAGATGTCGGGCGAGTTCACCGGCGAGGCCGAGCGCGTCATGGTGAGCCTCGACGCCGTCGGCAACACGACCAAGGCCATCACCAAGGGTGTGGCCATCGGCTCGGCCGTCATCGCGGCCGTTGCGCTGTTCGCGTCGTTCATCGAGACCATCGGCGAGCAGATCCCGAGCCTGCACGCAACGGGATCCAAGCTCTTCAGCGTGATCCAGATCAATGTGGCCAACCCGACGACCTTCATCGGCCTCCTCATCGGCGGCTCGATCGCCTTCCTCTTCTCGTCGCTGGCCATCCGCGCCGTCGGCCGCTCGGCGGGCACGGTCGTCCTCGAGGTGCGCCGCCAGTTTCGCGAGCACCCCGGCATCATGGACTACACGGAGAAGCCCGAGTACGGGCGCGTCATCTCCATCTGCACGGCGGCGGCCCAGCGCGAGCTGGCCACGCCGGCGCTGCTGGCCATCCTGACCCCGGTCATCGTGGGCTTCGGGATCAACTACCTGGCGCTCGGGGCCTTCCTGGCCGGCACCATCCTGACCGGGCAGCTCATGGCCAACACGCTGTCGAACTCGGGTGGGGCATGGGACAACGCCAAGAAGTACATCGAGGACGGCAACGAGGGCGGGAAGGGCTCCGAGGCACACAAGGCGGCCGTCATCGGCGACACGGTGGGCGACCCCTTCAAGGACACGGCCGGCCCGGCGCTGAACCCGATGATCAAGGTGATGAACCTCGTCTCGCTCCTGATCCTGCCGGCGGTCATCTCGATTCGGCACCACACGGGCGCCCGCCTGGCCATCGCCGGCGTCGCCCTGGTGATCCTGCTCGCGGCACTCGCCTTCTCCAAGCGGGGCTCCGAGGCGATGGACGCCCCGGACACGGCCGATTCGACACCGGCTGCGGCAGCGGTCGCGTCGGTCGATTGACCAGCTCAGGCCCATAGCGCACCGCTCTGTTGTCGCCCTGGTCGTGCACCCTGCCCTTGACAGGTGGGGTGGCGGACCCCCACTCTGACGTGACCATGCCCTCCCTTCCCCCCAGTCGATCGCTGCCCCGCGGGGTGTGCCGTGGGTAAGGCACTCGTCATCGTGGAGTCGCCGGCCAAGGCGCGCACCATCGGCGGCATGCTGGGGCCCGACTTCATTGTGGAGTCGTCGGTCGGCCACATACGCGACCTGCCGCGCGGCGCCGACGAGGTCCCGGCCGCCTACAAGGGCGAGTCGTGGGCGCGGCTCGGGGTGGACGTGGACAACGGCTTCAAGCCGCTCTATGTGGTGTCGTCGCCGAAGAAGTCGGTGGTGGCCAACCTCAAGAAACTGCTGAAGGGCGCGGACGAGCTGTATCTCGCCACGGACGAGGACCGCGAGGGTGAGTCGATCGCGTGGCACCTCTCCGAAGTGCTATCGCCGACCGTGCCGGTCAAGCGCATGGTGTTCCACGAGATCACGCCGACCGCCATCGCCCGCGCCGTCGACGAGTGGCGCGACCTCGACCGGCGCCTGGTGGACGCCCAGGAGGCGCGCCGCATCCTCGACCGGCTCTACGGCTACGAGGTGTCCCCGGTGTTGTGGCGCAAGGTCATGCCGCGGCTGTCGGCCGGGCGGGTCCAGAGCGTGGCCACCCGGATGGTGGTCGAGCGCGAGCGGGCCCGGATGCGGTTCCGCTCCGCCACCTGGTGGGGGGTCGACGGCACCTTCACCAACGCCGCCGCGCCGTCGGGGTTCGGCGCGGCGCTGGTCGGGTTGGGCGGGGCCACCGTCGCCACCGGCAAGGACTTCGACGAGCACGGGGAGCGGACCGGCAAGAGCGACGTCCGTGTGCTGGGCGAGCCGGAGGCGACCTCCGTGGCCACGGCCCTGCTCGGCCGCTCCTTCACCGTGAGCGCGGTGACCGAGAGGCCCTTCCGCCGCTCGCCGGCGGCGCCGTTCATGACCTCGACCCTGCAGCAAGAGGCGGGGCGCAAACTGCGCTTCAGCGCGCAGCGGGCCATGCAGGTGGCCCAGCGCCTCTACGAGCAGGGTTTCATCACCTACATGCGCACCGACTCGACGACGCTGTCGGACGAGGCGCTGACCGCGGCCCGCAGTCAGGCCCGTCAGATGTACGGCGACGCCTTCGTGCCCGAGGCGCCGCGTCGCTACGAGCGCAAGGTCAAGAACGCGCAGGAGGCCCACGAGGCCATCCGCCCCTCCGGCGAGAGGTTCCGGACACCCGAGCAGGCCGGCCGCGACCTGTCGGGGGACGAGCTCCGCCTGTACGAGCTGATCTGGAAGCGCACGGTGGCCTCCCAGATGAGCGACGCCACCGGGACGAGCGCGCAGATCCGCCTGACGGCCGAGGTGCCCGAGGGGGTGGCCCAGGGTCAGGAGGCCGAGTTCTCCGCCAGTGGCCGCGTCATTGCGTTCCCCGGCTTCCTGCGCGCCTACGTCGAGGGGGAGGACGACCCGGACGCCGAGCTCGCCGACCGCGAGGTCGTGCTCCCCGCGCTGGCCGTCGGCGACGTGGTGGAGGGCAGCGCCTTCGAGCCCGGCTCGCACACCACGCAGCCGCCGGCCCGCTACACCGAGGCCTCGCTCGTCAAGGCGATGGAGGAGCTCGGCGTGGGGCGCCCGTCGACCTACGCCAGCGTCATCGCCACCATCCTCGACCGCGGCTACGTGTGGAAGAAGGGGACGGCGCTGGTGCCGAGCTTCACCGCCTTCGCCGTCGTCGGCCTGCTCGAGCGCTACTTCGGCGACCTGGTCGACTACGGCTTCACCGCAGCGATGGAGGACGACCTCGACGAGATCGCCGCCGGGCGCGAGGAGTCCCTGCCCTGGCTGACCCGCTTCTACTTCGGCACGGCGGTGCCCGGCGCGGGCAACGGGCACGGCGACGAGGTCGAGGAGGTCGGGCTCAAGGCCTCGGTGGCGACCCACCTGAGCGAGATCGACGCCCGCGAGATCAACTCCATCCCCCTCGGGAACGGGAGCGACGGCGAGCCGATCGTGGCCCGGGTGGGCCGGTACGGCCCCTACCTCCAGCGCGGGGAGGACCGGGCCTCCATCCCCGACGACATGGCGCCCGACGAGCTGACGATCGAGCGCGCCGAGGAGATCCTGGCCGCGCCATCCAACGACCGGGTGCTCGGCACCCATCCCGCCAGCGGGCTCGACGTCCAGGTCAAGGCCGGGCGCTTCGGGCCCTACATCCAGGTGGGCGAGGTGATCGAGGGGGGCGACAAGCCGCGCACAGCCTCACTGTTCTCCTCCATGGACCCGGCCACACTCACGCTCGAGCAGGCGCTGGAGCTGCTGCGCATCCCACGCGTGATCGGGACGGACCCCGAGACGGGCGAGGACGTGGTGGCCCACAACGGGCGGTTCGGGCCTTACCTCAAGCGGGGCGCCGACACGCGCAGCCTGGGCAGCGAGGACCAGCTGCTGACCGTGACGCTGCCCGAGGCGCAGGCGCTGTTCGCACAGCCGAAGCAGCGCCGGGGCCGGGCCGCCGCCGCGCCGCTGCGCGAGCTCGGCACCGATCCGACCACCAACCTGCCGGTGGTCGTGAAGGAGGGTCGCTTCGGCCCCTACGTCACCGACGGCACCACCAACGCCAGCCTGCGCAAGGGCGACGTCGTCGAGTCCATCGGCATCGAGCGCGCGTCCGAGTTGCTGGGCGAGCGCCGGGCCGCCGGGCCCTCGACGCGCAAGAAGAAGGCGGCCAAGAAGGCCGCGCCGGCCAAGAAGAAGGCGACGGGCAAGAAGGCCACGGCGAAGAAGACGCCGGGAGCCAAGAAGGCGGCGGGCGCCCGGAAGACGGCGGGCGCCCGGAAGACGGCGGCGAAGTCCAACGGGGCCGATCCCGCTGCAATGAAGGCTGCGCCGACCGAACCGTTCTGAGATGCCGCCCCGCGGTCGCCTCATCGCGCTCGAGGGCATTGACGGTTGTGGCAAGTCCACCCAGGCCCGAGCACTGGCCGAGGCACTCGGGGCCCGGCTGACCTTCGAGCCCGGGGCGACGGCGGTCGGGGCCCGTTTACGCCAACTGCTGCTCGCGCCCGACGCCCCGCCGCCCTCGCCACGGACCGAGGCCCTCTTGATGGCGGCCGACCGCGCCGAGCACGTGACCCTCGTCCTGGAGCCCGCCCTGGCCGCCGGTGCCTGGGTGGTCAGCGACCGCTACGCCGGCTCCACCATCGCCTACCAGGGCTATGGGCAGGGCCTCGACCCCGCCGCGCTGGGCGATCTGGTCCGGTGGGCCACGCAGGGGCTGGCCGCCGACCTGTCGATCCTGGTCGACGTCGGCGTCGATGTCGCCGCGGCGCGGTTGGCGGTGGGCGTCCGGGGCGGGTCCGACCGGTTGGAGCGGCTGGGGCCGGACTTCGCGGCGAGAGTGCGCCAGGGCTTCCTGGACCAGGCCGCGGCGGACCCCGCGCACTGGGTCGTGGTCGACGGAACGGCGGCGGTGCCCACGGTGACGGCGCATATCGTGGCGTCCGTGCGTGAACGACTCGGTGACGCGCCGGCCGCGGCCCGGTGAACGCGGCGCGCCCGGTCACCGAGCTCTTCGCCGGCGTGGTGGCGCAGGACGCTGCGGTGGAGGCGCTGCGCGCCGCGGCCGTCAACCCGGTGCACGCCTACCTCTTCCGCGGGCCGGCGGGGAACGGGGGGCTCGCGGCGGCATACGGGTTTGCGGCCGCGCTGCTCTGCCCGGAGGGCGGGTGCGGTGCGTGCGCCACTTGCCGGGCCGCGCTCGCCGGCACCGAGCCGGACCTGCACGTCGTGCGCCGCAGCGGAGCCTCGGTCTCGAAGGAGACCCTGCGCCAGGTCGTCACGTTGGCGCAGCGGCGTCCCCTGCACGCGGCGCGCCAGGTGATCGTCGTCCTCGACGTACACCTCGTGCTCGATCGGGCTCCGGTCCTCCTCAAGACCCTCGAGGAGCCGCCCGGTGACACCGTCTTCGTGCTCCTCGCCGACGACGTCACTCCCGACCTGGTGACCATTGCGAGCCGGAGCGTCGAGATACCGTTCCCGCCGGTGCCGCGGGCCGAGCTGGTGCAGTGGTTGACGGGTTCCGGCGTGCCGGCGGACATGGCGGCCGTGGTGGCGGACAGCAGCGGGGGCAATCCCGAGCGGGCCCGCGTCATGGTCGACGATCCCGATGTCGCGGCACGCGTCGCGCTGTGGACGTCGGTGCCGGACGAGCTGACGGTGGCGGGCATGACGGCCGCCGGGTTGACGCGGCGCGTGCTCGAGTCGGCCGACCGTGCGGTGGAGCCGCTGCGGACCGCGCACGCCCGGGAGATCGAGTCGCTGACGGCGGCGGCCAAGGAGATGGGCGAGCGCGGGCTCCCCGGCCGCAAGGAGATCGTGGACCAGCATCAGCGCGAGGAGCGCCGCTTCCGCACCGACGCGCTGCGAGCGGGCCTCGGCGTGCTGGCCCGGGCCTACCGCGGCCGTGTCGTCCGGGCGGCGGGGGGCGCCGTCGCCGTGGGCGACCAGGACGTCCGCAGCGCCACCGAGGCGGTGGGGCTCATCACCGAGACGGCCGAGGCGCTGCCGCGCAATCCGAACGAGACACTGCTGGTGCAGTCGCTCTTCGTCCGCCTGGCCGCACTGGCGGTATAGCCGCCCCCCGTCGGCCGCGCCATCCCGCAGGCACCTGACGTGGCGTCAGGTGCACGTCCGGGCGTACCCGGGGCACCCAGGGGGTGCGCAGCATTAGAGTCTCGCCGGGTCGCCCGAGGTGGCGAGGAGTGGGTGGACGAATGCTGGCGGTCACGTATGCGGACCTGTGGTTCCGGTCCCGACAGTTCTTCATCGCCCTGATCGGTGTCGGGATCCTCCGCACGCCGGCGCTCGGACGGAGCGGGCTGACCGACGGCCACGGCGCCGCCGGGTAACGGCAGGCAGGGCGAGGGCATGTCGGGGACTGAGTCAGCGCGATTGGAGATCCGCGTGCTCGGTCCCGTGGAGATCGCGTGGGACGGGCGCCCCGTCGACATCGGGGGTGTACGGACGCGTGCCCTCGTCGCCCGGCTCCTCATCGATCGCCACATCATCGTCTCGGTTGACCGCCTCGTGGACTCCCTCTGGGGCGACAGCGACGGGTCGGGGGCCGAGATCGCGCTGCGCTCGACCATCTCGCGGCTGCGCAAGCGCCTGCGCGACGCGGGCGCCCCCGAGGACATCATCGTGACGCGGGCCCCGGGCTACGTCCTGGAGGTTCCCGCGGAGGCGACCGACGTCTTCCGGTTGGAGCGTGCGGTGGCAGAAGGTCGTCGCCAGTTGGCCCGCCGGCGTCCCACCGAGTGCGTGCGCCTGCTCGCCGAGGCAGCGAAGCTCTGGCGCGGGCCGGCCTACAGCGAGGTGCATGACGAGCCGTTCGCCCGGGCCGAGGCCCGTCGACTGGAGGAGCTCCTCTTGTCGGCCACGGAGACGAGGATGGACGCAGAGCTGACCCTCGGCCGGCACGAGGCTGTCACCGGCGAGCTCGAGGCGCTGACCGGCGCCAACCCAATGCGTGAGCGCCTTTGGTCACAGCGCATGCTGGCGCTCTACCGCTCGGGCCGCCAGGTGGAGGCGCTGCGGGTCTTCCAGGATCTGCGCGCCGTCCTGGTGGCCGACCTGGGGATCGAGCCGGGACACGACGTCACCTGGATGGAACACGCCATCCTCGCCCAGGATCCCGTGCTCGACTTCCTGGTTCCGGCCGAAGCCGCCCCTGACCCCGCCGCCGAAGGGGAGGCGGCGACCGCACCGCGCGCCTACCAGGTCCGGGTGCCCGCCTCACAGCACGAAGGGCCATTGGTCGGCCGCGCCCGCGAGTCAGCGCTGCTGAGCGACTGGTGGACATCGGTGCGCCACGGTGCCGGGCGGCTCCTCCTCGTGGACGGTGATCCCGGCATCGGGAAGACGCGACTGGTGGCCGAGCTGGCGCGCGCCGTCGAGGACGATGGCGCGCTGGTCCTGTGGGGCCGTTGCGACGAGGACCCGGTGGCGCCGTTCCAGCCTTTTGCCGAGGCGCTCGGGCGGTACTTCCAATCCCTCTCGGCGGACCACATCTCGCGTATGCCCGGCTGGCAGCTCACCGAGCTCTCCCGGCTCGTGCTGCGGCTGCGGGAGTACGCGCCGATGCTCGAGGACGAGGGGGGTGACCCTGAAAGCGAGCGCTTCCGGTTCTTCGAGGCGGTGACGGCGACACTCAACGAGTTGTCGTCCAGCACCATCCTGCTGGTGATCGATGACCTGCACGCCGCCGACCAGCCCACGCTGTTGCTGCTCCGCCACGTGTTGCGCGGCACGGACGACGCCACGGTCGGCATCGTCGGGATGTTCAACGACACCGAGGTGCCGCCGGCTCACCGGTTGCGCACCGTGCTCTCTGACGTCCGGGCGGTGCACCCGGTGGCGACGGTGCACCTGCAGGGCCTGAGCAGCGAGGCGGTGGAGGAACTGGTGCGGGGCTGGCCGAACGCGCCGCCGGACCTCGTCCCCCGGCTGTCCCGGCTGACCGACGGCAACCCGCTCTTCCTCGACGAGCTCCTGAGGCAACTGGGCTACCGGGAGGCCGAGCAGAGCGAGGAAGGCGACGCACCGGTCCCGCCGAATCTCAGCCCGACCGAGGCCATCCGCGAGCTGGTGGCCCGGCGCGTCTCGCGACTGGCCGAGGACGTGATCTACCTGTTGCAGGCGGCGGCCGTGGCGGGCCCGGAGTGCGAGGCCGCCATTGCGGCCGACGCGGCCGAGCTCACGCCGGAACAGCGGCTCGACGCCTTCGACCGGGCAGTGGAATGCCGCTTGCTCCGCCGCGTCGGGCAGGACATCGGTGACCGCTACGCCTTCAGCCACACGCTCGTGCGCGACGCGATCTACGGCGAGCTCCTGCGCGGGCGCCGGTTGCGCTACCACCACAAGATCGCCGTCGCCACCGAGCGGGTGCACGCCGACGCGCTGGACACCTACGTCAACGAGCTGGCACACCACTTCTACATGGGCGCCGCGCTGGCCGACGCCGACAAAGCGAGCCACTACTGCCGTGCCGCCGGGGAACGCGCGCTCCGCCTGCTCGCGTTCGAGGAGGCGGCGGTCCATTTCGCCCGGAGCCTCGAGGTGGCCGAGCAATTCGGACCTCCGGACCAGGAGGCGCGTTGCGACGCGCTCATCGCGTTGGCGGAGGCGCAGAACTGGGCGGGTGAGACGGCGCTGGCGGACGCCAACTTCGAGCGGGCGGCCGCGCTGGCGCGGGCCTTGGGTGATGCCGGGCGCCTGGCCGCCGCTGCGCTGCGGGCCGGTCCGCTGAGTTACCTCGGGATCGTGCGGGTCAACGAGGACCAGGTGCAGCTCCTGGAGGAAGCCCTCCTCGGTCTGCCCGAAGCCGAGGACAGTCATCTGCGGGCCATGGTGTCGGCGCGGCTCGGTCTGGTGATCATCTATACGTCTAATCTGTCCACGGCTCCCAGGTCCCTGCCGCGCTCGCTCGCCCTCAGCAACGATGCGGTCGCCATGGCCCGGCGCCTCGGGGACCGCGTGGCCCTCGGGTATGCCCTGAACGCGCGCATGCACGCGTTGTGGGGCATTGATCCCGCGGCCGAGCGGCTGGCGACAGGGACCGAGCTGGGGGAGATCGCCGACGAGATCGGCGACGAGCAGCTGGCGCTGCACGGGCACATGTGGCGCGTCCGCGAACTGCTCGCCCAAGGGGACGTGGACGCCGTCAACGAGGAGATCGCCCGGTTCCGGGCCCGGGACACCGGTCCGGTGCACCCGCTCGAGGCCTCGTTCGGCTTCAACGTCACGGCGATGATGGCGCTGCTGGAGGGGGATTTCGAGACGGCGGAGCAGCTCGGCCAGCGGGCCCTGGAGGTGGCGGAGGGCCACAACGAGCTGGCTTTGAGCTTCTACGGGGCGCTCATGGTGTGGACCTGGTGGCAGCGGGGCGATCTGGCCGCTTCGGACGCGGCGTTGCGGGAGATCATCGGGCAGGCCCGCACCGAGTATCCCACGGCGTCGGGCGCGCTGGCCCTGGTCCTGGCTGAGGCGGGGGACACGGAGTCGGCACTGAACCAGCTGCGCTCGCTGGCGGACCTCCGATGGGAGAGCATGGCCGACGACCAGACCGAGGGCATGTCGATGTCCATGGCTGCCGCGGCGTGCAGCGTGATCGGCGTGGCGGCGAGCGCGTTCGCGGTGCGTATCTACGAGGTGATGCGGCCCTACACCGGCACCGCCGTCGTGGTCCGTGCGCCGGCCGCGGCGTGCGTGGGGCCGGCCGACCACTATCTCGGGCTCCTGGCGGGGACCATGGGCGACCTCGCTCTCGCCGAGGTGCACCATGAGGCGTCCCTTCGGCTGGCCCGCCGGATGGGGTCCCCGCCCTTCGAGGTCGCAGCGGAAGTGGAGCTCGCGCGGACGCTGCGCCAGCGCCGCCGGAACGGTGACGAGGAGCGTGTGGCCGTGCTCCTGCGTCATGCGGAAGAGTCCGCGCTGGCCATGGGCTTACACCGGCTGGCGCGGTTGGCCGCCACGCCCGACTGACTCCCGCGTCAGCGGGAGGCCGCGTCTCCTTCGGTGAGACCCAGTTTCGGATCCCCCAGCTCTTCGTAGGCCGCCAGTCTGTCGTCAGCTTCGCGGATGCGTCGGCTCATGCCGGCGAGGAGCGCGTTGCGGAACCCTGGGATCTCCATCATCGCTTCGAACTCACGCGGCCCGACGATGAGGACGTCGAGGTCGGTCGTGGCCTGCACCGTGGCGCTGCGGGGCTCGGCCTCGATGGCAGCCAGTTCGCCGAAATAGTCACCCGCATGGAGGATGTTGACGACGTGCCCGGCGCGGGTGACCGTCGCGGTTCCCTCGAGGATCACGAAGAGCTCGCGACCGAGGCGACCTTCCCGCAGTATCACCTCACCCGCTTGGATCTGGAGGCGCTCGGCGATGCGCGCCATTTCGGCGAGCTGGTCCTCGGTGCAGGCAGCGAACCAAGGCACGGCCTGCAGGCGACCGGGTCCGGCTTCCTCGTCGCCTTCACTCTCTGCGGCCAACTCCGCCTCCCCCGGCATCGGCGGAGCCCACTCCCCGCGTCGTAAGGGTAGGCGCTGGGGGAGCCTTCCCGGTGGTTTCGGGCTCTCCGGCCGCAACGAAGAGCCGGAGGTCACGCCGGTACGGAGCCGTTCGGCTCGGCAGCGGGTGGCTCCCGTCCGTCGAGGGCGGCGGCCAGCCGGGCGTCCACGGTGCGCAGGCGACTGGCCATGCTGCGGAGCAGCGCGTCGCGGAAGCCGGGGATGGCAGCCATCGCGGAGAACTCACGGGGCCCGATGATCAACACGTCGAGCTCGCATAGCGCGGTCACGGTGGCATTGCGCGGTCCGGGGTTCATGGCCGCCAGCTCGCCGAAGAAGTCGCCGGGACCAAGGGTATTGACCCGTCGGCCCTTCTGGGTCACCGCCACCCGGCCCGAGAGGACCAGGAAGAACTCGCGGCCGATCCGCTCTTCCCGGGCGAGGACCTCACCCTCACCCACCTGGATCCGCTCCGCCAGGTGGGCCACCTCTTCGAGTTGGGCGTCCGTGCAGTCATGTAGCGGGTCGACCGCTTTCAACCGGTCGACGGTGGCCCGTGTCCCCATGGTCGCTACCACGCCCCGCCTCTCTTCCGCTCCGGTGCATTGCCCCGCGCGCCATCAGCCGGGGGCGGCAGCCAGTGTGCGCCCCGCTGCTTGCATCCTCGTTGCACCGTTGTTGCAGCGCAGGCCCGAACCGCACATCGGGCTCCCGCAGCGCCTCCCGGGGTACCCGTTCGCGGGCTCCGTCCGACTGTGCGGTCGAGATGCAATCACGAAACCAAGTCGGCGACCTGGTCTGCACGGGCCCTGCTCGGGGGCCCCGCAAGGGCGGGGCCACCTCTGCCGGGTGCCCGAGCGAGGCGTCTACCATGTTGGGCCGGTCCTGGATCCGGGGTCCCCGCAAGGGTCCCCGTCCAGGTTTGGGAACGGCACGTGCCTGGGTAGCTCAGTCGGTAGAGCAGCGCACTCGTAATGCGCAGGTCAGGAGTTCGAATCTCCTCTCAGGCTCCAGTCTTTGGACTGCCATGGCTGATGTGTCTCACTTCCGTAACGGGTGACCTGTTACCCAGTAACGGGTGTGGCCTCAAGCGGTCAACGCAACGGCCTCGGCGAACGCTTGAGATGGTGTCATCCAGCCGAGTGTCTGTCGAGGCCTGGTATTGAGAGAGCGGGCAATGTCGTTTGCCAGTCTTAAAGGACCACCTCTTTGCCAGAAGCATGGGACCACGTCGCGTCCGCTTCGACCGGCTGTGGCGATGATCTCGGAGGTGCCCTCCGGTGTCGAGCGCGTCGGCGCTGACGGGCTGATCCGGGCGGCCCGGACGGGTCCGTTTCGAGGGTTGGCTTCTCGTGCTGGCGATAGGACTCGCCTTCGATGACGAGCTCCCACGCCGCGCTCTTGAGCCGGTCGACGGCGGACTGGGCGAGCAGCGGATCGGCCATGGTCGCCAGCCATTCGCTCGGGTCGCGGTTCGAAGTCAACACGGTGGCCTTGGCGTGGTGGCGCTCCACGCAGAGCTCGTAGATGTCGGCAGTCTCGAGCATGTCGAGCGGCTGGAGGGCGAAGTCGTCGATCACGAGCAGGTCGACCCCGATGAGCTTGCGCATTTCCTGGTCGTAGCTGGCATCGAGACGGGCCGCCTTGAGCCTCTTGTGCAAGCGGTCGTGGCGTTCGAAGTGCACGCTGATGCGCCGCCGACACGCGATGTGCCCGAGCGCGGTGGCCATGAAGGTCTTGCCGACGCCGACGGGGCCCATGATGAAAGCGTTGCGGGCCTGCTCGACGAAGCGCATGGAGACCAGCTCGGACCAGATGGCCCGGTCATAGGTGACCTTGGCGCCGTCGTCCCAGGCCTCGAGCACCATGTGCGGATCCAGCTTGGCCGCCCGAGCCCGCACACCGGCCGAAGCAGCGTCGCGGCGGGACACCTCGTCGCTGAAGAGCTGCTCGAGGAACTCGATGTGGCCGAGGTTGTGGCTGCGCGCCAGGGCCAGGCGTTCGGGCAGCGTGGTGAGGAGCTGGCCGAGCTTGAGGCGGCGCATGAGCACCTTGAGCTCGGGCGAGACCGACGGGGTGGGCGCGCTCATTGTCCGACCTCGGTGACGCTGGCGAACTCGGAGGGATCGCGGGCGAAGCGACCCTGGATCACGACCGGTCGGGGAACGACATCGGGATCGGCGTCTTCTCGGGCGCGTTCGAGCATGCGCGAGACGAGGTTCACGTCGATCGCTTCGGCCTCGAGGGCCCGGTGACAGGCCAACTCGACGCGCTCGGGGCCCCACGTCTTGACCAATCCGAGCAAGCGGTAGACCTGGCGCATCTTGGTCCAGGGCAACGGCGTGTCCAAGATGGCAGCGGCGTAGAGGCCGATGGAGGGGCCGTGATCGGCCGCCATGCGCCCGAGGCGCTCGATGTCTCGGGTGGCGTAGATCTCGGTGCCAGTCGGCATGTCAGCAGGATCGGTGCTCTTGCTGCCTGGAGGCTTGCGGGCATGGACCTTGACCAGTTCGCCCCTCAAGTACAGCTTGAGCGTCGCGGAGTCGAGTCTCGCCCGCAGCGTTCGCCCGACCAGGTGGTGCGGCACCGAGTAGATCGCCTTGTCGACTTCGACATGGAAGTCGCGATGGACCTTGGGATCGGACCACTTCGGCGTGTCGAAGGGTGCGCCCGGGCGGGGCAAGAGCAGCGGGAGTTCCTCGGTCCGGAAGGCCTCGAGGGGTCGGCACTGGGTAGTGCCGTGGATGCGCATCCCGGCGGTGGTGTCACACCAGGTCTCGGCCCGCACCCGGCAGTCGGCCAGGTCGACGAAGGACTCTCCGGCGAAGAAGTTGTGCTGGACGTAGTGCACGACGCGCTCGACGCGTGGCTTGTCGGTCGGGGTGGCGACTCTGGCGGCGTCGATAACGAAGCCGCGGGACTGGGCGTACTCCATGAAGGCGTCGTTGATCCGCGGCGCGGTGTTCTCGGCGGTGATGACGATCGACTTCATGTTGTCGGGGATGACGACGGGGAATACCCCGCCGAAGTAGCTCCAGGCGGCCTCGAACCCTCTGATGACCTCTTCGGTCGTCTGGAGGAACGTGGGCCAGACGAACTGGTGACGACTCGAGCACGCCGTGAAGATCAGCCCGTGGCAGACCCGCCGACGCTCGCCATCGGGGATCAGTCCGAGTCGTCCGAAGTCCACCTGGAGCTCTTGTCCTGGTGGCGGATCGGTCACCCGGACCGTGACCGTTCGCCTTCCCGCCCCGCAGCGTTCGACGCAGAAGCGGGCCAGGGTGCGCGGCGGGACCTCCACCCCACAGCGGGCCAGCAGGATGCCGATCTTGGTGACGGTGAGGTCGTCTTTCAGCCAGGCCTTGATACGGGCCTCCTCGGCCAGCAGCGTCCGCCAGGCCTCACCGTGGCCGTCTGGGCGGTGCGGACGGACCCGCTCGAGAACCTGGCCGATCAGCTCGTCACTCAGCTGCTCCTCGCCGCCGGTGCGTTCAACGCCCAGCTCCCTGGCAGCGGCGATGTAGCGCCTCGCCGTCTTTCGATCGATGCCGACTCCGTGGGCGATAGGCCGCTCGCCCTCACCTTTCAGCCAGCGCCGTAGCGCCTCTTTGACCTGGACCACCGATACCTCCCGAAACGCCATGGGGCCTCCTCGCCAGCGGCTTCGGAGGCCCAGCCGAATGTCTTTTCGGCCGGCGTTGGTGGATCGTCAGGGTGGTCCCATAACTGGCAAAGAGGGTGGTCCCATGTCACTGGCAAAACCAGCGATCAACTGGTCCCATGTGGCTGGCAAACGACAGGCAATGGCGTCGAGCTCTCTTTGGGTGCAGTGCGAAAGATCTGAGGACCTCGGCAGGGTATTGGCGCAGCAAACCGTTGGTGTTCTCGTTCCTCCCGCGCTGCCAAGGGCTCTTGGGGTCACAGAAGTAGATCTTCACCCCCGGTGTCCACAGTGAACTGGACGTGCTCTGCCATCTCTTTGCCCTGATCCCAAGAGATGGAGCGGCGCAACTGGGCGGGCAGGGTCAAGATCCGCTTGGTCATAGCTTTGCGCACCGCCTCGGCGCCGTGGCCGTTCGGGAGCTTGAGCAAGAGACGTAGCGGCTGTGGCGCTCGACGAGGGTCCCGATCGAGGTCATCTCCTTGCCGAAGATCAGGTCACCCTCCCAGTGGCCCGGCACGGCCCGGTCGGCCACCTCGGCGGGCCCGCTCAGAGATCATGACCATGTCGCGGAGCTGGCCCTGGCCGATTGCCCTTGGTGTAGGCCTTGGCCCGTCGCATGGCCCGACCGCTGCGCAGGCACGAATGGAGCTCTTTGCGCAGCGCTCCATGACTCTGGACGAACAGTGACTGGTAGATGGTCTCGTGGGACACCTGCATCTCCGGGCGATCGGGGTACTGCGAAGCCAATCACGCCGAGATCTGCTCGGGCGACCACCTGGCCTCGAGCTTGCGCTCGACCACCCCTCGAAGCCGCCGGCACTGAGCGAGCTTGGCCCGCCTGGGTCGCAGCGCCCGCCGACACGCCGCACGGTGTGGCCACGAGGGCCCGGTACTTCCTCCGCCCGCCGTTGGCGTTCACCTCTCGACACACCGTCGAGGGGGACCGACCCAGGGCCCCGGCGATGGCACGGATGGAATCACCAGCCGCCAGACCTCGGGAGATCTCCTCGCGCTCTTCGAGGGACAGTCGCAGCCCGGAACGCTGCCGAGCCGTTGGACGATTCCCGCCGGCGTCGGCGATGAACTTGCGACACGTTCTGCCTGCCCAGATGCTTGGCGATGCGCTTTATGGGTACTCCCGCCTCACGCATGTCCCAGATCGTCTGGCGCTCTTCCTCGCTAAAGCGTCTCCACATCTGCACACTTCCTGATCGGCGACATCACTGTTCGCCAATCAGGCTGGTGTTGCAATGACCGCTTGAGGACGGAGTCGATCGGGGATAGGGGCATCGCTGTGAAACCAGAACGCGAAGCAGCCGCCCCGAGGGCGGCCGCAACGCTCGCTCTGTTTACTTCAATGACCGGACGCGAACGGGCCGGCGCCATCTAGAGGGGAGAAGGAGAGGATGGCGCCGGCGCCGTTCGTCCTCTACTCATCGGCAATCCACCCTCGTTTCTTTCGTGCCAATCGACAGCCGTCGTCATACGAAACAACCCCGGCCCGATTGCGCGGGCCGAGGTCATTTCGCTGGCTGCCCACGCTACAGGGAAAGGCGGTTAACCCTGGCGTGCAGTCCAGTGGGGCACGGAGCCTTGGCGAAACCCGCGTGCCTACTGTCAAGTCTGGCAGGCTCGAATCGGCCGCGCTACAGGCGACATCCTTGGCCGCGCAGCGACCACCGGGTGGAAAAGTGGCCACATCGCCCCTCGGTGGGCGGGCGGCGGTTTCCTCGCCCCCGCACGCCCGCCAACGCATCTCTACCCCTCGGGCGCGGTACAAAATCACCCGATCGGGTGATTTCTCCTCGCGAAGCAGTTCCGCCGAAGCGGCCACAACGTTGACGCAAACCCCCGCTCGATCCTTCGGACTAGGGAAGGTGCGCAACAGCACTTCAGCGCAAAGAGGGTCTGCTCGATTGTCTGGCCTTGGCAAGACGACATGGATCACGGCCCCTCAGTTGTTTGATGCGTCAATCGTTGGTCACAAAAGTTTTGATCTGTCAGTCATTGGCGACACTTACTTTTCCTACGAGCAGCACCGAAAACTGGTTGCGGCTAGTTCACGTGACTACTACGGTGCGCCGAATCGCTCGATTAGCGAAACGGATGGGGAGGAACCAGAAATGGTGAGACGGTTCGCAACTGCATTTGGATGTGCCGGCCTTCTTATTGGGCTTTCGGGCGCCATCATGACCTTTGCTCCTGCGCTTCCTGCGGCAGCTATGGGTCCTGCCACCATCTCCTGCAATACGACCACAATCCAGCAAGGTAGCGGCTTCGCTGGCGCGAATCACTGTGACCTGGCGGGCTTCGCGCCCAACGAGCTCGTCACGGTAACGGGC
Organism: uncultured Acidimicrobiaceae bacterium; assembly: GCA_963828825.1. Taxonomy (GTDB): domain Bacteria; phylum Actinomycetota; class Acidimicrobiia; order Acidimicrobiales; family RAAP-2; genus Bog-473. The sequence goes on along the minus strand of CAWHGF010000007.1, from coordinate 1,029,619 downwards.
ATCGCCATTACGGGGACCGATGTCTCTTCGCCTTTTTCGTTCAACGTCGATAGCAGCGGCGCAGGCTACGTGTATTACTATTCGACTTGCGTCGATACCCCGGGAACCCTAAAAGTGACCGTCGCGGGGCACACGAGCGGCCTCTCGGTTTCAGTCGTTCTTACGATCGCTCCTCCGAAAGACCCTTCTTGTGCTACAGGTGATGCCAAGTTCTACGGCTCGACTGGTGGTACCGCGCTCAACAAGCCCATCGTTGACTTGGCCGAGACCCCCGACCAAGCGGGCTACTGGCTGGTCGCTTCCGACGGTGGCATCTTCTCCTACGGTGATGCAACGTTCTACGGGTCGACTGGTGGGATGACCCTCAACAAGCCCATCGTGGGTATGGCGGCCACAGCCGACGGAGCGGGCTACTGGCTGGTCGCCTCCGACGGTGGCATCTTCTCCTACGGTGATGCCAAGTTCTACGGCTCGACTGGTGGGATGACCCTCAACAAGCCCATCGTGGGCATGGCGGCCACACCCGACGGAGGGGGCTACTGGCTGCTCGCCTCAGATGGAGGCATCTTCTCTTACGGTGATGCCAAGTTCTACGGCTCGACTGGGGGCATGACCCTCAATAAGCCCATCGTGGGCATGGCCTCAACGTACGACGGCGGGGGCTACTGGCTCGTCGCCTCCGATGGTGGCATCTTTTCCTACGGTGATGCCAAGTTCTACGGCTCGACCGGTGGTACCGCGCTCAACAAGCCCATCGTTGGCATGTCCGCCACCCCCGACTCGCGCGGCTACTACCTGGTCGCCTCCGATGGTGGCATCTTCTCCTACGGTGATGCCACGTTCTACGGGTCGACTGGGGGCACGACGCTCAATAAGCCCATCGTGGGCATGGCCTCGACCGCAGACGGCGGGGGCTACTGGCTTGTCGCCTCCGACGGTGGCATCTTCGGCTTCTGACCTCGAAACCCAAAAGGCCTTCCATTCCTATAGACGCCTCAGACATGGCGCCGACGAGAACTGGCCCACAAGGCGAACCCGACCGCAATGGCGATCACGGCGATGAAGACGAGTTCGAGGATGTCGGCACCCGTGAATGCCAACGGCGTGGCGTGCTGTGCCAACGGAACCGTCGTCTGTGTGTGGAGCGCCGCCGAGGAGGTCGGCGCGATCCCGGTGCTTGGAGCCTGGCACCCCACATAGCAAGTGGTCATTTAGCCCTCAGTCCATTTCGGGGGCGGTGGTTTTTCCGATGGTACCGGCGTGAAGTCAGTCACTGGCGGATGCGTCGCGCAGCTGGTTGGCTCGACGCGCCATCTCAGCGCTGTAACGGTTTTTCGCTAGGCAGTGGTCGGCGGTGAGGCAACGAAGGTGCCCGCGCTCATAGCCTCGGGCCGATGGCCAAGCCCGCAGAGGTCATCAAGCAGGGCCTGGCCACACGCAGGCTATGGAAGGGCTCTGACGTGGTTTCGTGGGGGAAGAAGACGGGAAGGCTCAAGTGATGGGCGACGGCGTGATCGGCGAGCCAAGTGACTACGACTTGCAGGTGGGGGACCGCGTGCGCGTCGAGGGGGCCGCCTACGAGGGCCGTGTCGAGGAGAAGATGGACGACGACTTGTACGTGGTGATGTTCGACAACACCACCCCCAGCGACCCCCCGGGCGGCGAGTTTCGCCGGGGAAGCCTGGAGCGCTTGACGCCTGACTGAACACGTCGAGCGGTGAGGACCGTTAGCCCCTCGGCCGCCCAAACTCCCGAAGCCCTGTCAGCCCCTCGAGGACCTGGCCGAAGGCGTCGCGACGGGAGGGTGCATCCTGAGGTGTCCACCGATTCCAGCGCCCCGCGCCGTACCGTGGAAAGCAATGGGCACTGCGGAGGATGGCAAGTGCACGGACTGCGGTCGCGACTGCCATGAGGTTACGCCTGAGGACCTCGGAGGCTGGGTCGTGGACGTCGGAGGCGCCTTGATCTGCACGGCGTGTTCCGCCCCACACCCCCGAATCCAAGCAGGCGAGCGACTCACCCCCCGAACTGGCGCAGCCCGGTCAGACCCTCCAAGTGCTCCGGATAGGCCCACACACGCCACCAGCGGTCGCCGGAAGGGCTGAACCACCGCCCCGTCCACGAGGGCGGTTCGTAGCAGTGGGTTGCCTGTCCTTGACGGTCGTGGATCATCCTCCAGCACTGCATGGGCTCGGCAATGAACGCGTTGGCGGAGGGGGGTGCCCCAACCCCACGCCAGGCGGGGCGCAAGGTTGGGGCAAATCCGTACCCCCAAATCGGGCTATCGATCACGCCGGCGAGGTGGCGGATCGGTCGCCCGGCGGTGATCTTGGTCGTCCGATTCGTCGAATGCAACGTACCTAGGGGGTGCGCCCGCTTGGCGGTCGTGGACCGGGCCAGGCCCCAGCGCGGTCCCGGCTCGACGGTGAACGCCTGGGCGTAGCGGTCGCCGGGAGGCATGGGCCGAGGGTACAACCCGCCGCGACCGTAAAGAAGAAGCCGCACCCGTCACAGCCCATCCGTACATTGGAGGCGCCTTGAACCCGCTCACCCCCTTGCTGGTGCAGCGCCGTGACGACATCCCGACATCGCCGGAACAGGGCATAGCCGCCACCCGCTACGCAAACGTCCTGGTCAGCGCCGTCCAGTTGTCACCGGATGTCCCCTGACACGGTATTGACCACACTCGTAATGCGCAGGTCAGGAGTTCGAATCTCCTCTCAGGCTCCAGCCATCGGGACTTGTTTCAATTCGCCGCGCGTGGCGGCTGATGGCCCGGGCATTCCTGCGGCAACCGGCGCTCACAGCGTCCCCCGCCGACGGTCGCCCTCCGACAAGAAGGCGTTCCTCGACCACCGGGGCGGACACTTTCGGTCAACGGACGCCGTGTCTGAACGCGATGCTTATCCGCGGGCCCGACGACCTCACCTTCGGGACGCTGTGCTCGAAGCGGCGCTGCGTCCGGCCACCGGTGACAAGAAGGTCGCCATGACCAAGCCTGAACGAGCGCGACCTCCCACCTCCCTGCGGGCGCAGCAGGAAGGTGCGCGGCTCACCGAGAGAGATGAGGGCCACGACGGGATCCACGATCTCAGGAGGTATGCGGTCGCGGTGCCAGGCGACGCTGTCGGCGCCGTCACGGTAGAGATTGATCCCCACCGAGTCGAACCGGACTTCGTAGTGCGCTGACAGCGACACGCGGGCGTCTTCGAGCCACTGGTACGGGACAGCGGTCTGCTGGTCGATCCTCTGCCAGGAGGTGAGCCGGGGTTCGTCGACCTCGCGGTCATACATCCAACGACGCCTCTGACTCCAGGCGACGTCACGGAGCAGCTCCTCGAAGGCCCGTTCGGAGCCTGACATCCAGTGGGGGCAGCGGTCCACCCAGGAGTCTGCGTCGAGCTGGGTTCGCTCGAGGCCACAGAAGGACAGGTCGACGACGGTGCTCTGATCGGCCCACAGCGACGGCTGCCAGGCGACGGCTGGTGCGCTCAGAGAATTGCCCACACTCACAGTTGTACCGGGAGGTCCCGCGCAGCCGATCGAAAGGGACTGCCGACAATGTGCTCTCGACGAACCGGACGGCTGGCGGCATCCTGAGTCGCAGAGATGCAACTACGAGGAGCGCGGAACCGTCCCGACTCTCTTCCAACAAATCGACTCTCTTCCAACATTCGACTGACGGGGGATCCTCTCCCACGGCGACGCGTCCTTCCACGGCTCTACCGGCTCCATCCCCCTCAACAAACCGGTCGCGGGGATGGCGGCGGGCTGATCGCCCGCCGGGCACGGGTGCGATCGCTCAGAGCGCGGGCTCCGGGACCAGGTTCTCGACGCGGACTTCGTCCTCGGCCGCGTGCGGTGGAGTCTTCCCGCCGCGCGTCCATGAGGCGGCCGCTGCGGCCAGGCACATGACGATCGCAAAGTCGAACGCCGTGTGCAGTCCGTCGCGGAAGGAGTTGGTGATGAGGGTCGGGAAGAAGCGCTCACCGGTGATGGTGGCGCGCTGGGCGGGTGTGAGCTGGGACAGCACGTGGGGGCCGATGAGGTGGCTAGCGGGGTTGTAGCCGAGGAAGGCGGCGAAGAGCGTCGAGACCGGCGGCAGATGCGAGATGGAGACGGCCTTCGTGAGGGGGACCCCGTGGGCGGTCAGTCCGCTCACTAGCGCGGTGGGCAGATGGTCGGCCAGCCCGAGGATGATCAGGGAGAAGAAGATGCCGATGGAGAGCACCTGGGCCGAGTTCTGGAAGGTCGTGTTCATCCCTGACCCTGCGCCCCGGTCCTGCGCCGGCAGACTGTTCATCACGCCGGTACGGTTCGACGAGCCGAAGGACGACATGCACAGCCCCGTGACGAAGAGCAGCACGGCGAACTCGGGGTAGGAGAAGTCGATCGGGACCAGCTCGAAGAGCGCGAAGCAAACCGCTGTGGCGAGCATGCCGAAGGTGGCGAACGGGCGCGGGCCGTATCGGTCGGACAGAATTCCCGCGAGCGGCCCAGCGATGATGAAGCCGGTGGTGAGGGGGATCAGGGAGATTCCGGCCCACAGCGGGGTCACGGCGAACGTGTAGCCGTGGCGAGGGAGCCAGATGCCCTGCAGCCAGATGATGAGCATGAACATCAGGCCGCCTCGGCCGAGCGCGCCCAGGAAGCTGGCGAAGACACCGGCCGAGAAGGCCTTGATCTTGAACAGCTGCAGGCGGAACATCGGCTCCTCGGTATGCACCTCAATGAAGCAGAAGAGGACCAGGAAGGCGACGCCGACGCCGAGCTCGAGCAGGACGACGGGGTTGGTCCACCCCATCGGGTGGCCGCCGTACGGCTCGATCCCGTAGGTGATTCCGATCATGACGAGGACGAGTCCGACCGCGAAGGTCACGTTGCCGGCCCAGTCGATGCGCGCCCGCGAGCCGCTTGCCACCTCCTTCAGCGAGAAGTAGCCCCAGACCGTGGCGAAGAGCCCGATGGGCACGGACACGAGGAAGATCAGGCGCCAGTTGATGGGCGCGAGGAGGCCCCCGAGGAGGAGGCCGATGAAGGTGCCGCTGATGGCGGCGGCCTGGTTGATGCCGAGCGCGAAACCGCGGCGGTCGGGCGGGAAGGCGTCGGTGAGGATCGCTGCCGAATTGGCCATGAGCATGGCGGCACCCACGCCCTGGAAGATCCGCATGACAATGAGCCAGATGCCGCCGGCGGTGCCGGTCATCCAGGTGATGCTCAGCAGCAGTGAAAAGAAGGTGAAGACCGCGAAGCCCAGGTTGTAGATGCGCACCCGGCCGTAGAGGTCGCCCATCCGGCCGAGGCTCACCACCAGCACGCTCGTGACGATGAGGAAGCCGAGGATCATCCAGAGCAGGAAGAAGGTGTTGGAGGGCAGGAGGGGGTCGAGGTGGATGCCGCGGAAGATGTCCGGCAGCGCGATGAGCACGATGGAGGCGTCGATCGTCGCCATCAGCATGCCGAGCGTCGTGATGAACAGCGCGGCCCACTTGTGTTGCTCATTGGCCGCCGATGAGCCCAGCACGCGACCCGCGGAAGGAGATGCGGCCGTCATGGCGACCACGTCCGTTCGGCCGACCGGCCGGGTACCTGTAGCTCCGTCGCCTGTTGGATGCCGCCTCCTGCTGACATGACGGGCCTGTGTGCCCTGCGCTTCCGGAATCTTGCCTTCCGCTTATGTTATCCTAACCGGAACAAGGCGTTCCGTCTCTGGCGATCGGATCTGCATGGCGAGAACACACACCCACTACGCGGTCACCTTCGCCGTACTCGGCACCGCAGCACTCGCCTTCAGCCTGCTGCAGTCGCTGATCATCCCCGCCATTCCCCAGCTGGAGCAGACGTTGCACACGTCGGAGAGCGGGGCGAGCTGGCTGCTGACCGCGTACCTGTTGAGCGCCGCCATCGCGACACCGATCCTGGGTCGCGTGGGAGACATGGTCGGCAAGGAGAAGGTCATCGTCGCCGTTCTGATCGCCCTCACCGTGGGGTCATTGCTCAGCGCGCTGGCGACCAGCCTGCCCGTGATGCTGGTGGGGCGCGTGATCCAGGGCACGGGTGGGGCCGTGTTCCCGCTCGCCTTCGGGATCATCCGCGACGAGTTCCCCGCCGAGCGGGTGGCGGGAGCCATCGGTGTCATGTCGGCCATTCTCGGAGCTGGAGCGGGAGCCGGGATCGTGCTGGCCGGCCCGATCCTCGTGCATCTGAACTACCACTGGCTCTTCTGGATCCCGATGATCATGTCGGCCACGGCCACGATCGCCACCTTCGTGTTCGTGCCCGAATCGCCCGTGCGGGCTCCGGGCCGCATCAACTGGCTCGGCGCGAGCCTGATGTCGGCCTGGCTGGTCACGGGCCTACTCGCCATCTCGTACGCGCCGACGTGGGGCTGGGGCAACGCGTCGGTCATCGGCCTGCTCGGCGCCACTGCCGTCCTGATCGTGATCTGGGCGGTCTCGGAGAACCGCTCCGACTCGCCTCTGGTGGACATGAAGATGATGCGCATCCCCGCCGTGTGGGGCACCAACCTCGCGGCATTGCTCTTTGGATTCGGCATGTTCGCCATGTTCATCACGCTGCCCCAATTCACCGAGACGCCAACCCGCGCCGGCTACGGATTCGGGGCGTCGGTCACGCAGTCGGGCCTCTATCTCGCTCCGTTTGCTGTCGCCATGGTGATCTTCGCCCCGATGACCGGACGCCTCTCGAGGGCGGTCGGGTCGAAAATGGTGCTGGTGGCCGGATCGCTCTTCTGCGCTTCGAGCTATCTCCTCCTAGTGCTGGAACACACCCAGCAATGGTCGATCTACACCGCGTCGGGGCTCCTCGGCATCGGGATCGCCCTGGGGTTCGCCAGCATGGCGAATCTGATCATCGAGGCGGTGCCGGCAGAGCAGACCGGCGTGGCCACCGGCATGAACACCAACATCCGCAACATCGGCGCCGCGCTCGGGAGCGGGATCGCCACCAGCCTCGTGGTGAGCGGCCTGTTGCCCGACGGATTTCCCATGGAGCACGGCTACATGCTGGCGTTCGCGGTCAGCGGCCTCGCGCTCGTCGTCGCCGCGCTCGCCGCGCTCACCATCCCGAAGCGGACCACGCCGTCCATCGTTGCGCGCGAGTCACATCCCGCCCTCACGGCGGAGGCCGAGGTCATCGTCGGTGCCATCGCCTTCGGGCCCGAGGACCTAGCGTGACCCAGCGCAAGGTGCCCGTCGCGACCCGCGAGGTGGGCCGGGCTGCCCTTGAAGAGCCGCGACCTCTGCGGCGTGACGCCGAGGTCAACCTGAGCCGGATCCTGGCCGCGGCACGCGACGTTTTCGCCGAGCAGGGCTACGACGCGTCCATGGAGGCCATTGCTGTCCGGGCCGAGGTCGGGGTCGGGACCCTCTATCGCCGCTTCCCGAACAAGGCGGACCTCCTCAACGCCGTCGTGGAGGCGGCGCGGGAGCGCAACCGGCGGATCGCCGAGGAGGTTCTCGCCGATGTGCCCCCCGGAGAAGCCGTCTTCGAGTTCGTGCGCCGCTGCATCGCGGCCCCCAGCTGCTGGAGGGCGACGATCTCGACCGCGCCATGGCGCTCGGGCGGGACGGGGCTCGAGCAGATGGCCCCGCTGCTTCGTGAGCTTCTCGACCGGAGCCAGAGCGCCGGGACGATCCGTCCCGATGTCGACGGATCCGACCTCGTCGTGGTCCTCATGTCGGTGCGGTCGATCGCGGACATCTGTGACACGAAGACCTCCAGGCCGTCGCGGCGCTTCCTCGAGCTTCTGCTCGACGGCCTCCGCCCCGGGCATGACCCGGTGGCCCACGACCCGCTCACCATCGCCCAGCTCGACCGGATTCTGCGCCGGCGCTGAGGGGTCGCCGTCCGAGAGCGTCTGCCGTGTCGCGTTCAGCCGAACGCGTCGAGAGCGTCGAGCACCGCGGTCAGTTCGTTCCGGAGCTGCTCGGGCGGAGCGGACTGGTACAACGGGCCCGTCCCGTCGGCCAGCAGGGTCCGGAGCCGGGCCACCCCATGCACGTCGACGGGTCCGGACGCGGTCAGGCGACCGACGACGGCAGCCAACTCGACGCGGGCCCTGCGCACAGCCGGGCGGCAGACGGGCACCCTGAGGCGGTGTCCCGTCGGTTCGTCCGCCGCGGCGACGATCCGCACGAGGCTGCGCGCGACCAGGCGCCGCTGTGCCGGTTCGCACAGGCGTCCGGCATGGACGGCGAGTGGGACGTTCGATTCCGGGGAAGCCCCAGCGGCGAGCTCACGGTCGAGAGCCGATGCCCGGGCTCGCACCAGCAGACGGTCCCGCCAGCGCACGCGGCGCAGACCGAGAGCGGCGCCCTCTTCGAGCACAACGATCGTCGGCGTCACCCGGGCGATCCCTTCGTGAGCATCCCACTCGTGACCATCAACGGTATTATGGTCGTCACGTGAAGACCAGTCAAGTCCATTTGCCGGTCACGACAGCTACAATGACGGTGTGACACTGCCCACCTGGGTCCCCGAGGAGGAGACGAAGCCCGCGCCCATGCCCCTCCTGGTCGTGCAGTCCTTCGTGAACACCTGGGAGGGCGACTCGGGTGTGGACCTGCTCGGGGATCCGATCGAAGGCCCGCGTTGGCTTGAGGACACCGGGTTGGGGCACGGCGCCGACGTCGACCTCGCCCAGGCCCGGGAGATCCGGGAGAGCATCCGGGCCCTGCTGGTCCAGAACAGCGGTGGTGAGGCCCCCGGCCCCGCCCCCCTGGCGACGTTACGTGTGCTCGCCGACGCCACCCAGCTGCGCCCTGCCGTTCGCGACGACGGGACGGTGGACGTGCAGCCCACGGGGGATGGGTTGGCGGCGCTGCTCCTGATCATCCGCGATGCGCAGCGCGACGGTTCCTGGGAGCGGTTGAAGGCATGTCGCAATCCGGACTGCCGCTGGGCCTACTACGACCGCTCACATGCGGGCCGCGGCGCCTGGTGCGACATGGCGGTGTGCGGCAACCGGATGAAGAACCGAAGTCTGCGCTCGCGCCGGTCGGCCCTTGACGGCAGTCGCCCTGCTCCGTGAGCCGAAGATCATCGCGGTGACAATGCCGGCCACGCCGATCAGCGAATGAGCGCCGCCGCACCGAGACCCAGCGGGGCCAGGATCCAACCCCAGCGCACCGCGGCCACCACCACCTCGGAGCGGTAGCCGTAGAGAACCGAGAGCTGAATGGGCTTGAAGGATGGCGCGCTTAGGGCCGTGAGGACGGCCACGACGGCGAGGGCGGTCGACCCCGCGAGCGAGGCCGCGGCGGCGATGAGCGCGTAATAGGCGATCCGCAGCGCGGTCAGCCAGCCCCAGCGGCACACGGCATGCCCGGTCCGGGGCACGGCCAGGTTGTGCGGATGGATGACCGACCCGGTGAACAGGGCGGCACCCGAGAAGGCGAGAAGGGGGCCGGCGAGGGTCAGCACGTCAGCGGTCCACGTCGGAGCCGGGCCGAAGAGATGCAGCAGGAGCCCGACCAGCGAGGCCAGGACGGGCGACTGGTCGACCCAGGTGGTGGATCGCCGTTGGCGAAACGGGGCGTCGCGTCGCATGAGGTGGACCGCTGCGGCGTTCCAGCCGGTCGTGATCACGTTGGCCAGGACGGCGATCATCGTGCCGACCGATCCGGCGAAGGCCGCCGCCGCCGGCGCTACCCAGAAGCTGGCATTCGGGGCCACCGCCCACGCCTCGAGCGAGCTCCGGCCCGCGCTCCGCTCGCCCGAGAGAGCAGGGTCGCCCCGAGCAGGAGCCACATCCCGGCGGACAACGCGAGGGGTCCGAGCAGCTGGCCGACCGAGGTCAGTCGCCACGCCGCCACGAAGGACAGCGTCGCCGAAGTGGCCAGGATCTGGACGCGGAGGCAAACGGGCCACGCCCGCTGCAGGGCTGGTCCCCCGTGCGCCGCACCCCACCCGACGAGCCCACCCACCATGAACCACACCAGGGTGAGCACGCCTTGATTGTGGCCGCTGCCGAACCCCTGCCCGCCCAATTGACGCTCGACCGGAAACCGATAAGGTGCGCCGATGCACACTCAACCGATTGACGAGGTGCTGGCGGAGGCGATTGTCGGGCGTCACTTGCTCACGCACCCCTTTTACCGTCGCTGGGAAACCGGCACCCTCACCGAGGGCGAGCTGGCCGCCTATGCGGAGCAGTACCGCCACATTGAGAGGGAGCTCCCGGTCACACTCGCGTCCATTGCCGACGCGCTACCGCCCGGGCGGGCCCGCGAACTCGTGGAGGCAAACCTCGCCGACGAGCTCGGCTCCCCCGAGCCGCACGCGCAGCTCTTCGAGTCTTTCGCGCGGGCGACCGGTGCCAGACAGGACGCGCCGGTCACGCCCTCGACGGCGACCCTGCTCGCCGTCGTGCGCACGACGGCGTCGAACGACCCCGTGGCCGCACTGGCCATGGTGGCCGCCTACGAGGTCCAGGCCGCCGACATCGCGGGTTCGAAGGGCGACGGACTGCGCCGCCACTACGGATTCGACGAGGAGGGGACCCGCTTCTGGGACGTGCATCGCACGCAGGAGGTGGACCACGCCGGGTGGTCGATGGATGCCCTGAGGGCGCTGGAGGCCGACCCCGACGTGGTGCAGGCGGCCGCGACCGTGTCGGCCGATTCGTGGTGGCTCTTCCTCAGCGAACGGGAAGAGCTGGCGCCCGTCGTCGTACCCTCTTGACGCTGCTCAGCTGAGGATCCCGTAGCGGCCTGCGGCCTTGGCGAAGGCGGCCGAGCGCTCCCGGTAGTCGCCGAAACGTCCGAAGCTCGGAGCGGCCGGCGAGAGGAGCACCACGCCACCGGCGTCGACCCATTCGACCGCGGCCTCGACCGCGGCGTCCAGGCTGGGGGCATCAATCACCTCGACCCGGCCCCCGGAGGCGTCGCGCACCGCCTGGCCGATGCGTGGCCCGTTGTCCGGCATGGTGACGACGAGCGTCGGTGCGGTGCGCCCCGCGATCGCCCGGCCGAGCGGCGCGTAGTCGAGCCCGCGGTCGTGCCCACCGACGAGCAGCGCCACGGGACGCTCGGCAAAGGCCTGCAGCGCGGCCCGTGCCGGCAGGACGTTGGTCGACAAGCCGTCGTCGACGAACTCGACCGCCCCGACCGAGCCCAGGGAACGGCAGCGGCTGGGCAACCCATCGAAACCCTGCGCCGCTTGGGCCAACCGGTCGACGTCAGACGCGCCGGGGACGCCCAGCGCCCGAAGCACGGCGCGCGCCACCGAGGCGTTGCGCGCGTTGTGGGGCCCGGTCAGACCGAGCGACTGGGCCCAGGCGGCGTCACGTTCCACCTCGGGTCCGCTCACCCAGTGGACGTGGGGACCGAGGAGCCCCGCGTGCGCGCGCAATTCCTCGTCCGCGCCGTCGGCGAGGGCCACGGCCACGCCGGGCTTGGTGCACAGCGACAGCTTGTCGGCGTAGTAGCGCTCGACCGTCCCGTGCCAGTCCAGATGGTCCGGTGACAAGGAGGTGACGGCGACCACCCGGGGCGCGTTGGAGAGGTCCGGAACCTGGAAGCTCGACGTCTCGACGATCCAGTAGTCCGGTGGCGGACCGCCGGAGGGATCCCAGGGCGGGTGCCCGATGTTCCCGGCGGCCCGGGCCCGCACGCCGAGTCCGGTGAGCAGGTGCACGGCCAGTGCCGTCGTGGTGCTCTTCCCTTTCGTGCCGGTGATGCAGGCCACCCGGGTCGGATCGGCCTCCGCCATGAACAGGCCGAGCCCGCCGCTGACGACCACCCCCGCCTCTTCGAGCTGCGCCACCTCCGGCCGGTAGCGGCTGATGCCCGGGCTCTTGACCACGACGTCACAGCGGGCCAGCGCGGCGAGGCCCCCGGTGTCGGTGGCCAGGACCGCGAGTCCGTCGATGGTGGACGAGGCCGGCGCGTCGTCGACCAGCACCGCGTCGCGCCCCATGGACCGGAGCCGGCGGAGGCTGGCCTGTCCCTCGACGCCGAGCCCCCAGACGCCGACGGACGCGTCAGCGAGCGCGGACCAGGAGATCGGTTGGCGCATAGCGATCCGGAATGCGGTGGGAGCCCCGCGGCTGAAGGAGGGAGGCGGGGTCGGGCGTGGTCGCGGTGAGCTCGGCGCGCAGGCGCGCCAACAGCTCGGTGCCGGCGCGGTCCTCTCGCCGTGAGGCGAGCAATGTGGCAGCGCGGCATTCGTCGATATCCCCCACGCACTCGAACGGCTTCGCGGAGGCGCTCAGGCCGAGCAGCGCCCGGAACCGCTCCTCGTTGGCGGGATTCTGCAGGGGTTCGTCGGCGGCGAACACAGCCTCGAGTTCGACGCGGTCCATGAATGGTGCGAGCACGAGATCGATGAAGCAGCACTTGTCACACCGACCGCACCAGTGGTCGAGCCGCTGGGCCGGGTCCTGGTGAAAGGAGCGGTTGCAGCTGCGAAAGACCTGGTGGTACTGCGTCAGGTGTGCGAACTGTTGCGAGACCCACAGCTCGCTGCGCGGCCGAAGGTAGGAGAACACCGAGATGCCCGATCCCAGTGTCGCGAGGACGAGGTCGCCGAACGCCTGCTCGAACTCGTCGCTTTTGGACCACTGGTGGTTCACGGCGATCCCCTCGGCCACGACGGTGGGCACCGAGGCGGACCACTCGTTGGAGAGCACCACGGCGTCGCGTCGCTCGATGACGGCGGCGACCAGGGTGGCGGCAGTGATGATGGCCGTGACCGGCACGTGCCCGTTGAGGAACCCGGGCTCGGCCGAGCGGCGGACGAGAGGATCGATGGTGCGCTCGATCCGCGTGACGGGCAACCCCGTCACGGTGGCGGCGTCCTCAATGGCGCTGAAGCGCTTGTCGGGCGGCTCGACGACGCAGAGCGTGGCGTCGGGATGGTCCCCGGCGAGGGACTCCACCGTCACGATGGAGTCGATGCCGCCGCCGAAGGGGATCAGGGGCCGACCGGGGGCGGGCTCGAACATCACCGCCGGCGCTGCCGGTGCGTCGGGACCCTCCAGGTGCAGGCCGTGCAGATCGAGGCCGTTGCGGTAGGCGAACTCGCCCAGGCCGTTGACGTAGTAGCTGCGGAGGAAGTCCCGCTCCGGCGCCGTCGTCGGGAGCTCGCCCAGGTCGATCAGGGGGGCGGCCGAGGTCTTGTAGTACGAGACGCCCGCCAGCAGGTAGAGGATGCGCACAGCGGCGACGACCGCGGGATCCTCCCAGTCGCCCGCGCTCCCGAACATGAAGCGTTCGGTGAAGGTGTGGTCGGCGGTCGAGTACCGGCACGTGACGACCGAGTCCGCCGGGTCGATGGCGAAACCGTCGTAGCGGAACCGGTCGGATGGGGGCATACAGATAGGGGGGCCCGGCGATCCGGGCCTGCCCATGCTACGGCGCAGCCGGCCCGCTCCCGGCCTCAGCCGATGAGGCGGGCCAGCAGGGCGAAGCGGCCACAGGGCCGGCGGGCGCGGTCACTGAAGAAGGACTCGTCGGCCGTGGTGGCGCCGCTCTCGACGATGTGATCATCCCGGACCCCGCCCGCCCGCAGCTGTTGGCGGTTCGCTGCGATCAGGTCGACCAGCCAGTGACCGGGACCGTCGGGCCGGGCCACGGCGCGCTCGAGGGTCCCGGGGTGCACCGCGTCGGAGAGGGCCCGCTGCACCTCGTCGGAGACCTGGTAGCGGTCGGGGTGGACGGCGGGCCCCAGGAACGCCCGCACCCGGCAGGCGCGGGCACCGCAGTCCTCCATGGTGCGCAGCGCGCGACCGGCGGCCCCGCCGGCAGTGCCGCGCCAGCCGGCGTGGACGGCCGCAAGGACACCGGCCTCGGGGTCGACGAGAGCGAGCGGGACACAGTCGGCGACCAGGATGACGAGCGTGACCCCGACGGCCACCGTCACGAGGATGTCGGTGTCGGCGATGGCATCCGCCTCGGAGAGGGTGCCGCGGCCCCGATCCTCGGGGCCGACGAGCGCCGCAGCCGTACCGTGCACCTGGCGGGCGAAGACCAACGTGTCGAGACCGACGCCGAAGGTGGCGGCAGCCCGGGCCCGGTTGCCGACCACGGTGTCGGGGTCGTCACCCACATGCAGGCCCAGGTTCAGGCTGTCGTAGGGGGTCACCGACACGCCACCGTGGCGGGTCGTCACGGCCACCGCGGCCCCGTGATCGGGTGCCTCATCCCAGTGGACCAGGGGGATCGCCGGGGGATCGGGCACGGGGTGACCCTACCGAGCACACCGCGGCGGACCTCCCGGCGGGGTGCCGGCTGGGATTAGGAGGCCTCGCTCTCGTCCCACACCGTGGTGGGCACCACCGAGAGGAGGTGGCGCGCCTGACCCCGGCGCGACGAGATGGAGGGCTGGAGCTCGGCGAAGCCGTACAGCTCGGCCGAGTCCGTGCCGGTGTCCGGGCCAGCGCCGGCCGAGGCCGTCGGTTCCGAGAGCCCCAGGACGGCCGCGAGCGTGAGCCCCGCCTGGAGGGCCTCGAAGAGCAGGCCCAGTGACTCGAGCGAGAAGCCTCTGTCCTGGAGACGGAGGATGGCCACCAGACGGTCCCGGTGCCCGGCGTCGTAACGGCCGGTGCGGCCGCGGAGCTCGGGATGTGGGAGCAGGCCGAGGGTCTGCAGCGAGCGGATGCGCCGGGTGGTGGTGCCCGTCGCCGCGGCCAGCTCGTCGATCGTCAGCGCCGGGGTGTCTCCGGTGTCCACTTGACAAATATAACACTCTTTCATGTAACATCAATCACCGTCATGAACGGCGACGAAAGAGGTGTGCGATGGGACTGAATCTCGATGCGGTGGGGACCACCTCCGATCCCTCTGAGCGGTCGTGGGACTCGAAGGACGCGCTCCTCTACGCGCTCGGCGTGGGCGCCGGCGCGCTCGACCCCACTGGCTTCGAGCTCGAATTCACCACAGAGAACTCCGACGGGGTGACCCAGCGCGTTCTGCCGACCTTCACCACCATCGTGGGACAGGGCGGCGGTGGCCGGTCGTCCCTGGGTGACTTCGACCCCGCCATGCTGGTCCACGGAGAGCAGTCCGTCCGCCTCCACGGCGAGATCCCCGCGGCGGGGACGGTGTCGACCACGACAGCCGTCGCCGGCATGTACGACAAGGGCTCCGCCGGCCTGGTGGTCCTCCAGAGCGAGTCACGCCACGCCGGCAGCGGCGAGCTGGCCTTCACCAACCGCACCGCGCTCTTCATCCGGGGCGCCGGCGGCTTCGGCGGCCCCCGGAACCCAGAGGGGGACGACGAGAGCGCGCTGGCCGCCGAGCCCTTGCCGACGCGTGAGCCGGACGAGATCGTCTCCTATGCCACGCGCGACGACCAGGCGCTCCTCTACCGGCTGAGCGGAGACCGCAACCCGCTGCATTCGGACCCCACCTTCGCCAAGCGGGCTGGCTTCGACGGACCGATCCTCCACGGCCTGTGCACCTACGGGTTCACCGGGCGCGCCCTCCTCCACGCCGTGTGCGCCTCGGACCCGGCGCGGTTCGGCGCCATGCGCGCCCGCTTCTCCAAGCCGACCATGCCCGGTGACACACTGACCGTGTCGGTGTGGGACATCGGCGACAGCGTCTACCGGTTCCGCACACAGACCCAGCGCGGCGAGACGGTGATCGATGCAGGGTTGTTCCAGCTGGCCCCGGTCTGATCGCGTCAGCGGCAGCCGGCGCACACGCCGAGCACGTCGAGCCGGTGGCTCTGGGGTTCGAACCCCTCCGCCGTAGCCAACTCGTCCACCGTCACAGATACCTGCCGCTCGAACGCCGCGCTCGGCGTGACGTCGGTAACCTTGCCGCAGCGCACGCACAATAAATGGTGGTGGTGCTCCGTCAGGTCCTCGGCCAGCTCGAAGCGGGCGAACTCGTCGCTGGCGGCGACCCGGCGCACGAGACCGGCCGCCTGCAGGTCGGTCAGATGGCGGTAGGCGGAGCTACGGGGAAGATCGGGCAGGCGGTCTCCGATGTCACCGATGCTCACGGGATGGCCGGCGTCCCGGAGGAGCGCCACGATCGCGCGACGGCCGGCCGTGTAGCGCTGCTCGATGAGCCGGAGGCGCGCCTCGGCAACTTCGTGGAGCGGATCCTCGAATTCGGCTGAGGACATCACGTTCCTCCCGGGTCCAATGTCCGCGTCAATGCTCGTCGTAATGACCTTCGTGCCGAGCGTGGCGGTGTCCGTCGTGCACGTAGTCGACGTGATCGCCGTGGGACACGGCCTCATGACCGCATCCCTCGCCGTGCACGTGGGCATGGCCGGAGTGGGCGACGTGTTCCAGAGGCCGCTCGTCGTAGTGGTCGTCGTGGGCACAGTGCGTGTGACCGTCGTGAATGTAGTCAGAGTGATCGCCGTGGTCGACGGTGGCGTGGCCGCAGCTGGGCCCGTGCTCATGGGGGTGGTCCCCGTGGACCGTGTGCTCGCTCATGACCCCATTACCTCCTTGCTTCGTGACTGTGTTGTATGGCGTCCGCCGCGATGTGGGCCACATGCTGGTCGGCGAGCGAGTAGGTCGCCTCGCGTCCCCTGCGCTCCACGGCGACGAGTCGCGCGCCCCGAAGGACCCGCAGATGCTGGGAGACGAGGGGCTGGCTCAGTTCGAGACGTTCGACCAGCTCGCTGACCTGCAGCGGCTCGTGGGCCAGCTCGACCACGATCGCCAGGCGCGCCGGTGCCGAGAGCGCCTTCAGCAGGTCCCCTGCGGCGACGTAACCCTCGTGGGTCGCTGGCATACGAGAAATATAAGCACATATTCATGTATTTATGTCGTGGTGTCCGGCGTGGTCGCTGGCTTGTATTGAGACTCATTCTCAGTATATGTTTTGGTCCGTGCACAGCCGCCCTCGTTGCGTGCATCACGTCCGGTTCTGCTCCCCCTCACGCGGTTGGCTCGTCGCGCTCGTCTGTCTTCTCGGCGCCCTCGGCGTCGTGGCCGAGGAGCCCGGACCGCTGGCCGCCGGGGCGAGCTCGCCCGCGGTGATCAACGCCATCGGCGCCGAGAACGAGTACGCCAACGTGCTCTCCCAGATCGGCGGCCGGTACGTCCATGTCTCGTCCATCCTCAACAACCCCAACACCGATCCGCACACCTTCGAGGCCAGCCCCTCGGTCGCCAAGGAGGTGGGCACGGCAGAGCTGATCGTGCAGAACGGCGTGGGGTACGACGACTTCATGAGCAAGATCGAATCGGCGTCCCCGAACCCTTCCCGTAGGGTCATCGTGGTGCAGAACCTGTTGGGCCTGCCGACCGACACCGCCAACCCCCACCTGTGGTACTCGCCGACGACCATGCCCGCAGCCGCCAAGGCCATGGCCGCTCAGCTCTCCGACCTGCAGCCGTCGCATGCGTCCTACTTCGATGCCAACCTGGCCAGCTTCGAGAAGTCCCTCGACCCCTGGCTCGCCGCCATCAGCGCCTTCAAGGCCAAGTACGGACGGACGCCGGTCGCGGTGACCGAGCCGGTTGCCGACTACCTCCTCCAGGCGATGGGGCTGCAAATTCTGACGCCGTTCGCGTTCCAGGCCGACATCATGAACGGTGTCGACCCCGCACCCGAGGAGGTGACGCTCGAGTACGGGTTCTTCACCAAGCACCAGGTCAAGGTGTTCTGCTACAACCAGCAGGTGGTCGACCCGCTGACCACGTCCATCCGCCAGACGGCCCAGCACGCCGGCGTCCCCGTCGTGGGCGTCTACGAGACCATGCCGACACCGGGCTACGACTACCAGAGCTGGATGATGGCCGAGGTGAAGGCGATTGAGGCGGCCGTGACCGAGAAGGTCTCCACCGAGCGCCTGTGACCGCCCCGACCGCCGCTCCTCCCTCCGGCACCGCCGCCGGCGCCGGGCACCCACCGGTGTTGACGGTGGAGCACGTCAGTGTGGTGCTGGGCGGGCGCAAGATTCTCAACGACGTCAGCTTCGAGGTGCGAGCCGGCGAGTTCACCGGCCTGATCGGGTCGAACGGCGCCGGCAAGACCACGTTGCTCCGCGTCATCCTGGGATTGCAGCGGACGAGTGGCGGCGTGGCCATCATGCCCGGCGCCCCGGGCGGGCGCGTGCGCCGCTCGGTCGGCTATGTGCCCCAGAAGCTGCTGCTCGACCCCGACGTCCCGCTGCGCGCCCGCGATCTGGTTGCCCTGGGCATCGACGGGAACCGGTTCGGCTTCCGGCTGCCGTCACGGGAGCGCCAGTCCTCCATCGACAAGATGTTGGTGGCCGTGGGCGCGGAGCGCTTCGCCGATTCCCGGGTGGGCACGCTCTCGGGGGGCGAACTCCAGCGCGTGCTGATCGCCCATGCCCTCATCAGCCGACCCCGGCTCCTGTTGCTGGACGAGCCGCTCGCCAACCTCGACCCCGCCAGCGCCTACGAGATCGTCATGCTCCTGCACGCGCTGGCCAGCGAGCACGGCGTCGCGGTGCTGCTGTCGGCCCACGAGATGAACGCCCTGCTCCCGGTGATGGACCGGATCGTGTACGTCGCCGAAGGACGGGCCGCCAGTGGCAGCACGGATGAGGTCGTGCGGCCGGACGTGCTGAGCGCGCTCTACGGGTATCACGTCGACGTGCTCAACGTGCACGGGCGGGTCATCGTCGTGGCGGGCCCGGGCCTCGATGCCGGCGCCGCGCTCCCCGTTGACCCCTCGCACGAAGTGAGCTGATCGGCGTGGGGTGGCTCTTCGAGCCCGGACTCTTCTCCAGCGCGCCCGTCCGGACCGCGCTGGTGATCGGCGCGGTGGTCGCCGTCGTCTCGGCCGTGGTGGGCGTCTTCACCGTCCTGCGTGGCCAGTCGTTCGCCGGGCACTCCCTGGCCGACGTGTCCACCGCCGGCGGCTCAAGTTCCCTGCTGCTCGGCTTCAGTCCCCTCACCGGCTTCTTGTGGGGCGGGATCCTCGGTGCGCTGGCCATGGACCTCATCGGGGTCCAGCGCGTGCGCGGGCGCGACGTGGCCACCGGCATCGTTCTCGGTGCGGCCACCGGCCTCGCCGCGCTGTTCCTCTATCTCGACACGACGACCCAGGCGATCACGGGCGCCACCCAGCAGATCCTCTTCGGCTCAATCTTCACCGTCGACACCTCGACGGTGCCCGTCGTCGCGGTCTGCGGTCTGCTGGCTCTCGGGCTGATCGCCTTCATCTTCCGGCCGCTGCTCCTGAGTTCGCTCAGCCCCGAGGCGGCGGCTGCTCGCGGCGTGCGGGTGAGGCTGGTCGGCTCGCTGTTCATGGTCGCCCTGGCGGCCGCGGTCGCCCTCTCCGCGCTGGCCATCGGGGCCATCCTCTCGACGGCACTGCTCGTCGGCCCGGCGGCCAGCGCGCTGAGGCTCACCAGGCGGTTCGGCTGGTCCATCGGCGTGGCGGCGGTGCTCGGGGTCGCCACGACCTGGCTCGGGGTCGTGTTCGCCTACGACAGCTACTACTGGGGCGCCTCGCAGACGGGGCTGCCGGTGAGCTTCTGCATCGTGGCCCTGGTCGTGCTCGTCTACCTGGCCAGCGGTCTCCCGGCGTTGCGCGGCCGGTCGGTCCGGACGGGAACGTAGGCGAACCGTGTTCAGCGGATTCATGGTCAACGCCTGGGTCGCCGGCACCATCGTGGCCACCGTCGCCGGCGTGGTCGGGTTCTTCGTCGTCCTGCGGGGCTCCGCCTTCGCGGCGCACGCCATCCCCAACGGCGCCTTCGCGGGGGCGGCGGGGGCGTACTGGCTCGGGCTCAACACGCTGGCGGGGGTGGGGGTGTTCGCGGTGCTGGCCGCCGTCGGCATCGGTTCGCTCGGCGCCTGGCGCCGGCGTGACGTCGCCACCGCGCTCGCGCTGGTCATGATGCTCGCGCTGGGCGCGCTGTTCCTGAGCCTCAGCGGGGGCTACGAGCCGGAGGTCTACGCCCTGCTCTTCGGCGAGATCCTGGGCGTCAGCACCACCGAGTTGCTCCCTGTGCTCCTGGTGAGCCTCGCCTGCATCCTCGTGGTCATGATGCTCTACCGGCCCCTGTTGCTCTCCTCCGCCGTGCCCGAGATCGCCGAGGCCCGGGGCGTCGGTGCCCGCCGCATGGAGACCGCCTTCTTGCTCATCGTGGCCGCGGCGACCACGGTCACCCTCCCGGTCGTCGGGGCCCTGCTGATCTTCAGCCTCATGATGGGCCCACCCGCGGCCGCCCGTGCCTTCGTCGGCCGCCCGGCGCCGGCCCTGCTCCTCTCGGTCAGCCTGGCTCTGCTCACGGCGTGGGCCGCCATCGCGTCCTCGTACCAGACGAACTGGCCGGTGGGGTTCTTCGTGGGCATCTACGGTGCCGCCTGCTTCGGGATCAGCCGGGTCTGGGTCGGCCTGGTCCGGTGGCGGGCTCGGCCAACGGGCCCGGAGAGCTCAGCCGCCGAAGAGCAGGGAGTAGTCGGCGCCCCGGCGTAGGTGGTGGCCGCCGTCGACGCCCAGGGTCTCCCCGGTGACGAAGGAGGACTCGGGCCCGATCAGGTAGCGGACGGCGGAGGCCACATCCTCGACGGTGCCGACCCGGCCGAGAGGCATCTGGGCCAGGTAGTCCTCGAGCAGGGGCCCACCCGCGGTGATGAAGGCCATCAGCTCGTCGTCGATGATTCCCGGCGCCACCGCGTTGACGCGGATACCGAGCGGGCCGAGCTCCTCGGCGGCGGTCTCCGTGAGGAAGCAGATGCCCGCCTTCGACACGCCGTAGGCCCAGAGGTGCGGATGGGGGAAGCGGCCCGCGCCCGAGGACATGAGCACGATGGCCCCGGAGCCACCCTGGGCCTGCATGGCGGCCCCGGCCTGCTTCACGCAGATCACCGAGCCCGTCAGGTTGAGGTCGATGGTGTCCCGTACCGCGTCCACTTCGGCGCTGAGGATCGAGCCGAGGTGCAGGGACCCGCCGGCGCAGGCGAACAGGCCGTCGATGCGGCCCGTCGCGTCGGCGGTCGCCGCTACCGCGGCGGCAACCTGATCCTCGACGGTGACGTCCGCCACGACGAAGCGGGCGGTGGCACCACCCGTCGCCCCGGCCGCGATGCGCGCCCTCGCGTCGATCAGCTTCTGCTCGGTGCGCCCACAGATCGTTACGTGCGCCCCGTCGGCCGCCAGCCGCTCGGCGGTGGCGAGGCCGATGCCACTGCCGCCACCGGTGACGAGGATGGACCAGCCGGCGATGCCGGTGGGCGCGCTGCTGTTCGCCATCAGACGGGTCCGACGCCCACGGGGGCGCTGGGCGTGAACGCGACTGGCATCTGCTCTATCCCCGAGATGAAGTTGGCCGGCCGCCGCGGCAGCGCCGCCCGCTCCACCGTGAGGTGCAGGTCGGGCAACCGGGCCAGCACGCGCTCCACCATGACGCGTAGCTCCAGGCGGGCGAGCTGGTTGCCCAGGCAGAAGTGAGCGCCGAAACCGAAGGCCATGTGCGGGTTGGGGCTGCGCGTGATGTCGAAGCGCGCCGCGTCCTCGAAGACCGCCTCGTCACGGTTGGCCGAGGGGTAGAGCAGGATCAACTCCTGGCCGGCGCGGATTCGTGCGCCCTCGAGCTCGACGTCACTGGTGGCCACCCGCGCCATGTTCTTGATCGGTGACACCCAACGCAGCATCTCCTCGACCGCGCCCGGCATGAGCCCATCCGGGTCAGCCGCCAGCCGCGCCGTCTGGTCGGGATGCGCCAGGAGCTCCTCGACGCCGCCGCTGATGACGTGGCGCGTGGTCTCGTCGCCGCCGATCAGGATGAGGAGGGTCTCGTGGACGAGCGAGTCGTCGTCGAGCGAGTCCCCGTCTATCTCGGCATGGCAGAGCACGCCCACGAGGTCGTCGGTATCGCGCCGGGTACGCCGGTCGTCGAAGACGGGATGGATGTACTCGGAGTACTCGACGAACGCGGTCATCGCGTTCTCCATGCTCGTGGGGTCGGGGGCGCCCTGCCCCTTGAGCATGTCGTCGGACCACCGCAGCAGGTCGTCGCGGTCGTCGGGGGCGACGCCGAGCATGTCGCCGATCATGATGATGGGCAGCGGGGCGGCGATGTCCCGGACGAAGTCGCAGCTGCCCGCCTCGCAGACCTGGTCGATGAGGGCGTCGCAGACCGAGCGCAGCTTGTCCTCCATCGCCCGGACCCGCTTGGGGGTGAAGCCCTCCGAGACGAGACGGCGGCGGCGCACGTGCTCGGGCGCATCGAAGTCGATCATCATCGGCAGGGGCGGGAATTTCGGCCGGATGCCCCCGGCGTTGGAGAAGGACTCGGTGTCGACCGAGGCCTGCTTGACGGCCGCGTAGCTCGCCGCCGCCCACAGGTCGTTGACCTGGTCGTAGTACACGGGGGCGTTGGCCCGCATCCAGGCAAAGGCGTCGTGGGGCTCTCGGCCGAAGAAGGCACCGCTCAGGAGGTCGATCCCGAGACTCTCGGGTGGGGTGGTCACGGCCGAGACGATATCCCCGGGTGGGTATGGTTGGCCCATGGCAGATCAGGCGACCTTCACCGACGTCGCCATGGAATTCATGCCCGGGCTGTACTCGGCCGCACTCCGGATGACGCGCAACCGGGCTGACGCCGAGGACCTGGTGCAGGAGACCTACCTGAAGGCGTACCGCTCCTACGGCTCCTTCACCGAGGGGACCAACCTGCGCGCCTGGCTCTACCGCATCCTCACCAACACCTACATCAACAACTACCGGGCGGCCCAGCGCCGTCCCGAGGTGGCCGACGTCGAGGACGTCGAGGACCTCTACCTCTACAAGCGCCTGGCCGGCTCGGGCGGGAGTGACCCTGGGCGCTCGGCCGAGGACGAGGCGCTGGAGCGCTTCACCGACGAGGACGTGAAGGCGGCGCTCGAGGCGCTCCCGGAGGCCTTCCGGATGGCCGTGCTCCTCGCCGACGTCGAGGGCTTCAGCTACAAGGAGATCTCCGAGATCACCGACGTCCCGATCGGGACGGTCATGAGCAGGATCCACCGGGGAAGAAGAGCACTCCAGAAGGCGTTGCACGACGTGGCGGAGGCGCGCGGCCTCGTCGGGAGCGTGCCGGGGGGGTCGAGGGAATGAGTGAGGACGTGGGTCGGAGCGAGGACAGCGGTGGCGGCGAAGGCGGCGGGCTCTTCGGGGTCACCGTGGACTGCGAGGAGGCCGTGCACGAGCTGTACTACTACCTCGATGGCGAGCTGACGGAGGAGCGGCGCGAGGAGATCCGTGTGCACCTCGACTGGTGTGGGCCCTGCAACGGCGCGGCCGACTTCGAGGCCGAGCTCCGCAAGGTCATCGCCAACCGGTGCAGGGACCGGGTACCGGAGAGCCTCATCCGCCGCGTGGCGGAGGCCATCGACGAAGAAAGCCGACAGCGCCACGGCGGACACTGACCTCTCGCCGGCGACCCCGGAAGCCGTCGCCGACGGTCCGGCCATGGTGGACTGGGCCCTGGCCCAGCGAGTAGCGGTCGGCGCCCTGATCCTCAAGCCGGCACCGGCCACCTACCGCTCCCGGGACCTGCAGGGCCAATTCGACGAGCTGACGGCGCGGGCCGAGACGTTGGTCAGCGAGGCCACCGGTCTGCACTCCGCGCACGGGACGGCCCGGGCCAAGGTGACCGATCGGGCCGGCTGGGCCGCCGCCAACGTGCGCTCCGTGGAGCGCCTGGTCGGTCCCGCGATGCTGGAGATACAGCGCCGGCGCGGCGCCAAGCTCAATGGCCCGTCCCTCGTCGTGGGCCGCGCCGTCGCGGGGACGCAGCTCGGTTTGATGCTGGCCTACATGGCGACCCGGGTGCTCGGCCAGTACGACCTGCTGATCAACGACGAGGCGCCCGAGGATCAGGATCTGGTCTCCTACGTCGGCCCCAACATCATCGCGGTCGAGGCTCAGTACGGGTTCGAGCCGAGCGAGTTCCGTCTCTGGCTCGCGCTGCACGAGGTGACCCACCGGCTCCAGTTCACGGCGGTGCCCTGGCTGCGCGACCACTTCGTCGGGCAGGTCACCGAGCTGCTCGGGCCGCTCTCGGGTGACCCGGCGGGGTTGGCCGAGCTCGTGCGCCGCGCCGCCACCGAGCTGCGCGCCGGACGCAATCCGACCCATGACGGCGGCGTGATCGGCATGCTGGCGACGCCCGAGCAGCGGCTCGCCCTGTCGAAGATCTCGGGGATGATGAGCCTGCTCGAGGGACACGGCGACGTGACGATGGACCGGGCGGGCGCCGCCGAGGTCCCCGGTGCGGCGCACTTCTCCCACGTGCTGCACGAGCGGCGGACCCAGGCGAAGGGGCTGACCAGGTTGATGTCGAAGCTGCTGGGCCTGGACGCCAAGATGCGCCAGTACGCCGAGGGTGAACGCTTCGTCGAGTCGGTGGAGGCGGCCGGTGGGCCGTTGTTGCTGGCCCGGGTCTGGGAGGGACCCGACTGGCTGCCCACCCTGGAGGAGATCCGCGACCCGGCGGCCTGGGTGGCCCGAGCCGGTGGTTGAGGACGACCCCACTCTTCCCTCCCTCCCCATCCCTGATCTCCTGAGCCGGTGCACCTTCCCGGCGGCGGGTGCCCCGCTGGCCTGCGCGGTCTCGGGCGGTGCCGACTCGCTCGCCCTCCTGGCCCTGGCCGCCGCCGCCGGGTGTGACGTCACGGCGATCCACGTCGATCACGGTCTGCGTGCCGGCTCGGCGGCCGAGGCCCAGGTGGTCCTGCAAGCGGCGGAGCGGTTCGGGGCGCGGTTCGAGAGCCATCAGGTGTCCGTCGCAGCCGGTCCCAATCTCGAGGCCCGGGCCCGGGCGGCCCGCTTTGCGGTGCTGCCGGCCGACGTGGCCACCGGGCACACCATGGACGACCAGGCGGAGACGATTCTGGTGAACCTGTTACGGGGGGCGGGGGCCGACGGGCTGGCGGGCATGGAGCCGGGTGCCCGGCACCCGATCCTCGGGCTGCGGCGGCGCGAGACCCACGCCCTGTGCGCCGCGGCGGGCCTCGCGCCGGCCTGCGACGAGAGCAACGACGACCCGGCGTTCGTCCGCAACCGGATCCGCCACGAACTCCTCCCGCTGTGCGCGCAGGTGGCCGGTCGCGATCCCGTCCCGCTGCTGGCCCGGCAGGCCGGCGTGCTGCGCGACGAGGCGGCGCTGCTGAACTCCCTGGCGACCCGGCTCCTACCCGACCCGACCGACGCCCGGGCGGTGGCGCGGGCGGACCGCCCGCTGGCGCGCCGGGCCCTGCGGCGCTGGTTGCGCGAGGCCGGCGACGGCGAGCACCCACCGTCGTTGGCCGAAGTCGATCGCACCCTGGCCGTCGCCGCCGGCGCGACCGTCGGGACCGAACTGGCGGGCGGGCGGCGCGTGCGCCGGACGGGAGGCAGGCTCCGGGTCGAGCCGGGACGACGCTCCGGTAGTCTCACGCCGGTGACCCTCGACGAGGCCGGAGCGGGCGTCCCGTCCTGGGCTGCAGCCGACGTGGGACCCGTGCTGGTGGACGCCGAGCGCCTGGCCGCCCGGGTGACTGAGCTCGGCGTGGAGATCACCGGGGACTACGCCGGGGAGCCACCACTGCTGGTTGCCGTCCTCAAGGGCGCCATGCTGTTCATGAGCGACCTCTGCCGGGCCATCGCCCTGCCGGTCGACGTCGATTTCATGGCCGTGTCCTCCTACGGCAGCGCGACCAAGACGTCCGGTGTGGTGCGCATCGTCAAGGACCTCGACTCCGAGCTCCAGGGACGTCACGTGCTCGTCGTGGAGGACATCATCGACAGCGGCCTGACGCTGAACTACCTCCGGCGCTACCTCACGGCGCGCCAGCCCCAGAGCGTGGAGATCTGCGCCCTTCTGGTGAAGGAGGGGGAGCAGCGGGTCGACCTCGATCTGCGCTACATCGGTTTCACCATCCCGCCCGAGTTCGTGGTCGGCTACGGCCTCGACGTGGCCGAGCGCTACCGCAACCTGCGCGGGGTCCATCGTTACAAGGGAGCGGAAACGTGAGTGTCGACGTCGAACGGGTGCGGGCCGCAGTGTCCGAGTTGCTCAGCGCCATCGGGGATGATCCCGGACGCGACGGTCTCCTGGCGACCCCCGTGCGGGTGGCCGCCATGTACGAGGAACTCTTCTCGGGGCTGCACGACGACCCCGCTCGCCACCTGGAGGTCACCTTCGCGGCCGAGCACGACGAGATGGTGATGGTGCGCGACATCCCGTTTGCGTCGCTGTGCGAACACCACCTGGTGCCGTTCCTCGGCAAGGCGCACGTCGCCTACATCCCGGCCGAGGACGGCCGCATCACCGGCCTGTCGAAGCTGGCTCGCCTCGTCGACGGCTATGCACGCCGGTTGCAGGTGCAGGAGCGCATGACGACGCAGATCGCCGATGCCCTCGCCTCGGTCCTCTCGCCGCGTGGCGTACTGGTCGTCATAGAGGCCGAGCACCTCTGCATGTCGATGCGGGGGGTCAAGAAGCCCGGCACGGTCACGGTCACCTCGTCGGTCCGTGGCCTCTTCCGCTCCGATGTCGCCACCCGGGCCGAGGCCATGCAGTTCATCCGGGGCCACTGAGGCCGGTGCGGCCGGGCCCACGACGAGCCCTGGTCATGGGCGTGCTCAACGTCACGCCCGACTCCTTCTCGGACGGAGGTCTCTACGCCACGCTCGACGCCGCCGTGGCCCGGGGGCTCGACATGGTGGCCGCCGGAGCCGACCTGATCGACGTGGGTGGTGAGTCGTCGCGGCCGGGTGCGGAGCCGGTTCCGCTCGACGTCGAGCTGGACCGGGTGGTCCCGGTTGTCGAGGCGCTGACGGGAGCGCTGCGTCGCACCGGGGGTGCGGTGCGGGTCTCGGTCGACACCGTCAAACCCGAGGTGGCGACGGCCGCGTTGGCGGCGGGGGCAAGCCTGGTAAACGACATCTCCGCTTCGCTGTGGGAGGTGGCGGCCGCGACCGGCGCCGGCTGGGTCGCCATGCACATGCGAGGGCAGCCGCGCACCATGCAGGAAAACCCGCACTACGGGTCCGTGGTCGACGAGGTGCGGGCGTTCGTGCTCGAACGGGCTCACCGCGCGCTGACCGAGGGCGTGCGCGAGGTCTGGGTCGATCCGGGTATCGGATTCGGCAAGACGCCGGCCCACAACCTGTCGCTGCTGCGCCACCTGGGGGATCTGGTGGGAGCCGCAGCCGATGCCGGATGCGCCGGGGTCCTGGTCGGGACGAGCCGCAAGCGCTTCCTCGGGGAGCTGGCGGCGGGCTCCGGATCGGAGCAGCCGGCGCCGGTGGCCGACCGGGCCGAGGGGTCGCTCGCCACGGAGGCCGCCGCGCTGGTGGCGGGGGTGGGCATGCTGCGGGTGCACGACGTGGCGGCAACGGTGCAGATGTCGCGGCTGTATGGTCCTGCCGCATGAAGGGAAAGTGGGCCGCCGGCATTCCGCCGCGCAATTTCACCTGGGTGATCACGGATCACCTGGCCGTCAGCGAGCGGCCGGGCGGGTTCTCGGTGAACCATCGTAGGGTGCGCCGCCAGGAGGAGATCATCTGGCTGCGTGTCCAGGGGTTCGGTCGCGTCGTCTCGCTGCTGCCGTCCCCCCACAACCTGGCCGCCTACGACGACGAGGGGCTCGCTTGGGCCCACTACCCGCTCGAACGCTCGGGGGACCCCCGGCCGGTGCTGGCGTCGTGCTACCGGGACATCGACGACTCCCTGGCGGCCGGACTGCGGATCCTGGTGCACCAGGACGAGCTCGGTGACAGGGTCATGGGCGTGCTGGCCGGGTACCTGGTGTGGTCGCAGCGCATCGCCACCGAGCCGCAGGCCGTGGCGCTGGTCGAGGGCGTGGTGGGGCACGCCATGGGCGAGCCCGGCCGTGAGCTGCTCTCGGAGCTGGAGGGAATGCCGTCGCGCGGTCAGGTGCAATGAGCGACAGGATCGAGATCCGTGACCTGCGGGTCACGGGGACCCACGGGGACCTGCCCGAGGAGCGGGAACGGGCCCAGCCCTTCTCGGTCGACATCGTGGCGTGGGTCGACATGGAGGCGGCCCAGCAGAGCGACGACCTGGCTGACACGGTGGACTACGGGACGCTGGCCGAGGCCGCGGCCGAGGTGGTGGGCGGACGGTCCTACCGCCTGCTCGAGGCCCTGGCCGGGCGTCTGGCCAGCGCACTGCTGATTGTCGACCCGCGCCTGGAGGCGGTCGAGGTGACGGTGCGCAAGCTGCGCCCGCCGCTGGCCCTCGATGTGGGCTCGACCGGGGTCAGGGTGCGGCGCGCCCGCTGATGGCGGGACCGGCATCGCCACCGTGGCGTGCCTTCATCGGGCTGGGATCGAACCTGGGGGACCGACGCGCCCTGCTGCGCCGGGCGGTGGAGGGATTGCGGGCCGCGGGTGACGTCGTGAGCGTCTCGCCGCTCTACGAGTCCGAACCGGTGGGCGGCCCCGAGGGGCAGGGCCCCTACCTCAACCTGGTGGTCGAGTTGTCGACGCCCGAGACTCCCCGTGAGCTGCTCGAGCGTTGCCGGACCCTCGAGGAGGCCGCCGGCCGGGTGCGCACGGTGCGCTGGGGCCCGCGGACCCTCGACGCCGACGTCCTCTGGGTCGCGGGGTGGCAGGTGGACGAGGAGGACCTCACCGTCCCGCACCCCCGCCTGTGGGAGCGGCGCTTCGTGGTGCAGCCGCTGGCGGACCTGGCGCCCGACCTGGTCACATCGCAGCAGCTCAGGGCCTCTGGTGGGAAGGTCGTCCCTGTGGGTAGTCTGTAGCCGTCGTTATCTTCGATCGTCTGTAGGCGAACGGCACCCGCGAGGGGCTGGAACGCCGAAGGAGGTCAGGTGCACTCCATTCGCATCATCGGTCCCGGTCGGGCCGGCACGTCCTTGGCCGCCGCGCTGTCGGCGCGTGGCTGGGAGTTCGCCGGTTTCCTCGGCCGCCACAACGAGCTCACCCCCGCCGCCGAAGGCGTGGACATGCTCGTCATCGCCACCCCCGACGACGCCGTGGCCGACGTCGCGGCGGCGGTGACGCCCTCGCCAGGGACGACCGTGGTCCACCTGTCGGGTTCGCTCGGGCTCGACGCGCTGGCGCCGCACCCCTTGCGGGCGGCCGTGCACCCGCTGGTCCCGCTGCCCAACGGCGAGGTGGGCGCCGCCCGCCTCTGCTCGGGCGTCACCTACGCCGTGGCCGGGGCGCCGCTGGCGAGGGACATGGTGGCCTGCCTGGGAGGCCGGGTCGTCGAGGTGGCCGACGGTGACAGGGCGGCGTACCACGCGGCCGCCTGTATCGCGGCCAATCACGTGGTGGCATTGCTGGGGCAGGTGGAGCGGGTGGCCGCCTCGGTCGGACTGGACCTCGAGTCGTTCCTCCCGCTGACCCGGGCCGCCGTGGACGACGTGGCGGCGCTGGGGGCCGGTGCCGCACTGACCGGGCCGGCCCGGCGGGGCGACTGGGCGACGCTGAGCCGTCATCTGGACGCTCTGCCCGAGTCCGAGCGCGCCGGCTACCAGGCGGGGGCGGCCCTGGCCACCCGGCTGGCCCACGCGGACGCCTCGGCCCCGCACACAGCCTCGAATGCCACTGCCTCGCATGCCACAGCCTCGAATGCCACAGCCTCGAATGCCACGGCGCCGGCCGAGCCGGCCACGGTGTAGGAGAGCGACGGTGGAGGTCGTCGAGTCCGTCGCCGGATGCCGCGCCCTGCTTGACCGGGCCCGCGCCGCGGGCCGGGTGGTCGGGTTGGTGCCCACCATGGGCGCGTTGCACGACGGGCACACGTCGCTGATCGCCCGGGCCAGGGCGGAGTGCAACGTGGTGGCCGTCAGCATCTTCGTGAACCCGCTCCAGTTCGGCGACCCCGAGGACATCGCGCGCTACCCGAGGACGCTCGAGCGCGACCTGCTCGTCTCCGCCGAGTCGGGCGCGGACGTCGCCTTCGTTCCGAGTGTGGCCGAGATGTACCCGTCGTGGCCCGACCCCCCCTCGACGACCGTGTCCGTGCGCGGCGTCAGCGACGGTTGGGAGGGTGCGTCGCGGCCCGGTCACTTCGACGGTGTGGCCACCGTGGTGGCGAAGCTCTTCACTATGGCGGAGCCCTGCCGGGCCTATTTCGGCCTGAAAGACTTCCAGCAGCTGGCCGTCGTCCGTCGCATGGCGCTCGAGCTCTCGCTGCCGGTCCAGGTGGTCGGGTGCCCCATCGTGCGCGAGGAGGACGGCCTGGCCCTGTCGAGTCGCAACGTCAGGCTCTCGGCGCTCGAGCGCAAGGCGGCGACCGTGCTCTCGCGCGCGCTGGCCACCGGACGGGCCGCACTGGCCGACGGCGAGCGCTCGGGTGCGGCCGTGGCGCGGGCGATGCGCGCCGTGGTCGCCGCCGAGCCGCTGGTGGAGCTCGACTACGCCGTCGTGGTCGACGCCGACACCTTGCAGGAGGTGGAGGTGGCCTCCGTCACCGACCTGGGGTCGCTGCGCCTGCTCATCGCGGGCCAGGTGGGCCCCGTCAGACTGATCGACAACAGCGCTGCCCTGATGGGCGCCGACGATGTCCTCGCCGTACCAACGGCAACCGAGAAAGTGCGCCAACTCGAAAGGACCAGGTGAGCCGATGCGCCGCCGCATGATGAAGTCCAAGATCCACCGGGCCACGGTCACCGGGGCCAACCTGCACTACGTGGGCTCGGTGTCCATCGACACCGAGCTGCTGGCGCTGGCGGACATCCTCCCCTACGAGCAGGTGACCGTCCTCGACATCGACAACGGGGCACGCTTCGAGACCTACGCCATTGAGGGTGACCCCGGCCAGGTCTGCCTCAACGGGGCCGCGGCGCGTCTGGTGGCGCCGGGGGACAAGGTGATCATCATCACCTACGCCGACTACGAGCGCGACGAGCTCACGGCCTACGTGCCCCGCGTCGTGCACGTCGACGGGCGCAACCGGGTGATCGACGAGTCGTCGGCCCGCCTCGACGCCGAGCTCACCCTGACCGAACCGGCGTGACCACCGGGGCCCGGCCCGGACCCTTCGACGTCCTGGTCCTGGGGAGTGGGGTGGCCGGCCTGTCTGCGGCCGTGCGGCTGGCCGGACCGGGTGGGCCCTCGCCGTCCCTCTCGCTCGGCGTGCTGACCAAAGGCACGCTGTCACAGTCGGCGACGCGTTGGGCGCAGGGCGGCGTCGCCGCGGTGCTCGGCGCCGACGAGGACTCCACCGACCTGCACCTCGCAGACACGCTCGCCGCCGGGGCGGGCCTGTGCGACGAGGAGGCGGTGCGCATCCTCGTCGACGAGGGACCCGGACGTGTGCACGAGCTGATCGCGCTCGGTGTCGAGTTCGACCGAGAGGCGACGGGCCTTCTGGCGCTGGCCCGCGAGGGAGGCCACTCCCGGCCGCGCGTTGTGCACGCCGGCGGCGCCGCCACCGGTGCCGAGGTCGAACGGGCGCTCGTCGACGCCACCTACCGCTCGGCCAGCGCCGTGCTGGAGGGATGGTTCGCGCTCGATCTGCTGGTCGAGGGCGGCCGCTGCGTCGGCGTGCGGGCCTTGCCGCCCGCCGGTGGTGAAGGTCCGGTGCCGGTGCGGGCCGACCACGTCGTGCTGGCCACCGGCGGGGCCGGTCAGCTCTTCTCGGTCACCACCAACCCGCCCGAGTCCACGGGCGACGGCGTGGCCATGGCGCTGCGGGCGGGCGTGCCGACGGCCGACGTGGAGTTCGTGCAGTTCCACCCCACCGCGCTGCACCACCCGGCCATGCCCCGACCACTGCTCTCCGAGGCCCTGCGCGGCCACGGTGCGCTCCTGCGTGACCGCGACGGCGAGCGCTTCGTCGACGAGCTGGCCGCCCGCGACGTGGTGAGCCGGGCCATGGCGGCGCGTATGGCCGAGCAGGGCGTCGACCACCTCTGGCTGGACGCCACCGGACTCGAGCGCTTCTCGGCGCGCTTTCCCACTATTGCCGCGTCGCTCTCGTCCATCGGGCTGGATCCCCAGCGCGATTGGCTGCCGATCGCGCCGGCCGCACACCATCTCTCGGGTGGCGTGGTCACCGACCTGTGGGGCGCCACGGCGCTGCCCGGCCTGTGGGCGGTGGGGGAGGTCGCCTGCACCGGGGTGCACGGGGCCAACCGGCTGGCGTCCAACTCGTTGCTCGAAGGCATGGTCTTCGGCGCCCGTCTGGCCGAGCGGATCCCGTCGGGAGCCCGGTGCCCGGAGCCGAGTGGCGCGCTGCGGGCCGTGCTGGGTGAAGAGCCGATCGACGGCATCGGGTGCACCGTTCTGAAGTCGCCGCCCCCGGCGGCGCCACCCGGCGCGGACGGGTGGCCCGGTGTCGACGGGTGGCCCGGCGTGGACGTGACCAAGCTCCGCGACACCGTGCAGCGGGCCATGACGCGGGGCGCGGGTGTCGTGCGCAGCGCCGAATCGCTGGCCGGGGCTCGCGCGGCCGTGGACGAAGCCAGCGCCGCGCTCGGAGGCGCGGCGCCATCCGTCGGCGCGGGTGAGCTGGCGAACCTGCTGCGGGTGGCGGACGCCCTGCTGGCCTCCGCGCTCGCCCGCACCGAGAGCCGAGGCGCCCACGCCCGGCGCGAGTACCCCGACACCGACCCGTCGTGGCGGCGGCGGCTCGTGCACGGGCGGGTCCCGGACGAGACGGGTGACCGCAGTGGGTGAGTACGATGCGGCGGCCTACGCCCGGGCGGTGCGCGAGGCCGTCGGGCGCGCCCTGGACGAAGACCTCGGCCCCGAAGGGGACCTGACCGCGGCGCTGGTGCCCGAGGACGTGCAGGCGCAGTTCGCCCTGCGCTCCCGCCGGGCCGGCGTGCTGGCGGGCCGCGAGTGTGCCACGGAGACATTCCGGCGCGTCGGCCCCGAGGTCGAGCTGGTGTGGCTGGCGGCCGACGGGGACGAGCTGGTTGCCGGCGACACGGTGCTGGAGGTGACGGGGCCGTTGCGGCCGATCCTCACGGCCGAGCGCACCGCGCTGAACTTTCTCGGGCGCCTGTCCGGCGTGGCCACCCTGACCGCACAATTCGTGTCGGCCGCGCACGACAGCAACCCGTCGGTGGCCGTGCTCGACACCCGCAAGACGACACCCGGCCTGCGCCTCTTGGAGAAGGCGGCGGTGCGGGCCGGCGGCGGCACCAGCCACCGCTTCGGTCTGTCCGACGCGGTCCTGGTGAAGGACAACCACCTCGCCGGGACGAGCATCGCCGACGCGGTGCGGCGGGCCCGCGCGTTGTGGCCGGGGCGGATGGTCGAGATCGAGTGCGACGCCCTCGACCAGGTGGCCCAGGCCGCCCGGGCGGGCGCGGACGCCGTGCTGCTCGACAACATGGACCCGGGCACGGTCGTCGAGGCGATCGCGGTGGCGCACGTGGACGCGCCCGGGCCGATCCTGACCGAGGTGTCCGGCGGCGTGACGCTCGCCACCATCGGCGCGTACGCGGCCGCGGGACCGGACCGGATCTCGGTCGGCGCGCTGACCCACTCGGCCCCGGTGCTCGATCTCGGGCTCGACCTCATCTGGACCAAGGCGGCGACGGACGACGGGCCCACGGGAGGGCGGTGAGCCGTGCTGCTGGTCATTGACGTCGGCAACACGGAAACGGTGATCGGGTTGTACGCGCCGGACGCGGACGGCCACGTGCCGGCGCCCGAGGAGAGCATCGGTGTCGGCATCGGGACGGAGCACGACCCGACCGCGCCGCGCGGGCTCACCCACCACTGGCGGCTCTCGACGGTCCCCAGCCGCACCCCCGACGAGCACGCGGTCCTTCTCACCCAGCTTTTGGACCTCGAGGGTCTCGACATCTCCACCTCGGTGTCGGGCATCGCCGTGTGCTCCTCGGTGCCCCATGTGACGGCGG
Source organism: uncultured Acidimicrobiaceae bacterium (assembly GCA_963828825.1). GTDB lineage: Bacteria > Actinomycetota > Acidimicrobiia > Acidimicrobiales > RAAP-2 > Bog-473. The sequence goes on along the minus strand of CAWHGF010000007.1, from coordinate 995,871 downwards.
AGCTCCGTCAGATGGCCTCGCGCTGGTTCTCCAAGTTGCCGAGCGTCGTGCTCGGCCCCGGGACCAAGAGCGGGATGCCCATCCTGTACGACAATCCCAAGGAGGTCGGGGCGGACCGCATCGCCGACGCCGTCGGGGCCTATGACCTCTACGGTGGCCCCTGTGTGGTGGTCGACATGGGAACCGCGACGACGGTGGAGGCCATCAGCGCCAACGGCGAGTACATGGGTGGCGCCATCACGCCGGGGGTGGGCGTCAGCCTCGACGCCCTCTACGACTCGGCGGCGGCCCTGCGGCGGGTGGAGCTGGTCGAGCCGCGGAGCGTCATCGGGCGCTCCACCGTGGAGTCCATTGAGGCAGGGACGCTCTACGGCTTCGCCGGGCTGGTCGACTCGCTGGCCCGTCGCTTCATGGAGGAGCTCGGCCCGGCCGCGGTGGTGGCCACGGGAGGGTTCAGTTCGCTCATTGCGCCGTATTCGGACACCATTGAGCACGTGGAGCCCTGGTTGACCCTGCACGGCTTGCGCATCGTGTACGAGCGCAACATCCCTTCATGAGCGAGCGGACGCCGCCGGAGGTCCCCTACCGCTTCGAGCGCACCCACGAGACGGCGGCGGTCGTCGAGGCGTGGTCCTCGTTGGCCCCCGGAGAGGAGTCCGGCGTCACCGTCGGGGTGGCCGGCCGGGTCATGCTCCTGCGTGATCAGGGGAAGGCCGCGTTCGCCGAGCTGCGCGACGCGTCGGGCGCGGTGCAGCTCTTCGCGCGGGCGACGGAGACGGAGCGCTTCGACGAGTTCGTGGAGTTGAACCTCGGTGACTGGATCGGGGCCCGGGGTGAGGTCGTGCGGACGAGGCGCGGCGAGCTCTCGGTCATGGTGAGGGAGTGGACGCTCCTGGCCGAGGCGCGGCGCAACTTCGGCGACAAGTGGCACGGCGTGAGCGACGTCGAGACGCGGTACCGCCAACGCGAGGTCGACCTGTGGGCCAACGAGCGCTCGCGCCAGCTGCTGCGCATGCGCAGCGACGTCGTGCGCCACATGCGCCGGCGCTTGTGGGAGCAAGGCTTCGTCGAGGTGGAGACGCCGTTGCTGCACCCCATCGTGGGTGGCGCCACGGCGCGCCCGTTCGTCACGCACCACAACACGTTCGACACGGACTTCTACCTGCGCGTCGCACCCGAGCTCTATCTCAAGCGGCTTGTCGTCGGCGGCTTCGACAAGGTGTTCGAGATCGGCCGCAGCTTCCGCAACGAGGGCATCTCGCCGCGCCACAACCCCGAGTTCACGACGCTCGAGCTCTACCAGGCCTACGCCGACTACACCGACACCATGGTCGTCTTCGAGGAGCTGGTGGCCGGCTTGGCGATGGACGTGCTGGGGACGACGACGCTCACCTACGGCGGGCGAGCCCTCGACCTCACGACGCCGTGGCGGCGCGCCACCATGAGCGAGCTGATCGCGGAGGCCACCGGGTTCACCCTCGACGTGCGCTCGCCCCGCGAGGAGCTGGCCAAGGTGGCGGCCGAGGTCGGTATCGAGGTCGACGCCGCCTGGGGGCCGGGCAAAATTCTGCTCGAGATCTACGAGAAGACGACCGAGCCGGAGCTGTGGGGCCCCGTCTTCGTCGTCGATTACCCCGCCGAGGTGTCACCCCTGGCCCGGCGCCACCGCGACGGGCCCGAGCTCGTCGAGCGCTACGAGCCCGTGGTGGCGGGCCGCGAGCTGGGCAACGGCTTCACCGAGCTGATCGACCCCGACGACCAGCGGGCTCGTTTCGAGGAACAGGCGGCGAAGGCCCGCGCCGGTGACGACGAGGAGTCGGCGGTGGTGGACGAGGAGTATCTCCGCGCCCTCGAGTACGGGCTGCCCCCGACCTCGGGGTTCGGGCTCGGCGTGGACAGGCTGCTGATGCTGCTCGGCGACGTGGGCAACATACGCGAGGTCATCGCCTTCCCCACGCTGCGTCCCGACCGGGGCTGAGGGCGCGCAACCGGCCCGTTCGGCCCGCTTTCTTCCGGTCTCCTTACGTTGCGTGGCCTTCCTTCAAACCTTCATGACAGTTCCCTCACATCTCGCGCCCAGCGTGGGTTGTGCCGCCGGATGGCGGTGAGTGCACAGAGCACCCGAGGTCCAAGGAGGACACCATGTTTCGCACCATCGTCGCCGGAGCCGCAGTTGCCGGTGCCCTGACCTTCGGCGTGGCCGGCACCGCCGGTGCGGCGACCCCGGCCACCGGCTCGACGGGCGCCAACACGGCCGCCCTGTGCGCCAAGCTCCCGGCCCTGCAGGCCAAGGTCCAGAAGGTGGAGGCCACGCTGGCGGCCCACCTGCCCAAGGCGCAGGCCCGTGAGGCCACCCTCAGGGCAGACGGCAAGACGACGCGCGCCGACGCCATCGCCAACCGCATCACCAAGATCCAGAACCGCGAGACCAAGGTGAACGCACGGCTGGCCAAGGCCCAGGCGGCCTGCAGCGCCGACGGGACGAGCGCCGGCGGGACCAGCGCCAGCTGACCCGCGCCCATCAGCTCGTGGAGAGCGGTCACCGTCCGGGGAGACCCGGCGGTGGCCGCCTCGCAATTCCGGGCCAATTCGGGCCCGGATGTCCAAGATTTGTTTTCCCGCCGTTACAGGTTCCTCACAATCGACGTGCAGAGTGGGTCCCGCCGCCGGAGGCACGGTGTCCCGTGTCTCATTCTCCAAGGAGGACCAATGTCTCGCACGCTCACCCCGGTGCAGAACCGTGAGACCAAGTTGCGGGCGCGTCTGTCCAAGGCGAACGCCACGTGCGGGATGTCGGCGGCGCCGGGGTCTCGGACTCCACCGGATCGGGCGGGAACACCGGCACGACCGCCGGCTGACCCCCGGGGTCAGCTCGGAAGGTCGCTCAGCAGTTCGGCCACCAGCCGGGAGAGCCCCGCCCGCAGTTCGGGCTGGCCGATCCCGGCGGTGGCCTTCTGCGCGTCTTCGACGTAGCAGCGGGCGGCGTCCACGGACTCGGCGATCCCGTTCGAGGCCATCACGATGGCCCGCGCCTTGTCGCGTTCGGGTTGGCCCAGGGGCTGTCCGAGGAGGGCCCGCAGATCCGGGCCCGCGTTGGGATCGGCCAGTGCTACCAGGGCCGGCAGCGTGTAGATGCCCTCGGCGAGGTCCTGGCCCGCCGGCTTCTGCAACTGGCCGTCGGTCGCGGAGATATCGAGGATGTCGTCACGTATCTGGAACACCATGCCGAAGCAGCGCCCGAATTCGGTGCAGGCGTCGACCTGCGCGGCCGGGAGCCCGCCGGTCAGCGCGCCGATACGGCAGGAGGTCGCGGTGAGCGCCGCCGTCTTGCCGCTGATGGACGCGAAGTAGTCCTCCCGGCTGCGCACGATCTGGAAGGCCGAGCGCACCTCGGTCACCTGTCCCTGGCACAGCCGGCCCAGCGTGTCAGCCAGCAGCTCGGCGATCTCGGTGCCGAGGCCGGCCGCGATGGCGGCACTGCGGGCCAGCAGATAGTCGCCGGCGACGATGGCGACCAGGTTTCCGAAACGGCTGTTGACGCTCTCGACGTTGCGCCGGATAGTTGCCTCGTCAATGACGTCGTCGTGGTACAGCGAGGCCAGGTGGACGAGTTCCACCGCCACCCCGCCCATGAGGTCGTCCTCGGTGGCGTCGCGGCTGCCGCCTGTCGCCGCAGCCAGCGCGAGGAGGGGCCGCAGCCGCTTGCCGCCCGCGGCGATGAGGTGGGTCGTCACCTCGTCGAGGAAGCCGTCGCCCGTGACGACAGAGGCGGTGAGCAGGGGTTCCAGACGCCGCAGTCCCTCTTGGAGGCGGGGCAGGTCGAGGGCCTCTGTCGGATTCACTGCTCCAAACGTTAGGGCACGGGTGCCGAATGTCGACAACTTCCAGGTAGAAGGGGGCGAGGGAAAACTCGGTGGCCTGGGATTTCCTCCCGCATGCGGGAGCGACCGGCTGCGGCGTGATGGACTAAGGCCCCAGGTACACTGAACCGAGAAGCAAGAGGAACAAGGAGAGGCGGTCAGGGTGTTCGAACGTTTCACCGACCGGGCACGGAGGGTGTTGGTGCTGGCGCAGGAGGAAGCGCGCCTGCTCAATCACAGCTTCATCGGCACCGAGCACATTCTCCTCGGGCTGATTCACGAGGGCGAAGGTGTTGCCGCGAAGGCGCTCGAGTCCCTTGGGATCTCTCTCGAGGCCGTGCGCGAGAAGGTCGAAGAGACGATCGGCATGGCCGGCACCGCGCCGAGCGGTTCGCCGCCCTTCACGCCGCGCGCCAAGAAGGTGCTCGAGCTCTCGCTGCGCGAGGCGCTGCAACTCGGGCACAGCTACATCGGCACCGAGCACATGCTGCTCGGTCTCGTGCGCGAAGGTGAGGGCGTTGCCGCCACCGTCCTGGTGAGCCTCGGCGCCGACCTCGGCCGCGTGCGCCAGCAAGTCATCCAGCTGATGTCGGGCAACCAGGGCAAGGAGTCCGTCGGAGCCAGCCAGGGATCGAGTTCGGGCGACAACCCGTCGGGATCGCCGGTGCTCGACCAGTTCGGCCGCAACCTGACCCAGCTGGCCCGCGACGGCAAGCTGGACCCGGTCATCGGACGTGCAAAAGAGATCGAACGCGTCATGCAGGTCCTGTCGCGTCGTACCAAGAACAACCCCGTGCTGATCGGTGAGCCCGGCGTCGGCAAGACCGCCATCGTCGAGGGACTGGCTCAGCGCATCGTGTCCAACGAGGTGCCCGAGACGCTGACGGGCAAGCAGCTCTACACGCTCGACCTCGGCGCACTGGTGGCGGGCAGCCGCTATCGCGGCGACTTCGAGGAGCGGTTGAAGAAGGTCCTCAAGGAGATCCGCACGCGGGGCGACATCGTCCTCTTCATCGACGAGATCCACACCCTGGTCGGCGCCGGCGCCGCCGAGGGTGCCATCGACGCCGCCTCCATCCTCAAGCCCATGCTGGCGCGCGGCGAGCTGCAGACCGTCGGCGCGACGACGATCGACGAGTACCGCAAGCACCTGGAGAAGGACGCCGCCCTGGAGCGGCGGTTCCAGCCCGTCAAGGTCGACCAGCCGACGGTGGCGTTGACCATCGACATCCTCAAGGGTCTGCGCGACCGCTACGAATCGCACCACGCCGTCAGCATCACCGATCAGGCTCTCGTGGCCGCGGCCAACCTGGCCGACCGTTACCTGGCCGACCGCTACCTGCCGGACAAGGCGATCGACCTGATCGACGAGGCGGGCAGCCGCCTGCGCATCCGCCGCATGAGCACGCCGCCGGACGCCAAGAAGCTCGACGAGGAGATCGCGCGCCTGCGGTCCGACAAGGAGGCCGCCATCGAGAAGGGCGCCTTCGAGCAGGCCAAGAAGCTGGCCGAGCAGGAGAAGGAGCGCCTCGACCGCAAGGAGAGCCAGGAGGCCGAGCTGCGAGCCGAGGGCGTCGACCTGTTCGACGTGGTCGACGAAGAGGTCATCGCCGAGGTGCTGGCCGCCTGGACCGGCATCCCCGTCTACCGCCTCACCGAGGAGGAGACGGCCAAGCTGCTCCGCATGGAAGACGAGCTCCACAAGCGGGTGATCGGCCAGGAGGAGGCGCTGAAGGCGCTGTCACGGGCCATCCGCCGTACGCGCGCCGGTCTCAAGGACCCCAAGCGGCCGAGCGGATCGTTCATCTTCCTCGGGCCGACGGGCGTCGGCAAGACCGAGCTCGCCAAGACGCTGGCCGAGTTCCTCTTCGACGACGAGGACGCGCTCATTCAGCTCGACATGTCCGAGTACATGGAGAAGCACACGGTCAGCCGGCTGGTCGGCTCGCCTCCCGGCTACGTCGGGTACGAGGAGGGCGGCCAGCTCACCGAGGCCGTGCGGCGCAAGCCCTTCTCCGTCGTGCTCTTCGACGAGGTCGAGAAGGCGCACCCCGATGTGTTCAACACGCTGCTGCAGATCCTCGAGGACGGGCGGCTCACCGACGCGCAGGGTCGTTCGGTCGACTTCAAGAACACCGTGCTGATCATGACGTCGAACCTCGGGACGGCCGACCTGCGCAAGGCGAACATCGGGTTCGCCAAGACGTCGGAGGCCGTCACCTACGAGCGGATGAAGGCCAAGGTGGACGAGGCGCTCAAGGCGCACTTCCGCCCCGAGTTCCTGAACCGCATCGACGAGGTGATCGTCTTCCACGAGCTGTCTCGTGCCGAGGTGACCGAGATCGTCGACCTCCTCATGTCGCGTACGGTCAAGCAGCTGTCGGACCAGGGCATCGGTCTGGAGCTGACCCCGGCCGCCCGCGCCCTGCTGGCCGAGAAGGGCTACGACCCCCAGTTGGGAGCACGGCCGCTGCGCCGGGCCATCCAGCAGCTGGTCGAGGACCCGCTGTCCGAGCGCATCCTGTGGAAGGAGTTCCGCGTCGGCGAGACCATCGTCGTCGACGTCGAGGAGTCGCCCATCGACGGCGAGGGCCCGCAGCTCAGCTTCACGGCGATCGAAGGCATCCAGCCGCCACCGCTCGAGCTGGCCGGCGCCGGCGCTGACGCCGAGTAACCGCGCTCCGAGGTCGTTCGGCCCCGGGGACGGGGGCGCGGCGGGCCGGGAGACATGGTGGGAGCGCCGGGGACATGAAGCGCCTCGGACACGAAGCGCCTCGGACACGGTGCAGAACTCTCAACGAATCCGTTGAGAGTTATCCGGGGGCCCACACCGACGGGCACACGCGCCCTCACTCCCAGCAGTAGCTGAACTCCCCGCGGAACGCCGTGGTGTAGCCGGCGAGCCGTCTCGCCTGGAAGTGCGGGTTGTCCGCGCCGACGGGCGGGTAGCTGAGGCCGAGCGGGCCTGCCGGCTCGAATCCGAACCGCCCGTAGAAGGCCGGGTCACCAAGGAGCACCAGCAGGGGCCAGTGCCGTCCCTCCGCCGCGTGCACCAGCGCCCCCACCAGCGCGCGGCCGGTGCCCTTGCGCTGGTGCGCCGGCGCCACGCACACCGGCGCCACCCCGGCCACGGCGGAGGCACGGCCGTCGAGGAGTCCCGGCGCCGCCTGCAGATGCCCGACGACGGTGCCGGCGGCGTCGGCCACGAGTTCGATGCCCGCGTTGCCCGGCCGCGCCGACCAGGTCCCCCGCACGATGTCGAGTTCCTCGTCCGCGTCGCGCGTCTGGTCGGAGAAGGCGTCCTTGACGACGGCAAGGATCCCCGCCGCGTCGGCCGGTTGCGCCGGACGGATGGTCATCGTCATGGCAGTCGCACGCCGACCGAGACGGCGTGGTGGTCCGACAGGCCACCGGCCGGGATCACGGCCGGGCGCCGGGCCACCAGCCCGCGCACGAGGATCCAGTCCACCTTGATCGGCACGTGGTCGGGCAACCCGCCGGCGTCGTGGTCGGTGGTCGGCGCGGCGACGTTGGCGTCGGTCCACTCGAATCCGTGCGCCCGCGCCACCTCGAAGAGCGGCTCGTGCGCCACCGGCCACGTGAAGCGCGTCGGCTCTTCGTGGCGCAGGCGCCGCACGAGTGGCCGGTCGAGCAGCTCGGCGTAGGTCGCGCCCAGCGTGTTGAAGTCGCCACCCACGATGGCGGGACCGCCGTCGGTCCGTTCGTCGAGCGCCTGCAGGAGGGTTTCCAACTGCTCCGCCCGGTGCGTTGCGTCGGTGCGGTTTTCCAGGTGGGCCGATGCGAGCTCCACCGGGACGTCGTCGAGGCCGATGGTGGCGAGCACGGCGATGCGGCCACCCACCCGGGGCTGGGGCGAATCGGCGGCGAACCACCCGGGACCCGATTCGGGCAGCCGGACGACGACCGGTTCACCGAGATGTGTTGGCGACACGATGGCGTTGCCGTGGAGACCCCGTTCGTTGACGCGGCCCGCCGCGGCCCGCTGCTCCGACTCGTCACCCAGGCCGAGCTCGACGAACTCGACGCCGAACACGTAACCCGCCCCGATGTCGGTCGCGATGGAGTCGGCGATGTCCTCGTTGTCGGTGCGGGCCATGCCGTCGTCCAGCTCCGAGAGCAGGCAGACGGCGGCGCCGGAGGTGTGAAGGCGGCCCGCCAATTCCATTGGGCGGCGCCCGCGTTGGACGTTCCAGGCCACGACGCGCAGCCAGCCCGTCAGGTCGGAAGGCGGGCCGGCGTGCCATTGCGCGATCTGGTGCAGGCAGGGGAGCTCGTCGAGGAGCCGTTGGTGGAGATCCTGGTCGCCGACCCGGGCAACCCAGTCGGCCCGTTCATGCAGCGTCGGCGTGTCCACGCACCGAGCCTGCCACCGCGGCCGCGCCAGCGTCAGGCCTGAGCCCGGGCCCGCCCTTGTGACGTCGCGGCGCCGGCTGCCGCCGGGTAGCCAGGCGTTCTCTCGGGCGAATGGCGCGGGAACAGCCCACCGGGGGTCTGAAAAAACTATAAGCAACTCTGTTTATAGTTTTTCGCGAGCCCACCCGCCCTTACGCCGCCCCGCCCTCACGCCACCCCGCCCTCACGCCGCCCCACCCCGCCCGTGTGACACCCCTCCCGTACCGTGCCGCCATGGCCTCGGCTCCCCGCACGCGCGCCCGTGCCCACGCCGACGGTGGCTACCTCTGTGCCGCGTGCACCGCGACCTCCCTGCGCTGGGCGGGGCGGTGCCCCGTCTGCGGCGAGTGGAACACGCTCGGCCCTGCACCGGTGCGCCGGGACGGTTCCAAGAAGGGACCGGCGGAAGGAGCGCCGGCGCTGCCGCTGGCCGACGTCTCGACCGACGCCATGCACCCGCTGCCCACGGGCGTCAGCGAGCTCGACCGGGTCATGGGCGGCGGCGTCGTGGCGGGCTCGGTCACGCTGCTGTTCGGGCCCCCCGGCATCGGCAAGTCGACGCTGCTCTTCCAGGTGCTCTCGTCGCTAGCGGCCACCGGGCTCGACGTCATGCTTGCCTCGGCCGAGGAGTCCCTCGCGCAGGTGCGCGGGCGGGCGTCGCGCATCGGCCTGGTGCCCCAGCACCTCCTGGCCCTCGAAGGGCCCGACGTCGAGGCGATCGAGGCCGCCGTCGAGCGCCACCGCCCGGCGCTCGTGGTGGTGGACTCGCTGCAGTCCGTCTCGGACCCCGAGCTGGGTCAGCCTGCCGGCAGCCTGGCCCAGGTGCGCGCCTGCGTCGAACGACTGACCCGCATGGCGAAGTCGAGCGGCGCCCCGTTGCTCCTGGTGGGGCACGTGACCAAGGACGGCGACCTGGCCGGGCCGCGGGCGGTGGAGCACCTGGTCGACACCGTCCTCTCGTTCGACGGGGACCGTCACCACGCCCTTCGCGTGCTGACCTCGGTCAAGCACCGATTCGGGCCGGCCGGGGAGGTCGGCATCTTCGAGATCCGCGACGACGGACTGCGCGCCGTGCCCGACCCCGGCCCGCTGCTGCTCGGCGACCGCATGGCCGGCGTTCCCGGCAGCGTGGTGGTGCCGGTCCTGCAGGGCCGCCGGCCGCTGCTCGTCGAGGTGCAGGCACTGCTCGGTCCCGGTACCGGCGGCGGCACGGGGCCGCCGCGGCCGCAGACCCTGGGGATCGACGCGGCGCGGGCCAATCTCCTCCTCGCCGTCCTGGCCTGCCGCACCGCGGTGGAGATCCCGGCGTCGGCCCAGATGTTCGCCGCCGCCGTGGGCGGCATCACGGTCACCGAGCCGGCGGCCGACCTGGCCGTGGCCCTGGCCATGGCGTCGGTCATCACCGACGTGCCCCTCCCGCCCGACGTCGTCGTGTTCGGGGAGTTGGGCCTCGCCGGCGAGGTGCGCACCGTCCCCGGCGCGGACCGGCGGCTGGCCGAGGCCCACCGGGCCGGTTTCACGCGGGCGCTGGTGCCCTCCTCCATGGCGGGCGCACCTGCCGCAGCACCGCCGGGGCTGACCGTGCACGGGGTGCGCACGCTGGCCGAGGCCCTGGGCCTGGCCCGATCGGAGGCCGACGCGCGGGGCGGGCCGGGTACGATGCCCGGGTGGCCGACGGTGCCGGCGGCAGCCAGCCTCTGAACGACGCGCTGGCGATGATCGCGCCGGGCACCAGGCTCCGCGAGGGCCTCGACCGGATACTGCAGGCCAAGCACGGGGCGCTGATCCTGGTCGGTGACAACCCTGCCGTCCTGTCCGTCTGCACGGGTGGCTTCCTGCTCGATGCGGAGTACACGCCCCAGCGCCTGTCCGAGCTGGCGAAGATGGACGGCGCCATCATTCTGGCCGCGGACGCCTCGCGTATCGCCCGGGCCAACGTGCACCTCGTCCCCAAGGCCACCATCGCCACCTCGGAGACCGGCACGCGCCACCGCACGGCCGAGCGGGTGGCCCGCTCCATCGAGGTGCCGGTGATCGCCGTCTCCGAGGCGATGGCGACCATTGCGGTGTACCGCAACGACCTCAAGCACACCACCCAGTCGGCCGGCTGGCTCATCGACCGCTCGAGTCAGGCGCTGTCCACCCTGCAGCGCTTCCGCTCCCGCTACGACGACGCCCTGTCGACGCTCACCCGGCTCGAAATGGAGGACTCGGTCTCGGTGCGCGACGTCGTGTCGGTGCTCCAGCCGGGCGAGATGGTCCGCCGGATCGCCGAGGAGATCGAAGGGCATCTCGTCGAGCTCGGGTCCGACGGCCGGCTCATCCACCTGCAGACCGTGGAGCTCCGTTCTGGCGTCACCGAGAGCCTGACGCTGGTCCTGGACGACTACGCCGACCACCAGGGGATCGTCCACCTGCGCTCGCTGTCCGCCGACGCGCTGATGGACCTGCCCAAGGTGGTGGCCGCCCTCAATCTGCCCGCCTCCGACGGCCAGCTCCACAGCGAGCTGGCCCCGCACGGGTACCGCCTGCTGCACCGGCTGCCCCAGCAGCTCTCCGAGACGCTCATTGAGCGCCTGGTGCAGCGGTTCGGCTCGCTGCCCGACATCCTCTCCGCCTCGGCCGCCGAGCTGGAGTCCGTCGACGGCATCGGGGCCGCCACGGCCCGCCATGTCCGCGACGGCCTGGCCCGTCTGGTCGAGGCGAGCATCTTCGAGCGATACGAATGACCGGGTGGGTCTGGTAAAATAGCCAGCCACCGTCGGACGGCCCACGTCCGTCCCGGCCGACTCCGCACAGCATCGCCGCAGCTCTGCCTGCCCGTGCGGGCGCAGCCGATCCACCCAAAAGGGAGCCCTGAGTCCTGTGTCCTTCAAGGTCGGAGACAAAGTCGTCTACCCCCACCACGGGGCCGCCGTCATAGAGAAGCGGGAGACCAAGGTCGCCTTCGGAGAGAAGCGCGAGTACCTGGTCCTGCGGCTCGCCTACGGAGACCTGATCCTCAACGTCCCCGCCGACAACACCGAAGGGGTGGGCCTGCGCGAGGTCATCAACGACGAAGAGGTCGAGGAGGTGTTCGCCGTGCTCCGCAAGAAGGAGGCGCGTATGCCGACGAACTGGTCCCGCCGCTACAAGAACCACTCCGAGAAGTTGCGTTCCGGCGACATCTACCAGGTGGCCGAGGTGGTGCGGAACCTCTCCATCCGGGACAAGGACAAGGGGTTGTCCGCCGGTGAGAAGCGCATGCTGCAGCGGGCGCGCCAGATCCTGGTGTCCGAGTTGACCTTCGCGCTCAACGTGGACGAGGAGACGGCCGAAGAGCGTCTGAATGACGCACTGACCTGATCGACCGGCCCGGTCGCTCGGTGGCACCGGTGTGGTCGATCGTCGTGGCCGGGGGCTCCGGCCGGCGCTTCGGCCAGTTGAAACAGTTCGCCGACCTGGGTGGCCGCCCGGTGCTCGAGTGGGCCGTCGCCGCGTGCCGGCCCCGATCCGCCGGCGTCGTCCTCGTGCTGCCGGCCGCCCCGGGTGGCCACGACCCGCACGGGGCCGATGCCGTCGTGGCCGGCGGCGCGACCAGGGCCGACTCGGTGCGCTGCGGCCTGGCCGCGGTCCCTTCCGACGCGGAGGTGATCGTGGTGCACGACGCGGCGCGGCCGCTGGCCTCGCCGGCCCTCTTCGCCGCCGTCATCGACGCGGTGACCGCCGGGGGAGCGGACGGGGCCGTGCCCGGGGTCCCCCCGAGTGACACCATCAAGGCCGTGGACCAGTCGGGACACGTCACCAGCACGCTCGACCGCGCCACGCTGGTCGCCGTCCAGACCCCGCAGGCCTTCCGGGCCGCCGTGCTGCGGCGCGCCCACCGGGACGCGCCGGCCGACGCCACCGACGACGCCATGCTGGTGGAGGCGCTGGGCGGCACGGTCCGGGTCGTACCCGGCGAGCCCGGCAACCTCAAGATCACGGGTCCCGATGACCTCGCGGCGGCCGAGCGCCTGCTGGCGCCGAGGGAAGGGTGACCGTGCGCATCGGTCAGGGCGTCGACATCCACCGCTTCTCGGAGGACCCGCACCGCCCGCTCGTCCTGGGCGGCGTCGAGATCGAGGGCGGGCGGGGGCTGGGTGGTCACAGCGACGCCGACGCGGTGTGCCACGCGCTGGCCGACGCCGTGTTGGGTGCCGTGGGTCTGGGCGACCTGGGGCAGCACTTCCCCGACACGGACCCCGTCTGGGAGGGGGCCCACAGCGTGGCCCTGCTCACCGAGGTGGTCCGCATGGCGGCCGCACACGGATTCGCCTGTGCCAACGCGGATTGCACCATCGTCGCAGACGCCCCCCGCCTCGCCCCGCACACCGCCGCCATGGTGGAGCGCCTGAGCGCGGTGCTGCAGGCCCCGGTCTCGGTCAAGGCGACGCGGGCCGAGGGTCTCGGTGCGCTCGGCCGGGCCGAGGGGATCGCCTGCCTGGCCGTCGTCCTGATGGAGCCGGTGTGAGCCGCCGCCCGCCCCCCGTGGTGGGCCGCGCCGGACCGGCACGCGCGACCAGCCACGCCGGGGTGGGGGCGGCGGCGCGCGCCAGGCCCCCGACCGCCGACCGGGACCGCGCAGCGAGCTCGGTGGCGATCAGGTCGAGGGACGCCGGGCCGTCCTCGAGCTGCTCTCGGTCGGGCGCCGGACCGTGCGCCGGATCATGCTCGCCGAGGACCAGGAGCCCTCGCCGCAGCTCGACCGCATCGAGGAGCTGGCCGGGCGGCTGCGGGTCCCGGTCGAGACCGTGCCGCGGGCCCGGCTCGATTCCCAGGCCCGCACCGAGTCGCCCCAGGGCGTCCTGGCCCTGGCCCGCCCGCTCGAGCCCGTGGCACTGGAGGACCTGGCCACGCCGGACCGCTTCGGCACGCCGCCGTTCCTCCTGGTGGCGGCCGGCATCACGGACCCCCGCAACCTGGGCGCGCTGCTGCGCAGCGCCGAGTGCGCCGGCGTGACCGGCGTCGTGCTGCCGCGCCACCGCTCGGCCCGCCTGTCGCCCACCGTGACCAAGACGGCGGCGGGGGCGATCGAGCATCTGCCCTTCGCGGTGGTCGGCGGCGTGCCGGCTGCGCTTGGCGAGCTCCGCGAGCTCGGGGTGTGGTCGATCGGACTGGCCGGTGAGGCGGAGCAGTCGCTTTACGCGCTGCCCCTCGGAGACGGTCCCGTGGCCCTGGTGGTGGGCAGCGAGGAGAAGGGGCTGGCGCCGCTGGTGCGCCGGCGCTGCGATGCGGTGGCGGCCATTCCGCAGCACGGCACGCTGCCCTCGCTCAACGTCGGTGTGGCCGGTGCGGTCGCCTGCTTCGAGGTGGCCCGGCAGCGGGCGGCGGGCCCAATGGGCGGGCAGACTGAGGCCACGAGGTCCCGCCACTGAAGGGGGGCAGCATGCCCAAGCAACGCGGAGCGGCCGGTCCGGACCTGGGGGCGATCTTCGACCTCCACGTGGCGTCCGAGTTCGAGACCGAGGACCTAGACGCCACCATGGCGACGATGGTCGACGAGCCGTACGTGACCCACATCCCCACCCTGGCGGGCGGCGTCGGGGGAGCGGGGGTGCGGCGCTTCTACCGGGACCACTTCATCGGGCACTGGCCCGACGACGTGCGCATCACGCACGTGTCGCGCACCGTCGGCGCGGCGCGCGTGGTGGACGAGATGGTGATGCACTTCACCCACGACACGGTCATGGACACCCTCCTCCCGGGCGTCGCGCCAACCGGCCGGACCGTCGCGCTCCCGGTCGTGGTGGTGGCGGGCTTCGATGGTGACAAGGTCGCGTCGGAGCAGATCTACTGGGACCAGGCGTCGCTCCTCGTCCAGATCGGTCTGCTGGACCCGTCGCTGCTTCCGGTGTGCGGCGCCGAGCAGGCGGCCAAGGTGCTCGACGAGAGCCGGCCGTGCAACGGGCTCATCGAGCGCGCCGCCCGCGCGCGCGACTAGGCGCCCGCCGCCACCTCGGACGTGCAGAACGCGCACCGGCGCGCCGCAACGGGGATCTCGCTCAGACACTCGGGGCACTCGCGCGTCTCGGGCTTGGGCTCTTCCGTGGGCAACACGTTGAGGCGCCGCATCAGCTTGGTGAGCGGCACGACCACCGCGAAGAACACGACGGTCGCCACAATGAGGAACGAGAGCAGCGCGTTGAGGAACGACCCGTACTTGAAGGTCGAGTGGTGCAGTGTGAAGGTCAGGTCGGCAAAGTTGGGCTTGCCGAAGATGGCGGCGATGAGCGGGGTGATCAGGTCGGCCACGAACGCGGTGATCATCGCCGTGAAGGCCACGCCGACCACCACCGCCACCGCCAGGTCGACGACGTTGCCCCGCAGTACGAACTTCTTGAAATCAGAAAGCATGTTGGCCTCCCTCTTCGCAGCCGGCAACGCGCCCGCTCCGTTCCCGTGTACCCGTACGCACCTGTAATCCCACCGGACACGGCCGCAAAGGTGCTCCGGACGGGGAGCCCGAGGGAGCCCGAGGCAGGAATCGAACCCGCGACATCTTCATTACAAGTGAAGTGCTCTACCAACTGAGCTACTCGGGCGGCAGACCCATTCTAGGCCGTCTGGCGGAGCCCCTTGAGCCAAGGGTACTTCCGTCAAAATACCTGGTCAACGGCGCACGTTGGCATCAGGCCATTGACCATGCAGCGTCCTGTGAGAGCGGCCGACTGACCACGGATAGAGGCCGACGGAGGGGCTTTTGGCCTCCAGATTGGTCTCAATTCAACCCAGATTCAACCTGACGGGGGTACGCTGGTGGTCCGGACTCGGACGGCGAGGTACGGCGAACCTCCGCGGTGAGCCGGGTGGAGGTGATCGCAATGGCCCGTAGTTACCCGGACCCGTGGGTCCCGAGGACATTCCAGGCATGGGTCGTGAAGCAGACGAGGGTCCATAGGGTGACCGACCGGGCCAGCGGTGAGGTCCGGCGGCGAAATGTCGATTGCTGGGACGTCAAGGGCAAGTCCGATGGGGTCCAGTGGTTCAAGCGCTTCCACAAGGCCGGATTGGCCGAGACCTGGCGGGAGCGGGCCGAGCGGGATTTCGCCCGGGGGCTGCCCTTTGACCTCAAGACGAAGCAGTTCGTCGAGCCACAGGCACCAACTGGGCCGGTGCCCCCCTCGGTGTTCGCCCTCACCGAGCTCTATTTCCACCAACACCCCGAATGGGAGCCGGCGACCAAGGAGGCTGCCGCACGGTCCTTCAACCGGGCTCGTCGCTGGCTCCTGGTGCCTGGTGCTGAGCTGGTCGGCGACGATCTCGTCGCCGTCGAGGACTACCTGAGCCACGCCAGCTTCCTGCCGGCTCGCTTGGATGGGCGGATCACCGATCGGCAGCGGGCAGGGCGGCGGTGGCTGGAAACCCACTCGGCTCCCGGCGATTCGCTCACCTCGAAGCAGATTGAGGCGTTCGTCTCCCTGCTCGAGGTCAGCGAACGCAAACCCGACACGCGGCTGTCGGCGGCGACGCTGACCCGATACCTGCAGCCGCTCCGGGCGGCCTGGAACTGGGCGATCGCCCGGGATGACCTCCCCATCGACCGGAGCCCGTGGGTAGTGGTCCGGGCCCGGCGAAAGGTGAAGGGCAAGGCCACGCTGGCCGCCGGGCGGGCCGGACTGGCTGTCGACGCCGACATGGTGCTCAGCGTGTCCCAGTCACTGGCGCTGGCCGAAGCGTGCGTCACCGAGGGGGCGTGGGGCGGGGTTGTCGAATGTTTCGTGCTGGTCATGGCTCTCTGCGGGCTCCGCCCGGGAGAGGCAGCCGGGCTCGTGAGCGAGGACCTGGAGCTCCCCCCTACCGATGAGCCCGGATGGCTTGTCGTCCGGCGCACCCATCGCCCGACCCGGGGTCGGTGGCTCGACCCCGACGAGGACCCCGAATGGGGACCGCTCAGGGACCGGGACCTCACCGAGAGCCGCCGGGTTCCGGTACCGTCGCTCCTGGTTGTCAAGCTCCGTCAACACCTGGAGCTCTACGGCGAGGGCCCCGGCGGGCTCGTGTTCCACCGCGATGGGAGAGCCTTCGTTCGCAGCAGGTTCGCCGTCAGCGTGTGGGAGCCAGCGTGCGCCAAGTTGTTCCCCCGCCGGACCGACCTCGCACCCGACGACCCCCGCCAATCCAAACTTTCGCACCTCCGGCGCCACGACTTGCGCCATGCCGCCTGCTCCTGGTGGCTACGGGAAGGCGTCGATGCGGTCGTCTGCCAGCGCTGGTCAGGTCACAAGACGCTGTCGGTGTTTCTCGACATCTACCGGGGCGTGGCTCCCGGGCGAGAAGACCGGGGTGTCCGACGGCTCGAGCAGAGCCTCTGTGGCGCGGCATAGGGACGCCACTCACAGTTCGACTCCTCTCACCACCTCGATCTGGGGCTCCCAGGCGGGGCTTGCCTGTTCGCGATGAGCTTCGTGGCTGATGGCCACGGCGCGCTCTGCCGCGGCCAGTGCCCTCCTGACCGGGCCCCGATCGTTGAGCCACTCGCTATGCGAGCTGTAGCTGCTGTCGGTTGAGCCACTGCTCGACGAACTCGACCGGGGTGAGCCAGCCGTGCGCCGAGTGGGGCCTGTTCATGTTGTAGTCGATCCTCCAGTCCTCGGTGAGCACCTGAGCCTCGAGCAGCGAGTCGAACTGCTGGCCGTTGAGGTGCTCGTCGCGCATCCGCCCGTTGTAGCTCTCGATCCAGGCGTTCTGCCAAGGGCTCCCCGGGTCGATGAACACCGTGCCGGTGCCGTTGAAGCGGCACCAGTCGGCGACCGCGTAGGCGATGAACTCGGGCCCATGGTCGAAGCGGACGAAGATCGGCGCACCGCGCTGGGCCGCCAGACGCTCGAGGCAGGCGACGACACCGTCCGCGTCGATGGAACGCTCGACGTCGGTGGCGAGCGCCTCGCGGGTGAACTCGTCCATGACGTTGAGGACCTTGAGCATCCTCCCGTCGGAGGTCTGGTCGAACTGGAAGTCCAGAGCCCACACCACGTTGGGCCTGATCGGACAGAACGGGCCCATGGCCTTGCCGATGCCCCGCAGCGGCTTCTTGCGCTTGCGATAGGGCACACGCAGGCCTTCTGCGATCCACAGGCGATGGATCCGCTTGGGGTTCACCCTCCATCCGGCCGCCTTGGCGGCCAGCGCCGCCCTCCGCCAGCCCCAGCGGGGACGGCGCCGGGCGACGTCACGCAAGAAGGCCCGCAGCGCCAGCTCGTCATCTGAGGGCACCGGTGCCTCCAGGCGCTGGGTCGATCTGGGCTGGCCGAGCACCCGACAGGCCCGGCGTTCGCTCACCCCGAACTGCGTGCAGAGGGCCCTGACGGCCCGCCGCCGGCAGTCCGGGGTCAGAAGTTTCCCCGGTTGATCTCCTTCAGCATCGCCTTGTCCAACTCGGCCTCGGCCAGCAGCTTCTTCAACTGCGCGTTCTCCTTGCGCAGTTCTCGCAGCTCCTTGGCATCGTCGGCCTTCATGCCCCCGTACTGATTGCGCCAGCGGTGCCAGGTCGACTCGGTGATTTCGAGGTGACGGACCACCTCATCGACCGTCTTTCCTTCTCCGAGGAGCTTCTCACCCTCGGCGAGTTTCCTGATCACCTGCTCGGGCGTATGGCGCCGTCTCTTCATCGTCGTGCTGTCCTCCTTCCCCACATCGTGGGGCTCGGACTCGCACAACGGGTGGATCAGTTCACGGGGACCCGGTCAATCCGGCGCTGGCCCATCTGCTCGGTGCTCCCGACGTCGCGCTTGGCCCCGATGCTGCGCTGCTCGGTGATGTGCCAGCGGTCCCGATAGGCCGCGACCGTCGAGACTTCACGAACCCAGCGGGCCCGTCGGGAAGGATCGGACGGCAGGCTCCCGAGGCGTTGCACCCAGCCGGCTCCGGCCTCAATCGCTTGGGCGGCCACGGTGAGGGCACGCACTTGCATGGCCGCATCCCGCTCAGCCAACGCCTCCGCCATCTCGGGATCGGTGACATTTTTTGCCCTGGGAATCAGCCCGACGATGAGATTGCCCGCCATCCGACGCCGGCCACCGGCCGCCTGGGCCCAACGGTCCACCCGGCCGTGGAGCACCGCCGTCACGTCGGCGGCGTCGGCCAGGGAGCGTCGGGCCACCAGTTGGGGGACGGCCGCCTCGACGTCGAGACCGCGGGCTTCGGCCTCGCGTAGTGACGCCAGCAGCGGACCGTGCGCCTCGCTGGCCCGAACAGATTCCAGCTCGGCATCGGTCCAACCCGGAGCGGACGAGCAAGGCGTCCCATCGCTCTGCTTGGGCCAATGTGGCCAGCGTCAGGTACTCGGCCGAGAGCCGCTCCATGCCTTCTGCCTCGTGCTGTGCGCGGCGGATCATCTCGTGGGCCGCCACGTCGGCCCCCTCGTTGTGCAGGACTCCCGCCAGCACCTGGCGAGCCGTCATCGGCTCGGTCGTGCCCTCGAGCGAGGTCTGCGGGTCGGGGTCGTAGTGGGTGTCCACGTAGAGCCGGTTGTGCTCCCTGCCCCTCGTGGCCGAGACGTAGAGGACCTCGCGGGTGGTGATCGGAGAGACCATGGCGTGCGCCGTGTCGACGCTGCGGCCCTGGGCCCGGTGCGCCGTCGAGGCGTAGGCCAGCTCGACGTGCTCGGCCACGTATGCGGCCGGGAGCACCACTCTTCCGTTGCCCTTGTTGACCGGCCGGACCGACATGGAACCGTCGGGGTGAGTGTCCGTCACGGTCCACTGGTCGCCGTTGCGGATCCAGCCTCGGCCGGTGGAAAGACGTCGGTCGTTCTGACGAGTGACCACCCGGTCACCCACCCCGGCCGTTCCTCCACCGGCCACGTCCAAGCCGCGTTCTGCCACCTCTCCGGCCGCGATCCGATCGGCCCGGGCCCGGCTGTTGAGCTCGCTCACGCTGCCCAGGTCTCCGGCGATCATCAGGCTCGTCCGCCCGTCCTCGGTGTCCTCCTTCCACTCCAGATAGAGGGCGTTGAGCATCTCGTCACGGCTCCCCTCGCTGATCCGCCCGTGCGCTGCGTAGGCGTCGACGGCGTCGGGGGAACCCGCTCGCAGCTCGACGCTGGCCTCCTTCTCCCAGACGTGGGTGAACCGGCACACGTCGCTCAATGCGGGGGCCAGGCCGTCGCGGTCACGCACCAGTGCGGCGAACATCCCGCCGGCCTCGACCGCGCTGATTTGACGGTCATCGCCGACGAGGACCACCTTGGTCCCGACGACTCCCGCCGCACTCACCAGCTCGTCGAGGCCGAAAGTGCCGGCCAGGCTGGCCTCGTCGACTATCACCAACTGGCCGCCGCGGAGCTGCCAGCGGGCCAGTTCGGCTTCGGCCCGGGCCACCTTGAGCCGGGTGGCCGATCGTCGTTGGGGGGAGAGGTGAGCCGACGCCAGTTCGGCGCGGAACTCCGCCAATCTGTGCAGCCGCTCGGCTTCTTGCCGTTGCTCGTAGAGCCACTTGGCGGTGTTCTCCGTGTCGATGCCGAGCTCGTCGGCCAGCACCTTGGCCGCGGCGGCGGAGGGGGCCAGACCGAGCACCGAGCCCGCTCCGTGCTCGGCTTCCCACACCGCCCGGAGCCCGGCCATCGTGGTCGACTTGCCCGTCCCCGCCGGGCCGACCAAGACATCAAGCCGGCGACCAGAAGTGGCGATCTGCTCCACCGCCACGTTCTGGTCGAGGGACAACCTGTGGTCTCGCCCGGGGAGGTTGGCCCCCATCACCATCACCACCGTGCCCATGGAGGCGGCGGACCGCCCCCCTGGCGCCCGGCCTCGAGCAGGCGGGCCTCGGCTTCCAAGAGGGTGGACGTGGTGTAGACCTCGTGCCCCTTGGCCCGGAACCGGCTGGTCCCGTCGGCCCGGCGCAAGGACGTAGGCGTGTGGTGCAGCTCAGGCGCCGAGACGAGCAGCGACCTGGCCAAGCCCAGGTCCGCGCTGCGCTCGGCCAGGGCGACCCGCTCTTCGGGCGAGGCGAAACGGACCCCGTGCAGTTGGCGGTGCACCTCGGCCAGCACGTTGGCTCGGCTGAAAGTGGCCCGGCGCTCGGCCACGCGCTGCACCGCCACGCCGGCCGCGTCGGCGAGGATCTCCTCGGCCAGGTCACCGGCGCGCAAGAGCGGCAGATCGTTACGGTCCGCCAGACCCGCGACCCACGAGACCTGGTCGTCGCCGATGTAGCCCTCGGCCCGCCGGCGCCAGCCGGCGGTCATGTCGGCCAGGCTGTGGTGCTCTTTGGCCGGCCGGGTCTCGAGAGTCGCCCGGCGCCGCAGGTCGAGGACCTCCACGCTGGTGGGCTGGCGGCCGTACGCGGCGAGGTACTCGCCGATAAGAACTGTCTTGCGCTCCTCGATGGCGGCCGAGCGCTGCGAGAATTCGGCCATCAGAGCCTCGGGCACCCCGGTCACTTCCCAGCGGAGCTGCTCGGAATGGCGTCGGGCCCGACCGTCCCAGCCCCACCCCAACTCCTTGGTCAACAGGTCGCTGAGCACGCCCTGGTGCAGCTCCGAGAGTGCCACGACGGACTTGAAGAGGCCCCGGGAATCGAGCGTTCGCCATGTGCCGTCGGAGACCGAGCGGGCGCGGTTGGCCACCACCACGTGGTCGTGGAGCTGGGGATCCCCGGCCCTCGAATCCCAGTGGTGAAGGCGGCGGCCACGACTCCTTCAACGTCTTCTTGCACCACGCCGTTGGTGCCCGAACGTGAGTGGAACACCTCGCGCTCGGCGAAGGTCAGCACGACCTCGATGGCGCGGCGATGGCAAGCGTAGATCTGTGCCTTCGTGTTCCGGTCGGCCAATGCCCAGGCCGTGGACACCGACTTGGATGGCGAGAAGGTCAGGTCGAAACCCGCCACCGGCGTGCGGAACGTTCCTCCCTTCGCCCGTTCCTCGGTTTCGATGCGGGCCCTTTCCTCGGCGCGTTCGGTGTCGATGTGGGTGGCCGGAATGGCGGCAATCCGCTGGGCTACCCGATGTGTCAGGGAGAGGTGCGTGCGGTTGGGCTGGCGACCCAGCGCCTTGCCGGTGATCGGGTCGGCGCACATCCCCAGCAGATTGAACAGGTGCTGCTCGGTCACCTGCGAACCCGGCATGACCCCGCGGCCGTCGTCGAGGCCTCGCAATCCTGCGCCCAAGAACACACCGGGCGGGGTCCCCGACGTTGCGTAGTAGTGGGTGAGGTTGGAGGTGCGACCCAGGGCGCCGTCACCGACCGCGACAGACTCCATGAGGTAGCGATAGCCCGACCCCAGGGTCATCCGGCGTAGCGATATCACGGCCTGCTCCCCTCGCCGGGACGGCCCTCGTCCCGCACCAGTGAGAAGGGCGGACGACCACCATTGGCCCCGTCGGGCAAGCCCGACTGTTCCTCGAATGCCACACGTGTGAAGCAAACTGATGTGGCTGGTGGGCTGCCGAGAAGGGAGTGGTCTGGTGTGGGAGGGACGAGGGGAGTTGGGGTAGGAACCGGGCGGGCAGTTCGAGCGACATGCTGTCGGCGGATCGTCAGCGGTCGGGCTGCGTGCTCCTCGGCGGCGACTTGTCAGGTGTGCTCGGGACGTGCGTCCTTCGGAACTCCGTGGAGACGCGCAACAGCCCCGGCAGGGCCGGGGCTGTTGCTGCTTGGGGATCTGCGTGAGCAGGAAGTCCGCGAGTGGCTAGGAACTTGATTCGGCCTTCGCTCCGCGCTCGACCCGCTGCACGTCGGCCGTGGCGAAGCGCAGGCTCGGTCCGATCTCGTCGGCCACGATCTCGACTTTGGAACGGTGCTCACCGTCGTCGGTCTCCCAGCTGCGCTGCTCGATACGGCCGGTGACCACGACGCGCATCCCCTTGGTCAGGCTGAGCGCCACGTTCTCGGCCAGGTCACGCCAGCACACGACGTCGAAGAAGGACGTCGCCTCCGGCCATTCCTGGGTGGTCCGGTCCTGCCAGCGCCGGTTGACAGCGACGCCGAGCTGGGTCGTAGCCTGACCCTCTCTGGTGTAGCGGATTTCGGGTTCCCGGGTCAGGTTCCCGGTGATGGTGGTCGAGTTGCTCATGGTCTTGCTCCTTATGCTCTTGGCTTCGTTCCTTGCGAACGACGCCGCTGCGTCGTTCGATGAACGGCGACTCCCGCCGGCAGCGAAGCGGGGTCAAGTTCCGGAGAGGGCAGCCCTTGGGCCGAGCAAGAAGTTCTGGCGGGTTCGCCCGCAGGGCGAACTTCAACGAGCGCGAAGCCGCCAGAAGTTCTTGTGAGCCGAGCCGTGGACTTGACGCCGTGGAGCGCCGGTGGTCCCGGTCCCGTCTTCGCTGAGTGTTTTGGACGCAATTCGAGTTGCCGAACAGGCTGATGGGGGCTCAAGAAATGCGGACGCCCTACGCCCCGTACGGCACTTTCGGGCGAGGCGTATTAGTCCATCGCAACACCCGTCGGAGCGCCAATGCCACCGTTGAAGACCGCGTAATGTTCCCGTGCGTGCAAACGTCGGCCATAGCAACAAGCCCGACGTTCCAAGGTTACGGGTCCACGTTGTCCCGTATCAACCGAAATCGCTTCGTTTGGCGGGGGGGGGGTCCTCCTCCTAGTGGCTTTGTACTTGGCGTTCACGATTCATGATTCTGTCATCAACCTCTATGAGGACGACTGGTTGGTCGTACGGTTAATAAACGGTGCGCTACACCACCACCTGACGCTCGGCGAGTTTTGGTCCGACAAGGGAACCGCGGGAAACCGCTTATTTTTTCCATTTCTCATCGTGACTGGCGTGGGCCTGGCGACCAATGACAACACGAGAGTCATGGTTGTGGTGAACGCAGTTGCCTTTAGCGCAAGCTATTTGATAGTTCTCCTACTTCTGCGCTCATACCTGCGGCAGGCCTTGACGCTGGTCTCGGTTCTTACCACCGGCTTGATTTGGTTCAGCCTTCTCGACTATCTCAACGCCCTCTGGGGCGTTCAGTTCGCCTGGTATCTCATCGTTCTGTGCTTTGTAGCGATGCTGTACTTCCTATTGCGCGATAACCGCGGCGTCCCAGCATTGGTCTGTGCAATGGTTCTGGCCGTCATAGCCTCGTATTCGTCGATCCAAGGGCTACTGCTCTGGATCGTCGGGCTGTTCTGCCTTTTGTGGCCTTTTTGGCACGCCCGCGGTGAATCCACACGCAGGCAGTCCGTCGAACTCATCACGTGGCTGGTCGTCGGAACCACAACGGCTGCAATCTTCTTTTGGAACTCCGCACCGATCGGACTTGAACCACCGAGTTGGGCTTTGTCCCATCCTGGGCGCCTAGTGCAGTTCTTCGTGGTGGAGGTGGGCAATGTGATCCCACAGACCGGCTTAGTCCTCCATGAGTTGATCGGTACCGCGCTCTGTGTCGTCTCCCTCTTCGTGGTCGTCCAATCCTTTCTGTTGCAGCGAAACTCACAGAGGTTGCCACTTCCAATCGCGCTGATCAGCTTTGGCCTGCTGTGGGACGCGGCATGCGCAACAGGGCGCCTCTCCCTTGGTCTCGCATTCGCCTCGCTGGATGTGTACACGATGCCGACCCTCTTGGTCGTCGTTGGCATCGTCTGCTACGGCCTGTGGTGGTTCAGCAATCTGGAACGGACCACCGCAGAGATTCGAGCGAGACGACGCAATCAGATTGCGTTGGCTGCCTTGACAGTACTCCTTTTGGTGCAGGTAGCCACGAGCACTGAATACGGGTTTAGGAGCGGTAATCAACTTCGCCAACAGTTTTCGGCTGGTGCCCGAACAACCGTGATCCTCGGCCGTACCCCATATTCGCAGTGGACAAAATATGAAATTTACGGCACGGTTCCGAATGTCTATCTGGCTACCTACCTGCGAACGCTAATCCCGGAAGCCAAGGCTGATCATCTGGGTCCGTTTAACAACCTCCCGACTGCTCCTCGGCCGAGGCCGGTCGTGCAGCCGCCGCCGACGGCCCAGCCCCCCTCAACCCAGCCCCCCGCGAGCCACGTCTACGTGGTCCAGCCCGGTGACACGCTCTGGGCTCTCGCCGCCCGGTATTTGGGAAACCCCCTCCGCTATCAGGAGCTGTTCGCGCTGAACAAGGGCATCTCCCAGATCGACGGGTTCACCCTGGTCGACCCCAACCTCATCTATCCCGGAATGAAGTTGCTGTTTCCTGCCGACGCGACCGGCATACCCCCACCGGCGCCGTGATCCCGGCATCGGGTCCCTAGGCGGGTCGGATCCGGGCCAACAGGCCGTGCCCTCGCACAACTGGGCTACCCCGTAGCTTCAAAATGGAGCCAAGATCGTTCAACGACCAGTGATGCGTTTCCCGCTCCGGCGGAGTTCAGAATAGACGTCCTGACTGAGGTCGTGGATGCCGACTGGACCCTCAGAGCCGGGGAGCTGGAGTTGAACTGTTGGCGGATTGTCGATTGCATTTTTCGTACGTCATGCAGATCGGTGCGCGAGCGCAGTTCGGGTACCCACCGTTTGAGGAACTGGACGCAAAGCCGGAAGCGACGCCGCTCGACCTCGTAGCCGGGCGACGGTCGGTAACCGCCCAGCCGGTCGCCGTACTGCGAGATTCACCTGAGACGGTGACAGCCTCAGACGGCGTCTTGATTTGACCCTTTCTGATTGGTGTGCTCGGGCGGCGGCATATGAGCTGGTTCTTCATACCCAGTCTGGCTCGTCCCCCTCGCTTAGGGCGCTTACTTCGTCCTACACCCTTGGAGGAAGATCCCAACAGCGCACATGAGTCGGGGGTCGAGTTCACCAACATCCCCCCACCAACCAGTGATCCAGTTTGTGATGGTGAGCATGAAGGTGGCAGTGAGAATCTCTGCTAGCTGCAGAGGATCACTTATCGAGTTGATTTCGCCGGTCGCTTGACCCTGGCCGAGCAGCTCAGCCAGCAGGACGAAGTTCTCCATGTCCATCTCCATCGCTCGACCGGTCGAGCCACTAAACATGCCAGTTCGACCAACCACGTTGGCCATGAACGCCCGATCATCAGCAAACAGCTGTCCGATCACACTGACGAGTTCGCGCACGCGCCCCGAGACTGATTCGTCCGAACGCCCAAGGAGCTCTCGGAGATAGATGGCGTAGAGCGCTTTGAACTCCAGCTCAGATTCACGCAGCACGGCTTCTTTGGTCGGGAAGTAGTTGAAGAACGTGGCCTCAGACACCTCGACCTGCTCGATGATGTCCCGTACCCGGGTCTGCTCAAAGCCTCGCTCCCGGAAAAGTGTTATGGCCGTTTCGTAGAGCCGCCGGCGCATCTGCTCCTTTTTCTGCTCTCTGAGGCCCATATTGGTGTCACCATAAAGATAGGGTTGAATGATTATTAGGGTAACCCTAATGATATACCCATGGCAGACGTCGGCTTCATGTCAGCAGTCAAGTTGACCCAGTCTCTGCGAAATCGGCACATTTCCAGCAGGGAATTGTGCGAGCACTACCTGAGCCGTATCGAGACCCATAACCCGGCCCTCAATGCCGTGGTCACCTTGGATTCCGAGCGAGCTCGAGCCGAGGCCGACGCTGCGGACGCTGCTTTGTCTCGGGGGGAGGCGCTTGGCCCTCTTCATGGGCTGCCCATGACCGTCAAGGATCACTACGCCACGTCGGGAATGCGCACGACCGGTGGTAATCGTGCGACCAGACGCTTCGTTCCCGATTACGACGCAGTGCCTGTGGCCCGTCTGCGGGCCGCGGGGGCCGTGATCATGGGCAAGACGAACATGCCTCGTATGGGCGCCGATGTGCAGACCTACAACTCGATTTTTGGAACGACCAACAACCCCTGGGACCTAAAGCGGACTCCTGGAGGATCATCTGGCGGCTCGGCCGCTGCCGTGGCAGCCGGCCTCACTGGGCTCGAAGTCGGGTCGGACATTGCCGGGTCGCTCCGGATCCCCGCTCACTACTGCGGCGTGTACAGCCACAAGCCGACCTTTGGTCTCATGCCGAATCCATTTGGTCCCGAATCTCCTCCGGGATACCGGGCCGACCACGATATGGCTACCCCGGGCCCCATTGCTCGCTCGGCTGATGACCTCGAACTCGCTCTTGATGTCCTAGCTGGTCCCGACAAGGCCCGCTCGGTCGCTTGGCGACTCGAACTTCCGGCGGCACAGCGCTCCTCGCTGGTTGACTATCGCGTCGGTGCCTGGCTTGACGATCCTGGCTGCCCCACTGACCCCGAGGTGCTGGCGCCCCTTCAAGCCACAGTTGATGCCTTGCGCCGAACCGGTGTCGCAGTTGATGAGAACGCTCGACCCGGTTTCACCCTGAAGGACTCCTTCCGCAACTTCCAGAAGCTGCTGTACGGGGCAATCTGCCATGGGCTGCCGTTCGCCGGCTTGTGGCCCACGAAGGTGCCTTGGTTCTTCACCCCGCCCGTCCCAGGGGACAACCAGGTGTCCCGGGTGCTTCGCTACGAGGGTGCCAGCCACCGCGACTGGATCCTGGCCCATGAGGCCCGCCAGGAGTATCAGCAGGCGTGGGCTGCCTTCTTTGAGCGCTACGACGTCTTGTTGTGTCCGGCCAGTCCGGTGGCGGCCATCGCCCACAACCACCACTTCGGCGGAGCCATCATCTTTCGGGCCATGCGGGGAGGTGGTCGCCGGCGACCGTATGTGGACCAAATGACGTGGGCCGGAATGGTTGGGCAGTCCTATCTACCGGCCACGGTCGCGCCGGTCGGAACCACCCCCGATGGACTACCCGTCGGCGTCCAGATTGTAGGTCCGTACCTTGAGGATCGCACCACGATCGACTTCGCTCGCCGACTCGGAGGCGTGATTGGTGGATTCAAGCAAGCGCCTGGCTATTGAGGTGGTCGTCCTCCTCGCCTTGTGTTCGGCAGACCGAGCATGCTCGGATCTCACGAGGGGCGGAGGCGCCCCTTCATCGCATCAGGATGGGGTGCCACCATGCGCACTTAGGGGCTAGTGTCCCGGAAGGTTGAAGCGCCGATAAATATTGGTTAATCGGGAATTTTCTCGGTTGGGCCGCGTTGGTCCGGTGTTGTACGCCAACATCGGAGGAACGCCATGGCCAAAAGAGGACGCCCCACCGTCGAGATCAACCTGAGCGCGGACGAACACGCCACGCTCGAGCGCTGGGCACGCCGGCACTCGTCGTCCCAAGCGCTGGCGTTGCGATCCAAGATCGTGCTGGCCTGCGCGTCGAAGAGAGCCACCCACGCGGAGATCGCGGCCGAGCTGGGCTGTAATCCGGTGACGGTGTCCAAGTGGCGGAACCGCTTCGCCGAAGCTCGTCTCGACGGCCTCGTCGACGCCCCGCGCCCGGGGGCGGCCCGCACGATCGGCGACGAGGTGATCGAAGCGGTCGTGGTCGAGACGCTCGAGAGCGCACCGCCCGACGCCACGCACTGGTCGACGCGCACCTTGGCGGCCAAGCACAAGATCAGCCACACCACGGTGCGAGAGATCTGGCGCGCCTTCGGGCTCAAACCCTGGCGCGAGGACTCCTTCAAGGTGTCCCCCGATCCCGACTTGGTCGAAAAGATCCGTGACCTCGTCGGGCTCTACATGAGCCCACCGGTCGCCGCCGCCGTCTTCGCCATCGACGAGAAACCCCAGATCCAGGCGCTCAACCGCACCGCGCCCACCTTGCCCATGTTGCCCAGCACCCCGGCTCGGGCCACCCACGACTACGAGCGCAACGGCACCTGTGACCTCTTTGCCGCCCTCGACGTCGCCACCGGCACCGTCATCACCGACATCAAGAAGTCCCACACCAGCGCCGACTTCGTCGCCTTCTTGAACAAGGTGAACCGCGAAGTCCCAGCCGAGCTCGACGTGCACGTGATCCTCGACAACCTGGCGACCCACAAGACCCCGCTCGTCCACCGCTGGCTGCTGCGCCACCGCCGCTTCCACTTCCACTTCACCCCGACCTACGGGTCGTGGATGAATCTCGTGGAGCGTTGGTTCTCTGCGCTCACCACCAAGAAGCTCAAGCGCTCAGCACACCGCAACGTCAAAGAACTGGCCACCGACATCACCGCCTGGGCAACCACTTGGAACGAGAACCCGCGTCCGTTCGTGTGGACCAAATCCGCTGAGCAGATCCTCGAACGCTTGGCCGGCTACTGCGCAGCCATCAACGCGGGCGCATGATCCGTTTTTCACAGCGGTTCAACCTTCCGGGACACTAGGCCTGAAGAATCATCAGAGTCGCCGATGATCGGTAGGAATCAGGAGCCGAGGTCGCCACTGCAAGACCAGACAGGTGGGTCAGAACGGCCATGCAGGACGTATTCGGTCAGTTCTGCACGTCGACCGAGATGGTGGGGCTGAAGGCGTTCGCACCTGAGGGGCCACCGGCAGTGCAGTAGATGGCGTAATCCCCGTCGGTGAAGCTCAAGGTATTCCACTCGTACAGCCAGCCGTAGTAGGTAGAGCCGCCGTCACCCAAGAACTGTGACCCGCTCAGGCTTGGCCCCTCGATCCAGAACTGGACGCCGTCGTAACCGGCTGGTGGAACGCAGTCGAGCCACTGGGAGCCCGCCACCGTGGAGCCGTTCGCCGGCACCACCACCGTAGGGGTTGGGTTGGCCACATCCATCGAAGTCATGGCGACCCTGGCGCCGCATTGGTTGCACGCGGCCGATACCTCGGTGTGGACGTTTGGCACCACGGTGCTGTTCCACACCGCGATCCACCCGTACATCGTGGGGGCGGCGCTAAATGCACAGATGGGAGGTTGGGGTGGCGGTCCAGTAGAGGGGCAGCCAGGGGCGCTGAAGCCGAAGAACACCCCGGTCACTCCCGCAGGGCCAACGGCGTCGAACACGGCCTGAGTGCCCGAGACGGAGCCGCCGTTAGGGGGCGGGAGCACGAACGACATGATCGGTTCCCCATTGTTCAGCGTGATCGAGATGCCGGGGCTCGTGGCGCTTGAGCCCTCGGCGGTGGCGACGCTCTGGAGGGTGTAGGTGCCGTAGACAACATTGGTGCTGTTCCACAGCGCGATCCACCCGTAGTAGGTGAGGGTGGCGGTGGCGATCACCCAGTCGTTCAGGGTGCCCCCGGTCAGTTCGAACTGGACCTGGGTCACTCCCGCCGAGGCGGTGGCGTCGAGCACGACCTGGGTGCTCGAAACATAGGTGGCGCCGGTCGCTGGAACCACGACCTGAGTGCTCGGTGGCTGGGCGCTGGCGACCTGCGTCGGGAGCACGCTCAAAGCTGTGACCAGCGCCAGCGCAGCCATGACGAGAAAGACCCTCGAAGACCGCATGGCGCACCTCCGTTCGGCACCAGAGCCAACTGCTCCTAGAAACGGCCTAACACGCCCGAAGCTGCGGTGCAATGGGCTTCTCACTAGGTGGTGCCGTGCCCCAGTTCGCCGGTTTTGGGCGGGTCCGGTGGTTGAGACCTCAGTCCGTTTGAGGCCCGCCAGACCTCCGTACCACCTCCATGACGAAATCGCTCTTCCCCTCGGTGTAAAGGCCAGGTTCCTTCTCGAATCGTCCTGCTAGTTGGCGCTTCAGCGCCTCATACTGCGTTGCTGCTTCGGGGTCCGTCCTCAGGTAATCACGGAACCCGACGATGCGGCGCCAGTAGTCGGAGTTCTCCGCGCAGACATGAAGGTGGACGGTCCGGAGGAGAGCCATATCGTCGGGACCCTTCCTGAATACGGCGCACACAGGGTTGGGTGCGAAGATGTATCCGACGGGTGACAACCGCTCGACCAGGTCGTCCAATCCTTTGTCGGACTCAATGTCTGCCACGATGTCAATGGTGGGCTTAGCCGACATGCCGGGTATTGACGTACTCCCTACATGCTCGATCTTTTTCAGTTCGGCCCCCAATACTCCTTCAAGGACGGCCATCTCAGTCTGATAACGCTGCGACCAGCCCCTGTCGTAGCGCGTCAGCAGCACATGTGGGGCACGGTATCTCGCGTCAGGTTCGGGTGAGATCGGTCTTTCAAACAGTGAGTCCACTCACGTAACCGTATGACAGAGGTAGCCGCTCGTCATGGCTTGAAACTCAGCAACGATGCGGTCCTGGTTGCTGGGTGCCCCAGTCCGCCGGGAGGTGGGCGGTTCTGAACCAGGCGATGCCCCAAGAATCAGAGTACGGACCGGTTTCACTTGCGGAGCCGATCGCAACGGCCAAAGCTCTGTGTGTGGACGATGCGGAAGCCCCGCCCGATTCCGAAACTCTCACAGACCAGCATCTCGACGTCTACGCAACCAAGAATGGCCCGTGGAACCCCGAGCACGGAGATATCGAGATCCCGGCTGACTGGGAGTTCCTGCCCTCTGGCGATGCCTTCTTGACCCGGACCGTCAAGGCAGCGGGCGCCTACTGGCTGTCGTGGCAACCGCGAAGTCGGCATCGCCAGCACCGCCGGCTCCTCGGACTGTTGGCACCGAGCCAAGCGATTGGGAGGCTCAGGTGCGCGCCGAAGCGACTGCCGAACGCCGAGAGGCCAATCGTGCCGTCGGCGCTCAGTCCCGCGAGCGCCAAGAAGAGCGCTACCGAGGCGACCTGGAAGAGGCCATCGTGCGCTTCCTCGCCTTCGTCCCGGACTACCAGGAGCTCGCACAGCGCATCGCCAAGGAGACCGCAGCGCATGCGGCCGTTGTCGGCAGCGGCCGAGTCGGTCGGACCCGCAAACTCGCCCTTGACGAGCGAGCGGCCCTCAGTGCGCGCGCGTACATCCGGCACTCCTTTACGAACTATCACGACAACCTCGATGCGCTTTCGCCAGAGCACTGGGACGAGGAGTACCTCTATCGAGAGATCAAAGGAGAGGCGAACGACGCGGTCGATCACTTCCTCCTCGAGCATCGCAGCAGCTGAGACAGCCGTTGATTCCGGTTGGCCGGTACCAGAAGTTCTGGATTCGGGGCAACCCGTGACGGTGTGCGCCGCGACGCGTCTTCGGCCTACCCTCCGGCCACGAAGGCGACGACGACGTAGGCAGCATGGCGGTCGAAGTTCTCCCGCCGGCGGTCGTAGATGGTCGTGGTCCTCGGGTCGGCGTGGCGGGCGGCGAGCTGGACGTCGCGCAGCGGCACTCCGGCGTCGAGGGCCGCCATGATGAAAGCCGCTCGGAGCATGTGGGGATGGACGATTCCCAGCCCGGCCCTCTTGCCGATACTGCGTACCCAGCGATGTGCCGTGCGACTGTCGAGGCGCTCGCCGTCCCGGCGATGCAGGATCGGGCCCCCGCAGCGCTCGCCGAGCACCAGGTCGATCGTGCGGGCCACACGGGGGACGAGGGGGATCACCGCCGGCGTGTTGCCTTTGCCGATGATGCGCAGTGTTCGATGGCCTCGATCAAAGCCGAGATCTTCCGCGTTGGTCGCACAGGCCTCGCTCACCCGGAGTCCGTTCAGTCCGAGGAGCACCGCCAAGGCGGCATGGTCGCGGTCGTAACGCTCGGCGGTGAACAGAAATGTGCCCAGCTCTCCGCGGTCGAGGCCCCGACCTTCGCTCGGGTGGACCTTGGGACGCCGGACGTATTGGGCCGGGTTCGCACCGATCCGCCCGTCAATGTGGGCGAAGCGGTAGTAGCCGCAGATGGTCGAGAGCCGTCGGTCAATGGTCGAGGCGGCCAGTCCCCGTTCCTCGCTGGCCGCCCGCCACAGCTCGATATGGGGCCGCTTCGCCTCGAGGACGGCCAGCCCGACGCCGGCGCACCACTCGAAGTAGCTACGCAAGTCGAAGCGGTACGTCTCGAGAGTCCGCCCGCTGTAGCGAGCGAGGAATGCCGCTGCCGCCATGTGCGCTTCCTCAAAAGGGCCGTTGGTGGCGCTCACCAGCTCTGCGGCATTCAAGTTCACTGTGGACATCGTTTTCCTCCTGGTCGTCAGGAAGACAGCGAATACCTCGTCCGAACCACCGCTTACCGGGCAGAATAAGACGGTGGAGCTCGTGGGACCTGAAGTACCAAGATCGACGCTGATAGGCAGGCCCTAAACGAGAAGGGCGTCAATGGGACCGGGTCACCCACATAACCGGCGAACGGGGGCAGGCTGACTGGGGCAGAACGTCCAGGACTGAATGCGGGGTTGAAACGCGGGCGCCCAACCGCTATTAATTCTCACACACCCTGGCTATTGGCCGGTTGGGTGACGCTTTCCTTCAGTCGGAACTTCAGGAGGTGAGTGTCAGATGGCGATTGAAGAGGCTGCGCTAATAGAACCAGCGCACTTCACCGCTGAGGTGCGCGACGAGGACGGTGGGACGGTGGTGTCGCTCACGGGCGAACTTGACCTATCCACCGC
The DNA here is from genome assembly GCA_963828825.1 of uncultured Acidimicrobiaceae bacterium. Lineage (GTDB taxonomy): Bacteria > Actinomycetota > Acidimicrobiia > Acidimicrobiales > RAAP-2 > Bog-473. Next base: position 963,366 of record CAWHGF010000007.1, on the reverse strand, counting down.
CGGCACACTGCGTGAGGTTCTTGTGCTTCCCGAGGTGCTCAATGCACCGGCTGTCCGGGTCGATCTGACGCAGGTCGACTTCCTGGGCTCCACAGGCGTCGGCGTGCTCGTTTCTGCTTGCAAACGGATCAAAGCCTCAGGCGGCAGCTTCTCGGTGATCTGCGCTAAGAGCGAGGTCCGGCAGGTCCTTGAGATTTCAGGGCTCCTCGATTACCTGCACGTCGAGGGCGCTGCGTAAAAGGACCATAACTCGGGGCCGGAGGACCTGACTGACATGAGTGTGGTCTACCTATACCCGCACCGCCAGTGCGATCTCGTCTCGCCAAATACTCGCTCTCGCCATTCAGCCGCGAACCACGATCCGCTCAAACCGACCGAGGCAAGTCTCGCAGCGGCGACCCTCGGGCGTCTCGCTGAAGGGGCGTCGTTCACTGCCTTGTGACAGAAATAAACCACACCAGGTGAGTGATCGCTCGGCGTCAATGATGTGCCACCAAGAGGCATCCACTCGCATCCGGATCAGGATCGCCTCGGGGTCTATGTCGACGTACGGAGCCGTGCTCAATCTGACGGCTGCCTCAAGACGCCGGTCACGTTATTGGCCATCGCCACCGCCTGAAAACGGCTGCTGATGACACGTGCTCCCGGCCACGGTCGTCGTGGTGGTGCCGTTATGCGATTTCGTACAACTGGTGGCGCCCATTGTTGGCGGTGATTGGTCTTCGCTTTGCGAGTGATTTTCCCCCGAGGAACAACCGGTTGCTAGAAGGCCCGCCAACGCAATCGCTGCGACCAGTCCAAGTCTTTTCATGGCTTCGGGCATTACCCGTGCATGCCCCCATGAAACCTGCGGTATGGCGGTCCTTGCCGCAGGGTGCGCCCAGGTCCGGCGCATGGGGGCAGGGTGATGAACCTTCCCTAACGCCGTCGGCGCTGAAGAAGCCAGATGCCGTAGAACAGGACCAACAGAGCGACGACGGTTCCACCCACTACCTCAATGGCATAGAGAGCTCCCTTCTGCAACGCAAGGGCAGTTCCGAAGGCACAAGCGCCAAGAAGTCCTGGCCAGAAGCCAGGCTTCCGATAAATACCTCGGAAGTAAGGGCGGAAGAAGGTCGGGGACGGCTCACGGCGTCGGTATCTGACGTTCTGCGGCCACCGTCCAGTCACCTTGTCCTTTCGGCACAGCGAAGTCGTCGAGTTAGTGGTGTCGCCGGACAATGCCGACTAGAGCCCCGATGTGCTGAAGAGTGCGCCCAGGTCCGGCGCACTGGGGCACCTACTCCCGCTGTTTGGCACTATGCGGAAGCGGTGAGGATCTCCCCTTCAACCCCCCGGTGGGCGATAGTCGCCTCCCACCTTCACCGCAGCGTCGACTTCTTCCGGAGTCAGCAGGACGGTGGTCTTGATGTCTATCGTGCCGCTGGCAGCGACGAGCAGAGCGACACCGGCAGCGGTCACATTGTCTGGCAGATCCATGATGGTAACGACATCCGTGTCGCCGAACGAGTAGTAGAACGCGTCAAGCGTGCCACCCACGCTGGAACATGCCTTCTCGACGACGCCTCGACGGGCCGTGCCCCCCTCCTTACGGAGTCCCTGGACACCATCGCCGATATAGGACGCTTGGACAAGGTACTTCGGCATCGAACTCCTCCTCGGTCGCTGACGCCCAAGTTTCACACTCTTTGGCCGAAACGACAACGGCCGTGGCGGGACATCGGTCTGCCTGCCAGCTATCACCTTTGTCTAGTAGTGCTGAAGGTGTCCCACCGTCCCGGCGACTGAATGGGGGCACCCTTGCCGCAGCGGCCTGACCCTTGCTGACCCTGACCGCTGGAGCAGAGAAAGCATCTCGATCTGCCCACCTCCCATCAAACGATTGTCTTCCCCCAAAATCGGGCGTAGGGTCGTTGCAATACGGATGTAGGGAGGGAAAATGAGCAATCTGCAATTAGAGGATTCGGCCCATGGGCAAGTTAGAAGCGAACCACGCATGACCCGGTTGATGGGATGGATCGGGCTACTGGCCCTCGTGTCCTTCTTCGTTGGATTTGGTGTCTTGAACGGCAATCAGCCAAATGAGAACGCATCGGGAGTAACGGATGTGTCTTGGATGAACTCCCACAGCACCATGCGCTGGGCACAGGTATATGTCATTGCCTTCGCTTTGACGCTCGTGCTGGTATTCGTGGCGCAACTGCGTCGGATCCTGCACGACGCTACGAATGGACGACAAGTGTGGCCCGATCTGGTGTTCGCTGCGGGCATCATTTTCGTCGCCGCGGAACTGGCGAGCGGCGGTGTGAATGCAACCGTTTTTATCATTGCCGCTCACAACCACGACTACGCCATCGCTCATCTGGCGAACTTTGTGGGTCAGAACAGCGAGATTGCGATGATTTATGGCCTGGCCTTGCTGACGCTGACCACTGGGATCGCCATCTTGTCCGGATCAACGTTGCCCAGGTGGATCGGGATCGCCTCGGTCATCATCGGCGTAGTTTGCGTGCTCGGGCCGCTCGGACTGTTCGGAACCCTGGCAGCCGCCGTCTGGCTCCCCGTTCTGGGCTTCGTGGTCGCAGCGAAGGCGAAGAGCGCCACACCTAACTCCGTTGGCGCTGGGCCAGCGATTACAACGGGCTAATCGCCCACGACTGGACCGCTCTCTCCGATTGTTCGCTGTCTCCAGGCCCACGGTAAAGCAGGTCTTGGTTCCCTGCCCCATGGTGCCTGCACGGTGTCACGATCCCGGCGTACGGGGGAAGTTTCGATCAGGTGGGCATTCGCCCCCATCGCCTCCACAGCGGATAGGCCAGAAGTACGCCGCCGACAACACCAGCACGATCACCAACCCGAGGACGCCTTGACTGACGATCAGTCCCGCTGAGAAGGAAGCCGCTACAACGAGTCGCAGGCCAGCTCCTCGGGCAGTAGTCGTGGCCTTGATGTAGGCACCAAGGGACTTGTCCCGAAGCTCATCTACCACGGATCAGTTATCGGCCAAGCTGTGATCAGGTTGACCCACCCGGCGTACGGGGGCAATCCTCTTCCGAATGGGCCAAAAGCCCTATGGCCACTATTGCGAGAGTGCCCGAGAGTGAGTATGTGGCGCCGGAGAGTTGGATACCGCAAGACCTTCAACGTCCACGGGTTTCTGTCCGGAAATCAGCCGCCCGGCGCCGAACCATTCAAGTGATTCTTGTGATTTGTGGCATCGTCCTTGCGTTTGATTGGGGATCCAGCGTCTACGGGCTAGTGGCGGCGAAGACGGTCGAAGGCCAAGTTCTCTCATGCAGCGGGGCCGGTAGCTACAGGTCATGCAACGTGGCCTGGAGCGACGGCAGTTATCACGGAATCACCAACACTGACGCTCTCGGAGCGGAGCCGGGGCAACGAATGACTTTGAGCCTGGACCCTGGCACGGCGACTGCGACCAACCGGTCATCTCAGCTGTTCGTGGTCATCCTCTTACCCGCAGCCATCGTGTTTGGTTTCGGAATGACTCGGCTGAAGCGGAGACGCCGACAGCGACAAGTGGTCAAGTACTCAAACAGGCAAATCAAGCTTCCAGCCGCCAGCATTTCGACTTCATCCGTCGATTTTCCGGCCTAGAAGCCTGTTGAAAAAACCCCACTTGATACGAGTCAGGATCGTCGAGAATTGGCAGGTGCAAGGACAAAGCGAATCCAACCCTGAGCTGCTCGATGCGGCAGCACTGTGTCGCCAGTTGGTCCCAGAGGGAAGCGTCGAAGCATTCCTGGCCGATCACCGACATGATCTGTTTCCTGACGAGATGTTCGAAGACCTGTTCCCCTCGGGTCGCGGTCGACCGTCGATCCCTGCCGACGTGGTGGCCTCGGTCATGGTTCTCCAGGCCCTCGAGGGTCTCTCTGATCGAGATGCGGCTCGGGCCCTGCGGGACCGGATCAGCTGGAAGGTGGCTTGCGGCCTCGCACTCGATGACGAGGGATTCGACTTCTCGGTGCTCACCTTTTGGCGGACCAGGCTGCGCAAGTCCGAGCGTCCTGAGCGGATCTTCGATGCCGTGCGCTCGGTGATCGATGCCACCGGGGTGCTGAAGGGAAAGACCCGTCGAGCTCTCGACTCGACCCTGCTCGATGACGCCGTGGCCACTCAGGACACCGTGACACAGCTGATCGCCGCCATCCGCCGGGTGCGCCGGGTCGTCCCGGGAGCTGACGTGGTGCCGGTGTCCGCGCATGACTACGAGTCAGCGGGCAAGCCCCTAATCGCCTGGGACGACGCGGTGGCCAAGGCGGCCCTGGTCGACGCGCTGGTGGGCGACCCCCCCGAGCGAAGTGCCCGAGGCCAACTCGGCCCTCGGGTTGCTGGCCCTCGTCGCCGGCCAGGACGTCGAACAAGGAGAAGACGGCAACTGGCGCATCGCCCAAAAGGTGGCTCCTGACCGGGTCATTTCCGTTGTCGATCCCGAAGCCCGCCACATGCACAAGTCCCGTTCCGAGTACCGGGACGGCTACAAGGCTCACATCGCCGTCGAGCCCGAGACTGGACTGGTGACCGCCGCCGCCCTCACGCCGGCCAACGCTTCGGACGGGCGGACCGGGGTCACACTGTTGGCCGATGAGGAGCCCGGGCTCCAGGTGCTGGGGGACGGGGCTTATGGGTCGGGTGAATCCCTTGCCGCACTGCACGAGGCCAACCACATCCCAGCCATCAAACCGTTCCCGATACACGCTGCCTTCCCGGGGGCCTTTCATCGCGATGACTTCATCGTCGACCATGGCGCCGCCACGGTGACCTGTCCGGCGGGGCAAACCGTCCCGATCACGGCCAAGAGGAACGCACATTTCAAGGCACGGTGTCGTAACTGTCTGCTGCGATCCCGCTGCACGAACAACAAGGCAGGGAGACAGTTCCACCTCACCGCTGACGACGAGGTACTCGTCGAGTCTCGGGACGGGCCTGGCGGGATGGCGATTTCGCGGAGGATTACCGACGGTGGCGACCGATGGTGGAGCGCACGATCGCATGGATGGTGGCCGACAACGGCCGACGGGTCCGATTCCGTGGTGTCGAGCGGAACCAACTGGGACTCTCACTCCGCATTGCTGCCATCAATCTCAGACGGATGATCAACCTCGGTCTCGATCACGACGGAGAGTGGCGGCTCGGCTCCGCCTGAGTTCGGGCGCGCAAGTCCGGGTCGTCAAAAATGGGACCTCACCTCGGGCACTGCCCATCCAGGGTGGCCGGCTTCAACCCATTTTCACGCCGGCGCTTCGGTGCGGACATATCCCGGACTTGCTGAGGCGAACATACGCCTCGAAATGCGATTGTTCAACAGTCTCCTAGTGTCCCGGAAGGTTGAAGCGCCGATAAATATTGGTTAATCGGGAATTTTCTCGGTTGGGCCGCGTTGGTCCGGTGTTGTACGCCAACATCGGAGGAACGCCATGGCCAAAAGAGGACGCCCCACCGTCGAGATCAACCTGAGCGCGGACGAACACGCCACGCTCGAGCGCTGGGCACGCCGGCACTCGTCGTCCCAAGCGCTGGCGTTGCGATCCAAGATCGTGCTGGCCTGCGCGTCGAAGAGAGCCACCCACGCGGAGATCGCGGCCGAGCTGGGCTGTAATCCGGTGACGGTGTCCAAGTGGCGGAACCGCTTCGCCGAAGCTCGTCTCGACGGCCTCGTCGACGCCCCGCGCCCGGGGGCGGCCCGCACGATCGGCGACGAGGTGATCGAAGCGGTCGTGGTCGAGACGCTCGAGAGCGCACCGCCCGACGCCACGCACTGGTCGACGCGCACCTTGGCGGCCAAGCACAAGATCAGCCACACCACGGTGCGAGAGATCTGGCGCGCCTTCGGGCTCAAACCCTGGCGCGAGGACTCCTTCAAGGTGTCCCCCGATCCCGACTTGGTCGAAAAGATCCGTGACCTCGTCGGGCTCTACATGAGCCCACCGGTCGCCGCCGCCGTCTTCGCCATCGACGAGAAACCCCAGATCCAGGCGCTCAACCGCACCGCGCCCACCTTGCCCATGTTGCCCAGCACCCCGGCTCGGGCCACCCACGACTACGAGCGCAACGGCACCTGTGACCTCTTTGCCGCCCTCGACGTCGCCACCGGCACCGTCATCACCGACATCAAGAAGTCCCACACCAGCGCCGACTTCGTCGCCTTCTTGAACAAGGTGAACCGCGAAGTCCCAGCCGAGCTCGACGTGCACGTGATCCTCGACAACCTGGCGACCCACAAGACCCCGCTCGTCCACCGCTGGCTGCTGCGCCACCGCCGCTTCCACTTCCACTTCACCCCGACCTACGGGTCGTGGATGAATCTCGTGGAGCGTTGGTTCTCTGCGCTCACCACCAAGAAGCTCAAGCGCTCAGCACACCGCAACGTCAAAGAACTGGCCACCGACATCACCGCCTGGGCAACCACTTGGAACGAGAACCCGCGTCCGTTCGTGTGGACCAAATCCGCTGAGCAGATCCTCGAACGCTTGGCCGGCTACTGCGCAGCCATCAACGCGGGCGCATGATCCGTTTTTCACAGCGGTTCAACCTTCCGGGACACTAGCCCCTAAGTGCGCATGGTGGCACCCCATCCTGATGCGATGAAGGGGCGGGGCCTCCGCCCCCTGTGAGATCCGAGCATGCTCGGACTTGCAAAAAACAAACCTCGAAAGAGGAGGAGGCCCCTATGGGACAGTACGTCGGAATCGACCTGCATCGACGCAACCACCATCGTGCGGATGGCAAAAGACGGCGAGGTGCTCGGCACCGAGCGCTTCGTCAGCCAGCCCTTCGAACTCGCCCAGGCCATGGCCGCGGCTGGGCCCGAGCCCGAGGTGGTCTTGGAATCCACCTATGGCTGGTACTGGGCGGCCGATGTCCTCCAAGAGCTCGGCGCCCACGTGCACCTCGCCCACACGCTCGGCAACAACTGGGGGAACCGACACGTCAAGAACGACGTGCGCGACGCCCAGGACCTGGCCGCCATGTTGGCCCTCGGGCGCCTCGCCGAGGGCTGGATCGCACCGCCCGAGGTCAGAGAGCTGCGCGAGCTGGTGCGGTATCGCTATTCGCTCATCCGGCACCGGACCAGTGCCAAGGCCCAGATCCACGGGGTCATGGCCAAGAACGGGATCCTGCCCGTCGTCGGCGAGCTGTGGGGGCCGACCGGTCAGGCCCAGCTCGACCGTCTCGAGCTCCCCGAGGCCTATTCGATCCGCCTCGACTCGTTGCGCAACCTGCTCGATGTCTACGAGGCGGCCATCGCCGAGCTCGACGCGCACATCCACGCCGAGCTCAAAGCCGACCCCGGCTATCAGGCCGTCATGACGCTCCCCGGAGTGGGCAAGGTCATCGCCGCCATCTTCGTGGCCGAGATCGGCGACGTCGGCCGCTTCGACTCGGCCAAGAAGCTCGCCAGCTGGGCCGGGCTCACCCCCAAGCACCGCGAGTCCGACGAGGTCGTCCACCGCGGAGAGATCACCAAACAGGGCTCACCGCTGGTGCGCTGGGCGGCCATCGAGGCTGTCGGCAACTACCGGGCCAAGGGCAACGAGAAGCTGCGCGCCGACTACAAGCGCATCGCCGAGCACGCCGGCAAGTACAAGGCCCGCGTGGCCGTCGCCCGAAAGCTGCTCACCCTCGTCTTCTACGCGATGCGTGACGGAGAAGTCCGATGCCTCGAGTCTGCCGCCTGAGTCTCGGCCACGGACCGACGCGAGCTCGACGAACGCCGTGGCCCACCGACCCCGGTGTGGCCGTTGTTTCTGATTGAGCCCGTCGGGACGTGGCCGAACCCCATCATGTGCGGAGATCGACGAATGAATGGCTGGCTGCCCACGGGAGCGTGACAGAACCCAGAGCAGTGATGGGAACTCGCAGCACCACAGAGACGTCCACGAAGAGGATGCGCCGCTCGCCGTCGGCGTCAACGCCAAGCCTGCGGCGGGCATCGCCCGACGTTGACCCCGACGTCTCGCTGGCGCGCGGGTCATGCAGGACGCCGGTGGCTCAATCAGGAACGACCGACAGAAAAAGGCACTTGATCCGGCTCCGCCCCTTCATGTACGGCGGTAAGGGGCACCCCTGACCACGGTTGGAGTCTGCTCGATGTCGGCCCCTGCCGCTCTGTGGAAGACATGGCTCTGCTTACCTCCAAGGGCGCGGGTCATTCGGAAGAAGCGACCACGACACGAGGTCTGGACGGTCACCCTTGATCGGCTCATAGGACCGCAATACCCCTTCTCGCGTGAACCCCAGCCTTGCCGCCAGCCGGTTCGATTTATTGTTCTCGGGGTGGATTACCAAAAAGACGCGCTCAATGCCTTTGGAGAAACCCCAGTCAATGAGGAGGGTGAGCGCCCGAGAAGCAACGCCCCGGCCACGCTCGGAGACATCAACCCAGTAGTACGCCTCGGCGCTCACGTGACGAGGATTGAAGTTCAGTCCCACCTGTCCTAGGAGATGATCGTCGTGTGCATCGACGACGGCAAAACGAGGATGACCCATAGGCCACCGCTCGTTGCTGGTGTCAATCCACTCGCCAGCCTCTGCCTCAGTGAGGCCATCCTTCATAAATGTGAAACGGAGGATGTCCGGGTCCCGACATGCTGAGGCGACTGCGGCAGCATCGCTCGCTCGGAACGGACGTAGAGCTACACCGCCACCTTGCAGTCGCGGCTTCGGCGGGACCCATTCCATGGTGGTCCATTCTGCCGGTTCCCGGATATGGCGCACAGAGCCGGCGTTTGGGGGCACCCACGAGAAGCCGTGATCTCGACACTCGGCAATGATCGCAGGGTGATCATTGAAACTCGGCAGGCCGGGGTGGGAGATCTCAAGCGAGCCAGTGAGGTTCTCGGCGAAGCGTTCGCCGACTACCCGTGGACTAGATGGACGATCGACCCGGACGATCACCAGGCACGGGTCACTCGACTCCAGCTTCTGGCTCTTGAAACTCTGGGTCTGACGTTCGGTGAAGTATGGCTGAGCAGCCTCGAAGGCATGATCCAGTCGGTCGCCGTATGGATGGACAGTGCTGGCTTGGTGCCCTCGTCGGTCCTTCGTGCCTTGGATCCCGTTGTTGCGCAGTTCGAGGGGTCTCGTCACGATGCGTCTCTGGCGGCGCAGCGCGAGATCGAGGGATGGCGGCCAGCGCAGCGCCACTTCACCTTGGCCGTCCTCGGAACAGCGCCGGCGAGGCAAAGCAAGGGCCTGGGAGCTCGGACGTTGGCCCCAGGACTGACCAATGCCGACCGTGAAGGAGTCGGGTCATTCCTCGAGACGTCGTCGGCGTCGAACCTCGACTTCTATTCGACCTTTGGCTTCGAGGTCATTGACCACAAGCGTCTTGAGGGCGGCGGCCCTGACGTCTGGGCCATGTACCGCAAGCCCTTACCTCACAGCAGCATGTCCTCAGGCAACTAGCTGAAGATCCCTCCTGCTCAAGGTTGATCGCGGCGGAGAAGGACGCACCCAGTGCCGGCGAAGTGGGGCAGTCTGGGCCAGCCCGCTATCGGCACGTCCCGGGCATTCAGCTCGTGAGTCTCGGGCGTCAGTTCTCAATTTCCATGCATCGAACAAGTTCGCCGAGAAAGGTGAAAACGTGGCGAACCTCCCGGTCCGATAGGACTGTCCCCGCCAGATCGCGAACGAGTTGGTGCACCGTTACCTCGATCGAGCCGTCAGGGCGCTCCGAGATGTCAATCGGCTCAACAGTCGGGTTGATTACCGACCACTGGCGCGACCAATAGTCACGGACATTGTCGCGACCGATCACTCGACCGCCCTCCCAGCCGTTCGGCCAGTCGACATCGGATGTCACTTTGGCGAGGAGGCCATCGAGATCCCTGGCATTGAAGGCGGTGTAGAGCGATCGCAAATCCTCCTCCCGTCGCATGGATATACCGTACGCGGCTGGATTCCCTTTGGCGATCCTCGTAGGCCGTCCGAAACTGCCAATTACCGAACGGAACTCACTTAAAGTTCCAGGATTATCCCGAAGGTCCCGAACCGCCCCCCCGAGCCGGCGAACGGCGATACCCCACCGGTTGGACCCGAGATCCTCTACGCAGCCGCAATCCAGCTGACACCGATCATTTGGGGGCCGCCGTGCACTCCGACCACAGCACCCAATGTGCCGATCCGAATAGCCTCTCGGGGAAGGCGGGGGGCGATGAGATCGAGAAACTGATCGATATCAGTTGCACCACCATGCATCACCGCAACGTCCTCGATCTGCCCGGCGGTGCTCAAGCGTTCGTAGAGCATCTGCAGTGCTCTTTTGCGTGTCCGAGCGTTGCCGGCTTCGTGGACGACGCCACCGGTCAGGTCGATTACCGGCTTGATCGACAGCAGTGACCCCACCATTGCAGTGGCGCCCCCGATTCGCCCACCCTTCTTCAGGTTCTCCAACGTGTTCAGAGCCGCGACCACGTGCGTGCGTGCGATGAGGTCGCTGACTCGTTGCAATACTGCGCCGACCTCGGCCCCACCGGCGGCCGTCTTGGCGGCTTCAACCACAAGAGTGCCGAGCCCGCTCGATACAGTCCGGCTGTCGATCACATGGACGCGGATCTCGCACGCAGCGGCTGCTGTGCGGGCCGACTGAAGCGTTGTCGACAAGTCACTCGAAATGTTGGGACACACCACTGCCTCAGTCCCAGCGTTGCTTGCATTGCGAAATGCCTGTTCAAACGCGCCGGGCGACGGGCAGGCTGTTTGGGGCAGGCCGCGCTGTTCGACATTCGTCGATAGAAGTCTTCGGTGCTCAGGTCCAGCCGGTCGGTAAATTCCTCGTCGCCAAATCGGATGGTCAGCGGCACGATCTCAATATTGAACGGAGCGATGTCGTCCTGTCCCAGGTCGCAAGAGCTGTCGGTAACCACGAAGACGCCTGGCATGACGCATCCTCCTCTATACGGTTTCACCATTCTGGCGTCCCAACTACGGGAACCCCTCAATTTCCAGGGTGAGGGGAATGCCCTTGCGGATGGCGTCTCCATCCCGACGTACGGGGACAGGGCCTAGGTCTTGAGGGCGAATCGGGCACCGTCACCCATGAACTGCTGGACGAGTGGGGTTGGAGGAGCGGCTTTCAGGGTCGACTCCTGGCCGACCAGATCAAAACGCTACGGCGAACAGCCGCCAACTACCCGGTATGCCTTTGAGATCGTGCTCGCCGCGCTCGATGAAGTTGATTCCCGATCCGACGACAAGGTCCTTTACCATTTGAGAGACCAGAATCTCTCCGGGATCAGCGGTCGCCGCGACCCGAGCGGCGATATGGACGGCCAATCCCCCGAGGTCGTCACCGCGGATCTCGCACTCCCCGGTATGCAGTCCCACTCGTAGCCCAATCCCCAGCTTGCCTGTTGCCTCCACGATGGCCTCAGCACAACGGATCGCCCGTGCCGGACCGTCGAAGGACGTGACAAACCCGTCACCGGTGGTGTTGATCTCTCGGCCCCGGAATCGTCGCAGTTGTTCTCGGACCGCTCGGTCGTGGGCATCGAGGAGGTCCCGCCAGCGTTGATCGCCCATCGAGACGGCCCGCTCGGTGGAACTCACGATATCGGTGAAGAGCACGGTGGTGAGGATGCGCTCGATCTCGACAAGAGGCCGCTCGCCGGTCAAGAACTCGGCGACCTCGTCCGTGACCGGGTAGTTGCGGGAGTCGGTCCAAGATCGCCACCTGGAAGCTCGACGAAGGTGGCGCCGTCGATGTGTTCGGCAAGGTAACGACCGTTCGCGATCGGAAGAAGAGGGTTCTGCCCGACATGGAGCACCAGGGTCGGAGCCTGGATCAGAGGGAGAGCCTGGCGAACATCATTTCGCACTATCGAGTTGTACTGGGCGGCGGCATTGCGAGGTGTGACTGAGGAACGCATCGTCATCCCCCAATAGCGCGCCAACTCGGCGTCGTCGTCCAGGCTCGGGTTGACAAGACGAACGAACTCCGCGCTGCCCCACCTCGTCACCAGCGTTTCCAGCAATACATCGACGACCTCGGGCGGCGCCCCGATCGGGTAGTCATCGGCCTTCAGGAATCGAGGGCTCGTGTTGAGGAGGATGAGAGCGCTCACCAGTTCGGGATGCATGGCCGCAAACAGCATGGCAATCGACCCGCCGTCCAACCCGCCCAGAATGGCCGTCCGCTTCGATCCGACAACGTCGAGAACAGCCAGGACGTCCTCCGTCCACTCCTCCCAGGTCGGAATGGCGGTGCGGGTAACGCTGTCGGACGCCCCAGTCCCGCGGCGGTCGAAGAAAATGAGTCTGCTAAAGGATGCCAACCGGATGAGGAACTCAGATAATGCCGGTGATTCCCACCACAGCTCGACGTGGCTTCCTAAACCCCAGCAGTAGAGAAGATCAACGGGGCCGTCACCGAGGACCTGGTAGGCGACATCGGCATCACCCACAGCGACATATCTGGTATCGGGACGTTCCACCATCGATGACATTCTTGTCTCGCAGACTTCGTATGTCACCAGGCGGTGCACCGTCTTTGCAAGGCCCAAGGAGTGCCCCGACGTACCGGTCGGGACCGCTCGCGGGTGTCACAGAGCATCGAACTGGGGCGGGCTGCCAGCCGTGCGATCATGCCCAAGTGGAATCGATGGTGGTCCGGGTTCTCGGCTTCGACTGCGTCCATGTGGGCGACTTCGATGTCGTGTCGTACACGGTCTTTGCAGATGGGACGCTGCGGCTCGATCTGGCCGATGGCTCAGAGAAGACCCTCGATTGGGAAGAGTGGATTGACATTCGCCAGAGCGGCATCACCGACGAGTGGGCCCCTAAAAATCCGAAGCAGGAACGGGAGGGGTAGCAAGCAGGTAGTTGCACCCAGGTCCGGCGTACGGGGGCAGTGTCCGCAGCGTACGAAAAGCCAAGGGATACCCCGTTATGGCCTAGCTATCAGCCAACGCCCAGCCCTTAGAACTGGACCTGTTTGGTGAAGGCGAGCACTTGAGCCTTGTCGGCCGGAAGGATGTATCCCGCCTTGATGTCTTGGTCGGTCGCTGTCGTGTATGCCTTTAGGTAAGACGACTTGGTCCCATACCGGGATTTGAGCTGCGCTCCGCTGAAGGGAAGAGTCGACCCGAACAAGGTGCAGAACCCGGCCGATCCGGGTGGTGTGGTGTTCGAATAGGTCGCAATCGGCACCCGTTCCCACGGACCTTGGATGCCACCGATCGCCGTTCCGCTGGTGTTCGTCTGCACCGTGGGCGTGCCGTCAACGACCTGGACCTGCATACGAGGCGCCGACGGCGGCGGCGAACCGGTGACCATCCAGGTATTGATGGCGGAGAGGGCGGCTTCAAAGATGAAATGACTTGGTGCCTCGTCGACCGAAGCGCAGCCAAGAGATTTGAGCTCCTGAGGCGTGACGATGTAGGAGTCTGCGTGCGAGGCGCCAGCGACGTCCCAGAGCCTGATGAAGCGCGTATCGGGCTGACGGGCCTGGTAGTAGCCGCCGAAAGTCTCATCTGTTTGGGTGATCATCATGAGCACCGGGACGCCGATGTCGGTACGGATGTGGACGTCGCCACCGAAGCTGCCGCTCGGCGATGCACCGGGGATCCCCACTGCTCCGCCGGCCCTACTGTGCACTAAGAAGCCGTCGAACACATGGTAGAGGGGCTGAATGGCGTCGATGTAGGTGGTCAGGTAGAGCGCCGACTGGGACTCACCCACCGCCAACAGCCGCTTGGGGTGCAGTGGGGCCAGGGGGTTCGCGTGGCCACCGACGAGCAGGGCACGGGCGGCCTGGGTGTAGATGTCGTAGGAGTACTGGTCCCCCGGATCCATCAGAGAGCCATAACGCGCCGGATCCTTTTGACGCAGGTTGTCGATTCCCACCTGCTGCGCTGAGACACCCACCCAGGCAAACCCCGCTCGTTCCAACTCTGGTGACAAGTAGACCGAGTCGACAGCGCCGTCCCCGCCTCCACTGACGTTTAGCCACTCCACGACAACTGTCCCGTTGAACCGCGACGGATCTGTCGGCATGTGTACCACGATTTCGAGTGCGATAATGCGCGCTGGTAGCGGGAGCGACCTTCCACGTTCCCGCGTTGTTCTCGGGTCCGGTCGCCTGGTAGGAGTAGGCCGTTCCCGACACGAAATACTCCGCGCTGCTTGTAACCGGCGGCCTTGAGGGAGGGTCCCCAGGCTCCGGCGATTAGATACGCGGCATCAGCGGGCTCTATGGGGCCGCTGAGCTGAGCTGGTTGTCCACCATTGGGGGCGTCGCCCTGGGTCGAGGTCTGCGCAGAGGCCGGCGCCGACGCGATCGAAATCTGACCGGCCAATCCCGCACCCGTGACTCCCAGTGTCAGAGCCAACGCAGTTAGGGCGGCTCGGCATGCCCCGAGTAAAGAGTGCGTCATCCAATACCCCCCAAATACCCAGTAGCCATCGGCATGTCTTCAGGCCGAATCAACCGTACCTCTGTATCGGACGAAGAGTCCCACCTTTGTAATCAGGGTGAGACCGGCCCGAACTCGAAGGCTACGCGGTCCGCTTGCCGAACAAGGCCTCCTTCACGCTGCAGTTCTCTCCGGTTCGTCGAAACTGTCTCACCTACCCGGCGAACTGGGGCACCCTTCATGGCAGGCTTGTCCCGTGCCCGTCCCACATTACGAAGACAAGCACTCAGGCCGCCCGTATGTGACCCCGCATCAACTCCTCTCCTATCGTGCGAGCGAGGGTCGGCTCATCGAGACGCCACCCCCCGCGGTCGTGTTCGGCTGGCAGAGTGTCTTACTTGATCGCGTTCGCTCAGCCCGGACGTTGCGAGAGATCATGGGCCCTGCGGGTGCTGTTCTGGAGCTTTCCCCTCAGGTGGGCTTCGCTCGTCTCCCAGTCGGCGCACCCGCCTCCGCCATCGTGATCGAGGAGCTGGCTGCCCTTGGCGTGAAGACCATCGTTGGAGTCGGCACGGCTGGAGGGCTCTCGCCAGACCTTGAGGTCGGTCAAGCCGTGCTGTGCTCGGCGGCGATCAGGGACGAGGGAACTTCCCATCACTACGCGCCCGCGGGCCGGTGGGCCGTTCCCGACTCCGAACTGCTCAGCTCCCTACGCGCTACCCTCCCTGACGCTGTCGTAGGTCCGAGCTGGACCACCGATGCGCCGTACCGAGAGACCGCTGAGGAGATAGGCGCCTACCGAGCGGAGGGGATCTTGACGGTGGACATGGAGGCGTCCGCCATCTTCACCGTCGGAGCCTTGCTCGGGGTCCAGACCGCTTCGGTCTTCTGCATCTCTGACGTGCTTCACGGCGACGAATGGGAACCGCACTTCCAATCCCCGAGTCTTGCGGACACCCTCTGGCGACTCTTTGAGGCCGTCGAGGCGATGCTTTTGTCCGACGGGTCCACGCCGACCCCGTCAACGTAAGCGCCTCAAACTGATGCGATGAAGGGGCGGGGCCTCCGCCCCCTGTGAGATCCGAGCATGCTCGGACTTGCAAAAAAGAAACCTCGAAAGAGGAGGAGGCCCCTATGGGACAGTACGTCGGAATCGACCTGCATCGACGCAGCACGACCATCGTCCGGATGGCAGAAGACGGCGAGGTGCTCGGCACCGAGCGCTTCGTCAGCCAGCCCTTCGAACTCGCCCAGGCCATGGCCGCGGCCGGGCCCGAGCCCGAGGTGGTCTTGGACCCTCGTCTTCTACGCCCTACGCGACGGGGAGGTCCGATGCCTCCAGAGCGCCGTCTGAGTCTCGGCCACGGGCCGACGCGTGCTCGACTAACGCCGTGGCCCACCGACCCCGGTGTGGCCGTTGTTTCTGATTGAGCCCGTCGGGACGTGGCCGAACCCCATCATGTGCGGAGATCGACGAATGAATGGCTGGCTGCCCACGGGAGCGTGACAGAACCCTAAGCAGTGATGGGAACTCGCAGCACCACATAGGCGTCCTCGAACACGATGCGCCGCTCGCCGTCGGCGTCAACGCCAAGCCTGCGGCGGGCATCGCCCGACGTTGACCCCGACGTCTCGCTGGCGCGCGCTCTCGTGCAGGGACGCCGATCGGTGAATCAGGAACGATCGACAGAAAAAGGCACTTGATCCGGCTCCGCCCCTTCATGTACGGCGGTATGGGGCACCCCTGCCAGCCAGGCAAACCACCCTCGCCGTGCGTAAACCGACGCTGATGGGGTGCGACCGTGCGCCTGCGACTTGGGGGAGATCTGTTGCACCTCACCCGGTGCCGTGATAAGCCACGCATGAAGGCCTCGCACTCATCGAGTGGTCCGGCTTCCTTGGAGGTGGGCTATGCGAGCATCAAAGGTTGCCGTGGTCGGAGCGGCGCTTGTTCTGGCCGCAGCCATGAGCGTCGTGCCGCTGCAGGTCGCAGGCGCCCAGTCGCCAAGCACCAGCGTGCTCGTCCCTCCGAGTGGGGCGACGCTGTCCGGATCGACGTACCTTGACGCTTCCGCGTCGAACGCCACCAGCGTCGAGTTCCTGCTCTTCGGCGGCACCTACGGCTATTCAGCCCCCGTGGTCTGCACGGCCACCCTGACCTACTACGGATGGTTGTGTGCCTGGAACACCACGGCTGTCCCCAACGGCTCCTACGCCCTTGTGTCTGAGGCCTCCGGGGCGGGTGGGAGTGCCTTCAGCTCGCCCATCAGCATCACCGTCGACAACCCGCCGCCGAGCACCACCGTGAGACTGCTACCCCCCTTCGAGACATTGGATCCTGGAACCGGCTTTGTGGCCGACACGACCGCCCCGCCCGGTGTGACTCAGGTCTCGGTCGAGCTCGTGAACCAGCAAGAGATCACCGACGTTTTCGATGCCTGGACCGCTACCCCCACCATCTACGGTTGGATCGTCGTCGTTCCCCCGTGCGGCAGTTGCATCACTGATTACCCCGTCCCGGTGTCAGGATTCGCTTCGATTGTGAGTGTGGCCTCCTACTCTGGTGGGGTCAGTGGAACGAGCCCGCCCGTGCCCGTCACGATCATCGATTACACCACGCCGCCGCCGTAGCCGCAGATGGGGGCAGGTGCTGAAGCTCGTCAGCAGGTATCCCCATGGTGCGATTACATGGTTGATCCACGGGACCTGGGCTGAAGGACATGGAACCACATTCACGTCCCGCCGTCGATGTTCTCGATGAAGCCCTTGAGGAGCTCTGCCCGATCCTCTTGACCGTGGCCGACGGCGTCGTCTCGCTGGCGGCGCAAGATGGTGAGGAACTGGGGACCGGTTTCGAAGAAGCCACAGCGCTCACAGACCGACTCGAAGGTGCAGTCGAGCCCGGCCGGTCGAGTGCAGTGACCATTCCCCAACAGTCGCCGGTGCTCGGCGGCGATCCGACGCATGTTGGCGCCCTCGACGCTGGCCGGTAACGGCTCTCCACTCTCGTAGCTGGCCTCGACGGCCTGGGTCACCCGGAAGTACTCCTCGGCCACGGTCCTGTCTGAGATGCGGGCATAGGTCAGTGTCATGCGCATGGAGCGGTGACCGAGCAGGACGGCGATGGCCTCGAGGCTCATGCCCCTGTTGATCATCTGTGTGGCGAGCGTGTGGCGGAGCTGATGGGGATGAACGTGGCCGATGCCGGCGCGTTTGGCCACCCGATCGACGTAACGATGGATGGTGCGCTTGTCGAAGGGATTGCCGTCGTCGCGCTCGACCAAGCGTCCCGAGCGGCTCGGTCCCCGGAACTTCTGGTAGTCGGTGATGAGCTTCACCAGTTCGGGTCCGATCGGCACGTAGCGGTCGTTGTGCAGCTTGCCAACGGGGATCCGCAACGAGAAGGTGTCACCGAGCAAGGTCGCGGCCTTGTCGTCGAGTCCGGAGAGCTCGCCCACTCGGATGCCGGTCTGGGCCAGGATCTCGACCATGACCCGTCGACGGGGGTCGGGGTCACTTGCGAGGGCGGCGGTGAACTTCTTCATCGTCGGATCGTCGAGGAACTTCGGCAACGGCTCGTCGGCTTGGGGGAAGTCGCCGGGGAAGATCAACGCCTTGGTCGGTGCGTCGTCGTAGTCCCAGTCGCGCAGCCGCTCGAAGAAGGTGCGCAACAACCCGAGGCGGTGCCGGATGGTGACGGCAGCGAGTGGCTTCTTCCCGTCCCTGCCGGGTCGCGCGGCGAGCCAGAGCTTGTGCGCTTCGATGTGGCGGCGCTCGACGGAGGCGATGCACGTGCACCCGGGGTCGGCCTCGGTGACCTGACCGGCGAGGTGACGCAGCGCCCCCTCGACGGCACTGACCGTGCCGGGACGAGCCGAGACGCCCAGTTGATCCAGGTAGGAGGCCATCGTGGCCACCATCACCGGTGCCCTGCGTGCCGTCTCGTCCCAGGGGAACTCGATCTGACTCCACCACGGCGACGGCGTTTGTGCTGCCTTCGGGAGGGCACTCATCGGGCCACCTCCACCGGTGCGTGGAGGGACTCCATGGCCTTGCGGTACTCCTCGGCCAGCCAGTCGATACTGAGGTGGAGGTAGATCCTCGTCGACGCGATGGAGCGGTGACCGGCCTGGGCCTGGACGGCCTCGATGGCCATGCCCGCTTCGCGCAATCTCGTGAAGCAGGTGTGGCGCAGTTCGTGGCAGGTGCCGTGGGCGAGTCCTGCCCGCTCCCGTGCAGCGCTGAAGATCTCGATGATCCCCTCGGCTGAAAGCGGCTGTCCTCGCCTGGGTCCCTTGAGCGAGACGAAGAGCTGATCGGTCGGCGATTCAGGTGGTCGCTCTTTGTTCATGTAGTCCGCCACCGTGGCGAAGAAGGTCGTCGAGATCGGCACGAGTCGCTGGTGGCCGCCCTTGCCTTCGGCAATGAACACCCGCCACTCGCCCAGACGCAGGTCTTCGAGTCGGAGTCCCAGCACCTCGCCTCGCCGCAGGCCTCCGAGCAGCATGGCTTGTGCCATGGCTCGGTCACGATCGGTGCGCAACGCTGCCATGAGCGCCTCGACCTCGTCGGGGTTCAAGATGCGCGGCAGACGCCGCACCCCGCGCACGAGCGGTGCACCAACCTCTCCTCGGTGACGGTTGCGCCGCGTGGGCAGGCCACGCGGAACCGGATTGATGACCACTCCGGCGTCACCTCTGATGATGAGATAGCCATAGAAGCTGGAGACCGCGGCCAGGCGCCGCTTGATGGTCGAGGTCGAAAGTCCCGCCTCGCCGTCGGAGATCCGCACGACGTTCTCGGCGCCTTTCCTCGGACGCCGTTGGGCGGTCACGAAGCGGAGCACGTCCTTTGGGGTCACGTCGGCGGGCTCCTTGCCGATGACCCCGAAGAACACGCTCAGGTCATGGGCATAGGCCCGCACCGTGCTCGGCCGGGCACGCCCCGAAGCGAACTCCAAGAACTCGTCGACGAGCTCGTGGCCGACCCGGTACTCGCGCACACCATCTGCGCGAAGACGACTCTGAAACGACGGACACCACACCACCGCACACCTCCTTGTCGGACTTTCGTCCGAAGAAGGCTCCCCGGACGATCAGTCCAGGTGGCGGATCACCCATGTAAGTGCCGTACGGGGCGTAGGCAAGGCTATGTGCGGAGGTCCAGGTCCTTGGCATGACCGGACGGGTCAGCGGCTCGCTACGGGGTCAAGCGCACGGAACCACCGCAGGTGAGGGCGCGGGGGCGATCTGTGATCGTCTGCCGGCCAACCGGTAGATGATCGAATACGAGCCAGGGGAGGTCACGCGTTGGTGACCCGATCACAGTTGCAGGTCATCGGAGCCATGGCGGCCCTGCCCTATCCGCCCGACCGCACAATCGTTGGTGATCGTCGCGAGATCAGGGACCGCGTCACGTGGGGAGAACCATGACCCTGGCACGCGAGATCGTGCCCACGGCGATCGACAGACGCGGGATCACCAACGACGCCCGCTGGCTCAGCATCCGTGAGATCGCCGCCGACCTCGGCGTGTCCATCTCGACGGCCTACAAGTGGTCGGCCGGGGGAGCACCATGGTTCCCACGCTCAATCCGCCTACGCAACGGCGACATCCGCGTCCGGCGGGACTGGTACGAGACGTGGCTTGGAGAGCTGGAGCAGTGACGGCGAGGGCAGCGTTGTTCTACAAGCCGAGATCCACAACATCGACGCTCACACCCACCGAGTCAGCTGCGGTGGTCACGAGAGGTGATGCGGTGGAAACGGCGATCCTCGCACCCAGGACCACTGCGGCAGCAACTGCCTCGGCGGTAAGAAGGTTGAGCTGGCCCGGCAACGCCGCCATGACCGGGACCAGTCGTCGCATGCTCAAGAGGCCGATTTCGGCGGGCAGCTGGTCCAGGGCGTGATGCACACGGCGCTGCTCGTCCTCAGAACTTGCCGCCAGACCACGGGACAGCGCGCCCTGACCTGGTCGAGCCACGACCCGGGCCAGCCGTCAGAACCACGAACCGGTGGTGAATACCTCGCCTGCCTCAGCCGCTGTGATCAGGAGAGCTTCTGCCGCACCTTGCTGCTCGGCCAATATGGCCAGCAAAAGGGCGTCATCGACAACGATCACGCCAGAGAATCCGGGCGCTCAGCCCTGAGCCAGGTCGGGGTCTCCTGCGACGGCATCCTGTGCGGCCTTCTGGTAGGCGCCGGAGGCCAGGTCTTCACGGATGGCGGCTCGGATGGCCTCGGGGATGTCGGTGGTCACTTTGCCGATGCGGGCAGGCCGAAGTTCGCCCGCCTCCGACGCTGCAGCTCGGGCTCGCTCTGCTGCTGCCTGCAGATCCCCGGTGGATATTGCCATCGCTGAAGGTTACTGCTTCCTCCCTGAGAACGAGAGCACGGAGCGAGCAGTGACAAGATGGACGAAGGAAAGTCGCTCGAACCCTCATCTGCGGACTCTTCAATCGGCGACGCGGTGCGGGGCACGGGGCGCCATGACGTGAGGTGTCAAAGAGCCCGATTCAATTCAACCCAGATTCAACCTCGCAACGCAACGGGTGGCCTGTAGCGGCAACCAACCGCCACCGTCCTCGATGTGCAACATCGCATCTGAGCAGCGCCTATCCAAAAAGTGCTGAACACACCGTTCTGCGCGACAAGCCTCCGAGGCCGTTACAAGTGAAGTGCTCTACCAACTGAGCTACTCGGGCGCTGCGCCCCAGGCTACAGGCCTGCGAGCCCGCCCCCGGACCTACCAGCGGAAAGGCTTGCTTCGGGCGGGGGTGCGGGGCAGGCTGGACTGCCAATGGATGACGAACAGTCGCAGACGAGGTCGTCCGGCTCACTCTCGATCGTTCGGGCGGCGGCGGTTCTCATCCTCTTCGTCGTGGCGGTCACGCTCCTCGTGGCGGTCGGGACGCGGCCGAGCGTGAGCAGTACGCCGGGCACGACGACGACCACCGCGGCGGCCGGGGCGGCGAGCACGACCACGACCACGACTACCGCGGCGGGCGGTCACGCGCCGGCCTCCACGACGACCACCACCAAGGCGGGGCACACGACCTCCACCAAGGCGGGCCACAAGGGGTCGTCCACGACGACGACCACCGTCGTCCCGAGCTCGGTGAGTGTCGTGGTGGCCAACGCGACGAGCGTGAACGGGCTGGCCGCGCACTACTCGACGGTGATCGGCGCCGGCGGTTGGAGAATGCAGACGCCGGTCGACGCGTCCACGACCGAAGCCACGTCGGCCGTCTACTACGCCGCCGGCATGCAGCAGCCGGCGGCGTCCATCGCGACCGCCATCGGCGTCAAGCCGGCCCAGGTGCTCCCGCTCACGACGGCCACGCCGGTCAACGGCGTCACGGGAACCGACGTGGTCGTGGTCATCGGCGCCGACCTGGCGTCGACCACGACGACGACCGTCGCGTCCTCCTGACGTTGTCCGCGGCGGGAGACGCCGCAGCGCGCCTGCCCGCAATCCTGCAGCCGCTGGCGGCCGAGCCGGAGCGCAGTGCGCTGTTCCTCGATTTCGACGGGACGCTGGCGGCCATCGTCGAGGACCCGAGGGGGCGCGGCCGCTCCCCGGCGTACCGGAGCTGCTCGCCGAGCTCGCCGTCCCGTTCGCGCTGGTCGCGGTGATCTCGGGCCGTCCCACCGCCTTCCTGGCCGAGGTCCTGGGCGCACCCGCAGGAGTCACGCTGGCCGGCCTCTACGGGTTCGAGCGCGCCCTGCAGGGGCCGGCGTACGAAGCCTGGGCCGCCGTCATCGACGAGGTGGTGGCCGAGGCGACGGCGACGGCACCCGAGGGCGTCTACGTCGAGCCCAAGGGCCTGACGGTGACGCTGCACTGGCGCCGCGCCCCCGAGCACAAGGACTGGGTGCTGGCCTTCACCGAACGCCAGCACGCGGAGCGCGGCCTCGTGGTCTACGAGGGACGGCACGAACGCGAGCTGCGCCCCCCGCTCGACGTGGACAAGGGGACCGTGGTCCACACGCTGGTGGCGGAGCACGACGCCCGGGCTGAGCCGCTCCGTGCGGCGGCCGCCTTCGGCGACGACATCGGCGACCTGCCCGCCTTCGCCGCCCTGGAGGACTTGCGTGGCGACGACGGTGGGCCACTCACGACGGTGCGGGTCGCCGCCGTCGACACAGAGAGCCCGGCGGCGGTTGCCGCGGCCGCGGACCTGTCGGTGCACGGCGCCACCGGCGCCGTGGCGCTGCTGCGCCTGCTGGCCGACGCCGCCGGCGACGCGGACGCCGGCGCTCAGGGTTGAGCCGCGGCCAGCTGGTCGGCCCACCAGTCGGCCGCCGTCCGCCCGCGCACCGCGGTGCGCAGCGCAGCGGCCCGCCCCACGCGTTCGGGCGCGCCCATGACGAGAGCGGCGTGCAGGGCGTCGGCCGTGCCGGCGACGTCGAAGGGATTCACCCCGAGCGCGCCGCCACCGGCCAGTGCCAGCTCCTCCCAGGCGCCCGCCTGGTGCGACAGCACGAGGACACCGTCGGCCGCGTTGAGCAGCGGGCCCTCCTTGGCCACCAGGTTGAGCCCGTCGCGCACCGGGTTGACGAGCAGGACGTCCGACAGGGTCAGGGCGGCCAGCGAACGGGCCCGGTCGTCCTCGACCGAGAGTACGATGGGCGTCCAGCCATCGGGTCCGGATCCGGACGCCGCCGCGGCCCCGAAGGCGTGGTTGATGCGCTCGGCCGTGTGCTCCACGTCGGCGGCGTAGGCGAGATACTCGGCCAGCCCCTGCCGGCTGGGATAGGCGAACGCCACGTGCACCACCTGCCCGTGCCACTCGGGGTGCGCGGTCAGCAGCTCCTCGAAGGCGAGCATCCCCCGCACGATGTTCTTCGAGGGCTCCATGCGGTCGGTCCGGACGATGATGCGACGCCCGCCCACCTCGGCCCGCAGCGCCGCGCCCGCCGCGGCGCACTCGGGCGTCGCCGCCTCGTCCTCGAGCACGCCGGCGTCGGGGCCGAGGGGCGCCACGAACGTGCGTGGTGCCCGGCGTCCGGCCGCGGCGTAACAGGCGGCGAAGCCGGCTTCCCACTGGTGGCAGTGGAAGCCGCAGGCCGAGTAGCCGGCCATGCCGTCGAGCAGCTCGGCCACCACGTCGTCGGGCAGCACCGCGAGCATGTCGGGCGCGGCGAACGGCGTGTGCAGGAAGTGCACCGTGCGCAGGTCCGGTCGCTCCTCGGCCAGCATCCGCCCGAGGAGCGAGAAGTGGTAGTCCTGCACGAAGACGGCCTCACCCTCGCCCGCCCGGGCCGTCACGACATCGGCCATGGCCCGGTTGTAGGCCCGGTAGCCCTCCCAGGCCACCCGCCAGTGGCGGTCGAAGCGGGGCCGGTGCGGCAGGTCGAAGAGGTGGTGATGGCAGTACCAGAGCGTGGTGTTGGCGACGACGTCGTAGGCCTGCCGGTAGGTCTCGTCGTCGATGACCACCGGGAGCAGGTCGAGGCCGTCCTCGTGCATGAGCCCTCGGGCGACCGCCTCGCGGTCCGGCGCCCCCATCGTCACCGAGGCCCACGTCGTGCCGCTCCCCGCCAGGATCCGGTGCAGAGAGGAGGCGAGCCCGCCGGCGGCGGGGACCGGGACCAGCGCACCGTCGGCCCCGGCCCGGAAGGTGAGCGGGCCGCGGTTGGAGACGACGATGGTCCCGCTCATGCCGGGCTCACTGTGTGTTCACGAGGGCCGCGGCAGCATCGACGGGGGGACGCGCTCGAGCGCCGCCCGCAGCACGTCGACCGCCTGGGGGCGCAGCTCGTGGAGGGGCCGGTTGCGGTGGATGCGTTCGCCGAGGTCGACCTGGGCGAGCGCATCCGGTCCGAGATGCTGCGCCACGTCGATCAGAAGGCCGAGCTCCACCCCGTAGCCGCCGGCGAAGCCCAGCTTCTCGAAGACCCAGCGGTGCGCCGCGGTCTCGCCGGCCAGCGGCTGGCGCACCCACGAGAGCCCGGGGAAGAGCAGCTCGAGCACGGGCCGGGCCACCAGCTCGGTGACGCGGCCGCCGCCGGTGGGGTCACCGTGCAGCGGCCGCGTGTAGAAGCCCTTGACCAGCGCGACATGGTCGGTGGTCAGCAACGGGCCGAGGAGCCCGGTCACGAAGGCCGGGGTCGTGTTGGCGACATCCGCGTCCAGGAAGGCGACGACGTCACCCGCCGAGGCCGCCAGCGCCGCCGCCATCGCCTGGCCCTTGCCGCCGTCCCCAGCGGGTCCGGCCACCACGGAGGCCCCGGCGTCGCGGGCCTGCTCGGCGGTGTCGTCGAGCGAGCCGTCATTGAGCACGATGACCTCGTCGACCAGCCCGTTGCCCCCGTGCCGGGCCAGGAAGGGCTGCACCACCGCCCGCACGACCGACCCCACCGTCGAGCCCTCGTCACGGGCCGGGATGCACACCGAGACTGTCAGCCCGGTCCGGGCCTTGGCCTCGAGCACCGGGCCGGCGGGGAAATCCCCGTGGTGATAGGTCTGGGCCACGCCATCGATTCAAGCAGCCGCGCTGCATTGAGGTGGCCGGCCCCGGCGGGCTATCATGGTCGGCATCATCCAGAGCGACTGAGGGACGGGCCCGTTGACGTCGCGGCAACCAGTGCTGAGCACCTGGTGCCAATGCCCGATCGATGAGGAGGACCGATGGTCGATTTCGTCACTGGGCTGCGTTGTCGTGAATGTCAACGTGCCTTTCCCGCCGAGGCGCTGCACGTCTGCGACTACTGCTTCGGGCCGCTGGAGGTCGCCTACGACTACGAGCGGATCGCCGCCTCGGTCAGCCGGGAGCGCATCGAGGCCGGTCCCCGTTCCATCTGGCGCTACCGGGACCTGCTCCCGGTCGACGACGCCACGCCGGTGGACCTCGGCGCCGGCTTCACCCCGCTGGTGCGGGCCGACCGCCTGGCCGCCGAGCTCGGGCTGGGCGAGCTGTGGATCAAGGACGACACCGCCAATCCGACCGGCTCGTTCAAGGACCGGGTGGTCTCGGTGGCGCTGACCAAGGCCCGCCAGCTCGGCTTCAAGGTGGCCGCCTGCGCCTCGACGGGCAACCTGGCCAACTCGGTGGCGGCCCACGCCGCCAGGGCCGGGATGGACTCGGTCGTCCTCATCCCGCACGACCTCGAGGCGGCCAAGGTCACCATGACCGCCGTCTACGGCGGGACGGTGATCGCCGTCGAGGGGAACTACGACGACGTCAACCGCCTCTGTGCCGAGCTGACGAGCGAGCGGCCGAGCTGGGCCTTCGTGAACGTCAACGTGCGCACCTACTACGCCGAGGGCTCCAAGACGCTGGCCTTCGAGATCGCCGAGCAGCTGGGCTGGCAGGCCCCGGACCACGTCGTGGTCCCCATCGGGTCGGGCAGCCAGCTGACCAAGGTGGCCAAGGGCTTCTCCGAGCTGGGCAAGGTGGGCCTCCTCCCCGAGGAGCCCGCGGTCCGGGTGTCGGGCGCCCAGGCCGAGGGGTGCTCGCCCGTGGCCGAGGCCTTCCTCCGGGGCAGCGACGCCATCCGGCCGGTCAAGCCCCGGACGATCGCCAAGTCCCTGGCCATCGGCAACCCGGCCGACGGCTGGTACGCCCTGGAGGTCATGCGACGGTCGGGTGGCTCGTGCGCCGCCGTGACCGACGGCGAGATCGTCGAGGCGATCGGGCTTCTGGCCCGCACCGAGGGGATCTTCGCCGAGACGGCCGGCGGGGTGACCATCGCCACGCTGGGCAAGCTGGCCGCCTCCGGGGCCATCCGCCCCGACGAGCGGGTGGTGGCCCTGGTCACCGGCCACGGCTTGAAGACGGTCGAGGCCCTGGCCGGCGCCGAGGGCTGTGCCCCCACGGCGACGATCGCCCCGACCCTGGACGCCTTCGATGCCGCGTTGGACGACCACCAGACCAAGGAGATCCCACGATGAGCGTGACCGTCCGCATCCCCACCCAGCTGCGCACCCTGACCGGGGGTGCCGGCCAGGTCGAGGTGGAGGGGTCCTCGGTGGGCGAGGCCCTCAAGGCCGTCGACGCCGCCCACCCGGGCCTGGCCGACCGGCTCTTCGACGATGCCGGCGGTCTGCGCCGCTTCGTGAACGTGTTCCTGGCCGACGAGGACGTCCGTTTCCTCGAAGGCCTGGCCACACCGGTCTCGCCGGGCCAGACGCTCTCCATCGTCCCCGCCGTCGCCGGGGGCTGACCTCCCCGGGGGAGGTCCGGGCCTGCAAGGGGCCCCGGGGCCGCATGGGACGGGGTTTCTCAATTTCGCCGGAGAAATCCTGAGAGTCCGTCAGCGCCCTCGGCGGGACCGGCACGCCCTTGCGCGCAGCGCCCTAAGGTGGTTACCTATTAGCACTCACAAGACGAGAGTGCTAACGGAGGAATAGACCAGATGGCCAAGATCATCGCCTTCCAGGAGGACGCCCGCCGCGGCCTGGAGACCGGCATGAACAAGCTGGCGGACGCGGTCCGCGTGACCCTCGGCCCGAAGGGCCGCAACGTGGTGCTCGACAAGAAGTGGGGCGCCCCGACGATCACCAACGACGGCGTGTCCATCGCCAAGGAGATCGACCTCGAGGACCCGTTCGAGAAGATCGGCGCCGAGCTGGTCAAGGAAGTGGCCAAGAAGACCGATGACGTGGCCGGTGACGGCACCACCACGGCCACCGTCCTGGCCTGGGCCATGGTCCACGAGGGCCTGCGCAACGTGGCCGCCGGGGCCAACCCGATGTCGCTCAAGCGGGGCATCGAGGCCGCCGTCGACATCGCCGTCGGCTCCATTCACGGCATCGCCAAGGAGACCGAGTCCAAGTCGCAGATCGCCCAGGTGGCCTCCATTTCGGCGGCCGACACCGAGATCGGCGAGATGATCTCCGAGGCCATCGACAAGGTTGGCCGCGACGGCGTCATCACGGTCGAGGAGTCGCAGACCTTCGGCATGGACATGGACCTGGTCGAGGGCATGCGCTTCGACAAGGGCTACATCGCCCCCTACTTCGTGACGGACCCCGAGCGCATGGAGGCCTCGCTCGAGGACGCCTACGTGCTGCTGGTCGGCTCGAAGATCACGGCCGTACGCGACCTGCTCCCGGTGCTCGAGAAGGTCATGCAGAGCGGCAAGCCGCTGCTGATCATCGCCGAGGACGTCGAGGGCGAAGCCCTGGCCACCCTGGTGGTGAACAAGATCCGCGGCACGTTCCGCTCGGTGGCCGTCAAGGCCCCCGGCTTCGGCGAGCGCCGCAAGGCCATGCTCCAGGACATCGCCATCCTCACCGGCGGCCAGGTCGTCACCGAGGAGGTCGGCCTCAAGCTGGAGAACGTGACGCTCGACCTGCTGGGCACGGCCCGCAAGGTCGTCATCACCAAGGACGAGACCACCATCGTCGAGGGTGCCGGCACCGAATCCGACATCAAGGGCCGGATCAACCAGATCAAGACCGAGATCGAGAACACCGACTCGGACTACGACCGCGAGAAGCTCCAGGAGCGCCTGGCCAAGCTGTCCGGCGGTGTGGCCGTGATCAAGGTCGGGGCCGCCACCGAGGTCGAGCTCAAGGAGAAGAAGCACCGGATCGAGGACGCCGTCTCGACGACCAAGGCCGCCATCGAGGAGGGCGTGGTCCCCGGCGGCGGGGTTGCCCTGCTCCGGGCCCAGACCGCCATCCTCGAGGGTGCCGAGAAGCTCGAGGGCGACGAGGCCACCGGAGCCCGCATCGTGGCCCGGGCCGTGGAGGAGCCGCTCAAGCAGATCGCGGTGAACGCCGGCCTCGAGGGCGGGGTCATCGTCGAGAAGGTGCGCAACCTGAAGGGCGCCCACGGTCTCAATGCGGCCACCGGGGAGTACACGGACCTCTTCAAGGACGGCGTCATCGACGCGGCCAAGGTCACTCGTTCGGCCCTGCAGAACGCGGCATCCATCGCGGCGCTCTTCCTGACCACCGAGGCGGTCATCGTGGACAAGCCCGAGGATGAGGCGCCCGCCATGCCCGGCGGGATGGACGACTACTAGACCAGCCTGACCTGGTGCTCGTCCCTGGACGGGGCTGTCACCGCGTTGCCACGGTGCTGCAACAGCACCGGGTGACACTGGAGACCGCCTCACCCCCAACCGAGGCTGAATGGTGCGCCCGGCCGTAAGGCCGGGCGCACTGTCGTTCGGGGAGATCCGCTTCTCTACACTGACGGCGTGGCACTGACCCCGACGACCGGCTGGGGGGTCCTGCACCTCTTCTGCCGGCTGGAGCCCGCTTTCGACGCGAACGCCCTGCGCAAGGCGGTGAGCGCGGCCGAGGCGGACGGCTACCAGGTGATCCCGGTGGCCCTCTTGGGCCACAAGGCGGACCTGGGCCTCATGGCGCTCGGGCCCGACGTCTGGCGGCTGCGCCGGCTGCAGACCGAGCTTGTCGCGTCCGGCCTGGTCGCCGCCGAGTCCTACGTGTCACTGACCGAGGTCTCCGAATACGCCGCCGGCGTCCCCGAGGAGCTGCGTCAGGCCCGCCTCTTCCCCCAGCTCCCGCCCGCCGGCAAGGAAGCCTTCTGCTTCTACCCGATGAGCAAGCGCCGCGGCGAGCAGCACAACTGGTACTCCCTCGACTTCGAGGCCCGCAAGGAGCTGATGATGGGCCACGGCAAGGTGGGGCGGACCTTCCACGGCCGGGTGCTCCAGGTCATCACCGGGTCGACGGGACTCGACGACTACGAGTGGGGCGTCACCTTGTTCGGCGCCCACCCCGACGACCTCAAGGAGTGTGTCTACGAGATGCGCTTCGACCAGGCCTCCGCCCTCTACGCCGAGTTCGGCCCGTTCTACACGGGCATGGTGGGCACCCTCGACGAGGTGCTGTCCGTCCTGGGCGCCTGACGACACCGCCGCCGTGACCGTCACCGCCCCGACCGCCTCCCTCGACGACCTCAGGGGCGAGCTGCGCCGCCTCGGGCGCGTGGTGGTGGCGTTCAGCGGTGGCGCCGACTCGTCGCTGCTGGCCAAGGTGGCCCACGACACGCTGGGCCGGGACTCGGTGCTCTGCGCCACGGCGCTCTCGCCCTCGCTGGCCGGCGCCGAGGAGGCGGACTGCCGCACCCTGGCCGAGGAGTGGGACCTGCGCTGGGTCGGGGTGCCGACCCGCGAGATGCAGGACGCGGCCTACGTCGCCAACGGCCCCGACCGCTGCGCCCGCTGCAAGACGGCGCTGATGGACGCCGTGGGCCCGCTGGCCGCCGCCGAGGGTGCGACCGTCGTCCTCGGGGTGAACGTCAGCGACCTGGGCGACCACCGACCGGGCCAGGCGGCCGCGGCGGCGGCCGGCGCCGTGTTCCCCCTCGTCGAGGCCGGCTTCACCAAGGACGACATCCGGCACTGGTCCAGGGAACTGGGATTGCGGACCTGGGACAAGCCGGCCGCGGCCTGCCTGGCCTCGCGGCTGCCCTACGGGACGCCGGTCACGGTGGGGCGCTTGGCCGCCGTCGAGTCGGCCGAGTCGGCGCTGCACGCGCTCGGCTTCGGGCAGCTGCGGGTGCGCCACCACGGCGAC
The DNA here is from genome assembly GCA_963828825.1 of uncultured Acidimicrobiaceae bacterium. Taxonomy (GTDB): domain Bacteria; phylum Actinomycetota; class Acidimicrobiia; order Acidimicrobiales; family RAAP-2; genus Bog-473. The sequence goes on along the minus strand of CAWHGF010000007.1, from coordinate 933,491 downwards.
GCCGCCCGCCTGGAGGTCGAGCCCGCCGCGCTGGCCGAGGTGGTGGCCCGCCGGGACGAGGTCGTGGCCGCCGTGCGCGCCGCGGGGTTTCGCTTCGTCGCGCTGGACCTGGAGGGCTTCCGGTCCGGCAGCCTGAACCGCGGCCTGGGCCAGACAGGGCCGAGCGGGGATGAGCCATGAGCGCGGTGCGGGTCAAGGTGAAGCTGACGTTCCCCGAGTCCGAGGTCCGGCGGGCGGTCCTGGCCACCCTGGTGCGCCGTTTCGACGTGGACCCCGACATCCGGCGGGCCGACGTCGAGGAGCACCGCGGCTGGATCGTCTGCGAGATGGACGGCCAGGCGGCCCGCGTCGAGGCGGCCCTGGAGTGGCTGCGCGGTGAGGGCATCACCGTTGACCTGCTGGGGGACGTCCTCGAAGGCTGAACCGCCCAGCTGGCGAGCTCAACCCTCCTCGGGCCCGCTGGGCACGTGCCATCCAGCCGAGGAGACCCTGCGGGGCTCGTAGAACACGCAACCCTCGGGGCAGGCGAAGGGGAGCGGCTCGTTGGCGTCGACCTTGCAGCGCTCCAGGCGCTCGCCCCGGGGCGTCGTCCGCATCACGTAGTGGCGGCAGTCCTCGTTCACGGGCACGCTCCATTCTGGCCCAGGTGGCGGGTCGCGGTAGCGTCACCGCTCGTGGACCCGAGTGAAGACCGCGACGTCCCCCTCAAGACGCTGCTGCGTTGGAGCGAGGCCCTCTCGGGTATCGCCCGCACGGGCCTGGGTTTCACCGAGAGCCTGTACGAGAGAGAGCGCTTCGAGGAGATCCTCAAGGTGGCGGCGGACATCCGGTCCGAGGCGGACGACGAGAACGAGGATCCCGACTACGCCGGTGGACTGGTGCAGGAGTGGATGGACACCGTCGGCAAGGGGGTTCCCGGCTACGTCACCCCCAAGGTCGCCGTCGGTGCCGCCGTCAGCAACGACAAGGGCGAGTTGCTGCTGATTCAGCGTGCCGACTCGGGCATCTGGCTGTACCCGACCGGGTGGTGCGACGTGGGCTACTCGGCGGCCGAGGTCGTGGTCAAAGAGGTGGAGGAGGAGACCGGCATCATCGCGGAGCCGGTGCGGCTCATCGCGGTGCTCGACGGCCTGCGCCTCGGCTTCACCCGGGTGCCGCTGTACTCGCTCCTCTTCTACTGCCGCGCCGTGGGCGGCGAGCTGGCGCCGCACCCGCTCGAGACGCGCGACGTCGGCTGGTTCACCCGCGAGACGCTGCCCCAGCCTCTCGTGGGGTCCGATCGTTGGGGCGAGCACGTCTTCGCCGCCATCAACGGCGAGCGACGCGACGTGCTCTACGACAGCGTGCGCCAACCGATGTGGCGGGGCGAATCGGCGACGTCGTGATTTCGGTCCGGATCGCCGCGTCGGTGGACGCCGACCTGGTGGCCGCGGTGACCGCCCTGCTGCCCCAGCTCTCCCGCTCGGCCCCGCCGCCGACCGCCGATCAGCTGGCGCGCATTGTGGCCCACCCGGCCACGACACTCTTCGTTGCAGAAGATGACGGGAGGATCGTGGGCTCGCTGACGTTGGCCGCGTTCGAGATCCCGACGGGCCGGCGAGCCTGGATCGAGGACGTCGTGACCGACGCCGCCGCGCGTGGCAAGGGCGTGGCCAGTGCGCTGGTCGAAGCGGCGCTGGCCCACGCCGCGGAGCTGGGTGCGCGCACGGTCGACCTGACGTCGCGCCCCGACCGCCAGGACGCCAACCGGCTCTACGCAAAGCTCGGTTTCGAGCAGCGCATGACCAACGTGTACCGCCGGACACTCGACGCGGGGACGTGAGCCGCGCCACCGGCCCGTGCCCACCACCTCGTCTTCGCCGTCTTATTCGTCGGGCGGGAAGGCGGCGGGCAGCAGGCGCATCAGTGTCGTGAACACCGGGGTGAACCGGCCCTCGCCCCAGGGAAGGTCCGGCTCGTTTGCAAAGGCCTGGCTGAGCACCCCGACGATGAGCGTCGAGACAAGGTAGATCGCTCCCTCTTCGTTGGCCCCTGGGCCGAGCTGGCCCTCGCCCACAGCGTCCGCGAGGGCGCCACGCTGGAGGTCCACCATCTCCATGCTGACCGCGAACGCCTCTGGGGAGGGGTGGAAGCTCGGCACCGGACGCCAGAAGAGCAGCTCGGCGACGGCGCGGTTGGCCAGACACCACCGCCCGCTCGCCTCGAGGCCCGCGACGAGCGCGTCAAGCCCGGGCGCCGCCCCCCGCATGCCACCGCGCAACGCCTCGAGGTTCTCGCGCTGCCCCTCGTTGAACAGCGCGTCATAGATCGCCATGAGCGACGGGAAGTACTTGTAGAGGGACGGTGGCTGGACGCCCAGACGTCGCGCCACTTCCGCCAGGCTGAGGCCGTTCACCCCCTCCTCGGTCATCACGTCACGGGCGATGTCGAGGATCTCGAGGATGGTCTCCTCCCTGCGCCGGGCCCGACGGTCCGGCCGTACCGCACCGTCCGCTCCTGTCTGCGCCCCACGGTCAGTCAGCGTCATCGACAATGAGTATAGCTTAAATACATCTTGACAGCTATAGCTAATACTATTAGCTTTACGACGGAGACCAGAGGAGGTAGGGAGATGATCGGATCGGAGACCACAGAGGACATGACCGAGAACCTGAGCTCGAAGCGAAGCAGCCGGTGGTGGTTGCGGGAGGACTCGCAGTCCGCGGTGATCGAGGCACCGGCGGAGCGCATCTACTCGCTGGTGGCAGATCTGCGCCGCATGGGGGAGTGGAGTCCCGAGTGCCGGCGGGTCGAGTGGCTCGACGGGTCGGACGGAGCGACCGCGGGCGCCACGTTCATCGGCCACAACCGGGGTGGACCCGGCGGCCTCATGAAATGGTCGCGCCGGGGCCCGCGTGCTCACCGCCGACCCCGGCCGGGAGTTCGCCTTCGTGACCGAGGAGGGTGGCCGGGAGTCGACCGAATGGCGGTACCGCCTGGAGCCCCTGCAGGGGGGCACCCGGGTCACCGAGTCCTACGCGGTCCGGTGGATACCGACGTGGGCCCGCATCATGGATGTCCCCACCAACCGCGCCCGTGAGTTGCGTCAAGCCATGCAGCACACACTCGAGCAGCTGCGGGGCGCCGCCGAGGCGACGCCGTCGGCCCGCGAGAGCACACCAAACCCTCTGCCCCGCTCCGAGACCTGAGGAGTCATCGTGATGAACACCTACAAGGCCGCGCCCGACGTCGACGTCGTGACGTCGACCAACGCCATCACCGGTTTTGGCAATCTCGCCATCAACGCCTTCGTGATCCACGCCGACGAGCCGGTGCTCGTCGACACTGGCTCCGTGGTGCAGAGCGACGATTTCATGGCCGCTTTGCGCTCGGTGATCGATCCGGCCGACCTCCGCTGGATCTGGCTGACTCACACCGACTTCGACCACATCGGCTCGCTGCACCGCCTGCTCGACGAGAACGAACGGCTCCGGATCATCACAAGCTTCCTCGGGTTCGGCATCATGGGCCTGGGCGCTCCCCTGCCCATGGACCGTGTCTACCTGGTCAACCCGGGGCAGACGGTCGACGTGGGCGACCGGACCCTGACCGCGGTCCGGCCTCCGGCGTTCGACAACCCGATCACGACGGGCCTGCGGGACGAGCGCTCTGGCATCTTTTTCAGTTCGGACTGCTTCGGGGCGCTGTTGGACGAGGTACCCGAATTTGCCGAGGACTTGGCCGATGAGGAGCTGCGACGGGGCCAGGTCTTTTGGGCGACTGCGGACTCCTCGTGGTTGCACACGGTGGACCGGGCGGCGTTCGCCTCGGAGCTGGACCGGATCCGCGCGCTGGAACCCACCATGGTGCTGAGCAGCCATCTGCCGGCCGCGCAGGGTTCGTCGATAGAGCGGTTGCTGGGTGCGCTCGCGGAGGTCCCCGACGCACCCGTGTTTGTCGGACCGGACCAGGCCGCGCTGGAGCAGATGCTCAAGGGGTTGACCGGGGCGGCTGGGTAGCGGCACGCAAGACAGTTGGCCCGCGTGGAACGCTCCTCGTGTGCCGGTCGACACGAACGTCTGCAGGAGAGCACTCGACGAGGCTGGTCGCTGACAGACTTCCCGAGCGTCACCCCACGGCGACGATCGGCGCGTCGAGCGCGAGGCCTCCCATCGAGCCGTTGAAGACGGCATCGCCGTAGCTGAAGATGCCCCCGTCGGAGGCGACGAGCCAATAGCCCCCGCCACCGGGCGTGCTCCGCATCCCGACGATGGGCTTGTCGAGCACGATGGAGCCGGCCGAGCCGTCAAAGCCGGCATCGCCGTAGCTGAAGATGCCCCCGTCCGACGCGACGAGCCAGTAGCCGTGGCCCGACGCACTCGAGGCCATACCGACGATGGGCTTGTTGAGCTGCTGACCGCCGCGCGAGCCGTAGAAGACGGCATCGCCGTAGCTGAAGATGCCCCCGTCCGAGGCGACGAGCCAGTAGCCACCGCCGTCGGGGGTGGCTGCCATGCCGACGATGGGCTTGTCGAGGTGGATGGACCCCGCTGAGCCGTAGAAGCCGGCATCGCCGTAGTTGAAGATCCCCCCGTCGGAGGCGACCAGCCAGTATCCCCCGCCGTCGGGCGTGGCGGTCATGCCCACGATGGGCTTGTTGAGGCGGATGGACCCGGTCGAGCCGTAGAAGGCGGCGTTGCCGAAGCTGAAGATGCCGCCGTCGGAGCCCACCTCCCAGTAGCCCCCGCCGCCGGGGGTCTCGGCCGTGCCTACCATGGGCGCGTTGAGGTGCTGGCCGCCCATTGAGCCGTAGTAGGGCTGGCAGAAGGAGAAGACACCGCCGTCCGCGGCCACCATGCGATACCCCGGGTCTGATCCGCAGTTGACGGGGACGCCGAGCTGCCGGGCCTGGCCCGAGTTGGGGTCGATCATCAGGCCCGACTCGTCGACCGCCTCGAACGCGCTGGCGGGCACCGACTTCAGCTCGTTGACGAGGGCACTCGGCCAGTTGTCGTCCGCCGTCCCCCCGAAGTACCAGTTGGAGCCGTTGTCGGCCAGGATGAGCCCGTATTGCTGCATGGCGCGCAGCACCACCTGGGCCTGGGGGGAGTACCCCGCGATGTCGTAGTCGGCCTTGAGGCGGAAGCGGGCTCCCATGGGCGGGAGGTTCGGGTCGGACGACGTCCCCGCCTGGTGGCGGGCCGGCCACAGGTACGACGTGTCCGTCGCCTCGGCCGTCATCCGGATGGCGTGGGTGATGACGCCCGACTGGACCTCGTCGTAGCGCACGAGCCCCGGGAGGATCGGGAGGCCGGCCGCGTCGGCCGACGTCCATCCCGCCGGGCGCAAGGCATTCGAGTTGAGGTTCCAGATCGCACCCGAGCCGGCGGTCGAACCCGACGGGCTGTACTGCGCGTCATAGAGCTCGTAGAGGGTGCAGGTCGTCGGGTTGACCATGATGGCGTGGCGGTCGCCCGTGGACTGTTGGCCACCCTCAATGGGAGTGCTGGCACTGAACGGATAGGGCCCGGGATCGCTCTGGTCGGCGTACTGGAAGGTGATGGGCACCTCCGGCTGTGACGGCGACACCACGGTGTAGGGGATGCCGTAGGGATTGGAGGGGTCGCCCGACGGCCCGAAGTCCGGATGGAGGTTCGTCGTGCCGGCGTCCATGCTGGCCAACCAGGCGGCACTGTTGGGGTTGACCGGCAACCCCGCGATGGGCGTGTTCCAGACATTGTCCGCCGGGAACATCGGGCAGTTGGGCGCGCCGGGCAGCGGCGTACCGGCCGATGCGACAGCGGGCGCCACGCTGATGGTGAGACCCAGCCAGAGCATCGCGGTCGCTAGGAATACGACCGGCACCGCTGTCGTACGTCGCCCCACTGGCGCCCCCTCCCAGCGCGACCGTACCCGAGCCGACGCAGCGCACGCGACCGCCCGGTCAGAGCAGGGCGGGCTCTCCACCCTGATGCCCTACACCGGGCCCGCCGCGACCGACCCGTTAGGGTCAATGCGGGAAACGCACAGGGAGGGTGCAATGAACGGGTCCAGTCTGCAGGGGCGCAATTGGGTGCTGGCCGCCATGATCTTCGCGGTCTCCATGACGTTCATCGACCAGACGATCGTCTCCATCGCGGTGCCGAACATCCAGCGCGAGCTCGGTCTCACCTCGACCGGGGTGCAGTGGGTGGTGAACGGCTACCTGATCGCCCTGGCCGCGTTGTTCGCCCTGGGCGGGCGGCTCTCGGACATCTTCGGCCACACCAAGATGTGCGTGATCGGCGTCATCGTCTTTGTCGTCGCGTCGACCATGTGCGGCCTGACCCCCACCGGGTCGAGTGCCGAAGGATGGATCGTCACGTTCCGGGTGATCCAGGGCGCGGGCGGTGCCCTGATGTTCCCGGCCGCCCTGGCCATCGTCGTCAACGTGTTCCCCCTGCGCGAGCGCGGCAAGGCGCTCGCTCTGTTCTTCGGGATTGCCGGGGGGCTGACGGCGATCGGGCCGATCCTGGGCGGCTACCTGACGCAGTGGACGTGGCGGGCCATCTTCTGGGTGAACATCCCCGTCGCCCTCATCGCTCTGGCCCTCATCGCCGTGTCGAAGCCGAAGACCCAGTTCAAGCGGGCCCCGATCGACTACCGGGGGGCCGTGCTCATCGCCGCCGGCATCGGGCTCAGCATCTTCGGCCTGCAGCAGTCCGTGCCCTGGGGCTGGACCGATCCGTGGACGTGGATCTGCATCATTGGCGGGATCCTCATTCTGGTCGTCTTCGTCCTGGCCGAGCTCCGCACGGAATCACCGTTGATTCAGGTCGCCATCTTCCGCATCCGGGCCTTCACGGTCGAGAACGTGGTGCTGCTGATCGCCATGATGGCCTTCATTCCCGTCTTCTTCTTTGCCAGCGAGTACGCCCAGATCGCGCTGCACAAGTCGGCGTCGGAGGCGGGTCTCTTCCTGCTCTACTTCTTCATTGGCTTCGTCATCGCCGCGCAGATCGGCGGCCGCCTGCTCGACCGGGAGGGGGCCAAGCGGGCTGTCGTCATCGGCTGTGCCATCGCCGCGGTCGGCTTCGGGTTCTGGGCCTCCAAGGCGACGGTCCTGAGCTTCAGCCATCAGGAGATCTGGGTCATCGTGGCCGGGGCCGGGATGGGCATGATGCTCGGCCCGGCGAACACCGACGCGGTGAACCGGGCGGGGAACCTCTCCTACGGCGAGGCTACGGGCATCACGCAGACCATCCGCAACTTCGGTGCCAGCCTGGGTCTGGCGGCGCTCGGCACCATCCTGCTGACCATCTACCGCTCGCACCTGACGACGTCGCTAAAAGCGATGGGCGATCCGAACGCCGCCGCGGAGGCCAACCGCATCACGCAGTCACAGCAAGGCCATGGATCGGTGACGTCCATCCCGCACTTCGTCTCGCTCGACTTCGCCCACGCGACGCAGGGGGTGCTCTACGTCATGTGCGGCATCATGGCTTTCGCCGGCCTCGTCGCCCTGTTCGGGCTGCGACGGGGCCGCCAGGAGCTGGCGCCGGTCGAGGACGGCGCCGTTCCGACGTCCGCCGCCGGAGGCTGACCTCCGCGGCGCCGGGGCTCGTTGCCGCGGTTCGGCGTCCGGCCTGCCGTAACCTCGCGCCGGCGGATCCGTCCAGTCCTGGGCTCTTTCTGGAGGAGGCAGGCATGTCGCAGCCAAGCCGCACCGGGATCGTCATGGCGTCGCTGGTGGCCGTCGGCGCGTTGGCCACCGGCTGCAGCGTCGTGAACAAGGTCAGGCAGGCGGTGCACACCGTCGAGGGCAACAAGGCGACCATCGACTCGTTCACCCAGAACCTCCAGTCCACCAAGGACACACCGTTCCAGGCCACCTACACGACGACGGGGAGCTCGCCCGCAACGGTCGTCTACGCCGTCGACCCGTCCAGTGGCGGTCTTGCCTTCCACCAGACCCAGACGGGATCGAGCGCGTCCAACACGCAGGTGATCGTGAACGCATCCGGCGAGTACGCGTGCAGCCAGAGCGGATCGGGTGCCGCGTGGTCGTGCCAGAAGCTGGGCGAGGCCGATGCCACCACCGAGAACAAGATCTTCGACGTCTACACTCCGTCGCACTGGATCTCATTCCTCAAGGGAGTCTCGCTGGTGGCCGGATTGGCCGGCGACAAGGTCACGTCCTCGACGATGTCGCTCAACGGCTTCGACATGAACTGTGTGGACCTGGTCGCCCGAGGCGTGCCGGGCACCAGCACCATCTGCACTACGTCTCAGGGGATCCTCGGCTATGTCGAGGTGGCATCCGACTCGACGAGCTTCCAGATCACGAACTTCTCGTCATCTCCCGAGCCGTCGCTGTTCCAGCTGCCGCCGGGAGCCACCGTGACGACGTCCACGACGTAGCACCCGACCGGTCCCTGCGGCATCCGGACACAATGAGGGGATGACCACCTTCATCACCCGCTACGAGACGTCTGGATCCGGAGTCCGACTGGCCGTCAAGGACCTCATCGACATGGCGGGGGAGCAGACGACGGCGGGTTGCCGTGCCGTGGCGTCCCGAGCCCTACCGGCGGCCCAGGACGCCGCCTGCCTTGCCGGTGCCCGTGCGGCGGGGGCCCGGATCGTCGGCCGCACCAACCTGCACGAGTTGGCCCTCGGCGTCACCGGCGTGAACCAGTGGTACGGGACCCCGGTGAACCCGCTCGACCCCACCCGCGTCCCGGGCGGCTCCTCCAGCGGCTCTGCCGTCGCGGTGGCCACTGGCGAGGCGGACGTGGCGTACGGCAGCGACACCGGCGGCTCGGTGCGGATTCCTGCCGCCTGTTGCGGCACGGCCGGGCTCAAGACCACGTGGGGCCGCATCCCGCTCGACGGGGTCTGGCCGCTCGCGCCCAGCTTCGACACCATCGGCCCGATGGCCCGCACGGTGGCCGGCCTGGTCACCGGGATGCAGTTGCTCGAGCCGGGCTTCACGGTTGGCGACGTGGGTGGGGCCGACCTGGCCGTGGGTCGACTGCTCACGGAGGCGGATCCTGCCATCACCCTGGCGCTCGACCGGGCGCTCGACCTCGTGGGGTGGGAATGCCGTGACCTGGCGGTCCCCGGATGGGACGACGCCACCATGCAGGCGGGCCTCCTGCTGGTGGTCGAGGCGTGGCAGTCCGACGCGACGCTGGTGGCGGAGGACCCCGAGGGGATCAGCCCCGGCGTGCGCGCCCGATTGGAGCTCGGGGGCTCGTTCCCCGAGGACATCGTGGGTGCGGCATGGCAGGTCCAGCGCACCTGGAAGGAGACGATGGAGCGGATCTTCACCGAGGTCGATCTCCTCGTCACCCCCACGCTGAGCATCTTCCCGCCGCGTCTGGAGGACGGTGACGACCTCCTGGTCTCGCGCTGCACCCTTCCGGTCAACCTGGCCGGGGTACCCGCGCTCTCGCTTCCGGTACCGACGACCGGACCCCTGCCCGCCAGCATGCAGCTGGTCGGTCCGGCCGACAGCGAGGAGCGGCTGCTGGCGGCGGGGGCTCTCCTCGAAGCGGCCGTCGCGTCGGCCTGACGTCGCGTCGACCTGCCACCAAATGGACGCTCATGCCGCAGCCGAGGGCTGGCCGACGCAGGACTGGGCGCAGGGGCCCGTCCTCCGCACCCTAGGGTGGCCGGTGCATGCAGATCGATGTCTGGTCCGACTTCGCGTGCCCCTGGTGCGCTCTGGGCCTGGCCCGCCTCGACGTCGCCCTGGGCGGTTTCGAGCACGGCGGTGCCGTCACGGTGGCTCACCGCGCCTTCGAGCTGAACCGGCATGCCGCCGCCCGGAGCGTCGGCACCGCGGAAGAGGCCGTGGCGCGGAAGTACGGCCTGCGCCCCGAGCAGGTGCGCGCCGGACACGCGCAGCTGGCCGCGCTCGGGAAGGAGGTGGGCTTCACTTTCGACTTCGAGCGGGTCCGGCTGGGCAGCACCTTCGACGCCCACCGGCTCTCTCAGGCGGCGCGCGGGACCGAGTGGGAGGGGGCGTTGGTACGGCGTCTGTTCGCCGCCCACTTCGGCGAGGGGCGCCAGCTCTCCGATCACCGTGTCCTGCGGGACGTCGCGGGTTCGGCGGGTCTGCCCGAGCACATCACGGAGAAGGTCCTCGCCGGCACGGCCTACACGACCGAGGTGCGTGGCGACGAGGCCGCCGCCGAGGAGCTCGACGTGACTGGGGTGCCCTACTTCCTCATTGACGGCGCCTGGCCCATTCCCGGCGCGCAGGACGTCGAGACGCTGGGGATCGTGCTGCGACGCGCCTGGTCACGCCTCGGCCATTGAGCCGAGGATCTCGTCGACCATCTCCACCGAGGTGTTGGGGTGGAGGAAGGCGAAGCGGGCCACCGTCTCGCCTTCCCAGGTCGTCGGCGTGACGAAGCCGATCTGTGCGCTGAGCAGGCGGGCCGACCAGGCGTCGTAGTCGAGCTTCTCCCATCCTCGGCGCCGGAACAGCACGATGGACAGCCCGGGCTGGCGCACCAGCTCGACGTGGAGTGACTCGGCGATCCGTTCGGCCGCCCGTTGGGCGATGGCCAGCCCCGCCTCGACGGCGTCGCGGTAAGCGTCGAGCCCGTTGACGGCCAACGAGAACCACAGCGGGAGCCCCCGGGCCCGCCGCGTGAGGTGGAACGCATAATCGCTCGGGTTCCACTCCTCGGGGTTCTCGCTGTGCAGCACCTCGAGGTACTGGGCGTCCTGGGTATGCACGGCCTTGGCCAGGTTGGGCTGGCGGTAGAGGAGCGCGGCACAGTCGAAGGGGGCGAAGAGCCACTTGTGAGGATCGACGATGAACGAGTCGGCCCGCTCGAAGCCGACGAACTGCGCCCGCACGGAAGGTGCGAACAGCGCTGCCGCGCCGCCGTAGGCACCATCGATGTGGAACCAGAGGGAGTGCTCAGCGGCCACGTCGGCGACGCCCTCCAGGTCGTCCACGATGCCGGCGTTCGTCGTTCCGGCCGTGGCGACCACGCCGATGACGTCAGCGCGACGCGGATCATCGCGCAGTGCGGCTCGCAGCGCAGGGCCGGTCAGCCGGTGGTCGAGCGTGGGCACAGTCAGCGTGCCGACACCGAGCACGTGGAGCGCCTTGCCCACCGACGAGTGCGCGTCCTCGCTCAGGGCAACGAGCGGGCGCAGCGGTGCCTCGGCGCGGCGCCGGTGTCCCGCCGTGTCGCGCGCCACCATGAGGGCCGACAGGTTGCCCGCCGAACCTCCCGCCACGAAGCAGCCGCCGGCGCCCTCGGGCAGGCCGGCCTGCGCAGCCAGCACGCCGAGGGCCTGGTTCTCGGCCACGACGACGCCGGCGGCCTCGAGCCAGGAGGTGCCGTGCAGCGACGAGCAGGAGACGAACATGTCGAAGAGTAGGGACGCCTTGGTGGGCGCGGCCGGGATGAACGACAAGAAGCGGGGGCTGTCACACGAGACGACCGCCGTGGCCAGCTTGTCCATGAACACCTGCAACACGTGGGCGGCATCGTTGCCCTCGGGCCGCATCAGCCCGTCGAGCTCCTTGTCGAGCGCCTCGACGAGGCCGCCGAAGTCGAGGGCGACCGGGTCCAATGACAGGCGTTCGCGGCACGCCGCCAGGATGAGGTCGGTCATCGGCTCGTCGTAGTGGAACATGTCGCTCGCCATCAGGCGGGTTCGCCGTCCGGTCCCGCGGCCGGTCGCCGGGCGGCGCGCCAGGCCTCCTCGGCCCGGCTGGCGATCTCGTGCGGCGGGGCGCCCGTCTTGGCCGCCACCAGCGCGACGTCGTCGAACTCGGGCTTGGCCCGTCCGCTGGTGACCTTCATCCGGATGATGATGCCGTCGACGGTGACCTGTTCGAGCGCGCGGGCGACGGGCCAGCGCTCCACGGCAGTGGCCCGGACGCCCATCGTTCCCGTCACCCGCTCGATCTCGTCGCGCTGGGTCTCGAGGAGCGTGGCGTCGGTCAAGACGTGAAGGACATGGCCGGGCCGGCCCTTCTTCATGGTGACCGGGCTGACCCAGGCGTCGAGTGCACCGGCCTCGAGCGCCGCCGCGACGGCAAGTCCCAGTTGCTCGCCCGTCACATCGTCGAGGTTGGTCTCGAGCAGCAGCGCCCCGAGTCCGGGACCGACGCGCGACCGGCCGGTGCGCCGGCCGAGCACGACCTGGGTGCAGTTCGGTAGGTCGTCCATCTCACCGGCGCCCCCTCCGAAACCCGACGCCGCGACGGTCATGTCCGGGAGAGGGCCGAACGCCGTGGACAGTGCAGCGAGCAACGCCGCGCCGGTTGGCGTCGTGAGCTCGATCTGGACCTCGCGTCCGTACGACGGGATCCCTTCGAGGAGGCGGACCGTTGCCGGAGCCGGGTTGGGCAGCCAGCCGTGTGCACTGCGCACCGTGCCCATTCCCGTTGCCACGGCGGAGGCGCACACCTCGTCGACCCCGAGGACCTCGAGTGCGGCGGCCGTCCCGACGACATCGATGATCGCATCGTGCCCACCTACCTCGTGGAAGTGGACCTGGTCGATGGGCCGACGGTGCAGGCTGGATTCCACCGAAGCCAGCTTGCGGAAGACGGCTTGCGCCCGCGCCGTGACCCGGGCCGGCAGGGCGGCCTCCTCTATCAGGGACGCGATGACCCCGTGGGTGCGCACCACCACGTCGTCGCCCCCGACGACGGCCCGCGTGCAGGCAATGCCGCCGCGGATGCCGTCCTCGAACTCGAGGTGCCAGCCGGGAAGGGCGAGTCGATTGAGCAGCGCGTGGACCTCGTCGACGTCGGCCCCCGCGTCGACGAGCGATCCCAGGGCCATGTCGCCCGCGATGCCGGCGAAGCAGTGGAACCACGCGACCGTCGAGGAACCCGAAGCCGGGGTCGTCACGGGAGGAGCCGGGCGATCGCGCAGGCAGCGCCGTAGCCGTTGTCGATGCCGACGACGGTGATCCCGGAGGAGCAGGCGGAGAGCATGGCGAGCAGCGCGGTCACGCCCTCGAGCGCGGCGCCGTAGCCGGTGCTGGTCGGGACGGCGATGACGGGCGCCGGGGTGAGTCCGCCCACGACACTGGCGAGGGCGCCCTCCATGCCGGCGATGACCACGACCGCGTCGGCCATGGCGAGGGTGTCGAGCTCGGCGAGGAGCCGGTGCAACCCCGCGACGCCGCAGTCGGTGAGCCGCGTGGGTGCGAAACCGAGCGCGCCGAGTACCGCCGCGCATTCGGTGGCCACTGGAAGATCGGCCGTTCCGGCGGTGATCACGACGACGACTCCCGTCCTCGAGGGCGCCGGGCGGAGGACCACTGTCGAGAGGGCTCCGCTCTCGGCGACCGAGCCCGGGCCGACGCCGAGTGCGGCGGCTGCGGCCATGACCGCCTTGACCTGGGCCTCGGTCGCCCGGGTCAGAAGGACCGGGCCGTCGGTTCCCGAGAGGAGCTCTTCGACGACCGCCGCACAGTGCTCCGGCGTCTTCCCCGGGCCGTAGACGGCTTCGGGGATCCCGAGGCGGAGGTCGCGGTGATGGTCCACCCGGGCGAATCCGAGGTCTGAATAGGGGAGGCGACGCAATTGCCGAACGGCGTCGTCAGGCGTGCAGCGCCCGGCAGCGACCTCTTCGATGAGCGCGCGAAGCGAGGAAGCGTCCATGACCTGCTCTATCCTGCCCAACTGTGAACCCGCCTGCGACCTCGGTGGCCTACTTCGGCCCGGAGGCCACCTTCACCCAGGAGGCGCTCCTGACCCAGCCCGACCTGGCCGCGGCGGACCTGACGGCCCTCGTCTCCATCACGGCGGTGCTCGACGCCGTCGCCCGGGGTGAGGCCGACCTCGGCTTCGTGCCCATTGAGAACGGGATCGAGGGGACGGTCAGCGCCACCATCGATGGGCTGATTCACGACGTCGACCTGCACATTCAACGGGAAGTCGTGATGGACATCCACCTCCATCTCATGGCCCCGCCAGGCACGGGGCTCGGCGACATCCGCGTCGTGTCCTCGTATCCCCACGCTCTCGCCCAGTGCCAGAAGTACCTGGCGCGGGCGCTGCCCGGGGTCGAACAACGGGCGGCCAACTCCACCGCGGACGCGGCGCGAGTTCTCGGCGAGTCCGGCGCCGCCGGCGAGGCGGCCATCGCGCCCAGGTTGGCTGGCGAACGGTACGGCCTGGCCATACTCGCGGAGGACGTCGAGGATCACCCGGAGAACCAGACCCGGTTCGTCTTGGTGGCCAGGACCCGGGTACCGGGGCCCACGGGTCACGACAAGACGAGCATCGTCTGCTTCCAGCGGGCAGACCACCCGGGCAGCCTGCACGGCATCCTGGGACAATTCGCGGCGCGCAACATCAACCTGAGCAAGCTCGAGTCCCGCCCCACGAAACAGGCGCTGGGCGAGTACTGCTTCGTCATCGATCTGTCGGGTCACGTGGGCGACGAGGTCGTGGCGGACTGTCTGCGGGACCTCCATGCCAGTTTGGCCGGCGTGAAGTTCCTGGGCTCGTATCCCGCCGCCGGTGAGCACGGCCCCGAGCAGCGGCGGCAGGCCGACGCGGCGTGGCAGGCCGCCGACACCTGGCTGCGCGACATCCGCGGCGCCATCGAGTAGCGGGCGTCGTGACAGCGCGCCTCAGACCTGGGCTCCGTTCCCCGCCCCCGCCGAGCAGGCCACGAGCGCCTCCCAGGCGGGCCCGCCGGGCCGCAGCGGCCGGGCCACGCCGGCAGTGCCCAGCAGGATCAGGCTCAGACCCAGCCGACCGGCGGGACGAGGGGGAACGGTCGCTGATATTCTGCGCGGAGGAGGACACGTGACGCTGCAGATCATCGACGTCGACCAGCATCTTTTCGAGTCGAGGACGACGTGGTCCGAGTACATCGACCCCGCGCAGCGGACCGATGCGCTGTCCATCACCGACGACGACGCCGGATGGCCCTGGCTGACCTGGCGGGGCAGCCGGCTCACGCCGCTGGAGGTGCCGATCCCCGAGCGCTCGACGCTGATCGGGGAGGACCGCCTCCGCCGCTTGGGTGGCGAGCGGGCTCCGGCGTCGTTCGAGGAGCTGGTACCCGATTCCTACCGCCTCGCCGGCGCCCGCCTCGCATCGCTCGACGCCTTCGGGCTCGATGCCGCGGTCTTGTTCCCGAACTACGGCCTGCTGTGGGAGCAGCGGCTCGCTGCGGACCGCGACGCGCAGCGAGCCAACGCACGGGCCTACAACCGGTTCATGGCCGACGTCTGCGGCGACGGTCAGGACCGTCTCTTCGGGGTGGCCCACGTCCTCTTGCACGATCCGATGTGGGCGGTGGAGGAGATCCGGCGGGTGCGGGCACAGGGAGTGCGCTTGGCCATGATCGCCCCGGCCCCGGTGGATGGGAAGCCCCTTTCGCACGGGGACTTCGATCCCGTGTGGGCTGCGTTCAGCGACGAAGGCGTTGCTCCGGTCTTCCATGTCTCGGAGTTCGAGAGCCCCCTGCACCCCGCCTGGCGGACCGGGGAGCACGAGGATGGCGAACAGCTCTTCGACTCGATCTTCCTCTATCTGGCGCCCGCGGTCGCGCTCGCCAATCTGATTCTGAATGGGGTGCTCGAGCGATTCCCCCGTCTGCGCGTCGGGGTGGTCGAGTTGACAGCGAGCTGGGTGCCGAGCTTCCTCCTCCACATTGACGGGGCGTCGGACTTCTACACCCAGCGCCACGGTGAGCCGTTTCACAAGTTGTCGGACCGCCCGTCGAATTATTTCCTGCGTCAGGTGCGTGTGGCCGCGCTCCCCTACGAGATGCCGAATCGTCTGGTCCCCAAAGTCGGCGACGACACCTTCATGCTCGGCAGTGACTGGCCCCACGCCGAGGGAGTCGCCGATCCGATGGCGCAAGCCCAGCGCGCCGTGGCCGGCCTGGCCGAGCCGGCCCGGGCCAACATGTTGGGAGCGAACGCCGCCCGGCTTCTCGGCTTGTGACGGTCGATCTGGAGGCAACAGCGGCAGAGCGGGAGCGGCTGCGGGCGGCGTACCTGCGGGAACCGGCAGGCCGCCCGAGGTCGACGGCCCGCGGTGTCCACCACCTGGCGTTGCTCTGTTCCGACGTCGAGCAGACCATTCGGTTCTACCAGGGCCTCCTCGGGTTCCCGCTGGTCGAGCTCTTCGAGAACCGGGACTACAAGGGGTCGACCCATCTGTTCTTCGATCTCGGCCACGACAACACGCTTGCCTTCTTCGACTTCCCGGATCTCGGGCTCGCGCCGTACGCCGAGGTGCTGGGTGGGTTCCACCACCTCGCCATCTCGGTCGACCGGGCGCAGTGGGACGCCGCGCGCGCCCGCCTGGACGAGGCCGGCATTGCGACGCAGATCGAAAGCGAGATCTCGCTGTATTTCTCCGATCCCGACGGTGTGCGGCTCGAGCTGATCGCCGAGGATCTCGGCTCGCTGTACGGCGCTCCGCTGCACTGATGGCCGTCACCGGCCTGGCCAACCTGGCCGTCAAGGTCGCCGATCTCGAGCAGGCCTGCGCCTGGTTCGAGGCGGCTGGCGCAACGGTGACCGAACCGATCGAGTGGGAGAACGGCCGCCGCGCCGACGTGCAACTGGGCGTCCTCGCGCTGACTCTCTTCACCAAAGCGATCTACGAGGACGCGTGCGCGCTGCCGGACGAGGGATTCCTGCATCCCGCTCTCTTCGTCGACGATCTCGACGCCGAACTGGCTCGGCATGAGGTGCTCTGGGGGCCACGGACGGTCAGCGGCACCTTCGGCACCCGGCGCATCGCCTTCGTGGAGGCTCCGGGTGGCATCCGGCTCGAGTTCATGGAGCAGGTCGAGGACCCTCCGGGTTGACCTATCGCAGGGAGTCGTTGGTGCACCGACCGCCGGCACCGCCTGAATCCGACGGGTGCGTTCTCAGGCCTGCTCGAGCTCGAGATGTTCGGGCTCGAGCGGCGCCGCCGGCTCGGCGGCAGCGGATTGCTGGAGGATGCTGCGTCCGGGAAGGGTGGCGAGAGCCACGACAGCGGTCGCGACCAGCAGCGCGGCCGCCACAGAGAACGCCAGCGCGTAGCCGTCGGTCAGTGCCGCCGCGGTGTGGCCGGCTGTCGTTGCGGTCCCGGCCAAGGCCCGAGTTGTGCGATTGGCCGCGACCGTGGCGAGCGCGGCGAGACCGATCGCGGCGCCGACGGTCCGGGATGTGTTGAGCAGCCCGGAGGCCAGCCCGGCCTCGGCGCGGGCGACGCCCGCTGTTCCCGCGACGGCGATCGGCGTCACGGCCAGGCCCATGCCCAATCCGATGAGGACGAAGGGCCCGAGCAGGTCCGCCAGGAAACCGCTGCTCGTGGAGATCTGGGCCAGCCACGCCAGTCCGCCCCCGGCCACCAGCGTCCCAAGGATGATGAGAGGGCGAGGGCCGAACTTGGGCACGAGGCGCGCCGTCAGCTGTGCGCCGGCGGCAATGAGCAGTGTCTGGGGCAGGAAGGCGAGGCCGGCCTGCAGCGGGCTGTACCCCAGCACATGCTGCATGTAAAGGGTCTCGAAGTACCACGACCCGAACAAGGCACCGAACATCAGGAACATCACGACGTTGCCCCCCGCAACCGAGCGGGAGCGGAGGATGCGGAGTGGAACCAGCGGGGCCTTCGAGAACTTCCCCTGCAGGACGAGGAAGGTGGCCAGCAGCACGATCGCCAGCGCCAGGGGCATGAGGACCTGTGCCGAACCCCAGGGGTACGTCTCGGTGCGCACGAGGGCGAATACCAGCGCGACCAGGCCGAGGGTCACTGTGATCGCCCCGCCCAGGTCGAGGTGGCGGTGCACCATGTCCGCCCTCGACTCCGGGAGGTCGCGGCGAGCAGCGACGAGTGCGACCACGCCCACCGGCACGTTGACGAAGAGGATCCAGCGCCAGTTCAGAAGGTCGGTCAGGATGCCGCCCAAGAGCGCGCCAGCCGAGGCACCGGCTGACGAAACAGCGCTCCAGGCGCCCAGTGCCCAGGCGCGTGTGGGGCCTTCGGGGAAGGTCGCCGTCAGGATCGTCAATGTGGCGGGAGCCAGAATGGCGGCTCCGAGCCCTTGGAGTGCCCGGGCGCCGACGAGCCAGGCCTCGTTCTGGGCCAGCCCTCCGAGCAAGCTCGACAGCGTGAAGACGGTGAGACCCAAGAGGAAAATCTTTCGCCGTCCGAACAGGTCGGCGGCGCGGCCTCCGAGAAGCAGGAACCCCGCAAAGGTCAGCGTGTAGGCGTTGACGATCCACTGCAGTCCCGACGTGCTGAAGTGCAGGTCATGCTGGATCGAAGGCAGTGCCACGTTGACGATGGACGCGTCCAGCACCACCATGAACTGCCCGATACACACGAGGCCGAGGACCAGCCAGGCCGGTACGTGGCGTCCCGGCTCGAGCTCGATCAGGGTGCTTCCTCTGGGGTTTCCGGACATCGGTCTCCTTCAGCGAGGGCGCGTGCGATCCGCCGACACCGCACGGCGTTGGCAACGTCGTGCGGTCGTTCGCTATTCCCAACCTACGGACGGGACCGCGCGATTTCTGGCGGGGATCGGACGTGGATCTACTGGGCTTGGACATCCCGGTCTAGCGGTTCGGTTTGACACGTCTGCGGCGATGTCGGATCCGCCCCCGGTTGAAGTCCAGCTGCCACTCGTTCTCGCAGCGGGTGTTCCCCGCGCCGCCGCCGCCGTCACCAGGATCGATGGTTGCGGGCGACTGCGACCCAGGCCGAGTCTGCGCTTGCCAGACCTCGGCAGTGCTGCGGGGGCACGGCTCGACAACGACGTGGCGACCACCATCTCCCCGCACGAACCACGGGCGGCGGAGCGAGTGGAGATCGTCGCGGCCGTGGCCGATTGAAACGGGAAATTCGGGCCCGGATGTCGAATAGGAATGAGCCCGTTCGTTTGGACGATGGCTCCCGGTGCTGGACCGGGGGTCACCGAGTGAGGGAGGCAGCGTCATGGGCAGGATCGTGGTAACCGAATTCGTCTCGCTGGACGGGGTCATGGAGGATCCGGGCGGCGCCGAAGGCTTCACGCACGCCGGCTGGACCTTCCGGTTCAACCGGGGCGCCGAGGGAGACCAGTTCAAGCTCGACGAGCTCAGGGGGGCCGAAGCACAGCTCCTCGGTCGGGTGACCTATGAGGCCTTCGCCCAGGCATGGCCGACAATGGAGGACCCCGTTGGGTTCGCAGACCGGATGAACACCATGCCCAAGTACGTGGTCTCCACGACGCTGCGGGACGACGGCGCGACCTGGGAGAACACCACGGTGATCAGAGGCGACATCGTCAGCGAGGTCGCCGCGCTCAAGGAGCGCCTGCAGGGTGACCTGCTTGTCGCAGGGAGCGCGACCTTGGTTCAGACGCTCGTCGAGCATCGTCTGATAGACGAGCTCCGGATAATGATCTTCCCGATTGTCCTCGGGACCGGCAAGCGGCTCTTCGGTGACGTGTCGGAGCCGCCCACCATGGTCCTGGAAAACGTCAAGACGGTCGGGGAGGGGATCGTGATCCTGACTTACCGTTCTGCGAGTGCCCGTTAGCCCGGGATTTCTCCGGCCTGGAATCGACAACGACAAGAGAGTGAGAGGAAGAATCCCAATGAGGCAGTACATGCTCAGCGTGGCGATGATCGACGGCGTCCCCCAGCGACCCTCCGAGGATACCCAACTGGCGTACGAACAGGTCGCCCAGCTCAACGACGAGCTGCGGTCCTCGGGAGCCTGGGTCTTCGGCGGCGGGCTCCTGCCGGCGTCGGCCGCCACCGTTGTCCGCGCCGAGGGCGGCGGGTTCATGGTGACGGACGGCCCCTTCACCGAGTCCAAGGAGCACATCGGGGGATTTTGGGTCATTGAGGCGGCCGATCTCGATGCCGCGCTCGAATGGGCCAAGAAAGCGACCCGGGCGTGTCTCGAGCCCGTCGAGGTGCGGCCCTTCCAGGAGGACCCTCCGGTTTGATGTCGGACCAGCCGCCGGGCGAGCGCGGTATCGAGATCGAGCGCGTCTTCCGCCAGGAGTACGGCCGGGCGGTATCGGTCCTGATCCGGGCCTTCGGTGACATCGACCTGGCCGAGGACGGGGTGCAGGATGCCTTCACGGTTGCCGCGGTGCGATGGCACGAAGACGGCCTGCCCCCGAGCCCCGCGGGGTGGATCATCACCACGGCTCGCCGTCGGATCCTCGACCGCCTCCGGAGGGAGGCTTCGCGTCAGGACCGCCAGGCGCAGGCCACGGCGTTCCTCG
This sequence comes from uncultured Acidimicrobiaceae bacterium, assembly GCA_963828825.1. Lineage (GTDB taxonomy): Bacteria > Actinomycetota > Acidimicrobiia > Acidimicrobiales > RAAP-2 > Bog-473. Next base: position 913,299 of record CAWHGF010000007.1, on the reverse strand, counting down.
TCCCGGCCAATGAGATCGAAGAAGAGGAATCCGACGTGGAAGATGACCGCCTCCGGCTGATGTTCACGTGCTGCCACCCGGCCCTCGCGCCGGCCGCGCAGGTCGCCCTGACGCTCCGTCTGCTCGGTGGTCTCTCGACCCCTGAGATCGCCCGGGCCTTCGTCGTTCCCGAAGCGACCATGGCCCAGCGCATCGCTCGGGCCAAGGCCAAGATCCGTGACGCCGCCATTCCGTACCGGGTCCCCAGCAGTGTCGAGCTGCCCGACCGGCTACGGAGTGTGCTCGCCGTGATCTACCTCGTGTTCAACGAGGGCTACACCGCGACGTCCGGTGACCTGCTTGTGCGGGAGGACCTGTGCACGGAGGCGATCCGTCTCGGGCGCACGCTGGGTGAATTGATGCCGGACGAACCCGAAGTGGTCGGACTGCACGCGTTGATGCTGCTCATCACCGCACGGCGGCGGGCCCGCACCGGTGCCGGAGGTGAGCTCGTCCCGCTTCACGAGCAGGACCGCGCGCTCTGGGACCGCGATCTCATTGGCGAGGGTCAGGAGCTTGTCCGTTCCAGTCTGCGCCGGAACATCCCCGGCCCGTATCAGATCCAGGCGGCCATCAACGCCGTCCACAGTGATGCGCCACGGGCAGCGGACACGGATTGGCGCCAGATCCTGGCCCTCTACGACCAGCTGCTCATGTTTGACGCGTCACCGGTGGTCGAGCTGAACCGGGCCGTGGCCATTTCCGAGGTGGAGGGCCCAGCCGCCGGGCTGGTGGCAATGGACGGTCTGCCGCTCGAGTCGTACTACCTCTTCCACGCAGTGCGGGCCGACCTGCTGCGCCGGCTCGGCCGTCTACCCGAAGCGGCCATCGAGTACGAATCGGCCTTAGCGCGCACCGACAACCAGGCTGAGCGCTCGTTCCTCGAGCGCGTCCGAGTGGCGGCGACGCAGCCGCCCGGTCGGTGACAGACTCGGCTTCGCCATGAAGGTGCATCTTGTTGACGGGACGTACGAGCTGTTCCGCCACTTCTTCGGTGCACCGCCCCATCGCAACGCCGCTGGTGAGGAGGTGGCCGCTGTGAGGGGGGTGGTCGGTTCCGTCCTGCAATTGCTGGGAGAGGGGGCCACCCACGTGGGTGTGGCGACCGACCACGTCATTGAGTCCTTCCGCAACGACCTGTGGCCCGGCTACAAGACGGGTGAGGGCGTCGATCCAGATCTCTGGTCCCAGGCCTGGCCCCTCGAGGCGGCCCTGAGTGCACTGGGCGTCCTAGTCTGGCCAATGGTCGAGCTCGAAGCGGACGACGCGTTGGCGAGCGGCGCGGCTGTGGCCGACGACGACGCCGAGGTGGAGCAGGTCATCATCTGCACGCCGGACAAGGACCTCGGACAATGCGTGCGGGGGACTCGCGTCGTGCAACTCGACCGGCGCAAGGACACGCTGATCGACGAGGGTGGCGTCGCCGCCAAATTCGGGGTCGGCCCGAGTTCAATCCCCGACTACCTGGCGCTCGTCGGTGACAGCGCGGATGGCTTTCCCGGACTTCCGGGTTGGGGGGCGAAGTCGGCCGCCACCGTGCTGGCCCGGTGGGCCCATATCGAGGACATTCCTGGCGACCCGGGCGATTGGGATGTCGCCGTGCGGAGCGCCGCGAAACTGGCGACGACGTTGCGGGAGGGCCAGGACGACGCACTGCTCTTCAAGGAGCTGGCCACGTTGCGGATCGATCGCTCGCTGCTCACGCGTGTCGAAGAATTGCGGTGGCGCGGTCCGACGAGCGACTTCGCAGAGGTGTGTGCCGCGCTGGACGCGCCGGGGATCGCCCGGCGGGCCGAAGCGTTGGCCGCTGCCCGCTGACGCGTCCGGCCGTCGGTAGGCATCGGGGGCTCGCAAGCGTAAGGTTCAGAGTGGGCGCAACCAGTTCACCCTCAGCGCAGACCCTACGAGCGATCGGCCTTCTCGATGTGGTAGCGCTCGGTGTAGTCCTTGAACTCCGTGGCCAGACCGGGGTATGTCCAACCGAAGTCAGCCGGGTCATAACGGTGCCTGCCGAAGAGGTCTTGCGGCCGATCCTCGAGGAGGGCGTGCATGCGCCTGGCATGGAGAGACCCCACCTCCTCACCGAAGCCGCGGTAGAGGTCGCGGACCATGCCGACCGGGTCGGCGATCAGGGAGTCGTAGTGGATGTGCTGGCACCAGCCGTCACCCGTCATCTCGTCGAAGGCCATCGCCGAGCGAAGCGCGAACGCGCACTTGCGCTTCCACTCCTCGGCGGTGGGGCGGGGGTCCTTCCGGCTGGTCAGGACGCGCTGGCCGGCGTTGGCGAGACTGGCCAACGACGTGACGACCGGGCCGGGGTCCCGGTGGGTCCAGATGACCCTGGCATCGGGGTAGGCGGCCAGCATGGCGTCGAGGTGCCACAAGTGATTGGGGGTCTTGAGGATCCAGCGCTCCGTCGGCTGGCGCGACTGCAGGGTCTGGAGGGCGAGCCGGTGTTGGGCGTACGCGGACGTCATGTCGGCCCGCTCGAGCCAGCGGGCGTAGCTCGGGACGTGGGCCTGGGTCTCGAGGGCCAGGGCGCGCACGTCGTACATGAAGATCGCCACGCATTCCTCGGCCACCGTGGCACCGAAGGGGTGCATGGCCTTGAGCGGCGGGTTGAGCTTCATCAGCCCGTCGAGATCCTTGGCCGTCCGGGCGATGCGCGGGTCTTCCGCCGCTTCTTCCAGTGTCGTGGGGGGAACGGGGTGGGCAGCCTCCCATTGGAGGAGCGGCCGGGCCACGGGGTCGAGCCCGAGCAGCATGGAGAGCAGGCTGGTTCCCGTCCGTGGCAACCCGACGATGATCCACGGGCGCTCGATACGGCCCTCCCGCACTTCGGGGTGCTTCTTTGACCAGTCCTGGAGAGCGATGCGGTTGGCCAGCGCGCCAGTCAACATCTTGGAGATCAGCAGGCGTCCGAACGTCGTCAGCTGGGCCTCCTCCCTACAGGCGCGGAGGTAGACCCCAAGGGGCTCCTCGTAGGAGTCGCTCCCGAAGTCGTCGGACCCGGCCAGCTTGGCGGCCGCCGCCGTGACGGACGAAGGAGCGAGCGAGGGGAGCTCGGGACCGAAACGGGCCACTTTCGCCCCCGTCCAGTTGAGAGCTCGGAGAGGCCGGCTGCGGAGCTCGGAGTCGCGCCAGGTGTATTCGACGCTGCTCACCCCACCTCCACGACGGTACGCCCCACCGAACGACGTGCCTCGTGTTCGTCGAGCGCCCGGCCGGCCTCCTCCATGGAGACACGCCGTCCGACGGCGGGGCGGATCGCACCGGCGGCGGCCAACCGGAGGAGATCGGCATGGATCTCGTCGGCCACGTCCCTCCCGAAGGGGTTGAACCCGAAGCGCCGCATGCCTGGGTCGACCGAGTCCGCCCAGGCCACCATGACGGCCACGATGTCGATGTTCCCGATGCAGGCCATGCGGAGAGGTCGGCCGGTCATGCCGTTGGCGTCGTCGTCGGCGAAACCGACCGCCAGGTAGCGGCCCCCATGTGCCGTGGCGCGCCACGAGCGCTCAACGAAGTCGCCTCCGGACAGGTCGTACACCACGTCGGCCCCGGCATCGCCGGTGGCGACCAGGACCGCCTCGACGAAGTCCTCGGTGGTGTGGTCGATGACCAGGTCGGCGCCGAGCGAGGAGCACAGGGCGCCCTTCTCCGGCCCTCCGGCGACCGCGATGACCCGGGCACCGGCCGCCTTCCCGAGCTGGATCCCCGCGGTCCCCAGCCCGCTGGCCGCGGAGTGCACGACCAGGGTCTCGCCGGACCGGAGACGACCTCTCTTGAAGAGAGCGAGGTGGGATGTCTGGAAGGACAAGAGGAATGCAGCGGCCTCGGCGTCGTCGAAGCCGGGGGGGGCCTCGAATACCGAGATGGCGTCAGCGATGGCGTACTCGGCGATGCCGCCGAGCGCGTTCTTTGTGATGGCCACGACGCGCTGGCCCAGCCACGACTCGGCGCCCTCTCCGGCTGCGTCGACCACGCCGCACACGTCCATGCCGAGCGTGAACGGTGGAGGCGTGGGGACCGAGACCAACTTTCCTCGACAGCGGTCGATATCGTTGAAGTTCAGTGACGCCGCGCGCACCACTATCCGTACCTCTCCCGGTCCGGGTTCGGGACGCTCGACGGTGCGCACGGCGAGGACCTCGCCCGGTCGTCCGTGCTCGGTCACCTGTAGGGCCTTCATGGCTGGCACGTGCGCTCCATTGTTGCTCTGACCTCGGCGATCACTCAGGAAATCCGCCAGATGGAAGCGAGACGACCTGAGAGCCACGACGTTCGTGGACGACTGCCCCGAGCGATCGGCTGAGGATACCGCTCGGTTCCGGATCGAGTGTCGAGACCACGATCTTCTTCGTACGAGGCGCTCGGTCCCTCCGGAGAGGCCGGGAGGAGGTCTCAGACGTGTGCCAGCGGGCGCCGCGCGGTAGCCTCCATGCGTGGGGAGGCACCGATTCCGGGCTCTGGGGGCCGCAGTGGTACCGAGGGCACTCGCCGCGTTGGTGATGGTCACGGTGGCTGTGATCAGCGCCGGTTCTGTGGCTGGTGCGACGGCGACGCATTCCGGCCCGAAAACGACCACCATCGTCTTGAATGCACCGACTCCCTACAAGCCGAAAGCACCCCCCGGCGGGGGCACCGACGACTACCACTGCACCCTTCTCAACCCTCACATCACGCACAACGCGTTCATCACTGCCATCGACTTCCATCCCAACAGCCCTGAGGTACACCACGAGATCACCTACGCCGTGCCTCCGGATCTGGCGGCTGAGGCTGAGGCCCAGAACGATGGCGGCAAAGGGTGGACTTGCTTCGGTGAGTCCGGGCTCAGCGGACGTGGGGCCGGGGGGTCCTTGAACGGGGGCACGCCTTGGCTCACCGCATGGGGGCCGGGACACGACTTGTCGAAGGAGCCGGCCGGTACGGGCGCGCCGATGCCTGCGGGCACCCTGGTGATCATGCAGGAGCACTACAACATGCTGGTTGGCGACAAGCCCGTCCGCTCCAAGCTGACCCTCACAACGGTGCCGGCGAGCACGCCGCTCCGACCGCTGCGCCTCGACCTCGTGGCTGCGCCCCCCGACATCCCGTGTGCCGCGGGGGTCACCGGGCCGATGTGCAGCCGGGCGGCCGAACTGGCCAGCGTCGGTCAGCGATTCGGGTCGGGGCAGGAGGCGTTGGTCGACGGGCTCGAGGCGCTTTGCGGGAGGAGTGCGTCGGATCCGCCCGCGGGTGACACCACGACCTGCACATGGCCGATGTACACCTCCGGCAACATTGTCGAGCTCGCGCCACACATGCATCTTCTCGGCGTGGGCATGAAGTTCGTCCTGAATCCTGGAACGCCCACCCAGAAGACCCTGCTCAACGTGACGAACTACGACTTTCACTACCAGCACGGCTATGTGTTGTCACAGCCCGTCCCGATCACCCCGGGCGACAAGATCGGGATCACGTGCACCTACAACCCGCAACTCCAACAGGAGCTCCCGATTCTGCGCAAGGTGCCGTCCCACTTCGTGACGTGGGGGGATGGTTCCACGGACGAGATGTGCCTCGGTCTGGTCTTCACGACACCGCCCACTTCCGAAGCCGAGTCGGTAGCTCTGTCGCACGCGTTCTCGCCCTCGGTCTGATCGGCGCACGACCTCAGTCGCCGGCCCAACATCCCAGGATCACGTCGGCCACCGTATAGGCCACGTCCGTCGCCCCAGTGGGAGGAACGCCGAATTGGGATGGCAAGCCCGCGACGTTCACCAGCAGGACCTTCCAGTCCTTCCGCACCACCACGTCACCGCCGGACGTGCGGAACGCGCCTTGGCCCAGGCCGGCCAGTGTCTGGGCTTCGCCCAATTGGGTTCCCAGCCCGTGGAAGTAATCGAGGGTCTGGGACCAACTCGAGAGCTCCTTCACCGACAGCTCGAACGACCCGTTCGGGTAGCCGTAGCGGCATGAGTACTTGTGATCGACCCAGGTGCGCCCGCTGACCGTCGCCGCGACCCCGAGCACCTCGTTGATCTCACCGTGAACCTTGTGCTGGCAGACCATCAACGCGATAGAGGAGGGTAGCCGGCCGGCCGGCAGTGGTCGCACGTCCGTCGTCGCGGTGGCCGTGGGACTGCCCGATCCGTATGCCGAGGCCAGCAGGACCAGCGGGACGAGGGCGACGCTCAACATCAGCCGACGCACGCTGTGGAGGGTAGCAGCCGTTCCAGAAGGTGCAGGGTCGGGCCGTACGGCACCCGCTATCTTGTCTGCGACCGAGCAGGAGGAGGGGAGGCCATGGGGACGCGCGGATGGGCAAAGGCGATGCGGTGGTCGGTGCCTTTCGTGCTGGGAGCGGTGAGTCTCCTGGCCGTGCCCCTCGGCCTCGGGAGCGACACTGCGGCATCCGCGGCTGCCAGCACCACGACCGGCTCGGGCGGCCAGCAGGCGGCCGCGGGCACGTCCTCGTACTACGAGGTGATGACCGGCACCGTGCCCGGGCTGGGCACCGTCCTGGTCAACGGGCAGGGCCTGACCCTGTACATGTTCGTGCCCGACCACCAGCGGGGGCGGTCTACTTGTTACAAGAAATGCGCAGCGGCGTGGCCGCCACTCCGGCTGCCGACCGGAGTGACCGTCCCGGTGGGGGCCGGCCGGGCCGAGGTCGCACTCCTCGGGACCACCCCGCGAAAGGATGGGGGTCTGCAGGTGACGTACAACGGCTGGCCGCTCTACCTTTGGGACGTCGACACCGCGCCCGGCGAGGCGACGGGTCAGGGCCTGAACAGTCTGGGCGGCGTCTGGTACGTGCTCTCGCCCAAGGGGAAGGTCGTCAAGGCAAAGGTCGGGTCCAAGCGCTAGCTGGTGCAGGCAGGAGTCGGGCGGCGCTTCTCGGCGTGAAGGTCGACGCGAGCTGGACGCTCATGGTCGCCCAACACGGACGTCCTCCGCTCGTCAGTACTCGTCAGTAAGTGAGGTCAGCGGCGGGGGATCCAGCTCAGCGGCACCACCGGCATTTTGATCGCAACCGAGCCCGTCGTTCGTGCGTTCCGGCTGGCAGTCGTGAGAGGCAAAGTCACTTTCATTGGCCATGGTGCGAAGTCGTATTCGCGGGGAACCCTCAAGATGTGTCTTATGGCAGCGTCCGACTGAAGTCGAACGACACCGGGGTGGATCCGAATGTGGCCACCACATGGAACGTCGACCGCCCCGGCTGCAACAGCACGAACTCGGTGTAGTGGCCGGCCGACACGCGGAGCTGCCTGAGGTTCTGAGTTGCTCCGCCGGCGACGCTGGCGGTCACCAGGGGCTTCACGGTAGCCAGATCCGCCGCCGATCCGCTGAAGATGATATGGAACTGATTGATACCCACGGCGCCGGGGTCGAGATACATCTCGACTGAACCTCCATGTGGCAGCGCGACGGTCGTGATCGAAGGGAGTTCCGGAAGGAGGGACTGGCCTCTGGCGGGAGAGATCAACTCGCTGACGACCGTGAGACCGGCGAAGAGGACGACAGGAAGCAATACCGACGCGACGACGCCTCGTCGGCCTTTCATCAACCCGGATACGTGGATGTTCGAGAGCCCCGATCGACCCAACCGCGTCAGTCGCAGGCTGTTGAGGACGACGAGCAGGCTGGAGAGACCCATGGCGATCGCCGCCACCAGCGGGTCGAGGAGTCCGAACGCAGCGAGAGGCAACGCCGAGACGTTGTAGCCCATGGCCCACCCGAAGTTCTGCAGGATGACTGAGTAGGTCGATTCGGCCACGCCGACGGCCGCTGGCACTCCCTGGAGGTCGTTGCCGAGGAGGGCGATGTCGCTGTTGGCCAGAGCCGCCTCCGACCCGCTGCCGATGGCACATCCCACGTCCGCCGCGGCGAGAGCCGGGGCGTCGTTGATGCCGTCACCCACCATGAGCAGTTTTCGGTGGCCCTCACGCATGGACGTGAGGGCGGCGACCTTCTCCGCCGGACTCAGGTTGCTCCGGGCCGACGTGATCCCGAGCTCCCTGGCGACCGTCTGCACCGCGGGGTCGCTGTCTCCGCTGAGGATGGACGTGGACAGTCCGAGTTCACGGAGGTGGGCCACGGCCGGGATCGCCTCGGGCCGCAGGGGTGTCGCCACCGCGATCGCCCCGACAACGTCACCATCGCGCTCGACGGCCACGACCGTCTCGCCACGGAGGTAGCGCTCCGTCACGGCGGCGGAGATCGATTCCGGCAGCCGTGACAGCACCACCCGACTCACCTTGATCTCGTGGCCGTCCAGTGTCCCGACGACGCCGACCCCCGGCAGAGATCGGACGTCAGTGGCGCGGAAGCCTGATGCGCCCCTGCCCGCCATGACGGCGAGGGCAATCGGATGTTGACTCTCGGCTTCGACTGCCGCCGCGAGCGTCAGCACCTCTTCGGCCGAGTACCGAGGCAACGCAACCACACTGGTCACTTCTGCGTGTCGTTCCGTGAGGGTGCCGGTCTTGTCGAAGACCACCCCATCGATCTTGGCCATCCGCTCGAGAACGTCGCCGCTACGGATGAAGATCCCGAGGGCTGCGGCCCTCCCGCAGCCGACCATCATGGCGACCGGCGCGGCGAGGCCCATCGCACAGGGACAGGCCACGAGAAGGACGGCCAGGCTGCTGAGCAGGGCTCGCCCGAAGTCGCCCACGGCGAGCCACCAGGTGAGGAACGTCACGACCGCTCCGATGAGCACCGCCGGGACGAACACGCTGCTGATCCGATCGGCGATCCGCTGCAACGGTGCCCTGTCTCTCTGGGCCTCCTCCACCAGGTTCTGCAGATGGGCCAGGACCGATTCGTCAGCCACGGTTGCGACCGTGACGACCAGGATCCCGTTCCCGTTCCGCGTTCCACCGGTCACAGAGCTCCCGGGCCCGCGATCGACCGGCAATGGCTCTCCGCTGAGCATCGACTCGTCGACCGGCGACCAACCGGAAACAACGGTGCCGTCGAGCGGGATGGCTTCGCCCGGTCGGACTCGCATGAGGGCCCCGACCGGAAGGCTCTCCGGGGGAACCAACACCCCTTCCTCGTCGTCGATGTTCACGACCACCCGCGCCCTTGGTGGTCGCAGCGAGAGCAGGGAGTGCAAGGCATCGGCCGCCCGGGCGCGCGCCCGCATTTCGATGGCCCGGCCGGTGGCGAGCACGGACACGATCAGCGGGGCCATCACCCCATGCAACCTGGCCGCGAAGGCGCCCCCACCACCGAGGTGGACGTGGCGGCCGCCGAGGGCGACGGCCTCGACGGCACTGACTCCCAACGCGGCCAACGTCCCCAGCGCGATGAGCGTGTCCATGCTGGTCGCGCCGTGGCGCAGCAGCCGAGCGCTGTCCCTCAAGAACGGCCAGCCGCCGACGATCTCCACGACGAGAGCGAGAAGAAGGACGGTCCATCCAGCTGTCGCCGACTCGGGTCCGGCCAACGCGACCAGCAGGGCCAGTACAGATAGTGGCCACGAGACGATGACGCGCAGATCCCAGTGGTCGGGATCCCGATTGGCTTCAACAGAGCGGCCGCGCACGATGGGCGTCGCGGTGTAGCCCGTCTCGCTGACCGCACGGCACAGGCCTTCGGGATCGAGCCGCGCCGGATCGTAGGCGACATAGGCCCGTGTGGTGGCGAGATTGACCGAGGCGCTCGCGACGGCGGGCAGGCGCCCGAGCGCCCGTTGGATGCGCGTTGCACAAGCACTACAGTGCATCCCGCCCACCTCGAGCTCGGCGGTGGCGACTGAAGGCCCGTCTTGCTCGAGAAGCGACGTTGCCCCTGAGTCGGCTGTGAGCATCGGGCCTGCTAGCTCACTGGAGAAGCGGCGTACCCGGCCTCGGCGATAGCGGCACGGATCTGCTCCACGTCAAGCGTGGACGGGTCGTACTCGATCACGGCGCGTGCCGAATCGAGGTCGACCAAGGCTGCGGTCACGCCCTCGCGCTCGGTGAGCGTCTCCTCAATGAGCGCGACGCACGAAGCACAATGCATGCCCTCCACCGTGAGCTGGGCAACGGCAACTTGGGCACCAGCCGTGCCCGAAGGTCCTGACGTGGTCACCCTCTCATGATATTGGGTCTGGGCCCCCCGAACCAGGCGCACGCGATCGGCGTCGATCGGCGGGAACTCGAGGATATTCGGACGCTCGGCCGTCGCCCCTGCCCACACTGTCACGCGTGGGGTCGTTGCCTCTGTGTGGCCGCCGCCCTCCGCCACAGCGGACAAGGTTCGGCATGTCGTCCCTCTGCCCAATCAGACCTTGCGAGGATCCCCTGATCTAGGAGACTTGCGAGGATCCCCTGATCTAGGAGAACAGATCCTGTCCGATCCAGCGTCCTTCCTTCGAGGGCGCGGGCGGGAGTGCGGCGATCGCGCTCGCGGTACAGATGCAGAATCTGGAAAGGGCGTCCTTCTCAGCCAAAGTGTGAAAAATGGGAATGAATGCAAGGCGGGGATCACTCTGATAGGACGCAAACAGGAGCCCGGCGTCGAGCGACGGAGACCCCGATCCGGACTCTTGCGGGGGCGCCACACCGTTGGTGTACGAATAGCTGCGACGGAGCAAAGCCGCGCCCAATTCTCCTGCGGTGAGGCCAACCGAACATGCGCGTCGAGCGGGATGACCGGGCGACCGGCAGAGTCCGCGGAATCGAGGTCGAGCGTGTGGAACTCCCCGGACCGTCCGAGCGGAGCGCCCGTCGCCTTGTGGCGGCCAACGGCCCGTTCCTGGCTTCGTAGCGTTTGGGCGTCCCACTGGTCGAGCGAAATCCTGATGCGCCGCATGACCAGGTAGGTCCCACCAGCCATCCACTCGGGTGCATCGGACCGTGCCCAGACGAATTGATCCAGCTCGGCCATCGTGTGGGGGTTCGACGTCCCGTCCTTGAAGCCGAGCAAGTTCCTCGGGGTGCCGCGACTCGCGTCGGCTTCGTTGAACCCCGCCTGGGACCACCGGATAGACGTCAGGGCCCCACCGGCGCGAACGAGTTGTCGCACGGCGTGAAATGCCACCTGGGGGTCGTCCGCGCAGGCGTGAATGGTGAGATCGCCACCGGTTGTCGAGGCGGTCAGAGCATCCCCGCGAAACGTCGGGAGATCGATGAGCTGAATGGGCCAGCGATCAGCCAGGCTGAACCGATCGAGTCCGTCGACGCCGAATAGGCCGGGCCCGAATCCGACGTTGAGCGTGAGGCGCGCCGAGCCCAGACCGACGGCTTCGCCACTGTCGGGCTGGGTGCGGCCCGGGTCGCGGGTCATCGGATGTGCAGGTCGACCGGACGTCAGGTTGGCCGCGATGGCCGTCCAACCTTGCAGCAGGTCCGTGAGCCGCCTTCGATCGTTCGTGGTCACATCGAGCACTGCGAAATAGGTGTGGCTCTGTGGGGGCGTTATGATCCCGCCTTGGTGCGTGCCGTAAAACGGCTCCGTCCCGCTCGAGGAGGAGTCGTCCGGCGACTGCCCCGTGTCGGCGGTCAGCCCCAGAGGGATGCCGACGGCGGCCGCCCCCGCGCACGCCCCCCCGACCGCGCTGAGGGCACTCGCGGCACCGAGGAAATGACGCCGGGATATCGTGCCCGGGGTCGGGTTGCCACTCGAAGGACCGTTTGAAGTGTCGGTGTCGTCGGTCATGGCATGAAGGCACGGCAGCCGGTGGCCCCGTGCCGGCGGCCGCGATTATCTCTCGTTACAGCGACGCCCGGAGGTCGGCGGCCCGGACCCTGGGACAGGTCGGAGGGTTGCGGTATTACTACGATTGGTAGTAGTAACTCCCGATCGGAGGAGCTGAGCCCTGACAGAGAGGGGTGAGCGGTGAGCCTGGCAGACCTCAAAGACGAAAATTCAACTGCCACGGACATTCGTCCGAGCGGGATGGTGGCCAGCGCCGGCGGACAACCCAGGGATCTTCAGCGGACGTTCCAGCTGGTGCTGGCAACGATCTGGCTCCTCGACGCGGTCTTGCAAATCCAGCCGTTCATGTTCACTCGGGGCTCGAACGGGTTCAGCGGCATGCTCAACTCGGTCGCCGCCGGTAACCCCGGGTGGGTCGCGCACTCGATCACCTGGAATGCCTCGAACGTCTACCACGATCCGGTGCTCAGCAATACGATCTTCGCCCTCGTGCAGTTCCTGATCGCCTTTGGGATCGTCTGGAAGCGATCTGTGAAACCCGCCCTGGCGCTCTCCATCGTCTGGTCGCTGAGCGTCTGGTGGTTCGGGGAAGGTCTGGGAAACATCGCCCACGGGGGCGCCACGCCTTTCGGCGGCGGCCCCGGCGGCGTGCTCTTCTACGCCGTACTGGCGGTACTGCTGTGGCCGAGCGAGCACTCAAACCGACCCTTTGTCGCTGCTCGAAGCGTCGGGGTGACCGCCGCCAAGGCGATCTGGGCGGTGGTCTGGGGCCTGTTGGCCCTCTTGGCCGTCGTCGGCTCGGGTCGGTCGCCCCAGTCGCTGCATGACCTGGTGGCTGCCTACACGGGAGAGCCCGGTTGGCTTGCCCATATCGATCGGTCCACCGAATCGCTGCTCCTCCGTCACGGCACGACCGCCGCGATCCTGCTCGCGGTCATCTGCGTCGTGGTGGCGGTCGGGGTGTACCTCCCGGATCCGGTCACCAAGTTCACCCTGGTACTGGCCATGGTTGTGTTCGCCGCCATCTGGGCGGCTACCGAGGACTTCGGGGGGATCCTGGCCGGCGGTGCCACCGATCCGAACTCGGGGCCGCTCGTCATCATCCTGGCGTTGCTCTACTGGCCGTTGACGTTGGCTCGAAGTACCGCGAGCGACGCGTCCTCGAGCTCGACAGACGGTTCGAGAGGGGTCCTCGTCGCGTGACGCCCACTCCCGCCTGGCTCTACTACCTCTTGGCAGTGGCGATGCTGGCCGTGGCCGCCTATGGCCTCGTGCTGCTCGCCGTGTCAGTCACAACCCGTAGGAACGCCGGCTGGGACGTCGACATCGCCCACATTTTCATGGGAACCTCCATGGCCGGCATGTTCGTTGCCGACTGGGCCTTCGGACCCAGCGCGATCTGGGAGCTCATCTTCACGGTTTTGCTCGTCTGGTTCCTCGTGCAGAGCGTGCAATCGGTGATCGCGTTCGGCATCCACCTGACCCACTATCTGATCCATGCTGCGATGAGCTTTGCCATGCTCTTGATGTACGTATTTCCGGGAGGAGCGGGGTCCGGGGCGATGTCGATGTCGATGGCGTCGTCGTCGAGTGCGCGAATCGATCCTGCGCTCGGCTTCCTGTTGGCCGTCTCGTTCTTCGCCTCAGCCGTCTTCACGCTCGCTTCGCCGGTCAAGGGCGTCTCCCACCACGGCAGGCACGCCCGGGCCTACGCCATGAGTGGATCGGGCGGCCCGTCGGTCGAAGCTCCGAACGGGTCGTCTCCGGCATCGGCCTCTCCTGGCGCCGTGAGGCTCATCACCGCGCCATGGCTCGAGGACGCCAGCCACGTTGTCATGTGCGTCGGCATGGGCTTCATGCTCATTCTGATGCTCTGACGGAGGCCGGGGGGCCTTGCCTGTGTCAGGCTCTCTCAGCGCGAGGCAGGTGTCGATTTCGTACGGGATCGAGGCGGTGAAGCTCTTCAACCCGTGGCGCGGGAGCTGCTTTCGTCGAGCGCACCGAGGAGGACGGCCACCTCCGACTTCGTCAGCGTTCGCGCGAAGCAGACGAGGGCCGCGCTCGGATCGCCGTCGGCCGTCAGGGCCTGACGCATGACGACGGCGGTGTGGGCCCCTCGAACGCCGATCGGAGCGAACCTGATGGTACGGCCGTCTCGGCGGCGACGCAGGAGTCCCTTGTTGACCAGGCGGTCCAGGACCGTGGCGACCGTTGTATAGGCATGCGCGGGGAGCGCATCAGCCACGTCGCGTCCAGTCGGCTCGGGATCGGGCTGGTCCCACACGATACCCAGCACCCGGCGCTCGAGATCGCCGAGCGTGACGACGCCGCAGGCGCAATGGGCACATATGCATGGATCACACGAGCACATCGGATTGTCACACGTTGTTCTCGTGCTCATCGGCATCTCCGGATTCCTACTGTCGGTGCTCATCGTAACGGGAGGGCCGATCGCTTGGCAGACCGACCTCGGTGGGCCCTCATGACTGCGTGGACCCCGAGAAGCGCATTCTTGGGCAGCAAAACAAGCCCCATCTGGGAGAATGGAAAGGCGACTCCGCCGGATCAGTCCGGTTCACAATGCGATTGGGCACTCAATCAGTTCTTTGCCAAACTATTCCTCCAGCGGCCAGGCCTTTCTCCTGTTAGCTTCGGCCGGCATGCGAGCTGTGATGTTCCTTGTGGCAGCGATGCTGACGGCCTCCGGAGCGCTTCTGTCGGCTTCTACGTCAGCGGCTTCGAGCTCGGAGCCAGCAATCAGAACCATCTCGATGGCCATGTCGCACGCGTACAAGCCGGTCGCCGCGCCTGGGACGACCGACGACTACCACTGCACGCTGGTGAACCCCCAAGTGACCCAGAACGAGTACATCGTCTCCAGCAAGTTCGTCGCTGGGAGCGATGAGGTTCACCACGCGGCTCTGTTCCTCCTGCCGCCGTCGCTCGCCACCACCGCAGAGCGGGCAAACAGAGGAGGGCGCGGCTGGACGTGCTTCGGTCTGCCTCTCCCGAGCTCGGACCCGGCGGGAGTCGCCGCGGTCCCTCTGTTGACGTTTTGGACCCCGGGTGCGGGAGTGGACGATTTTCCGAAGGACACCGGTGTTCCGCTCCCAGCGGGAAGTCTGGTCGTCATGCAGGTCCACTACACGCTGCTTCTCGGCGATAAGCCGGTGAAGAACTCTCTGGTGCTCCGCACGCTGCCGGAATCGGCACCGCTCCTGCCCCTCCACCTCAACTTGATGCTCGCACCACCTGACATTCCGTGTCCGGCAGGTGTCAGCGGTCCACTGTGCAACCGCGCCGCATCGTTGGCCAACCTGGGCCAGCGCTTCGGCCAGACTGCCGTCGAGGAGGTGAACGGCATCGAAGCACTCTGCGGGAACAACCCAGCCGATCCACCCGAGGGAGATTCGACCTCATGCACGTCGAAGATCCAGAAAAGCGGCTACCTCGTGAGGGTGTACGCGCACATGCACCTCCTTGGACGGTCCTTCAAGATGGTGCTCAACCCCGGGACTCCACAGGCCAAGACCGTCCTGAACGTGCCCAACTTCGACTTTCACGACCAGAAGTCGTACAACCTCAGCAGCCCTGTACCCGTCACGGCCGGTGAGCCGGTGCAGGTGACATGTTCCTACAACCCGAACCTTGCGCAAGAATTGCCAATCCTGCGCAAAGCGCCGCCACACTTCGTCACTTGGGGAGATGGGTCAACCGACGAGATGTGCATTGGGCTGGCCTGGACGTCCGCCGTTCTCCCGAATCCACACGACAGTCTCTGACTCGCGCTCCATCCCAGGGACAGTTTCCTGCAGATTCCGGTAAAGGTTGCCGATCGTCCTCCGGGCCCTGGCTCGACACGGCAAGCCGAAATGGCGGGTGCTCGGCCGTGAACGTCCAGACATCGCACGGCCCGACGCGGAGAGCCTGAGACACTATTCAAACCCTCCGATGGCTATACAGCGGTTATTGGACTTGGTGACTTGACTCGTTGCGAGCTCCTCCCCTGAAGGCTCCCAGCTCGACGTTCCGGCGACGTCTTTAGCTTCGGTGACGGCCAGTTCCATGGGTCCTTGTCAAGTCAGGTCGGCTCGTTCGCCACGACCTCCGCTCGCGACGTCGTCAGTGGTGTCCAAGGCACAGTTCACCTCCTCAACGGTCGGGTTTTTAGCTTTGCTGATGCCCAGTTCCACGGCTCGATTCCGGGGGTGCCCATCTCGATCAACAACGTTTCCGGGTTAGCACCGTAATCGTCGGCCATCGAGCCCTCGTTGTCCCGTAGTTTTGCCACCGCGACGGCGAGCACAGATTGCCAGTAGACGTCGGAGTATCCTTAGTGTTTAGGTGATGTGGGAGTATTGCTGGGAGTATTGCTGCAACGTGACAGCTTCGGTCCTACCGCCTCGGATGCGCTCCGCGATCCGTGCGTCGTAGGGTGAACTCCTCAACGGTGGGGCGGCTTGAGGAATCGATGGAACGGATGCTGCTCCCCGATCGCATTCACAGAGTAGATCCTTGCGAACGGAACTGCATGCAACAGTGAAGATTGCTGCATGCTGGCGCAGAACATTGCAAAGTGATAGAGGGTGTAGCACGAAGTCGAGTGAGCCTGGGGGTGAAAGGGTGGTCATACCAGTACGGACGGCTCGGAGTCGCTCTCCCCAGTTACGCCGATCTCGCAGGAGAACCTATGCCAGCGCGGCGTTGGCGTTTTGCGCAGTCGCGGTTAGCCTCTCGGCCTGCACGATCTACGGTTCGAGCCTCAATCGGCCGGAAGAGCCGGTTGTGCTCGAAGGATCCTCTCTTCCGAAGCTCCTCGGCAGTTCGCCCCCCCACATCGTCGGATTCTCCTGGGACGGAAGCGCGTGGCACCAAATCCCGACACAGGTGGACCAGCGCGACCTCGTGAACCCCGGCCAAATCTTGAACAGACCCACCAGCGATTATGCGACCCTTCCGAGCGGTGCTCCCTACGACGTGCTCGTGTATACCAACCCGGCTCAGTCCGCGCCTGGCTACACGTGGTGGCCCACCTATACCGGGGTGGCATCGCACAGTGGACTTGGCGACTACGACCAGGTCTCGTTCATGGAGAACCTGGCGGGGCAGAAAGCGCCCTCGGGATCATTTCCGGCCAATGTGACCGGAAGCACGGAGCAGCAGATTACCCTCACTGATCCGTTGAACACCTCTCAGACTGGGTACGTCTATTTATTTTCCAGCCCTACCCTCACCGGCGGTGGCGCCGGAACGACCGGCGTCAAATACACGTTCAGCCTTGACTCGGGGAACTACGAGGCCACCTACCACATGGGCACTAGTGCGAACGCGCCGAATAACACGGCAGCCGGCAACCCTGAGCAGTCGACAGTCGTGACTGGCTCATATTCTCAGGACTTTGGCGACCGTTGGTTGAACAACGGTCTTGCGATCACGGCTGACGGAGGCTCGGGGACCAACATGCTCGAGAGAAGCAGGGTTCAGTTCGCGCCGGGGAACTGTGGGCGCAGTGAGGATACGTTCGACGACACCATCCCGACGACTCCATACGAGGGCGGATTCGTTGTCAATATCAGCGGACCGGTGCGCGCCATTCGCTCCTTCATCGGGGCCAACAGCGGCCAGTACACGATCTCAACTGACATCTTCTACCCTCAACGCGAGGATTCGATCACAAATCTCGTCGTTCATTCGATCCCTGGCGTCATGTCCTTCGACGACATGGAGACTGGCGTCTCCGGGATGTCATACTCTGATTCGAATAACCCCAACGGGGTGAGTATCGACGGAGTGCCAGACACGTTGAACAGCGGGTCACAACCGCCCTCATGGCAAATGGTGTCGGGATCACAGGGATCGTTGGTGACCACTTACAACGTCCAGACCGACATTTCCGGACTTCAAGCAAGCACCTATTACTTGGACCAACAGCCCGCGAGTCCACCGCCGTGCACCGGTGACAACACGGCCTGGGGGCAGAACGGACTTCAGGTGACCGGCCCCAGCGGAGGACCCATGCCCTGTACCGATCCAACCATCTACGGAGTCTCATCGGCGTGCCCCAGCGTTTCTGGTCAATCGACGGCGAACACTTTCCAGGTGACCCGTTATCGCTACTTCGAAGCGCCTAAGCTCTCGGCCAGCGCGGCAGCGAACCTTGCCGCGGATGCACAGAATCCGCTGCAGGTGTCGGTATCGTAGGGTTGCGCTCTCCAATGGAAACATGGCCGAGACACACTCGCGGAAAGACGCCCAAGTCTTCCCTGTTGGCCTTGCGGTGGGACCTTGTGGAGCAAGATGAACAGAGCATGGGGACTTTCCAATGCCTCCGGCATTGAGAGGTTCCTCTCGGCAGCGAGGTAGGGGTAAAGCCTGCTGAGCCAGGCGTTGCCGCAACACCCAGCCAAAGTGGCTCTTCGCGTTGAACTGGGGAGCGTGACGTAGCGAAGTATCCACGAACGCGGCCAGGGGCCCCGACATCGTTGAGGTTGCTTGACGACCCAACGAGGAGGACCCCTGACGATGGACGACGCTACCGGCCTGGCAGAAGCACTGTTGGGACTTAACGGCTTCCGGGTGTTGGCCGTGGAAGAGACCCCCTCCGAGGTGATCGTCATGGTCGAGACGATGGCTGACTTCGAGGGCTGCCTGACCTGCGGTGTGCGCGCCGAGGCCAAGGACCGCGTCAGGGTCGACATCAGGGATCTCCCGTGCTTCGGGCGGCCGGCACGTCTGGTCTGGCTGAAGCGGCGCTGGCGCTGTGTCGACCCCGACTGCGCGGCCAAGACGTGGACCGAGGGCACTGAGCACGTCGCCCCACGGGCCGTCCTGACGCTCCGTGCCGGAGCAGAAGCCACCCGCCAGGTCGGAGAGCTGGCTCTCCCGGTCGCCGTCGTCGCCCGCGAACTCGGGGTGTGCTGGTGGACCGTGATGGACGCCGTGGTCCGGCACGGCACGCCACTGGTCGAGGACCCCAAGCGCGTGAACAAGGTCCGGGCGCTCGGCATCGACGAGACGTCCTTCCTCTCGGCGACGAGAGAGCACCGGACCATCTACGTGACCGGCCTGGTGGACCTCAACGGCAAGAGGATCATCGACCTGGTGGAGGGAAACACCGCTCCTGACCTGCGGCGATGGTGTGCGGACCAGGACCCGGCCTGGATGAGAGCCATTCGTGTGGTCGCCACTGACCTCGCCGAGAGCTATCGCTCGGGTACGTCCCCGCACCTCGATCATGCGATCCGCGTCGCCGACCCGTTTCATGTCGTGAGAATCGCCAACCGCTGCGTCGACAAGGTGCGCCGGCGCGTCCAGAACGAGACGCTCGGCCATCGTGGCCGCAAGGCCGATCCGCTCTATCGGATCCGCAAGCTCCTCTTGTCCGGCTACGAGCGTCTCGATGAGCGTGGTCATGACCGCGTGCTGCTCGGGCTGCGCCACGGCGATCCCCACGACGAGCTCCTGGGTGCGTGGTTGGCCAAAGAGTCGGTGCGCGACATCTACCTGACCGAGGATCCCAAGGTTGCCAGAGTTCTCCTCGACAAGGCCATCGTCGGATCCAAGAGCGACGAGGTCGAAGAGATCCGCTCGCTCGGCGACACCCTCGAGCGCTGGAGCACCGAGATCTTGAATCACCACCGCACCGGAGCGTCCAACGGTCCGACCGAAGGTCTCAACCTGTGCGTGAAGAAGGTCAAGCGCTCCGGACGGGGCTTCACCTGCTTCGATCACTACCGACTGCGGGTACTTCTTCACGCCGGTGGTGTCACGTGGCCCAGGCGTCCATCACCGCCAAGGATCAGAACCCGCTCTCCCCACTCAAACGCGTAGAGCCGCCAAAGTCCTCAGGAACAGGGTGGCGGGTCGAGAAGAAGGAGTCGGCCCCCAAAGGTCGCTCCGGCCACCAACCCGCCGGAGAAGACGCTAACGAAAATGTGGCTTGAGGGGCATGACTGCCGTTAGGAACTCACCGTGAATTTGTGAGCCAAGGCGGCTGGACGACAGCAGGACCCATCGATCTCTGGAAAAGGGATGGGGCAGGTCGAACATGGTGGAGGGTAGTGAAGTTGGGGTAGGTCCGTTGACGATGCTGGCGGCTGGTGTCACTGTGGCTTTGGTGACCCAGTCGGTACTTCGCAGGTGTCCT
The DNA here is from genome assembly GCA_963828825.1 of uncultured Acidimicrobiaceae bacterium. Taxonomy (GTDB): domain Bacteria; phylum Actinomycetota; class Acidimicrobiia; order Acidimicrobiales; family RAAP-2; genus Bog-473. The sequence goes on along the minus strand of CAWHGF010000007.1, from coordinate 893,477 downwards.
CAGTCATCCTGAAGCGGCCAGCGCAGTGCCGACCAAAGTGCCGGTAGCCCGCACCTGGACCTGCGTCTCGAGTATATGACCAGTCTACTTGGCTGCCGGCACTTCACCTGAAGGGTTTGAATAAGCATGACCCGGTGACTGCGGGGGGCGGACACAGAAGTGCTTCCTCAGTAGTGTACGCCTCCTGAGATTCAGCCACATTGTCTGATGGCGGAGGGAGTGGGATTCGAACCCACGGAGGCTTGCACCTCGCAGCTTTTCAAGAGCTGTGCATTCGTCCGCTCTGCCATCCCTCCAGGCGGTTCATGCTAGGTGAGCCCGCCGCCGGGCCGACTCACCCGTTGGCCAACTCGGCCAACTCGACGACGATGCCCGGTCCGTCGAGGAAGACCAGCTTCTTGTCGTGGTAGTCGAGGATCTCGCCCCGCGGCGTGACCCCGTTCGCCGCCAGGTGCTCGAGCATCGCGGCCATGTCGTTGACCCGGAAGCACACGTGGTTGAAGCCGGTGCGGTCGAGCGTGCCCGTCCCGGCGTCGACCTTGCTCGGCGGCCGATGGAAGAACAGCAATTGGACCTCCTGGTGCACCTCGGCCCCTTTGAGTGCCAGCGTCACGTGATCGGACTCCCACCCCGGGATCCCCATGTAGGCCGAGATCCGCTCCCCGGACGCCACCACCGCAATGGTCTCCTCAAAGCCGAGCAGGCCGAAGAAGCGGCGCGCCTCCGGGAGGTCGGTGACCACGATCGTCATGTGGTCGAAGCCCTCGTTCCGTGCAGTCACCACGCGTGACCCCTTTCGCTACCCCTTGGACGACTGCTCCCGTTGTGCCGCGTCGCGGGCCCGGCTGCGCAAACGTCCCCGGGTCGCCTGATCAAGGAGCACCTTGCGCAGCCGCACCGCCTTGGGCGTGACTTCGACGCACTCGTCCTCGCTGATGAATTCCAGCGTGTGTTCGAGGGAGAACGCCATGGCGGGCGTGAGCCTCTCGAAGTCCTCGGCCGTCGCCGAACGTATGTTGTTCAGCTTCTTCTCCTTGGTCGGATTGACGTCCATCTCCTCCGCCCGGGCGTTCTCCCCGACGATCATGCCCTCGTAGACCTCCTCGGCCGGACCAATGATCAGCGTCCCGCGCTCTTGGAGGTTCATGAGCGCGAACGTGGTCGTCACGCCGCGCCGATCGGCCACCATCGACCCGTTGCGCCGTGTCCGCAGGTCGCCGTGCCAGGGCTCCCACCCGTCGAACACGTGGTGAAGGATTCCCGTGCCCCGGGTCTCGGTCAGGAACTCGGTCCGGAACCCGATCAGGCCACGGGCCGGAACCCGGTAGTCGAATCGCACCCAGCCTGTCCCGTGATTGACCATCTCGAGCATGGTGCCCTTCCGGAGCGCCAACAACTGGGTGACCACGCCGAGATACTCGTCGGGCACGTCGACGCTCACCCGCTCCACAGGCTCGTGCACCTTGCCGTCGATCTCGCGCGTCACGACCTGCGGCTTGCCCACCGTGAGCTCGAATCCCTCGCGCCGCATGGTCTCGACCAGGACGGCCAGCTGCAGCTCGCCCCGGCCCATTACCTCCCACATGTCGGGGCGGTCAGTCGGAGCCACCCTGATGGCCACGTTGCCCACGAGCTCCGCGTCGAGGCGGGCCTTGAGCAGTCGGGCCGTCAGCTTCGTGCCGTCCGCACCCGACAGGGGTGACGTGTTGATGCCGATGGTCATCGCCAGGCTGGGCTCGTCGACGGTGATCGCCGGCAACGCGACCGGCCGTTCGGGGTCTGCGAGCGTCTCGCCGATGGTGACCTCCGCCAGACCGGCGACCGAGACGATCTCGCCCGGGCCGGCCGACTCCGCCGGCACCTGGTCGAGCGCCTCAGTCACGTAGAGCTCGGTGATCTTGGCCTTTTCTACCGTGCCGTCGAGGCGGCACCATGCCACCGGGCTGCCCTTTACCAGCGTGCCGTTGTGCACCCGGCAGATGGCCAGCCGACCCACATAGGGAGAGGCCGACAGGTTGCACACCAGCGCCTGCGTCCCGACCGACTTGTCGAAGGAGGGGGGCGGGACGTGCCTGATGATGGACTTGAACAGCGGCTCGACGTTGACCCCCTCCACGCCGGGCTCGGTGCTGACCCAACCCGCCCTGGCGTTGGCGTAAAGGATCGGGAAATCGATCTGGTCCTCGTCGGCGTCGAGGTCCAAGAACAGCTCCTCCACCTGGTGCACGACCTCGGCGATGCGGGCGTCGGCCCGGTCTACCTTGTTGATGACGAGCACCACGGGGAGTCGGGCCTCCAGCGTCTTGCGCAGGACGAAGCGCGTCTGGGGCAAGGGGCCCTCGGATGCATCCACCAGCAGGAGAACGCCGTCGACCATGGTCAATCCACGCTCGACCTCGCCCCCGAAGTCGGCGTGTCCCGGTGTGTCGACGATGTTCAACTTCACTCCGCCCCAGCGCACGGCGGTGTTCTTGGCCAAGATGGTGATGCCCTTCTCGCGCTCGAGATCGCCGGAGTCCATCACCCGGTCGGTGAGCTCCTCATGCGGCCCGAAGGCGCCGGTCTGGCGCAGGAGCGCGTCGACCAGGGTCGTCTTGCCGTGATCGACGTGCGCAACGATGGCCACGTTCCTGATGTCTTCGCGGGTCTCCATGGGGGGACCAACGATAGATGACCCGGGTGGGTGCCTCAGGCGGCCGATCGGAGCGGCGTTCCGGAACCCCCCAGAGCCAGCTCGACCCCCTCCGTGCCGAGGGTGAGGACCGCCGGCTCGGGTTCGACCCGTACCAGGTGGCCAGAATCCGGCCACCACCCGACCAGGCGGCCGGGCACCTCGTCGCCACGCAGGCGCAGGGACTCGACCAGGGTCACCAGAGCGAGTTCGGCGCGCACGGAGTCGCGGCGCGGCCCTGACAACACGACGAGGTGCGAGCGCGCCGTGCGGACATCGGCGCGCCCGCGGAGGGCGAGTAGCGCGGAATGGGGGCTGTCCCACCAGTGGTCGCGGCCAACGACCGGTGCCGACGCGAATGCGGACCAGTCGAGGGCGCACCAGAGGCGGGTGGCCCAGGTCACGGCCTCGGCACCAACGGCGGCGCGGCCGGCCGGTGGGAGGCCGTCGACCCAGCGGTCGAGCTGCGAGGCGCACGAGCTGCCATCACGCACCCATCGAGATGATTCGGCCAGCCTGTGCCGCACCGCCTCCAGCGGGGAACGCGCGCCGCCGCCGAGCAGCAGGCGAACGGCGGCCACCCCGATTGATCGCCGCGCGTTCCGTGCGGACCAGGCGAACGGCTCGGCGTGACCAGGATCGGCTGCCTCATTCCCGAAGGCGGTACGCACCTCATGATCGGTGACACGGAAGCGGACCGCTCCGGCGCGCCGGACGGCCAGGCCCGCCAGCTTCGACTTGGCCTCCTCGAGGGCGGCCCGCCAGGCCGTGGCGTCGACGGCGGGGACGGGTGCCACCAACGCGTCCATGAGCCGGTTATCCATTGTCGGTGCTGGTCCGCGCGAGCCAGGCGGCGATGTGCGAGGCGATGGCCCTGAGATGCTCCTCGCGGACGTCCTCGACGCCGTATCGGCCGGAAGCGGACTCGAGCAGCGCCAGCCGGAACGGGGGAGTACCGCTCCGGAGGGTCTCGAGCAGGGAAAGAAAGTGCAATGACCGCCGTTCCGCCACCCAGGGTCCGCCGGTCGAGAGCCCCAGCGCGCACAGTGACGCAGTCCGCGGCTGCGGCAGTCCAACGACCAGGTCGAAAACCCCGTGGAGGACGACCCGTCCTCCTCCGAGCGGGATGGCGACTCGGTCGTTGGTCCGGGGCATCCAGCCCGGTGCAAACCGCGGGACCAATGCGGTCAGGTGCCGGGCGTGGACCGCGAGCGTCTCCGAGAGGGCGCGACGCGCTGTCTCCGAGAGCGACTCGACGTGACGTACCTCTGCGTCGTCTCCGGAAGTCCGCAATGCATCCACCGCGTCCCCCAACGGGTCGGTGATCTCTCCGGCGTGTACGAGCTGGCGCAACAGCGCGTGCGCCAGCCTCGACAGGACCAGCTGGTCGGTCACGCTGTCGTCCAGGCGCCGCTCATCCGGCGACCCGAGGAGCTGGCGAGCCCCGAGGAAGAGGGGGGCGCGTGGTCGCCGCGCGCCGCGACGATGTCGTAGGCGGCATCCTCGAGCCAGGCCCGCAACCCGCCGGCCAGCCCCGGGTCGAAGCGCGGCCGTGCCGTCGCGTCGCCGCGCAGCAGCGCCAGGACCTCTCCTCCCGTGCCAGGATCCACCGACGAGTCACCCTGGCGGCCGCCCGGCCTGAGCGGTGGACGTGGGGCGACGAGGACCATCGGAGCAGTGTGCCCGGAGGGTGTGACACTCCTCTACCCTGAGGTGTAATGGCACCCGCGCTCCTGCTGGCGTCGGCCGGCAACGCCGCCTTCTTCGTGATCTTCGGGATCTTCGTGGTAGCGATGGTCGCGCTCGTGGTGATCGTGATCATGTGGGCGGTGCGGCACGATCTTGCCGGGCGAAGGGCGTGGCGTGAACGCCAGGAGGCGAGGGTGTCGCCGCCCCCCGATCCGCCCGGAGCAGCGCCATGAGCGATGCCAACCACTTCGAGGGCGCGCCGTCGGCCACCTTCGCTCACCGCCTACGCTCCCGATGGGCGCGGCGTCGTCATCTGTCAGAGCGTCGACCCGGGGCCGCGCCGCAGCGCACCGCGTTCGTCCTCGCCGGGGGCGGCAGCCGGGGTGCCGTCCAGGTGGGCATGCTCGAGGAGCTCCTCCGGCGCGACATCCAGGCCGATCGGGTCTTCGGTGCGTCGGTCGGGGCGATCAACGGCGCGTCCTACGCCGGTCATCCGACGCTCGAGAACATCGAACGCATGGGTGCAATCTGGCGCGACGTGAAGGGCACCGACATCTTCCCCCGGGGCGCGTTCGACGGGCCGTGGGCGTTCTTGCAGAAGCGGCCCTCGGTGCATGCGAACACCGGGCTCCGGGCGATCATCGAGGCCGGGATCGACTACGAGAACCTGGAGGACGCCACCATCCCCATCGAGGTGGTCACGACGTCGCTCACCGACGGCAGGGAGCGTTGGATCGGCCACGGCCCGGCCGTCGAGGCCATCCTGGCGTCCTCGGCCATCCCGTCCATCTTCCCGCCGGTCTCCATCGACGGTGACGTGCTCGTCGACGGCGGTGTGGTCAACAACGTACCGATCAGCCGGGCCATCTCAGCCGGGTGTGACCGCATCTACGTGCTGCTGTGCGGGCCGTTGCACTTCCACCCGCCACTGCCGCGCCGTCCTGCCGAGGCGGCACTGACGGCCTTCTTCGTCGCCGTGCACGCCCGCTTCGTCCGTGAGCTGGCGCTGCTCCCGCCCGGCGTCGAGGTCGTCGTCTTCAGCGGGGGCGGCGAGCCCTCGAGCCAGTACCGCGACTTCTCGGCGACGGCGAGTCTGATTGAGGAGGGCCGAGCCGAAGTTGCCGACGTGCTCGACCGCTACGTCGGCACGTCGCAGGACCTCGCACCGGTGCACACACCGACGCCATGAACGGTGAGCGCTACCTCCTCTCCAACGACGCCCCCGAGGCGATGGACCGCTTCACCGCCTTCACCACCCTGTTCGACCCTTCCACGTTCCGGCATCTCGACGGATTAGGCCTGGCCCCCGGTTGGCGCTGTTGGGAAGTGGGAGCGGGTGGGACGTCTGTGGTGGCCCACCTGTCCGAACGGGTTGGCCGAGCAGGGCACGTGCTCGCCACCGACATCAACCTGTCGTGGGCTGGCGGGACAACCGCAGCCAACGTCGAGGTCCTCGAGCACGACGTGGCCGCCGACCCACCGCCAGCCGGGGTATTCGACCTGGTGCACGCCCGGCTCGTCCTCGTGCATGTGCCCGAGCGCGACGCCGCCCTTGTCAACATGGTCGCAGCCCTCCGGCCAGGCGGGATCCTGCTGGTTGAGGATGCCGACCCGGCCCTGCAACCGCTGAGCTGCCTGGAGGAGATCGGCCCGCCGGAGGTGCTGGCCAACCGTCTCCGACGGGGTTTCCGCTCTCTGCTGGCCGAACGGGGGGTGGACCTGGCCTACGGGCGCTCGCTGCCGCGCCGCCTCCGGGCGGTCGGCCTGGTCCAGGTGGGCGCCGACGCCGCATTCCCGGTGAGCGACCCAGCCTGCAACGCTCTCGAGACCGCGACCATCAACCTCGTCCGGGACCAGCTCCTCGACCATCGCATCGCCACCGAGGACGAGATCGCCCAGCACCTGGCCAACGTGGCGGCCGGCGTTCTCGACCTGGCCCAGCCCCCGATGATCTCCTGCTGGGGGCGCCGGCGGCCGGCCTGACCGGCGCCGGCGGCGGGCGCGCGGTCGCGGGCGTCACTGCATCCTGGTGGAATAGGAGCGTGCCCGACGCCTCACCCGAATCGCTCTTCCACCCGGCCGTTGCGAGCTGGTTCTCCCGGCGCTTCCCGGCCGGTCCGACACCACCACAGTCGGCGGCCTGGCCCCATATCGCTGCGGGGAGCGACGTCCTGGTGGCCTCGCCGACGGGTTCGGGCAAGACGCTCACCGGGTTCCTGGTCGCCATCGACGCCGCCTATCGCGCCGCCGAGGCAGGATCGTGCGCCCGGGGCGCGCCCGAGGTCCTCTATATCTCCCCGCTGCGGGCACTCGCGGTCGACGTCCACGAGAACCTCCACGTTCCACTCTCCGAGATCCGGGAAGAGGCCACCCGACTCGGCTTCGCCGATCCGGGACTCCGCGTCGCCATCCGGACGGGGGACACGCCGCCGGCCGAGCGGGCCGCCATGAAGAAGCACTCGCCCGATCTGCTCGTCTCGACTCCGGAGTCGCTCTACCTCCTCCTGACAGCGCCCTCATCACGGGTGCTCCTGCGGGGCGTGCGGACGGTGATCGTCGACGAGGTCCACACGCTGGCCCGCGACAAGCGGGGCAGCCATCTGGCACTGAGCCTCGAGCGACTCGATGCGCTCGTGACCGAGAGCGGGGGTCGTCTCCAGCGCATCGGGCTCTCGGCGACACAGCGCCCGCTCGACCTGGTGGCGCGCCTCCTGTCGGGCGTGCACGACGACCGGCCACCGACGGTGATCGTCGACTGCGGCCACGCCCGCGACCTCGAAGTGTCCATAGAATTGCCGTCCACCGAGCTCGAGGCTGTCATGAGTGGCGGCCAGATGTCGGACATCCTCGACCGGATCGCTGACCACACCCGTCACCACCGCACGACTCTGGTGTTCGTCAACACGCGGAAGATGGCCGAACGAGTGGCCCATCAGCTGGCGGAGCGGCTCGGCGAGGACGAAACGGCAAACGGAGATGTCGACGCCTCGCTCCTGGTCGCCGCGCACCACGGGAGCCTCTCTGCGGCGCGTCGGCGCATCGTCGAGACACGTTTGCGGGCCGGTGACCTCCGTGCGCTGGTGGCCACGGCATCCCTCGAGTTGGGGATCGACGTCGGCCCGGTCGAGCTCGTGTGCCAGATCGGGTCGCCCCGCGCCATCGGCACCTTCCTCCAACGGGTCGGCCGGGCCAACCACCATCGCGACGGGACACCGGCGGGACGTCTCTACCCGACCACACGGGACGAACTCGTGGAGTGCACGGCCCTCCTCGGCGCTGTTCGGGAGGGCCGACTCGACCTGCTCGAGCCACCGGTCGCACCGCTCGACGTGCTGACCCAGCAGCTGGTCGCGGAGGTGGCCGCCACCGAGGAGCGCGACGTCGAGGCGATGTGGACCATGACGCGGCAGGCCGCCCCGTATGCCGAGCTGTCCCGCAAAGATTTCGACGACGTCGTGGCGTTGGCCAGCTGGGGGATCGAGACCGGGCGTGGGCGCCGGGGTGCGCACCTGCACCTCGACGCGGTCAACGGGCGACTGCGCGCCAGGCGCGGGGCGCGGTTGGCCGCGCTCACGGGCGGGGGTGCCATCCCCGAGACGGGTGACTACCGCGTGGTCCTCGACCCCGACGGGGTGACGGTTGGCTCTGTCCACGAGGACTTCGCGGTCGAGGCCACCGCGGGAGACATCTTCCTTCTGGGCACGCACTCGTGGCGGGTCGCCAAGGTGGAGGTTGGCACCGTCCGGGTCCACGATGCGGGGGACCTGCCACCGACCATCCCCTTCTGGCTGGGTGAGGCCCCGGCCCGTACCGCCGAGCTCTCCGAGGCGGTGAGTGACCTGCGGGGCGCCTTAGAGCCGCTCCTGCGGGCGAGCGACGGCGACGGAGCGCGCCGACTCGTGCGGGCGCGCACCGGGGTGTCCGCCGAGGTCGCGCAACAGGTCGTCGCCTACTGTGCCGCCGGCCTGGCAGCACTGGGCCACCTGCCGACCCGCGAGCGGCTCGTCGTTGAGCGTTGCTTCGACGAGAGCGAGGGATCACAACTGATCATCCATGCGCCCTTCGGTGGCCGCATCAACAGGGCGCTGGGCCTGGCGCTGCGCAAGCGGTTCTGCGTCTCCTTCGACTTCGAACTCCAGGCGGCGGCGGACGACGACACAGTCGTCATCTCGCTCGGACCCCAACACAGCTTCCCGCTCACCCGGGTGCAATCCATGCTGAGCAGCGCCCAGGCACCCGAAGTTCTGACCCAGGCGGTGCTGCTCCATCCCATGCTCGGCGCGCGCTGGCGCTGGAACCTGAACCGCGCCCTCGTGCTGCCCCGCATGAACGGCGGCAAACGCCGGCCTATCCATCTCCAGCGGATGGAGGCCGATGACCTGCTGGCTGCCGTGTGGCCGGGTTTGGCCGCCTGTCAGGAGAACGCACCGGCCGGACCGGTCGGTGTGCCCGACCATGTGCTGGCGCGCCAGACGGTCCACGACTGCCTGCATGAGGGACTCTCGGTGGAGGGGCTGGTGGAATTGTGGGCCCGGGTCGAGTCTGGTGCCATTGCGGTGCACACGGTTGAGTCGTCGGAGCCCTCCCCCTTCGCCCATGCCATCTTGAGCGGGCGACCCTTCACCTACCTCGACGACGTGCCGCTCGAGGAGCGGCGAACCCGGGCGCTCTCACTCCGGCGCGGCCTCGGCGAGCTGGGACCCGACGGGTTACCGGTCCCGGCCTCGGAGTTGGCCGCGCTCGATCCCGATGCCGTGGCTGTGGTGATCGACCAGGTCCGGCCCCGACTGCGCAGCCATGACGAGCTGCACGACCTCCTGCTCTCACTCGTCGCGGCGCGGCCGTACCGGGAATGGGAGCAGTGGTACGACGCGCTCGCCGCCGACGGCCGGGCGAGCGTGGTGAACGACTGCTGGGTGGCCACGGAGCGCCACGAGGCGGCCCAGGTGCTCGAACGCGACGACGATGCGGCAGCGGATTGTGTGGCGGGCCACCTGCAGCTGGCCGGCCCGGTGACGGTCGAGCAGCTGGTGGCGGATGCAGCGCTGCCATCGGGAGCGCCGATGGGGGCGCCGCTGTCGCCCGCCCGGGCACGTACGGCCCTGGCCCGCCTGGAGGGCAAGGGCTCCGCCATCGAGCTGCCCGACGGTCGCTGGTGCGCCCGCAATCTCCTGGTACGGCTCCACGGAGCCAGTCGCAACCGCCGCCGGGGTCTGGTCGACGCGGTACCGATCGCCGAGTACGTGCGCTTCCTGACGCACTGGCAGCACGCGACGCCGGACAGTCGCGTCGAGGGCCGGGCCGGGCTGCTCGAAGTGCTCGAGCAGTTGCAGGGGATCGAGGCGCCCGCGGCCGAGTGGGAGGCCCAGATCCTGCCCGCCCGCGTCACCGGCTACGACGCCCGCTGGCTCGACGAGCTCTGCTTGTCCGGTGAAGTCGTGTGGGGGCGCCTCACGCCGCGAGCCGAGCGGACGGGGCGGAGCGGGACACCCTCGCCAGCAACGCCGCTCGCCTTCGTGGTGCGCGACGACCTCGAAGGCATGCTGCGCGCCGTGCGCGCCGGATCGCTGGCGCCCGAGCCAGAGGTCGGTGCGGCGGCTGACGTGCTCGCCGCGTTGCGGGTGCGCGGCGCCTGCTTCCGTCCGGAGCTGGCACCACTCACCGGCCGGCTCCCGGCCGAGGTGGACGAGGGCCTGTGGGACCTGGTTGCCCGGGGCCTCGTCACGGCCGACGCCTTCTCGGCGGTGCGCGCACTGCTCTCGGCCCGTGACCGCTGGCGCACCCGCACGGTGCGCCGCCCCTCGGGGCGCCTCGCGCGGCGCCGTGCCCCCGTGGGGACCGGTATCGGCGAGGGTCGGTGGTCGCTGCTGCCCGGGCCCGAGGTTCTCGGGGCACCGGCCGTCGACGACGGTGTGCTCCTGCCCGGCAACGAGGCGCTGGCCGAGGCCGTGGCGCAGCAGCTGCTGATGCGCTGGGGCATCGTCGCCTGGGAGCTGTGGAGCCGGGAGTCGTTCAAGGTGCCGTGGCGCGAGGTCGTGTGGGCCCTGCGCCGGATGGAGGCGCGAGGGCTGGTACTCGGTGGCCGCTTCGTCGCGGGGCTCTCGGGCGAGCAGTACGCGCTCCCGGAGGCGTTCGACGAATTGCAGGCGACGCATCGCCGTGGCGCCCAGGGGGAGCGGGTCGTGGTGGCCGGGGCGGACCCCCTCAACATGACCGGCTCCATCCTCGGCGGTGCCCGTGTGCCCACGCGCCGCAACCAACGCGTGGTCTACCGCGACGGGATCGTCGTGGACCAGCTCGAGGCTGGCTGAGACCGTGGCCCACAAGCGGACCATCGACCTCAACGCCGACGTCGGCGAAGCGACCGCTGCGCCGGGGATCGACGTGGAGCGCGGCGCTCCTCGAGTTCGTGACGTCGGTCCACGTCGCCTGTGGCGGACACGCGGGGGACGACGAGTCCATGACGGCCACCGTCGCCGCCGCGGTTGCGCACGCAGTCCGGGTCGGCGCCCATCCCTCCTACCCGGACCGCGCCGGCTTCGGGCGCAACCCGATGGAGATCGACCGGGGCGAGCTCGCCGCGTCCTTGTCCGAGCAGCTGCGGGCGCTCGATCGGATCTGCCGGACGGCCGGCACGGCTCTCGACTCGGTGAAGGCCCACGGCGCGCTCTATGAAGAGGTGGCGAAAGGCGGCGCCGTCTACGAGACCTTCCGTGATGCGGTGCGCGCCAACGTCGGCGGGGGTGTTGCCCTGGTACTCCCTTCGGGCTGCCGCGCCATGGCGATGGCGCTGCGCGACGGCATCCGGGCTTTCGAGGAGGGCTTCTGCGACCGGGAGTACCGGCCCGACGGGGGGCTGGTCGCCCGGGCGACGCCGGGCGCCGTGCTGGCAGAGCCAGGTGCAGCGGCGGCACAGGCCCTCAGCTTGGCCCGCGGCGCGGTCGTCGCCAAGGATGGGTCTGTGCTCACGCTCTGGGTGGACACGCTGTGCGTCCACGGCGACTCCCCCGGGGCGGTCGCCATCGCGACCGCGGTCCGCCAGGTCATGGGCGACGCGGGGATCGATGTGGTCGCGCCACCGCGTGTATGACTCCGTCCATCCCCGTCGGGGAGGTACGGGACCTCGGTGATCGTGCCTTCCTGATCGGGGTCGCCGACGCGGCGGCGGCCCGGGCACTGGCTTCGGAGCTCGTCACACGGGTGGCCGGTGCGGCGGAGGTGGTGTGCGGCTCCGCCACCGTCATGGTCCACGCCAGCGACCCCGACACGCAGCTCTCGTCACTCCGGGCCGCTGCGGAGCAGGTGCGGGCCGATCTGACCCGACGAACCCCTCGCGAGCACAGGGCCGGACCGAGCCGCCTGCTGACCGTCCCATGCCGTTTCGACGGGCCCGACCTCGCCGAGGTGGCCGCACTCGCCGGCTGCCGGCCGGACGAGGTGGCTGCACTCCTGACCGCACAGCCGCTCACCGCCGCCGTGATGGGGTTCTCCCCGGGGTTCGCCTACCTCGAGGGTCTCCCGAGCTCGTTGGCGCGGGTGCCCCGTCGGCCCCGGCCCAGACCGGTGGTCCCGGCCGGGTCGGTGGCGATCGCCAACGGCCATGCCGCCGTCTATCCCACTGCCTCACCGGGTGGCTGGCACCTCGTGGGGCGCACCGGTGTCGCTCTGTTCTCCCCGGAGCATCCTCCCTACGCCGTGCTCGCACCGGGCGACAGCGTCCGCTTCACCGTCGCAGGCGTGGACGAGGTCGTCGAGCCGGAGCCGGTGGTAGCACCGCCGTGGTCACTGCCATCGGGCGCCCGAGCGGTCCTCGAGATCGTTGCCGCGGGCGTGCGCGCGGTCGTCCAGGACGGTGGGCGCAGTGCGGTCGCCCCGGTCGGCGTCCCCGGTGCCGGTCCGGCCGATCCGGTGTCGTTCGAGCTGGCCAACCGACTCGTCGGCAACGAGACGGGCGCCGGCACGCTCGAACTCACGGTGGGCGGGACACGGCTGCGCTGCCTCGGCGCGTGCCATGTGGCCGCGGTGGGAGGTGCGCCGGAGGTCCGCGTGGACGGCACGGCGGAGCCAGCGGGCCAGCTCCTGCCGCTGGCCGCGGGCCAGGTGCTCGAGGTGGGTCGCCTGCGCCGCGGATGCCGCAGCTACCTGTCGGTGGCGGGCGGCTTCCTCGGACCCGAGTGGTTCGGGAGCTCCGCCACGGACGAATTGACCGGCCTCGGCGCCGGGCCCCTCGCCTCGGGGGATCTGCTGCACGCCGGAGCCTGGGTGCCGCCGCTCGGGGATCATCTCGTGGCCGGCAGCGCCACCGAATTCGACACCGAGGCGCCGGTCGAGCTGCGTGTCCTGCCCGGCCCGCATGCCGAGCAATTCGATGCCGGTGCGCTGGCGCAGCTCACCGGTCGGGTCTTCGTGGTGGAGCCCACGTCCAACCGGGTCGGGATCCGCCTCCGGTCCGAGACGGGTGCGTGCGCGCTGCGGGACCGGTCTGGCGGGGGAGAACTCGACTCCCAGGGCGTCGTCACCGGTGCCGTGCAGGTGCCACCAGACGGCGATCCGGTCGTCCTCATGCCCGACCACGCCACGCTCGGCGGCTACCCCGTGCTGGCGGTGGTGGCATCGGCCGACCACGGCCTGCTCGGACAGTGCGCACCCGGGTCCCGCGTGCGCCTTGCGCCCGTCGAACTCGGCGCGGCCGACGAGGCGTGGCGCGCCGCCCGTCGCGAGCTGTCGCGCGCCGTGGTGGGCACCTACCCGTTGGCCGTCGACTGACGCTGTACCAGGGTCAGACCAGCAACTTCACCGCCGTGCCCACCCCAACGACGATGACCACGAGGCGCAGCGCGGGCGCGGGAAGGGCGAGGGCGAGGCGGGCGCCGGCGTAGCCACCGACCAGGCTGCCGGCGGCCAGCAGTCCCACCGCCTCCCAGGCGAGCCCGCCGTGAACGAGGAAGACCACGGCGGCGACCCCGTTGACGATCATTGAGAGGACCGCGCGCAGTCCGCTGGTGTGGGCGATGGAGAGGGGGAGCGCCAAACCCAGGATGGCCAGGAACATCACGCCCATGGCGGCGCCGAAGTAGCCGCCGTAGACCGACGCGGCGAACACCCCCGCCACCAGCAGCACGGGCCGGGTGCGGGGGTGGGCCGAACCCCGGTCGAGGGCACGCCGCAGTAGCGGTTGGGCGGCGAACAGGGCGGCGGCCCCTAGGACGAGCCAGGGAACGACGTCCTCGAAGGTCGCCGCGGACGTCGTGAGCAGGAGCAGCGCGCCGGCGACCCCGCCCGCCAGGGCGATCGGCGTCAGCCGGATGAGCCGACGCGACTGATCGCCGATCTCGCGGCGATAGCCGGCCGCGGACGCCAGGTACCCCGGCCAGATTCCGATGGTGTTGGTGATGTTCGCCGTGAGCGCCGGGTAGCCGAGCCCGAGCAGGATCGGGAACGAGATCAAGCTGCCTCCACCGGCGACGCCGTTGAAGATGCCGGCACCGAGCCCGCCCAGGAGCAGCAGCACGACGTGGGATGCGGGCATTGCCGGGCAACAGTACGGGACGATCGGCGTGTGCCAGCCGACCCTGTGCCCCGGAGTAGCGCACGGCTTGCGCCCCACACGGGGGTGCCGAGCGTGAAATTTCCAACGAGTGGCGCAAGTTTCGGCTGAGTTCCCCGTTTCAACCAGGAAGGCAGAGGACCCCCGCGTCGCGGGGGACGGTCAGGGGATGCAAATGAGAGGTCGGATCAGGATCGCCGTCGTCGGGCTCATCGCCGTGATGGCGCTGTGTGCCGCGGCCTCCGGCGCGGGCGCGCAGACCGGCCAGTGGAACGTGCAGTCGAACGGAGGATTCGTGTCGCTCGACCTGCTCAACCGGTTGCAATTCGCGGGTGGTGGCTCGGAGGCCGGCGCCAGCAACGTACCGGTGGCCGAGGCCTCGGGCACCGGTGCGTGCCTTTCGACCGCGTCCTCGACGAACCCGTGCCCGACGAGCGCGTCCGCCTCACTGTCGGGCCTTGCGTCGTCCAGCACGCAGGACGCCGTGGCCCAGGCGGACGGTGTGACAGCCACCCCGACGGGGTCAACGGGGTCGAGCGCCTGCCCGGTCCCGATCGCCACGAGCCTGATCAACGTGAACGTCGCGTGCGGCGCGGCATCGGCTTCCGAAGACACCAGCGGGAACCCGAGCGCGTCGGGCACCGGCAGCCTGGCCAACACGGCGATCAGCCTGAGCGTGACCGACGTCCTGCAGAGCGTGCTTGGTGGGCCGTCGCTGTTCGCGTCGTCGGTGTGCAACGGCGTCCCGGCCGCCTCCAGCACCGCACGGTCACACCCGGACCCGCTCTCGCCCTCGGTGCAATCGTTCCTGGGCACCGTGAACGCCATTCTGCCGGCGAACCTTGCCCTGAACCCCACGAGCGTCGCGGGCGGGACGCGACGTCAGCGGCGAGTGTTCCGTGCTGAGCGGACTGCTGACCCAGCTCGACAGGGCCAAGGGCGCCTCGCCGGTGACGGGTCTCGTCAGCGGGATCCTGAACCAGGTGCTCGGTCTCAGCGGTGACCACGCGGCGACCGTCCCCCCGCTGAGCATCGACCTGGGCGGGTCGACGTCATCGGTGAGCACGAGCGGCAACGTCGTCACCGACTCGGTGACGCAGCACAGCGTCGACGTCAATCTCTTCGGGCTGGCCCAGCTGCAGGTGGCGCCGACCACCGCCTCGGTCGCCCTCGACCGCAGCACCGGCACGGTCACACCCAGCTGCAACGCCGGCCTCGCCTCCTACTCGACCAACGGCTCGCTGCCGACCTTCGTCACGATCACGCAGCTGATCAACCTGGTCAACCAGATCCTGTCGAAGGCAGGGGCCGGCAGTGCGCTCGGCTCCGCGCTCGGAAGCCTCCTGACCGGGATCATCGGCTACACGCCTGGCGGGAACCAGCTCACCTGCAACACGTCGGCCCCGGGCACGACGGCCAGCGCCAAGGTGGGCCTCCTCAACCTCGGCCTGCTCAGTGCCCTACAGGGCGGCGTCGGCCTGAACGTCGGCGACGTCAGCGTCACGGGCACCACCGCGCCCGCCGTCGCCACGTCGCCCGCCACCGCGAGTCCCGCTGCCGCCGTGCCCGACGTGACCAGTGTGCACACCGGCGAGTACTGGGCCGGGACCCTTCCCGTCGTCGTGATGGCGGGCATGGGTCTGGCCGGGCTGCTGCTGGTCGGTCGGCGCCGCTTCGCCTCGCTGGCTCGCTCGCTCAACCCGACCAACCGCCGACATGGTGGCCCGTGAGCCATCGCAACCGATCCGCGCCCTCGGGTCGGACGGCGGGCCGCCACCGGGCCCGGCCTTCGGGACCTCCTCCGTTCCCCCTCCGGTCTCGGGGGCCGGCCCGGCGGCGGCAACGGCGAGTCCCGACCGACCATTAACGCGACGAGGACGGGTGTTCCGTCACTCCGCCCGGCAAGACCACGCAGGAAAGATCTTCGGAGGATCTGGAGGGAGAGGCAGATGCAGCGGGAGCCGGTGCTGCGAACTGCTCGGAACGGGGTGGCGGAATCCCGTTCCGAGCAGGTGCAGCCCGAAGCGGTCGAGACGGAGCGGTGATGGCGCTCCGTGACGTGCGACGGGTCAGCGTCACGCTCGTCGGTATGGCGCTTCTCTTCGCCGCCATCTTCGCCGCCAGCTACGCCCTGGCCCATCAGGAGCATCAACATCACGCGCAGGCGGTGCTGGTCAGGAGCGAGCGGGCCGCGATGGCCAAGATCGCGGCACAGAACCACGGCGCCTCCTGCCAGGTGGCCGGGGTCCAGCCGGGTCAGCTCTCGGGCATCTTGACCATCCCCGCGCTCAACCTCAGTGCTCCCGTGGAGGAAGGCACCGACGACCCGGAGCTCGACGTCGCCGTAGGCCATGACCCCCAGTCAGTCTGGCCGGGGATCGACGGCACGGCGGTCTTCCTGGCGCACGACGTGAGCTACTTCGTCCACCTGAGCCAGCTCGAGCCTGGGGACATGATCACGTACCAGACTGCGTGCAACACGGTGAGGTTCCAGGTGGGCACGCAGCAGGTCGTCCCGGTTGGCTCGCCGGTGCCCAACAGCACCGGCCCGAGCCTGGTGCTCGATACCTGCTGGCCGCCGAACGCGCTCTTCTTCACCCCCGATCGCCTGCTCATCCAGGCGACCGAGGTGGGCGCGGCCACGAAAGGCGCCAACCTCGACGCGGGGGCGCAGTTCGTGCGGACGGTGGCGTCCACCGACTACACGACCTCGGCGCCGCCGGGTCTGCAGGCGCAGGGGCTGACGCTCCAGCAGAACGAGGCGCCCATGGGGACGATGAACCTGGTTGATGCCTCCGTGGCCTTCGCCCAATCGCCCGGCCCGCTCTCCGTGGAGGCGGCGGCGCTCGAGACGTACTTCGGCGGACTGCACGCCGCGTCCCAGGACCAGACCGGGTGGTGGGGCGCGATGGCGCCCAACCTGTCCATGCCACCGGAGCTGGCCGGGGCGGTGGTCACCGGGCACGAGGCCCCGCTCGACGTCGAAATCGACTCCTCGGGTGGGTCCCCCGACCAGGTGGTCTTGCGCACCGCCGTGACGCTGTCGGGGGGCTCCTCCCCCGGCGAGCACGCCATGACGGTCGTCCTCCCTGTTCAGGGCTCCGTGGTGACCATCGGGAGCTGGACCATCGACTGATTGGCCAGGGCGCGGGAGTGGTGGACCGGGCCCATGCTTGGCCGCAAGGTCCGCAGCGCATCGACGTTTCCATCATGAGACCCCGGGCGGGGTCGTGGGAGGCCGGAGGCGCAGATGAGCTTCGACGAAGTGTTCGACGAGATCCTGGTGGCGGAGTTCAGCACGAGGGCGGCCGTTGAGGACGCCCCGGCGGGAACCGAGGGACCGGGGGGGTTCACGCGGTATCGCACCGCCGCCCTGGTGGGAGCCGGTGGGTTGGCCTGCGCCGCGGCAGGCGCCTTTCTCGGCGGTCTCGGTGGGTACTTCGCCGTCAACCCCGTGGCGGCACACTCACTGTCGTCCTCGACCGAACCGGGCCAGTCGTCGGCCGCCGCGGCCAACGAGGCCATCGACGCTACTTGGTGGGCGGACGGCACGGCGGCGGTGGGGACGGTCTTGCTCTCGTCGCTGTCGGGCTCACTCACCCAGGGCGCCGCGCCACCGCCGCGGATCATCGCCGGGACGGACTCGCCGGCGGGTACGCCGGCGGATCTCCCGGGCGGCACGACGGCGGGCACGGGACCGGCTAGCTCCGCCACCCCGAGCGATCTCGGGTTGGGGAGCGTCCTCGACAGCGTCACCACCGCAGTCGGCAGCGTCGGCACGGCGTCGACCGACGCCACGAGCGCCGTCGCCGATCTCGTCCCCTCGCTCACAGGAGCGATATCAGAGTTGACGGGAACGTTGGCGGATCTGAGCCCGGTCCTGCCGATCACGTCGCTTCCCGTGCCCTCCGGCGGTCTCCCGGCCCCGGGCCTGCCGGGACTGAGCGCCGTCGGCACCTCACCGTTGTCCGCCATCGGCGAGACCGCGTCGCTCCTCGACGAAGTGACGACCACTGCGGCCGGCGCCAGCGGCGGGACCGCGTCGCTCCTCGACGGCGTGACGACCGCCGTGGCCGGCGCCACCGGCGCCATCGGCGAGACCGCGTCGCTCCTCGACGAAGTGACGACCACCGGGGCCACCGGCGGGACCGCGTCGCTCCTCGACGGCGTGACGACCGCCGTGGCCGGCGCCACCGGGGCCACCGGCGGGACCGCCTCGCTCCTCGACGAAGTGACGACCACTGCGGCCGGCGCCACCGCCGGGACCGCGTCCCTCCTTGACGGCGTGACGACCACCGCGGCCGGCGCCACCGGCGGGACCGCGTCGCTCCTCGACGGCGTGACGACCACCGTGACGACCACCGCGGCCGGCGCCACCGGCTCGACGTCACTGTCACCGTCGCTGCCGGCAACCCCTCCCGGGACGAGCGGAAACCCGGTGGCGAGCGTGCCAAGCCTGCCCGTGACGACCACCGCGGCCGGCGCCACCGGCGGGACCGCGTCCCTCCTCGACGGCGTGACGACCACCGCGGCCGGCGCAACCGGCTCGACGTCACCGTCACCGTCGCTGCCGGCAACCCCCCCCGGGACGAGCGGAAACCCGGTGGCGCCGAGCCTGCCCGTGACGACGCCGTCGGTCAGCGCGGCGCCTCTGAACGTCGACACTCCGGCCGACTCCGCGAGCGGCACCAGCCCGACGAGCGGTATCAGCCCGACGAGCGGCACCAGCCCGACGAGCGGTACCACCACGACGACCACTACGACCACGACAACGGCGACCGCACCGCTCCCGGCGCCGCCGGTCCCCAGCACCCCGCCCGTTTCGGTGGGCGGTGTCTCGGTGGGCGTGGGCACGAGCGGCTCGGGCTCCGGCCAGACCCTCTCCCTCCCCTGACGTCCCGGGGGCGCCGATAGCCTGCGGAGGCCGGAGTCGGTCGACCGTGCCGGCACCCGCAGCCGACAGGAGGTCCCATGGTCAGGCTCACGTGCCTACTGCGCCGCAAGGACGGGCTCACGCCCGCCGAGTTCCACGCCTATTGGCAGGACGTCCACGGTCCGCTGATCAAGTCGACCAAGAGCGGCAGCCATGTCGTGCGCTACGAGCAGCACCCCCGCCCGCTCGACGACTACAGCGGTGACGACGATGCCGGATTCGACGGGGTCACGGTGCAGTGGTTCGAGAGCATGGACGCGTACAGGGCGCACATGGCCGAGCCCGACTTCCCTGACATCTGGGCCGACATCGGCAACTTCCTCGACACCGACCAGCTGCACTTCATCGTGACCGAGCATCCACGCGTCGTCATGGGAGACGACGCGGCCTCATTCACCCTGGCCTGATAGGGACGGGGGCGCCAGGGCCGTGAGCCCCGGGCCCGCGGCGGGGTGCATCGCCTCGCGATTCGGGCCGGGCGCCGGCGCCCCCGACGGCTCAGCTTCGGGTTGTGGCCGGGGGAGGGCGCGCAGCGCGGTGCGGATGGGCGGCCGTGCCGCCACCGCCTCTGCCTGACGACGCTCCATGAGTTCGCGGAGCTCACGCCAGGCCCGTCCCCTGGTGCGGGGCAGTTCCTGGGGCAGTCGTTTGAGGAGCCGGTTGACCTTCCGCCGCTGCCGTTCGGCGACGCCGCCCATCACGAAGATGGTGGCGGCGGGTAGGCGCGCGTTCCCCGTGGCCAGAGCGGCCAATTGGATCGACGCCACCTCGGCGTCCTGCATTTCGCCGAGCTCGTCCTGCAGCACGGTGAGCTCGCGTACGAAGCGGGAGGTACGGCCGCCGTACACGTCGCCGCTGAACTCGAGCGCATAGCGCAGTCGCTTGCACCGGATGCGCAAGGCATGGAAGTCCGATACGACACCGGACCGGCGGGCCCGCTTGGCCGCCTTGGCGACTTTGGCGTGACGCGCCAGGACCAGATCGGGCAGACCGACCTCGGCCGGGATCCTGGTGGCCAACGAGCGGCGGGCGGGTCCCTGTTGGGCCATGGTGGTCAGCCCCTTGCCCAGGCGATCCCAGCGGACCGAGTCGAGCCCGCTCAACATGTCGGCGCGGGCGCCCGCGCGCTCGCGCTCGAGGAGCGCCGCCAATTCGGCCAGGGGGTCGTGGCGGGCGAATTCGGGTCCCACATGCATGTCGGCGACGCCGGAGGACATGTCCGCCAGACCCTGCAGCTGCACGTCCAGGTCGCGCACGGCGCCGAGCAGCCTCCCCAGCCAACCGAGCTCTTCCCGGAAGGCCTGGGCGCGGACGGGCAGTACGCCCTCGAAGAGCGAGAGGGCGGCGCGCAGCCGGCGCGTCGCCACCCGCATGTCGTGCAGCTCCTCGGGATCCTCGCCGAGCCGCGTGCCGGGCTCCTTGGCCCGCAACACGGCGAGCTGGCGCCGGAGCACGGCGAAGGCGAGGTCGCCCATGGTGGACCCGGCGTTGACGTCGGTCGGCCCGAGATCCGGCGTGCCGGGGATCTCCTCACCCAGAGCGAGCAGCCCTGCTTCGAACTTGGAGAGGTGCGCCGCCTGGAGCCCGCACGATATGCGCAGCTGCTCCACGATCGGCTCCAGTGCATCGAGCCACTTGGGGTTGACCTCGACCTCGACCCGCCGCAGATGCATGGGGCGCTGGCCGGTCCCGACGACGATCATGGTGTCGTCGAGCGCGACCTCCGCGACCTCGAGACCGCCGACCCGCAGCGCGAAGGGGCGACGACGGGTGCGGACCTGCAACACCTCATGGAGACGGTGCGTGCCGACGATGGCGCGCAGCCGACGCCCGACCGGACCGTCGGGGCCGAGCGCGTCCAGTCCGGGCGCGGGCAGGACCTCGGTGACCTCCAGGCGCTGGCGCAGGCCGCTCCCCGCGGCGGGCTGGCTGTCCTTCAGCGTGACCTCGTCGTGGCGGCCGCGGCGGCGGGTGCGGACGACGAAGCCGGCGCGGGCCAGGCGCCAGTCGTCGGTGTCGAGATAGGAGTCGACCAGGCGCCGTGGCGGGCGGGCGAGCGCGGTCACCGTCCCACCGTCCCGGGTCTCGATGGCGAGTGTGGGGAGGGTGGCCAGCCACCGCTCCACCGGCCGCAGGTCAAGGGCGTCGAACTGCCACTCGATCTCGACGGACTTGTCGTCGCCGGGCTCGTGTCCCTCCGAATCAGGCATCGGGCTCAGGCTACAGCGGGCCTTCTTCGCGATTCCGGGGTGGCCGCGATTGCCGCGAATGGCCGGGCCCGCGACGGTAACCTGCGACCGGTGGCGCGACGAGCGATGACAGCCGAGCTCCCTTCCCCAACAGACGTGGTCCAGGCGGCCGGCGGGTTGGTGGTGCGTCGGCGGGGCGAGCTCCTCGAGATGGTCGTCGTGCACCGGCCGGTGCAGCACGACTGGTCCTTCCCCAAGGGGAAGCTCGAGGCGGGGGAGACCTTCGAGATGGCCGCGTTGCGCGAGGTACGGGAAGAGACGGGTATGGCCTGCCGCCTCCTCCGCTTCATCGGCCACACCGAGTACGTCGACCGGAAGGGTCGGCCGAAGGCGGTGGCCTACTGGATCATGGCGGCCGAAGAGGGGTCCTTCACACCCAACGAGGAGGTCGACGAGTTGCAGTGGTTGAGCCTCGAGGATGCGGCCCGTCTGCTGACGTACTCCCGGGACAGAGAGCTGGTGGCCGTCCTCATGGCAGCCGACCAGGTCGAACCCGTCATCTAAACGCATCCAAAATTTCCTGAATTTCCGTGTTTAGGGGCCCCGGGATCGGGAATAATGAGCAGAGCGATCTACCGCCTGATCGCACTGCCGGCGTGCGTGCCCCAGTCGAGAGCTCCAGGACCTATCGCCAAGGGCCCTGTGACAGCGCTTTGACGTGAATCGGCTGGGGCACCGTCGGCGCCTCTGGATTTCCCAGAGGTGTTTCCGCAGGTCAGCGTAGGTCTAAGCCTGGGCTTCCGGATGCCTTCCTCCGATTGTCGCCGGTCGATCCATGGGTTTGGGCGCCGGTCAGGCAACGAGGACCGCGGCGCCGTTGACGCGGTCGTCGCGCAGGTCCCGCAGGGCGGCGTCGGCGCGCGCCATCGGGTAGGGCACCGCCGAGACGCGGAGGTGGATCCGGGCGGCCTCGGCCAGGAACTCCTCCCCGTCGCGCCGCGTGTTGGCCGTCACGCTCCGCAGGGTCCTCTCCTCGAAGAGGTGCCGCTCGTAGTTGAGGGCGGGGATGTCGCTCAGATAGATCCCGGCCACGGCCAGCGTCCCGCCCCGGTCCAATGCGGCCAGCGCGGGCGGGACGAGGGTTCCGACCGGCGCGAACAGGATGGCAGAGTCCAGCGGCTCCGGCGGTGGGGCGTCCGCGTTTCCCGCACTGGCGACTCCCAGCTCGAGCGCCAGCTGCTGCGCCTCCCGCGAGCGGGTCATGACATGGACCCGGGCACCGTGGGCCAGGGCCACCTGGGCCGTGAGGTGGGCGGAGCCACCGAACCCGTAGATGCCGAGCCGGCCCTCCTTGGGAAGATCGGCCCGCAGCAAGGCGCGGTAGCCGATGATCCCGGCACAGAGCAACGGTGCGACCTCCACGTCGTCGAACTCCTCGGGCAGTGCGTAGGCGTAGGACTCGTCCACCACGGCGTACTCCGCGTACCCACCTTCGACGTCCCAGCCGGTGAAGCGCGGATCGGTGCAGAGATTCTCGCGGCCGGACAGGCAGAAACGGCATTTCCCGCAGGTGTGAGCCAGCCAGGGCACCCCGATGCGGTCGCCCTCCCTCCAGCGCGTGCTCCCGGGGCCGAGCCGGTCGACCACCCCGACGATCTCGTGCCCCGGCGTCATCCGCGGGCGGCGGGGGACCAGGTCACCCTCGGTGAGATGGAGGTCCGTCCGGCATACGCCGCATGCCCGCACGTGCACCCGGACCTCTCCGGGGCCCGGTTCGGGCACGGGTCTGTCGACCTGCACCAGTGGAGGCGGGTCGCCGTCGACCGGCCCGGGCCGGTCGACCACCCACGCCTTCATGACGGCCACCATGGCGCGCCAGCGTAGGGCGGGTGGAGCCGGCGTGTGCCGGTGCCGGGGCGGCCCGCGAGGGCGCTCCCGTAGCATGTTGATGGACGAGGAGAGACCATGCCTGCCACGCCGCCCCGTTCGCCCGTTCATGGGCGCCGGCCCCGGAGGGTTCCCGGATGACGACGCTCGTCGTCGCCGGGCCGTCGGGGCTCTCCGAGCACGACGGCGGCGCTCGCCATCCCGAGCGGCCGTCGCGCCTGGTCGCCGTCATGGACGGCGTGCGCGCGCTGGGGCCTGAGCACGAGGTCGTGCCCCTGGTGTTCCACGAGGCGTCCATGGACGAGCTGGCGCGGGTCCATGACCGCGACTACCTCGCCCGGCTCGCATCGTTCTGCGCTGCGGGAGGCGGGGACATCGACGCCGACACCTACGCGCGGCCGGACTCGTGGGCCGCGGCGCGGCGCGGGCGGGGGCCGGTCTGGCCGCGCTGGGTGAGCTCGACCAGCGCGGCGAGGGCGTCGCCTTCGTCCCCGTCCGGCCACCCGGCCATCACGCCACCGCCGACCGCGCCATGGGGTTCTGCCTCGTCAACAACGTGGCCGTAGCCGCGGCATCGCGCACGGCGCTCGGGGAACGGGTCCTGATCGTGGACTGGGACGTGCATCACGGGAACGGCACCCAGGACATCTTCTGGGACGACCCCGACGTGCTCTACGTCTCGACGCACCAGCATCCCCTCTACCCGGGCACGGGCCGCCCCGACGAGGTCGGCGGCCCGGCGGCGCCCGGCCTCACCCTCAACCTCCCGTTGCCTCCGGGGGCGACCGGCGATGTGGTGCGGGCCGCGCTCGACCAGGAGGCGCGGGCCACCATCGAGGAATTCGGACCGGACTGGGTGCTGGTCTCCTGCGGGTTCGACGCCCACCGGGACGACCCGCTCAGCGACCTGCAGCTCTCGAGCGGGGACTTCGCCGAGCTGGCTCGCATCGTGCACGAGTTTGCGCCCCGGCCGGGCCGGCTCGCCCTCTTCCTGGAAGGCGGGTACGACGCGGCTGCTCTGACGGTGTCGGTGGAGGCGACACTGGGCGCGCTCCTCGGTGGGCGCCGTCAGGTGCCAGCACCGACGACCGGCGGCCCCGGGCTCGCCCAGCTTCGCTCAGACGGCGCGGCGCGCCGGCGTGCCCTTGAGAACGTGCACACCGCGGCGGGGCCCTGACGGGGCACCGCGCCGCGGAGGAGCCTGCGGGGTATGGGAGCCCTAGGGGGCGGTGCGGTGTATGAGAACGGGACAGCGTGCGTTCGCCGCGCAGTGTTCGCTGACCGAGCCGATGAGCATGCCGACGAACTCACCGTGGCCGCGGCTGCCGACGACCAGGAGATCGGCGCCCTCGGAGGCTTCGACGAGGATCGGTGCGGGATGCCCGCTGATCACCCGGCGGTCCACCCGCAGGTCGGGATGCTCAGCCCGCACCCCGGCGACGGCGGTGTCGAGTGTCCGCTGCACATCCGCCTCGGGATCGAAGTCGTCTGGGACCGGCACGGCCCAGCCGTAACTCGACGGCCACTCCCATGTCATCACGATCTCGAGGCTGCTCCCGGTCATGACGGCCTGGCGGGCCGCCCACGACAGGGCCTCGAAGGAGGAGGCCGAACCGTCGAGGCCGACGACGATCCTGCTCGTTTCCCGTGACGGTTCCGCGGTCATTGCTCTGCAGCCTCCATCCTGGGTTGCGGGCTTGCCCGCAGCCCCATCTCTGTCGCCGGGTGCCGTCGGCGAAGCGTGGAACAAGGGGACCGCACCGCCGGTGAGCTTATCGAGGGTCCGGCGCGGCACCTCCCAGCGAGTCGCAGTCATGGGGCCGGAATGCGAAGATGACTACCGTGCCATTGGGCGTGTTCCTCGTCGACGACCACGAGGTCGTCCGGACCGGCTTGCGCGCCCTGCTCGAAGCCGATCAGGACATTGACGTGGTGGGTGAAGCGGGCACGGTTGCCGCTGCACTGGCACGCATTCCTGCCGCCAAGCCGAAGGTGGCCATCCTTGACGTGCGGCTGCCCGACGGCAGCGGCGTCGAGGTCTGTCGCGAGATCCGATCGACTTCGCCGGAGATCGCCTGCGTGATGCTGACGTCCTACACGGACGACGAGGCGCTCATCGCTTCCATCATGGCGGGGGCCGCGGGCTACGTCCTGAAGCAGGTGGGCAGCCTCGACCTCATCGACACGGTCCGCCGCGCCGGAGCAGGCCAATCGCTGCTCGATCCCTCCTTGACCGAACGCGTCCTCGACCGGCTACGCGAGGGACCGAAGATGGATCCGCGCCTGGCCAGCCTCACTCCTCAGGAGCGGCGGATCCTCGATCTCGTTGCGGAGGGGTACACGAACCGACAGATCGCGGACGCGATGTTCCTGGCCGAGAAGACGGTGAAGAACTACGTCTCCAACCTGCTGGCCAAACTCGGCGTGGCCCGGCGCACTCAGGCGGCCACCTTTGCCGCACGCCTCGACGAGCGATCGGCGCAGGAGGCACGCAGCGACGCCACCGGCACGTGACCTGTCTCACCGCCGGCGCGGCGCCGGTGCCCGGACCTTGGGGGTCGCCTGGAGCGTGATCCCGCGGTCCCGGAACGCCCGCTCCAGTCGCGCGCGTTCCTGCCGGGGCTGTTCGAAGCGGCTCGGTTCGGCCTCAATGCCGAGAACCTCGGCCAGCTCCAGCAACGCGACGTCGTAGCCGATCTCGCGAGCGAGCACGGTCGGGACCGCATCGGGGTCCATGACGGACGGCCTGTCCTCGTCGAGCTCCCCGCGGTGGCGCTGCGCCGCGTGGAGTGCGCTGCGCTCGGTCGGGCGTCGCGCGACGGGCGCGCGTCGGGCAAAGGCAGTCTCGAGAAGGTGGGTGTACATCGACATCGGGCGACTCCCGTGGACCCGCCGTCCCTGCCCCGTGGGGCGGCGATGTCTTCTCGTGTTGGCCGGCGACCCGTCTCGGTGATCGGTCGAACGTGACCCGGCGCCCAAAGATGGGGGCACCCTCCCTGCCTGCCGTCCCGTCGGGTCAACCCGTGTGGAATATCCCACGAGCATGCGCTGTCCCGGCGGGGGACGGCAGGGCCGGAGGTCCCAACGGTGGCGGATTCCTGACGGGTCACCCGCCCCGTGCACAACCCCGGAATTGGAAAATGGCGACCGAGGGGGGTGGCCGCCATTCTCCAAGCACCGTTGTCTGGGAAGAGGAAGGTGTCCCAGTCATTTTGGGGGCGAAGCCCGGGTGAGGGTAGAGCCGAAAGTCATGGATTGGCCGCCCGCCACGGGCTGCAGGCGCCGAAGTCCGTGGTCAGAGGCGTGATCTGGTGCGAGAGTGGTGTCCATGCCGACCGTCTGCACCCCGGAGGAGGCCGTGGCGCTGCTGCGACCGGTCGATCGGATCGGATTCGGGCTCGGCCCGGGCATCCCTGACGCCCTGCTGAAGGCGTTGGGAGCCCGCGACGAATGGGAGGACCTGCAGGTCGGGGGTGCCCTGTGCCTGAACCTCTACGACGTCTTCACCAAGCCCGGTGTGACGTACCGCTGCGGGTTCTTCGGGCCGGCTGAGCGGTTCCACCACTCCTTGGGCCACCGGGTGGAGCTGGTGCCCGGTGGCTTCCGGCAGATGGGGCCGATCATGGCCCGGTTCTCCCCCCGCGTGATGGTGGCACAGGCGGCACCTCCCGACGAGCGGGGTGCCGTGAACCTCTCGTTGCACGTCGGCGGTACACGCGACGAGCTCCTCCGCGCCGGACAGGACCCCGACCGCCTGCTCATCGTCGAGGTCAACCCGCACCTGCCCCGTACCAGAAGCCTGCCCCCCACGTACGACAACACCATCCCGCTGGATGCGGTCGACGTCCTCGTCGAGTCCGACGGCGCACCCTTCGCCCTCGACGACGCGCCCACCACCGAGGTGGACGAGGCGATCGCCGGCCACGCGCTGTCCTACGTGCGCGACGGGTCCACCCTGCAGACGGGCATCGGTGCCATCCCCAACATCGTGGCGGCGGAGTTGGCCCGCGGGACCCTCGGCGGGTTGGGTATCCATTCGGAGATGTTCACCACCGGCCTGATGCAGCTGCACCAGTCCGGCAAGGTCACCAACGATGCCAAAGGGATATTCGACGGCGTGTCGGTGACGACGTTCGCGCTGGGTGTCGCCGACCTCTACCGATGGCTCGACGAGAACGACGATGTGGCCTTCCTGCCCGTCGACACGGTGAACGACCCGACGGTGATCGCCCGGAACGCCAACCTCGTCTCCATCAACGGCGCCCTCTCCGTCGACCTCTACGGCCAGGTGATGGCAGACAACATCGACGGCCGGCAGATCTCGGGTGTCGGCGGTCACGAGGATTTCGTGGCGGGGGCCGAGCTGCATCTCGACGCCCACTCGCTCATCTGCCTCCGTTCGACGGCCGAGCACGACGGCGAGGTCGTGTCCCGCATTGCGGGGGTCCCTCCTGAGGGATCGGTCGTCTCCACGCCACGTCACCACACCGGCGTCGTCATCACCGAATATGGCGCAGCGGAGCTCACCGGTCGTACCGTGCGCGAGCGCGCCCACCTGTTGGTCGACATCGCTCACCCTGACTTCCGTCGCGACCTGCGCAAGGCGGCCGACGGCCTCGACCGGCGCTGACGGAGCTCAGCCGGCGGCGAGCGGGACCGGCTTGTTCGGCCACTGCCGGAAGGTGCCCTGATGGCGTGCGATCTCGGCGATGATGGCGTCGATGTAGACCAGCTTGCGGATCATGTACGAGCGGGTCTCCTTCGGGTCCAGGTAGAGGTTGTAGAGGCGGCCGTACCCGTAGCGCTGCACGACCCCGGTGAACCCGCCCGGGTTGAGGACGTCGGTGTCGTCGTCGGAGATGGACGATGACAGGTACTTGTACTCGCCCACCCGCAATGCTGAGTACGTCGCCGTGAGCCAGTAGTGCTGGTACTTCCGGTTTGAGACCACCTCCCGGTCGTCGGCAGCCAGAAGGAAGGAGAGCTGGTCGACCGCGTCGATGTAGCGGTCGTCCGGCACGAGGTCAGCCGCCCCGGCCATGGCCAGACACGTGGCGAAGAGGTCGAGAAGGTGCACGAGGCCGTCACTGGCACGTCCCGGCTCGATCATGCCCGGCCACGACACGACGGCGGGTACCCGCACCCCGCCCTCCCAGGTCGACCCCTTGGCGCAACGGAACGGCGTGTACGCCGAATCGGGCCAGGTCTCCATTTCGGGGCCGTTGTCGGACGAGATCACCACCATGGTGGACTCGAGCTGCCCGGTTCGCTCGAGCGCAGCGACGAGCCGGCCACAGATGGCGTCCAGCTCGACGAGCGCGTCCTTGTAGGGATGGCGCGCCGGGGAGCGCCCCAGGAAGTCGGGGTGGGGATAGTTGTCGAAGTGCGCCCCCCGGGTGCAGTGGTAGAGGAACCAGGGGTCCGCGGACCCGGACATCCGCTCGATGAACGTCTCGGAGTACGCGCACCACTTGTCGTCCAGCAGGGAGAGCACGGGGACGGTCACCTCCTCGACCTCTTCGAGAGATCCGTTGCGCGTCCCGTGCACGAAGCACTTGTTGAACGGCATGTTCCGGACCCAGTCGGTCCGGTCCTCGCTGTAGACCACCTCGGGGAAGAAGTACGGGTCCCGCCATTCCGTGTACATGTCCGACACGGAGAGGAACCCGTAGAAGTCGTCGAAGCCGACGTTTTGAGGCTGGCTCTCGATGTTCTCACCCATGTGCCACTTCCCGACGGCCTGCGTCACGTAACCGGCGTCCGAGAGGAGTTGCGGAAGGGTGATCTCGCCGCTCAGGCCGCCGGGCATGCCGTACATCGGGGGGACGAGGAGCCCGTGCCGCATCGGGAGGCGACCCGTCATGATGGAGGCGCGCGTGGGGGTGCAGGACGGCTCGCTGTAGCACGACGTCAACAGGAGGCCGTCCCGTGCCAGCCGGTCGACGTTGGGGGTCGGCGCCCCGACCGCGACCCCACCGCCGTAACAGCCGAAGTCGCCCCAGCCGACGTCGTCCATCAGGATCACCACGACGTTGGGACGCCGGCCCGTGCGGGCCACGAACGCCTCCATTTTGGCGCTCGCCGCCTCGGCGCGGCCGGGAACTGTAAAGGCGGGCTCACGATTGGGCGCCGGAGCCGCCACGTCCCCCGTGACCGGGTCCACGCTGGGTCCGCGCCGTTGCTCACTGCCGCCGCCTGACGTCGGGTCGCTCATCACCACTCCTTGTGCTGGCCGGGACGCCCATGGTGCCCGCTGGGCGGGTTCTCGTGCAGCCCTGGGTGCCGAAGGGGTGCTCAGCTCGTCGTGGAGGCTGTGGTCACCGTTGCAGGCCGAGGGCGCGGGACAGGTCAATGTCGCCGAGCGGGGTCGCGTCCTCAAGGACACCGTTGGATGAAGCGGTGGACGAGGCGGGAAACCTCCCGGCTGTCGTCGGCCCACGGCATCAGGATCTCGAAGACGTGGAACATCCCTTCGAACTCCTGCGCGTCGGTGGGCACCCCGGCGGCACGCAGACGTGCGACATAGCGGCGGATGGGGTCGCGGAACATCTCGTCGCCGCCCCAGGTGACGCAGGTCGGGGGGAACCCGTGCAGATCCGCGTTCAGGGGTGCCACGGGGCTGCTGGTGGCGTCGTAGCCGTGCAGGTAGGCCGACGTGGGGATGTTCCACGGGAGGATGTCACGGTCGGCGTTGTCCGTCACCGAGTCCTCGTCGAGTCGGAGGTCGACCTCGGGCGAGAAGAGCAACAGCCCAGCGGGCCTGACGGGATCGAAGCGTTCAAAGCACTCGAGGAGGACGGTGTTGGCCAGCCCGCCACCGCCCGAGTCGCCGGCGAGGAATATGCGCTGCGGCGGGCACGCCCCGACCGATCAGGTCCATGTAGATGGCAGAAGCGTCCTCCGCGCCGGCGGGATAGGGGAACTCCGGGGCCAGGCGATAGTCGGCGACGAACACGGCGCAGCCAGTTTCCCGGCACACCCGCGCCGTGAAGAATGCGTACATCGTCGGCGACGTACCGATGTAGCCCCCTCCGTGAAGGTAGAGCACCACCCCGACGGGCGTCTGGTGACGCTGCACATAGAGGATCCCCGGAACACCACCGAACTCAGCCGCCCGGCCCTCGACGTCGAGGGACCGGACGATCGGAGGCATGATCCGTTTGCAGATGTCGTCGAGCACCAGCTCGAGTGAACGGAATTCGGGGATGCGCAGGGACGAGGCGTAGCCCATGAAGGCGCGAATGACCTCCCGCGTGACCGCGATGCCCAAGTTGGAGATGGGCGAAGATTCACCGGCGAATGGATGGCGGAACGGCACCCGCGCCAGAGCGGTGGCGAAGTGTCCCGCCAGCAACGACACGTCCAACGCCACAATCGGCGCCGGCGCCGTCTTCACCTCCGGTCGATTGCCCATGGCCATGTGCGTCAGGCTCCCGCGGCTGGATTCCGATGTCAACGCCGCATGATCGGCGCGTCAAACCGGATAACGATCGCACAACGACCGTGCCTTCGCGATGAACGACTCCCGCGAAGCCACTCTCTTCTCAGGAGCCGTCGCGACAGATTGGGGGTTCTCGCTGAACTCGACCTCCCGCCGCACTGTTCCACCACGGATGGCGCCGGCGCAGACGTGGACGCTCCGGGGTGCGCCGCCATCCTCCCGCGAGCGTGGAGATCTCCAGACGGGGCGTCGCTGGTCCACCGAGGCGCGGTGTCACCAGCGGCGGTTGCCGGGCGGGCCCGCCGTGGTACCGTACGCCAGCAACACAATTGCAGTAGCTGTACTGCCCGCGAGGGGAAGCCGGTGTGAGTCCGGCGCTGGTCCGCAACCGTGAATGGTGCGCCAATTGGCGACATCGTGAGCCGGGATACCTCGAGGTCAGGAGAGTTCCCACCGTCGAGACACAAGGTTCGGGGCTCGGTGTGACCCCGCTGCATTGCGGAGTTTTCCGGGTCGAGGACCGGGAAGCGAGAACCGTGCACATCATCCGCCGCACCCTGCTGGCTGTTTCCACCATCGGCCTGGCCACCGTGCTGGGCTCTGCCGTCATGACCTCACTCGCCACGCCTGCCGGCGCCGCCCCACCGACGCTTCCGCAGACCGCTGCGGCCCAGAGCGCGGCGCGGTGGATCGGGGGTCAACTCACGCCGCAGGGCACCATCGACGATGTGACCCCCGGTACCCCCGACCTTTCCGCCACGGCGCAGGCGGTGATCGGCCTCGGAGCCACCGGCGTCGATTTGACGGGCGCCCGGGCCGGACTGTCGTACCTCAAGGCGAACGCAGCGACGTACATCACGCAACAGGGCAGTGACGGTCCTGGGCAATTGGCGAATCTCATCCTGGCCGCGCATGTCCTGGGCGCCAATCCGTCCAACTTCGGGGGCACCAATCTGGTCGCGCTGCCTGTTGGCCACGGAGCAGACCAGTGGTCCCAACGCGGGCCGGTTCGGCACCGACGCCCAGAATGCTGCCTTCAACGCCGGCACACTCGATCAGGGGCTGGCGCTGGCTGCGCTGGCCGCGGCAGGTGTGAAGGCCGATACCGCGTCCGAGTCGTGGCTCCAGGACCAACAGTGCACCAACGGAGGGTGGACCGATCCGGACAACGTCAGCACTCCGTGTGACCCAGATCCCATTGGGAGCGCGTTTCCGAATGAGGACACGAACACCACGTCGTACGCGATCCAGGGCCTTGCTGCGCAGAGCGCATTGACCCCAACGGTGTCGGCGAAGGCCCTGGGCTTCCTGACGACCGCCCAGGACTCCGATGGCGGATGGCCGTTCTCTCCGAATACGATCGCGAATCCCGAAACGTCTGATCCGAACTCGACCGCGCTCGTGATCCAGGCCCTGCTGGCTCTGGGGCAGTCGCCCAGCAGCCCGACCTTCGACCAGGGGGCGAACACCCCGCTGACGGCACTCCTTTCGTTCCAGGTGACCTCGGGTCCGGATGCCGGAGCCTTCTACTTCCCTGGGAGTGGCACGACCGCGACCGGGAACGTCCTCGCCACCAATCAAGTGGTCCCGGCCCTGGCTGGATTGGCGCTGCCCTATCCGCCCAGCAGCGTAGGGGGGAGGTCCTACTGGGTCTTCACCGCCAGCGGTGCCGTCTACCCCTTTGGCAACGCCGCCTCCCACGGCTCCGCCGCAGCCATCGCGCTCCACGCGCCGATCGTCGGTAGCGCGGCCACGCCCGACGGCGGCGGCTACTGGCTAGTGGCCTCCGACGGCGGGGTCTTCAGCTACGGCGACGCCCGGTTCTTCGGCTCGCGCGGCGGCCAGCCCCTGAACAAGCCCATCGTCGGCATGGCGGCCACGCCCGACGGCGGCGGCTACTGGCTGGTGGCATCGGACGGCGGCGTCTTCAGCTACGGCGACGCCCGGTTCTTCGGCTCGCGCGGCGGCCAGCCCCTGAACAAGCCCATCGTCGGCATGGCGGCCACGCCCGACGGCGGCGGCTACTGGCTGGTGGCATCGGACGGCGGTGTCTTCAGCTACGGCGACGCCGGGTTCTTCGGCTCGCGGGGCGGCCAGCCCCTGAACAAGCCCGTCGTCGGCATGGCCTCGGACCCGAACGGCGCCGGCTACTGGCTGGTGGCATCGGACGGCGGGATCTTCAACTACGGCGATGCCGGATTCTTCGGCTCAACCGGGAGCATCGTCTTGAACCGACCCATTGTCGGCATCTCGTCGACACCCGATGGAAACGGATACTGGCTGGTCGCCGCAGACGGCGGCATCTTCAACTTCGGTGACGGCGCATTCTCCGGTTCGGCTGCTTCCAACGGGATCAGCAATGGTGTGGCCGTCGGGACCAGTCCTACATAGCAGTGGGCGGCGTGGGACGTCGGGCTCGAATGCTCACGGGGAGTCTCCTGCTGGGTGCAGTCGGGGCAGCATTGGCGCCGGCTGGACCCGGGGCCCTGGTCCCACTCAAGATGGCCATTGCGTCGGCGGACTCGGTGGGAAACGACGTGTACGTGGCGGTCGTCGTCGACTTCGGGAGCGGGTCGTCGATGTCGTCGGTGTCCAAGTGTGTGCCGGTATCGTCCAGCGCTCACGACGCTGATGCACTGGCCGCCGCCGCCGGGTCCGGCA
Organism: uncultured Acidimicrobiaceae bacterium; assembly: GCA_963828825.1. Classification (GTDB taxonomy): domain Bacteria; phylum Actinomycetota; class Acidimicrobiia; order Acidimicrobiales; family RAAP-2; genus Bog-473. The sequence goes on along the minus strand of CAWHGF010000007.1, from coordinate 860,459 downwards.
ATGTGGCGTACAACAACTCGGGTCTGCTGTGCGCCATCGATGACTATCCGGCGAACGGCGTGCAGAACTGCGGTCAGAGCGTCGGCTCCGGCGACTACGACTACTGGTCGTACTGGCACGGATCCACGGGTTCGTGGGTCTATGCCAACAACGGCCCCGCGGAGCAATCCGTCGCGAGTCCGGCCAACGATGTCGAAGGTTGGAGGTTTCAGACCGACGAACCGGACAATCCCAGTGATCCGCCTCCCGCGGTCGCCTCGTCGTACGCGCAAATCTGCAACGCCTCGACCGAAGTGCCGCCGCCACAGCCACCGTCGGGGGCAGCGCCGACGACCACAACCACGACCGACGCCGCGCCGTCCGCCACTGCGACGACCGGGACAACGAGCGCAGGGTCCGCCCAGACCACCACGACCACCACCGCAGTGAGCACGCGACCAAAGGCCGGTGTGTCGACCACAACCGCGGTCCCTGGCGCGACAACAACCACGCTCGGTTCTGGGGACACCGTTTCAGTGGGCGGCAGTAGCCACGGATCATCGGGTACCCATCGGTCCGTCGTGGCCAGTGCTGCGTCCCACGATTCCAGTGGTGGTCCCTCGAGCAACTTCCTCCCGGCCATCCTGATCGCGGTGGTTGTCGCGGCTCTGGGTGGTCTCGCGTTGTTCCGCTGGCGCCGGAGGCCGGCCGAGGAATGATTCGGGCCGTCGCCCCCAGGCGCCGCTCCCTGCACCCGATGGCATGGTGGTTGTGGGCGGCCGGGCTGGCGATCTGCGCCATTCGCACCAACAACCCGTTCCTGCTGGCCCTGATCGGCGTGGTGGCCTGTGTGGTGGTGTCGGTGCGCCGGAGCACTGCACCGTGGTCACGCTCCATCGCGTTCTTCCTGCGCGTCGGCGTCCTGGTCATTGTGATCAGAGTGGTGATCGAGATCCTCTTCGGGCAACGCGGACTTCCCGGGCACGTGCTCTTCACGCTGCCCCAAATGCCGCTGCCCGCATGGGCGGTGGCGGTCAGTATCGGCGGGGCGGTCACGTTGGAGTCGATTCTCAACGCCTTCGTGGAGGGACTGCAGATCGCCGTGATCCTGCTCTGCTTCGGGGCCGCGAACTCGCTCGCCAGCCCGTACCGGCTTCTCCGCTCGCTCCCGGCCGTGCTGTACGAGACCGGTGTTGCGGTCACAGTGGCGCTGTCCTTCACCCCGGAGTTGGTCGAGTCGATCGGCATGGTCCGTCAGGCCCGGCGCCAGCGCGGCATACCGATCAGAGGCCTGCGCGGCATGCGGGGCGTTGCCGTTCCGGTGCTGGAGAGTGCGCTGGACCGGTCACTCCAGCTCGCCACCAGCATGGACGCTCGCGGGTACGGACGCCGAATCGCCGTCGGGAAAGGCGCGCGGCGCCTGGCCAGCGGAGCCACGGTCGGGGGTTTGTTGCTGATGGCGGTTGGGCTCTACGGGATGCTCGATTCGGGGTCTCTCTTCGGGTTGGGCCTCCCCGTCCTGGCGGTCGCCGCCGTGCTGTGCGGAGGCGGCCTGACCCTCGGTGGGCGGCGCACGGCTCGGTCGCGCTACCGCCCCGACCCGTGGCGACAACCGGAGTGGCTCGTCGCCGGTTCCGGACTGATTGCGCTGGTGACCATGACCATTGCGCGTTCGCTTGACGTGCCAGGGCTCACGATCTCGTTCTCACCTTTGGCCTTCCCGAGCATCCCATTGCTGCCGGTCGTGGGGATCCTGATTGCCTTGGCACCGGCCATCGCCGCGCCGAACCCGCTTCCTTCGCCACGCACAGTGCTACACGAGGGATCCGAAGAGGGTGAGACGAAGACGGCCGCGAAGGGTGGCCGCGCCCGCCCGGTCCAGTCGGACCTCACGGGTGTGTCGACATGATCACGTTCGACCAGGTGTCGTTCACCTATACCGATGCCATCCGGCCCACGCTGCACCGGGTCAGCCTCGACATTCCCGAAGGGGAGCTCTGCGTGGTGGTGGGAGAGACGGGGTCGGGCAAGTCGACCTTGTTGCGGGCGATCAACGGTCTGGTCCCACACTTCAGCGGTGGGACGCTGGCGGGAACGGTCACCGTCGAAGGGCGGACGACCAGGGAGAACCGGCCGCGCGACCTGGCCGATGTGGTGGGCTTCGTCGGCCAGAACCCGCTGGCCAGCTTCGTGACCGAGACGGTTGAGGACGAGCTCGCCTACACCATGGAAAACCTCGGGGTGCCCTCAGATGCGATGCGTCGCCGCGTGGAGGATACCGTCGATCTCTTGGGCTTACAGGATTTGCGGGACCGGTCCTTGCGGGCGTTGTCGGGCGGCCAACAACAACGTGTGGCGATCGGGGCTGTGCTGACGGCGTCACCGCGGCTGCTCGTCCTCGATGAGCCCACGTCCGCCCTCGATCCGGCGGCGGCCGAGGAAGTCCTGAGTGCGTTGGCGCGCCTGGTGCACGATCTCGGTCTGACCGTGGTGATGGCTGAGCACCGCCTCGAGCGCGTGGTGCCGTTCGTGGACCGGATCGTCCTGGTGCCCGGCGATGGAGCACGGCTCGTCGTCGGTGCACCCGAGACGGTGATGCGGAGGTCCTCGGTCGCCCCACCCCTGGTCGAGTTGGGCCGACTCGTCGGGTGGGACCCGCTGCCCCTGTCGGTACGGGACGCCCGTCGCCAGTCGGCCGCGCTGCGCGAACGGCTGGCGCCGCTATCGCCACCGCACTCGTCCACCCCTGTTGTGCCAGGGGTGGACGGGGCTGAGGCGGCCTTCGTCCGCAAGCTGACGGTCTCGTACGGCTCCGTGGTCGCGCTCGACGGCGTGGACCTCTCCATCTCGCCCGGCGAGGTTCTCGTGCTCATGGGGAGGAACGGCTCGGGGAAGTCGACACTGCTCAACACGCTGTCGGGGATGCGACGGCCGACCCGTGGCTCGGCCGTGGTGGACGGCGTGAACCCCCAGTCCTTCCGCGGAGCTGATCTGGTCCATCATGTGGGGCTCGTACCCCAGGACCCGGGGCTCCTTCTCTACGGCGAGAGCGTCGACGCCGAATGCCACACGGCCGACAAGGTGTCAACCCTCCCCGAAGGGACGACGATGCGCGCGCTGGAGCGAGTGCTGCCGGGCGTACCTCCCGACCGGCATCCCCGTGACCTGTCCGAAGGGCAGCGACTGGCCTTGGCCCTGGCCATCGTCGTGGCCCCGGCCCCCGCCCTGCTGCTGCTCGACGAGCCCACGAGGGGGCTGGACTACCCGAGCAAGGACCGTCTCATTCGGGTCCTGCGCGAACTGGCGGGGGATGGTCACGCCATTGTGCTGGCCACCCACGACGTGGAGCTTGCCGCCCGTGTCGCGGATCGCGCCGTGGTCCTCGCGGACGGCCAGATCATCACTGACGGCCCGGCCCGCGAGGTGGTCTGCCACTCGCCGGTCTTCGCTCCCCAGGTGGCCAAGGTGCTGGCCCCCGAAGAATGGTTGACGGTGGACGAAGTCCGCAAGGCCCTCGAAGAGGCCGTCCCAGCGTGACCGTCCCGGTTCCCCAATCCACCGCCCAGCGGGGTCGCCGTCTGACCCCGGCCATCCGGTTCGGCTCCCGGTCGTCCTTCTTGCTCTTCCTGACCACGGTGTTCGGCATTGCGGCCTTCGCCTGGCCGCTGCTGATCCACCAATCCTCCGGGCCGAACAGTGCCCACAGCGGCGACGCACCCTGGATCTTCGTCGGCCTGATCCCGCTCCTCTTGGCCATCATCACGGCCGAGCTCTCCGAAGGAGCGATCGATGCCAAGGCCGTGGCATTGCTCGGGATCCTCGCTGCGTGCTTCGCTGCGCTCCGGATGGCCAGTCCCGGCATCAACGGGTTCGAACCTGAGTGGTTCCTCCTCATTTTGGCCGCCCGGGTGTTCGGGCGGGGCTTCGGGTTCGTGCTCGGTGCGGTCGCGTTCTTCGCTTCGGCTCTGATCACCGGGGGGGTGGGGCCGTGGTTGCCCTTCCAGATGCTCGCCGCGGGCGTGGGTCGGATTCGGCGCCGGATGCCTGCCCCCGATGCGGGGCTTTCCGGAGCGGCTGCTGCTGGCCACGTACGGGGTGGTCTCCGCCCTGCTCTACGGGCTCCTCGTCAATTTCTGGTTCTGGCCCTTCGTCGGGGGGACCACGACGACCTACTCGTTCGTGCCCGGCCTCGGCACCCTCGCCAACCTGCACCGGTTCATCCTCTTCGACCTCACCACCTCCATGGGCTTCGATCTCACCCGCGCCGTGACGTGCGCCGTCACGGTCCTCGTCCTCGGCCGGCCCGTGTTGGCGGCCCTCCGTCGCGCCTCGCGCCGGGCCGCCTTCGAACCGCAGGTCGACTTCACCGGCGAGCCGCTCTCCAGCAATGGACCATGATGGAACCGTGAAGATCGTCTCTCTCCTGCCGTCCGCCACCGAGATCGTCTTCGCCCTCGATCTCGGCGAGCAGCTACGCGGCGTCAGCTTCGAGTGCGACTATCCAGAGCCCGCACGAAGGGTGCCGGTCGTCTCGGGAACGGCGCTCCCCACTGACGGTTCGCTGAGCGCGCAGGAGATCGACGCCGCGGTGAGTGCCCGGATCGCTGTCGGGTGAGTCCATTTACACACTTGACGACGAGCAGATCCGGGCCATCGATCCGGACCTGATCCTGGCCCAGGACCTGTGCCAGGTCTGCGCGGTGCCATCGGGTGCCGTGGAGGAGGCACTCGAGGTGATCGGGTGCCACGCCCAGGTGGTCTCCCTCGACCCCGGGCGGCTCGACGAGGTGATCGACTGCATCGGCGTCGTGGGAGCCGCCACGGGCACCGCGGCGCGTGCAGACGCGTTGATCGAGCGTCTGCGAGCCCGGGTGGACGCAGTACGACGACGGGTGCAAGGACGACCGCGGCCCCGGGTGCTCGCTCTGGAATGGCCCGACCCGCCGTTCAACGCCGGGCATTGGGTTCCCGACCAGGTGGAGGCCGCGGGGGGTGTGACGGTCCTCGCCACCGCCGGCGCCCGGTCGCGCCGGCTCACCTGGGAGGAGATCCGCGCAGAGGTGGTCGACATCACCGTGTTCATGCCCTGTGGGTTCGACCTCGCGGGCGCCGTGGCGCAAGCACCCGCGCTCCTGGCCCGTCCCGAAGTCGAGGGCCTTGGCCGTGTCATCGCCGTCGATGCCAACGTGTACTTCTCTCGTCCCGGTCCTCGGGTTGTCGAGGGAGTGGAGTTGCTCGAGGGACTGCTCCACGGCACGTCCGGGTCCGATTGGGCAGGCGCGCAGATCCTCCGACCCTGAGATCTCGAGACGAGGCGAGCCCGCCTCGGACGCCCCGTTGGCTCAGTTGCCGGATGCCTGATCCTGACGGACCCGCGCCAGGATTCGCACCAGGCTCTCGAGCTCGTCGGCGGGGAGCTCGGAAAGGCCAAGCGGTGGCCGCGCCAGAATTTCATCAGCCTTGTGCGCGAGCGCCGCTCCCTCGGGTGTCGCCACGACGAGCTTTACCCGCCGGTCGGTGAGGTGGGCTCGGCGCTCGACCAGTCCCGCGCGCTCGAGGTCGTCGACCACCGTCGTCAGGTTGGGCGGATCGACGACGAGCAAGGAGGCCAGCTCCCCCATTGGCATTGGCCGTTTGGCGATCCGTCGCAATGCCTTGATCTTTCCGAAGCTCAGACCGACCTGATCGCTCACGTCCCGCCGGCGCTCGTTGTCCAGCACCAGGTCGGCCATGGCCTGCCACGCCTCGCGGGCCAAGCGATCACGGCGATCACTCGCCTTCGTCATGCTGCGTGCACATCCAGATACTCGGGATTGATCGACTCAGCCGTGCGTTGTGCGGTGATCCCTGCCCACGGAGATGTGGCGACCAGGCCGAGGACCAACACGACGGCTCCGCATCCGGCGAGCACCCACCAGCCAGCCCGGCTGGCCAGTGCGAAGTCAACGTGGTTCGTCGTCTGCAATGAGGCAGAGACCAGCGATCCGACCACCGCCACGCCCAAGGTCTGACCGATCTGGCGCGACGTGCTGGCGATGGCCGCAGCCACCCCCGCCTGGGCCCGAGGCATGCCCGAGACTGCGGCGTTGGTGATCGGCGCGTTCACAAATCCGAAGCCAATCCCAAAGATCACGTAGGCCGTGAACAACCACGTAAACGGCGTTGTCGCGCTGAGCCCCACGAGCATCAGGCACGAACCGGTGAGGGCGACGCCGGCGATCAGCAGGGGAATTCTGGCTCCGCGCCGGCCAACGATCCTCCCGGAGAACGGGGGGAAGAGCATCGTCATGGCCGCCATCGGCAGGGTGTCGATCCCGGCCTGCAGCGCGGAAAGCCCACGCACGTCCTGCAGGTAGAGAGTGTTGAGGAAGAGGAATCCACCGAGAGCGGCGAAGGCCGCGACGGCGATGAGGGCTGCTGAGGAGAACGGCACGGACCGGAAGAATCGCAGGTCGATCAGCGGTTCGCTGGCTCGGTGTTCCCAGACCAAGAACGCCACGAGCGACACGGCGGCCACCGCAAAGGCCCCGATGATGAGGCTCGACGACCAACCCATCTCGGGACTCTCGATGATGCCGTAGGTCAGCGAGGCCAGGAACAGGATCACGAGCACCTGACCCGGGACGTCCACCTTTCTCGCCACGGCCGCCTTGGACTCGGGGATGTAGCGCAGCGCGAGGATCACGGCGGTGAGCGCGATCGGGATGTTGATCCAGAAGATCGAGCGCCAACCGACCGAGGTCACCAGCACCCCTCCCACCACGGGTCCGAGAGCCATGGACACCCCCACCACCGCAGCCCAGACCCCGACGGCTTGGGCCCGCTCCCGGGGAATGGTGAAGGTGTTCGTGATGATCGACATGGCGACGGGGTTCAGCATCGACCCGCCCACGGCCTGGACCATGCGAAAGACGATGAGGGTGCCCAGGTTTGGGGCCAGACTGCAGAGAAGAGAGCCCGCCGCGAACGTGAACAACCCGATGACGAATGTCCGCCGGCGCCCGAGGCGGTCGGCGGTCGAGCCGGAGATCATCAAGAGGCTGGCGAGAACCAGTGTGTAGGAGTCCACCGTCCACTGGAGCCCAGAGAGCGAAGCGTGGAAGTCATGCCCAATGGAGGGCAGGGCGACGTTGACGATGGTGACGTCGATCCCGACGATCAGAAGGCTCATGGAGCAGATGAGCAGGACGCCAACACGTCGTCGCCGACTCAGTTCGCCGGTGTGGTCCGACCCTGTCGCAGACGGTGTTAAAACCATAATAGTTATTCTACTATCATGAATAGTGGAGCCCTACCGCCCACGTGACCCGGGCGCGGGCCCTTCACCACCGAGGTGCTTGTTTCTGCGGTCCTGCCCTCAGCATCAGGCCGGACAAGCCGGTGGTTGACATGGCGGCGGCCGCAACCGCGCGCGGGTCGCGCTCTCTGTGGGAGTGTGGCCTCCGCCGGGGCCGCGCCTCCGGTTGCAGGAGGTCAATCCTGGCCGCGGTATTCCTCGTCGGTCACATGGGCACCCCAGTGCGGGTCGCCCTCGGTGATTGAGAGGTGGGTCATGAATTTGGTCGGGGGCAGCGCCGTGCCAGTGCTCCTCGCGATCGGGCGTGTAGATCACGTCGCCGGGGTGAATTTCCACGAGACGGTCTCCACGTGACTGCACCAACCCCTTGCCTTCGGTGACATACAGCGTCTGACCGCCCTCGTGGGAATGCCAGGCGGTGCGTGCCCCCGGAGTGAAGTGCACGGAGCCGATGCTGAGATGAGATGGTTGCCGGCCTCCGGCGATGGGATCGATCCATACGTCTCCGGTGAACCAGTCGGCGGGGCCCTTCACGGTTGGCTGTTTGGGCGCGAGCTCCACTTGTTCCTCCCGTTCGATATCTTCTTCCGTTTAGCGAGGGGGCAGCCTCGATGAGCTGGGGAAGTTACCGTACAACTCTTCGTCAGCGCCACCGGGACCGTAGGTGAGTGCTTGAACGAGGAGATCCCCACCGACGAAGGCGCCCTTCCATGAGGCGCCGAGTCCTCCGAACACCTCCTCTCGGTCGCCTCGACTCCGCGGCTTGTTGATCCCCACCTTGAAGGCTTGCAGCTCTTCGGCCAACTGGGATCCGACATCGAGGTCATCGGTGGCGATGCTGGCGACCAATGATCCGTTTGAGGCGTTCATGGCCGCGAGGAGCTCGGCCTGGGTGTCGACGACCACGACCGAATCCAACGGTCCGAACGGCTCGGCGTGGTGCAGCGACCACGCGGCCGGCGGCTGGAGCACGGACGCTGGGGCGATGTAGGCCGATGTGTCTTGCACCTCGAGGAACCGACCGTCGCCCAGGGAACCCCTGTACAGCGGAATCCCGCCGCCGCGCACCGCCTCCTCGAACTGAGCCGACAGATCGGACGCCTTCGCCGAGCGGATCACCGGTCCGAAGTCCAGTTCGGGCAGCGGATCCTCCGGGTGTTCGACCGCAAGCGGGTGGCCGAATCTGACCGCCCTCAGTACGGGGAGGTACATCTCGAGGAACGCCGGGAAGAGACGGCGCTGGACGACGTAGCGGGGATACGCGGTGCACCGCTGTTTGGCATACTCGAAGCCTTTACGTATGTGTTGGGCCAGGAGCTCCCACTGCGAGAAATCCCACACGCCCCAGGCGTTGAGCCCTTCCTGTTCCAACATGTGTCGCCGGCGAGTGTCGGCAAGGGCAACGGCGGCTCGGCGGCCATTGGCCCTTCCGCCGACGAACACCAGGGCGCCGATTCCCTCCGAACGGATCAGGACGTCGCCCAGGCGCGAGCCCATTCCGGAAAGCAGGGTGACGGGAAGCCCGGCTCGTCGCATGAGTGCGTGAGCAAGGCTGAGGGCGTGGAACCCGCCCTGGCTCGGGGTCTTTGCCAACACGGCGTTCCCACAAAGGGCCTGCACGAGCTCGGCATGGACCTGGACGCTCATCGGGTAGTTCCAGCTGGCGATGTTCGATACCGGCCCCGGCAGGGGTTGCCGCTGTCGCCCATCGGAAGTCAGGAGTTGCCGCTCGATCTGTCCGAGATACCAACGGACCCCGTCGATGCAGCGGTCGACATCGGCACTGGCCAGACGCCAGGGCTTCCCGATCTCCCAGACCAGCAAGATGGCGAGGAGCTCGTGGTGCTCGCTGATCGCATCGACCGCCGCCGAGACCCTGGATCTGCGCTCATCGAGATCGACCTTCGCCCAGAGGTCGTGCTCGCCACAGGCGAACTCGACCGCTGCAACCGCCTCGTCGTAATCGACGAGGGGAGGTCCGGGGATGGGCGTGCCATCAACGGCATTCACGTGGTCCCCCGGAATCCCGATGCGACGCCACTCCCCACGGGTCAGGTTCCGCAACCGGTCCGAGTCGAACGCCTCCGGCGCGGCCAGCGTGCAGCGCCCATATGTCTCCCACCATGAGGTTCCGGGCTTCAACTGCAATGTCATCGCTGAGACCCCTCTCCTGGGCCACCGGGCCGTACCCTTCGAACCATAAATGTCATGGGATCGACGGGACGTCGCCTTCCCAGGAGCAAGAGACTACGGCCGTCCGCCCCATTCCTCTGAGGCCCGGGTGCGGTCCCTGCCCGTGATCGCCCAGAACTCGGAGATGGGCACACCGGCGCCGGACGAGGACGGCTGTCGGCCGCCGACCCCCGCCGCGCCTCAGCCGACCGCACCCTCACGCGGGAGCAGGACGGGCCACGAACACAGAGGTGGCTTCAGGTCCGCCGTGCCGAGGCAAGCGTCCACGTGGTCTGACCCATCGCTGCACCGCCCGCGCCGCCGCCGAGGATTCGACGGGGCGGGCTGTCGACTAGCGGCCGACCGCGCGCTCGAGCTGCGCCTTTGTCATTTTGGAACGGCCCGCAATTCCCTTGCGCTTGGCCTCTTGATAGAGCTGGTCTCGGGTCCGACCGCCGGCGCCCCGGTGGGACCGTAGACCGCCTCTGCGACCCGAGGAGATGTCCTTCGTGGAACTGCTGCTCGTGCTCTTGGACTCCCCGTGGCGCGCTCGCTCCTTGTTCACAGTTCTCGCCGCGATCTCCTCCGCCAGTTCCTCTGAGTCACCACGCCGCTTCAGGCCGCCCTTGATGTGTTGGTACTGGCGTTCTCTTTTCGCGCTCCACGCCTGCTGCGGCATCGCACGCTCCTCCTCGGTCGCTCACATGACGATTGGCCGTATCCGACAGCCCCGTGGAGATACCCGGACTACTTGAGCCGAAACAACCGTGTCGATCCGTCGACGCAGACGCCACACTCTCAGGGGTCAGCTGGCGTCAGGGGCACCGAGGTGCGGGTCCATTGGGCCGCCACCGCCTGCTCGCCCATGTACGGCTCGGCGTCGAATCGTCATTGAGGTGACCGGCGCTCACCAGATCGCAGAAGACGCCCTGCCACTCGCTCCTGCACCGTGTGCCGAACCTTCCGATGCCATCGTGCATGTCGATCCAGCCCACTCCTCCACCGATCCGACGCTCGGCGAGCGTCATCACTCGCCCGACCGGTGAATGTCGCAAGCCATTCGCAGAGGAGGCTCTTCCGCAGTTGCCCGGATCGTGGACCTTGCCTACGATCGCCCCGACGTTCGAAGGGCATGAAGGAGGTGGGAAGATGAACTCTGAACCCCATAGTTCCCAGGCCCCACAACCGTGCCCCGGCGTCGTCCCTGCGTCAATCTGATCTCCCGATCCACCACTGACGGGTTCCAGAGGACGTCACGACGTCGGGCAGCCCTTCTTCCCCGTTCCCGCTGCTCCCAGCAGTCTAAAGAGTCATCAGCCACCACCCAGAGGGGTGTTCGATTGGTTCCACGCGAACCAGTCGTGACCGAGAAAGGACATGAGAGATGTCCGTGCGGCAGACGCTCCCGATCCGGGAGGTGCTACGGGGACGCCGGATCAGCTGGGTCGACGTCGTCGTTGGAGCCGCGATCATCGCCCTTCTCTACGTCGTGGTCCGGCTGGGCCGGTCCTTGTCGGTCAATTTCACTCCCGGCCGAACTCCCGTTGTCATCTCAACAGACATATCCAACGTCCCTTACTACGCGGCGCGGTCGTTGCTCCGGATGTTCATTGCCCTCGGCCTCTCCACCGTCTTTACCCTCGTCTACGGCACGGCGGCCGCTCGCCTTCGGCGCGCCGAGAAAGTGCTCGTCCCGATCCTCGACGTGCTGCAGTCGATTCCGATCTTGGTCTTTCTACCCATAGCCCTGACCTTCTTCATCAAGGTCTTCCCGAACAACCTGCTGGGGCTCGAGTTGGCATCGATCTTCGTCATCTTCACGTCGCAGGCGTGGAACATGACCTTCAGCTTCTATCACTCCCTCATTTCGCAACCGACGGAGCTCGACGAGGCAGCTCGGATGTACCGGCTCACCAAGTGGCAGAGGTTCTGGAAGCTCGACGTGCCGAGCTCCATGATCGGGTTGGTCTGGAACATGATGATGTCGATGGGCGGCGGCTGGTTCTTCCTGACCGCGTCCGAGGCGGTCACCGTGTTCATCAAGGGCAAGGGGATCACGGAGAGCCTGCCAGGCATGGGGAGCTACATGGCCGCCGCTGTGGCCGATGGTTCGTACGCGCAGGTGACGATCGCCATTGTGGTCATGGTGATCCTCGTGGTCGGCACAAACTTCTTCGTGTTCCGGCCGCTCGTGGCCTGGTCGGACAAGTTCCGCCTTGAGAGCTCGGAGGGGACGGACAAGCCCAAGAGCTATGTGCTCGGTATCTTGCAGCGCTCGTCGGTTCCCAAGTTGGCCGGCCGCATCAGCCGTCCGGTCGGGCGCGGACTGGACAGGATCACCAGGCCCTTTGGGCTGGCGGAGTACCCGCTCCGGACGGATCCCCGCAAGCGGCAGGTAGGCGACGTCATCTTCTGGTCAGTGATCTTCGCCGCCTCAGCAGCGGTCGCCGTGATCGGGCTCATTTACCTCAATTCCCACCTCGGCTTCGCACGCTTTCCGAGCCTCATCGGATTGGGACTGGCCACGTTTGCCAGGGTGGTGGTCCTGCTGACAATCTCCACGCTCATCTGGGTGCCCATAGGCGTGAAGATCGGGATGAGTCCGAAACTCTCGCGATTCGCTCAACCGCTGGTGCAGGTGCTCGCCAGTTTCCCGGCCATCCTCCTCTTTCCCTTTGCCACACTGATCTTCATCGACCTCGGGATCTCTCTCAATTACGGGGCCATCGTGCTGATGATGCTCGGCGCGCAGTGGTACATCCTGTTCAATGTCATCGCTGGGGCAAGTGCGATTCCCAATGACCTTCGCGAAATGATGGTGACGATGCGCCTGACCCGAAGTCAACGTTGGCGCCGAGTCATCCTCCCTGCGATCTTCCCGGCCTACGTTACGGGTGGGATCACAGCGGCCGGCGGGGCGTGGAATGCGTCCATCGTGGCTGAGCTCGTGAGCTGGCACCACAACACCCTCCACGCGTACGGACTCGGCAACTACATCGCCACGGCGTCGATCCAGGGGAAGTTTGCCCTTCTGATCGCAGGTGGCATCGTGATGAGCGCCTTCGTGGTCCTGGTAAACAGGCTGTTCTGGCGGCGTCTGTACTCCCTGGCCGAGCGCCGCTTCACGTTGTGACGGCCTTGACGTTGCACAGGACGCTTGCGATACGAGAGGGTGGCTCGTGATGACGACACAGCTGAGGCCGCGTGACGTCGGGGCCGACCCCACGACCATCATCGAGGCGTCGCACGTCACCAAGACGTTCGTCTCGCCGGACGGAAGCCCGCTCCCGGTGCTCGACGACATCTCGCTCGATCTCCGCGAAGGGGAGATCGTGGCGCTCCTCGGACGCTCCGGATCGGGAAAGAGCACCCTGCTGCGCTGCATCGCGGGACTCATCGCCCCCACTTCCGGGACAGTCAGTTACCGCGGTCAGGCCCTCAACGGCGCCAATCCCGGTGTGGCGATGGTGTTCCAGAGTTTCGCTCTGCTGCCCTGGCTGACAGTGCGCCAGAACGTCGAGCTCGGGCTCGAGGCTCTGGGGACCGAACCGCTCGCAGCGGCGCGAGCGGGCCGAGCGGGCGATCGACGCCATCGGCCTGGACGGCTTCGAATCCGCCTACCCCAAGGAGCTGTCGGGCGGGATGCGCCAGCGGGTGGGTTTTGCCCGAGCCCTGGTCGTCGAACCAGACGCGCTGTTGATGGACGAGCCGTTCTCGGCGCTCGACGTCCTCACGGCACAGAACCTGCGAGCGGAACTCCTTCGGCTCTGGCAGGAGAAGGACTTCCCCACCAAGGCCATGCTGATCGTCACGCACAACATTGAAGAAGCGGTGATCTTGGCCGACCGGATCTTCGTGCTCGGGGCCAATCCGGGGCGGATCCGCACCGAGATCTCATGCCAATTCCCCCAACCTCGCAACCGCCACGACGAGAGTTTCGGGGCTCTGGTGGACCAGATCTACGGTCTCATGACCGGGCGGGACACTCGTCCGCCCGCCCACATCTGGACCCAGGCCTCGCCGGGGGAGGGGTCTCCCATCGACACCCCTCTGCCCCAGGCGAGCGTGGGCGGCATGTCGGGTCTTCTCGAGATCCTCGTCGCCCACGGAGGACGCGAGGATCTGCCGAAGCTCGCCCATGAGCTGACCTTTGAGGTCGACGACCTGCTCCCGCTCGTCGACGCCGCGCAGGTCCTCGGATTGGCCGAGGTGGATGACGCCGACCTCCAGGTCACCGAGGACGGCCGGACCTTCGTGGCCGCTGACATTCTCGAGTCCAAGCAGATCTTCGCTCGTCGGGCGCGCGAACGGGCACCGCTCGTCCGGGCGATCTGCAACGCCCTCGAGACAACGCAGGACGGCAACCTTGGAGAGGGATTCTTCCTCGATCTGCTACGCCGCGGATTCTCCGAGGACGAGGCTCGCCAGCAACTCAGGATCGCCATCGACTGGGGCCGCTACGGCGAGCTCTTCGACTTCGATGCGAACAGCGGGCAGCTCGCACTCGACGACACATGGACGCAGGGCGACAGCTGAACAGCCGTGTGACCAGGATCTCGAGAGGGTCGGGCGCCCCGTTGATGTTCTCTTAATTCCAAGCCGGAGATTATTCACACTCTCTTTCGGTTTGACGGCAGAGAATGACAGCAGCAATGGAGGTGCGCACGTGTGGGACCGACTGCTGTGTGCAATTGATCAATTCGAATCCGGCCAGACCACCTTGGCCTTCGTGGCAGGCGTGGCCTCAGCGAACGAAGCCAGCGTCAGGGTGCTGCACATTCGTGAGGTCCCGAGAATGGCTCGCGTCCTCCCGCTTGAGTCTGCGGCCGAGGCCCAGGAATTGGTGCGCGACGCCGTCCTGTCGCTCCGGAAGCTGGGTATCGCAGCCGAGGGTCGGTCCTCTTCCGTGCAGCAGGATCACGTCGCTCGGCGAATCGTCGATGAGGCGCTGCTCTGGGAGTGCCAGGCAGTCGTCCTCGGATCCCAGCGCCTTCATGGGATTGGCCGGCTCTCCGGCCGCGGCGTGAGGGAGCAGGTCCTCAGGCTGTCGTCTCTCCCGGTGCTCGTGGGACCCGCTGCCGAGAGCAACGGGTTCTACTGGCCTCCAAGGTTCAGATCTGACCGGCAGCAGCCCGCACCCACCTCTCGCTGGTAGGCCCGACGTGGTGCAGACAATCGCTCGCTTCTTGGAGCCGGAGAGGTGGCATCAATGATTACGGCAACGGTCGGGGGCAACGTGGCCACACCCCTATCTACGGCGTCTCACTGATCGTGGTCACGTGGTGCATCGTCGACGTGACCAGAAGACCACCGGATGTGCTGACACGCGGCAAGAAGACGGCTTGGGTGGTCGCCTCGTTGTTGGGTTGGCTGCTCTTTGGGATCGTCGGTGCAGCCATCGCCGTGTTCTATCTCGTCGGTCCGCGCCGGAGGATGAATGCTGAGAGGTGGTAAAGCGAGGCATTCGACCAGAGCCAGAGCTTCACCGTCTTCTCGGGCAACTCGTCAGCTGGTCCTCCGGGCTCCTCACCGCCTGTCTGACTGGGGACTGGGCCATGTGATCGGGAGGGCCATCATCTGACGGCGCGGCCGGCCACCCGGATGGTGTTGGGACCGAAAGGGGTCCCGAGGACACACCGGTGCGCTCTGTCACGGTCCACCCATTCGTCCGCAACACCTTCGGCGGCAACGTCGCGATTCGTGCAGTCTCTGCCTTCGGCTTGCGAGCGTGTGCGCGGCTCGATGTGCCCACAAGTCCAGCACGAGTGCTCCCCCGTTCGTTTAGGATGCGGCCGTGACGCCACAGAGCAGCCTTGCTCAGCAGGAGCGCAGGACGCTCTGCGACCTCTTTGCCGAGCAGGGTCCGGGTGCGCCCACGTTGTGCGAGGGTTGGTTCACCGCCGATCTGGCTGCGCACCTCGTAGTGCGTGAACGGAGGCCCGACAGTGGACCCGGACTCGTGTGGCCTCCGCTGGCCGACTATACGGACAAGGTACGGCGCGCGGTACGGGATCGCATCCCGTGGGAGACGCTCGTCGAGACCGTGCGGCGCGGGCCGCCGTTGCTCCTGCGTCCTTTCGATGGCCCGATGAACACGGTCGAGTTCTTCATTCATGTGGAGGACGTCCGTCGCGCACAAGACGGCTGGGAACCCCGCACGATCTCTCCGGACTTGGCCGATGCCCTCTGGGCACGCGTCGGTCCGGGCGGGATGGCGAAGAAAATCCCCGCCACGATCGTGATCACCTCGCCGGGACGGACCGACAAAGAGCGTGGCACTGGACCGCGCCTCACCCTGGCCGGCGACCCCGGCGAGCTCACCATGTTCGGCGCCGGTCGCCAGGGTGCAGCCAGGGTCGAGATCAGCGGAGACACAGCGCTCGCCGCCCAGCTGCGCGCCGCCTCGCTCGGAGTCTGACGTCCGAAGCGAGTGCCCAGCAGCCGGTTTCGGCCCTTCGTGAGAGACACGGCAGGTGTTGAGAACGCTTCGTCTGATCTGTGTTGTGACGGAGCCCTGTTCTCAATGCTTTAGCCGAGCGTCAAAACGAGACCCCGCCTGTACTTGGAGCAGTGGTCGTGGTTGTCGGTGAGGTGGTGGGCGTCGTAGGAGGCGGAGGCGGCGATGTGGTTGGCGTCATTGGCGGAGGCGCGGGCGCAGGAGTCGGCGCGGCCGCAGGAGTCGGCGCGGCCGCAGGAGTCGGCGCGGCCGCAGGAGTCGGCGCGGTCGCAGGAGTCGGCGACGTGGAGGGGGTTGTGGAGGCCGTCGACGGGGTGGCGGGTGCATTGGACCCCGATGGAGAGGGAATAGTCGGCGACGTCGGCATTACAACGACGGACCAAGTTCCCCAAGCGTCTGTCAGGTCTCCATGCACCTGTCCGGCGGTCTTGTCTCCGGAGAACCGGTAGAGCGCCTTGCCGGAATAGGTGACTTGCAGCATTCCGACGCCCCGCTTGACGGTTCCGAGCAGTGCCGCGTCGACTTCGGTTCCAGCCGTCGCTCTCTTCACGCCCTTGGGCAGCAACAGTTCGGGCCAGATCTTTAGACACTGGGCGGCACATGGCGTCTTGCTCGCTTTTCGGGTGTAGAGAGTCCTTCCGCTCACGAGGAGCGTGCCCAACTTGGCGTTCTTGGTTGTCGAGACGATGACGCTCTTCGGCTGGTGAGTGGATGCTCCGCTCGCTGAGCTGATAATCGAGGATGCCGAGAACGCGCCAAGTGCGAGCGCGGCAGCTGCGGTACGCCACGAGCGTCGGCCGATCGAACCTCGGAGTCGTGTCACCAGTTCCATGCCATTCTTCTCCTCGTGCGGCGGACGCTGGTTCTACGGGCGAGGTCCGCGAAGGGATGGCCTCAAATTGGGCAATCGGTGGTCAGCAGGATTTTCATCCCCTATTCGTTACGAACGCCCTGCCGGAATGATCTCATTTGGGGTCTGTGACGTATCCTCAGTGATGAGCAGAGGGAGAGGTCGAGACGCAGACATCGCTACCGACGAGGCGCCGCTCTCAAGCATGGTGGTCGGTGACGACCGCGGCCAACCGACGTCGGGTTCTCGGATTGGCGGTCGGGACCGTGGGCGATGCGCCTCCCGACGACCTCGAATCCCTCCAGCGATCACGTTCGTAGATCTAATTGAGAAAAGGAAACCGGATGAGGAGACAAGACATGAAGCAGGGAACGCAGGAGCGGAGCTCGGTACACAAGGTCCCACTTGGACGAATGGCCAGTGCCGTCGTGGCCCTTGGTGGGCTGTCCGGATTGGCCTTGGCCGAGGGTACGGCGGGTGCAGCGACGAGCGTCGTCGTGTCCACGACCAAGAACCCGACCCTGGGCACGATCCTGGTGAGCGGGAAGACCGTCTATACCGTGAAGGCCAGTAAGACGGCGTGCTCCACACAGTGCCTGAAGATCTGGCCCGCGCTCATGCTGCCCAAAGGTGTCACGAAGGCCACGGCTGGGACAGGGGTGAGCGCGTCGAAGCTCGGCACCATCAAGCGCAGCGGTGGCGCCCTCCAGGTGACGTATTCCGGCAAGCCGCTCTACTACTTCGTCGGTGACACCGCAGCCGGCCAGGTGAATGGAAATATCACTGACACATGGGGCAAGTGGTCCGACGTCGTCACCGTGAAGTCGGCACAAGCAAGCTCTGGCTCTGGCTCAACTGCCGGCTCTGGCTCTGGTGGGTCGACTGCCGGTACAGGTGGCGTGTCCTTCTAGAGCCGAGATTCGGTACCGGGAGAGGTCATGTCCTCTGTTCTCATTGCGCCACATCGCCCTCCCGCTCCTTTGCCAGCAGAGCGAAGGAGTCGGGAGGCGAGTCGGCCGTGGGTCGCGCTGTCGTCACGCCTCTACCTCCCTGCGGTCGGGGTTGCGGCCTTGGCCGCCGTCTTGGTTGGGATCGGCTGGTCTCATCACTGGGGTGGTGAGCGCTTCACTGGATCCCTGACGAGTCTTCGTGTGGTCTTGGTGGGTCCATTGACCCTCGGGATCATCGGGATCTTTCTCATCGTGGAGCGAGTCTGGCCGGCACAGCAGCGACCGCTCTTTGCCCGCGGCTACCGTCATGACCTCCTGCTCACCGTGATGAACGCGGCATTGGTCGCGCCATTGGTGACTGCGCTCACTCTCTCCTTCGTGGAGGTGGTTCGTAGCGGTCTGCCGTGGATCGTCCTGCCGAAGATCGGAACACTTCCACGGTGGGGTGCGATCGCCGTTATCGTCGTTGCCATGGACGGGTTGAACTGGTTTGTCCATCTTGCGAACCATCGCGTCCGAATGCTCTGGCGCTTCCATGAGCTGCACCATTCGCAAGAGGACATGAGTGTGTTGACGGTGTTCCGTACCCACCCGCTGATCCATGTCTCCTATCTCTTGGCGCTCATTCCCGGTGTGGTGCTTCTGGCCAACGGAGCGGCTTCGATCACCATTCTGGTCATCTACGGCGGCATCGTGGCCTTCGCTCACTCCAATACCCGATTGAGTTTCGGGCCGCTCGGGCGGGTCTTTGTCAGCCCGAACTACCACCGCATCCACCACCAATTGGACGGACCACAGGACGTGAACCTCGGCTTCGCCCTGACGATCTG
Organism: uncultured Acidimicrobiaceae bacterium; assembly: GCA_963828825.1. Classification (GTDB taxonomy): domain Bacteria; phylum Actinomycetota; class Acidimicrobiia; order Acidimicrobiales; family RAAP-2; genus Bog-473. The sequence continues at coordinate 841,924 of CAWHGF010000007.1, read as the reverse complement.
GGATCAGATCTTCCATCGCGCCGTGTTCCCGAACGAGGCGACAGTCGGAATCGACACGGGGTTGCCCGGTCGACCGCTGATCGTCGAGCAAGCGACACCGCGCCCGCAGCATTTCGCGGTCCTCGCCGCTCAGATGGTGGCGCCCTTCCGCCCGATGCGCGACCGCCCGGCGCCCCCGTCCATCCAATCTGCCCCGTTCCGGTCCGTAGGGGTCGACGGATGCCACCTCGAGGTGCGGGCAACCTCCGGACTGCCCCGACGTGCCGTTGGGGGAAGTGGCGTCATGGTGACGGCGACAGTCGGGACGCACCGGCGCTCGGGCCGGGCGCTGTTGGCGACGGTGGTCGGCACCCGCGCCGCCCCCTCCGCCCTCGACTGGGCTCTGCTCGCCGCCCGCATCGCGCTGGCCTGGATCTTCATCTACTACGGAGCAGGGAAGCTCTTCGGGTCGTTCAATGGCCCGGGCATTCATCGCACCGCCCTCTACTTCTCGCAAACCGCCCACCTCCATCCCGGTGGGCTGTTCGCCGTCCTCGGTGGCGTGATCGAGTTCGGCAGCGGCGTCGCACTCGCCCTTGGTCTCTTCTCGCGCCTTGCGGGCGTCGCTCTCTTCGGGGACATGGTGATGGCGATGATCACCGTGACCTGGGCGACGGGGATCAATTCGCAGACGTCGCCCCCCGGCTACCAGCTGAACCTTGCGCTTGCGGTCCTCGCGCTCGTCGTTGCGCTCCTTGGTTCCGGTCGATTCAGCCTCGACGCACTCATCGAGCGACGCGTCGTCGGGGCGTAGCAGTGGCGGAGGGTGCTGGCGCGCTGCCGGTCACCCGGCACAGTGATCTGACCCGCCTCGAAGCGGGATCGACGCGGACGCCGTCCTCGGACTTGCGACGTGGCCTGGCGGCAGATCGGTCGGCGCGGGCGGACCGGCTCCTCAGGATCTCCATGAACCTCATCGGAGCCGCCGGTGCCGCCTTCTTCGCGCAGGCCACCCTGCGGGCCTACCTGCAGACGCATCGCCTGCTGGGCGCGGCCTTCTTCGCTGAGCAGATGTGGGTGGTCGCTGCGTACCTGATACGGCGTCCGGCGCGCACGGTGAGCCGACGCTGGGGGGATTGGCTCCTTGCCTTCGGGGGAACCTTCGGCGGTGTCTTGTTCCGTCCGGTCGGAGCCCATCCCCAGTGGGGTGTCTCCACCGGGCTGGCCGTCCAGCTGGTCGGCCTGGCGATCTGTGTGGCTTCGTTCCTCACCCTGGGCCGCTCCTTCGGCTTCGTTGCCGCAGACCGAGGGCTCGTGCAGAGAGGCCCCTACGCCATCGTCCGCCATCCCATTTACGCCTCCTACCTCCTGCTTCAGTTCGGATACGTGCTGCAGAGCATCTCGCTGCGTAACGCCCTCGTGATGGTGTTCGCGTCGGGTTGCAACGTCGGCCGCGCCGTCGTCGAGGACCGCCTGCTCGCGACGAACGAGGAGTATCGCCCGTACCGGAGCCAGGTCCGGTGGAGATTGCTCCCCGGGGTCTGGTAGCTCGTGGAGGGGACTTCGCTCACCCGGGCCAGTGCTGGCGAGCCAGGGTCGGACAGGCAATGGTTCGCACTGCGTGTCATCGGCGCCGGGCTGCTCTTCGCAACGGGCGCCATCCATCTCGACTTGTACCTGACCGGCTACCGGACGATTCCGACGATCGGCTGGCTGTTCCTGCTCCAGGTGATCACCGCGTTTGGTCTCGGCGCGGTCATCCTCGTGTCGGGGAGTCGTCTGGCTGCGGCAACCGGCGCTGGGTTCGCGATCGCAACCCTCGGTGGGTACCTGTTGTCGTTGCGGTTCAGCCTCTTCGGGTTTCGTGAGGTCCGCACCACGGCTGGGATCGTCGCCGGCGCAATCGAGGTCTTGACGTTCGCGGTGCTCGCGGCGTTCGTCCTTCGTCCATTCCCGGACCCGCAGTCCTCTGAGCCGGCATCTCACGACGGGATCTCGGAGAGGCTGCAAGGGGCCCTACCGGCGGGTCGGTGGGCGGCAACTGCGTTCACCGGGCTGATCTTGGCGCTGCTCGGTGTTTCGCTCGCGGCAATGGGACCAGGCTCCACGAGCAACGGTTCCTCCAACGCTCACCTCGAGGTCACCAAGATCCACGGCGTCTCAGTGCTGACCAATGCTGGTGGCTATACGTTGTACTGGTTTGCACCCGATACGCCGAGGAAGTCGACCTGCTATGGCACCTGCGCGGTCTACTGGCCGCCGGTGACCGGCAGACCGATCGCCGGACCAGGTCTCACCGGCAAGCTCGGAACGATCCGACGGACTGGTGGCGCAACCCAGGTCACCTACGACGGCCATCCCCTCTACACCTACATTGGCGACTCCGCTCCCGGCCAGTCCGCGGGCAACAACATCAACTTGAACGGCGGATTTTGGTACGAGATGGACGCGTCCGGCTGAGCCGAGTGCGGGACGGGTCAGCGGTCTCTGCAGCAATCGCCCGGCCGCGGCGCCGCAACTCGCCCTGGAAGACCCGCTGGGCGCCGCGCGGTGCCTGGCTCGGTCGTCGCTGCATACCCATACCGACGCGTCGCGGGTTCCAGCCCGAGCTACAACCCCCACTCGCGGGACCCCCTGCGGGCGTTCACGTATTCGGCGACTATGGCCTGAATATGGACATTGGGCGGCCCGGCCACCCGACGAAGCGCCTGCTGACGAGGTGCTGGAGCGGACGAATCTGACTCATTGCTCACGACGAGAAGCAGTCCACGGCATTCCGCACATTCTTTCTGATGCGTCCCCATCCTGGTCGTTTGTCCAACACCTCCGCTGGCGTTCAGTCAATGCTGCCGGACTTCTGGCGAGGATTATGGTCAAGGATCCGTGGCTTATTCATTGATTTCCGCAAACGTACGTTCGGCCGTGGCCAGCACCAGAACATGACGGTGGGCGACCTAGCCGGGGAGTTGGACTCCTGCGGGTATGTTCGGATCGCCGGTCCGCTCCGAACGAGTCACGACGCGGACGAGGTCTCACGTGCTGTCGTCGACGCGTGTTGGCTTCGCAAAGGTCTTCCTCCACTGTCAATCATCGGAAGCTTTGTACTCGCGCCACTTGAGAGCGGCGAGACTCGGGATTTTCAGACCCTGCACTTCGACTTCGGACTGCCGCTTGACCCGAAGATCGAACAGGAGATTGCACGATATACGGCACTCTATGTTCCAGCCGACGTTGCTGGTGTCCAAGCGTTCACCCGGTTGGTGCCTTTGGTCGCGCTCCTGGGCCAACGCTCCTGGCCTCCGCCCAGAGAGCTGGTCGACGCGGCTCAGGTCCTACGGTCGCACGCACGGCGCCTGGGATGATGAGCGAGGCTATGTCGAGGGAAGCCTTGCGCGCCTCATCGAGGGTGCCTCAGCCTGGCGTTCGCCGCTCCTGCCCAGCGTGAAGAACGAACCCGCCTTTCTCTGCGGGTTGGAGTTTGACAGCCTCTTTGCCGAGCTGGTGTTCTTTGCGCGCCACGGTCTTCGCATCGACGACGTCGAGATCTCCGTCCCTTTACAGCCAGGAGAATTGCTTGTGTTCGACAACCTGGCAGTCGCGCACGGCCGACGCGGAACGCGCAAACCCGGAGAGCTGCGCCAGCGCATGTTTGGGCACAGCCTTCAAGCAGCGGCCCAAAAGAAGCTGCGCGACGATGTTCTGGCAGCGTTCTACGCCGGGGCGACCTGCTAATCCGCGTTATCCACATGCATCGATCCCATAAGCAGCTACGAAATGTCCGCCATCGTCGTCAACGCCCGAGTGGAGCACCATGTTGGCAGCGAAGGCCGGTCCGGCCATGCAGGAACCGTCGGAAGAGGCAGCAAGCAGTCCGCCACGTCCAGGGCGATCCGCTGACACCGTCCCGACCTGGAGTGCAGTCCAGTCCGTCCGGATACGTCCAACCGGTTCCATTCGTGTTTCTGGACAGGATCATGGACGCCCTGGGACCATCGACCAACCCGCGTGTTTTGCGAGAGGACAGTCGATTTCGTGATCGACTGAGCGTGCTTAGCTCACCCGGACGTGTGCATCACCGCCGCCTCCACGATTTGAAAGCCGGGCGGCTGAATGGCGAGTGGGCCACCCGGCGACCGGCACCTGCCACACCATGGTCATGTACGGCGTCGTCCGCTGCACCGTGCCGGCGGCACACGGCGTCACCCGGTGATCTGCTGCGGGGCGGTGTCCACCGGTGTGGCGGGGCCGCAGACGTGTCATCGGTCATCGGTCTTCCACGTTCGTGTTCTCGTTGGTCGTTCGGAGGCTCAGCCCTGCCATCCGTGACGGAGCAGGGTGACGATGTCGTGTGACTCCTGAATGGGGGTGATCTCGGCGGGGAACTCCAGATGTGCGAGGCCGTCCTGCGTGTATACGAGTATGTAGCCGGCGTGGACGACCGTGTAGCTCGCCCCCGCCTCGGTCGTGTGCTCGGCGAAGGACAGTGGGAGGCCGGTGTTCTCCTCGGCCTGGCGGATCTGGGTGATCGTGCCGGTGAGTCCGACGAAATTGTCGTCGAAGTGGTCGAGCCATGTGCGGATCACGGGTGGCGTGTCGCGGTCCGGGTCGGTCGTGACGAACACGACGGTGACGCGAGAACGGTCGGCAGCCGGCAGGTCCCCGATCGCGTTGGCGGCGGTGAACATGTTCAGCGGGCAGAGATCTGGGCAGTGGGTGTAGCCGAAGTACACCAGGGTCAGTCGGCCTTGGGTCTCGGTGGCGATGTTGTAGGAAGATCCCGAGGTGTCTGTCAGCGTCACGTCCGGTTTCGGGTAGGTCTTCGGGAAGAGCAGGGCGCCGGGGTAGGTGGGACTGGTTTCGGGCGGCCCACCGACCTGGGACACCGTGGCGTTGCCGTTGCCGGCCGCGCTCGGTCCCGAGCACGCGGCGAGACAGAGGGCTCCCGCCGTCAGGGCGAGGATGAGGGCGGCCGCCGCCGGCCGCGTCCGGGGACGGCGCACCTCAGGCGGGCCCATGGCTCTCCACCGTGTTCCCGGCCGGGGAGACGAGATACCAGTCCGACCCGATCGCCTGGCCCCGGGTATCGCCGGGGTGCAGGTCTCCGGCAAAGGTATAGAGCGGGTGTCCGCCGAGCGTGACCTGCCGAGTCCCTCCGGCACCGTCGATCACCGCGATCGGTCCAGTGATCGACGGGGGGGCGGTCGGGGTGCCGCTGTCCTGAAGCGGTGGCCAGTCGACGAGGCACCACGCCGCGTTGCACGAGCTCTTGGTTGGTGTGTCGTCGGTGTAGTCGTAGAGGACCTGGCCCCGGTCATTGGCCACGACCGAGCCGTACTTGGTCTTGACCACCGTGAGGGTGGTCGGCCCGGGCTTGGAGTAGGTGCTCGGGACGGCCCGGTACGAGGTCGCCGAGAGCCCGCTCGGCGTCATGGCCCACCAGATGTTGCCGATCCCGTTGCCGCGGAGTTCGCCGGGCGTGTCCCCGGAGAACGTGTAGAGGGGGCGCCCGTCCATAGTCAGTTGGCGCCCCTGGCCGAAGCGATTGACTGTCCCGATGTGGCCCGTGATCCCGGCGGCGACCCGGACGCGCCCGCGGGCGAAAGCCGGCGGCCAATCGTTGTGGCAGTCCCCGACACAGGCACTGGGGGCGTTGGTCAACAGGTCGTCGACGAAGACGTAGAGCGTCATGCCGGCACTGTTGGCGATCACCGGGCCGAAAGAGCGTCTGCACGATCTTCACCGCGGTGGTGGGGCCGTGCACCGAGGCCGCGCCCGCCGGGGCAGGGCCGAGGGCCGCGAGCACCATGGCAGTTGCGATCGACCCAGCTGCACACATCTGCCTGCGCACTCGCACCCCTCCCTCCCAGCCGTCGCTACTACACACTGTAGAATTAAGGAGGTCGTGGTACCGGTCACCGGGCGGAACAGCACGGTGCGTCATGCTCAACGCGTCGACACTCGTTCCTTCCCCGAGAAGTGGCGCAGCCGCGAGCTGTTCCACACCACGCAGCCCGAGGAGAGGGCCATGGCAGCGGCTGCGATGAGCGGGTTGAGGAGGCCGCAGGCGGCCAGTGGGATGGCAATCGTGTTGTAGCCGAAGGCCCAGGCGAGGTTCCGGCGGATGGTGAGGTGGGTTTGCCGGGCCAGCCTGACGGCGGTCGGCACCGTGCCGAGATTGTCGCGGAAGATGATCAGGTCAGCCGAGTTGCGGGCGACGTCGGTACCGGTCCCCACGGCCAGGCCCAGATCGGCCTGGGCGAGCGCGGGGCCGTCGTTGACCCCGTCGCCGACCATGGCCACCTGGTGGCCGTCGCGTTGGAGCCGGGTGACGGCCGTGACCTTGTCCTGGGGCGACACGCCCGCCATGAACCCGTCCATGCCACACCCGGCGGCCACCGCGGCGGCCACGTGCTCGTTGTCACCCGTGAGCAGGACGCAGCGCAGCCCAAGCGCGTGGAGCGAGGACACGGCGGGGGCGGCGCTCGTCCGGACGGCGTCACCGAGCGCGATGGCGCCGACGACCTCCACGCCGCGGCTGACATAGGCAACGGTCTGAGCCTCGGCGAGCCATTCCGCACACTGGTCGGAGAGAGCCGTCGGGACGTCTCCTATCCCCGTCGCGTCGACGCGCCCGATCGTGACGACGTGACCGTCGACCACCCCCCGCGCCCCGGACCCGGGCAGCACCGCGAAGTCGTCGACCTCGGGCAGGTCGGCCTGGCCCTCACCCAGCGCGGCGATGGCGCGGCCGATCGGGTGCTCAGAGGGGCGCTCGAGTGTGGCGGCGAGGCGCACCAGCTCGCGTTCGGATACGCCGGGCGCGGTGGCCATACCCGCCACCGTCATGGTGCCTTTGGTCAACGTGCCCGTCTTGTCGAAGACCACCGTATCGACACGATCGGACTGCTCAATGGCCTCGTAGCCCTTGAAGAAGATGCCGAGTTGCGCCCCGCGGGCGGACGCCACCAGCAGTGCTGTGGGCGTGGCCAGGCCGAGGGCGCACGGACAGGCGATGATCAGCACGGAAAGGGCGGCGTTGAACGCGGCATCGGGGCCCCCTCCGGCCAGCAACCAGCCGGCCAGGGTCGCCAGCGATACGGCGAGGACGGCCGGCACGAACACCTGTGCAATGCGGTCGGCCAGACGCTGTGCCCCCGCCTTCTCGTTCTGTGCCTGCTCGACCAGGCGGAGCATCTGGCCCAGCTGGGCGTCCCGGCCGACCGCCTGCGCCCTGACGATCAGGCGCCCACCCGTTGACACGGTCCCACCGACCACGCGGTCGCCGGGGGTGACCTCGACGGGAAGCGACTCGCCGGTGATGGTGCTGCAGTCGAGCACCGATCGTCCGAACACCACCTCGCCGTCGGCCGCGACCGTCTCCCCGGGGCGGACCACGAACCGCTCGCCGACGCCGAGCTCGCCGATGGGACGGCGCTCCTCGACACCCGTGTCGTCGAGGATGCAGACCTCCTTGACGCCGAGGGAGGCCAGAGCGCCCAGCGCGTTGGTGGCCCGACGGCGGGAGCGCGCCTCGAAGTACCGGCCCGCGAGGAGGAATGTGGTCACGCCGGCCGCGACATCGAGGTAGATGGCACCGGCGGACTCGTGGGTGAACACGTAGGAGATGGGGACGTGCACGTCGCTCGTGTCCCGCACGAACATCGCGTACACGGACCACGCTGTGGCCGCAACGATGCCGATCGAAACAAGCGTGTCCATGGTGGCGGTGCCGTGACGCAGGCTGCGCACCGCCGCCGAGTAGAAGGGCCAGGCACACCACGTCACGACGGGCAGCGCCATCGCCACCAGCGCCCATTGCCAGCCGGGGAAGCGCACCGACGGCTCCAGCCAGAAAGCGATGGAGGCGTCGCCGAGCGGCATGAACAAGAGCCCGGCCACGACCAGCCGACGTCCGAGATTCCGGACGCGACGATCCTCTTCGGCACGGAGCTCGTCCTGCTCCCGGGTCTCCCCCCTCAGCAGGCGTGCCGTGAAGCCCGCCGGCGCGTACCTCCTCTGTCAACCGGTCAGGCGGGAACGGGGCGGGCATGGTGACCAGCGCGCGCGCGGTGGCGTAGTTGACCGCGGCATGCACCCCGTCCAACGCGTTGAGGTGCCTTTCGAGTCGGGCCGCGCAACTCCCACAGGTCATGCCGCCGATCGCCAGCGACACCTCACGCGTCGCGCGGTGTCGGTGCTTCGACGCCTGGGCTAGCGAGCACGTCGGTCAGCGGATCACACTCCCGTGTCGGCGATCTCCGGTGGGCACCGTGGGCCGGTATACTACGGAACGTAGTAGAGATCCAATCGATCTGGTGGGGGCGCGTCGTGTCACGTGACAGATCGCCCTGCGCCACCGGGAGACGATGCCGATTGAAGCGGGGCACCCCGCAGTGCCGACTCTGGTCGGCCGCGCTGGGGGCCGCACTGACCCTTTCTGCCGCGTGCGTCTGCGTGGCCCTCGCCGCGCCGGCCGCGGCCAGCTACCACGGACCCCCACCGACGGTGGCGGTCGGCGATCGCATCGGCTCCCTCAGGGTGGTCGATGCCTTCCTGCCTCAGCCGGCCAGCCCGGCCGTGGCGGCCATTTACCTCACCGTGAAGAACTCCGGATCCAGGCCCGACGCGCTGGTCGCGGTGTCGAGTGCTGTCGCCGCCGATTCAATCCTCATGACCGAGAATGCGAACGGCACGATGGGGTTGCTACGGGAGTTGCGCGTGCCCGCTCACGGACAGGCGTCGCTCGTGCCCGGGCGTGACCACCTCATGTTGGAGCAACCGCATGACACGCTCGCCGTGGGGCAGCACGTCACGGTCACTCTGCGGTTCCAGCACGCCGGGGAGCTGACCATCTCCGTCCCTGTCGTCCCGCTCAGTCGCATCCTCGAGCATGGCCGGACGTGACCGGCGAGACTGTGTGATCCCCCGTCAGGAGGCGAGGAGAACGACCAGGGGGAGCGCCACCACGCTGACGCACGTCGCCGCGGCGGCCAGCGCGACCCGACGGGACGGGCGCCCGCTCACCAGTCGCTCGACCCGGCCGGCCACCCCACCACCGTTGGCGGCGAAGGTGCACGATGGCGGAGCACCCGCGGTGGCCATGGAGACCAGCGCCGACACCAGGGTGTCCCGGCCATGACGCCGGGTCGAGAAGTCGTCCGCTGCCATCTCGAGAAGGCTGGCAACCGCCACCGGCGCCAGGTTGGCGTAGGGGATGAAACCGAAGACGCTCCGGATGCCCACCATGGGCATCATGACGAGCCCGTGCCGTTCGCTCGCGTGGCCCCGTTCGTGTGCGACGACGGCAGCCAGCTCCCCGTCGTCGAGCAGCGCGAGGGTGCCGGCGCTGATCACGATCCGGGGACGGATTCCGGGCACGCAGTAGGCCACCGCCGCCGGATGGTCGAGCACCGAGGCACCGGTGTCGTGCGTGCGGAGGGCCAGGAGGTCGACGAGATGACGGTGCCGGGCCCGGCTGGCGGCGGTGCGGGCGGTGACAAAGGTGAGCAGGCAGACGAGGACGACGGCGAGATCGGCCGCCAAGGTGAGGCCCAACGCGTCGGTCAGCCCCAGTCCCGCGAGCGGATGGCCCTGGGTCACGCTGTCGACGAGCTGAGCGATGCCACCCAGCAGGCCGTGATGGAACCGTTCGACGGCAACGCAGGTCCCGACGCCGATGCCCGAGAGGAGGGCACTCACGCCGAGTGTCTGCCACAATGCGACCGCCGCCCGCGGTGCACGTGTGACCCAACGCGCTCGTGCCAGAGCCGCGCTGGCGGGACCGAGGAATGCCGCGGCGAGTGTCGCCAGTACCGCGGCTGCGACGTAGAGGTTCACGCCGAACCCTTCTTCGGTTTCCGCTTCACCTCGTCGAGCGCCTGGCGCAGCACGACCGCTTCGTCCGGTGACACCGTCTCGGCGAAGCGGACCAGCACTGCGTTGCGATCATGCGCGTTGCCGAGCGGTTCGAGCATGAGAGACGCCGTGTAGGACTCGCGGTTCGCTACAGCTCGGAACACGTGGACCTTGCCGTCGTTCGTGCGCTGAACGAGCTTCTTGCGGCGCAGCCGCTCCAGGATTGTCAGGACGGTCGTATAGGCGCGGTCGGGGATCCGGTCGGCCACTTCGCGACCGGACATGGGGGGCCCGGACGCGTCCCACAGGATGTCCATCACCTTGCGTTCGAGCTGACCCAGCCGCGTCATTCGCCTCGCCTTCCACGGTCTCCGGCACGCATCGTACTCCTACGACACGTAGTACCTCCGGGAGTCGGGCGGCGTCACGCGTCCGCCATCGTCGGTGCCGGATAGGCGGACGTGGCATAGACGGTCGTCCCGAAGACCACCAGGGTGAGCACGTGGACGGCAGTGCACCACAGGCATATGGCGTCGATCGCGAAGAGCTCTGCGTAGAGCAGGTACAGCACCGTGCCGAGCCCGACCACCGCCCAGGCCATCCGGCCGATCCGGATGGCCGGCTCAGGGCGTCGCCACATGGCCGGGAGCTGCAGAGCCAGCATGACGCAGAAGAACACCAACCCGAGGACGGCCACCGGCACGCCAGCGACTGCGGAGTACGAGCTGGTGGTGACCTTCAGGCAGTTGACGACCCCGTTGTCCGAGCAGGCCAGCGTGCTCGATGACGTGAAGTGCTCGTACGTGAGGTAGCCCGCCACGCCGAGCCCGGCCACACTGGCGACGGTCCCGACGACCCCGGGCCACCGGGGCACCTCATCATCCACTGTGCACCGCCGAGCACACAGTGGATGGCTGGTCGTGGCTGAGAGAGCCGCAGATCGTCGAGATCAACTGGGCGGCGCTGGCGTCGATCGCGGCCCCTATGGCGGTCGAGTTGTCGCCCACCTGGGCCGCCACGGTTGAGAAGGGGAGGTTCTCCAGCGGGGTGAACAAGTACTGCGCTGAGGGGAGTACCTTCTTCCCTCCGAAATCGACGAAGGGGAACGTAGCGCCGTTGGTGTCCTCCCAGAGCGTGAGCTGGGCCTGCGTCGGCGTCTGGAGGGGGGCGTAGCCGTCGCCCTGCGGCTTGTTCGTGTAGACCTCCACCGGCGTGAACGTGAGATAGGGGCTCGAGTACGTCGTGCCGTAGAAGGTGAGAGTGGGCACGTCCCCGTCCGCGTTGGCCGAGTGGATGCGGCCCGGCTGCGGGCTGAACGTGCCGAATTTGGACAGCGCGATGTAGAGCGGCCACCGCTCGGCCGCGCAGTGGGGGCAGAACTCGGCACCGATGAAGAGCATCTCCGCCTTGCCATCCGCGGTCAGGGGTTGGTCGTTGACCGACTGCGGCGTCGTGACGACGCCGTCCGTCGGTGCGGCAGCGAGCGTCGAGATGGGGACCGACTGGAGCTTGGTCAGCGTGGCGGCCGGGATCGGGGTGCCCGCGGGCGGCGAGGCCTGGTCGACCGCGGAGCCCGAGCCACCACCGGCTACTTTGACGATCACCAGCACGGCGACGATGACCACAACTAGCGCGATAGCGAGGATCCCGTACGCGCGGCTGCGTGCCCGGCGCGCCTCCCGTGCAGCCTGCTGCTTGGCGGCCTGGCGTTCGGCGAAGCGCTGGCTCGAGGCTGACTTTTTGGCTGCGGTTCCGGTGGATGCTTTGCTCTTCTGCGATGGTGATCGAGGGCGGTTGTTCGACATGACGAATCTTCTTTCTGAGTAAGGGGCGAGCACGCGGGGGTGACCACGCGCTGACGGCGCCGAGGCCCCTGCGCTGCGGCGCGCCTCTGAGGAATATCGGCGTATGACAGCCAGCGGTTAAGCCGAGAGGTCCAGCCGTGGCGGACGGAACAGCGGAGACGGCGAGCCGGTGGGCAACGCGCTGACGACGCGGCGCCGGCGACGCCGCGGGCACAGCGCCAGGAGGACGACGCTTCCGGCGGCGATTGTGCCGACCAGCGTGATGCCGGGAAGCGACGTCGATGACGACGGTGTGCCTCGATTGCAGGCAACGGCATCACATCCGCTCCCCGAGGGTGCCGGTACTGCCGTGACGATGGCGGCGCCATCGGCCTGGAGCCGTGGTTGCGAAAGCATCGACCCGGGCACGAGGCCGCTCACGGCGAGGGCCGCAAGGGCCACCAGCAGCCAGCGCCACTTCGGTGTCACGAGCCCAGGCTAAGCCTCCCGGTCGGGTGCGATGGTGCAGAGAGCGGTCGAATCGAACTCACTGCCGACCAGCAGCAAGTGGCCCCATGCGTGCCGGAGCATCCACCGGCAGGGTTCAGACCGGGAGCGCGATCCAGTCCGTTCGCCTAAGTCCAGCCAGTTCCGCTGGAGTGTACGGACAGGATTATGGACAAGAAGTTCTGGCCGCTTCTCGCGTCACTCAATTTCCATCGCCCGAGGGACCGGCGACTCCTACGGACTGGTGTCGACCACCAGTCCCAGGTCGGCCAGCTTGCCTACCGTGAGCCGTACGTCCTCGGTGATCTCCTCGGCGTCGGATCCGGCGGCACCCAGCGCTTCGGCGAGCTCGCGCACCATGTCGTCGAGCGTCGTCGTGCCGTCGCAGAGCTCCCACACGGTCGCTGCGCTGGAGTTGAGCAGGATAAGGAGTTGTCCGACCTCGTCGTAGAGCGCCAGGTTGTCGTCCAGTTCGATCGCCGTGGCGCCTTCCCGCCGCACTGGCCGCAAATCTCCCCGGGGCCATTCAGCGCCCAGTACCGACACCTCCCCCTGGAGTGGGCGCAGGGCAGCCCACCCTCCCCGGCTGGGGCGCCCCGGTCACGGCGTCGGCCGCTCTTTCTGTGTGCGGCTGGACCAGTACTGCATGGCCCACCCGCCGGCGATCAGCGCCGCGCCTATCTCGGCGTCGCGCTGGAGATTGAAGCCCGTGGAAGCGAGGGCTTCCACGGGGGAGGAGGTGGTGGCTGACGTGGTCACCACCTTGGTGGCGGCGCCGGTGCCGTTGGTGGTAGCGCCGTTGGTGGTGGTGCCGTTGGTAATGGGTCCGCTGCCCCCGCCGCCGGGCCCGCCGCCGCCGGGTCCGCTGCCGCCCCCGGGTCCGCTACCGCCGCCGCCGGGTCCGCTGCCGCCGCCGCCGGGTCCGCTGCCGCCGCCGCCGCCGGGTCCGGTGCCGGTGCCGGTGCCGGTGGTGCCGATGGTTCCTATGGTGCCGGTGCCGCCCGGTGCGGCGGTCGATGCCGCGGGTCCTGAGAGCGCCGTTCCTGCGGCGGGTTTGGCGATGAAGATCTCAGGCACCACCCAGGCGACCGCACCGGCGCCGGCGACCGCGGATATGCGCCCGAGGGCCTGGCGTCTCGAGATCCGGCTCCGGTCAGAGATGGGGTGGCCCGGCGCACGTGGTGATGCCACCGTCTCTCTCTGCGTCTCGTCGCTGTGCATGACCACCGCTCCTCACCCGACAACCTGTTCCCTCCGCAATTGAAGATGGAAAAATTAATCGCTCACCGAGCAACTGCAGAACCCTAGCGAGATCGCCGGCTGCAATGTGCCTGTAACGACTGAGCCAGCCGCCAATTGCGCCTCAGCTGGTCGAATGTAGCCGTTGTGGTCGCCGGGAAGAGGGACCCATCGAAAACCCCCGCCGGCGGGCGTCCCGTTCGGGACCGGACCAGCGCTCGCTCCCGAGGCGGCGGACGGCATGATGAAACCCGTGAGCCACCTCGAATCGCCCGCGACGACGGTCACCGAGCAGACGGCGACGCTGCTATGGGAGGCCTGCCGCCGGGAGCCCCGGGCGGACTCCCTCCGGCGTGCCCTCGCCGGAGGGGCCGACATCGCCTGGGCGGTGTCGGCCGCCTCGGAGCACCGCATCGGCCCGCTGTTGTGGCGGGCGCTGGGCGCGGCGGGCTCGCTCGACGACCTCGGGCCCGCCGGGGCCGCACTCGGCGGCATGGCCGACGCCTCCACGATGGAGGCGCTGCTCCTGCTCCCGAGGGCCGTCGCTCTGGCGGTGCGGCCGCTGACCGACGTCGGGCTCGAGCCGGTGGTCTTCAAGGGGCCCGCGGTGGCAGCCCGCTACCCAGAGCCCGGCTTGCGGCCCATGGACGACATCGACCTGCTCTTGCCCCAGGCCGATCACCGGCGCGCCCTCGACGCCCTCGGCCACGCCGGATGGCAGGTGGCCCGCCCCGGAGGGCGCCGCACCAACGCCAGCGTGCTGACCCACCCCGAGGTGCCCTCGTTCTTCTTAGAGGTGCACTACGCGCTCGAGGGTGCGTCGCAACGGGTGACGGCGCTCGATCCCGGCGCGTTGTGGGCCATGCGCCAGCCGCTCGAGTGCCTGGGCACGTCGGCATTCGGGTTGCCCCCCGCCGAGGAACTGGTCGTCCTGGCCGCCCACGCCGGGGGGCCGCACCACCGGTTCCTGCGGCTCGTATGGATGGCCGATCTGGCGATGATCGTCGGCGCCGCCGCGACGCACGGCGCCGTCCTCGACTGGGACCGTGTGCGCGCCGTGGCCGGGGCCGCACAGTGCGTACCGGTGGTCGGCGCCGCCCTGGAGATGACCCGTCGGGCCGGCCTGGACGCGCCGACCGGCCAGTTCGCCCTACCCACCCGGGGTCGGCGGGGCGACGCCATGAGCCGGCTCCTCTCGGTCACCTGGCCGCTGACAAATCTCGAATTGCCCGGTTGGCAGCTCAGGTACGCGCTGACCGACGCCCGGACCCAGCGCGTCAAGATCTTCTTGGCCCACCTCGTCCGCGGTCACGGACTGCGGGCCCGCTCACGCCGGGTCGCCGGCCTGCTGCCTCGCGCCGTCCCGTCCCCTCGGCCCCCGGCGTCGGCCTGAGGCCCGGCCTCTAGGCCGGCCAGACCGCACGGTGCGAGGGGCGCGTCGTCAAGGGTGAAGGCCGGCGTATGCTCCGGGTCGAGCCCGCCATAGACAAGCCGGCAGAAGGCCTCGGCGAGCAGCACCAGATCGCTATGTTGATCTATCCAATGAGGTCGAATCAGTGAGAACCCGAGAACGGCGCGCTGTTCAGTCTGTCGTCATGACAGCGCCGCTGTCATCGGGTCGCCACCTCGAGCGCGTGCCTCGTCCGACGATCGTGGAGGGCACTCGTTGAGGGGGGTATCCGGTCGCTGGGTGCTTCTCGCAACAAGAGCATGAGCGCCCGAGAAGATTGCCAACCGGACAGGACCTTTTGCAACTATTCGCGCCAAGCGACAGCGTAGGTTTGAGTGGGTTCCGGCATGCCCTTCAGCATGAGTTCACCGTGATCGTCAAAGCGGAATGGCTTGCCCATACACAGTTCACGGACGGCCACAGAGACAACTATGTCGCCGGAAGATGCGGCGGCACATAACCGGGCGGCGAGTTGAACCGCCGCGCCGAACAGGTCGTCGTGGTCGTCAGTGACGGGCTCGCCCGCACTAATTCCGACACTCACCTCGAACGGAGTGGTGGCCTTCTGATTGCGTTCGTGAAGCCGGCGTTGTACTCCCACCGCGAAGGCGACGGCCGAAACGACTGACGTAAAGGCGGCCATGATGCCGTCGCCGGTATGTTTGACCTCACGACCGTCATGTGTGGCCAGTTCACTACGAACAATCTCATTGTGCTCTCTTAGCAGTTGCATGTGGCCCTCATCGCCGAGTTCTTGCGTTTGGGCGACAGACCCGCACACATCGGTGAACACGATCGCTCGCAAGGCCGGTGCGGTGTACGCAGCACCGACGGGATGATTGGGCAGTGACCCGAAGAAGTTGTTCAGCGGAGCAAACTCATCAAGCTCCAAAATGATGCTCGCCAACAGGCCATGAGATTCTCGGTGCACCGTCTCTATAGCTTGTTTGCTCGGCCCTTCGGCAAGGCAAAACACCGACCCATTCTCAGGGTCAAACCAGTAGGTGTGATAGTGCACTGCGTACTTGTCTTGGATCGCGACGTCCAGCCGATGCGCGTTGGCCAGGTCCTCGGGCGTCACCCCGGGGGCGTCGTGGCGATCGATGTACATCGGCACACAGTCAAACGTACACGCGCTGCATCGGTCGCAACGCGTAGGCTGATTCGGCCAGCTGAAGAGGCCGATGGGCGATGAGTTGGTAAGCGGTACAGGCGGTGCCAACTAGGCAGACGGGTGCCACCACGCCCGGCTGGTGGCACACTGTGCCACGAAATGATGTGAGCGGCCCGACTGATCAGTCCGCCTACCCGTAGGTGGGGTGCTGTGGCCAGCCTGGCGGAGAATCCTCCCAGTCTTCCTGCCGACCGTAGGGGCACAAGTCGAGGATGTTGTGGCGGAACACGAGCCGGTCCACGCCGCGGTTGGCGGTCGAGTATGTGCGGTAAATCGGGATCAGGTGGGCGGTGCTAGTTCGGAGCGGCCGCGATACCGATAACCGGCGCATTGAGCCGGGTGTCGCCCAACGAGCCCTCGAAGGGTGCACCGCCAAAGGCAAAAACACCGCCGTCCGCAGCTACCGACCAATAGCCCAGTCCGTCCGGATTCGCCGCAATACCAGTGATCGGTTGGTTCAGCCTTTGGCCGCCCATTGAACCGAAGAACGTGGCATCACCGAAGCTGAACACGCCACCGTCGGCCCCTGCGAGCCAGTAACCCTTGCCGTCCGGGGTCGCGGCGATCCCCACAATCGAGGCGTTGAGCATCTTTCCGCCCATCGACCCGTAGAACTCCGCGTCGCCAAACGCGAAGACGCCGCCGTCGGTGCCGACGAGCCAGTAACCCTTGCTGTCCGGAGTCGATGCGATTCCTGCGATTGGGGCAGCCAGGCGCAGGTTGGTGACGCCGCCCAGTGGCGTGGCGTCACCGCAGCCCAGGACGCCGCCGTTCCCGCTCACGAGCAAGAAGCCGGGGCCGCTCGGCGTCGCCGCGATTCCGCTCCACCCGACGGTGGCGCCATTCAGACCGGAGCAGCCCAACTGTCCAGGTGCGGCTGCGGAACCGAATGCCGAGGGCAGCGAGGCGAAGTTCGCGACCCAGTAGCCCGAACTCTTCTGCGATCCTGCGATACCCACACAGTTCACGTCGCTGACGACCTGTCCGGAGTTAGCAAGAGACGCGGCAGAGATGTTGATCGTGGGTCCGAACGCGTAGGGACACAGACCGGACGAGCCTGCTGTGGGGGCGCCAGAGCCCTCGAAGGGTGCGTCGAATGCGAAGACGCCCCCGTCATCTCCCACCAACCAGTACCCCGGCGCGGGGCTGCTGTGGGGAGCCGGGCTCGCCTCTCCGCTGGATGCACTGCCCGCGAGCGATGCGACCACCAGCACGAAGCCCACCCCCAAGACCCTTGCGACCCCCACCGCTCGGCACCTCCTGACCGGATTCTCGGCCACGCCAGAGCCCAGCGTACAGATACGGGGCACCCTGCCCCAGTTCACCGGTTATACAGGTGATCCACCTCCTGGGATAGGCATCCGGGGGATCCTCCTCGGTGCAATCAACCAGGAGGTGTGCGGTGGAGTGGAGTCCGTCATTCGAGTGTCACGTCCGTCCGGACGGTGAACACGTCTACAGGATCGGCCACCGGCTGATCGACGAGTTCGGGGAGTTCGTGATCGGCCGAGCCCGCCCCAACACGGTCCGGGCCTATGCCCATGACCTGAGCGTCTTCTTCTCGGTGGTGAAGAAGGACCCCACTGACGTGAGGCCCAAAGACGTGATGGCCTTCGTCACCGCGCAGCGTCGTCCCAAGCCCGGTGCCGAGAACGTGGTGCGCATCGCCGATGGCTCTGCCGGGCTCTCCGCCGCGACGATCAAGCGACGGCTGGCTGCGGTCTCGAGCCTCTATGGCTACCTGATCACCCGTGACGACCTCGATGTGACAGCCAACCCGGTCCCTCGGGGCATCGCCACCCGCCAGAGCCGCTCTCGCGGCGGACGCGGTCTGCCGCTGGTGCGAGGGGTGCGCCGACTGCCCCGGATCCTCGACGCCGACGAGATCGAGTCGCTTATGGGGGCGCTGCGCACCGAGCGGGACCGGGCCATGACCCAGGCCATGGTGCTAGGAGGGCTCCGGCGCTGTGAGGTGCTCGGGTTGCGGCTCTCCGATCTGCGCTTCGGCGAGTGGCGGGTGTTCATCTCCGAGGGCAAGGGCGGACACGAACGCCTGGTGCCGCTGTCGCCGACCTTCTTCGCCACCGTGGCGCGCTACATGGACGGCGAGCGACCCGAGGAAGCAACGACGGACGCGCTCTTCGTCTCGCTCAAAGGAGCGCGCCGCGGACTGCCGCTGTCGGTGCCGGGTCTGGACCAGATCATCACCGCCGCCCGGGAGCGGGCCGGTCTCTCCCACGGGACGTGCCACGAGCTGCGCCACACCTGCTTCACCCGTTTGCCGCGAAGCGGGAATGGCCTTAGAGGCCATCCAGGCCCAGGCCGGACACCGCTCGATCAGCTCCACGCGGGTCTACTTGCACCTCGACATGCACTGGCTGGCCGACGAGTACCGCCGGGCCATCGAAGCCATCGAGGCGCAAGCACTGGTGGGGGTGGCCCAATGAACGCGCTCGCCCGACTGCAGCCCCAACCGCGGCGACGGGGCGGGGCGAGGCCCGAGGTGACATGGGCCGAGCTCACCACCAGAGCACCGCTCATGGTGGCCACCATGGCCTCCTACCTGGACCAACTCGAGGTCTCGACCCGTCCGAGCACGGTGGCCGACGCCGAGGTGACGTTGCGCCTCTTCGCCCATCGGGTCAGCGCCACCGACCCCGAATGTGTCGCTGTCGCCGGCATCGCACGGGTGCACATCGAGGACTTCCAGCGCTGGCTGGCGGCGCGTCCGGGCAAGAAGGGCAAGGGACTGGCCACGATCACGATCCGGCACCGTCTCAGCACCATGCGGACCTTCTTCGAGCGCATCATGGAATGGGAGTACGACGACGCCCCGGCCCGCCTGCTCGTCTACTCGAGCGACTTCCCCGCCCTCGACGAGCCCCTGCCCAAGTTCTTGGACGACCCCACGGCGTCGAAGTTCATGGCCGCCCTGGCGCTCGACTCAAACCTGCGTCGCCGGCTCATGGTCGAATTGTTGGCCCGCACCGGCATCCGTGTCGGTGAGCTCGGCGGTCTCGAAGACGACGCCCTGGTGCGCTACGACGGGGTCGATCGCCTCCGGATCCCCGTCGGCAAGCTCCACAACGACCGCCACGTGCCGCTGCTCCCGATGCTGGTCGACCTCATCCTCGACTACAAGGCCCTGCGCGGCCCGTCGCGCTCGGGGCACCTGCTCGAACGCGACGACGGCGGGCCCTTCGACCGGCGCACCGTGCACCGCTACGTCGCCGCGGTGGCCAAGCGGGCCGGGGTCGGTCATGTCCACCCCCATCAGCTGCGCCACACGCTCGCCACCCAGTCCATCAACCGGGGCATGAGCCTCGAGGCGATCGCCGCCTTGCTCGGTCACCGTTCCATGGACATGACCCTCACCTACGCGCGGATCTCGGACCGCACCGTTGCCGAGCAGTACTTCAAGGTGACCGAGGCGGTCGAGGCCGAGTACTACGGACTCTCCAGCGCGACCGTTGCGCCGACGGCGGTCTCCGGCGCCCAAAAGCCGCGGCCCGACCATCGCCGGCTGCTGGCCAACGGTCACTGCACGAGGCCCGCCATGCTCGACTGCGTCTTCGAGAGCGTCTGCGAACGGTGCGGGTTCTTCGAGACCGGCCCCCAGTTCCTCACGATCTTGAAGCGCCAGCGCAAGCACGCCGACCAGCGCGGTCAGAACGACCGGAGTCAGCTCTTCGACGACCTCATCGCAGGAGTCGCCGAGGCCCAGTGAGTGTGCTTCCATAGAGCAAAGCCCAGGACGAACGGATCACCTGTATAACGCCGGGACGGGGCCACCAACCAAGGCACGTAGGGCGCCCCCCGGTCCGCAACGGCACTCCTCTCCCTATCGCCATCGGGAGGGTCGAGACCGAGCGCCCGCCACGTCTTGATTCGCCACTGAATCGACTCCTCCTCCGAAATGGCGTTGACGTAGCGAGGGCTTCAAGCGCGGAGTTGAACGTAGCCGACACCAGCAATCGACGACTGCTTATGTCCTCGCATGGGTTGGGGCGACCAGTGCGGATATGGAAGAGCGTCTCGGCCAATAACCACAGTGGAGCCTAGATTTTCCAGTATGAGGACGTTGAGCGACGTGCTCGCCGATGCTGTCGGTGGCTTCCGGGCACCAGGGGCCGTCGCGGTCCTCAGGAAACATGGTGAGGATGGCGAGGAGGCGAGCGCCGGAGCTGACCCACGCCAGCTCTTTGAGATCGGCTCGATCACCAAGACGATGACGGCGCTACTAGTGCTCCAACACGTGGAACGTGGTCGGATTGGGCTCGACGATCCGATCACGGCCCATCTGCCCGATCTTCGCATCGCAGTTCCTCGAGCGACCGAACGAGTAACGATCCGCCATCTCTT
Source organism: uncultured Acidimicrobiaceae bacterium (assembly GCA_963828825.1). Classification (GTDB taxonomy): domain Bacteria; phylum Actinomycetota; class Acidimicrobiia; order Acidimicrobiales; family RAAP-2; genus Bog-473. Next base: position 821,574 of record CAWHGF010000007.1, on the reverse strand, counting down.
GAGCCATACGAGTGGTATCGATTGTGGAGATGACTTTACCGACACTGGGGAGGGTGACGACTGTCTGGAGCGCTACGTCGATGAAGTGATTCCCGAGGTCGGGCTTCTTCACGAACCCGGAGTGCGCTGGTCCTACAGCAACGGTGGCTACATCATCCTCGGTCGACTCGTCGAGGTGCTAGATGGTCGGCCCTTCGATGACGCTCTCATCGAGAGAGTCTTCAGGCCGCTCAACCTGACGGCGACGACGACCGCCCGCCTTGGGCCGGACCGAAGTATTGCCGAGGGCCATCGCTTCGATCGACGCGTGGGGTCACCAGTACCCGAGTCGGGTCGAATGCCCCGTAGTGCTGGGCCGGCGGGCAACGTCGTCGCGACCGCAGGGGATCTCGCCACCTACTGCGCAGCCCTATTCTCAGAGCGCTCTGAGGTCCTCGACGCACAACTGGTCCAAGAGATGCTCAGACCCCAGATCCCGATTCGCGGCGGAGGTCAAGGCCTTGCGTGGGTGCTCCCGTCCCCGAGCGTGGCTCTCCATGGTGGGGCCACCCGAGGAAGCACTGCGTTCGTGGCGGCCAGCCCTGGGCTGGGATCTTTCAGCCTTGTTGCCAATGGACCCGGAGCTGGCGCTATCGCTGGAGAAGTCCGGGCTCATCTCTTCGGAACCCCAACACGGCGTGATCCCACCCCAGGTCCTGGCGCCCACGTCGAGCCCGCAGCCTGTGTCGGGAGCTACATACGCCGGAACGCCCAGATCGACATCTCGTTCCAGGGAGACGGAATTGTTGCCTCCTCGAGCTTGTCCGGTGCGGCGGCCCAGCTCTTCGATGCTCCTGAGCCGGTGGTACTCGAACCGGTCGGAGGCGGTCGATTTCTAAGCAGCCGCCCCTATGAGGATGGATTCGGCGTGTGGGACTTTGATGATCTCACCCACGATGGAGTTCCAACCCGGCTGCTCACCAGAAGGCTTCTGAATCGAGCGACGTAAGCGTTGCCGTCCCGGCAGCGGGGGCAGGCGTGCCCATGCCCCGACGACCGCCGGCGGTCAGCCGTCCAACCCCCAAACTGCCGTAGTCCGGTCAGGTCCTTCCTGGTGGTTCGGACAGGCTCAGACATTGAAACGACTGGTCGCCCGGGCCAGGACCTCCATCCGGCAAAGCCCCGTCTTTAGCGAAGCCGGCTCTGCCCGTGCCGCCTTCCGCCCGGCTGGTCCCCTCAGTTCACAACAGGCTGTGCCGATAGACCAGGGTGCACGACTTCCGCGCTCCTGCGGCCGTAGCTGACACTCTGGCGCCCGTAACGACGAGGTCGATCCTGGTCCCGGCCGTATCACTGCGGCAGGAGTTCACGTTGCGCGTCCTGGTCCTGGCGACAGTGGCCGCCGGGGCTTGGTTCTGGTTGTGGTGGCTCGCCTCGGGGCACGGCAGCTGGACGAGTCCGCTGGGCGCAATCAGCACCGTCCTGCTGGCGTGGGTCTTCCTGATGCCCACGTATTTCTTGTTCTTCGTTTGCCGCATGACCAGACCCGACCTGCGGGTCCCGTTGCCCGCTCTCCGGGTGGCGATGATCGTGACCAAAGCGCCGTCCGAACCCTGGGCCGTCGTGCGCGCCACGCTCGAGGCGATGCTGGCCCAGGACTATCCCTCGGCCTATGACGTCTGGCTGGCCGATGAGAGACCGAGTACCGAGACCCTCGCGTGGTGCGACGCGCGCCACGTGCGCGTGTGCACTCGTTTCGGCGCAGAGGACTATCAGACGCGCCACCTGGCCGAGGCGGACCAAATCGAAGGAGGGCAACCTCGCCTACTTCTACGACACAGTGGGCTACCGCGACTACGAAGTCGTGGTACAGCTTGACTGCGACCACGCTCCAACGTCGTCATACCTGGCCGCCATGTTGCGCCCCTTCGCCGCACCAAAGGTCGGGTACACCTGTGCGCCGAGCATCTGCGACTCCAACGCCGCCATGGGGTGGACGGTCCGGGGTCGTCTGTACCGCGAGGCGACGCTGCATGGACCGATGCAGGCGGGCGCCAACGACGGCTACGCTCCTGTGTGCATCGGCTCTCACTACGCGGTGCGCACGGCCGCACTGCAGAGTGTCGGAGGGCTCGGACCCGAGCTGGCAGAGGACTACAGCACTACGTTGTGGCTCCAGTCGGGTGGCTGGGACGGCGTGTTCGTGCTCGACGCCGAAGCGCACGGCGCGGGGCCCATCAGCGTCGACGAACTGCTGACGCAGGAATCCCAGTGGGCCCGCAGCCTGGGGACACTCTTGACCAAGTGGCTGCCGGGCCGCGTGCGCGGTGTCCCATGGCGGGGTCGGGTGCGAATGGGGTTCTCTCTGTTCTTCTATCTGGTCATGGGCGTCATGCTCACAGTGGCGTCGGCGCTCCCGGTCATAGGGGTCCTACTCAGGCAGTCGTGGGGCCACACCAGCTTGTTGGACTTCTACACGCACATGTGGGCGTATTCGCTGCTGGTGCTCGGCACCGCGTTCTACGTGCGACACCTCCACGTCTTTCGGCCTCGCGATGCCAAGCTCTGGTCCTGGGAGGCGATCCTCTTTCAGCTGGTGCGATGGCCCTGGACGTTCGGGTGCTTCCTGCAGGGCATGTACTTCGGGTGGCGTTCCCGCACGAAGGCTTTCAAAGTGACCCCGAAAGGCGGCAGCAAGGAGAGCATACTGAGTGCGCGCTGGCTGCTGCCCATGTTCGTCCTCGGAGCTGTACCGGCCTGGGTCGTAGTCCTCACGTCCCCGAGTGACCTCGTGCTAGGTCCAGCGCTCCTGTGCATCGTCGAGTGCGCCACCTACCTGTTGGCGATGCTGGCGATCATGTCGCTGCAGCTGGCGCGGAACTACCGCATTGGCGGCTCACCGTTGGCGCCCAGCGTCACGCGCACGCGCACTCGGTACAGCGTGACCTTGGGCGTCACGATCCTGTTCCTCGCCGCCCTGCTGACCCTGACCGAGCTTGCCCTGCGCATCGCGCACGGACTGATCTGACGGTACTGTCGTCCGCCGACGCCGACGCCGACGCCGACGCCGACGCCGACGCCGACGCCGACGCCGACGCCGACGCATGGCTCAGGCGTCGACGGGGTCCCCCGGGACCGGGGCAGGCACGAGCGTCGCCGGCGCGATCCGCATCCGGTGCCGCCTGGCCAAACCAGTAAGGAGCAGACCGCTCATGACGAGCAGCGCGCCCACGAACCCTTCGAGGGCCAGATGGGGCGCTCCGGTGAAGGCCAACGCGCTTGCCGCCGTCGAGATTCCAACGCGGGGGTCCGTCACTTGGCTCGCGCCCACGCCGACGACGGCCGCCGTCGTGGAACCCGCGGTGACTACCGACACTGTCATGAATCGTCTCCTTCGCCAAGGACGTGTGCCGCCAGGGTCACGTCGTTCGAGACCGTGCACGTTCGCCACGTGCGAATCGCCAAGAATCGCCTTGCTCACTCGTTCGCCACATCCACGCGTGAGTTCGGAATGTCGTAGCTTCCCGATCTCGCGTCGCTGGTGCACTGGCAATGTAAGGCAGCGAGTCAGTTGCGGCTACCGACGAAAGTAACGATTCCGCCCAGAAGGTGAAGAAAAGTGACGTTCGGATCTACTGGGAGACTGCAGCGCGCCAGCGCCCCTCGCCTGCGTCACAACAAGCGAACAATCGGCGACCCGCCAAGTTGCCTCCGCTGAACCCCAAACTGACCTTCGCCGACACCGATCATTTCGCCGCCCACAAAAAGGACGGCCCCAATCGAGGCATCCTCAGGTGTTCAGCCACAGGGTCTCGCGCAGTGGCAACCGGCGGCTCAAGCGTGCGATCACATGGCGGCCGCCACATAACCGGCGTCGGGCAGTGATTCGGTTGGCCGCGCGTGCCACCGGCACCGTTGACCAGGCGGAAACATCGGCCTTCGGCCACGAAGAACGCGTTGGCGTGATGGTCCACGGGGCGACCGTATCCCGATGGCGCGCCCCGAACCGCCAGCGAGCCAGACCACGAAGATCTTCGGCCCGGCACCTACGGCGCCATGCCGTCGATGCCCATCAGCGATCCGCGTCATGAGGGTCAACCGCAACAGGCTTGGAGCCGCGAAGTCCCCATCGAGGTGGCCGCCAACTCGCGTTGATCTCAGCCCGGCGTTGAGGGGACAGTGCGTCACGAACGCAGAAGGAGGAGCTATGTAGGAGATCCTTTGGAAGCGATGCTGTGCAAGAGATGGAGGTATGGCCCTCCGACGTCGGCCTGCGGGGGCAGGCGTCAAACCACCCTGTGCTGCGTTGGCTGAAGACCGTCGTGGTGAGCGACAGGGAAAAGGTGCGGCTCGACCGCATCAGGTGGGGACCAGGAAGACGTGCCAGAAGCGCCCGAGCGGGGTGACCCGGGAGGGCGTCGCTGTCGAAGCGTCGTTATAACAACAGCGACACCGAAACCGGGGATCTTTGTCCCTTTCCCGGGATGAGCCTGGCGGGTGCCCGCCTATTGGCCAGGCGGTGTCCGGCGCAGAGGCGGCGTGAGCCTGGTCTGCAGGTCTTGCACGGAACGTGAGAAGGCGGGTGCCGATACCGACGACCGTTCACCGGGTCCTGTGGCCCCCCGGTCGCAAGAGGGAGCGTGCCGAGGCAGAAACCGAAGGCACTGAGTACCGATGCGCCACCCGCCGGCGGACCGACCCGTAGTAGCTGAGAAGTCCCTGCTGCCTGGAGGTGGGGGCGGAGCCAAGGGGTCGGCTCATCAGGAATGTTCATTTCACTCAACCGGGGCCATGGTCCTGGGAGGAAGCGAGGAGGACATGACAACGTCACACGTCAAGCCGTTCGACATTCCCAAGGAGTTGGTGTGGGAGGCGTACAGGCGAGTGGCGGCCAACGAAGGTGCCCCGGGAGTGGATGGGCAGACCATCGACGAGTTCGAGGACGATCTGAAGGGAAGCCTCTACAAGATCTGGAATCGGATGAGTTCAGGGTCCTACTTCCCACCCCCGGTCAGGGCAGTGGAGATCCCCAAGCCCCACGGTGATGGGGTCCGAGTACTCGGTGTGCCCACGGTCGCAGACCGGGTGGCCCAGACGGTGGTGGCCATGTACCTGGAGGAACGGGTGGAGCCTCGGTTCCACCCCGACTCCTATGGCTATCGACCGAGACGGTCTGCCCTCGATGCGGTCGAGGTGTGCCGACAGCGGTGCTGGAAGAAGGACTGGGTCATCGATCTCGATGTCGCCAAGTTCTTCGACACGGTGCCGTGGGACCTCATGATCAAGGCGGTCGAAGCGGTCACCGACACCCCCTGGGTCCTGCTCTACGTGAAGCGGTGGCTTGCCGCCCCACTCATGAGCGGTGACGGGACCCTCGTCGAGCGAGACAAGGGCACCCCGCAGGGATCGGCGGTCTCGCCGGTCCTGGCGAACCTGTTCATGCACTTTGCGTTCGACAACTGGCTGGCCAAGAAGTTCCCGGCCTGTCCGTTCGAGCGCTATGCCGACGATGCTGTCGTGCATTGTGCGACCAGGAGGCAGGCCGAAGCCGTGCTTGCCGCAATCGCCGAGCGGATGCAAGAGGTGGGCCTCAGCCTCCACCCGGACAAGACGCGGATCGTCTATTGCAAGGACGCCAAGCGCCGGGGGGATCACGAGCACACCTCGTTCACCTTCCTCGGGTTCACCTTCCGGGCCAGAACGGCCCGAGGAGGCAGGGACGGGAGCTTGTTCATCAACTTCCTCCCTGCGATGAGCAACGAGGCGCTCAAGGCCAAGGGTGCCGAACTCCGCGCCATGCGGATCCATCGGCGCACCACCATGACCCTGAACGACCTGGCCAACTGGCTCAACCCCATCGTGAGGGGGTGGATGAACTACTACGGCCGGTTCCACCGGACGGGCATGATTCCCCTCCTCCAGCGTGTCAGCACCTACCTGAGGCGTTGGGCCGGGAAGAAGTACCGGCGGCTACGGACCCATGCAGCTTTCAGACGGTGGTGGACCGGACTGCTCGATCGACAGCCCGGCCTGTTCGCCCAATGGAAGTGGGTCCGCGCCTATTGACCGACTGACGGATGAGAAGAGCCCGGTGACGGGAGACTGTCACGCCGGGATCTGTGGGAGCCGGGGGGTGCAATTCCCCCGGCTACCCGACCCCTTGTCGGTCAAGGTCCCTGTCTGTCATCCAGGCGGAGCTGGAGAATGATCAGATCCTGCCATCGACCGAACTTGGCACCGATCTGAGGCATGCGGGCCACCTCGACAAAGCCCAGTCGCTCGTGGAAGCGAATCGATGCTTCGTTCGTACCATCCACGGCAGCAACCATCGTGTGCTTCCCGCCACGGCGCGCCTCATCGACGAGTGCTTCCATGAGCTGTCGGCCAACTCCTAAACCCCAGTGGTCTTCTCGTACATGCACCGTGTTTTCGACGGTGAACCGGTAGCCAGGTCGTCTTATGACATCGCGGAACCACCCGAATGCCGCGACGCCGACGACCTCTCCTCTTTCTTCGGCCACCAGCACAGTCTCGTGCTCGTCCAGCCATTCGAGGATGCTCTCGGCAGTATGCGGCCTGTTGGTCCGCTCGATTGAGGTCGTGTCCAAGAGCGCGTTCAAAATCGACCCAATCGCCACGCTCGAGGCAGGCGAAGGCGAGGGCGTCTACCTTGCGACTCTCAATCTGGACGCACTCAGGGAGTACCGAAGGTGTGAGACGATGGGGGACGCATACCGGAAACCCAGTGCGTACAGGCGCTCGACGTTTTACGAACAAGACGTGCCAGTCTTCCATCGGTCCGATTCGCGCAGCGATCTGTGATCACAGATCGCTGAGAGCTGGCGCTCAATATCAGTCAGAGACGATCGACCCAGGCTGCCCCATAAGTGATGCCATGCTTGAGAAGTGTTCCACCGTCCCACCGAACTAAGACAGTCGGGCCTACCCGTATGTGCTGACCCAGACCCTGGACCAAGATGTCCGTGTGCGCGTCCTATTGGCTGCACTTCAGTGCCAGAAAGGTGATCTGGCCGGGAACCTTTCGGCCCACCTCCAGATCGTGCTCGATGCTGTAGCGACTGGCTGTGATCTCGTCCTCTTTCCCGAGATGTCCCTTACCGGTTCGGTAGATGCGGCTCGCAACCCGGAACGACTTGTGTCGCTGGATCACGAAGCCGTTCTCGAGCTAGCTCGAGCCTCTGCTTGGACGGGTACGGGCATCTGCTTTGGCGTTGCCGAGCATTCATCTGAGAACCGAGCGCATATCACCCAGGTGTTTGCAGCCGGGGGACAAATCGTCGGCGTACAGCGAAAACGACATCTCGGGGAGGGAGAAGATTCATTCACCTCGGTCTCGATTTCTGATCCCATTGATTTCAGCGGAACGACCCTTGGGATAGTGATCTGCGCCGAATCAGGCTTCGACCAGCCCTTCGACGTGGCGGCATCAGCCAAGGCACGACTCGTCCTCTTTCCGGCCGCTCCAGGTCTCTATGGCCGACGTACTGACGAGGACTCCTGGAGGACGGGGTTCTCGTGGTGGGAAGGAAAGAGCCTCGGAGATGCCGCCCGCCACGCCCGTCGTCTCGGCATGTGGATCGCCTTGGCCACTCAGTCCGGTTCAACCGTCGATGTGGACTTTCCGGGACTCGCTGCGTTGGTGGGCCCGAACGGAGAAGTCGTCGACCGCCTGCCAGATTGGCACGAGGGTGTACTGATCTCTGATGTTCCTCTGTAACTGAAGTGGCCTCTATCCCGCCAGTCCCTACTCCTCAGAGGCACGTCCTTGGCAATGAGGGATAGCCGACCGGAGGAATCGAGGCGCGATGTACGAACCAACCTTCGTGCTGCTCACTCCACAAGCCATTTGCGTCAACCCCCCAGACATCGCAGAGAACCCTGCTCATGCCAGTAAAGAACTCGACGCGTTCGACATGATCTAACACCGCCTCCAGCTCCGAACTTCTGCTCCCAGCTATACCGCGGGAGTCGCCCATCCGTTGCCAATCGAGGCCCATTGTACAAACGACGCTCGATTGGCGGAGGCCGTCGCGTAAGCAAGCGAACCGATGCCACGGGCTTCGTCGTTCAATGAACGGGGAGACCCTGATTGGTTCTTCTGACTGCTCTAAACGGGTGGGATGTTGGCGTTCAGATGGAAGACATTGCCAGGGTCGTAGGCGGACTTAATCTGCTGGAGCCGGTGATATTTAGGGCCGTATGCACTCCTGACACGGTCCTCGTCGTACTCCGTCATGAAGTTCACATAACTCCCGACACCGGAAGCGTGCTCGACCAATGCTGACCAATACGCGCGTGACCAAGCCCGCTCGGACTCGAAATCATTGGGGCTCATTGCGGTCGCGGAGATATTAACGACATAGCGAGTGTCCCGGCTTCCCCCGAAGGCAGTGGCGTTGTTGTCGGCCTGTCGGTAGGCACCCCCCAAGGGGAAGATCGGCACAAACGACAATGGAGATGCCTTTTTCGCCTGGTGCGCCAGAATGGCGTCAATGGCGCCGTCCGAGAGCTCGGCAAGGTACACCGCCTTCTCGTAGTTGTGCATACCCCACGGAGCCGATGCATCGAACATCTGCTGTAATCCGACGTAGGGGATGGGTGTGATCAGCTCGACGATCGGGTCAAGGGCCCGCTTGATCGGTTCGACAAGCCCGGCGTGCTCCTGCTCGTCGCCCAGGCCGACCACGGCTAGTGCAAAGGCGGGAGTGAAGTGCAGCTCAGCCGGTACGAAGGGCTCTGGGGGTGCACTTAACCCGGCCATGAATACACCACAGTCGTCTGGGAGTGTCTCTACGAAATCACGGGCGAAGCGGAAGAGGTCCCCTCCTTGGTCAGGGTTGAACATGAACAGACCCAGTTGCAACATTGGTCCTACGCGATGAAGAGCGAACTCGAACTCGGTAACGACCCCGAAGTTGCCGCCGCCGCCCCGGAGGGCCCAGAACAGATCGGGGTTGTCCGACTCCGAGGCGTGGAGCACCCTTCCGTCGGCCGTGACCACCTCCGCTCCCACCAGGTTGTCTGACGAGAGGCCGGCCAGACGGGTGAGCCAGCCGAAGCCACCGCCCAGGGTCAGTCCAGCGACCCCTGTGAGGCTGATGAACCCGCCTGGCACTGCCAGACCGTGAGCCTGGGTTGCTGCGTCGAGGGCGCCCCAGGTCGCCCCGCCTCCGCACCTGGCTCTGCGGATGCTGGCATCGACGCTGACTGATTTCATCGGGGTGAGATCGATCATCAGGCCGTCGTCACAAAGAGCAAATCCGGCATAGTTGTGTCCACCACCGCGAACCGACACCTCGAGCCCCTGCTGTCGCGCGAAGGCCAGGGCAGCGACGACATCGCTGCTGCTGGCACAACTGGCCACCACCGCTGGCCGGCGGCTGATGGCCCCATTCCAGATGTTCACTGCGTCGTCGTAGGCGGACTCGCCGGCAAAACTGACCACACCTGTGAAGTCCACCCGGAGCGTGTCGACAGCTCCGGCTCCGATATCGGCCATCGCGGCCCCCTTTCGAGAAATCCGCCACTTCGAATCGACAACAATACGGCGACTTGTCGCCTTTCGCAGGGTGTCACCCATGCCAGGATCACGCTCTGAACGAGCCGTTGAGGCGCTCCCAGATCCGGCCTTGGTGGACAGGCTCAGGGCGCACAAAGGCTCGGCATTGTGAACAGTCGGAGCTTGGAATCACCTGGAACCGTCTGCGATTTCGTTACCACCGAGACGGGCCCAATCCGGCGGACGCGGGCACCCAGATCATGCTCTCAGTCGGGCGAAACGGGCATTGAAGTGCCGTGATCTTTGCGCCAGGATGCGCGGGTGGCAGTCACTTGAACGAGGAGGACGGTCCTATGGTCCGTGGTTTCATCAACCATCCCGTGTCTGACTTCGAGAGGTGGCGACCGGCGTTCGAGGCCGACAAGCCTCGCCGTGCCGCCATTGCCGACGATCCCAACCCGATTTGGGTCGTCGGTGATGGTGAGCGAGAGGCCATCGAACAGATGTTCCAAAATCCTGAACTCGGGAAAGCCATGAGAGACGCCGGTGTGACCGCTCCCCCACAGTTCGAGGTGGCGTGATCGCAAGCAGCCACTATCCGGCCATTGATAGGGGGCATCTAGCCCACTCGAGAGTGAACGCAGCCGTCGTCAGATGCCCCGGACCGAATGCAGACGCGACGATACTTACCCGACGGTCGTGTTCAGAGCTTCCGTGATGTCGTTGATCGCTGCCTCCTCGGACTCGCTGACCTCTTTCCCGTGCTCCCTGTGAGCGGCTGCGACTTTGTGGGACAGCGTGACGATGAACCGGCGATATTCCTCGACCTCTCCCGGCGCGGCCTTTCTCGCGAGCAGAACGACCGAATCACGCAGATGTTGCAATCCGTGCTGCTTGAGTTCCTCCGGAGAGTGATAGTGCGTGTGATCCCGCTCAGGCTTCGCCGCGACGATGTCATCCAAAAGCTCGCTCTTGCCGTGCTGCTGGCGAGCTTCGAGGTAGCCCTTGGCCATGGCGATGGTCTCCCGAAAGGAGCCTCCTCGCTGGGCAGTGACCACGATCATGCCAGCACTCGGTGGCGCTTCTAGGATCAGCTGCCATTCCTCAGCCGTGAAATCAGACTTCGAGGTCATCGCCAAGTCTCCGATCTCTGGTATTCGGCATCCCCGTCCGCTGCACGCACCGTAGCGTCCGGTGCACAGGCGTGTGTCACTGGGGGCAGTCTGGGGAGCCACGCAACCGACGGGCTCTCGAACTGGTGGGCGACAGCGCCGCCGTGCGGCAAGTACTCCTCCAGGGCGACCCTTTTGGTGTCCCGCAGACCGGGTGAACGGGATACCAGCGCATTGGCGACAGGTTCATTTGCGACACATGCCCACGAAGTGTCAGTCCGACAGGACGCGTACGTGGGACGTGTTGAACTCTTTCGTCCGATGAATCACGTTTTCATCCGTCAACCGGGCAACGTCAGAGACGATCCGAGGCATTCCAAGAGTCGTCGTGGGACGACTCATTGTCAGGTAGCTACGGATCCGGGCTGCCAGTGCAAAGAGGCGCGCCGCATCGTCCGAGCTCTCACAAGCACCGGCTGCCATATCGAGCGCATTGGCAGACTCGATGAGAAGATCCATGCCAGTGTCGTTCGCCACAGTCATTGTTCAGCGCAGAAAAGGTCGCGAAGGCAAGCCGGGCAAGCCCACCTCTTGGCATTGGGAACCATCGGGACTCTCGATCTTGTCACCGTAAGCGGGGACGCTGGTGCCCTAAATGAGCTATATCCCGAGGGTACACCCGACGATGTCGCTCGCGGACACAGGGGTCTTCAAGCCGGGCGACGTGCCCCAAAAGGTGACGAACCGCCGCTCTCAGGCCGAGCGTACTGGGGCAGTCCGGGATGTTCGCCTGGCACGATATTCACGTGACAGATGATGACTTCATCGAAACGGTCGTCGCCGCGTGCCGACGCCTCCCCAACGCGGTGGCGGTGAATCTCGGTGGATCCAGGGCTCGTGGGGACTTCCGTCCAGACAGCGACTGGGACTTCGCCGTTTACTACCGAGGAGAGATTGACCCTGGCCCCTTCGAGGAACTGGGTTGGCCGGGGCAGGTGTTTTATCCCTTCGAGTGGGGCCAGGTGATGTACGGCGGAGCCGTCTTCGACCTCGACGGGCGGCACCTCGACATCCACTTTCGCAATCTCGACGTCGTCGAGCACTGGACGCGCGAAGCCAACGAGGGCAGATTCGATGTTCACATCCTCGGATTTCACCTTGCGGGGATCCCGACGTACATGCTCCCCGGCGAGCTGGCGACCAGCCGGAACCTGTGGGGCTACCTGGCGCGACCGGACTATCCGGATGCGCTCCGAAAGAGCGCGCCGCCGATCTGGTTGGGTCGGGCGAACCGTGAACTCGAATACGCCGCCCACTGGGCTATCTCGGCCAACCCGATCAGCTGCGCCGGGGCGCTGGCCAAAGTCCTTCTCCAGGGCGCCCACGCCCGGTTGGCCCACCGAGGCGTGTGGGCGCTGAACGAGAAGCGAATGATCCAGTGGGCGGACCTGACCAACCGATATGGGCGGTTCTCAAGCCTCGGGTCGTCAGAAGAGGACTTGAACGTGGCGATCCATGATGTTCGGGTATCGATCGGTGAGATCGAAGCCGAGGTCTTGGATCGACCCTGACCCGGCATTGATAGGGATACCCCCGCCATGCAAAATCGTCTTCGCCGTGCGTAAGGCGACACTGATGAGCTGCGACCGTGCGTCGACGACTTGGGAGAACGGCCATTGAGGCATGGGCCATCCTCCGCCGCCATCCCTTCGGTCCTGAGGTTGGACAACAACGCTTCGTCAATAACCGAAACAGCACCACCCACTCGATATAGTTGAGATTTGTGAGCGACATAACGGGTGAGCTTGAGCGACTTGTTCAGTTGCGTGACGGCGGTGCGCTCACAGTCGAAGAGTTTGAGAGCCAAAAGGCCAGGGTTCTCGCTACACCGGAGTCGGTCACTTCTGATCCAGCCCCCTTCGGTGTTGATCCGGTTGCCGACGAGATAGTGCGGGCTACCCAACCGAAAAAAATGCTCGCCATGAAGCGACTGCGCGAACAAACGGGTATAGACGTTCATGAAGCGAAGAGCCGCATCGACGCTGTCGTATTTGCGTTTGGGATTCGTTGACCGGATACGTCGCTGACATCGCAGGTTGTGACCAATCTCAGTTGTGCCGCCGGGTGAGGAGTCGATTGTCGCGTGGCCGTTGGGCTAGCCATGGGTGATGCCATGCCTGCTTGAGACGTGTGGCAGGGTCGTACCGCCGCCAAAGTGCCCAGAAGAGGACTGTTCACGGAGACGGTGAACGGGAGCAGACAAATGAGGGTCAAGCGGTCCTCGGTTTCAACCGCCGCCGCCAGCTAGATCCGATTCAGATGTCACATTCGAGTCGTGGCCGGTGTCTCATGGTGAAAGCAAGTCACCAGAGGAGGCATCATGGCCAGCAGTACACGCATTCCGCCGGCAGAGCTCACCGGACTCTACGGCGCACTGGTAAAGCGGATGTCCCGCAAAATGTTCGGAGGGGTGCCTGATCCGGTCGGGGTGACGTGGCACAACCGAAAGGTGCTGAACTTCAGCTTCGGCGTCGGTCGCAAAGCTCAGAGGTGGGACCATTGTGCGACCTTTACGAGAACCTGAAGTCGTTCGCCCACATGGCCACGGCCAGCCTGGTCGGCTGCAGCTTCTGCCTGGATTTCGGCTACTTCCACGCCCACAACGAGGGACTCGATGTGGAGAAGGCGCGTGAGGTGCCCCGCTGGCGTGTGTCGGATGTGTTCACGCCGCTCGAGCGCGACGTCATGGAGTACGCCGAGTCGATGACGCAGACGCCGCCGACGGTGACCGACGAACTGTCGGCTCGGCTGCTCAATGCTCTCGGACCGGCCGCCATGGTGGAACTCACCGCGTTCATTGCCCTGGCCAACTTCATGGCCCGCTCCAACGTCGCCATGGGAATCGAGTCGCAGGAGTTCTCCGCTGCCTGTGACCTCAAGCCGATCGCCCTAGCCTCGTCTGCATGATGGACGATCCGTTCGTCACCCACCGTGGACTGCTCTTCACGGTCGCCTACGAGATGCTGGGCTCCGCGACAGACGCCGAGGACGTCGTACAGGAGACCTGGCTGCGCTGGGCCGGCGTTGATCGGACCGAAGTGCGTGACTCGCGGGCCTATCTGGTCCGGATCGTCACCCGGCAGGCGTTGAACCGGCTCCGAACGGTGTCACGCCGCCGCGAGGACTACCCAGGGGAATGGCTGCCCGAGCCGTTGCTGACCGGTCCCGACATGACTGACGACGCCGAGCTCTCAGAGGACGTCTCGATCGCCCTGCTCACGGTGCTCGAGACCCTTGGCCCGGTCGAGCGGGCAGTGTTCGTGTTGCACGAGGTGTTCGAGACGCCGTACGACGAGGTCGCCGAGGTCGTGGGCAAGACCCCGGCCGCGGCCCGGCAGATCGCGCACCGTGCCCGCGAGCACGTGGCGGAGCGACGGCCGCGGATGCAGGTGGACCGAGCCCAGCAAGAGGCAACCCTCGAAAAGTTCATGGCCGCTGTGACCTCCGGTGATGTGCAGGGATTGGTTGAAGTGCTCGCCCCAGAGGTGATCTTGATAGCCGATGGCGGCGGTCTCGTGCGGGCTGCTCGGAGGCCGCTCGTCGGAGCCGAGACGGTGCTGGCGTTCCTGGCCCGCGTGGCGGATCTGTCGGGATTGGTGGCTACCGTCGCCCGGTTCAACGGCACGCCCGGTGTTCGGTTCGACGTCGGTGGCGAGGTGACTGCGGTGAGTCTGGTGATCGAAAATCACCTGATCACGCGGATATACGCCATCCGCAATCCGAACAAGCTGGGACGACTGGAAGAGGTGGCGGAACTGCGGCGGTGACCGTCCTGCGGTCACCGCTGCTCGACGAGGAGCTTAATCTCCTCCGGCGTCGACGCCTCGGGCTCGTTTCGTTCCATGCTCGGCTGGGATGCCTGTGCGGCCGGGGAGCGCTCCAGGAGGCCCCAACGGACCACCCGGTTCAGCGCAGCTGAACAGACGAAGTGGTACCGGCGGACGCTGGTCGCCGACAGACCCCTCCGACCCAACCGGTCGTAGTAGGTGTCGAGGTCCGACCCCTTCAACTTCTGCAGGTCCTTCGCCCCCAGTTCTTCCGCTGGCGTCCACCGAGCGGCGGTTCTGGACCAGAGTCCTGGGAGCCCGCCCCCGAGCCTCGATGTGGTCGAGCCAACGAACCAGATGGCCCCCGAAGGTCTCCTTTGTCAGCGGGATCCGCCCCTGTGATGCCTCGTTCACCAACCGCGCCGCCGCCCTCTGCGCTTCCTGCGGCCGCCACGCACGGTGGTCGTCGTGTACCGATGTCGACCAGATGCTGGATCACGGCCGAGTGACACCCTGACGTGCCAAACGCCTGGCGAGCGGTCACGTAGGCTCCTTTTCACGGGAATCGGCGTAGCGATCATGGACACGTTATGGACGGGGTCCATGCTCGAAATGCAAGATCCCTGCTGGACAGATGCGAGAGCGGCCGAATCGGACTCACTGCCAACCAGCAGCAGGCAGTCCACCACGTGCCACGCGGTCCGTCGACAACGCTCTGACCTGGAGAGCGATCCAGCCGGTGCGCCAACGTCCAACTGACTTCGTTCGAGTTTATGGTCAGGATTATGGTCAAGAAATCTGGACAGCTTCGTGTGTCGGGGATAGGGCAACCGGTGACCCGGAGGCAGCCCAACTCTGGTGAGAGTGCGGCCCACTGGTGGGCGATTAGCTATGCATTGCCGGTCCCAGCCAACAGAGTTCGACAGATTCCATCCACGATTGACCCGGTAGTGGCGGGCCTGTCCGGGCCAGTATCGACAAATAGACAAGTGAGATCGTAATTACCCGTAGCTCACCGAGCCCGTGCCGGTCACCTGTCCGATTGCAGCGCTCGGATTGGCATTCATGTTGCACTTGCCGTTCTTGAACGGCAGCGTGGCCGCGTAGCTAATCGTCACGGTCAAGCTGCCGCTGATTCCGGCGTACGCCTTCGTCCCGCTGATGACCGTGGCCGGATCAGTCGTCACGAACGTGAACGAACAGGTCGTGGCGTTCTCCGTGGTCGGCGGCGTGCTGTTGTTGCTCTGTGCAGCGTCGATCTTCTGCGTGTTGAAAAAGATCGTGCCCTTCTTCAGGATGAACAGCCGGTAACCAGGATTCTGCTTCGACGTCTTCTTGCCGTTCGCCGTCGCCCCGTACGACACGCCGCTGTCACCGATCGTTCCGGTGAAGACGACCTTGAATCCGTTGCCGCCGCCAGCTCCGAGCGACGCCCACAGCTGTGTTGGGCCGCTCACGGGCGTCGCTGCATCGGCTGTACTGCCGATGAGCATCCCTCCAGCCAGTACCAGTCCCGCCACTGCGGCCTTGATCAATCGATTCATCTCCACCTCCTATTGGTGGTTGGTGATTACATCTCGTCGTGCGTCGACCGAACGTACAGGAGAGCCGGAGCGAAAGCAATGGGCGTTTCATCTCGCCCATGACGAGCGGCCCGACGAACAGTCGGCGGTGCCGCCATCCACCGAGTGGTGGCACTCGCTCGTGTTGGTTATCCAGCGACTCCTGAGCGTCGATCAAAGTTAGCGATGACGACTTGCTCGTCATTCACTAATTTCAGACTGTCGCACAGCTCCGATACCTCGCCCAGGTGCGATTCGACGAGATAGAAGCCTTGGGTTTCATATTCCTCTCGACGGCGGTCGAAATCCGAAATCGAAATGGCTGTCCGCACAAGACAATTCGATGGCAAGTCGCACGAACCCAGCGAGGCCCCAGTACGCCATCAGAAAGGAGCACGGTTTCCCTCTTCCTCGGTGGCGCAATCTCGATCGAGCAGTTGTCAGTGGCCCCAGCCACTTGCATGTGGGATTCTCCATGGCGGCAAACCAGACGGGTTGGATGGCTCGCTTGCCCGAGGAGAGGAGGCACCATGATCGGTGTCAGCGTTGTATTCGACTACGACCGCAACTTCGATCGCTCCCGGGTGGTAGAGGTGGCCAAGAATGCCCGGAAGATGTTCGAGGGCCTGCCGGGTCTTCGCTTCAAGGTCTTTACCTTGGACGATAAGCAGCAGCGGGCGATGAACTTCTACGTATGGGATTCACAGGAGGCGGCGGAAGCTTTCTTCACCGACGAACTCCGAGAGAGAGTCACCGGGTTGTACGGGGTATCACCCACAGTGAGCTACATGGAGATTGCCGAACTCGTTGACAACTCATAGTCACGGAAAACCCTGCATCGAGCGTAGTCCGAGGGTGTCCCCGTTCGCCGGCTCGGTGCGCCCCGGGAAGCCGCCGGCGTTAGCTCTTGTTACCTGTGGCCAGTCGGCACATCGGAGAGCCCTATGGAGTCCCGGCCGTCGAATATTCTGGGCCACCTGTGGGACATCCTCAGACAATCGGGAACAGCTAATAGCCACCTTGACACCCTGAACGGCCGGCTCTTCGGCGAGTCGCTGCCGTACCCACGAGCCGCGCCGAAGAATTGGAACGTTACTTGGCCTCAGCCTTCTTGGATCGTGCGCCGTTCGAGCTGCTCTTGGGACCGGGTGTGGTTGCAATAGCGTCGGCTGGCTCCCCAGGGTTGGCTTCGGTCGATGAGCCGTCAGCGATCACTTCCTCATGCAGTATCTCATCGGGTGGTTCGTTCACCCGCTGCGATTGAGTCTTCCCCTGGGTCAGTCTCCGGCTGAGGTAGAAGGCTGCTGCGCCAGCAAGTGCGAGCACCAAGAACCGCTTGAGCCATCGGTGAGCGCCTGAGTTTGTGGGGGCGAGCGTGTCCGCGCGGTCGTCAATCGAGTGTGCGAGCTGATGTGCTCGGCGAGCGGTCGAGACGCGAAGCGAATGCAGATCCACGGGAGCCGAGCCCAAGCGTGCAGGCAGGTCCGGTGTACCCGCCAGCACTCGGGAGGCCGCCTCGTGCCCGGCGTCTCCAAGGGAGTGGAGATGGGTCGAGTCCATCAGATCGACTGCTTTATCCACTGCGCCGCGTAGTGCCGTTGCGACGGTACTGATTGGGTCCTCCGCTGTGGTCATCGGTATTGGTACCTGTCTCCCGTAGTCGTGTGGAGGTATCTATACCCAGAAGGGGCGGCTGCTACCGGTGGTGCCCGTTCCGTGCTCAGACGTGTCCCAATCCGTCAGTTGGGAGATCCTGTGGCCTGACAACCGTGCGGAATGACGTCGGACTTCGCGACTCCGCCGAAGGAGTGACCGTCCGGCACCCGAATCATCCCATAGGCGTAGGAATGTCTTTATGTCTTTTGAAAGGCGGATCTATAGTTTAAGGAGTGGCTCCTAGCCGCCAGTTCGCTGACGATCCGCTCGATTCCGGGGCCTCAGTCGATCGAGCGACCCCTTCTGGGGATCCGGAAATCCCAGAGGGAAATCTCGTTCTGGCGCCGAGGCGGAGGCGGCGACGAAGGCGAAGGCTCCCTCGCCGGAGCAGACTCCTCCGTGCATTCGTCGTGGCACCGCTCGTCGTCGTGCTGTTATGGGCGACCGTTTCGTACACGGTCTGGATGCTGCGGCCCACGAGCCTCTCATGGAGCGTGAACAGCGTTGAATGGGTGCGTTATGAAGTGCCTTTCGGCATCGGCAATTGGGCCGCCGACCACGTTGAGCAGATCTACTACAGCAGCCAAGCACCCAAGAAGGGTGGGCCGCAGTTGAAGAGCCTGCCGAAGGTGGGTGTGCGACACCCCACGGCCCCAGCTACCCCTGCGACGACTGCATGGCCGCCGGCGATCACACCCGTCTTCTCCAGCCCGCTTCCCGGGGAAGGCGTCTGGCAGCCGACCGGACCATCGGTCGATGGGGGTCCACCCATACTGGTCACGACCTATCGTCCTGACCCCACCTACCCACAGATCGTGGCGTACGTCGCCTGGTTCGACCATTCGCGGACAGAGCTCGGCTATTACCCGGGCCGCTATGAGCCGCCGAACGCGGCCGTACGCGGACCGGCGATGGTTCCCTACAGCCAGCGCTCTCGTCTGCTTGCAACCTTCAACGGCGGGTTTACCTATGTCGATGGTCAGAACGGGTCTGCGGACAACGGCCAAACGAACGAACCGCTAAAGGACGGCAACGCGACACTGATTGGTTATACGGATGGCCGCGTGGACATTGTGAATTGGAGCGGCGGCCCGAACCCCGGCCCCGGCGTCGCGTGGGCTCGGCAGAGCCTGGCTCCGATCGTCTGGAACAGCCAGCTGAATCCCGCTTTGAACACCGATCCCAATAGCCCCCAGTGGGGATACACGCTCGGCGGAGTCACGCGCGTCTGGCGCACCGGTGTTGGGATCGACGCTCGAGGCAACCTCATTTACGTCGCCGCTGACTATCAGACAGTGGTCAGCATCGCGCAGATCCTTCAACACGCCGGAGCAGTGCGGGCCATGGAATTCGACATCAACCCGGAATGGCATTCGCTCAACACCTACAATCCCCCCGGTCTCAACCCGACGCAGGTGGGACCCAACCCGAATCAGTCACCCGATCGCTACCTCGTCCCCGACGACCGTGACTTCTTTGCCGTCTACCGACCGACCCCCGGTCCGGTAACTGTCCCCTTCGGGTAAGGATCGGTGTCGCCACCGACCGCATCCATCGCGTTCGCCTGCAACACGACCCCACTCCATGTCGAACTATCCCCGTACGCTGCCGGACTGGGGTGCCACCCTGCGAATCCATGGCACTATGGGGGCAGGGGTATGACGGCGAATGGCCATCCGGTATCCGGCATTACCGGACAGTGTCAGCCGTCGTAACACCTGTGGAGTGCGGACGACACCCCGTTGATCCGATGCGGATACGCTCGCGGAATGGCACCGGTGCTGCCGGCCACGCGCCGTCGTCAGCACGTCCACGATGACAGTCAACGGTGGGAGCGATTCACTCCGCGGCCGGACGACATCTTCATCACGACTCCGCCGAAGTCGGGGACGACGTGGATGCAGGGCATCGTGGCTTCGCTGTTGTGGCCCCACGGCGACGCGCCTGCTCCCGCCTTCGAGCTGAGCCCCTGGCTGGACGCCCGGATAGTTCCGTTGAACGACATGATCGCGAGGGTCGACGCGATCGCACACCGACGGTTCATCAAGACGCACAGCCCAGCCGACTGCACGCCGGTCTTCACTGAATGCCGCTACCTCGCCGTCTATCGAGACGGACGCGACGCGCTCGTCTCATTCGCTAACCACCGGCGCAAGATTCGGCCGGAAGTGATAGAGGCCCTCAACACCATCGCAGCCCGGGACGGCGTTGCACCGTGGCCACCGGTGTGGGATGGCGACATGGACCAACTGATCGACGAATGGGTCGACTGGGGGACGCCCATGGAACACCTGGCCTCGTGGTGGCCGAATCGCCACGAGCCGTTCGTGCTGCTCGTCCACTACGCCGACCTCATCCGCGACCTCGGCGGCGAGATGCGGCGCATCGCCGACTTTCTCGACGTCGACATCCCCACTGCGCTCTGGAGCGAGGTCGTAGAGCGGTGCAGGTTCGAGGCGATGAAGTCACAACATGAAGCATCGGCGATCCTGAAACAAGCCTTTCCCGAAGGCGCGACTGCATTCTTCAACCAGGGGACGAACGGGAGGTGGCGTGCCCAGCTCAGTGAGGCGCAACTTCGTCGACACGAGCAACAACTCGCCGCCGAGCGCCTTCCCGAAGATGCCGCCCTGTGGCTCGAGCATGGCTCCCTCGCCCTGGGGCAACGCCCCTAACTGCTGCGACCGCGCCGCTGACGACTCGGAAAGTGCCGATACCGATCAGGTCAGAGGGTGCCCCACTTCGCCGGACTCGGGCGCCCTGGGACGCTGGGCACGCGTCTGTTGCCCGAGGGAATACTTGCTTGCTATGTCTGACCTGTGGCAACTGGCATCCGAGGCATCTGGGAGATTCGGGGCACAGGCTCTGGACTATGACCGTTATCGGCCCCGATACCCAGAAGGCGTGTTTGACGACATCCTCCGAGTGACCGACACTTCACAGGGAGCCGAGGTCATTGAGATAGGCGCAGGAACGGGCATCGCCACAGAGCCACTCGCGCGACGGGGGCTTTCGGTCACCGCGATCGAACCGTCACCCGAGATGGCAAGGTTGGCACAGGCCAAGCTCGGCGGTCGTGGTTCGGTCTTTGTGGGCCGCTTTGAGGACTACGCGACGCCGAGTCCAGTCCAGTTGGTTGCTTCCTTCAATGCCTGGCACTGGGTGGACCCCGCGGTTGCAGTGGATCGGGTGGCAGAACTCATCACCTCGGGCGGCTCGCTCGCTCTCGTCTGGACAGAGGTCGTCTCATGGGGTCAGGAGCCTTTCGAGGAGCGAATGGCCCACATCAGTGGCTACCCATGGGTCAAGCGGATGGACCACGTTGATGGCTCAATGCGGCCGATTCGTAGTGATCCTCGGTTCGAGGACCACTTAGTTCTCCATCACGTCTTTGAACGCACACTCGATGCTTCAACCTTCGTCGCGGTGACAAAGACCTATGGAGGGCAACGGTCCGACGAGGAATACGAGGCAATGACGAGGGTCGTGAACGACGAATTCGGCGGTTCTGTTACCAAAATCGAGGACGCAGCTCTCTACATATGGCGGCGCCCGTAGGGAGGAGACCCCTATCCTCGCTGCCGGATATGGGCGGGGCCTCTGCAAGACCTGAGGCGTCACCTATCACCAGACCGGGCGGGCTTGGTGTGCGCCGGCTGTTCGCCACAACACAACGCCGCCACGGCCACCTGTGTGACAGTCATTCCCGCAGGTCAGAACGAATCGTTAGCGAGAACTGCCAGCAAAGCTCGGCGGTACCCACCGCCGAGGGTATCCGGCCTCGCCTGATCGGCCGAGGGAAAACGCGTGCCCACCCGAGAGCGGGAACCCGCGTGGGCATCGGTAGAGTTGTAACGCAGTGGCCACTAGCGCGAAGTGGGTCGAGGTGACCTGCTGCTTCACCGACATCCAGGGGTCTACGCAGCTGCTGCGGGACCTTGGACCGGCCCGGTATCAGCGCGCCGTCAACGAGCACTTCGCCGTGCTACGCCAAGCGCTCCGTCGCCACGGCGGCGACGAGTTCGGAACGAGCGGCGACGGCATGTTCATGGCCTTTTCGGAGCCCGACGAGGCTGTCACTGCCGCCCTGGAAGTGCAACGGTCCTTTGCGGATATCCACCTCGGTAACGGAACCGCCCTTCGGGTTCGCATGGGTCTTCATACCGGTCCCGCAGTACCCGATGCCGCCGAGGGGTTTGTGGGCCTCACCGTGCATGAAGCTGCACGCATCATGTCGGCCGCACACGGGGGCCAGGTACTGCTCTCAGCGCGCACCGCCTCTCTAGTACCCAGTGCCAATACGTGGAACCTGGGAACGTTTCTCCTCAAGGACATCGAAGAGCCGATGGAGCTGCACCAGCTCCGCCACGACGATCTCGCGGCCAACTTCCCTCCTGTCCGGGCGCGTTCTGCGCTTCACCGGAGTTTTCCCGACGAGCTCGCTACCGAGCTCTTCGTTGGCCGATCACTTGAGCTGGAGTCCTTGCTCGAGGCGTGGCACACGTCACGGACCGGTCGGATGGGCGCGGCACTCGTAGGCGGAGAGGCGGGTATCGGCAAGACCGCCCTGGTGGGGCGTCTGGCAATCGGTGCCTATGGCGAGGGCGCCACGGTGCTCTACGGGCGCAGCCGCAAGGGTCTTACCGTCCCTTATCAGTCCTTTGCTGACGCGCTGACGCGCTGGACGGCAAGCGCCTCAGACGACGATCTGGGCGGGATAGTGAATCGGTGGGGCTCCTACCTGTCAGGACTGTTGCCGGACCTCGTCACCCGGTTCGGCGTCAAGCCCTTGCCGCCCGTTGCCGAGCCTGGGTTGCACCGCCTCCACCAATTGCAGGGCTTTTCTGAGCTGCTCTCCGCCGTGGCCTCCACCGCTCCCGTTCTCCTCGTGCTCGACGACATGCAGTGGGCCGATGCCTCGAGCGTGCAACTACTGAATGAGCTCACCCACAGTGGTAGCGCGCTCTCGGCGCTGATCGTGGTGATCTACCGCGACACCGACGTGGAACTGACCAGCCCGTTCGAGACAGCGCTCTGGGCGTTGCAGCAGACCCCCCACGTGCGGAGGATCAACCTAGGAGGTCTGAGCACGGACGATGTGGCCAAACTGATAGTCGAGCATGGTGAGGACGCGCGATCGCTGCACCGCCTGACCGGCGGCAATCCGTTTCTGTTGCGCCAAATGCTCACGACCGGGGCCGCGGACCTCATCGATCGGCCGCACCTTGTCGGCGACCTCGTGGCGGCCCGGTCGGCGTCGTTGGGGCAACAGGCTCGCTCAGCGCTCGCGACCGCGAGCGTCGTCGGGTCCGAGTTCGGGCTCGACGTTCTGGCGTTTGTCACGGGTCTCACCGTCGCGGAGCTCCTCG
This sequence comes from uncultured Acidimicrobiaceae bacterium, assembly GCA_963828825.1. Taxonomy (GTDB): domain Bacteria; phylum Actinomycetota; class Acidimicrobiia; order Acidimicrobiales; family RAAP-2; genus Bog-473. The sequence continues at coordinate 798,549 of CAWHGF010000007.1, read as the reverse complement.
AGGTCGTGGAGAAATGTGCCCGGGCGCAGCTCATTGAGGAGACAGGGCCCGGCCGCTTCCGGTTCACCCACGACCTTGTTTGGGAGACCGTCTACTCGGAGTTGAGCGCGAGTCGGATCGCTCATTACCACGGACTTATCGGCGACGCAATCGAGCGCCAGCAAACGTCGGATTCGGAACTACCAGTTCTTGCCTACCACTACTCGCGGGCTCTCGATGGGGATCGAAAGCTTAGAGGCATCAACTACGCGCTCGCCGCTGGAGCTCAGGCATGGCAACGCCTTGCCTTCGAGGCCGCCATTCAGGAATTTGACGCCGCCCTCGCAACTTTGGACGACATGATGCGCGACGACGTATCGCTCCGCATGGACCTGCTCTTCGAGCGAGGGCGAGCCGGCGCGGCGGCGGGTGCAGTGTACTGGGAGCGCGGGATTGCCGACCTGTGGACGGTCGTCGACCTCGCCGAGGAAGCTGGCGACGTCTTGCGGGCGACACGCGTGGTCATCGAGCTCTCGGGATCAACCGTGACCGCCAGCGGCGACGCGCGGCTGTTGGACCAGCAGATGCGGTGCCTAGCGCGTCTGGAGGGTACTTCTGAAGAGACAACCCAACGGTCGCTCTTGCTCGCGGCACGCGGCCGCTACCTGGCACACTCGGCGGGTGAGGCCACCGAGGGCCGGCGCGTCAGCGGCGAGGCGCTGCAGCTGGCGCGGCAGCTCGACGACCCGGTCGTGCTTCGACACGCCCTGGGCTCACACCTCGGATCGTGCATCGGCGAGCCCATCCCGGAGCGTTGGGGATGGAATGCAGAGTTCTTACAGTTGGCGGAATTGACGGGTTCTAGGGCGGATGCGGTGATCGCGCACCGCCATTACGTCGCACTGGCGGCGGAAACGGGAGACGCCGAGACTTTGCGTGCCGAGGTCTCGAAATGTGACGAGCTGCGCTTCGAGGCATTCCAGGCGCTCGCGTTCGACCACCTTGAGGTCGCCGAGAGGCTCGCTCTCAAGGGGATTGAGGAAGCCAGATTGGGCGAGGCGGCTGGTCAACTCGGGATTGTCCTCTGGTGGCGCGACCGACTCGACGTCAGCATTGCTTCCTACGAAGCACTGCTGCAGGCACAGCCGGCTCTCGACGCCCCACGAGCTGCGCTGGCCCTCGTGCTCGCGTCATCGGGCCAACGGACTCGCGCCGTGTCGGTGCTCCAGTCCCTCGCGCCCGGCGGAGTCCTGCACCTCAGGGACGACACCTACACGAACTCCGTCCTCGCGGTGATGACAGAGGCGGTGTACGCGCTGGACGACTCGGACCTGGCCGCCCAGCTTCTGGTGCAAATGGCTCCACTCGCAGGGCGCCTCGTCACCATGCGCTACATCGCCGCGCTCGGGGCGGCCGATCGCTATCTTGCAATGCACCACGCCCTGCTCGGGAGGTTCGACGTCGCCTTCGACGCCTTCGCCAAGGCACTCGACCTCGAGCTCCGTTTCGGGTCGCCGACCCTTGCGTCGCAGACGCGCCTGGCCTACGCGCAGGCACTCGCCCGAGCGGGCCAGATCGCGGAGGCGGCCTGTCAAGTCGATGCCGCCCGTCGTGCAGCGGAGGAAACCGGCGTGGACTTCGTGATCAGGCGGGCCTCCGAACTGGGCTCCATCCTGGGACATTCTCCCTGAGTCGTATCAAGTTCCCGCGTAAATGGCGGGTGATTTAGTCCCGACAGAATGGGACAACGCCAGGCACGCTCCACGAGTTCAGAGATCCACTAAGGGATCGAGCGGAGAGAGGCGAAGGAACGTCTCATGGACCGTGCGCCGGCGATCGAGCCGTGCCGGCGCCCAGGAACTACCCGCCAGCCGATCTGCGTGCCCGGGTCTGCAATGCCCCAGAACCACCTCGCCTCCCGCTGGTCTTGAGTGCCCCCGTCCGCCGGGAAGGTGACACAGCGCGGAACCTTGGAACTATGTCCCTTCCGACGGATCCCTCCCGGTGTAGGCAAGGAGCTTCGCCTGTGGAGGAGAGTGCGGACTGATCGCGACCTCTGGCTTGAAGACGCCCTTACGTTGGTCGTCGGTAAAACGGCCGTGAATCATGGCATACGCAGCTTCAGGCAGGCCCTCGGGCATCGTTGCGTCTTGTCCGGTAGATACAGCCAGATCCCAACCGTGCAGTAGCTGGTCGCTGAACGCGATACCAAGGGCTGGCCCCGTCTGGTCGATTACGCCGGGCTCTCCAAAGGTGCGGAGTGTTTCGGCACGCGCTCGCTCGAAGTCAGCGGCGGGATTCGGGCCCAGGAGATCGGGCGGCTCCTGGGAAAGGGTCACGTCATCGCCCCGAGCCGACCCGACGAAATACCGCTGCGTCTCCAACATGTGATTCATGAGCGTACGAACCGTCCACCCGTCACAGGTCGTCGGCTTGTCCAGGTTTGGGACGGCGCCACACACCTTGGTGCCAGCCCATTCGCTCGCGTGCCCGTACAGCTCCAAAAGGTCGAAGTCCATAGCGTTCCTCCTCTCGTTTCCCCAGTATTCATACCCATCATCCGCAGGGGGCAACGTCTCGTCTGTGATCCTGTGTGAAGTGCCCCTGTACACCGGGACGGGCTGCCATTCTCCGCCCGCGGGGCAAGCAGATCACTGGAAGCATGCCCGAGGGTTATGCGAGCCCGTGTTCTACTTGGATCTCTTCAGCGAGTGAGGGTGGGTGGGGAAGATGGATGGTTTCGAGCGCGAGGTCCAAGTGCGGAGGTTTGTTGACGAGGTCTGGAACGGCCGAAACTACGAAACGGCCACTGATCTCTACAGCCAGGAGTACAGCAATCCGTGCAGCAGGCCCGTCGGCCAGAACCGAACCGATCCGCCGCTACCACGAGACCTTCCCTGATCTCCATGTGGACGTCGAGGACCTCATCGTTGCCGGAGACAGGGTCGTCCTGAGGTTCAGATACCGAGGCACCGACACAGGAGGCCATTTGGGACGGGCCGCGACCGGACGTGCAGTAGAGGTATGGGCGGTCAGCATCATGCACTCGAGCAGAACAAGGTGGCGAGGGAATGGATTGGTGCAGACAATCTCGGCCTGTTCATTGACCTGGGGGTACTCGACAACCCGGGGCCAACCTAGGCAAAACATATGCAGCAACCGGGCAGGCCTCGCTCGCCGCTTCAGCTCACCACAGACATCGGCGACGCCCTATCAGGCGTTGGGATCAGACTGCCCCCTAACAGAACGAAGGGAGCCCGGCATTAGCCCACTGTCTCGTGTAGTAGGCGAGCGCAGGTAAGTTTCTAATGGTGGCGACGCCCGAACCGATCGAGGCAACGACCCCTCGGACGCCCAAGCAGGAGCAGATGGACGCTTCTCCGGACATCGTCGAGGTCGCGCCTGGCATTTTGCGACTGCAGCTTCCCATCGATTTCACGGGTTTGGGCCACGTCAACACGTATGCCCTCGAGGATGACAAGGGCTTCACACTGGTCGATCCGGGGCTCCCAGGCGAAGAGTCCTGGATAGCCCTCCGGAGCCGCATGAACGCGGCGGGGATCCCTTTGGAGCGAGTACATACCATCGTGGTCACACATTCGCATCCCGACCACTTCGGCGGCGCGGGGTTGTTGGTCCAGGAGAGCGGAGGCGCCCTTGTGACTTCTGACCGCTTCCGCACATTCTTCGATCCCGATGACATTGACGATCGCGAGCTCGAGGCGGCCGACGACATCGATCCGGACGAGAGTCCGATCCCCAGCATCCGCATCGAACGGCCTGCGCCCTGGGGCGGATCCACGATCGGACCGCCACCCGAAGCCCGAGCCAAAATGCTGGCCCATCAGGCCGATCTCTTCAAATGGTTCAAGCCACCCCGCCCGTCGCACCGGGTGGCCGATTGTGATCACATCATGGTGGGCGGCCGGGACTGGGTCGGTCTCTTCACTCCGGGCCACACCGACGATCATCTCTGCCTCTACGACGAAGAAGGTGGGGTCCTGCTCGCTGGCGATCAGGTGTTGCCCACCATCACGCCACACATTTCAGGGCTGATCGCGGGTGACCCGCTCCTGAGGTACCTCGAATCGCTCGACCGCTTATCCGACTTGCCTCACGTGTCCACCGTGCTGCCGGCGCACGGCCAACCGTTCGAAGATCTGCCCGGCCGGGCCGAAGAAATCAAGCGCCATCACTACGAACGGTTGGACATGCTGCTCGAGATCTGTGACGCCTCAGGTTGGGCCAACGTTGTCGACCTGTCACATGAGCTGTTCGCCACGAGGTCATGGGGCTCCATGGCCGAGGCCGAGACCTTCGCACACCTAGAGCACCTGCGGGCGAGGGGCGCAGTGCAGCGCCGTGAAGAGGCTGGCATCTTGCTGTATCACGCGTAATCCGCCACATCAAGAGGGTTGAGGTGTCCCCATACATTGCCGGTCCGGGTGCCCTCGGCACTAACGGCCGCAAGGGCCATGGCCCTAACGCTATCGACGTGTGGGGCGCCGGTCATGCCGGCGAAATGGGGACAGTGTAAACCGAGTCGCTACCCGATGATTTCGGGACCGATCAGAAGTCGAGTTGAATTGTCCAGTAGTAGCGGTGACCTAACGCTCTTCCACCACCTGGAAACGGCCCGCGAAGCTGAGTCTCGACTCGGCTGCCACCTCGTGCGTCGTAGAAGGCCTGGGCGGCTGCGTTCTGAGCCAGTACCCAGAGGTGAAGCGATCCTTCGGGCCGAAGTGTAAGGAGTCTCCGTGCGGCCTCTGACAGCAGGCGTGAACCTATCCCCGTTCTCTTCAGGTCGCTCTGAATGTGGAGGTTCTCAAGAAGTGATCCCCATCGTGGGTCTTCATCCAAGATGGTGTGGGCGAAACCGAGAAGCTCATTTCCCTGGCGGGCGATCACCGTGAACTGACCCTGGTTGGGCTGGGCCAATCGACTTCGCCACACCTCTTGGCGATCGGCGACGACGTCACCATCAAGGTAAGCGTCCAGGTAGGCACCTCGGTAGTGACGTCGCCAGCTGTCGGCATGGAGGGAGGCGATGGAGTCGGCATCGCGGTCGGTCGCGTCGAGATACTGCACAGCCAGGAGCTGTTTCGGCATGTTGGTCTCCTCATCGATCCTGGCATTGGCACCGTGCAACAGCCGGCTGCCGGACCGTCACAGGGCCAGATCCCTCAGGTCGCTCTGGATGAACGATCGGAGACTATCCGTAGCGGTTGAGGCTGTCCTTCATCGCCGAACTGCCCCGCGGCTGGCGAACGGGGCACCCCCTTCACATGGAGAGACCGCATCGGCACGTACCGAGTGGGGCCGGGCAGACTTACCCCGTGAACGAAAACCACAGGAAGTGCGGAAGCGATGAGTGGAGGGCGGTGGTGCGCGACGCCAACCTCCCATGGGCTTTAGGGGACATTGACCTGGGCGACGACGTGCTGGAGGTGGGACCCGGCTACGGGGCCACCACCGATGTCTTGGGTGAACGGCTGTCGAGTCTGACGGCAATCGAAATCGACCAGGAGCTCGCGGCCATGCTGAAGGAAAGGTTCGCAGGCAGTGCCGCAGTGACCATCGTCGTTGGTGACGCCACGGCTCTGACTTCCCCGACAGCCGGTTCAGCGGCGCAGCCTGCTTTACCATGCTCCACCACGTGGCGACCCGAGAGTTGCAGGATCGATTGCTCGCAGAGGTGCTTCGTGTTCTCCGACCAGGCGGCATCCTGGTGGCCGGAGACAGCTTGGCCAGTGCCCAGCTTGCTGCGGGCCACGAGGGCGATACCTACAACCCGATCGACCCGAATCAGTTGCCGGACCGCCTGGTGTCAGTCGGGTTCCAAGGCGTCGAGGTCAAGACGAACGACTTCGGTTGGACGGCCACGGCCACTAAGGCGTAACCGTACCGGTCGAAGTGGCTTGCATAGCCGGCGTTCGGGGCACTCCTGGCATATCAAAAATTGCCCGGATAGGTGAAAATGGGTTGTGACGATGCGACGGATCGCGATGACGCTGCTGAGCCTCGCCGTCTTGGTTTTGTGCGCCATGATGGGCGGAGGAGTTGAAGCGCCCGCCAGCTCGGGGCAGGAATCGCTCCTCGCTGGGCGAGACCTTCCGCCTTATTTTCAAGAGACACTGCACGCAAGGCAGATGACTCAATCAACTAAATCGTCGGTCATCACCAACACTCAACCCGTGGGCGCGCTCGTCCCCACTTCTAATGTCGTAGTGACTGCAGCTGACAATCGTCAGCTGCGATTCGGGCTCGCCACGTACTCGTCTGCCGGGGATGCCGCGTATCCAGCCATCAGCACCGATGCTGGAATCACCTGGAGGATCGATGGGCCCCTGTTCCACGTTGACGCTTTGCAGGGTGCGAGCGTGATTACCAACCTAGGCTCGCTCGGTACCGACGGGGCGTTCTACTGGGGTCGAGGCGGCAACGTCGTATGGGTCACAACCGATGGTGGCAGTCACTGGTGGCTGACCGGATTCTCATATGGAGTCAACCGCGTCACCGCCCACCATGGCACGCTCCGTACGGTTGCACTGGGTAGACAGCTCAAGGGCGGCGAGATTGAGAGCTTCCTGTACACCTCCAATGATTCGGGCCGTACGTGGGAGCTCCGTGGCCGACTTGCGAACCTCAGGTCCTAACCGAAAGCGACACAATCCCGGCGGACTGGGACGCCCAATGCGATCCCTGGCAACTCCGTCCGTCGGCTGGTAAGAGGTTGTCTAGACGCCGAGCCGGGTAAGAATCCCGGCGACCGGCCGTGTGAGTAGAACTGGGATCGCCAACCGCACGGCTCTGCGAAGCAGTGCCGGGTGAACCTGAGTGGTGACGACGAGATCCGTAACAAGCGCGAGCGCGGCGGCAATCAGCACGGCCCGCTTGCTTGGATCGTCGGAATAGGCGACTGCGATCTCATCCACGGTGTCGAGGTTACCTGGGCCTGTCGATGCTCGGACGAGCCTGGCGACGAATCACGTCAAGGCGGCGGGGAAGGGGCAGCCTCTATACGGACCGGGCAGCTTGGGTGGCTATCCCAACACTGCGATAGGGGCACCCTCATTCAAGGAAGACCGACGTCCCCCGTGGCGGGTGGACCGGGGGACAACCGGTAACTCCTTCAACAGGCGGCATAACACGGCCCCAGGCGAGTTGCACCAGGATTCTCTCCCGAGTCGCCCGCTGCACGGTCGCACCCAGCAGCGTGACCTTTGGACCGACCATCGTCGAGACCATCGGCGACTACGCGACCTACCCCACCAGCATGTAGATGATGATCGTGGCAGGGACGGGCGGGCTCGTCCCTGCCACCCCACCCGAGTACGAGGCCACGCTCTGGATTGATGCCGAAACCGGCTCTGTCCGACAATCGGGGGTGGTCAGCGGATTACAGGGTTGATTGGCGGGCAGGACGACAATCCAGCCGTAGATGGTCGGGGTCGCGGTGAACGGAATCGTTTCTCCCGCAGCGGTCACCTCGATCGAGACCTGGGTCACCCCGGGCGAGGCGACCGCGTCGAGGACGTCGGTCTCTGCAGAATCGAGGGTGCCACCCGCTTGGGGGAGCACCACCGTGGTGCTCGGAGGCGGGTTGTCGACGGTGATGCTGATGGGCGAGCTGAAGGTATTCCCACCCGCCCCGGCCTCAGACACTAGGGCGTAAGAGCCGTTGGGGACATCCGTCGTATTCCAGCTACACAACCATCCGTAGTATGTCGGCGTGGCTGTGCACACCACTGGGGCTGAATAGCCGTAGGTGCCACCGAAGAGCAGGAACTCGACGCTGTTGGCATTCGAGGCGGAGGCGTCCAAGGTGGCAGAGGTGCCCGACAGCGTCGCGCCGGTGGCAGGGACGAGCACGCTCGTGGTCGAGCCGGCCGCACCCGCGGTCGCTGTTCCGAGCACCTCCATGGGCACCAGCACCGTCGCGCATAGAGCGAGGACTGCGAAGGCTTTGCGAGCCGCGATCCGGTCGATTGACGAGGGGCGCAGACGCATAGCCATGTTCTTCCCCGATCTTCGCGAGAGCACCCAGAGGCTAGTCACGGGGCATTGCTCCCGACAATGGCCTGAGCGACGTCCGAACCCGCGCACGAGGGCGAGTGCCGGTTGCGCCCATTCGGGTTTTCCACCCCATCAGGGTCGCCCAAACCCGCTCAGTGTTCAAGCTGACGTGTCGCGCCGAAGTGCCGCTCGGACGCACGCATTGATAGGGGGCACTCTGGGAATTTGCGATTGCAGCAACGCAGCGACCCTGGGATGCCAGAGACCACTTAGTTGTAGCGTGGCATAACAGTGGACTGGGATCTGCGGGCACCGGAAGTCATCGCGGGTGATCCGGTTTCTCCCGGCAGTTTGGATCGCCGTAATCGTCGACGTGCTCTGCTATTCGGGACGATGGTGGGGCCTGGTATTCGTTGTTCCCCTTGTCCTTGACTTGTACCTGCTCCGTCGGATCTTGGTGGCCGGCTCCAGCCGGTAGACGAGCCGAAGAGAAGTGCCCCAAAACGCCCGGGCGACGTCGAGTCGACAGGTAGGTCCGATGTGCCGAAGTGCCCGCCATCCCGGCGATTTGGGGCACCCTTCGAGAAATCTTTGCGGCCATTCGGGCAGCCCAGTGGATTCGCAACTTGCGCGCCATCGACCGCCTCCCTAAGGGCGTAGAGCTTGAGGGCATAGGCTGATCGCGTGGTCGATGACACCGGAACGGAAGATGCGCGACGAGAGCAATGGGTGATCGAGATCGCCGAGGGCATGAGCGCAGTAGCTCTGGTCGGGGCGCTAATCGTGACTCTCAAAGAGAAGGGCATATTGAGCGATGACGACATTCGGCACATCGAAAGGAACGCTGATCAGATCTTCGCTAATGATCTGAGGTCTGTTGGTGGCCAGGACTCCTGAGGGCGAAGGGGTCCAAAGCGCCCGGACTGGCCCACCCTTCCGGCGACTGGGGCACTCTGGCTAGGTCCGTCGATAACCTTGGAGCGTGGCTGAGCGGCCCACCATCACCGGGTTCCAATACCGAGAAGAACCTCTTGCCTCCGAACTGGATCTGGCCAACTGCCTCGGAGAACCAGTGTGGGTGCCCGCAGAATGGCCGGTGGACCTCAACCCTCCTGAGTACCATTTGATGCTCCCTCCAACGGATTCCGACGCCCATGACCTTCGCTCTCACTACCAGCTCCGCTCGATAACCGATGGTCACCTATTGCTCGTGTCCGGTCACCGGCGGCGGCACGGGCAGCACTTGGAAAGCGGTCTGCTTCCAGTGGAAGGTGAGCAGTTCGTGACCTTGACCAGACCCGCCGGCCAACCGCCGCATGTCGTTGTCCGTGCACCGGTGTGGGATGTCCATGTCACTGGTTCGGTCAGCCCGAACAAGGCGCTAGCTGTAGCCAGAAGCCTCGTACAGGTGAGTGTGACCGGCCACTAACCGGCAACCTTTTTTCATCGTCCGGCGAGAGCGCTCGGGGGCCTGCTGCGCCCGTTCCTCGCGTACTGGGGCAGTCTTTGCCGCGTGGCACTCGTGGCGTGACGCACCCGATCGAAGTCAGATGGGCCCTGTTTCGTTCAGGTATTCCTGCCAAGTCTGGTGGCCCTCGGCGTGGAGGGAACAGGTGTTGAGCCCCTCTCGGAACGCTCTGGCGGCACGTCCCGGTAGGGGAAGAGAGACAAACCGACGAGGTCGATGCCAGCGGAGACGCCATGCCTCGGCCATTGCGGACACCGGCAGAACCTCCGGGCCTCCGAAATCGACGGCGCGGCCAGCAGGTGATCCATCCAGAAGGTCAACCAGCCGCTCTGCCACTTCCCGGGCGGCAACCGGTTGAAGGAGAAATCCGGACGGGAGCGGCGCGAGCGGCGATCGCTGCAACGCCTGCAACACCTTGGCAGCCAGCTCGTGAAACTGGGTCGCCCGCAGGATCGTGGACGCCACCGGCGAGTCGGCGATCAGCTCCTCACAGCGCAGCTTCTGGCGGTAGTAGCCAAAGGGAATGTCGTCGATCCCGACGATCGACACGTACAAGAGATGCCTGGTCTCTGGTGGAATGAACTCCAAAAGGGTCCGGGTCTGCACAACGTCGTTGCGGCCGGAAGCGGCATGAATTACCGAATCGACACCTCGCATTGCGGCCGCCACGCCCACGCCCGTCTTGAGATCACCCAGGTGAGTCCCCCGATTTAGGCTGCGTGAGAGCACCCTGACGTCGTGCCCCAGACCCTTTAGCTGGCTCACCACATGGCGGCCGAGGGTGCCCGAGCCGCCGGTCACCAACACGCTTGCCATGACGCGACTGTACGACCGCTTGCCATGACGCGACTGTACGACCGCGGGGCTCAACATCATCGAAGGAGTGCATGCGGAGGCACCGTCCGTGTCCCAAATGCGTATCGATGAGCCACACCCAAGTCCGGCGCATGGGGACACCCTCGGATAGGTCAGTATCGGCACGTTGCGAGCGGGCGGGAACCACTGATACCGGGTACCGGCGAACTTTGCGGGCGCGTCTGGCAAAGCCGAGCTACCAGGTTTCGTAGCCGAGAAGTCGCCGACCGTGAGTTGTGAGAGTGGCCGCTGGGGCGGCCTCTGCGCGGTCATGACCGGGCTTCCATCTCCACCACTCTGGGGCGATTCCAGCCTCGTGCTCCTCGATTCTGGTCGCCGCTTCCTCGGGGGTTCCGGCCGGGAACAACTGGAGGTAGAACACCGCCCTCGGCGTGTCGCCGTCATTGCGAACGGTGCCGTGGGGCAAGTGGCTGTCCATGACCAAGAGGTCACCGACCCGCAGGGGAACCTCCACTAGATCACCGGCACGCACGATCCCATCAGGCCGGTACTCGGTGCCCCACTGCTCCACCGGCCATGTGGTCGGCCAGCGGTCTCGGTTGGCCATGATCCGCGGGGCACAGCAGAACCCTCCCTCGCCTACATCGGCGCGGTTAGCGTCAGGATGCCCGGAAACCACTGAAGCGTCGTGTCCCATGGGTCGACGTCCCAGTGCAGCCTGAGGGGACCTGCCCGACCAGGGCGAAACGGCGGGGTGAATCGACAGGAGTTCCGATCCGCCCAGAGCTTCTCCGTGCCCCACACCATGGTCCAGACGCGGTGGACCTCGGGGAGTTGGCGGATGTCCCACTGGCTCTGGTGACCCCACAACGGGACTTGATCGATCTCGGTTGACACCTGGTCCCAGCTGGCAGGGTCGCGCATCCAGATTTTGAGTTCCGAGCCGAACGCCTCCAGCACTGCCTCGCACATCTCCTTGGGGACGACCTCGCGGATGACCACGTAGCCGTCGTTGAAGAGCGCGGTCCTGATAGCGCGGGCGTCCAACTCAACGAGCTTCACGGGTGCAGTTTCTCATCAACCTCGGATAGGTGATCCGTCGGGTTTGCCGAGCCGCCCCGGTCCGGCAGCGAACGGGGATGGTGAGCACTCCGTCGGTCAGAGTGTCAACATGATCGGGTGAAGAGGCCGGAATCACTCGCTCTGACCACCGTAATCTTTGGATGTGTAGCGGCGGTGCTCGGCCTCGGAGTTGCTGTGTTACTGGGAGTGTTTTGGACCCCAGGAGATCATTGGCCATTTGCGTCCCCTACGACGACCAGCACGTCCATCGTGACGTTCTATCCGGTCGACGTTGCGTCCCATACTGTGGCGAACAGCTGCGGTGCCGTCGGTCGTCTCACTTCCGACTTCATGCACGACGAATCCAGAGGGTCCCCCGTCCCATCGTCGGCGTCTGTAGCGCAGCAGGACCCCGAAATCCGCAGCGTCGAGATGGCCGAGGAGGCCCGCGCTGTTCTCCCCCAATACTCGTCGATCGTCAGCGCAACCAGGGGTTTGAGTGCGACCCTTCAACAAGATGCTGGATCCCAGCGGTGGCAACCCGTCACCACAGCCCTTAGCGCCCTCGCAGCCCAGTGCCAACTGCTCGGCATACCAACGGGAGCAAGCAGCACGCCCGCCCCTTGAGATAATCAGCAAACTGGACCATTTCCACTCGCGGAAATGGCACCCTGAGCCGGCACTAGGGAATGCCCACGCCACGATCCTTCGGACGCCCGATCTCCTGCGTTGGTTCATTGTCAAGGGGGGCTGCTGATCGAAACGGCCCCTGGCGTGTGACCGGCCCGGTTCTTGCCACTTATTACTTATCAGGAGCGAGACACTGGTGAGAGATCCCGGCAGCACCGGTGCTGGCCGCCATTCTCATCAAGTTTTGGTCAGGTCCGCAGTCCGAACCGTGCGGAATAATCCAGCAAGAGTGATCAGTACACCTACTACTTTGAGCTGGTGCTGACGGGAAGCTGGGTTTATTACTTCGGTATGGGATGGCCTATAAGCAGTCGGATACTCCGCCGGTCTTAGCCCCGGGGTGCGAAGAACTCAAGTGCGATGTTGTCGGGATCTCGAAACGACAATGCCGAGTAGTAAGGCGTGTCCACGATGCCACCGTTGGGGATGCCGAGTTCGTTCAGACGGATTTCCCATGCCTTTAACTCATCGGTGTTGGCACAGCCGAAGGCCAGATGATCGAGCCCCGGCCGCCGCTCGTTGAACGGCTCAGTGCTGTCCAAGTCAGGAAACTGAGTTACGCCAACGATTGTGCCGCCGGTAAGCCAAGCGACGCGCTGGAACGGACCTGTGTCCTCGTCAAGGATTGGGTCCGAGCCGAACAGATCCTTGTACCAAGGCACACTCCGTTCAAGGCTCGTAACCGTTAGCGCCACGTGAGTAATCGCAGGGAACTCAGGCATCTCTTTTCTCCCCTTCGCACCTCGTGGACGCAGCGAATGCTACCTCTTTGGCTGGCAACTCTCGGGGAGTAAAGCTATCTGGCAGCACCAGTCGCTGCGCTAAGTGAGGCCCCAGTCATGTACGGCGGTAGGTGACACCCTCGCCGAATGTTGTCCGCGCATTATGGGGCACTTTTCGCACTCGAGATCGTCGAGCGGGCCGACTGGCGAGCTGTTGCCGTGTGTCATGTGTTGGACCGGGTCCTTTTGAGCCATCTCGGCCGCTCACGGGAGCTAGCACCCAAACCGACGCCTTCAGCTTCCGCAGGTCCTTCGCCCCCAGGTCCTTGGCGATGGCGGCAGCCATACGGCGGTTCTCGACCAAGGTCTTGGGGGCTCGTCCGATGTGGTCGAGCCAGCGAGAAGGCCTCCGATGGTCTCGTTCGTCAGCGAGATCCGTCCCTGCGACGCCTCATTGACGAGTTGCGCCGCCGCCTTTTGGGCATCGCGTCGCCCACCATGGACGGTTGCGTGCGCGTACCGGTAGCGATGAGTGTTGGGGTCGCGACCAAGCGACACCCTGACGTGCCAAACGCCTGGCGAGCGGTCACGTAGGCTCCCCTTCACGGGATCGGCGTAGCGATCATGGACACGTTATGGACGGGGTCCATGCTCGAAATGCAAAATCCCTGCTGGAGAGGTGCGAGAGCGGCCGAATCGGACTCACTGCTAATGAGTTGACCTGGGTAACCGGGTCCGAGGGTTCAAATCCCTCCCTCTCCGCTCGGGAGTCGGGCACCTGGTGCCGGACGATCCGGATAGTCCGGCCCGCGCACGCGGGCCTGCCGAGGCCCCGTCGCTCCGTCGGGATCCGGCCTGGTGCGAGGAGTGTGTGACGTGATGGGCCTCTACTGGCTCCAGACCTTGGGGTGCCCGAAGAACCAGGTCGACTCCGACAAGTTGGAGGGCTATCTCACTGCACAGGGATATGGGCGCGCTCCGGACGCCGACACGGCCGACCTCGTCGTGGTCAACACGTGTGCCTTCATCGACGCCGCCCGCCAGGAGTCGATCGACACCATCCTGACTCTGGCCGAATCGCGCCGGCCGGGCGCCCGCCTGGTCGTGACCGGCTGCATGGCCGAGCGCTATGGCGACGAGTTGCGCGACGCGCTGCCCGAGGTCGACCTGGTGGCAGGGTTCGGGACCTCACTCACGGCTCTCCCCACGTCGCCGTCCAGCGCAGATGCCGTCCCGGTCACCCTCACGCCCGGACCACGCTCCGTTCCACAAACACCAACCACGAACGGGTTCGACCTCCTTGAGCTGCCGCGCCCCGTCGCCCGCGCCCCCTGGGCCTACGTGAAGGTCGCCGAGGGCTGTGACCGCATCTGTGGGTTCTGCGCCATCCCGTCCTTCCGGGGCAAGCAGCGGTCCCGTTCGCCCGAGGAGGTGCTGGCCGAGGTCGACGCGCTGCGCACGCCCGCCGGTGGTGCGCCCGCACTGCGTGAGATCGTCCTCGTCGCGCAGGACCTGGCCTCCTACGGCCGGGATCGGTCAGGCCCGGGCCGGCGGGACCGCATCGCCCATGGTCCTTCGCCCATCGCCGCACTCACTCGCGCCGTGTCGGCCCGGGTGGAGCGGACCCGCTTGCTCTACCTCTATCCCTCCGGGTTGACCGACGAGCTGATCGAGACCGTCCTGGCCACGGGAGTGCCGTACTTCGACCTCTCGCTGCAGCACGTCGCGCGCCCGCTGCTCGCCCGCATGCGCCGTTGGGGCGATGGCGACCGCTTCCTGCGCCGCATTGGCGACATCAGGGCCGCCGACCCCGACGCCACGTTCCGGTCTTCCTTCATCCTCGGCTACCCGGGCGAGACCGAGCGCGATCACGACCTCCTGCTCGAATTCCTCAATGCGGCGCAGCTCGACTGGGCCGGTTTCTTCCCGTTCTCACGCGAGGACGGCACCCATGCCGCCGGCCTAAATGAGCAGGTGCCGGCCGAGCTCGCCCTCGAGCGCATGCGTGAGTGCGCCGAACTCCAGGACGCCATCACGGCGGCCAAGCGCGACGCGCTCATCGGCGCCACCCGCCAGGTGCTCGTCGACGCACCCGGACGTGGACGTACGGTGCACGAGGCGCCCGAGATCGACGGCATCGTGTACCTGCCGACGGAGTTGGCGGTGGGCAGCCTCGTTGACGTCACCATCACCGGCGCGGCGGGCCCGGACCTCCATGCCGTGGCGGCCGCTCACCGGAATCCGGCCCTCGCCGGTGCGGGCGCGGGAGCACCGTGACCGAGGCCACGCACGAGCCCGGCTCCCACGCGGGGTTCACGTTCGGCCCGAGCGCCCTGGTCACGCCGGCGAACGCCGTCACCGTGGCCCGGCTGCTCGCCGCTCCGGTCTACGTGCTCATGCTCGTCGCCTGGGGGGCGTCGTGGATCAACGTGGTGGTGGGCCTGGTGCTCGCCGGCAGCGACGGGCTCGATGGCTATATGGCCCGCCGGCACGGCACCACCCGCTCGGGGGCCTTTCTCGACCCGCTGGCGGACAAGGCCGTCGTCCTCGGCGCCCTCATCACTCTGTCCGCCCAGGGCCACCTGCCCTGGCTGCCGGTCATCCTCATCACCATCCGCGAGGTGGGCATGCAGCTGTACCGCTCCTGGGTGGGGCGATACGGCGTCTCCATCCCGGCCCGGAAGTCGGCCAAGCTCAAGACCCTGGTGCAGGACTTCGCCGTGGGCACCTGCATCATCCCGCCGCTGGCGCACCAGCACACGCTGCAGGTCGCCGTGATCTGGTTCGCCTGCGCGCTCACGCTGTACACCGGCGCCGAGTACATGCTCGACGGCCGGCGGGCGCTGCACCGGTCGGCCGCACCGTAAGGTCCCCCCATGAGGATCGAGATCGTCGCGGTGGGCACCGAGCTACTCCTGGGCCAGATCGCCGATACCAACTCCGCCTGGCTGGGCGAGCACCTGGCCGCCAACGGCGTGGCCTCCCATTTCCATCAGGCCGTGGGCGACAATCACGATCGCATCACCCTGGCGCTCCGCACCGCGCTGGCCCGAAGTGACGGCGTCATCATGTGCGGCGGGCTGGGACCCACCCAGGACGACATCACCCGGGAGGCCATCGCCGAGGTCATGGGTGTGCCGCTGGTACGCGACCAGGCGATCGTCGCCGTCATCGCCGGCTTCTTCGAAGCCCGGGGTCGCACCATGTCGGTCAACAACGCGCGCCAGGCCGACGTGCCGCAGGGCGCAGCCGTCATTCCCCAGGTGGCTGGCACGGCCCCGGGCCTCATCTGCCCGGTCGGGAACAAGGTCGTCTACGCGGTTCCCGGCGTCCCCTACGAGATGGCCGAGATGTTCGAGCGCGCCATCCTGCCCGACCTGCGCGCGCGCATGGCGGAGTCCAGCGAAGAAACGGGTGTGATCGCCAGCCGCGTCTTGCGCACGTGGGGGGCGAGCGAGTCCGGCCTGGCCGAGGCCCTCCAGGACCGCATCGACGCGCTCGACGCCACCGGCGACGTCACGCTGGCCTTTTTGGCTTCGGGGATCGAGGGGATCAAGGTGCGCATCACCGCCCGCGCCCGCACCCTCGACGATGTCACCGCGTTGCTCGACAAGGAGGACGCCGAGGTGCGTCGCGCCATTGAGGAGCGCCTCGGCGACATCGTCTTCGGCGTCGATGACGAGTCGATGGAGGTCGCGGTGGCCACCCGTCTCATCGCCCGCGGCCTGACCTTCGGCGTGGCCGAGTCGCTGACCGGCGGCCTCATCGCCTCCCGCCTCGTCAACGTGGCCGGGGCCTCATCGTGGTTCCGGGGTGGTGTCGTCGCCTACGACTCGCAGGTCAAATTCGACGTCCTGGGGGTGCCCGCCGGGCCGGTGGTCACCGAGTCGGCTGCGGCGGCCATGGCCGAGGGCGCCGCCCGGGTGACCGGGGCCGACGTGGGTCTCGGCATCACAGGGGTGGCCGGGCCCGACGACCAGGAGGGCGTGGCGCCGGGCACCGTCTTCGTCGGGCTCCACCTCCCTGGCCAGCCGGTCCAGACCCGCGAGCTGCGGGTGCCCGGTGACCGGGAACGCGTCCGCCAGTACGGAGCCATTTCGGCCCTTGACCTGCTCCGACGCGCGCTCGACGCCCATTCCCCCTGATCCCCCGCGCTCACAGGAGGCCCACAGGTGGGTCACACTGGGCGGGAAAACAGGGGCGCGACCCTGTGTGGCACGGAGGTGTGGCCAAGTGAAGACGGACAACGGACCGCGGGTTCTGGTGGTTGACGACGAACCCTCTATCGTCGATGCGGTCGCGACATCGCTGCGTTACGAGGGGTTCACGGTCGACGAGGCGATGACGGGTCGCAAGGCCCTGGCCCAGGCCCAGGAGGATCCGCCCGACCTCGTCATCCTCGATGTCATGCTGCCTGACCTCGACGGCCTCGAGGTGACGCGACGGCTGCGCTCCGATGGGCTGCGGGTGCCCGTGCTCTTCCTGACCGCGCGCGACACGCTGCAGGACAAGCTGGCCGGTCTCACCGTAGGCGGCGACGACTATGTGACCAAGCCCTTCGCGCTGGCCGAGGTGATCGCCCGGGTGCACGCGATCCTGCGCCGCACCGGGTACGAGCCCGAGGACGACGGCGTCCTCCGCTTCTCGGATCTGGAGCTTGACGAGAGCGCGCACGAGGTGCGGCGCGCGGGGAACGCCATCAACCTCACCGCAACGGAGTTCAATCTCTTGCGCTACTTCATGCTCAACCCGCGCCACGTACTGTCCAAGTCGCAGATCCTCGACCACGTCTGGCACTACGACTTCGGCGGAGACGGGAACGTCGTGGAGACCTACGTCAGCTACCTGCGCAAGAAGCTCGAGAAGTTCGGGCCGCCGCTCATCCACACCATCCGGCTCGTCGGCTACACCCTGCGGGAGCCGGAGTCGGCCAACGGAGCGGCCTGAGTGTCTCTCCGGCTCCGACTCCTGCTCGCGGTCGGGGCAATTGCCATCGTGGCGCTGGTGGTGGCCGACTTCGCCACCTACTCGGCCTTGCGCACCTCCCTTTACAACCAGGTCGACCAGCAACTGGCGCAGCAGCGCACCCGGGACCTCGTGGGGACGCCGACCGGTCTTGTCTTCAACGGCTGCGTGCCGCAACGCGGCGCGGGCGTCGGCGGCGCAGATGCCGGCACCGGCAACAGCGGGAACAGCGGCAACACCGGGTCCGGCGCCGCTCCCGGCACAGGGGGCTTCCCCAACATCTTCGCCGTCAGTTACTTCGCGGTGGTGACCGCGAGCAAGAGCACTGTCGTCAAAAGCGTGGAGTGCCCCGCCTACGTCGATGACCACCCCTACCGCCCCCAGCTACCGGTGCCCATGTCCGGTTTCACCGCCCAGCCCGACGGGTCACAGGTCGCGTACTTCACGACCGGTTCCATCGCACCCGGTGGTCCGAGCTTCCGCGTACGTGCCGAGAAGCTCACCGGCAACCTGGTGGAGGTGCAGGCGCAGCCCCTCGTTGACCAGAACAGCACTCTGCACACGCTCTTCCTGACCGAGCTCGCCGTGACCGCCGGAGCGCTGGTGCTGGCCCTCGCCGGCGGGTGGTGGCTGGTTCGGCTCGGCCTCCGCCCCCTCGAGGACGTGGAGCGGACCGCCGACTCCATCGCCGGGGGCAATCTCGATCAGCGCGTCCCCGGAGGCGACCAGGCGACTGAGGTCGGCCGCCTGGCCCGTGCCCTCAACGTGATGCTCGAACGGATCCAGACCGCGTTCTCCGCCCGCGTCGCGTCCGAGTCCAGGTTGCGCCAAAACGAGCAACACCTGCGCCAGTTCGTCGCCGACGCCTCACACGAGCTGCGCACGCCGATCGCCGCGGTGTCGGCCTACGCCGAGCTCTTCGAGCGGGGCGGATCGCAGCATTCCGATGACCTGCCGCGCATCGTCTCGGGTATCCGCACGGAGACCGCACGCATGGACCGGCTGGTCAACGACCTCCTGACCCTGGCCCGGCTGGACGAGGGCCTGCCCATGGAGACGGCGCCCGTGGAACTGGTGTCGCTGGCCTCGGACGCCGTCCGGACGGCGAGCGCCGTCGGGCCCGAGTGGCCCGTGCGGTTCTGGGCGGCTCGCCCAATCGAGGTGACCGGCGACAAGGATCGCCTGCGCCAGGTTCTGGACAATCTCCTGGCCAACGTGCGGGCGCATACGCCGCCCGGGACGACCGCCACGGTGCGGGTTGACCAGGTCGGCGATCAGGCTCGGGTCGAGGTGCGTGACAGTGGCCCGGGTATGCCCGACGAGGACGCCCGGCGCGTCTTCGAGCGCTTCTATCGCGCCGACCCGGCTCGGTCGCGCACGCGCGGCGGCAGCGGGCTCGGTCTTTCTATCGTCGCCGCCATCGTGGCGGCCCATGGTGGGACCGTCTCCGCCGCGTCAACGCCCGGCGAAGGGCTGGTGGTCACGGTGCTGATCCCGGTCGGCGCAGAGGGCCAGGACCGGGGCCAGGACCAGGACCAGGACCAGGTCGTGCCGGAGGAGGTGTCCGGACCTGTTGTCTGACCAGGCCGCGTCGGTGCAACGGCGCCTGCGATTCACACCGGATCCACAGCCGAGCTTCACGGAGTCCGGAGACGGCACGGGCACCATGCCTGACATGACAGCCCTGGCTCCGTTCGAAGCCGACGTCGATCCCCGCCGCGTTCCGCTGGACGTGGAGATCGTCGTTCCGGTCTACAACGAGGCGGCGCAGCTGGCGGAGCGCATCACCGCACTGCGCATGTTCCTCGACGAATCGTTTCCCTTCCGGACGCTCGTCACCGTGGTCGACAACGCCAGCACGGATGGCACTGATCGGGTAGCGCACCAGTTGGCGGCGACCATGCGGGGCGTCGCGGCCATGCACCTGGCCCGCAAGGGCCGCGGCTACGCGCTCCGAGCGGCGTGGTCGACGAGCGACGCGCCGGTCGTGGCCTACATGGACGTGGACCTCTCGACCTCCCTGCCTGCGCTGCTCCCCCTGGTGGCCCCGTTGCTGTCGGGTCATCGTGACGTGACCATCGGCTCACGGCTGGCGCCGGGCGCGCACGTGGTGCGTGGTCCCAAGCGCGAGCTGATTTCGCGGGCCTACAACCTGTTGCTCAAGCTCACGCTGCGTGGTCGCTTCAGTGATGCCCAGTGCGGGTTCAAGGCCCTGCGCCGCGATGCGGCGGAGAAGTTGCTGCCGCTCATTGAGGACAACGAGTGGTTCTTCGACACCGAGCTGCTGGTGACAGCCGAGCGCCTGGGCCTGCGCATCGGCGAGGTCCCGGTGGACTGGGTCGACGACCCCGACTCGAGCGTGCACATCGTCTCCACTGCCGCGGACGACGTGCGCGGCGTCTGGCGCCTGTTGGTCAGGCGGCCCAAGGGTCTGCGCCGCATCCGTTCGAACGAGGTGACGGCCGACCAGCTCCTGCGCTTTGCGGGGGTGGGTGTCGTCTCCACGCTCGGCTACCTCTTCCTCTTCGTCGCCTGGCGGCCGCTCCTCGGTGCCTTCGCCGCCAATGCCGTCGCCATGGCCATCGCCACCCTCTTCAACACGGCGGTCCACCGTGAGCTGTCGCACACCACGGACGGCCGGGCCCGCCGCGGCCGCCTCTTCGCCGTGGCCGGAGGGTTGTACCTGGTGAGCGTCGCCCTCACGACGTTGGGACTGGTCGTGGCCCAGTGGGTCGCCCCGTCCGCCCTGTTCGCCGAGCTGGTGGCCCTCACCGTGGCCAACGCGCTCGCCGCCGTGTTCCGGTTCGCCGTGTTGCGGGCCTGGATCTTCCGCCCGAGCGCCCACCCGGGCGCCCCCACGGAGGTGTCCCGATGACCGACCCGACGTCCGCTGCCGATGCTTCGGTGGGGGTACTCGATCCGCCGCTGACGCTCGGCGCTCCACCCGACACCCGGGAGGAAGGCGGGCCGAGCGCACCGGCCTGGCCGCCCGGCCGACGCCGTGGATGGCCGGCCCGCTTCGTACGGGGCAAGGAGGGCGACCCGGCCTGGGTCCGGCCCGCCCTTCTCGCGTTGCTCGCCGCCACCGCCGTCCTCTACCTGTGGGACCTCGGCTCCAGTGGCTGGGCCAACTCCTTCTACTCCGCCGCCGTCCAGGCCGGCACCAAGAGTTGGAAGGCCATGTTCTTCGGATCCTCTGACTCGTCCAACTTCATCACCGTCGACAAGCCACCGGCGTTCCTGTGGCCGATGGAGATCTCCGCACGGATCTTCGGCCTCAACTCATGGAGCATGCTGGCACCCCAGGCCCTCGAAGGAGTGGCCACCGTCGGCCTGGTCTACCTCTCCGTGCGCCGGTGGTTCAGCGCGCAGGCCGCGCTCCTCGGCGGTGCGGTGGTCGCGCTCACGCCCGTGGCCGCCCTGATGTTCCGCTACAACAACCCCGACGCCTTGCTGGCCCTGCTGCTCACGGCGGCGACCTATGCCACCATCCGCGGGCTCGAGAAGGCCCAGACCAAGTGGCTCGTCCTCGCCGGCGCGCTGATCGGCTTCGGCTTCATCACCAAGATGATGCAGGCCTTCCTGATCCTCCCGGTCATGGCCGTCGTCTACCTTCTCGCCGCACCGACGGGATGGTGGCGCCGGGTCTGGCAGACCTTCCTGATGGGGCTCTCCGTGCTGGTTGCCGCGGGGTGGTGGGTCGCCATTGTCGCCCTCACACCCGCCGCGGACCGGCCGTATGTCGGCGGGTCACAGAACAACAGCATCCTCAACTTGATCTTCGGCTACAACGGCTTCGGCCGGATCACCGGGAACGAGGCGGGCAGCGTGGGAGGCGGACGCGTGTCCGGGAGTATGTGGGGCCCCACCGGCGTCACCCGACTCTTCAATGCCGAGTTCGGGAACATGATGTCGTGGTTGCTTCCCGGCGCACTGGTGATGGGCGCCGTGCTCCTCGTCGTCACGCTTCGGGCGCGTCGCACCGATCGCGAACGCGCCGCGCTCCTGCTGTGGGGCGGCTCACTGGTGAGCATCGGCCTCGTCATCAGCCTGGCCCAGGGCATCATCCACCCCTACTACACGGTCGCCCTGGCGCCCCCGCTCGGCGCACTGGTCGGCATCGCCACCATGGGCCTCTGGCAGCGCCGAGCCACCTGGGTCGGGCGTCTCGGCCTGGCCGCCGGGCTGGCCGCGACGGTCGTTTGGAGTTACGTCCTCCTCGGCCGCACCAGCGATTGGTTCCCGGCCCTGCGTCCCTTCGTTGTCGTCGTGGGCGCGCTCGGAGTGGTCGCCATCCTGGCCCTCCCGTTGCTCCGGAACGTCCCCAAGCTCGCCATCGCTCTGGTGGCCCTGCTCGGTTTCGGCGCCGCGCTGGCCGCTCCGCTCTTCTCCACCGTCGCCACCGCTGCCACCCCGCACAGCGGGGCCATCCCCACGGTCACACCGACCCCGGCTGGTGGCCGAGGTGGCCCGGGCGGTGGCGGCTTCCCGGGCGGCTTCGCCGGCCGATTCCCGGGCGGTGCCCGCCGCGCCTTCGGGCGCGGTGGCTTCCCCGGCGGTGCCGGCTTCCGGCCTGGCGCCGGCGCGGGGGCCGGTACGGGTGCGGGAGGGTTCCCCGGCGGTGCGTCTCCGTTCGGCGCCGCCGGTGGGTTCCGTCGGGGCGCGGGTGCCGCCGGCGCCGGTGGTGGCGGCGCCGGGTTCCTGAACTCCAGCCAATCCAATCCGACCCTGACCAAGGCACTGCAGGCCGACGCCAGCCGGTACACGTGGGTGGCCGCCACTCTGAACTCGAACAACGCGGCCGGCTACCAGCTGGCCAGCCGTGAGCCCGTGATGGCCATTGGCGGGTTCAACGGCACCGACCCTGCACCGACGCTGGTCCAGTTCGAGAAGTACGTCTCGGAGGGCAAGATCCACTACTACATCGCCGGCGGCGGCGGGTTCGGCGGCGGCGGGTTCGGCGGTGGCGGATTCGGCGGCGGCTTCGGCGGCGGAGGCGGGAGCTCCGACGACGCGTCGCAGATCACATCGTGGGTGGAGGCGCACTTCACCGCCGAGACGCTGGGCGGTGTGACCATCTACAACTTGACGACCGGCGCCTCGTCCTGACGGGGGGGACCGGGGCGCTCAGCCGAGCAGCTCGAGGTAGTGCGCCAGGGTGGCGCCGTCGAAGGCGACGAATCGGATGAGGGTCACCTCGGTGTCCGCCGCGCGGGTTGTGGTCACGGCGACCTCGGCGGCCTGCCCCAAGGGATAGCCGTAGACACCGGTGGAGATGGCGGGGAAGGCGACCGATCGGGCGCCAACCTGGTCGGCCACGGCCAGCGCGTTGCGGTAGCAGGCGGCGAGCGTCTCGGGCTCGCCCTCCGTCCCGCCGTGCCAGACCGGCCCCACGGTGTGGATGATGTAGCGCGCCGGCAGGTCGAACCCCTCGGTGACAACGGCCTGCCCAGGCGGGCACTCGCCGATGGCCCGGCAGGCCGCCTGCAGGCGCTCGGCGCCGGCGGCGCGATGGATGGCTCCGTCGACGCCGCCGCCCCCCACCAGCCGACGGTTGGCCGCGTTGACCACGGCGTCCACCCGCTCGGCGGTGATGTCGCCCTGCACGGCGTGGAGCAGTGGCGCCACCGGGTGGTCTACCCCGCGGTGGTCGACGACGAAGTGGGCGGGA
The DNA here is from genome assembly GCA_963828825.1 of uncultured Acidimicrobiaceae bacterium. GTDB lineage: Bacteria > Actinomycetota > Acidimicrobiia > Acidimicrobiales > RAAP-2 > Bog-473. The sequence goes on along the minus strand of CAWHGF010000007.1, from coordinate 775,160 downwards.
CGAGTTTCAGCAACGACACCGTGTGGGTGGGCGCCGTCTGGCTCTTGTTCTCACCCCAGTTCGTGAAACTGACGGTGCCGTGGATCGCCGACGAGCCGCCGGCGTTTCCGGCGTTGGTCACCTCTTCGATCGGGAGCGGCGAGCCGCTCGACGGGACGTAGAGCACGACGGGCACCTTGCTGCCGGTCGAGGTGGCGACCGAACCCTTGATGGCCAGCGCTTGCTGGCCGGCCACGGTGGTGGCCGTGCCGTAGGTGAAGGGGCCGCCGATCTCGAGCTCCTTGGACACCTGCGACGAGAGCAGCCCACCGACGAGCTCGTCGAGGCCGCTGTTCGAGGTGGGGAAGGACAGCCACTTGCTCGCGTACTTCGACGACTGGGCCGCGGTGAGGCCGATCACGTGCTGGAGCGCGGCCGCGTTGCCGGTCACGTATCCAGTTGACCCGACCACCCGGGCGGTCATGCGCTCCGTGACGCTCCCGTTCTTCACCACGAGTGCCTGCGAACCAGAGGTCTTGCCGGCATCGCCGCTCACGTCGAGGGTGGCCCCGCTCTGGCTGGCGGTCGAGTCGAAGTGCACGCCCTGGGACCCGACGGCCTTCAGGGCCGCCTGGTACTCGGCCGTCGCGCTCGTGCTGCCGGCGGCACCGGCCGGGGCGGCCGCGGTGGCGAGGGCCAGCGCAGCCGCGGCGGTGAGTCCGGCGGCAACCGCGGCTGTGCGGGCGGGGCTGTGACGCAAGGGGTGCATGACCTTCACTCTCTTGGAGGCCCGGCACTGTGGCGCGTCGAGCGCCGACTTGGCCAGGGGGGCGAGGACCCTATCTTCCCACGTCCTCGGGTCGGGCCGAGGTCAGGCTCTCTCAGACGGCACTGATGGACCCGATGGAGATGGTCGCCATGGGCGCCTCGGGCCGGACCTGCTCGCCCCACTTGGAGTAGATGACGTGCTCGGCCGACGTGTGCTGCCCCTTGGCGTTGACGGAGTCCTCCTCCACCGGAACGTGGGTTCCCTTGGCGCGGACGTAGAGGACGACGTGCTGGGACTTGCGACCGAAGGTCTGGGTCCCGTCGATGGCGTCGACCGTCTGCCCGTCGAGGGTGCTGGCATGGCCGAGGGAGAGCGGGGCCTTCAGGGTCAGCTCCTTGGCCACGTCTTCGGAGCGGACCCCGTCCACCACCGGGGCGAAGGCGGAGTTGTCGGTCGAGAACTCGATCCACTGGCCGGCGGCTTCGGCCGCCTGGGACGCGCTGAGCCCGGCCAGGGACTCGAGACCATCGGAGTTGCCCTTGAGATAGGTGATCGCCCCGATCACGAGAATGGAGATGGAGCCCTTGCCCATGAGCACGCTCTGGCTGGCCGAAGCCGGCCCGGCGTCGCCGCTCACGACGAGGGTCTCGTTGGACTCCGTCGAGTCCGAGGCGTAGTGGACCGACCAGGAGTGCGTGGTGGCCAGGGCGTCCTTGTAGAGGGTCGAGGCGCTGCTTCCGGTGCCGGGGCTCGCAGCAGCCGGCGCGGCCTGGACCGCCATGCCCACGGCCGAGGCGCCTGCCAACAGCGCGCCTACCGCCAGCCTTCTCGCGAGCACCACCGGACCTCCTCGTCGTCTCACTGCCCGCCCGGGACCCGTCAGCTTCGCATGGACGCGGCGCCCCTTCTGGTCACCGGAGGTCTCGCCGATGGGCGTCCGGCCGACTCGAGCGCGACCGTTCTCCGGCGACGCCCTCCACCGCCGCGAGGGTCCACGTCCTACGAACACACGTTCGTTATGCTGCCACCAGGCAGCTGCGGCGGGGCCCGTCACACCCCCACCGTAAGGTCACCACATCGGCGCCGAGCGGGCCGGCACAGGTCGCACACAGTCCCCAACACACAGTCCCCAACACACAGTCGCAGCACACAGTCGCAGCACACTCACAGAGGAGAGAGGGATGGCCGAAACGGAACGGGAGAAGGCACTGGATGCCGCACTGGGCCAGATCGAGAAGCAGTTCGGCAAGGGCTCGGTCATGCGCATGGGGGACAACCTCTCGATGAACATCGAGTCCATCCCCACCGGAGCACTCTCCTTGGACCTGGCGCTGGGCATCGGCGGTCTGCCCCGAGGTCGCATCGTGGAGATCTACGGCCCCGAGTCGTCGGGGAAGTCAACGCTGGCCATGCACGCGGTGGCCGAGGCGCAGCGCAACGGTGGCATCTGCGCCTATGTCGACGCCGAGCACGCCATGGACCCGGTCTACGCCCGGGCCATCGGGGTCAACGTCGACGACCTCCTCATCTCGCAACCGGACACCGGCGAGCAGGCGCTCGAGATCGCCGACATGCTCATCCGCTCCGGTGCGCTCGACGTCCTCGTCATCGACTCGGTGGCGGCACTGACGCCGCGGGCCGAGATCGAGGGGGAGATGGGGGACACCCACGTCGGCCTCCAGGCGCGGCTCATGTCCCAGGCGCTGCGCAAGCTGACGGGCACGCTGTCGAAGTCCAGCACCATCGCTATCTTCATCAACCAGCTGCGGGAAAAGATCGGTGTCATGTACGGCTGTTTTCACTACAGCGCCCGGGTCGTCCTGGCCGACGGCACCACGGAGAAGATCGGGAAGATCGTCAACCAGCGACTCCCCGTCGAGGTGTTGTCCTACGACCCACAGGCGGGAGCGATCGTACCGAAGCGGGTTGTGAACTGGTTCGACAACGGGACAACCGACAAGTTCCTCCAGATCACCGTGGCCAAGCCGATGAAGAACGGCCGTGCCCAGCTGGCCTGCACCTCGAACCACCTGATCCGCACACCGAGTGGCTGGCGCGAGGCCGGCGAGTTGAAGGTCGGCGACAGGGTGCTCGAGGCTCTGCCGCACTACCTGTCGGACTTCCAGTGGGAGGTCCTGCGCGGGACGCTCCTGGGCGACGGCTCCTTGTCCTCGTCACGCAGCGGCCAAGGGGCCCGGTTCCGTTACGACCACGGCGAGAGGCAGACGGCCTATGCCGATTGGAAGGCCTCTCTCTTCTCCAATCTCGGGCGCGGCCGCCATGTTCGGGCGGACGGGGTCGTGAGCTATGACTTCAAGCCTCTCCCCGAGCTGGCTCCCCTCCGACAGGGCGTCTACGTCGGCAAGAAAAAGGTCTTCGACGACGACTACCTGAAGCACCTCACGCCGCTGTCGATCGCTCTTTGGTACATGGACGACGGTCATTTCGCCATCCGTTCGAAGGGCATGCAGAAGCGCACGGCCGGGCTCACGGGCCGCGTTGAAATCTGCGTCGAGGCGATGGAGCCGGCGACCCGTGCGCGGCTGGTGGCCTACCTGTCCGACACCTGGGGCATCCGGGCGAAGCTGGTCGCCTCGGGGGCGGCCAAGAAGGCCGTCCTGGTATTCTCCAAGGAGGAAACGGCCAAGCTCCACGCCCTGATCGCACCGTTCGTGCACCCGAGCATGGAGTACAAGCTGCTCCCGGCGTACCGGGGACGCTTCGCGGTCGAGCCCCACTTCACGCCCATGCGCTACGAGCTGGTGGCTCTACCGGTGACCGACATCCACGTCAAGCCCCCGACCCGGTCCATGCGGCGGTTCGACATCGAGGTCGAGGACAGCCACAACTATCTGGTCGACGGCGTCGTGGTGCACAACTCACCCGAGGTCACGCCGGGCGGCCGCGCCCTGAAGTTCTACTCCTCGATCCGCCTGGACATCCGCCGGATCGAGGCGATCAAGGACGGGGCCGACGTGGTCGGCAACCGGACGAGGGTCAAGGTCGTCAAGAACAAGTGCTCGGCGCCCTTCAAGCAGGCCGAGTTCGACATCATGTACGGCCGGGGCATCAGCCGCGAGGGGTCGCTCCTCGACGTCGCGGTCGACCTCGGGTTCGTCAAGAAGTCGGGCGCCTGGTTCACCTACGAGGGTGAGCAGCTCGGCCAGGGTCGGGAGAACGTGAAGACGTTCCTGGTCGAGAACCCCCAGCTGATGGCCGAGATCAACGACCGCGTACGCGAGTGCCTGGCCCCCAAGGAAGAGGACATCTTGCAGGAGGATGCCCTCGATCCCGACGACGTCCCGATCTCACTCGATTCCTAGCTGCACCCCGCCTCCCACGGCGCCGAAGCCTCCGGACCCGCTCCCGCCTCCCTCGGGGTCAGCGGTCCGGAGCGCTTCGCGTCCGGACCACAATGGTGCGATGCCGGCCAGCGAATGGAAGCAACGCGCCTATCGGGTCCTCGACCGTGTCGTCCCCACCGTCCCGTTCCGCTACCTGCCGCCCAAGCAGTCTGTACGCCTGGCCTTCAACGTCGTCCTCGACCGCGAGCCCGACGCCGCGGGCGGCGCCGACTACGTCCAGAAACTCACGGACGGCGAGCTTTCCCGCCACGGCGTGGCCGAGGCCCTGGCCCACTCCGAGGAGTTCCGCCGCCGCGTACCCATCGGCAACGTGCTGCTCTCCATGCACGTCAGCCGCAGCGAGTTCGTGGCGGGGCTGCCACGGGCGGCGCGCATTCTGGACCTCGGTGGCACCCACCAGGGCCTGCCCGACGGGGCGCTGGTCCATCTGGGGTACCCCTACCCTTTCGAGCGCCTGGTGGTGGTCGATCTCCCGGTCGACCAGCGTGACGCCATCTACCAGGGTGGCTCGTCGGGCGAGCCCGTGCGCTCCGAGCTCGGACCGGTCGAGTTCGCCTTCCATTCCATGGTCGACCTCGGGCGTTACGCCGACGCCTCGTTCGATCTCGTCTACAGCGGGCAGTCCATTGAGCACGTCAGCGAGGCGGACGGGGATGCCGTCGTGCGCGAGGCGTTCCGCGTCCTGAGGCCCGGTGGCTGGTTCTGCCTCGATACGCCGAACGGGCCGGTCTGGCGGCTGCGGTCGTCCGCCCCGATGAACCACGACCACCAGATTGAGTACGCCGCGGACGAGCTCGTGGCCAAGTTGGAACGGGCCGGCTTCGAGGTGGCCGAGTGCAAGGGGCTCAACCTGATGCGGCGCGGCGCGGCGACGGGGGTGTTCGACGAGGCCGAGGCGAGCGCCTCACCGGGTGTGTTCGCCGCAGCGGAGGACTGCCTGCTGCTGGCGGTGGTGGCGAGGAAACCGCAGGCGTGAGGAGGGCCCCTCAGGGCGTGGTCGTCGCCATGATGGTGTTGGGCACCAGCTCGACCCAGGTCTGGCCGGGCTGCAGCGGGATCGGCACGCCGAGCGCGTTGACGAACTGGGTGGGCGACCCGAGCGTGGAGCGGTGCCAGGTGGCGGGGATGGCGTAGCCGTTGCGATAGACGACGGCGGTGCCGCTGGCGTCGGGGTACAGGTCGGCCTGGACCTCCAGGCCCCCCTCGTCGTTCTCGGCCCAGGGCCCGTAGCTGATCTGCACGTACTGCACGATGACGTTGGCGGCGGCGTTCTGCACGTTGTCGGCCAACATGTCCGGCGTCGTCGCGTTGTAGTAGCGCAGGAACGTGTCGGTCGCCTTGTTCCACTTCCAGGTCACGTTGGAGGTGCCCGAGAAGTCGATGTTCACGCTGGAGACGGCGGTGCCCCCGGGGGGCGTGTTCGCCGAGTAGGTGAACAGCGGCTGCGGCGGGGTGGTCATGGTCGGGTGCGTGCCGTAGACGATGGCGCTCGAGGTGTAGTCAGCGTCCGGTGGCACGTGGCCCGCGGGGTGGATCATCAGCGAGTTGCTGTCCCCGATGTCGACGTTGACGATGGGTGAGGCGTCGATGTTGGCGATCACGGGGTCGATGCCTCCCACGTGGGCCAACAACGGGTTGCCCAGCTGCCCGAGGATGCCGATGTCGATGTTGCGGGCCGAGCGGACGGGACCGATCAGCGCCGCGTCCTGGCATTGGAACACCGCGGCGTAGCGGGTGATGCCGCCCTCGACCGGCTCCTCGAAGATGATGTCGGCCTTGTCGAGGCCCGATTGGGGGCGGCCGGCGGGGTAATTGTCGATCTTCACCGCCATGGCGGGCCGCTGCGGGACGCTCCCATTGGGTGCCGGTTCGCCGGTGAGGGGGCAGGCGGGCCCTGGTGCCGTCGACGTCGTCGTGGTCGCCTTCGCCTTGGCAACCGGATCGCGCGGAGGGGAGGAGGAACAGGCGCTCAGGAGCAGCCCGGTGAGCCCGGCGGTCGCCAGCACGCCCCAGGCCAGCGGGCGTCGCGCCGAGGAACGTTCAGAGTGAGATTTCGCCATCGCTGGACGTCGATCGTACGAGGACGGCGCCCGCGAGTGGTGTCATACCGGCCCGCGCCGCGCCGCCCGCCCTGGTCAGCCCGCTGGCGCCGTCAGGCGGAGGCGGTGCCGGCGGCGGTCCCGGCGCTCGCTGCGCCCCCGGTGTAGACGTCCGACCAGTTGCCGCTCGAACTGCCGTAGGAGGTGGCCGGACCCAGTCCGAAGCGGCTGTAGACGTTCTCCATGGCCCGGCGGATGACGTCGGTCACACCGGGAATGGCCCCCATGACGACGATGGGCGGGATCACACCGGTCGTCCCGAGCAACGAGACGAAGCTGGCCGAGCCGCTGGCCAGCACACCGCCGCCGTTCCCCGGGGCGGTGTAGTAGGTGACGTCGGACCAGTTGGACTGCCCCGGAACGGGCGAGTGGGCCAGCACGTCGACGTTGCGCGGGCCGGGGAGGGGGGGGACGTAGCGGTCGTACTCGCCCAGGATGACGTTGCTGAAGGTGTGGCCGTCGGTGAGGTTGCAGCCGTCGTAGAACCACGACGATGCGTCGGTGACCACCATGTCCGCCTTGGCCCCAACCGACTGGTACATGGAGCCGATGAGGGTGGACTCGGGGTCGTTGACCGGCGCCTGGTCCCAGTTGACTGTGGTCAGCTCCGGCTGCTCGCGGGCCAGCGGGTCCTCGGCGGCGTCCTTGTAACAGACCTGCAGGCGGTTGGGCCCGACGGAGGTCGACTGCAGCCGGATCTGGCGGTAGCAGGCGTTGGCACCCAGGAAGGCCAGGTTGACACCGCCGGCGTTGGCGGCGGCCGCCCCCTGGCGCATCGGCAGGGACCAGTACTCGTCGTGGCCAAGGCTGAAGAGGCAGCGGTGATTCATGAGCAGCTGCGGCTGGACGTGCAGGTCGACGTCGGTCCAGTAGGTCATGTCCAGCCCGAGGCTCTCGAGGTGGAACAGAAGGGGCAGCTCGTTGCCGACGAAGTCGGCGGCGCCCGACGCCCAGGTCTGGGGGTACGGGCGGTCGAAGGAGACGGCTCGGGCGCGGTTGGCGAAGGTGGGCCGGCCGCTGCTGTTCGGACCGTAATAGAGGCTGGTGGTGCCCCACAGGTTGTAGGCCTGCCAGGTGGTCACGCTGTTCTGGAACACGTAGGACGCCATGGACGCGTCGTCGCGGATGGTGAGAGGGACGAACTGCTCCTGGCCGCCCTCGCCGACGAGCTTCAAGAGGTAGCAGCCGGGCAGCCAGTCCGTCGTGATGTTGAGCGTGAGGGTGGGCGACCACGGGCAGGTCACCGTGCCCACGCCGGGCGCCACCACCGGCGCCGCTTGGACCTTGGCCGGGACGAAGTCGGTCTGCACCACGAGCCGGCCACCGAGGCCCTGGTAGAAGCCCATCCGGTAGGCCTGCACCTGGACGGCGCTGGCGGTCGTGCTCACGAACAGCGCGACGTCGTCACCCGGCACCGCGCTGACCTGGCTGGCGAAGCCCTCGAGGGCGTGGTCGGGTTGGACGTGGTTGCAGATCCAGTTGAGCGTGCCCCGCTTGGCGTTCTCGGCGATCAGCCAGGGCGCCGTCGGCACCACGACGCCGCTCGCCAGCGTCGTCTCCACGACGGCGGCGTGTGTCGGGACGCTGCGCTTGGGCCGCGCCGCGACGTGCTGCTTCGGACGGTGAGTGCCGAGGCGGGTGGCCCCGGCGAAGCCGGCCGCGCCGAGCGCCGAGAGCTGCAGGAACTGGCGGCGGTCGATGGGGCGCCCGCCCGGAGACGGCACGGGCTCGGAGCCACCATCCGCTTCGAGGGGCGGCACACACGAAGTGTACCCACGACCCTCTGCTGGGGACGGGCGGGGGCCGGTGACGAGGGTCGGCGACACCACCTACCATTCCTGCGTGAGCTGGGCCCGCTCCCTCCCCGCGCCGCTACGGCGTCCCTTGTCCCGGCTGGTGCACGCGGCGTGGGACGGGGCCGCCGAGCTGGGGGCGGTGGGCCCGGAGGACCCCCGGGGGCGCCGTTTCGGACGGATGGGCGCGGGAGCCTGCCTCCTGTTCCCCCAGGGCGCCATCTACAACGAGCACCTGATAAACATCGGGGCCGAGACGATCGTCGGCCCGGGCGTCTCCATTTCGGCCGGCATGGCACCGGGACAGGAGATGCCGACCGATCCGGTGGTGTCGATCGGCAGCCGTTGTCTCATCGGACGCGGCTCGCACATCGTGGGTCACTGGGAGATCGTGATCGGGGACGACATCCAGACCGGCCCCTACGTCTACATCACCGACCAGAACCATTCCTACGAGGACCCGGTCGAGCCGATCGGCCGGCAGTGGCCCACCGAGGCCCCGGTGCGCATCGGCTCGGGCAGCTGGCTGGGCGCCAACGCCGTCATCCTCCCCGGGGCGCAGATCGGCGAGCACGTCGTGGTGGCCGCCGGTGCGGTCGTGCGCGGCGAGGTCCCCGACCGCTGCGTGGTCGCCGGCGTGCCGGGCCGCATCCTCAAGCGCTGGGTTGAGGGCGCCGGTTGGGTCACCGAGACGAACGTCACCCGTCCGTGACGGAGGCGCCCTCGCCGTATCTCGTGACAGTGAGCGGGCAGGACGGCCCGGGCATTGCCGCGCGGCTGTTCAGCGCGCTGGCCGAGCGCGGCGTCGAGGTGGACGACGTGGAGCAGGTCCGGGTCCACGGCCGGCTGCTGCTCTGCGTGGAGGCCGACATGGTGCCCGTGGAGGTGGAGCCGGTGTGCGCCCTCCTGGCGGAGCGCTTCGGCGCGGCGGGCGTCGAGGTCACGGTCGAACCCCTCGTGGAGGCGCAGATGGACGACATCGCCGAGGGCCATCTGGTCACGCTCCTGGCACCCGAGATCGAGGCCGCGACCCTCGAGACGGTGACGGGCTCCATCGCGCGCTGCGGCGGCAACATCGAGCGGATCGTGCGGCTGGCGGCGTACCCGGTGCACAGCTACGAGCTGTCGGTGGCCGGCGCCGACATCGACAGCTTGCGGCGGGCGCTGGCCGAGGCGGCCGCCCGCTGCCTGGTCGATCTCGCGGTGCAACCGGCCGGCCTGCACCGGCGGGCCAAGCACCTGATCGTGCTGGACGCGGACTCCACCCTGGTGCAGGGAGAGGTGATCGACCTGTTGGCGGAACGCCATGGCTGCGGCCCGCAGGTGACCGCGGTCACCGAGGCCGCCATGGCCGGAGAGGTCGAATTCGCCGATGCGCTGCGCCAGCGGGTGCGGCTCCTGGCCGGCTTGAAGGAGGCCGACCTCGACGCCGTGCGCGACGCCATCGTCCTGACGCCGGGCGCCCGCACCCTGGTGCGCACGCTCAAGCGGCTCGGCTATGAGCTGGCGGTGGTGAGCGGCGGCTTCACCCAGGTGATCGGCCCACTGGTCACCGATCTGGGCATCGACTACTTGGCGGCCAACGTGCTCGCCGTTGACGCGGGCGTCGTCACCGGCGAGCTGGACGGGCCCATCGTCGACCGGGCGGGCAAGGCGGCGGCGCTGGCGGCGTTCGCGGCGGCGGCAGGCGTCCCACTGGCGCGCACCATCGCCGTGGGCGACGGGGCCAACGACATCGACATGCTGGCCGCGGCCGGGCTCGGCATCGCCTTCAACGCCAAGCCGGTCGTACGCCAGGCCGCCGACACCGCCCTCAGTGTCCCCTACCTCGACGCCATCCTCTTCCTACTCGGCATCTCGCGCCGCGAGGTGGAACTGGCCGACCGGCTGGAGCAGGCGGGGGACCGATGACGGTCCTGGCCCAGGGCGAGCAGGGGAGGTCGGCCGACAATCGCGGGCCGCGTCCGCTCCTGCGCGGGTGGTTGCACGCCGGCGCGTTCCTCGCCTGGCTGGTGGGCGGCCCCTTCCTCATCGTCGCCGGACCGGACGCGTGGGCGACGGCTGTGCTGTCGGTCTACGTGGCCGGGATGCTGGCGATGTTCGGGACCAGCGCCGCCTTCCACCGCCTCCACTGGTCCGCGCCGGCGTGGCGGCGCATGCGCCGGGCCGACCACAGCGCGATCTTCGTCGGGATCGCGGCGACGTGCACCGCGGTGGTCGGGCTGGCACTCACCGGGTGGGCCGAGGTGCTCGTGCTCACCATGGTCTGGGCCGGCGCGGCCGCCGGGATCGCGTTGCGCCAGGTCTTCCTGGACGCGCCGCAGTGGGTGGTCGCCATCCCCTACGTGGTTGTGGGCTGGTGCCCGACCATCGTGGCGCCCCAGCTGGTGCGCAGCCTGGGCTGGGCCGGCTTCGTCTTGATGCTCGCCGCGGGGTTCGCCTACACGGCCGGGGCGCTGATCTACGCCCGCAAGCGGCCGGACCCCTGGCCGCGGGTGTTCGGCTTCCACGAGGTGTTCCACGCCTGCACTCTGGTCGGGGCGGGGCTGTTCGCCTACCTCGTCGCCTTCATCGCGCTGCCGCGGTACTGAGGGTCGCGCCGTCAGCCGGCGGCGGCCGAGCGACTGACGGCGTACAGGGCGCCGCCCGAGCTCCCGCCGTACGCGGACGCCGACACGAGCGTCCCGTGGGCCTCGACCCAGGTGTCAACGGCGCTGGCGGTGTCCGACGACTGGCCTCCCGAACGCGGGCCACCACCCGGGATCCCACCGCGGGCCGTGCCCGACGTTCCCGGGTGCCCTCCACTGCCGCCGGTTGGGCCGGCACCGGCGGTCCCTCCCGCGGTGCCCGAGACGTAGACGTAGTGGACCTTGCCCGAGGTCACGAGGTCCTTGAACTCGCTGAGTGTGGGTGCGGGGTCAGAGCCGCCGAACCCGCCCATCGCGATCACCGCCTTGCCGCTCTGCAAGATGAACGGCGCGGCTGTCTGCGAACCGCTCACCGCCACGAGGTACGTCGCGCTGCCTTGGTGCCGTTCCAGGTACGTGATGAGGCTCTGGTTGACGGTCGACGCTCCGGCTCCGGCCCGTCCGGACGCTCCGGACGGGCCTGCCCCTCGCGCTCCGTGTCCTGCCGCGGTGGTCCGTCCTGGCGCGCCGCCGGGCGTACCGATGCCGCCCGGTCCGGCTCCACCACCGAGCCCGCCGGCGCCTGAAGTGGGCCCGGCGGTGGCGATGGCCGTCGTCGTGGTGCCGACCGTCGTGAGGGAGTAGGCCGCGGGCCCCGCCAGCACCGACACGGCGGCCACGGCGCCGGCGGCCACCCCGACCAGGCGGATCCGGAACGGCCGGGCCAGGCAGACGAAGAGGAGCAGCGCGGAGACGGTACCGGTCACGATGACGGTGGGCCCGAGCCAGGTGTCGTATCCGCTGCTCCGGGCCAGCAACGTGTCGGCCCAGATGACGGTGCCCACGATGGCGGCCGGCAGCACCCAGGCCCAGCGAAGCGACCGCTGGCCGAGGCGCCACAACGCCACCGCCCCGGCTCCGGCGAGGGCGGCGACGGCCGGGGCCATCACGACCGTGTAGTACGGGTGGAAGATCCCCTGGGCATAGTCGTACACCGCCAGGTACATGAGGAGCGTGCCGCCCCACAGCACGAAACCGGCCCGCCCGTGGTCGTTGCGGCCGTGACGACGGGTCAACCACAGGCCGCCGACGAGGCCCAGGAGGGCCAGCGGGAGGAGCCAGGAGATCTGCCCTCCCAGCTCGCTGTCGAACATGCGAAGCAGGCCCTCGCCGCCGCCGAAGGCCGACGATCCGCTCGAGACGTTCCCGAGGCCCGCGGTGCCGCCCGAACCGAAGAGCCGCGCGAAGCCGTTGTAGCCGAAGATGAGATTGAGCTCGGAGTTGTCCGTGCTCCCGCCGATGTAAGGGCGCGCGCTCTCCGGCCACAGCTCGACGATCGCCACCCACCACCCGCTCGAGACGAGCAGCGCCAACGCGGCCCAGCCGAGCTGCCCGATGCGCCGAGCGAGGCGCGGCGGACCGCAGCACAGGTAGGCCAGGCCGAAGGCCGGCACGACGATGAAGGCGTCGAGCGTCTTGGTGAGGAAGGCCAGCCCGACGAGCGCGCCCGACAACACCAGCCCGACCGTCTTGCCCGTCTCGATGGCGCGCCAGCAGGCCCACGTCGCGAGCACCAACAAGAGGGTCAAGAGGGCGTCCGGATCGTTGTAGCGGAAGATGACCACGGCCACGGGTGTGAGCGCGAGCGCCAACGACGCCAGGACCGCGGCTGGTTCGCCGAACCACCGCCGCACCAGGTGATAGAGCACCATCACCGTCGCCACGCCGGCCAGGGCCTCGGGCAGCAGCATGCTCCAACTCGAGAAGCCGAAGATCCGCCCCGAGAGCTCCATCACCCAGAGGGCCGCAGCAGGCTTGTCGACGGTGATGAACGAACCCGGATCGAGCGAGCCGAAGAAGAAGGCCTTCCAACTCTCTGTCCCACTCTTGACGGCGGCGGCGTAGAAGGTGTTGCCCATGCCGATGCGGGACAGGTTCCAGGTGTACAGCAACGCCGCCAGGCCGAAGACGCCCAGACGCGCCGGCACGGACCAGACGGGTCGCCCCGGCCGTTGCCACCACCGGTGGCGCGCCCTGCTGGATCCCGCGCGTGGGGGGAGCGAGTCCGGCGGTGCGTCAGGGTGCGGCGTCTCGGGCAGGACCGCGTCCGGCGCGGTGGGGTCGATGACGATGGTCATGCGATGATGGTGAAGGCTGCGACTGCGGGCGGGTTGTACGTCCCCTGTGCGCCCCGTTGGATTTTGCCGGGCGATGGTTCGTACGGCGTGACCACCTCGCGCTCAGCGCGCTCGGAGGTCGGCCGCGCACACTACGGCTCATGACCCTGAGCGTGCAGGCTGCGTTACGCGGATCCGATCGTGTCGCGAAGGTGTTCCGCTACTCCGCCGTTTCGGGCATCTCCACGTTGACGAGCCTGAGCATCCTCGGGCTCCTCGTGGGCCTCTTCGGTGTCGACGCCGTCGTGGCCAACGTTCTGGCGACGGCCGTGGGGACGGTCCCGTCCTTCGAGCTGAATCGGCGGTGGGTCTGGCTCGACCACTCGCCACGGTCCGTTCTGCGCCAGGTGACCCCTTTCTGCACGCTGTCCTTCGCGGGCCTGGTGCTCTCGACGCTGGCGGTACGCGCCGTGTCGGCGCGCACGATCGACTGGAGTCGTGGCCGGCACACGCTCGCCGTGGAGGCGGCCAACGTCTGGGCCTACGGCGCGCTCTGGGTGGTCCAGTTCGTCCTGCTCGACCGGGTCCTCTTCCGACACTCCGCGGCGCGCGCGGTGGCATCGGGTCCACCGCGGCCGGACGAGGAGGCGCGCGACCACCGGGAGGCGGTTCTCACCCGATGACGTCGGTGGCCCGCAGGGCCGTCAGCGCCTCCGGGTTGACGACGTCGCCCAGGCTCACGGGCCTTCCAGGCCGAGCATCGCAATGGCGTTGCCCCGCATGATCCGGTACACCTCCTCGTCAGAGAGGCCCCGCACCAATTCCTCCGCCACGGCGCGGGTGTCGGGCCAGGTGGAGTCGGTGTGCGGGTAGTCGGTCTCGAAGGTGACGCGGTCGGCCCCGATGACCCCGAGGGAGTCGAGCCCGTGCTGGTCGCGGAAGAAGCAACCGTAGACCTGGCGGTGGAAGTACATCGACGGCGGCTCGGGCACGATGTCCTTGACGCCACCCCAGGCCCGGTGCTCGCGCCACACGTCGTCGACCCGCTCGAGGATGTAGGGCAGCCAGCCGATCTGCCCCTCCGAGTAGGCGAGGACGAGGCGGGGGAAGCGGATGAGGACACCGGAGAAGAGGAAGTCGCAGAGCGATGACATGGCGTTGCCGAAGCTGAGCGCCGCCGCCACGGCGACGGGCGCGTCGGCCGAGGTGGCCGGCATCTTCGACGACGAGCCGATGTGCATGCACACGACCGTGCCGGTGTCCTCGCAGGCGGCGAAGAATGGGTCCCAGGTGCCGCTGTGGATGCTGGGCAGCCCCAGGTGGGGCGGGATCTCGCTGAAGCACACGGCGCGCACGCCGCGGGCCGCGTTGCGCCGCACCTCGGCCGCCGCCTTGTGGGCGTCCCACAAGGGGATGAGACACAGTGGGATCAGCGCCCCCCCGCTGTCCCCGCACCACTCCTCGACCATGAAGTCGTTGTAGGCCACGACGCAGGCCTCGGCGAGCTCCTTGTCCTTCGCCTCCAGAAAGGTCTGGCCGCAGAAGCGCGGGAAGGTCGGGAAGCACAGGCTGGCCTCCACCCAGTTGGCCTCGTTGTCGGCGATGCGGGCCGTGGGGTCGTAGCAACCGGGTCGCATCTCGTCGTACGTGATGGGGGACATGGTCATGTCGTCGCGGTCGAAGCCGACGGCGGCCACGTGGCGCTTGTTGATGTACACGAGGTCCTCGTAGACCCAGCAGTCCGCCTGCGGGCCGTCGGGGTCGAAGGTCTGGCGGTAGGTCCCCCCACCGATGTGCTCCATGTCGCCGATGCCGCGGCGCTCCGCCTTGGGGCCCCGGTCGCGATAGCGCGCCGGCAGCCAGGCGTCCCACAGGTGCGGCGGCTCCACGATGTGATCGTCGACGCTGATGATCTTCGGGAGGGGTGTGGTCCCGCCGAGCCGTGGAGTGGTTTCGTCGATGAGGTCGGTCATGGTTGCTCCAGTGTGGCCGCGAACGGGAGAAGAGGCGCCAACGACTCGAGCTCGCCCCGGACGGCGCCCTCGTCGCCGGCCCGCACCCGGAGCACCACCTCGGTGATGCCCAGCCGGGCGTAGTGCTCGAGTTTGCCCGCATCGGCGATAGTGCCGAAGGGGACGACCGAGAGTGCGGCGGGGTCGCGGCCGGCCTCCGCGGCCAGGGCATGCAGGCGAGGAATGGACTCGGTGAGCCCGCGGCCGCCGATGGGGATCCAGCCGTCGGCGTACTCGGCGACGGCGCTGAGGACGGTCTCGGTCGGCCCGCCACCGATCAGTGTGCGCACGCGCGGCTGCTGCAGGGGCTTGGGCCACGACCAGGTGGGTTCGAAGTCGACGAACGCGCCGTGGTACTCGGCCTGCTCGGTCGACCAGATGGCCTCCATGGCGGCGAGGTGCTCGCGTACGACCGCGTGGCGGCGGCCGAAATCGACCCCGTGGTCCTCGGCCTCGGCCCGGTTCCAGCCGAAGCCGACCCCGAGCGTGATCCGGCCGCCCGAGAGGTGATCGAGGGTCGCCACCTGCTTGGCCAAGACGATGGGGTCGTGCTGCGCGGCCAGCAGGATGCCGGTGCCGAGCCCGATGCGGGCCGTCACGGCAGCCGCCGTCGACAGGGCGACGAGCGGATCGAGGCAGCGTTTGTAGTCATCGAGGCGCACACCGCCCACCAGCGCCGGGGGTGTGTCCTCGCGCACGGGCAGATGGGTGTGCTCGGGGAGGTAAAGCGAGTCGAAGCCGTGCTCCTCGACCGCGCGGGCCAGTGCCACCGGCGCCAGGTCGCGATCGGTGAGCGCGGCAGTGATGCCCAGGCGCACGGTCAGGACCCGGACGGGGCCTTCCCGGCGAACTCCGCCAGGGTGCCGTGTTCCGCCGCGCCGCCCAGCAACGTCGCGAACGCGGCCTGTTCGCGCCGGTTCGCCTCGGCCACCGCGTCGCGCCGGGCGGCGCGCATGAGAGAGGTGATGGCGCGGGTGGCGCCGCGGGGGTGGGCCGCGATGCGCGCCGCCAGCCTGACGGTCTCATCCACGACCGTCCCCGGCTCGCACGCCAGCACGGCCAAGCCGAGTTCGACCAGCTCGGTGGCGTCCACCCAGTCCGAGGTGAGCAGCACCCGGGCGGCCTGCTGCCAACCCATGGCGGCCGGGAACAGCAGGCTGCTGGCGGCCTCGGCGGGGACACCCAGCTCGGCGAAGGGCACGCGCAGGCGTGCGTCGACATCGACCAGGACGATGTCGCAGTGGGCGAGGAGCGTGAAGCCCAGGCCGACCGCGACGCCGTTGACGGCGGCGAGGAGCGGGACCGACGTCCCGATGAGAGCGTCGAGGAGCCCCATGAAGCCCTGCCCCGCCCCCTCCACAGCGGTGCCGGTGGCGATCGCGGCCATTTCCGCCAGGTCCTGGCCCGACGTGAAGGCGCTGCCGCGGCCCGTGAGCACGACGGCGCCGATGGCCTCGTCGGTGTCAGCGCGGCGGATGGCGGCGGTGACCTCCTGGTACAGCGCAGTATCGAAGGCGTTGCGCACCTCGGGCCGGTTGAAGGCGATGACACGCACGCCGGGGGCGGCGTCCTCCGTCTCGACCCGGCTCACCGGCGTTCAGCCCTGCCCGGGCGCATCGGTGGGCGCGGCCGCGTCGGTGCGGCGGCGGATGATCTTCTCCGCCGCCCCGCTGATTCCAGTGGAGACGGGCCAGCCGACGTAGTGGGTCAGGTGGACCACGACCTCCCGGACCTGTTCGACGGTCAGCTCGCCGCGCTCGAGCGCGGAGTCGAACTGGATCTCCAGCAGATCCGGCTTATCCTGCGCGGCCAGCACCCCGATGGTGAGGAGCCTTCGCTCGCGCAGGTCGACGGTGTCGTCCGTCCACACGGTTCCGAAGAGGTGGTCGACGGTCAGGTCGGTGTAACGCCCCGGGAGGCCGGCGGGGTCGACGGTGAACCCGTAGACCTCCTGCATCTTGGCCATGCCCGCAGCGCGGACGTCCTTGGGTTCGCTCATGCCGGCGTCACGCTGCCCATTGTCACCACGACCCCCTTTTTGGATGCCCGACCCTATCGAGGCACGGCGCCCCGGCCGCCCCGGGGCGTAGATCTGGACGGGTGTCCGAACTATGGTCCGAACGCATGACCGAGCGCAACGACTACTCGGGTGCATTCGACCCCGGCTTCGACTACGAGGACCTGTCCAGGGAGGCCCTGGTCAGGCTGGTCCGGGAGTACGGGCTCATCGTGCACCTGTTGGACCGCTCCATGTGCGCCGCCATCGGCCTGCGCTACGGCGCCGAGGCGGTGAAGGAGCTCGCCATCGAGGAGTGGGCCGGGGCCAGCCCGGTCTAC
The DNA here is from genome assembly GCA_963828825.1 of uncultured Acidimicrobiaceae bacterium. Classification (GTDB taxonomy): domain Bacteria; phylum Actinomycetota; class Acidimicrobiia; order Acidimicrobiales; family RAAP-2; genus Bog-473. The sequence continues at coordinate 758,062 of CAWHGF010000007.1, read as the reverse complement.
GGCGACCGGCTGCGCCAGATCATGAACGTCGAGGGCGACGGCGTGTCGGCCATCTTCAAGGTGCTCCAGCTCGACCCCGGCTTCCCGCACCACTACATGGACGTGCACTACGAGCTGGTCGACGAGAAGCACGGCTACTTCGAGCTGGCATACTGCGGCGCGCTCATGGACGCGGAGCCCTTCGGCGACGCCATGGTGACCAACATGTGCCACCACATCGAGGACGGCACGTTCGACGTGACCGCGCAGGCGGTCAACCCCAAGGCGCACATCCGCCACGTCCACCGGCCGCCCCGGGTCCCGACCGACCGGGTGCCGCACTGCCGCTGGGAGATCGTGATCGAGGACGACACCGAGACGCTCCCCGAGAAGGACATCACCAAGATCACGCGCATGACGACGGCGGCCACCTTCACCTTCCCGGCCATGAAGGACGGGACGCCACACGTCCCGCCGGCCCCCGACGCATGAGCATGTCCGACGCCGTGGAGGCGAGCCGGCCCGACGAACCGGCGGAGCAGCCGGGACGCCGCCACCTCTCCGAGCGCCAGGCCGGGGTCATGGAGCGGCTGATCGCCGCCGCGGCCGAGGAGGCCGAGGAGCGTCGCTACGCCGACATCTCGGTGCGGACCATCGCCCGGCGGGCCGGTGTGGCCCCGGCCACGGCCTACACCTACTTCTCGGGCAAGGACCACCTGCTGGCCGAGGTGCTGTGGCGGCGTCTGCACTCGTCGCCGGGACTGGTCGACCTCACCCTTCCGTTGCCCGACCGTGTGGCCGACACCGTCCGCACCATGGGCTTCGGCTCCATGGGGTCCCCCGCGTTGGCCGCCTGCACGACGGCGCTCCTGGGCGACGGTCCAGACGTGAAGCGCGTGCGCGCGCGGCTCGGTGCCGAAATCGGGCGTCGTCTGGCCGCGGCGCTCGGCGCCGGAGCAGACCCGGCGGTGCGCAACGTGCTGCAGGTCACCTACACAGGGGCGCTACTCAGCGCCGGCATGGGCCACCTGGCCTTCGACGCCGTGCCCGGCTTGATGGCCGAGGCGACCGCGCTCATGACGGGACTGCGGTGACGACGGTCGCGCCGCTGGGCTACAGCCCCTACGACTACGTCATCCACGAGGACCCCTATCCGACCTACGCGCGCCTGCGCGCCGAGGCGCCGGTCTTCTACAACGAGGAGCTCGACTTTTTCGCCTACGCGCGCCACGCCGACGTCCTGGCCGCGTTCCGCGACGTGGACCACTACTCGAACGCCTACGGCGTCACCCTCGACCCGGCGGCTTTCGGGCCCGAGGCCCACCGCGCCATGTCCTTTCTCGCCATGGACCCGCCCCGGCACACCCGCATGCGCTCCATCGTCGGCAAGAGCTTCACGCCGCGGCGGGTGGCGGCCATGGAGGACGGTATCCGGGCGCTGGCCGTGTCCCACCTCGGGCCGGCGCTCGAGGCCGGCTCGTTCGACTTCATCGCCGACTTCGCCGGCCGGCTCCCGATGGACGTGATCTCCGAATTGGTCGGTGTCCCGCCGTCGGATCGGGCCGAGGTGCGGCGCCTGGCCGACCTCCTGTTGCACCGCGTGGAGGGGATGAACGACATCCCCCCGGAGGGGCTCGAGGCGGCGCTGACCCTGGCCGGCTACTACGCCGAGATGGTGGCCGACCGCCGCCACCACGAACGTGACGACCTGACCTGGTCGCTGCTGCAGGCCGAGATCGACGGCGACCGCCTGAGCGACGACGAGGTGATCGGATTCCTCTTCCTGCTGGTGGTGGCGGGGAACGAGACGACGACCAAGCTGCTCGGCAACGCCTGGTACTGGGGTTGGCGCCACCCGGCCCAGCTGGCCAAGCCCCTGGCCGACCCGGCCCGGGTGGCGGAGTGGGTGGAGGAGACGCTGCGCTACGACACCTCGACGCAGATGCTGGTCCGGGTGACGAGGCAACCGGTGCGCGTCCGGGGCGTCGACATCGCGGCGGGACGGCGCATCCTGCTGCTCCTCGGGTCGGCCAACCGCGACGAGGACGTCTTCGCCGACCCCGAGACCTACGACCTCGACCGCCGGACCCAGGACCTGATCAGCTTCGGCAGCGGGCGCCACTTCTGCATGGGGGCCGCGCTGGCCCGCATGGAGGCGCGCGTCGCGTTGACCGAGGTGCTGACGCGCGTCAAGGACTACGCGGTGGAGCCCGCCGGCATCGAGCGCGTCCACTCCATCAACGTGCGCGGCTTCGCCGCACTCCCGACGACCGTCACGGCGCGCTCGATGCCGCTGGTCGAGCCCCACCCCGTGCGCCGGCCGACCGCGGTGACGGGCGCCTCGTCGGGCATCGGCGCCGAGGCGGCCCGGGCGCTGGCCCGGGCGGGCCATCCCGTCGTGCTCGGGGCGCGCCGCGTGGAGGTCTGCGAGGAGGTGGCCGGGTCCATCCGGGCCGAAGGGGGAGAGGCGGTGGCCTGCCACCTCGACCTGGCCGACCCGGGGTCGGTGGCCCGCTTCGCCAAGGAGGCCGACGCGGCGTTCGGGCCGGTAGAGATCCTCGTCTCGAACGCAGCCAAGATCCAGCCCGGCACGGCACTCGAGACCAGCCCCGAGGACTTCGAGGAGATCCTGCGCGTCAACGTGGGCGGGGCCCAGCGACTGGTGCGCGCCTTCGGCGCCGGCATGGTGGAGCGCCGCCGGGGTGACCTGATCTTCGTGACGTCCGACGTCGTGGCGCATCCCCGGCCGCGCATGTCGGCCTACGTGGCCTCCAAGTGGGGCCTGGAGGGCTTCGTCACCGCGCTGCAGATGGAGTTGGAGGGCACGGGCGTACGGGCCGTCATCGTGCGGCCCGGCCCGACGCTGACGGGCATGGGGATGGACTGGGATCCCGGCGTCACCGGCGAGATGCTGGCCGAATGGACGCGCTGGGGGCTGGTCCGGCACTCCGGCTTGCTGCGCCCCGACGGCGTGGCGTCCGCCATCGCCTACGCGGCGGCCGCGCCCAGGGGCACGCATCTCACCGTCGTGGAAGTCCAGCCGGAGGCACCACCGAGTCCGGAAGGAAGACCGTGACGACGGAGACGACACAGAGGGAACCGTCGTCGTCGGCCGTCACGTACTGTCCCACCCACGCCCTGTCGAGAGAGGAGGATTGACCATGCCGGCCTATCCGCGTGCCGAGCTTGAGGAGATGGTCGAGCGCTGGCTCGAGGCGAACCGAGCGGGAGAGGCCGAGAAGGACTGGCACCACATGGCCGACCTCTACACCGAGGACGCCACCTACGGCTGGAACGTCGGCCCCCACGACGAGTTCATGGCCGTGGGGCGCGAGGAGATCCGCGAGCTCGCGCTCGGCCTGGAGATGGCCGGGCTGGAGGGGTGGACCTACCCGTACCAGAAGGTGCTGATTGATGACGCGCAGGGCGAGATCCTCGGTCTGTGGAGGCAGGTGGCCGACGCCACCAAGGCGGACGGCACCAACTACGAGATCGCCGGCCTCGGCGGCAGCTGGTTCCGCTACGGCGGGAACTTCCAGTGGTCGTGGCAGCGCGACTTCTTCGACGTCGGCAACGCGGGCGCCGTGTTCCTGGCGATGATCGGCGACGGCACGCTCCTCCCCGGCATGCAGCAGCGCATGGAGCGGGCCATGGCGGGCGAGCGTCTGCCGGGCCACTACCGCCTCGGTGAGGCCCCGGTCGGTCTGTGGGAGGTGCCGCCGGGCGCGTAGGGCGGGAGCACCGGCCAGGGTCTCCCCGTCCCGGACAACGGTGACCTTTTCGCCGGAAAGACACGTGCAACGCTGGCGCGGTGACGAGGAGGTCGATCCCGCTGCTCCTCGCCGCCCTGGCCGCCGTCGTGGTGGCGGCCGGCTGCGCGCTCTCCGGGACGCCGGCGACCCAGGCGCGGGTGTCGCAGCACCGACGGCCGCCATCGACCAGCACGACGTCGAGCACCACGACGTCGAGCACCACGACGACGACCACCCAGCCGCCCGTGGCCCCGATGGCCTGGTCCCCCTGCAACGGCGATCTGCAGTGTGGCACGCTCGTCGTCCCGCTGGACTACGCGCGTCCCGACGGCCCCACCATCCCCGTTTCGGTGGCCAGGCATCCGGCGGAGGACCCCACCGCCCGCATCGGGTCGCTCGTCATCGACCCCGGCGGGCCGGGCGTGTCGGGCATCGACGACATGGCCAACGAGCTCAGTGCGCTCACGCCGCAGCTGCTCGACGACTTCGACATCGTCATGTTCGATCCCCGCGGTGTCGAGCGGAGCGACCCGGTCACCTGCGGCTCGGACACGGGCAGCGCGCCGTCCGACCCCGTACCGGTCACACCGAGCCAGCAGGCGGCGACTATCGCCGGGCTCAAGCAGTTTGCCCAGGCCTGCGAGCAGGCGAGTGCCAGCGTGCTCCCCTACGTCGGAACGGTCGACGTCGCCCGCGACATGGACCGGCTCCGCCAGGCGCTCGGGGACAGCGGGTTGACCTACATGGGGCAGTCCTACGGGACGCTGCTCGGGCTCACCTACGCCGCGCTGTTCCCCACCCACATCCGGGCCATGGTGCTCGACAGCGTGATCGACCCCGCCCTCACCTTCAACCAGATCACCCAGGGTCAGGCGGACGGCTTCGAGGGGGCGCTCGACGCGTTCTTCTCCTGGTGCGCGGGCAGTGCCGCCTGCGCGTGGCGCCCGGCGGGCGATCCCACGACCGCGCTGCTGGCTCTGCTCGGCGCAGCCGCGTCGTCACCGGTCCCGGCCGGCGATGGCAATGCGGCCGGGGTGGGGCAGCTGTACGACGCCTTGCTCGACGCCCTGTACTCCCAGTCGGACTGGCCGCAGCTCGGCGACGCGCTCGCCGCGGACGCCGCCGGCGACGGCGCACCGGTCGTCGCCCTGTCCGCGCACTACAACACGGGCGGCTCCACCAACGCGGACGACGCGGCCGTGGCCATCGACTGCCTCGACCATCCCGTGTCGCGGGACCTGGCGTCGTACGGCGCACTCGCCGACAGCCTGGCGGCATCCGCGCCGGTCTTCGGCCCGCTGCTCGCCTGGGGCGAGGCGGGCTGCGCGGTCTGGCCCCTTCAACCGACCCGGACGGTCGGGCCGGTGGCGGCCCCCGGCGCACCGCCCATTCTCGTCGTGGGGACGACCAACGACCCGGCCACGCCCTACGCCTGGGCGGTCAGCGTGGCCAAGCAGCTCGGCCGCGGGGTGCTCCTCACCCGCGACGGCGACGACCACGTCGCCTACTTCTACAGCGCCTGCGTCCGCGCCGACGTGCAGATGTATCTCGTCGGCGGGCAGACACCTCCCCCGGGCACGACCTGCACGTCGTAGCCATTCTCAGGCGCTGGTGAAGCGGTAGCTCCCGCTCCCCACCGACACCATGACGGCCCCGTCGGCCGCCGAGACCACGTCGACACCCGGGGCCCTCCCTGCAGGGACACCCCCCTCGCGCACGCCGGACGCCGCGCCGGCGGGCAGCCGCACCGTCGCCATCGCATTGGGCGGCACCGTCAGGTCCACGGCCATGCCCCTGCCGCGCCGCTGCCACGACACCCGGACGGGCCCGGCGACGGTCGGTACGGAGCCCTCGGCGCGGTCGAGGCCGGACGACGGTGGCGTGACGGCGGCACGGACCGTCCCGTCCGGGCCGGGCTCCAGCAGCGTGACCCCCAGGAGGCTCTCCTGCATGGCGACCAGCGCGGACGAGCCCCAGCCGTGCGACATGGAGTCCCCGATGAGGTCGCTCGGCTTCCACTCCTCCCAGGTGAAGGTCCCGCCCACCGCCACGATGTGGGCCCAGCCGGGGATGGAGGCATCGGTGAGCGTGCGCACCAGGGCTTCGGGCAGGCCGGCCGCCGCCAGCGCGCGCAGGAGCTCGAGGCCGTGGTTGGGCCCGACGTCGATGCCGAGGCTCGCCACGTAGGCTCCCACCGCGGCGGTGTCGGGCGCCGGCACAATTCCGTACGCGAGCGCCAGGGCGTTGGCCTCCTGCGACGCGCTGCCGCTCTGCGCCCCATTGGCCTCGACCCCGTCGACGTACAGGCCGTCGGGCCGACGCAGCACGCCGTTGACCGCCGCCGTCAGTTGGGCCGCCCGCGCTTGGTTCGTCTCGGAGCCGGCGGCGTCCCCGGCCATGGTGGCCAGCTGCGCGACGCGGTTGAACGCGTTCACGGCGAGCACGTTGCTGGCTGTGTCGGCGACCACGGAGAGGTCGTAGCCGTACACGGGGTCCCCGTTGCTGGTGTCGCCCAGGCCGTAGAGCAGTCCCGTCGCGGCCCGGCGTGCGCTCCACAGCCAGGCGGCCACCCGGGCCACCGACGGATAGAGGCGCAGCGCCGTCGTGCGGTCGCCCGTCGAGGTGTAGTAGCGCCACAGCCACTCCGGGTAGCGCGCCGTGAAGGTGGCGTAGTCGCGCGCCCCGTCGCCGTTGGGGTATACCGCGTTGACCCGCCCGTCGGGCCAGTAGCGGGCCTGACCGCGGGCCACATCGCGCAACCCCTGCCAGCTCATGTTCTGGTCGCCGTACGCCCGCATGACTGCTTCGGACTCGTTGGCCGCGTCCCAAACGAACTGGCCCTTCTCACGGGTGGGCGTGTCGACGAACTGCTCGTTGCTGCAGTACAGGCACGAGCGCGCGTTGAGGCGCCAGACCGCGTTGAGCATGCGGTCGTCGGTGGAGAACGTCGCGCCGGCGACCCCGGGCATGGCGGCATGCCTGGTGAGGGCCACCACCGCACCCGGGCCCAGCGGCTCGCCCGGGTCGTCAATCTGGAGATAGCGGAACCCGAAGTAGGTGAAGGCCTCGAAGGCCTGGCTCCCCTCCCGCTGAATGTAGGAGGACGAGAGGTTGGTCTCCTGGGTCCCATGCAGCGTGGAGACCTGCCCGTCGGGATCGAGCAGGTAGCCCGCCTGCAGGGTGACGGTGCGCCCGGCCTGCGCCCGCGCGAAAGCCACCCGCGGCCGCGCCGCGTAGACGGCGCCGAAGTCCGCCACGACCGCGCCGCCCGCCACGGTGTGCAGGCGCACCGGGTGGACCGGCGTCTCCACGATGCTGGTCCGCTGGGCGTACGTCCGGCTGAAGGGCGCGCTGCCGGCGGGGCCGACGACGCTCACGGGCGACCACGCGCTGTCGTCGTAGCCCGCGCTCGACCAGCCCTGCGGCTGGGCCCGCCCGTCCACCCATTCCACGAAGTCGCCGACGTCGGCGTTGCGCTGCGGCGACGGCAGCCACTCGGCCGCCCGCTCGCGCCAGGTGCCGCTCGACCCGAAGACCACCCGGCGGCCGTCGCGGTACCAGACGGACAGCTGGAGGAGCAGGCCCGGGGAGGAGGTGGGGCGACCCTGTCCTGGCCCGTACCAACGGTGCAGCACGCCGACGGCGCTGCGCCGCCCGCCCGTCACCGTGCCGGTCAGATCCACGGCGCGCACGTACTGCTCGTCGGGGTACGAGAAGCTGGGCCACGCGTCCACCGGTGCACCGTCCACGAACAGCCGGTAGGTGTGCGCGGCGGAGACGTACGCGGTCACGCGGTCGACGGCGCCCGCGGGCGGTGTCACCTCGCTGCGCAGGTAGGTGACGCGGTCTGGCTGCTGCGAGTCACCGGCCGGCCGCAGCCACTGGGCCCGCCAGTCGCTGTCGCGCAGCGACGTGGCGAAGCGCGCCGGCGCGGACACCGGTCCCCAGCGCCCACCCGGCCCGCGGGCCTGGACCGCCCACTCGTAGGCCGCATCGGCTGCGAGTGGCAGTCCCGCGTAGGCGACGAAGGCCTGGCGAGCCGACGGCACGGGGCCGCTGTCCCATGCGAGCCCGCTGTGGGCCGGGTCGGTCCGGCGGACCACGACGCGGGAGGCCGTCTGTGCCACGTGGCGCCCGGACGCCCGCAGGGTCCAGGCGAACGAGCAGTCGTCGGGGTCGACGCCGACGGGGTCGACGAGACCGTTGACCGTGAGCGCAGAGGCCCGCAGCGGCCCGGGTGGCCCCGACGGTACGACGGCGCTCCCCAGGGGCCGCTCCGCATCCTCGCCATCGGCCGGCGCTGCGCCACCCTCCAGCGCGCCGGCCACCGCGGCGCCCGCGGCGATGCGGGTGGACGAGGCGAGGAAGGTGCGCCGGCCGAACCTGTTCATGTCATGCACCCCCGATCAGCCCTACCGTGTCGAAACTCCGGTCGCTGTAGTAGAGGGCGCCCGACGACGACACCGCGAGGCCGATCGGTGTGCCCATCCGGGTGAGCTCCCAGCGCGTGCCGTCCCCGAGCCCCCCGGCGGACGCGACCGGGACGGCGCCGGCCACGCTGTACATGTCGCCCGCCTTCATCATTCGCCCGAACAGCACCCCGGTGGTCGAGGGCACCACCCTGATGACCTGCATCAGGCCGTCGGTGACGAACAGCGCGCCGGTCGGGCCGATGGCGAGCCCGCGGGGGTCGTTGAGCTCCGAGGCCATGCTCACGGCGGGGACGCCGTCCCCGACATAGGGCTGATAGCCGCCCGTTCCGCCCACGACGACGCCGATGTCGCCCGCGCCGACCGCGGTGCCGTAGAAGGACCCGGCCCGGGCCGGCGCCAGAAGGACGGACTGGTCCCCGTTGTCGGCCACCAGGAGGTCACCCGCGCCGTCGACGGTCACGGCCACCGGGTCCCACAGCTGGGCCGCCGCCAGCGGCCCGCCCTGCCCCGCGCTGCCACAGACGCCCGTGCCCGCCACGGTGAAGAGGTGCCCGGCGGTCACGGCCTGCCCGAACAGCGTGGTGGTCGCCGCCGGGAGCACGCGCACCCTGCAGTTGGCGGTGTCGGCAATGAAGAGGTCGCCCGCCGCGTCCAGCGCCACGCCGGTCGGCTGGTCCAGCTGGCTGGCCGTCGCGGCCAGCCCGTTGCCGTCGAAGCCGGCCGAGCCCGTGCCGGCCACCGTCACCGCGGTCCGGGACCCGGCCCGCACCTCCAAGATGCGCTGCTCGTTGGCCTCCGCGATGTACACGTCACCGTGCGCGTCGACGGCGACGGCGGTCGGGTGCCCGAAGGCGGCGCGGCCCGCGCAGCTGCCCCCGGCCAGCGTGGCGGCGCGGGCCGCCCGCAGGTGCAGCCCGTCGAGATTCCCGGCGTGGGACGGCACGACGAGCACCCGGCAGTGGCCGGTGTCGGCGACGAACAGGTCGCCCGCGGCGTCGAGCGCGATCCCGTCCGGGCTGTCGAGCACGCCGGGGGCGATCACCGTGCGCACGACGGGCGCGGCACCGTCCGCGGCGGGGCCCGGCTCCGCCATCACCGCGGCGAGCGAGACGAGCCCGACCAGGGCCACGGACAGTCGGCGCACGGGGACATCATGCCGGTTGCGGCCGCGGCGGGCCTCGGCGGCAGGCCATAGTGGACGGCGCACCACACGCCACGTCGCCCACGACGCGGCACGTCACACGAGAAAGAGAAGGAGACCGCTGTGCCCGCACCCGAAGAGGCCCTCAGCGCAGGGAACATCACGTTCACCGGCTACGAGGGCGCCGAGATCAACGCCTACCAGGCCCTTCCGGCCGGTGTCGGCCCCTTCCCCGGGGTCCTGGTCATCCACCACCTGCCGGGCTGGGACTCGGGGACCAAGGAGATCACGCGGCGCTTCGCCGCCAACGGCTACAACGCTCTGTGCCCCAACCTCTACGCCCGCCAGGGGCTCGACGTCGACCCCGACGACGCCGCCGCGGCCACCCGTGAGGGGGGCGGCATCCCCGACGAGCAGTTCGTGGGAGACGCCGACGCGGCCGTCAAGGCCCTGCGGGCGCTGCCCACGTCCAACGGCAAGGTCGGCGTCATCGGCTACTGCTCGGGCGGCCGGCACTCCTTCCTGACCGCGGTGAGCGTGCCCGTCGATGCGGCGGTCGACTGCTACGGGGCCTTTGTGACCGGCACGGTGCCCGATGGCTTCCCGCTCAAAGTGAAGCCGATCGTCGACAAGACGCCACAGCTGTCGTGTCCGCTGCTCGGGCTCTTCGGGAACGACGACCAATTTCCCAGTCCCGAGCACGTGGACGAGCTCGAGGCGGCGCTGAAGGCGGCCGGCAAGACCTACGAGTTCCACCGCTACGACGGCGCCGGCCACGCGTTCTTCTCGGTGGACCGACCGGCCTACCGCCCCGAGGCGGCGGTCGACGGCTGGCAGCGGATCTTCGAGTGGTACGGCCGCTACCTGGCGGGGGGCTGACCATGTGCTCCTATCTCACCGTCGCCGCCGAGGTCGCCGGCAGCGCCAAGGGACCGCAGGGGTGGTTCCCGGTCACTTCGGCCAGCGTGTACTTCGACCACCCCTACCACGCGCCGTTCGACCACACGCTCAACATCGATTTCGTCGACCCCGCACGGGGTCCCGGGGCCCGCGTCGCCGTGGAGCTCAGCGCGGACTCGGCGTGCCGACTGGTCGAGAGCATCAACGAGGCGCTTGCCGCTGCCGGAGCCGCCGCGACGTGACGCCACCCACCGGCCCGGCGGCCGGCGTCCACCTGCCCTGGGCCGAGGTGCCGGCGGCGGTGCGGGCGTGGGCGGCCGAGGTCGGCGGTGGGCCGCCCACCGCGGTGCACGATCTGCACGGGGGCTTCTCGCCCGGGGCGGCGACGCGGCTGGACTGTGCCGGTTCGAGCATCTTCGTGAAGGCGGTCGGTGCCGAGCTCAATCCGGACTCGCCCGTCCTGCACCGCCGGGAGGCCATGGTGTCGGCCGCGCTCCCGGCGTCGCCGCGGGTCCCGCGCCTGCTCGGCGCCTTCGACGACGGTAACTGGGTCGCCCTCGCCTTCGAGGCGGTCGACGGGCGCCCGCCCGCGCACCCATGGGACGGCGGGGAGCTGCACGCGGTGGTCGACGCGTTGACCGAGCTGCACCGCGACCTGACCCCGACGCCGGTGCCTTCACTGGAGCCGGCGGCGAGCTACCTGCGCCCGCTCTTCGGGGGTTGGGCCGACCTGGCCGTCATGGAGGCGCCCCCGGTGGGGCTCGACGAGTGGGCGCGTCGTCACCTCGACCGGCTGGCCGAGCTCGAGTCGGGCTGGCCGGACGCATGTACCGGCGACACGCTGGTGCACGGCGACATCCGCTCGGACAACATCCTGCTCGGGTCCGAGGGCGTGGTCTTCGTCGACTGGCCGCACGCGGCCGTCGGAACGCCGGTCCTCGATCTGGTCGAGTGGGCCCCCTCGGTGCAGCTCGAAGGCGGTCCGGAGCCCGAGGATCTGCTGGCCCGTTACGAAGGCGCAGAGGCGGCGGACCCCGAGGTGGTCACCATCCTGCTCGCTGCGGTCTGCGGCTTCTTCGTCGAGCGTTCGCTGCGACCACCGCCCCCCGGCCTGCCGACCGTGCGCCGCTTCCAGGCCGCCCAGGGCGAGGTCGCGTTGGCCTGGCTACGGCGCCGCACGGGCTGGTGAGGACCGGCGCCCGAGACCCGGTGTGCCGCTAGCTTCGGCACTATGCGCTTCGGACTGCAGATCCCGAATTTCACCGTTGGCGAGACACCCGGCGCCCTCTTCGAGGGGGTGGTCGCCATGGCGGCCGCGGCCGAGGAGACGGGGTACGACTCGGTCTGGGTGATGGACCACTTCTACCAACTGCCCCCGATGGGCGGGCCCAGCGAGCCGATGCTCGACGCCTATACCCTGCTCGGCGCATTGGCGGCCCGGACGTCGCGGGTGCGGCTCGGCACCATGGTCACCGGCGTCACCTATCGGAACCCGGCACACCTGGCCAAGATCGTGACCACGCTCGACATCATCAGCGCGGGCCGGGCCATCCTCGGCATCGGGGCGGCCTGGTACGACGTCGAGCACGAAGGGCTGGGCTTCGATTTCCCGCCGGCGGGCGAGCGCTTGGACCGCCTGGAGGAAGCGCTGCAGATCTGCCGGGCCATGTTCACCGAGGAGGCGCCGTCGTTCACAGGCACCTACTACCGGATCAACGAGGCCCGCAACGTGCCGCGGCCGGTGCAGCCGGGCGGGCCGCCGATCCTGATCGGGGGCGGCGGGGAGAGGCGGACGCTGCGGCTCGTGGCCCGCTACGCCGACATGACGAACGTCTTCGGCGACGCCGCCACCGTGGCCCACAAGGTCGATGTCCTGCGCGGCCACTGCGCGGACGTGGGCCGCGACCCGTCCGAGGTCACGGTGAGCCGGCTCAGCACGCTCGTGCTCACCGAGAGCACGGAGGAGACGGAGGCGACCCGGGACTTCCTGCGGCAGGTGACCGGGGAGGAGCCCACGACCTCGGACATCGGCACGCCCGACGAGCTCGTGGCCCGCATCGACGAACTGGCGGGCGCCGGCGTCGAGTACTTCATCTTCAACATGCCAACCGGGACGCCGGGCACCGTGCGCCGTGTCGGCGACCTGCTGGTGGACCGCTTCGCCGGGTGATCACTCGGCGCGGCAGGAGCTGCGAGGTCGTCGTGCGCGCCGCCAGGCGGCCGCGGCCTGGCAGGCAACGACTGCTGCCGTCGTCGGGATCGTGATCGGGATCCCGCTCGGGATCGTCGTCGGACGTTGGCTGTGGGACCTTTTCGCAGAGCAGATCAACGCGGTGCCGTAGCCCACGGTGTCCGTCCCGTCGGTCGTCCTGGTCGCTCTGGGCACGGTGCTGTCGGCCAACCTGGCGGCCGTACCGGCCAGAAGTGCGGCGCGCACGCCGACCGCCCTCATGTTGCGGGCGGAGTGATCGTCGGGTCCCCATCGCCGGTAGAGAGCTTCCGAACGGCCGGCGGAGCTACTTCTTGGCTGCGATCGCCAGCTTGAGGTCCTGAAGCGCAGCATTGAGCTCGGCCGAGCGGTTCCGTCGAGCCGAATCGGCCGAGGCCAACTGCTCCCCCGTCGGGGTCGCACCCCCGGAACGCATCAGGTGGTCCGCCTCGACGGCGAATGCGAGACCTCGCAAGCTGTCCGCACATCGCATGCAGAGCGCCCGGTTTGCCGCATCGGGCGCCGCTGCGGCAGCGCGCTCCAGACCCTCCACGGCGTCGTCGACCTGCACGGCGACGTTGGCTCGTCGCTGGGCATCGTCGGCGTCCGATTGCGAAAGGACCAGCTCCCGCGCCAGCTCGGCCGCGGTCACGGCGGGCCGCACCGAGCGCTCCCAGTCCACCTCACGCCCCTGCCGCCTGGTGCGGGCGATGAGCAGGCCGACGAGGATCGCCGCAAGGGCGATGACCACTGCCAAGAGCACCCAGCCCCACGCCTTGGAACTCGAGGTCGTCTTGGCGACCGTCGTGGTCGTGGTCGTGGGGTGCGACGTGGTGGTGGTCGGGCGGGCTCGCGTCGTTGTGGTCGCGGGAAGTGTGGTCGTGGTCGTGGGCGCGGTCGTCGGGGGCACCGTTGATGTGGTCGTCGGTGCCACCGTGGTTGTCGTGACGGCTGCCGTCGTCGTGGTCGTATCCTGCGCGGCGGCGTTTCCCGACAGGACGCCGAGCATGATCGGCGTCGCACTCATGGCGAGAACCAGTGCGGCTGAGCGGCGAGAAACCCTCGACTGCATGAGAGCAGCCTACGGTCAGGGGCGGCCGTCGGACGTGGATCATGGCCACTCCCACCGCTGTCCAGACTGGGTCAGGCACACCAGCCCGACTCACGGCTAGACCGTGGGTGCGTCGAGACGAGCGACCGGAGGACGACATGCAATTGGACATCCATGTGCCCCGCTTCACCTGGCCCGGCGGCGCGGAGGCCATCGGGCCCACGTTGACCACCCTGGCCCGGACGGCGGAGTCAATTGGCGTGCGGCACGCTGTCGGTGATGGACCACTGGTTCCAGATGGAGATGCTCTGGCCAGCCGAGGAGCCGATGCTCGAGGGATACACGGCGCTTTCCTTCGCCGCTGCCAAGACGGAGCGACTGCGGTTCCGGCTCCTGGTAGGCGGAGTGACCTACCGCCACCCCGGGCTCCTGGCCAAGACGATCACCACGCTGGACGTCCTGTCGGGAGGTCGGGCCGAGCTCGGACTGGGGGCCGCATGGTACGAGAGGGAGCATCGGGGGCTGGGTGTTCCGTTCCCACCGTTGCGTGAGCGGTACGAACGCCTTGAAGAGACGCTGCAGATCTGCTTCCAGATGTGGAGCGATGACAACGGGCCGTACGCAGGCACGCACTACCAACTGGCCGAGACCCTCTGCTCACCCCAGCCGGTGAGCTCGCCCAGGCCGCGGGTGCTCATCGGTGGTGGAGGCGAGCGCAAGACCCTGCGTCTCGTGGCGGCCTACGCCGACGCCTGTAACATCATCGGGGACGTGGAGACCGTCACCCACAAGGTGGATGTGCTGCAGCGTCACTGCGACGTGGTCGGTCGCGACTTTGCAGAGATCGAAGTGACGGCGCTGATCGGGGTGGCGGACGACGCCAGACCGGACGCCATCGTGCGTGAGGCCGAGGCGCTCCATCGCGCCGGCGTCCATGCGATCGTGATCCGTGCGAGCGGTCCCGAACCGTCACAGTGGCTCGAAGAGCAGTGGGGGCCGGTCGTGCCGAAGCTGGCGGCCATCGCCTGAGGCCAGTCTGCCCGGACGTACTCCGTTCGTCAGTTATCTTGCAGTCGCGGGCCGCTAGCTCATCCGGAAGAGCAGGGGACTTTTAATCCCAAGGTGCCGGGATCGAGACCCGGGCGGCCCACCGCAAATAACCAGCTCAAACCCCTCGAACTGAGATCCTGCTTCCCTGCCTCTCTTTGGATTGCCACTCAATTCTACTGTTTTTGGGCAGCCTCGCTGTGGCGGAGCAGGAGCAGGAGAACCATGAAGGGCCACGTTCGCCGGAGAGGCAACTCTTGGGAGTTGCGTGCGTATGTCGGAGTAGATCCGACGACGAATCGAGGCAAGTATCTGACGCGAACATTCCGAGGTGGAAAGCGCGAAGCGGACGAGAGGCTGGTTCGTTTCGTGTCAGAGGTGTCAGGCGGTGGACGTGCGCCAAGGACACCACCCTCGGCGAGTTAATCCGCCGATGGCTCGACCTTGTCCGGGAGGATCTCTCTCCGTCGACGATTCGCGGTTACGAGCGAATCGTCCGCTGTTACATCGAGCCCGACATCGGCCGAGTCTTGCTCGCGAAGCTGCGGACTGATCAGCTCGACCGTTTCTATTCGAAGCTGCGCGACGAAGGCGGCCTAGATGGCGGGCCGCTCTCGCCGGCAACAGTCCGACAGACCCATGCCGTCATCCGGAGAGCACTCAATCAGGCGATGCGCTGGGGTTGGATTTCCGCAAATCCGGCCTCACTGGCACGACCTCCCAGAGTACGAACGCGGGCGCTACATCCCCCCGAAGCTGATGGCGTCCTTCATCTTATTGCAGAGGCAGACCTCGCAGATCCGGACCTGGGATGTTTTTGCTTCTCGCTGCTACGACCGGAGCCCGTCGCGGCGAGCTCTGCGCGATTCGCTGGTCGGATCTCGACATGAAGACCGGGGCCCTAACGATTTCTCGATCAATTGTCGAGACCCAAGGGTCTAAGCTCATCGAAAAGGATACGAAGACGCATTCGTCGCGTCGGATTGCCTTGGATTCACGTTCAATCGCAGCCCTCGCACACCAAAGAGACCGCTGTCAGCGGAGAGCCAGATCGTCGCCCTCGGCTGCACAGCGACCACGTGCTTGCGGTAGTGGGAGGAAGCGACCCCGTCTTGCTCCTCGCCAGCGCGCCGCCAGACTCGGCTCCGCCGACCTTGACGTCGCTTCTGACTAGGCGAAATTTTTGGGGCCTAGGGAACGAAGAGCCGAGGGGGGCTCAGAGCGCGTACAAGGCAATGACCCGGGCAGCGAAGCCAGCGGGCGCCCCAATGACGAATGCGACAAGACCGTGCGTTTTTGGCCAGGTGACCTTCAGCTCCTCGACCACGTTCCTCACCGCTACTGCGCTCGCATCGAGCTCGGCAATGGTGACTTGATTCCGGTCTTCTGGCACCAATATCCCGGACAACGTCGTAGCGATCCGGTGGCCCTTGTAGTAGCTGAGCGCCACGGTGACTGTGCCGATCAACTTTCCCAGGAAGGAGACGATCAAGAGGAGCAGGATCCAGTCCCGAGCGCCGCTGGTTGGCCCCGAGGCCGCCAACGAGTCCACCGGTAGTGCGGCTCCGAGCATTGACACCTCAGCGGGTCCGTCGTAACGGGCTCTGCACCTTGTTCACCCGAGAAGCCTTACACGGGTCCGACAGGCGTCGCACTCAACCGGCCCACTGCCCCACTTGTGTGTTCAGACATGCCTGCTAGATAGCCGCCGTTCCGGAAAACGGGGACACTCTCTCCCTCGATGTCTATCTAATAACTCAGCGGGGTCGATGAGTTAGGCGCAGCGAGTTTGACCGCATGACCCCACTGAGTCCATGAAGTAGTCGACTTGATGCCGTTCGCCGTTATTCGATATTCAAAGGGAAGGATCCTTCCCGCCGTCGTAACGTAGGCCGTGCCAATTCCCGCCGGAGCCTGCGACGTTGCCGGAATATGACCGATGATGGGACAAACCTTGTGCCCATCGATGACAACTACTTGGCCTTCCTTGAGCTTTCCCTGCATCTCTAAGTGTCCTAAATCCGATGTCAACGTCACGGCGTTACTCACGGTCGAATAACCCGGATTCGAGGGCGTGAGCTCGAGCCATTGGTTGGCGTATTTCTGGGGATTGGCCGTAGAGATCCCGAAGTAGTTCGTAATCGCCTTGTCGTCGCCGTAGATGTAGGCGTTTCCGCCAACCACCAGTACTCGGGCATGGGCTCCATCGGAGACGATATTCTGCCGACCCTCGGTGGTACCGATGACATTGTCCGCGGACCACTTATGTCCCGGACCAGAGGCATTGGTGATCTCGTGCACCCAACCGGATGCATCAGCATTCTGGATCGCAAGCGCCAAAAGTTTTGAGGGCGGAGGAGCGGATGTGGATGCCGATGCCACCGATGTTCCGCAATACGTGAGTCCTGCAAGTATGCACACGCCAAGTGCCGAAACAAATCGACTCCTTTTCACGAAACCCTCATGCGCATCGCCATCATCCGGTCGTCGCCGTGGTGCTGGAGGCTGCAGCCACAGCCTGACCGGTGACGTCGTCCACCTGCGAAGCGGGGGGCGCCTGCACCGTCACCGGGGTCCCGAAGTCGTAGTAGTCGACGGTTGTCGATACCGAACCCGATGCAGCCGGGATCGTGGCCCCGCCACTCGACTGGGAGGTGGTTGACACTTGAACCTGCTCGGAGACCTGTCGCACCCGGCCTTGTCCATCGAGCCAGATCTGGACGGGCAGCATTGTCGCGTTGAGCTGGGTTTCGAGGCTCTTAATGGCCGCCTGTGCGGCCGGACTCTTCTGGGCCGCCACCTTGGTCAGGTCGACCGTGGCCTTGTACTCGGTGGTGGCCACCCCTTTGATGGTGGCCGGGCCAACGGTCGTGATGCCTGAGGTGGATACAGACTGGAGATACGAGAGGAGCTGGGTCGACTCCTGCGAAGAGCTGCTCAACTGCGCCAGGCTCTGTCCCAACTTGGCCTCGGTCACCGTGTTCTCGTTGATCGAAATCCAAGTCTTGCCAGCTGGGAGCTGAGCCTTATCGGCAGCCGGGAGCTGGATGTAGACCTCTGGGCTGATGAATCGAGCGCTGAAGCTGCCAGCCTGGGGCGACGACAAGGTCAGCGTGCCATTGCCGCTATTGAAATCGACCGATCCTTGGCCCGAAATGGTGACCTGCAGCGGTAGTGAGTTCGACGCGGTCACGGACTCAGTGAGCGTCACCTTGGCCGTCTTGGCGTCGACCGTCTGGGAATAGGCCGCCCGGAGGAGCTTCGCCGTTGATTGGTGCTTTAACGCGGCCCCGGCTGATCCACCCGAAAATCCCATGGCGAGCGTGGCTGATCCGACCAGAGATCCCCCCAGCAGTACTCGCCCAAGCCTTGGGACTCGGCGCAAATGCGTCGAAGCCCCATGCGGCATCACTAATGCCGGCGTTGCTTTCATAGTCCGCATCTCCCGCTTAGCGACCAATGCCGCCTCGATAACGAGGGGGGCGCCGCCATGAGATCACCGCCCCTCGGTTCGGATCGTTTCATCGCGGGCCGGCGCCGAGATAGGGCCGATCGGGCTGAACCTGCCCAACGGACGGACAATTAGGGCCAACCTTGCTCTACCCTCGGTCCGTGGTCCCGATGCCCGAGCCCGGCGACCCCGTCGACGTCTCCGACAGGATGGATCCGTCGATCAAGCGCTCGCCGGCGGATGCAGCTCCCGGCAGGATTCGTCTTCGCACCGAAACGACTTGAACTCCCGCTCGCTGCCGCTGTCCCATTCGAGGACCCCATACACCGCCTCGCCCCAATGAGATGGGTCGTACGGGCACCGGACCCGCTTACGTTCAAGGTAGTTAGCCATCGGCAAAATTCTGGCTTCGTCGCCCGGCGCGTATGGGGATCCCTACGCCACCCACCGGCGCAGCCGCAGCCGTTCGGGGTGACCTACGAGCATTGTCAGAACGTTGCACCGGTTCCGTCCGATCGGCTCTATCTCGACGTCAGCTCAACGGTCAGCATCGGAAGTCACTGGGGCGGCGGCCTGGGAATCCTCGCCGTTTGCCTGGCCACCGCTCCCACGCCCTTACCCCGACCACAGCGAGCGTTGTGGGACCGTTGTGCAAGAGCAGACCATTTGGCCCGGTTCCCATTCATAGGTAGCAGGATGCAGGCTGCACAGCGCCACCGGAGTGGGACGCCTGGCGAGGGGTGATCGCCACCGTGTCGGAGGTGGCCGATTCAGTCCCCGCTAGGGCTGAATCGCGGCCTGACGCTCCCCCGGGTCTACCCTCGTCCCGCGGCCCCGATGCCTCAGCCCGGCGACCGCTACGCCCAGGCGTTCATCGTGGAGCCTGGACAGTGCTGGGCCATGGTTCACGACCGTCAGGGGAAGGCCGCCCACTGTTCTGAACCGCCCTCGTGGACCGGCCGATGGTTCAGCCCTACCGGTGACCGCTGGTGGCGAGTGTGGGCATGTGAGAACCACCTGGACGGACTAACCGGACTGAGACAGTTCGGCCGGCCTCGCCAGCCTTAACCTCACCCCCGGCTTTGTGTCTGCATACTTCGGCAAAATCGGGTTGGACCCCCGGTCTTGGGGCGATCGGTACGCGTCGGATACCGAATCTGCTGGCCTTCCTACGTAGTTCCGATGCGGTACAACATCCCAGGTGTGGCCGGCGATCCAATGAGTTGGAAGGCGAAGGAACCGGCGGTGGCCAAGCCGGTGGCGACAACGCACGGATTCGACGATGTATGAATGGTCACCGTGGCAGTTGCGCGCCCGGTTGATTCGTTGACTCGCCATACCTGGAGCGGGCTGTTGCAGCTCGCAGCGACGCCCGAGGCCCACAGTGTCGTGCCGGCGATGACTAGGGGTGTGTCGCCGATCAGCTGAGGACCAGCCCGTTGGAGGAGCGCGCCGGTGGGACTGAGCTCAACGAGATGCGGAATTCCGTTGTTCGTCACGTCGGCCCATACGTTGCCGTCCACCGCTGCCAACCACTCGACCCCACCGGACCCGCTTTCGGCATAGACCTGGGTGGGTACGAACCGCCCAGGCGCCAGGGTTGCGATTGCCGTCGCCGTCCCTGGACCACTTGCCAGCCACAAGGAGTCCCCGTTTCCGAGCAATGACGGTTCGTCAGTCAATAGCGGCGAGGCGCTGTCGGCGATGGTGCGAACGACAGCCCCGGTGGAGGGCGAGACCTGCACAAGATCGTCGCTCGGGGTGCCAGGAGTGCCATTACCCCGGAACCAAAGTGAGTCATCGGCGTAGGCAAAGGCGGCGTGGGCTTGGGCGCTTCCCACCAGAGTCATCACTAACGGGGCCATCACTGTCGAGTGGCCTGTGGTCGGATCGAATCGTTCGATGTGAACGAGATCGTTGTTGGTGCCACGCTCGTAGGAGATGGCAGCCAGATAGATGGCGCCCCCACCGATCGCGAAGTAGGCACCACACGCAGCCAGAGGGTAACGACGAGTGCGCAGGGTCGTCGGGACGACCGATTCGATGATGCAGTGGTTGAAGGACTCTGGGCTCGATGAACCGATGACCCAAACCTTTCCCCCTCCGAGACGACATGTTCGGGGGCGAACCCTGTGATCGCCATCAAGCGCACTGAGTAACCCTGCGAGACCGTTACATGTGGTGGCAGACCAGCCGCCTGTGCCACGAGTGCAGTGGTCATCGTCAAAATGGCCAATCCCAGGATCGCCATGATGCGACGGGTCAACCTCACCTTGCAACTATGGCTCGGGACACCGAAGTTCGGTGCCCTCCTGTACTGCCCCCGTTCATTGATGGGCGGCTCATGTCGCCTCGAATTCGTGCTCCGAGGAGTATCCCAGTCACCCTGGAGGCGCTTGAGCCAGTCTCCGACCGACAAGGCAGGTGAATGAAGACCCCCGTGTCAGTGCCGCCCAGGTTCTGCGGCAGCAGCTGCGGCAGCCGCTTGGGCGGATTCGGCAGCGTCTTGGGCCTGTACAACTTGCTCCAGTTGGCCGCCTTCGGTGACTTTCGCAGACTGAGCAGCAACTGCGCTGTGGACAGCTTGCAACGCTACCGCTTGCAGCACTGCCGACAACGCCGTCGACCTACTGGCTGCGATGGCATCACCTGCATTAGGGCTGGGCAGCACCACACTCGATGGTGACCCCGTCGGGGGGTTCTTGCCGACCGCCTGACGTGTTTGCGCTCTCGACGGGGGAGGGCTTGGGTGTGTGGCGACCTCGCCCTGGCTCCCCGCGCCACCCAGGTTCAGCCCAACGATCAGGCCGCCAATCGCGATCGGTGTGATCACGACTGCTCCGACCACCTGGCGGCGTCGATGCTGACGGCGTCGTGCCTCATCGATGAGGCTACGACGCGCTTTCGTCGGCTCCTCGCCAGATTGCGGTTCGGCTCGGGTCGTCACCTCTCACGCGACCTGCTGGATGATCTGAACAAGTTCATCGGTCCGATATCCATGATGCCGAGCGAAAGTCACCAGTTCGCGAGCTCTTTCGAGTACCGCATTGCGATTGTCGGCTCCGCCACAGACGGTGACGCCGCGGCCCCTTCGGAACTCCACCAGTCCCTCATCTCTAAGGGATCGCAACGCCCTCAGAACAGTGTTGTTGTTCACGCCCAACACTGCGGCGAGGTCTCGAGCAGCTGGGAGGCGCTCGCCTGGTTTGGCGTCTCCCTCGCCGATCGCACGGCGAATCTCAGCGGCAACCTGCTCGTGGAGTGGCGTCTGATCGGCGGGGTCGATTCGCGGACTCACCATGATGCTAGTAAAGCTAGTCCCATAAATTCTAAATGTCTAGGCTTCAGAACCCCGAGCGGGGATTCCCGGAGGATCGGGATCGGATCGGGGGTGCCCCCATTCGCCATCGGGATCGGGTGGGACACTTAGCACTTTCGGGCTCGAGGTGTTCAACCCCGAGCTCGTAACCTGAGAGCCGGTGCAGATAGTCCAGATGCCTTGGAATGGCATCGCTTAGATGGCGGACCGTTTCCGAACGATGGCCTTTTCGATCGACACCGAGCGATTGTCATTGCGATTGCGCACGAAGGATGACGCTGAGTGCAACCTCGAACTCCTTCGAGAACACGAGGGAGGCACGACGCTATCGATCGATGAAGTCGAGCACCGGATGGTCGAGCAGAACAAACGAGCGCAAGTAGAAGGCTTTGGGCTACTGGGTATTCGACAACGCAACGAGGAGCGCCCGATTGGGTATTGCGGACTGATCATCGGTCGGGGCTCGTTTGACGAACCGGAAATCGCCTATGAGATCCTCCCCCGATTTCGAGGCCACGGCTACGCAACAGAGGCCGCTGGCGCTGTGATCAAAGCAGCTTTCGCGACCGGTAGAGAGCGTCTGTGGGCAACAGTTGGCAGCGGGAATGCACCGTCGTTCAGAGTTCTTGAAAAGCTTGGGTTTGACGCACATCACAGCAGCACCGATGAGCGGGGCGAATTCGTCGGGATGGTTCGGAACGCACTGCGTGATTAGACCGGACCGCACCCCGTTCGCCGGAAGCGGGTGCCTTAGAAGACTCCTGGTGTCCGCCCTGACGGCGACTCGTCCACACGGAGCTCCACTACGGGTTCTGGTGGAGTCTTGTCCGGGACAAGAAAGATGTGAAGTTCGATCTCCTCTCCTGGCAGAACTGAGCGGCCGTGAACTCTGCAATCCCGACCAGCTCAGGCAAACTTGATGCTCCAACTCGGAATCCAATGGGAAAGTTCGCCTCGCCCCTCCAGACGAGCGGCCCGTCGGGTTGGTGCTCATTTCGCTCGGGCTTCACAAATAGGTCAATCCTGATCGGAGGCCTTCCAGAGCTGCTGTCGACCAGTGTCTTCACTGCTGTGAGGCTACGCCCCGCGATTCTCCGGTATCTCCATTCATCGCCGGCTGTGTGATCCAACCCGCAGGACCCTCTCGCCCTCCTCGGTAGATCAGGTGATGACCGAGAAGCTCCAGCTGTGCGTACGACGTTCACAGGGGTGCCGTCGGACGCCACAGTCGTCAGACGCCCCGGCTGTCCTGCGCCGACGCCACCCCGTCGCTAGCCTGGCCCGTCATGACGATCGATTTCCGCACCCGCAACGACGTCGACGTCGAAACGATCGACGTCGCGGACTTCTTCGGGACCCAGCTGCCCCGCCTGGCGGCGGACGGCTCTGCGCTGGCCGTCCCTGGCGCGCGCGAGCTGGGCGTCCGGCCGTTCACGATCGAGACGACCGCCGGCACCTGGACGTTGTCGGTCGACGACGATGCCGTCCGGGTGCGCCCCGGCGGCGGTGGGCACGCGGCGGTGCGCCTCGACGTGGACGAGATTACCGACATCGTCCACGACCGCCGGACGCCGATGACGCTCCTCGCGGCCGCAACGCTCGACATGCCGATCGGTGACATCAACGACTTCCTCGACTGGTGGGTCGTCCTCCGCTCGCTGCTCGATGCCCGCACCGTGCACACCGCGGGTGACGTCACATTCACCGACCGTGACGGCGGCCCGCTCGACCTCCAGCGTTCGTTCACGGTCGACGACGATCCGGCCGACCTGGCGTACTACCTTGGCGAGGCGGGCTACCTCCACCTGACCGAGGTCTTCACGACCGACGAAATGGCGCTGGTCTCGGCCGACATCGATGCCGCCCTCCCGCGTTACCACGACGGTGACGGCCGGTCCTGGTGGGCCACCACCGCCGATGGCGAGGAGCGGGCGGTGCGCCTACAGGGGTTCCAAGAGGAGAGCGTTGCGACCGCGGCCTTACTGGAGGACGACCGGCTCCTCCGCCTCGCCTCGCTCACGGGCGACGGGCACGTGCCGCGGGACCAGGGGGGCAACAAGATCGAGGCGCTTGTCAAGCCCATCGGCGTCGTTAAGGGCATCTCCGACCTGCCGTGGCACAAGGACTGCAGCCTCGGGCGGCACTCCTCGCGCTGCTGCAGCCTGACGGTTGGGATCTCGGTCACCGGCGCCGACGAACGCTCGGGCCAGCTCGGGGTCGTGGCCGGTTCCCACCGGGCCCTCGTCCAGCCCGCCTTCTTCCGCGACTCCTGGGGGCTGCCCGCGGTCCCGCTCCCTACCCGCACTGGCGACGTCACCGTCCACTGCTCGTGCACCCTGCACATGAGCCATGCGCCGGTCGCGCGGGAACGCCGCGTCATGTACACCGACTTCGTCTTGCCCCCTCGTGCGGGTGACGATACGGCGCCCAGCAGTGCGGGCGTCATCGATCAGGTGCGCGAGCGGGCTTACAAGGTGGTCAGCCAAGTCCCGTCGGCCGTCCGTCCTTGAGCGTCCGCGATCACCTGCCGCTCCCCGACCTCGACGGCAATCACCTGGAAATAGTTCATCAAAGCTTCAACCCGCCAAACAGTCACCATCTCGTGTAGAGCCCAGTCCAGAACCGGGTCAGGGTGTCTCCGAACGCGCCGCGGCAGGGCTAGCTTCGGGTGCTGACTCAGACCGGCCTCGGACCCCCCTTCGACAAATGATCACACTTGACCCCCGCTACATCCCCAAGAATCCGCTGAGTGACAACTACGGGTTTGACCGGGAAACACCAGTGAACCGTCGCTATATCGAAAGTTTCCTCGCCGAGCACCAAGCCGATGTTCATGGATCGGTCCTAGAGATCGGAGATTCTCGCGACAGCGAAGCCTTCGACCAGGGTCGCGTCGCCGCACTTACGGTGCTCGACCTTGACACCTCTAATCGAATAGCGACGCGAATTGCCGACCTCACCGCCACCGAATCGCTGGACCGAGACAGCTATTACTGCATCCTGCTGGCGAGCGCTCCGGCCAGACGGCACCCTGTTGATCACGGTCCCGGCCCTCTAGCGGCTTAGTCCCAGCCACCCCGAGACTGACTACTGGCGCTTCACACGGCACGAAGGTCGTAGATCAGCGCGGCCTGCGAATTCGAAGTCGGTTGTCAGAAAGCGCCACGCTGAAGCGACCTGCCGGAGACACATCGAGCAGGAGGCCACGAAGGTCCCGTATGAAATCGTCCAGGCGGTCTTCGAAGAGGTGAGGTGCGGTTGACGAGGTAGAGAGAACCCAGGCCACCACGTCCTCAACCGAACGCTCAAGAACCCGGTCGTCGGGGACGACGACGGTCTCCTCGGGCGCGAAGCCGGCGGCCTGGAACACCGCGTCCTCCCCGTCGGGCGAGGTGTTCCGGAACCCTTGACCAGCCCGGCGGTGGGGACCAAGCCAGCGTCGCCTCAGCTGATCAATGGCTGCCTCGGGGATTGGTGGGTATGGCCCGTCCTGGGGCACCTGGCCCGGCGGGTAGGTATGCCAAAGATCGACTTGGACGACGACGCCATCGGCATCGAGCATCTTCTTGACAGCGAGGGCCACCCTGGGTCGGTCCATCCAGTGGAAGGACTGGGCGAAGCTGATGACTCGGAAGGTGCCGAGGGGTCCAGGAAGATCTTCGGCCCGCATCTTCACCCAGCCGGCATTAGTGATTTGCTCTTGCGTGGCAGCGCGTTGGGCCTCAGCCAGCATTCCGGGATCTGGGTCGAGTCCGATGACGCTTTCGAAGAGGTGGGCGAAAAACAGAGCGACGGTGCCTGGCCCACAACCGACGTCTAGAAGGTTCCCACGACCGTTCAGGTGGAGGTGCTCGGCGAGGGCATCGGCCAGAGCCGTGGCATATGGCTTACGGCCCTGCCGGTAGTAGGTGGCAGTGCCCTCGAAGACGGTCTCGTCCCAGGCCCAGTCCTCCCACCGATGGCGTGTGGGTCCTTCCGCCATGTGCTCAGTGTGGCAGAAATCATGGAGTTCGAGACGTCCCAATCGACGAACTTGAGGCGCTGGCGAAGATGTTCCAGAAGGAACGTGGCCGGCAACGGATGATCGTCCTTGGCTGCCACGGTTAGCCGGGGGCATCGACTCAGCGTGGCATAAGTACCGAAATGCCAGACCGATCCGCTGCCATTAGGGGACACGCCGATCCCGCTGAGGCCACACGGGATCGGCACATTGCGGATGGTCCCAGACGGAAGGTTCTCACTGGGTGACGCGATAGTGAAGGTGGGCGACTCCGCTGCGAGAGCGCCGCTCATTGAGCAGTTGGAGGTCGAGACGCGCGTGTCTGGGGAGGGCGTGTTTGCCGCCTCCCAGCACGATTGGCCAGAAGAACAAGTGGCACTCGTCCACCAAGCCCGCCCCAAACGCTTGGGCAGCGAGATCAGCTCCGCCCACCGTGAGATCGTGGGATTCCCCAGCCTTCATCCGTCGAATCGCCTCGACGTTGAACTCCCGCTCAAGGTTGGTCCTACTGCTTGCCACCGATGCCAGGGTCTTCGAGAAAACGACCTTGTCGGCCGCTCGCCAGATGTTGGTGAAGTCCACGACCCAGGGCGGCTGGTCAGCGATGGGTGCGGTCTCCCAGAAGATCATCGCCTCATACATGCGGCGTCCGTAGAGATAGGTGCCGACCGAGCGCTCAAGGTCATTGATGAAACTGAAGTACTCCTCATCAGGGGCACCCCAATCGATGCCGCCGTCGGGGTCCTCGGAGTAACCGTCGAGCGACGTGTTCGTCACGTAGATGAGCTTGGCCATGATGATGCCTCCGATCGGGACCTCGACCGAAGATAGTTCGCACTGACCGCTCAGGATTGCCGACTACCTTGACGCCGGAGCGGCGTGGCCACACATCTCACTCTCCGCATATGACGGATCAGGCTTCGATCACCGCTGCGGCAGAGCGCATCCACAAGGAGTTTGGCCGCCTTGACCTGCTGGTCAACAACGCTGCAATCTCGAACACGAGAAAGGGCAACCTGTCCCTCGAAGAATACGCAGAGTGATCTGCGGCGTGCTCCCGGTGAGCTGTCAGAAAAGATAGGAGTCCGAGCCGCTCTGGCAAGCGGGGTTCTTCAATCAGGGAGAGGTATGGTGCGTGCAGGGCGTCGTCACCAGGTACGAAGGGTGTGGATCTCCTGCGCAGAGAGCTATCGCGTCCCCGCCCTTGAACTGGCGATCGTGGCTGATTCCCGTCGCCACTCTTTTCGGTTTCGCGATTCCGGCGGTGTCCTATCTCTGGATGATCCACGCCTACGGGGTCAACGTCATCTACCTCGATCAATGGACCGACGTGATCCTGATCGGTCATGCGTACTCGGGGACCCTCCACCTCTCGACACTGTGGGCACAGCACTACGAGAACCGCATCTTCTTCCCCAACCTGATCGTCCTGGCCCTCGCCTACACCACTTACTTCAACGTGGTGACCGAGGAGTACCTGAGCGCCTTCATGTTGTTCGGCGCCACGGCACTCGTCATCTGCGCTCACAAACGTCGCTCACCAGAGAGGCGGTGGATCTGGTACTGCCCGGTGGCGTTGCTGCTGCTTTCGCTCGCCCGCGGCAGCCGTCATCGCCAGCTTCTCGTCGCTTCAGGGCTTGGCCAGGGACGATCGTCTCAGCCTCTTCGCCGGTGACGCGGCGAGGTACCTAAGCGAAAAGCCGATTCAATTTCGGCTTTCGCCGATAGACGCGGCTGTGGTCCCTCCCCGCAACGGGTCGACGGTGCACGGCAAGAGGGTCCTCGACGTAGCCATCACGGGTCACGAAGGTTGACTACTTCCTGAGCGCTCCAGGGCTTGCAGGGGCCCCGTTCGCCACTGGTGTGATGACCAAGGACGGCTGGATCGCCACATGGAACACGTCGACCGTGCCCAACGGCAGCTATGCGATCGACGCCACTGTCGATGACTCGGGAGGTCGATCGGTCAGGACCCCCGCGGTCGAGGTGCGTGTGGAGAACGTGAATCGTCCCGGTTAGTGAAGCGGCCCCCGTCCCCGCCGACCGGCTCCCGGCCGTGGTTCGCACGACCTTATGTGCTTCCGATCTCGCGGGGGATCGTGCGCAGGCACTATGCATCGGGCCGTGGCCTCATTGGCTGAGTCGTTCACCCCTATAGATTTCAGCCGATCTCGTCGTTTCCCGAAGCGGGACTGAAGTGGATGAAGCCAAGGACTCTCGGGCTTGCAGCTCACAGCGTTCCACCGAGTGCTGGATGACCGACGAGACCGACCCACGTACCGAGACCCACGGCACCTCCAAGAGGGCACGGGAAATAACAACAAGGCACGGGAAATAACTCGTCGTAGCCGATCCGCCAAGCCTCGGCGTGCGCCTCGCCAATGCTCTCGGCGTCATCGGGAGTGGCATCATGCACGATTGGCACTCTCCAACAATGCCCCGTCGGATGCGGGAGGCACCTGAGGGTAGGCGCCGCAGCAGCTCGCCGGGTCAGCGGCACGTGTCGAAGCCCCAGTTCGCGGGCGAGACGATCGAAGCGCCCAAACTCGTGACGTAGAGTTGCGCGCTGCCGATCGCTTCGGCAAGCTGCTTGGATGCGGGCAATCGGCGGCGAAGGGAGGATCGGCATGAGCGTGGACATGCGCACGCGGCCGATTAACGCAGAAGGACCGGCGGATCCCGGGTCGTTCTTCGAGGTCGACTGGCGAGATGCCGTGGCTCGAAACGGCCGCCGTGCCGCGGCCGACGCTGCGCGGCTCGACCTCGGCCCCCTCGCCATCCGGGTGGACGGTGACGTCTGGACGATTGAGCCCGGAGGCAAGACCATCGACGTCGTCCCCGGGCACGTTGAAACCGAGCCCTGTATCACGCTCGATCGTGCTGCGTTCGCTGACCTCTTCTGCGAACGACGCACCGCGCTGGGACTGGTCATCGGGGCCCGGGTCACCGGCGACCCCGCCTCCTACGAGGCCTTCTGCGCGTGGGATCCGGTGCTCCGCTCTCTTCTCGACGGACGACCCGTGTATCAGCCGGGCGCGGTGACGCTCCGTTCGTCTGACGGTTCCCCGCTCGAGCTCGACCAGCGGTTCCGGCTCGGCGAGCAGACCCCCGAGGCCGCGCATTTCCTAGGCGAGACGGGGTTCCTGCTCCTGGACGAGGTCTATACCGAAGCCGAGATGGGCGAGGTCGACGCCGATCTCGCCCGCGCCGTTGGCGCGGCCCGAGTCGAGGACGGTTCGTCGTGGTGGGCGACGACCCGCACCGGCGAGCGCTATCCCTGCCGGATCCTCGACTTCGCGCCCAAGTCACCAGCACTTCAAGCACTTATCGCGGATGACCGGTACATCGCAATCGGCGAGCTGCTCGGCGATGGTCACCGTCCGGGCGATCCGTTCGGTGAGCATTTCGCCGACGTGACCGCGGAGGGGCTCCTCAAGCGGGTCGATTCCGTCGACGGACTCGTCTGCCTGCCGTGGCACAAAGACTGCGATCGCGGCGGGCACTCGATGTTCTGTGCCGGTCTCACGATCGGCATCTGCCTCACGCCCGTCGACGAGGCCCACGGCGGCCTTGACGTCATGGCCGGCTCGCACCGGACGAACATCGCCCGGGCACAGATCGACGACTCGCTCGACCTGCCCGCCGTGACCCTGAGCGCCAAGCGCGGTGACGTCACCGTGCACATGTCCTGCACGCTGCACCGCTCGACCCACCCCACCACGCGAGAGCGCCGTGTCGCGTACACCGGCTTCGCACTGCCGCCGCGGCCGGGCGACTCGCACGCCCAGGACGCCCAGCCCCGGTTGCGCCAGGCACGGGCGGCCATCGGGAGGTCGAACGGTCGACCGAGTCTCGCCTCTGAGATCGAAGCGTGACGGCTGCCCAGGGTGTCGGAGGTGACCGGCGCCGGTGGATCGATGTCGGTCTGGTCGCGGCGATGAGCTACCAGCTATCAGAAAGGCGGCAATTCGAGCCATGGGAGAACGAGTGAGCGAGCAGGACGACGAACGCGGTCGGCGTGAGCTCGCCGAGTCGCGCACAGCTGCGGGACGGCGCCGTTACCGCGAGGTCATGGTGTCGGACGCACCCCCGCCGATGACGCCGTACCTGTCACATGGCGTCGTCGATTCGGTCTTCGGCGAACTCTGGAACCGCCCCGGGCTGTCTCGACGGGACCGGCGGTGGATCACTCTCGCCTGCGTGGGTGCTGCCGCGGTCGACATCCCGATCGAACAGCACGTGTACGCCGCGTTGGCGAGCGGCGACATCTCCCGCGAGGAGATGCAGGAGTTCGTCCTGCACTTCGCGTACTACGCCGGCTGGCCCCGAGCATCTGCTCTCGAGCGGGCGTACATCCAGTCGATCGGACGCATCGACGCCGAGGCCCAAGCCTGAGCGGTCCCGCCATACGCGGGTCCGCGGGAGCCCAGGAAGGTCACTCGATCAGTTGCCATAGAACGAGCGGACTGGTGAGCGGGGACTCCGGCGATCGAGCAGACCGGCTCCGTAAGTGAACGCCACCCAAGTCCCTCTTCGCCGCTTCGACCCGCACGGAAATGCTCACGCGGCTTACGAGAGGATCACCGAGATCAGGAAAGAAATCAGGACCAACCTGGCCGTAGGTGGGCGCCGCACGATCAAACATCGTGCCGTTGCCAGCGCGCTCGGACTCACTGGCCCCCCTACGTCGATCCTACGATGAGGCAAGGGCTGAGCGACATAGTGAGAGTGAGTGCCCCAGTCCGCTGGGAGGGTGAGCGCCTTAGCTTCCAGAGGAACGGAGTGGGTAATCCCGTCCCCGATACTGAAAGACGGGTACAACTCGTCCATCGGGCAGTTTTTGGACTCTGTTGCATGTTGCGTAGACGTACCGCGATCCGTCTTCCATCTCTACGAGAAGCTCGGCAGTGTCGGGTTCGACACGATGCTCTCTCCCGTCCAAAGGGCCACCATCGAGAACCGCGTTCCCGGCGTTCCAATTGAGGATGCGTCCCGGCACGGAATCATGGTATCCGCCTAGGCTCCTCTGCCCAGTACACCGGAGCGAGTTGGTTATCGACGTGGCGACTGAGGGGGTTCTCCAGCTCCGCACGCCATTCGATCAAGCGGCAACAAACTCTTCGAGGGCCCAGTCGACGTAGGAAGGCGGGAACCTGGACAGACGAACAGCACGTGGAACCTCTGCAATCGCCGCGGCCGCTTCGCCTGCGTACTGCCGAGCAACCTCGATGGCATCGTCGATTCGACCGGAGTTGGCGATCATTCTGGAAGCCTGTGCCAGGTCGGCAGCCTGCCCACGGAGCAAGAGCGCACGGAGGTCCGCTCCGCCGGGCTGTGCCAGTTCCAGCAGGACCGGCATGGTGAGAACACCGCTTCGCATGTCCGTGCCAACTGGCTTGCCCAACCGATCAGGGTCACCGATCAGATCGAGTACGTCATCAATGAGCTGGAACGCCATGCCGAAGTTCTTTCCGAACTCACCAAATCTGTCGACGAGCTCATCCGGCAGCTCCGCGCTGAGCGCTCCCACCCGACACGAGCAGGCGAAGAGTGCGGCGGTCTTTGCCTCGATGGTGAAGAGATAACGGTCGATCTCCTGACCGATGTCGAACAAATGCTGGGTCTCGGTTGCCTGCCCGACGCAGAGAAGGGCCACTGTGCGGGCGACGTCGGATGCCACCTGTTGGCCAGCGGCGGCGGCTTCGGCGCCCGCCCGTGCCATCAAGTAGGTCCCCGCAAGAAGTGCCTGGTTCTGACCTTCGACCGCATTGATGGTCGGTGTGCCTCTCCGGGTCTCCGCCTGGTCGAAGATGTCGTCGTGAACCAACGAGCCGACCTGAACGAGTTCGACAGCTACCGCCGCTGCGACAACGCGGGGGTCGAAAGTCTTTCCAACGTCGGCCACTGCCAGGGTGAGAGCCGGACGAAGACGTTTCCCGCCCCCAGCCAGCACTCGGAGGCACGGATTCGTGAGGTCTGGTGCGCCGACTGTGCAGGTCGCAGCAAGTCGATCGCTCACTATGTCCAGATGCCCAGCAAGATCCGATGATCCCAAAAGGTCGAGCGGTGACGACCGCATTCTTCAACGCTACCTCAGCGGGCTCACGGCAAATAGCGCGTAGAGGTCGGGTGTGCCCCCGTTCTGCTGCCAGCACGGGGCGCACCTGACGGCGAGCATTCTGTACGAACTGTCTGAGGGGTCTTCACAATTAGGAGGCTAAATCCCAGTCGAATCTGCCGCAGCGTACCCAAGACCACAGCCGGTCAAGCCCGAGGTGGCGAACAAGGCAAGCGAGTGCCTGCGTGCGTCGGTGCGATTCCGGCAGACCATCATTCCCACGCTTCTGCACCCGCCAGGTACCCACTCTTCACGCTCTCGGCGAAGCGGACGCAAAGACCAGGTGACTGCGGCGCAACCCGGGGCAATTCCCCTCTGGAGCAGGAGAGTTCGGTTCGTTTTCGAGATGGCTGCGCGGGTCTGTCATAGGCGATCGGACCGGCGCGACGTCCGTTCAGACGCGGGAGCCCGTAGCCTCGTATGTATGGTTGTGTCGACAGCGCCTCCGAGCCGCCTTGAAGCGCGCCCTCGCTTCGGCCTTCACACCGAGGCGTTGATGGAGATGCTCCTGGGGTTTTTCTTGCTCGGTGCGGGGATTCTCGCTGGGTTGGTATTCGTTCACCGACCATGGCCCAACCGGGTGGACGCCATCGGGTTCCGGCTCCTGCCCGCAGACCTGTCCTCTCGATGGGCCACCGACGTGGTTCACCTCGGATCCTTGACGGTCTTGATCGCCGGGGCCGCCGTGCTCTGTGTCGTGGCGGCTATCTCCCGGAACTGGATGCGAGCATTGTCGTGTCTCATCGCTCCGATAGCGGCGGTGCTGATCGTGCAGACAGTAGCCAAGCCGCTCGTCGGCCGCCATTTCGAGGGCACTTCCCTGTCGTACCCGTCGGGAACAGTCACCGCCGTGGCTGCGCTCGCTGCCGCGGCATTCCTCGTCGTGCCTTGGTTCGCCAAGCCGCTGGTGGCCGTGGCGGGTGGAGTAGTCATCGTGGCGGTCTGCGCTGCGGTGGTGGTGCTGCGTTGGCACTACCCGACGGACGCTCTCGGCGGCGTGTGCGTCGGAGCGGGTGCCGTGTTTACAGTCGATGGTCTTCTGTTGTCGATCCGCAACCAGCAGCCGGTCCGGCTGCGCAGCTGACGCTACGGACCGTCCGTCGCCGTTCACGCGCCCGAAGCGTCGTTGTAGAACTCGGCAGACCCCGTCATTATCATTCCGTAAGGTCGAGCGGAAGACTGAGAGGTGGCCAATGGTGACCGTGCACAACCTTGATCACGAATCGGTTGCCAGGATGATCCAGTTGGACCTTGCGAGCCTGGACCGAGAACCGGAAAGTCCGATCGGGGACTTCTCGTTCCACGGATGCACGGGTGGCGTCGCCGCCTTCAAAGGCCGACCACCTTGGGAGTTCCACGGCCAAGGCGACGAGCTTCTTTTCATCTTGGCGGGCGAGTCGGAACTTACGGTGCTAGAGAAAGACAGTCGTTCAGTATGGACCCTGTCAGCAGGCCATCTTGCGATTGTTCCAAGAGGTCATTGGCACTCCAACGACGCATCCAGCGGAGTCACGATGCTGTGGATCACTCCTAGCGAAGGCAATGAGCACTCCTGGGAGGAGCCGAACATCTGAGAGCTTGGAACCCTCGGTCTCCGCCCGGGCGTAGCCGATCGAGCAGGATCTGGCGCAACGCGCCGTAGTCGAAGCTGTCGTGATGGCAGGCTTCGACAGAGTATCCGCCGTACAATAAGCTGGCGGTTACGTTCGGCGACCGAGGCGGAATGAATCAAGGCTTTGTGCAGTCAGTCGAGACGGTGTTGGCCCGCCGATGATCGATAAGTCCTTGGGGGTTTTCCACGAGGGGGCCTTCATCGCCAGGCGCCTCGCGTGAGGCCGCCCGTCGAGGTCCCGGAGAACATCGTCGAACAAATTCGCGCTCTATGCCTGACACTACCCGAGGTAACGGTGCGTGTCGACCATTCACTGACCAGAACGAGATCGACGGCGCAGTCGTTCGACATCCGCCGAAGGTCGTTCTGCTTGCTCGTGGCAATGGAGTCATCGACTGGCAAGTCCGTCCCACTGCTCGTGTTACGTGCCGACCCAGACGAACGCGAGGCGTTGCTGTCCATTGGCCACCCGTTCTTTGTCCCTCGACGAGCCAGCCGTGATCGCATCGGAGTTTGGCTCACCGACGACACAGAATGGGACGAGATCCGGGAGCTCGTGACCGACAGCTACCGGGTCCTCGCGCCGAAGAAACTCACTGCGATGCTCGACTAGCAAGCGCTGGGGGTCTCCGATGTGTCCTACCTTCCGGCGAACTGGACAGTTAGATCTTGGCGTCGTTGGCAGACTTCGAGAGCCGCCTGGAGTGTGGCCCAACTTCAGTCACGGACGCCTGAACCTGTTCCGTTTCCGGTTCAGCGGGACGAGCATTAGACGCAATCCAAAACCCAGCAGCCGCTGAGAGAAAGACGCGTCGACGCCAGCTGACCCACCCGAAACGTGCGGTGGCTAGCCGGATTGCAAGCCGCCGTAACTCCGCTATCTCACCTTGTGTCGCAATTTGACACTCCTTGCCAGTGGTAGCGGGCACCTTGACAGAGGGTCGTCTGGTAAATAATGACCAGATGGCGGACTACAGAATGTACGGGGGCAAGAGGCGAAATCGTTTACCCCGGGGAGCGAAATGGGCGAAGATTGCACCCCCGACATGCCTGGTGCTGATTGTCTCGATTCCCGTGATGGTTGTCGAGGAGGATTGGCACGGGCGCCCGATGATCGACGAGGGGACTCACCTGTGGCTCCTTCCGGCGTTCCTTGTGGCGTCAGCTTTTCTCTTCGGCGGCGCGCTTGCCGGATTCCGTAGTCCGTCGACCGCGGTGGCTCATGCTGTCCCTGCTGCGAGCTTTGCTTTGGCCATATTGCTGCTCGGCGCGGTGTTGCGAAGATTCTGGGTTGTACATGAAGGTGTGCCGATTGCTGTGGTGTACCTCTGGTGCCTCGGGATAATTGGGTCCCTGATGCTGAGCTTGATCGGATCATTGTTAGGTCGTCGGTTGGCAATCAACAGGTAGTGACGGTCCTCTATTCTGACGGGTTTGGGTTTGGCAGAACACTGTCCCCATGGTGATGGACTGTCCCATCATCCCCGTCGGATGGCAGTGGGACCGCTACCCAATCCCAAGGAGATTGCCAGGCCCCTCGATATTGGGTGCCAGGGTGGCCTGGCACCCTGGAAGCATGACGGCCACCATCTTGAAATCGTGTCACAGCACCTGGATCTTTGATACCAAGCGGATGCGCTTCCGGCGCATTTTTGATGACGTCGAGGCTGGGCATCGACCCGCCTCTTCGCCATGGCGCCCGTACTTCGAACTTCAGGCCGACCCTTCGACCGAGAGCTTTACGGTCATTCTCACAGCAGATCACAGCCGTGTGATCCGATCTTGGAGGCACACAGCGGATTGCGTTGAATGCGGAGGTCACAGAACGGGCGAACTGTCGTTGGAGGACATCGGTAAGGCTGTCAGTTTCTAAGCCGTTACAGCCGTCGACTTCCTCCCGCCGATCTGGGGCAGTCGGGAGTATGCGGGGAAGTCAGATCAGCTGGCGACGCTGATCCACGGCCCCGCATGATTCTCTCAGACCGTCTGCGGTCAACTGAGACTCCAGGCCCATCCGATCCCGATGAACCGCTCCCCTCCGTGGATGGCCAGTTGGCGCGCACTCCGGGCAATGAACGACCCGAGACTCGGGGTTCGCCTCGGCGATCATGCCGGGCAGGGCTTTGGTCATCTGCGCCATTCCGCCCGGCTCGACCCGCGTGGGACCAGGATCGGGTCGGGCCACGCCGGCGGAGTCCGCGAAAAGCGCACGGGCGGAGCCAGCATGTGGACATCCCCGAGGGAACTGGAGGCGTCGTAGGGGAGGGGCTCACGCAGGCTGTGCTCCTCGTCACAGCCGGCAAGGGCAGGGTCGACGAGCCCAAGTGATCCGCACCACATCGCGCTCCTGGTCAGGCTGACGGTGACGCGCCACGAGCCACCTTCTGTGGCGCGCTTGACCAGCGCGGCCATGGCTCCGATGGCACCCATGTAGCCGGTGATGTAGTCGTTGATGAGAACGGTGACGGGTAGTCGAGGCTCGGCTTCGCTCCCCTCGATGGTCATGAGACCGGAGGCGGCGGAACCGTTCATGTCGAAGCCGCCGCGTCCGGTCCACGGGCCGCTCGAGCCGTAGCAGCTGACCGAGACGTACACGAGACCGGGGTGCCGTTCCGCCAGTTGGCGAGGATCGAGTCCGCCCTCCTCGAGTGAACCGAGCCGGTGGTTGTTGACGACGACGTCCGCCCCGGCCAGAAGCGTCGCCGCCCGCTCCTTGCCAGTCGGACTGTCGAGGTCGACGTAGGCACTGCGAGAGCCGACGTTGGCCTCGGCGTAGATGAATTCGTGCTCGTAGTCGTTCGGGCGCGTTGCGCAGAGCACGTCCGCTCCGTGCTCGGCCAGAGTCCGCCCGACAGTCGGACCGGCGACGGCGTGAGTGAACGACAGCACGCGGACGCCTTCGAAGGGTTGCTCGGCCACTCCGAAGTCTCGCGTCGGCGCGTTGCCGATCCGCTCGAGGCCGATGACCGGCTGGGCGGCCAGCAGCGCTCCTTGCTCGTGGGCCAACCACTCGGCCGGAGAGCGCACGACACAGCCCGGCAGGCCCATGGCGTTCGCTGCCTCCTCAAGCTCGAAGGCGTCCCACATGCCAACCGCGGCGGCGACTCTGGCGGCGTCGGGCGGCACGTCCAAGAAGCGGCACCACTTGGCGGCCAGGTGCGGAAGGACGCCCGATGCCATGACCCAACGGCCATCCGATGTGGGGTAGGGCGTCACCAGGAACGGGTTGTCGAATACCAAGGGGTGGGGGGCCGCTCCGCGTTGAGCGTCGGATGCCAGAAGGCGCCTGGATTGATCGAGTGCAGGGCCTGGCGCAGGTCCAGGTGGAGGTCCTGCGCGGGCCCGCCCCGATAGCGGTGCAGGGCGACTGCCGCCACCGCGGCAGCCATGAGCGGGACGCCAATGCACGCTCCGAGCCGGTGCGCGGCAGGCACGATCGGGTCTTGCCCGGCGAAGGAGACGGAGCCCCCGATCTCCGCTCGCGAGAGGCCGACGTCCGAGAGCAGGTCGTCGAGAGCCATCAGGGGATCGAAGTCCACTAGCTGGCACGCGTGATCTCTCGCCGCGGCGCGCTCCTTACGGCTACCGCTTGTGTCGTTCTGACTCATCGGGAAGCGCCTCCACCACGAGAGATCACCGATTCGGTCGGCAGCGAGAAGTGCCGGAGCAGCGCTATCACGGCGCGGGGCCCGAGGTCGGCGTGCAGCGTGGCGCCGGCTGCGGCGCCGGTCAGCATTTGGATGTCGCTGCCCTCGGTGACCGCGACGATCATGCGCGCCAGTTGGTCCACGGGAAGCGTGGGGAGCCGTTCTTCTCGCTCCAGGGCCTCGGTCACCAGGACAGCGAGCTCGGACCGCACGCGCAGCTCGTGCTCGACCAGGAGTGTCGCCACGTCCGGTCGACGGATGGCATGCAAGGAGAACTCCATGGAGACGAGCGTCCACTCTCGATCGACCTCGAGGTGGGGAAGCGAAGGCCGGTCCCGCAGCTCTCCGACGCCAAGCACATCGCCCCCGGGTAAGGCCCGGCGGATCCATTCCGCCCTGCGCTCCCAGCTGCGATCGAGGAGCGCCAAGAACAGAGCGTCCTTGTTGGCGAAGTTCGAGTAGAAGGCTCCTTTGGTCAGACCGGCCCGTGCGCAGATGTCGGGGATAGAGGTCGCGCCATACCCCTGCTCGGCGAACAACTCCATCGCCGCATCGAGCAGGGCGGTAACGGTGATGGGCCGGCGTTTTGTAATCCCTCGTGGCATGCGTCCATCTTATAAGATTCTGATCAGTATGCAATACTGTTCGGGATTTTATGTAGGACTACGCCGGAGCAGGCTCGCCGTGCGTTGGCCGCCGGCGGTGCTCGGTTCCTCTCGGAGGCGATCCTGCTTGCGGTACTCGGCGGGGTCGTGGGCGTGGGAGCCGGAACGTTGGCGACCTTGATCTACGCCTCAACCAAGGGATGGTCGGTCGACGTGCCGCCGATCGCGTGGGCCGGCGGATTCGCCGCCCTTAATGATCGGCGCCGGGGCCGGACTGTTACCCGCACTGCGAGCGGGGCGCCTGTCACCCACCGACGCGTTGCGGACAGTGTGAGGCCGGGCGGCGCACACAGAACAGGCTCACAGAACACAGGCCAACCAGACCCCCAGGTAGCAAACCGCACCGAGGCGAAGTGCCTGGGAACGGACTGTTTACCGCTGGATCTGACTATTGACTCGAGCCCCTGGATCCGGGTGACCACGTGGTGGCTCGACCTCTACGTCTCGTCCAATAACGGGACCAACCCCTCAGGGGATGCTCGAGCGCAGCGCAGACCGGGTGAGTTCAACGAGCTCGAACGCGGTCAACCCATCGCGGCGCATCAACTGGAGCTCGAGTGGCACCAGGACGTGTCTCTGGACTTCCAAAAGCAGACCGGGGTCGTTCCCTACGAGCTCGTTGAGTTCTCGAGCAAGCAGGTTCTGTGCGCTCCTCCAAGATTCCTCCGTCAGGTCAGCGAGGGTCGCCGATCTCCTCGCCATGGCGAGGTGTCGTGTCGTACGCAGCCCATGCAGATCGCCATGGGCGAGTGAGTTGAGCCGGGCCCATCCGGGAATTGGCGCACTCCGTCGGCCGAGACGACCCGCGAGATCACCGGTCATAAAGGCCTCCGTTTCGGAGATCAGACGAGAACTTGCCAGTTCGAATTTGCGGTCGCCAGTGTGACGCGCGCTCTGAACCACCTCATTGCAGTCCTCTCCGTGTTGAACGCACCGACTCTCGTCGCGGCATCTGCTCACGCATGGGCCATCTAGTCTGCTCGGGCGAGTGGCAATTCATCGTCCTCTGTCGCTCCTCTCCTGGCTCTCAAGTGCCGCACCCTGGCGGTTCTGGATTCCTCGACGCTCGTTTCGATGATTCCTTGACTCGTCTTCGGGGACTGCATGGCCTTGAAGGGATGGCTCACCCACGTTGTCGATGAGGTCGTAACGATGCTGAGTTCGGTCAGGCAGGCTGCATTCCTTCGGCTATGACCCAGAGAGTCACCTTGCCTGCTTGATATACGCATGAAAATCACGGAGGGATGTATGTATTTGGACACCAGCGGGCCTCCTTTTGGGCAGCCCGCTTCGCGCACATAGCAAGCGCGCCGACCGGGTGACGAGCGAGGGCTCCTTTCGAGCGAGCCATCCGCCCATGGTCGTAATTGCGCAGAGAACGAATGTGCAATGGGACGACAAACGCTCCTGCCCTCGTGGTGCCGGGGGGTACCGAACGGAAGCGATATCTCCTTCCTGAATCCCGAGCACCACTTCATTCGTAGATCCCTTCGAGTAGAGACACTCGACGAAACCTATTCCAATCCTCTAGCTTCAAAAGGAGTCGATCCATGCAAGTGGCAACGGTGACCCAGACGTCGTCCGGGCAACGCGTTACCAGATTCATCCTTAGCGATGACACCCAGACCGCTGTTCCGTTTCTCGTCCTCGGTGCGGGCCTTGCTCTGGCTATCGCCATAATCCACCTACAGGACCAAGGCGGTCTTCTGGGAGACCAATCACCCGTGTGGTTGAAGTACGGCTACTACATGGTCGAGATCAGTAGCACGATCAGCGCCGCGCTCATCATTCGCGGGAAGACCATTGGCTGGCTGCTCGGACTGGCGTCGAGCATCGGGCCCATGGCCGGATACATCATGTCGCGAACCGTGGGAGTTCCGGGTGACCCGGGAGACGTTGGGAATTGGGGCTACCTGCTCGGCACCGTGAGCCTCATCGTCGAAGGAAGCTTCATCGTCCTGGCGGTGATCTGCCTCACTCGGATACGGAGAGCATGGCACTCTGACCCACAACTCGAAGGGTCTCGATTTTGAACTCGCTCGCCGTGGATCCACGAATGGGGTCGTTCCCGCCGGTCGACTACGTGGCGGAGTCGGCGCGGCCTTTCGTGGGGGCCTTGCTCGTCCCGCTTGCGACTGAAATGCCCGGACGAGACGCCATTCGGACGACCGATCCCTTCCCGGGTGCCACCACCCTGCCAAGGTTCATTGACAAGTGTGTGGTGAGGTTTGAGGATCGAATCCATGAGTCAAGCATGGGACAACTGGGAGCGTCTCCGCCAGGACCCCGGGGCCGACCCCATTGAGGTGTTGAGAACCATTTCGGCATTCCAGAAGTACTTTGCCGCCATCGAGAAGGAAGCGGTGAAGGTTGCGAGATCGCAGGACCGCACGTGGCATGAGATCGGTGCCGCCCTGGGAAGATCGCGCCAGGCGATATGGCATCGTGCGGCCTCTCGGGTTGACGAATCGAAAGCGGCAGACAGGCAAGCCTTGGGTCGGAGTCTTGAGGATTCGTGGGCAACTTCGGCCGAGGTCCGATACAACATCGGGATGTCGCCTCCGTAACGATTGGCCGGTATCTCGCTGCCCGTACGTTGCTGGGGGTCGGAGTCTGCACGCTCCTGAGCTCAGTCGCTCACCGCACGGTATACAAACCCGTCGTGACCTCGTGGTACCCCTTCGCACCGATTGTCCTCGCGAGTGAACTCCTCGGGTCTTGGTCTGACCTGAGGTGGTCGAGGACGCAACGAAAGTCGTAGTGGGGGACCCAACCCAGCTCGGAGCGAGCCCGGGTGTTGTCATAGACACGGTCGATGCGGGGAAACATCTCCCATCCCCGTCTGGCGTACTCAGCAGCCTGGTCGTGAAAGAGGCGGCGAACTACGGCTGGGGCATCGCGGACCAGCTCGGCAGCATCCTCACGGGCGAACGGGGAAGTTGCGCTGATGATGTACTTGGCAAACCCCAGAGCGGGGGCGCGGTCTTCGGCGAGCAGATGAGCACTGACGACGTCTTCGACATCGACGCGCCGGTAGAGGTACTCGTTGGCTTTGATGTTTTCATTGGCGAACGTGGATGTGATCTCGGTGTTGTCATCCATTTCGGGGAAAAATCGAGATGTACGCAGGACCACTACGGGCAAGCTCTGGTCCCGCGCAACCAACTCACACAAGTCCTCGGCCGCTGCCTTTGTCACGCCATAGATGTTCCTCGGAACGGGAGCAACGTCCTCGGTGATCCACACGGCGGGTGATCCGGAGGAAGGGACGAGTGCCTTCCCAAACGCACTCGTTGTACTCGTAAAGACGAAGCGGGTGACGCCCGCCGCCACCGCCTCTTCCAACAGGATGGTGGTCCCGATCACGTTCGTTTCGAGAAACGCCTGACGGTCGTGAGAGCCGACGTGGGGCTTGTGAAGAGTCGCTGTATGCAGGACTGATTCCGCACCATGGACGCAGTCCTTCACCACGGCGCGATCGGCGATTGACCCCACACGGGATGTGAAGGGCGACTCGACAACATCAAGGCCGAGTACCTCTCTGCCTTGGGCGCGAAAAGTTCGAACGAGGGCCTCGCCCAGATGTCCTGAACTGCCGGTGACGAGGACCTTTCCCTCTGCCATGTCCGGAGATTAGGTTGCCTCGGCCTGACAGTCACATGCGCATTGTCATGATCCCGCGGGGTGGATCCCCGTACATCGCCGGCAGGTGAGACACCGACCGCGTCGGACCTGTTGATGCTTGCTCACGGCTCTGGTGCCTTCTCCGCTCAGACCCTTCGCCGTGCGAGACGAAGCGAGCATGCGGTCACGATCCCTGCGAGTAGGAGTGTCTCCATTCCGATGAGGAGGACTGGCGGGCCGAGAGCGAAATGACCCTGTCTCGTTGAACAGAACGAGGAGTTGACGAGTAGGTGGGCCATGGGGGATCAATACCGTCGCTATGCCGAGTAGGACGCCTAGCAGTACTGACCAGGATCTGCGGCGGATAATCGGCCGACTGCAGATTGCGCCGAATGTGACACCCATCAGAGCCGTGATGATCTGAGCGCAGATCCCGGCGATGACCTCTTCGCCGCTGGTCGGCGAGTTGGAGATGATCGTGGGAGCGACCATTCCGAGGACTCCGAGTATGACTGCGATCAGAAGGCTCACCGCGAGTTTGGAGACGCGAACCTTGGTCTGACTACCGGCACAGACCTCTGTGATGCTCTGCTGGATCGGGTCCTCACTGTTGATGACGACCACTGTCAACCAGGTGGTGATGAAGAGCAGCACAGCTGCGCATATGGCGTACGAGGGCAGCACAGACCCAGTCTGCGTGCCGATGATGGCGTCGATCGCCGCGAAGCAGAGTATGGGGGCCACCCAGCGCTGTGATCGAAGAGTCTCCCTGCTGACATACCTGACGAGTGCGATCATTCGAAGCTGCCCTCACGGGACACGTCGCGCACCGATCGGACCGACCAGCCCTGTGCGATGGCTTCGATCAATACGCCATCGATCTGCAGGTGATCGGCGAGGAGCACCAGAAGGCCTCGTGATTCCTCGAATCGAGCGTGCGAGACCCCGGGGATGCCCGCAACCCGTTGTCGATCTGACGCTCTGTCCGTCGCAAAGAGTTGAACTTCCATAACGCGTGGGTTTCCCGATACCGGGGCATCATCGTGATGTATCTCGGCAAACTGACCGTCTTGAATTCTAAGTTGGCGGAGTCCGATCTGCTCGGGGAAGGAGCGATGGGAACTCACAAGTACAGCAGTGCCACCCGACTGTGCCTCGTCCGTCAGTTCACCCAAGGCCGCCTGGGCGACAGGATCAAGACCGCTGAAGGGTTCATCGAGCACCAAGAGTCCGACAGGACCTAAAAACGCCTGGGCGAGGACAAGCTTCTGACGATTTCCTTTGGACAGGGTTTCGATGGGCTCGTTGGGGCTGTGTTGGAGATCGAGACGTTGGAGGAGCTCCCGACTTCGGGCGCGAACCACCCCTGCATCGAGCCCCTTGATCCGGCCCATGTGGGCCAGGTACTCCGCTCCGGCGAACCTTGTCCGGGCGGCCAGCCTCTCGGGTACGTACCCGATGCGATCTGGCAACGTGACAGCGCCGTCGTTCGGCCAGCTCACTCCAGCTCCGATTCGAAGAAGCGTTGATTTTCCAGAACCGTTTCCGCCAACGATCACCGTCCTCGACCCAGGCTGAAGTTCCAGATCGATCCCTTTGAGCACCCAGGAGCCCCTCCTTGAGTATCGCTTCGTTATCCCCGAGAAGGAGCCACCTGCTTCAACCATTGCTCACTAGTCTGCCTCCCCTCAGCTGGGGAGGATCATTTCAGAGCTGATCGGAGGGTGTCAGCTCGCTGCCGGGAGTGAGCATGGCAAGGTCTCCGTAACTCCCACTCCTGTTCCGGTGGGAAGGACGCGTACGCCAGTATCTTCGGCGAGCGACAGGCAGTCGCTATCTTTTCGCACAACAGAAGGGGCCCCATGCGAACTTCCGGCCGACAGACGCTCATGTTCGGGAGCGGCGTCGTTGCTTTCACCGTACTGCTGACTGCCGTTCTGGGTTTCGACAGCGGCGCCGTTGCGGCCGGTCGGCCGCTCCGCTCAGCCTCACATGGCGCTCCCCCAGAGGTTCGCGGTAAGGCGGCAGCCAGCGCATGGACCCTTCCCGATCACGACTATTTGAACTCGAGGAATGCCGGTGTGTCGCCGATCCGCGGTTCGACGGTGTCCAGCTTGGTGCCGGCGTGGAGCGTGCCCATGGCGGCCGGCGCATCGACGTCGCCGATCGTCGTCGCTGGAACTGCCTACGTGCAGGACCAGGCTGGGACCGTGTACGCGATCGACGTGTCGTCAGGCCAAGTGAAGTGGAAGACGAAAGCGCTCGGCTTCAGCGTCGGCCCCTATGGTGTCTCAGTCGGGTGGGGAAAGCTGTTCGCGTCCACACCCAGCGGCGTGGTCGCCTTCTCACTGTCGAACGGTGCCCCGTTGTGGAGTCGTCAGATCACGACGACGCCCGGCCAGGGTGTCGACATCCAAACGGAACCCTACGGGGGGATGGTCTATGTGGCCACCGTGCCGGTGTCCCTAGCCGGGGGAATATACACCGGAGGATCCATCGGATACCTCGAAGCGTTGGATGCGAACACGGGAAGGATCGACTGGCGCTTCGACACCGTGGACTCGAAGGATCTTTGGGGCAACCCGGCGGTGAACTCGGGCGGAGGCGCGTGGTACCCGCCGGCCATTGATGTGCGCACAGGAATTTTGTACTGGGGGGTGGCCAATCCCGCTCCTTTTGTCGGCACCACCCAATACCCGAACGGCACCAGCCGGCCCGGCGCCAATCTCTACACGGACTCCATGGTGGCGCTGTCTGCGAAGACCGGAAAGCTTCTGTGGTACCACCAAGCTTTCCCCCATGACCTCTACGATCGTGATCAAGTACAGGCCATGCTCGTGCCGGTGGGGCGTTCGGTGGACGGGTCCCGTGTCGTGGCGGTCAGCACGGGAAAAGGAGGCTTCGTGCTCGGGCTCAACCCCGTGACTGGTCGCCTCCTGTGGAAGACGGCGGTGGGGATCCACCGAAACGGGGACTTGCCCAAGCTCAGCGGACCGACCACGGTCCTGCCGGGAACGTATGGCGGTGTGCTCACACCGCCCGCCTCGGCCGGCGGTGTCGTCTATGCAGCGGCGTTGAATGCCCCCGACATTCTGGAGCCTGATCAGACTGCCTACTTCGGCGGCAAGATCGGCACGATGGATGGCGACATCGTCGCCATGTCCGCTCGCACCGGCAAGATTGCATGGGATACCAAGGTCCCTGGTGATCCCACCGGTGGGGTGACGATCGTCAACAACCTCGTCCTCACGGCGACCTATCAAGGAGAAGTGCTCGCCCTCAACCGAGCGACCGGCGCAGTGGTGTGGACCTACCACGGTCCGGGCGTGGTCAACGGATGGATGTCCGTCGCCGGTGGCCAGATCTACCTGCCGGTCGGCTCGCCGGCGCAGCTCCTCGCTCTGAGGCTCCCATCCGCTCCATAGGAATCCGGACTGCCCCGTCCATTGCCTGTCGCCTGCACGCGGTCATTGCAACACCAGTCTGATTGGCGAACAGTGATGTCGCCCATCGGGAGGTGTGCAGATGTGGAGACGCTTCGCGAGGAAGAGCGCCTCTTTCCGTGGCGCTCCCTGCCGGCGACCGGCAGGGACCCGTGGGAATCAGACGCCCACTACTCATGGGATCGGACGTCACGGTCTGGATTGCCGGATGGCCCAGACCAGCCAGAATTCCTGCGATCTCGGTGGACTGACTCCAACGGATTCCTAAATCGCGTGAGAAGGGAGATCGAGCGCC
This sequence comes from uncultured Acidimicrobiaceae bacterium, assembly GCA_963828825.1. GTDB lineage: Bacteria > Actinomycetota > Acidimicrobiia > Acidimicrobiales > RAAP-2 > Bog-473. The sequence continues at coordinate 713,376 of CAWHGF010000007.1, read as the reverse complement.
TGTCTGCCTCGGGTATCGTCAATCTACGATCACAACGTTGCGACCCATCGTCGCACGGGACTCCATCGCGCCGACGATCTCGGGTAGCGCCGAAAATGACGAAGTCGAACCAGCAATAGGACGAACCGTCCCGGCCGCGATCATTCTTAGGACGTCCTCGTGGAGCCGCATGCCGTCAGCGTGCGAGGGGAAGTTCAATCCGGTTGCGCGTTTGAATTCGAGCGCATCCTCCGTGTACGCGTGGCAGACGCCGACAAGCGAAAAGTTGCCGAACAACACTGGACGCGGCACGATGCCTTCGTCTTCGGCCTCGATCCCCGACGCGAAGCCGATGAGCAGATGTCTTCCTCCGAATGCCATGCACCGAAACGTTTCAACGGTCGTCGCTCCACCGATGGTATCGAAGGCCACGTCGACGCCCCGCCCACCAGTGGCGTCGAGGACCCGGGCGACGAAGTCATCACTGCGATAGTCGACCGCGACGTCGGCGCCGAGCTCGGTGGCGAATCTGAGTTTGTGAGGACCCCCCGCGGTCGCTATCACCCGGGCGCCGCGTGCGCGGGCGAGTTGTACGGCGGCTGACCCCGCACCCCCAGCGGCGGCGTGCACCAGTACGGTGTCGTCGGCCGAGAGGTGGGCACGTTGGTAGAGGGCGAGAGAGGCGACATGGAACGGCATGTAGACCGACGCTGCGGTTGCGGTATCCATGTTCTCGGGCATTGCGAAGGTCATCGCGACAGGTGCCACCGCTACTTCGGCGTACCCGCCGAAGGCACCGGCGGGAATCGCGCAGACTCGCCTTCCGAGCAGCGCCCCACCCCCATCGCCCGCCGCACGTACGCGGCCGAGTACCTCCATCCCCGGGATGTACGGCGGCTCGACCGGCACCGTTCGGTATCGGCCGCGGATTCCGTCGATGTCGTTGAAATTGATTGTGATCGCCTCCACTGCGATCTGGACCTCGCCCGGCCCCGGCTCAGGTGCCTCGACCTCCCCGAACCGGAGCACGTCGGTCGGTGCACCGAACTCGTGAACCAGCCACGCTCTCATGTCGCGCCCTCCCTTCGATGCCCACGCAAGTTTGCATGTCGCCGCCCCTCGGCGCGACAACTCAGCACACCCGGAATGCGGTACCGGTTCCCCGCTTTAGATTGAGCCGAGATCGCACATTCCGGATTGCTTGATCATAAGAGCCCTGCCCGGAGTCGCCGTGGTCGAAATTGTCCCAATCGTGGGTTTCCCCGCTCCCCTCCGTCATCGGTGTGTTGAAGAACACTGCGGGATACTCGCCATGGCATCCTCGTCCATAGGATTGAAGAATGCCGTCGCTCTACGACTTCGCAGGTGGCGAACAGGGGCTGCACCGCCTCGAGGACACGTTCTACAGCAGCGTCCTCAAAGATCCCTTGCTCCGGCCACTCTTCGGAACCGGCCAGCCTCAGCACGTCGATCACCTGACTGCCTTCACGGCTGAATCCTTCGGTGGCCCGGACCGCTTCACCCGAGAGCTGGGCTTCGACCATTTGATCGATGTCCACCGGCACCTTCGGATCTCTGAGGAGCAGCGACAGAGGTTTGTCCAGCTCTACATGGCAGCGCTGGACGCGTCCGATCTTCCTGATGACGAGGAGTTCCGTGGGGCGGTCCGGTCCCACGTCGAATTCGGGTCGAGGGTTGCGATGCAGAACTCCCACGCAGAGAGCGAGGAACAGCTTCATCCATTGCGCGAGGTCCCTCGGTGGGCCTGGCCCGGTGACGACGAGGATGTCTGAGTCAGGAGCGTTCAACCCTCTTCAAACGCCGGGGAGGCCCAGGAGCGCACAGCGCTCGCCTATCTCAGCTCGTCCGGCAGGAATCGTTCCAGGGCTGCTGGCCATCGGCCTCGTAGAGGGCGATCGCGAGGTCGTCCTGCTCGCCCGGAGTCGCCTGGTTCGGGGGGATGTTGATGAGCTGCGGCATGCCGGCCAGCTCTGCCGCTTCGTTCCACGTCGCCTGGCTGAATTGGAAACCGCCCATGTACGTGCCCCCCGGTGAGACGGCGTCGTAGTTGCCGCCTGACTCGGCCTGCAGGACGCATTGGAGGAATGGAGGCAGGGTCGGGTCGCCCGACGACGTGGTGGCGGCACTTCCCGGGAGTGACGTGGTGGAGGTGGCGGCAGGCGGCGCTGACGCGCTCGAAGCGGTCACTGCGGCAACAGCCGTGGCCTGGGCCGCCCGGACTGCTGCTGCAGCAGCCGCGGCCTGTGCCACCTGCTGCTGGGACACCGCCACGGCGAGTTCGCCCGTGATCTCTGACTGCTTGGACGCGAGCTGGACCTCGGTCTGGCGCGCCGCGTTGGCCAGCGTTGCCTCCTGGTTGGTGGTCGCTTGGTCCTGTGCCTCTTGTTGCTCGAGCGTGGCACGTTCGCTACGCAACCCGTTCTCGTCGCTGTGAAGGGCATCGATGGTAAGGGCGATATCACCACTTGCCACTTCTTCGTACTCCGCTCTCGTCAACGCTTCGTTTTGGTTCTCGAACAGGGCCTCGGTCCCATTGACCTCCGGGTCCAAGTTGACGTAGGCCGACACCGCTTCAGACTCAAGCCGCGTGCGATCGCGCCTCACCCGAGTGCTGTCGCCGTAGATCTGGTCCTCACTCGATCCGATCTCCGCCTCGTCGCGTTGGACCTTGGCGATATCCACGTCGTAATGCTGTTGGTAAGAGCCGATCTGGAGCTGCTCCAGCACGAGATCCTGAGTGATCTGGGTCGCCTGCACTTTGAGATTGGACACTTGATCGGCCGCGACGGGTCCCGCTGGCACGACCACCGTTGCGGTGATCGCGGTTACGAGAGACAGGCCCACCATCCCCGCCCCAACACCGACGAGCCCTTGCACGCGGCATCGGAGACCTGGCTTCGTCGTCGGGCACTTCCCGGCACCGGTCACGATTGGGGAAACGGTTTAGTCGATTTTGCGTCGACAATGCAACCCGCTGGGGTGCCGGCCTCCGCCGATGATGATCGGTCAGGTGCGCCCCTTCCCCGGAGTAGGGGGACAGTCCGCGCCAGCGGCTCGTGGTTGATTTCACGTTCGTGACTGGTTCAGGAGCGGAGCGAGGGAGCCTCCATAGCTGGACACGTGGGACACGATCCGAGCTCGCCGTCACGTCCGTTCCTACGACGATCGATCGAGAGCTCGGAACACCTCGATCGAAGCGTGAGGCTCGCCGGCGATTGCAGCGTCAAATCGTCAGAATTAGGACTTCGTCATCGTGGCAATACGGTCCAGTTACGTGCCTTTTCGGCAGTCTGGGTGGGTGCCAGCAAGCTGGCACCTGCGAAGGCTGCGGTTGTCCTCGTTCTGCCCAGCCCGGGTCGGGACGATATCGGACGATTGCTCGGCACGACTTGGGACCGGCCACCATGGCGATGATGTTCGCCGCGACCGACCTACGTATCGGCGGTGCGCATGATTGCTCTCGGTTATCCCGCCGACCGTTTCCTGGTCTTTCGAGCCATTGTCGCGGCAGCGAGGAAACCACAACCGCGGGCTGCGGCTGCACGATCTCGATCCGCACCAGGTGGCCGGTTCTGCGGATTCTCCCCTAGCGTCGCACTATGACGGCGTTCATCAAATACGTGACATTCGACTGTGCTGATCCACGAGGGCTCTCGGCTTTCTGGTCAGAAGTAACCGGGTACCGATCCGTAGCCGAAGAGGACGACTTTGCGGCTCTGTCTGCACCCGACCACCGAGGCGTCCGGGGGATCTTGTTCTGGCGGGTTCCTGAACCAAAAACCGCAAAGAGCCGAATGCACGTTGACCTGGCCACCAAGAACCCGGAGGACGAGATCGAGCGCCTCGTCGCTCTCGGCGCCACGAAGGTCGAGCACCGAGAAGGCAACGGAAGTAGCTGGACGGTCATGCTTGATCCTGAGGGCAACGAGTTCTGCATCGGGTGAATCGGCACCGCACCCTCCCTCCGGGGATCGTCACTGCCGGCGCACGGGAGCGGGGACTGGTCGGCTGCGGGCAGCTAGCCGAAATGGCCCCAATGGGCGGCAATGATGAGAAGCAGGCCGGCCACTGCAAGAGCTGTACCTGCGACGATCCTTCGAACTCGTTGGAGCCGGAAGGCTGGGATTTCCGCTGCAACAAGCCACACTCCCGCAATCAAGAGAAGCAGAAACCCGACTTCGGCGAGTGTTCTCCCGGTCGCATAAGTGATTGCGAGCATTGGTATCCAGGATAGGTACCGAGAGGCTTCACCGACCGCCACCGCCTCCACACGGTGTCACCGGCGCCACCTGGCATCTTCGTCCATGGCGGTGTCGGAGAACAGCGTCACACCGTGGTCACCAAGCCGCTTTGACTCATACATCGCATGGTCCGCCCGGGCAATCAAGGTGTCTGTGTCGAGCGCCTCCATCGTCCACACGACACCGACACTGGCTCTGAGTTCTAGCGTGTCGGAGCCGATGTCCACCGATGTCGTCAGGGCAGTCGAGATCCTCCTGGCGATCTCCACTGCCTGTGTCGCGCTGACGACTCTCGGGCAGATCACCAGGAACTCGTCTCCGCCCAAGCGGCCAAAGAAGTCACTGTTGCGCAGCGACGTCCTGATCTGATTGGCGGCGATCACCAAGAGCTGGTCGCCCGCAGCATGACCAAACTCATCGTTCACCGACTTGAGCCCGTCAAGGTCGACGAAGACGACGGCGCGTCCCAGTCCATCGTGTCGCGCATTTATGGTGCGGTCGACGAGCGCAATGGTCGCCGCCCTGTTGAAGCATGACGTGAGCTCATCGATCGCCGCTCGGATCTCGAGCTCTTGATGGAGGAGCGCCCGCTCGGTCACGTCACTGAGACACCCGACGGCGCCGTTGACCACGCCCGCGCCGTCGGTGAGCGGGCGCAGACCGAGGAGGCACACCCGGTCCTGCGTCCCGACCGGCGGCGACTCTCCGGTGGGGACCCGTAGTCGAATCTCGACGCCATCGACCGACTGGCAGGCAAACGTCTTGACCAGAGCCGCCTGCAAGGCTGGTCGGTCCGCGTCGCACACCGTTGCCATTTGAGCTTCGAAGGAACCTTGACGGGAGACGCCCACGATCAGATGGAAACTCTTGTTCGTCAAGGTGACATGGCCATCGAGATCGACCTGGAAGACTCCGACCGGCAGAGCATCGGACAACTGGGTAAGGAGCTGGCCACGAGCGTTGAACTGCTCTTCGAGGCTCGCCTGCTCCGGGCTCACCTCCGTCATGGAGCTGATGACCTTGGGATCGTCGCCATCGTGAAAATGGTTCTCGGTCTCGACCCACCTCCAGGAACCCTGTGCTGTCTTGTACCGCCCACGCCACATACCGGCACGGCCCGGTGAAGTGATCATGTCCATCCATGCCGCGACCGCACCCGGCTGGTCAGCGGGGTGGATGAAGCTCGTCGAGGGCGATCCAACCAGTTCGTCGGGCCGCCAACCGAGCAACTCAAAGATCGCCTCGTCGATGGAGGTGATCACGCCGGCTGCATCGCGGCGTCATCTGCACGGTTGGACACCTCCCGATGACAGTATCCGATGCCATGCTCGATTCGAGCCCCTCTGACACAAGCGTGCCCCCTTGGCTGGCGAAGCCGGAAACTGCCGCCCGGCATCTGAAATCCCGGCTCCCACAGTCTCGAAAGAATCATTGGCGCAACCCCGGGGGTAGATCTAGGGCTTTGTCCACATCAGTGAGCGTGCACCATCGAAGCGACCGATTGGCAACCGGTTTGCACCGCGGTGCGAACCAAGCCGGCGGGTCAATGCGGAGCGTCCGGAAATCCGAGCGAGGTGGCCGCGGTGAAGTAGGCCTCCCGCAATGCCCGCTTGAGGATCTTGCCCGAGGGGTTCCGGGGCAATCGATCGTCACTGAATTCGATCCGGCTCGGGATCTTGAACGCCGAGAGCCTTCCGGCCAGGAACCGCTGCAACTCTGGGGCATCGAGACTCGACTGCGGCCGACGACTGATGACGCAGGCGACCTCTTCGCCGAGGCGTTCGTCGGGTACGCCGAACACGGCCGCCTCATAGACGCCGGGATGCTCGTACACGGCGCTCTCGACCTCAGCGCAGTAGACGTTCTCGCCGGCCCGGATCACCATGTCCTTCGCGCGGTCCTCTATGTAGAGGAACCCCTCAGCGTCGATCCTGCCGAGGTCCCCGGTGGCCAGCCATCCGTCGACGAGCACCTCTGCGGTGGCCTCGGGTTTGTTCCAGTACCCGCGAAAGAGGTTCGGGCCTTTCATCCAGATCTCTCCGCGGCTTCCGACGGGAACGGGTGCCCGCTGATCGTCGCGGATCTCGACGTCCACTGTTGGAAAGCTGGCGCGACCGGTGGAAGACGGGTGCGAGACGTAATCGTCCCCGGTGTTGCCGGGTCCGAAGGCGTTGGTCTCGGTCATGCCGTAGCCGATGTTGGGTCGACCACGGGCAAAAGAGTTCTCCACCCGCTCAACGAGCTTGACGGGTGCCGGTGCCCCCCCGCCCCCCACGGTCGCCAGCGAGGAGGTGTCGTACTTCGAGAACGCCGGACTCTCGAGCATGTCCCAACTCTGGGTCGGTACGCCCACAAAAGCGGTGACACGCTCTGCCTCAATCAACCCGAGGGCGACCTCCGGATCCCAGCGGTACATCATCACCAGCTTCATCTTCAAGCCGAAGCACGAGAGCATGACCGGGACGCAGCCGGTGACATGGAAGAGGGGGACGATCAGGATGAAGCATTGTGGCGGGGAAGCCGCGGCGTGGGCTTCTCCGCCTCGACCACGACGTGCCGACAAAATGGCGGTCCGCGCCCAAAACGCCATGAGGGCCTGGGTCACGGCCCGGTGGGTCGACACCGCTCCCTTCGGAAAGCCGGTGGTTCCTGACGTATAGAGAATGGTGGCGTCATCGTCCGGCAGAACGACGGCCGCCGGCATCGGATCACCGAGCCTGACGACGTCTTCATACCGATGCACGCCACCCGGGTGCGGTTTCGCCGCGGCAGTTCGCACCGCGATGATGGGGACCTGGCGCCGCCGGGCGGGACCGTGCGCACGACCGACCCGCTCCGCGTCGACGATGAGCACTGCAGTCCCCGAGTCGTCGAGGGCGTAGTCGAGCTCGCTCTCCGTCCACCACGCATTCAACGACACGGACACCGCGCCGATGGAGAGGATGGCGGCGAATGAGACGATCCACTCGGGCAAATTGCGCATTGCAATGCCCACCCGGTCTCCTTTCTTGACACCGAAGGTGTGCACTAGCGCGTGCGCCAGGGCGTCAATGTGCCGGGCGGTCTCCGTGAAGGACCAGCGCTCCTCCTCGTAGACCAGAAACGTCGACTCGTCGTCCCGAGCGCCGGCAAAGAGCTGGGCCAGTGTGGATGGAGCGTTCTTGAAGACGCGGTAGTCGACGCCATCGATCGCCTGCGCTCCCACTTCGAAGAATCGACCGGGAAGAGTCACCTCGGCGCAGGCCTCTTCGTAGGTCATGGCCATCGAATGCTTCCCCTCCCCGCCTCGCCGCGGCCGGAATGTGCAATTCGGACTCCGATCGGTGCCCGAATCGACTCACCCCCGAAGGCGCGGTCCCGTGTGATCATGATCTCCCCCAACTCTAGGATCTCAAGAGTCGGTCGACTGCCCGGTCCGGAGCCCCGGAGACCAGCCTGCACGGCCGACACGGCGCCCGGTAGCGTACGTCGTTGTCACGCCGCACCCCTGGGAGGCACCGTGCAAACCGAAGCAGCTGTTCTTTGGGACCGTGAGGCTTGGAGCGTCGAGCCCATCGAGCTCGACCCGCCCAAGGAGGGCGAGGTCCTCATCAAGCTGGCGGCGTCGGGCATGTGCCACTCCGACGAGCACCTGCTGACCGGCGACATGCCGGTGCCCCTCCCCGTCATCGGCGGACACGAAGGCGCGGGGGTAATCGAAGAGGTGGGTCCGGGTGTGAGCGGCCTGGCTCCGGGGGACCACGTGGTGCTGGGTTTCGTCCCCGCCTGTGGGAAGTGCCCTCCCTGCGCCACGGGGCACTCGAACCTGTGCGACGTCGGAGGCGTTCTCATGACGGGCAAGCAGCTCGACGGCACGGTGCGGCATCACGCCCGTGGCCAGGATGTCTCCACCATGGTCTGCCTCGGCACCTTCGCCCCCTACACCGTGGTCAACCAGGCATCGTGCGTGAAGATCCTCGACGACATCCCGCTCGACAAGGCATGCCTCGTCGGCTGTGGTGTCACCACCGGCTGGGGTTCCTCGGTCTACGCGGCGGGCGTGCAGCCAGGTGACAACGTGGCCGTGATCGGTATCGGGGGCATCGGGGCCTCGGCCGTGCAGGGCGCGCGCATCGCCGGTGCCGAAATGATCTTCGCCATCGACCCGGTGGAGCTGAAGCGGGACCTGGCCCCGTCCTTCGGGGCCACCCACGTGGCGTCCTCCATCGAGGAGGCTTTTGCGCTCATTCAGCAGGAGACCTGGGGCCACATGTGCGACAAGGTGATCTGCGCCATGGGCGTCGGGTCGGGGCCGATGATGGACTCCATCCTCAATTTGGCCGCCAAGCGCGGCAGGGTCGTGGTCACCAACATCCACCCGTTCAATGAGACCGCAGTGACGATGAACCTCATGATGCTGACCATCTACGAGAAGCAGGTGGTGGGCAGCATCTTCGGCTCGGCCAACATCCACTCCGACATCCCCAAGCTGCTGAAGCTGTACCGCAACGGGCTGCTCGACCTCGACTCGATGATCACCAGCACCTACAAGCTCGGTGACATCAACCAGGGCTATCAGGACATGCGCGACGGGAAGAACATTCGAGGCGTCCTCATCTACGAGGACTGACGCACCGGGAGGACGGGGGAGAGCGGCCTATGCGGTCGCGCCCTGCCCGGCCCAGATGTCGTTGCAGCGCTCGCAGACCGCCTCGGGCACCACGCCGGCCCGCATGAGGACTGCGAAGGCCCTACACCCGAGGCAGAGACCGAACGCCGACTCCAACAGAGCGGCGGCGGTGAGGAGGCCCAGGAACACCTCCGCTGCGGTCCAGAAGCCCAGTCCGGTGAGCACGAGGGCGGTCAGCGAGAAGGCGGCGCCCATGCCCTGGGCGAAGCGCTTGGGTGGACCGGCGACCGGGCGTTCTCGGATCCCGAGCCGTGGCGTGACGACCCGGCGTCACGAATTGGCCCAGCGGGCTCAGGGTCGGACCCGTCAGCACCCGGGCCACGAACCCGTAGGCGATGATCACCGTCGCCCACTGCAATCCGAGGGTGATGGTCAGCACACACATGAGGACGACGCCCGCAGCCACCAGCCGCGCCGAGACCTCGTTGACCGGGTTGGGGAACGAGAAGAGGGCGGCGACCCGGCCGGAAGCTCCTGAGGTGGTGTTGTCGGCGCCCATGACCTGGCTCCTTCCCGAATCGTCTAACCCTGATCATATTAGTCGGGTTTCGCTCGGGAACCGCCGTCCCGCCCTCGTCCGCCCCGGGGCCCGTTCAGGCCTCCGGCTGCGGGACCAGCTGGGGCGGGGGCGACCCGACGTAACGGGCGGCAGGGCGGATGAGGCGGTTGTGGGCCGCCTGCTCCATCACGTGGGCGCTCCACCCGATGGTGCGTCCCGCGGCGAAGGTCGGGGTGAACATCTCGCGCGGGATGCCACAGGTGTGCATCACGACCCCGGCGTAGAACTCGACGTTGGTGTAGAGCTGGCGACCCGGCTTCAGCTCGGCCAGCACGTCGACCGTCGTGCGCTCGACCGATTGGGAGAACTCGACGAGCGGCCCGCCGAGTCGCTCGGTGACCGAGCGCAGGAGGAGAGAGCGCGGGTCGTCGGTCTTGTAGACCCGGTGGCCGAAGCCCATGATGCGCTCGCCGTCCTCCACCGCCGCTCGGACGTAGGCCTCGGCCCGGTCCGGCGTGCCGATGGCGTCGAGCATGTCCAGGGCGCGGCTGGGAGCGCCGCCGTGCAGCGGTCCGGACAGCGCGCCGATGGCCGCCACGATCGCGGCACCGAGATCAGCGCCGGTCGACGTCACCACGCGGGCGGTGAATGTGGACGCGTTGAAGCCGTGGTCGATCGTCAGGATCATGTACTGCTCAATGGCCCGGGCGTGCAGGGGACTCGGCTCGGTGCCCGTCAGCATGAACAGGTAGTTGGCCGCGAAGCCGAGGTCGTCACGCGGTTCCACCGGTTCTTGTCCCTGCCGCAGGCGGTGGGCCGCCGCCAAAATGCTCGGCACGACCGCACACAGGCCGAGCGCCTGGTCGTAGAGCTCGTCGGCACCGATGTCGTGGGTGGGGCGCCATCCGAGCTCGGCTGCCAGGAGCGAGACTGCGGTACGCAGCACGTCGAGCGGCGCCCCGCGGCGGCACACGGCCGGCAGCACCGTGCGCAATCCGGGCGGAATGGCGCGCCGGCGCCGGACCTCCTCGCCGAAGGCAGCCGAGGCCGGGGCATCCGGGAGATCGCCGCGGAACAGGAGATGCCAGACGTCCTCGAGCGAGCGCTTCTCGGCGAGCTCGACCGCCGAGTACTGGCGGTAGTGGAAGAAGCCTTCCCTGCCGCGCACGTCGCCGATGGTCGTCTCGGCGACCACCACACCGTCGAGTCCCGCCGGCACGTCCCCGCTCGTCTCGCCGGCGGGCCGGATGCGGGCCACCGCCATGAGGTCGCGCAGCGAAACGACGCCCACACAACGGTCCCCGTCGACCACCGGCAGGTGCCGGTAGTGGTGCGAGGTCAAGCTGGCCCAGGCCGCGTCGGCGCGCTCGTCGGGACCGAGCACGTCCGGGCGGGAGGTCATCCACAGGCGCACCTGCTCCCGGTCGGGGTCGCCCTCGGCCGCCGCCGCCCTGAGGAGGTCGCGCTCGGTGAGGATGCCGACCACCTTGCCGTCGTCGGTCACGACGACGGAGCCGGTATCGGCCTGCTGCATGGCCCGGGCCGCTGCTGCCAGGCTGTCGGCTGCGGCGCACGTCACCGCGGGAGAGGTCATGAGATCACGCACGATCGTTTCCATACATCCCACTATGACGCTCCTTCGCTGCGTCTGTAAACGTTGATCAAGTCAATATAGACTGCCGCGATGGAGCGCATGCTCACGACGGAGGAGGCGGCACGACGCCTCGGGGTCAAGGTGTCGACGCTGTACGCCTACGTCAGCCGTGGCCTGCTCGATTCGCACCCCGACCCGGCCCGGCGGGGGAGCCTCTTCGACCTGGACGACATCGAGTCGTTGGCGGTGCGGAGCCGTGGAGGGCGTCAGACGGCGACCCGGCTGGCGACGGTCACGACCGCCGTGACCCAGCTCGACCAGCGGCTCGGCCCGATCTACCGCGGGTGGCCCGCCACCGGGCTGGCGGCGGATTGGAGCTTCGAGGAGGTCGCCGAGCTCCTCTGGCAGTCCGATGGTGCGGGCGACTGGAGCGCCCCGCGTCTCGGACCCTGCCCGCTGACCGCCACGCTCGAGCGCATGCGCTGGGCGCTGGTCCTGTGCGGGGCGACGGACCCCCTGCGGTCCGACCTGCGTCCTGCCGCGGTGGCGCGGGCCGCCCGCCGCGCCACCGCCGCGCTGGCCGACGTGGTGGGGTCGCCGCCCCCCGGGGAGGCTCCGGGTGACTCCATCGCGGCGCGGCTCGGGGCGCGCCTGACTCCCTCCGCGACGGCGGTGCCGGCCGCCGCCGTGAATGCGGCCCTCGTCCTCCTGGCGGATCACGAGCTCGCCACCTCGACCATGGCCGTCCGCCTCGCGGCATCGGTGCGCTCCGACCCCTATGACGCCTTCCTGGCCGGGCTGGCCACCCTGGCCGGTCCGCTCCACGGCGGCGCCAGCCAGCAGGCCTACGAGCTGCTCGTCGTGGCCGAGCGCGACGGCGCGGCGCGGGCGCTGAACGACGTGCTCAGCGAGCGCGGGCGGCTGCCCGGCTTCGGGCACGCCGTCTACAAGAGCGGCGACGCGCGCTTCGAGGCCTTGCTGGCGCTGGCCGAGCCGCTGCTGAGCGAGGAGCGCCGTGCCATCGTGCGCCAGGTCGTGGCGGTGGCTGCCGCGCACGACGTGCCGCTCGCCAACTGCGACCTCGCCCTCGCCGCGCTCGAGTTGGGGCACCGGCATGCCGCCCGACACCGGCCGCACCATCTTCGCCGTGGCCCGGGTCGCGGGATGGGCGGCGCACTATATGGAGGAGCTGACCGAGCGCCCCCTGCGATTCCGGGCCCGGGCGGTCTACAGCGTCTGACCGCCTGCCGCGGGCTGGGGGCTCAGCCGGCGCCGATGACGATGGCCGAAGGGTGGCCGCCGACGTGCAGCGCGACACCCACCCGCCCCGTCGTCAACGTCACGGGAACGAGGGTGCCGGCCTGCTGGGTCACCCACGCCGTCGAACCGTCGGCGCTCAACGCGATCCCCTGGGCGACGTCGGGCAGCGCGATGGGCGCGCCGACGGTCAGGCCGACGACGGTCACCGGCACCACGGCCGCCCCCCCGCAGACATACGCCGTCGCACCCGCCGGCGCCACGGCGATGCCCGTCGGGTTGAGCGGAAGCGGAACGGTGCCGGCCGCCCGCAGCGTGGTCGGGTTGATCGCCGTGACGGTCCGGTTGCCGAAATTGCCCACCAGCACCTCCCCCGGCGCGGCGGCGATGGTCTGCGGTCCGGCGCCGACCGCAATGGCCGCGCCGGCCTGCCGCGTGGCGACGTCGATCGGGGTCACCGTGTCGCTGCCGTAGTCGGCGACGAACGCGGTGGCCGAGCCCGAGGCCGCCACCGAGACGGCGATGGCCACGGGCTCGGTCCCCACCGCAATGGGCGGGCCCGCCCTCCAGGTGCCGAGGTCGACCGGCGTCACGCTGTCCGAGTCGAGGTTCGCCACGAGCGCCACACCCTTGGCGCCGGTGCCGCCGGGTGCCACCGCCACCGCGTCCGGCTCGACCCCGACCCCGACCTCGTGGAGCACCTGGTGCGTCGCCGTATCGATCTCGTGCAGCTCGTCGTCCCCCTGGGTCACCACGAGCAGCCCCTGGCCACCCGGCGCATAGGCCAGCGCGGAGGGCAGGCTGCCCACCTGCACCCCGGCCTCGATGTGCCGCCGGGCGAGGTTGACCGGCGTGACGTCCCTGCCCGGGAGCGTGACGGAGGCGCCAGCGGTCACCCACGCCACGTCGTCCACGGACGAGCTGCCGACGGGCTCTGAGCACGCCGCCAGCGCGGGGACCGCGGCGACGAGCGCGAAGAGCAGGATCCCGCTGCGCCGCATGGTTGCGCTCAGCCCCGCGCGCACGCCGCGCCGAACGGCCGGTCGGCCACTCTCCATCCGGCGGCGTCGCCTTCCGGCCAGAAATCGCCGGTGACGTCGTCTTGCACGTAGGGCACCGGCGGCGGCTCGCCGGCTGCCAGGGCACGCAGCGCGTCGAGCAGCGCATCCACGTCGTCATCGGTCGTGCCGAGCCCGCAGCTGGCCCGTACCGCACCCGGGATCGCGCTGCGGTCGCCCCGCAGCACGGCCGCGCGCGCCTGGTCCACGCCGGCGCGGCCGACGCCGAGCAGCCGGATCAGGTAGGGGTGGGCGCAGAAGCACCCGTGCCGCACGCCGATCCCGAACTCCGCGCTCAACCGGGCGGCCACCAGGGCGTGGTGCATCCCGCCCATGGTGAACGTCGCCACGGCGAGCCCGTCGCGCTCCCCGGACTCGGACCACGGTCCGAGTATCCGCACGCCGTCGATGGCCCGCAGTCCGTCGTACAACCGTGTCGACAGCACGGTCTCGTGGGCGTGGATGCGTTCCCAGCCGATCCGTTCCAGCTCGTCCATTGCCGTACCGAACGCAACCGCGCCCACGACATTGGGCGAGCCGGCCTCCTCGCGCTCGGGCGGATCCGTCCAGATGACCTCATCGAGGTCGACCAGGTCGACGGCGCCGCCACCGGCGAGGAAGGGATCCCCGTCTTCGAAGACCCACCGCGGCCCGATGAGCGCGCCGGCGCCGAAGGGCGCATAGAGCTTGTGGCCGCTGAAGGCGACGAAGTCCGGTCCGTCCGGCAGGGGGCGATGGGGTGCCAGCTGTGCCGCATCGAGAAGGACGGGCACGCCGCGCGTGTGCGCCTCCGCGCAGATCTCCTCCACCGGGGGCAGCCAGCCGCTGACGTTGGAGGCTCCCGTCAGGGCCAGGAGGGCCGGCGGCCGACCGTCCTCGAGCACCCTCACTACGTCGGCCGTGCTGAAGGTGCCGGCAGTGCCGCACTCCACCCAGCGCCGCGTCGCCACCCGCGCCCAGGGGAGCAGGTTGGCGTGGTGCTCGACCACGGTGGTGGCGACCACGTCGTCGGGGCCCAGTCTCAGCCGGTAGGCCAGGTGGTTGATGGCCTCGGTGGTGTTGCGCACCAGGACGACGACGTCGCCGCCGCCGGCCGGCCGGCGGGCGAAGCGGTGCACGCTGTCGCGGGCTTCCTCGTAGGCCGCGGTGGCGCGCCGTGACTTGTAGCCCGCGCCGCGGTGCACGCTGGAGTACCACGGCAGGAACTCGTTGACCCGATCGGCCACCGGCTGCAGTGCGGGCGTCGAGGCGGCGCAATCGAGGTCGCGGTAGGGGCGTTCGACTCCGTCGAGGCAGGGAACCGGTATGTGGGCTCCGACGAGCGGTGCCACCGCTTCCTCCCTCTGCACGCCGTCACAATACGAAGTGCCGGCGTGCAGCGGTATCCGGCGGCTCAGATGAGGCCGGGGTCGGTCACCTGCCGCCGTGCGGTGAGCACGACGATGTCGTCGGAGCGCCGCTCATCGGCCGTCATGGCGTCAATGACGAAATCCGCCACCTCGCTGGGTTCGTTGTTCGGGGAGGTTCGCAGCGAGGACTCGAGGAGCGCGAGACGTTCGTCGAGGTGGCTGCCGCGCCGCTCGACCAGCCCGTCGGTGAACATCACCAGGCATCCCCAGTCCAGGTGGAACTCGTGATCCTTGTAATGGCAGTGCTGGACCCCCAGTGGCGGCCCGGGCGGGACGGGGAGCTCGACGGCCCGGCCCGACTCGACCCGCACCGGCGACGGGTGCCCGGCCGAGGAGAGCGCGATCGACCCTGTCCTGGTGTTGAGGACGCCGATCAGCGCGGTGGCCAACCGCCCCCCGACTCCCGCCAGGGAGACCCGGTTGAGTCGCTGCAGCGCCTTGCCCGGAGCGCGCTCCTCCAGCAGGAGCAGCCCCAGGGTGTGGCGCAGCCGGCTCATGATCCTCGCCGCCACGAGGTCGTGACCCTCCACGTCGCCGACGACGAGGGCGACGAGGTGCTCACTGATCGGGACGACGTCGTACCAGTCGCCGCCGACCTCGACGCCGACGGCCGCCGGCCGGTAGCGGGCGGCCACGTCCCATCCCTCGATGAAGGGGATGGCGTCGGGCAGCAGGTGCTTCTGCAGCTCGTGCGAGATCCTGCGCTCGCGGTCATAGGCGCGGGCCCGGATGACGACGGAGCTGACCTGTTTGGCCAGCTGCTCGGCCAGGCCGAGGTCCTTCTCGGAGAAGCGGCGACCCGATCCGGCGGAGACGAGGGTGACGGTGCCGAGGACCTCTTCGTCGCGCAGGCGGAGTGGCACGGTCACGTACGAGGTGAACCCGAGTGTCTTGAGGATGGCGAAGTGCCGCTCGTCCCGGCTGGTCGACCGCAGGAACTCGTCGTCCATCTCGGCGCTCCACATCGACCGGCCACTGCGCATGACCTGCACCGCCGGGTGGACGCCACCGGAGTCGGGTGGATACGAGGTGCGCAGCTCCTCGGTGAGCGCCCGCTTGTCCGGGTCAGCGTGCCAGGCCGCCATCCGCCTCATCTGACCGTTCTCGTCTTCTATGTCGATGAGGCACAGGTCGGCCATCACGGGGACCGACACCTGGGCGAGGCGCTCCACCATGTCGCGGTAGTCGACGACTTCGGAGAGGACCTGGGTGGCCAGCAGGAGGAACTCGTTGCGCCGCCGGGCCTCGAGCAGCTCCTCGACCAAATGCTGGCGTTCGGTCGCCTGGGCGGAGGCGTGCAGCAACTCGCCCAAGTGGTCGCCGACCGCAGCCATGAGCTCGACGACCGAAGGGTCACGCTCGCGCGGGTGACGGCTCAGCATCTTGACGATCCCGATGCACGCGCCGTGGTAGCGGACCGGGAATGCGTACGCGCTCTGCAGCCCGTCCTCCACCAGCGCGTCCGTCACGAAGCGCCGGTCGGTGATGAGATCGGGCACCCACAGGGGTTCGCCGTGCTCCGCGACCCACCGGGGGAGACCTTCGCTCCCGCTGGTCGGATCCGCCGCCTTCTCCCGGGCGAAGGCCGGCGCAACGCTCGGGGTGCGCGTCCATACATGCCGGCAGACCAGTTCCTGGTCGGCCGAGAGCGCCCACAGCGTGGTCACGTCCCAATCGAGGCGCCGGCCGAGAGTGGAGAGGAGTCGCTCGGCCGGAGGTTCGTCGATGGGGGCATCAGCGAGGATCTCGAGGAGCTCGCTGGTCAGCTCCGACCAGCGCTGCAGCTTCTTCTCATCGCGCGGGCGGAGGATGCCCACGACCACCCGGCCCGCGAGCGGATGATCGAAGATGCTGATGACCAACTCGGTGTTGACCTCCGATCCGTCGGCCCGCTTGATGACGGCGTCCAGGCGGCGCCCGACGAGCTCGTTGGCCTGGGAGCGGACGAACGCCCCGTAGTCCTCGCCCATCGTCGCGGCGAGAGACTCGGGTACGAGGTCGAAGACCGGCCGGCCGACGAGGGATCCCCGGGGCCAGCCCAGGAGATCCTCCGCCGCGACGTTGACGTAGCGGATCTCGCCCTGCTCGTCCGTGGCCACGACGGCGTCGCGCAGCCCATCGAGCACCGTTCGCACCCCCTTGATGGGCCACGCGGGTTCGCTCCCCGCCGCCATCGCGGGGGCCCGGGCCGGTGCTGAAGAATCCTCGTCAACACGTGCCCGCTCATGTCCGGTCCGCTCCTCGGGGAGGATCGCCGGCGCCGCACCGCCCGCCGCATGCAGGGGCACCGAGAACCACACCGTCTTGCCGGGCCGGTCGCGCCGCATCTCGATGCCCCAGGCGTCGGCCAGCGTGCGCACGATATGCAGGCCCCGCCCATGGGGGGCATCCGGGATCTGGTCCCGGGGCGTCGGGTAGCCGTCGGCGCCGTCGACGACCTCGACGCGCGCACGAGTACCGTCGGGGGCCACCCATACCGCCACCTCGAACTCGGTCGCCGCGTGTTGCACGGCATTGGTGGCCAGCTCGGACAGCATCAAGACGAGGACGTCGGCCGCGTCGTCGCAGGCTTGGGGCAGTGCGCCGAGCACGAACCGGCGGGCCTGCCCGACCGACGAGGGCGTGGCCGGGAACCGGCGCGCCCCGGCAGGCATCATTCTCTCGACGTCGCGCGTGTCCACCGTCGGCTCTCCCCCCGCAGGATTTGGGCCTCGCATACCGGTTGCGGTACCTCTGCCCCGGCGCCGCAACCCCTAAACAAGCTGGGACTCCGTCTCGTCGGCGGTTCGTCCCCGGTCTCACCGGGTGGTTCGCCGGCGCCGGGCCCGCTGTCGACGCTACCCTCCTGGTTCGTGGAGGAGCGCTACGAATCCGAGCTGACCCGGGCCGCAGCCGTCCTCGACGGCGTCGACCGGGCGCTGGAGCGTCTGAGCGAGGGCACCTACGGGCAGTGCGAGACCTGCGGAGCGCCCATCCTCCAGGCCGACCTCGAGCACGATCCGACTCGGCGTATGTGCGAGCAGCACCTGTCCCTGGCCTGAGCGGCCCCGGTCACCGGGCGAAACCGCCTGGCGAGCCCGACATGGGATACCCGTTCCCGCGCTCCGAGCGGTCAGCCGGGGATCGTGAGCTTCTTGGCGGCGTCGAGGCGACCCGCCACGTCGGGCCAGTTGACGACGTTCCACAGGGCGGCGAAGAAGTCGGCCTTCACGTTCTTGTACTGCAGGTAGAAGGCGTGCTCCCAGGCGTCGAACACGAGGAGGGGGACGGAGCTCTGGCCGACACTGCTCTGGTGGTCGTAGACCTGCTCCACGATGAGGCGGCCGGCGAGGGGCTCGTAGGCCAGCACGCCCCAGCCCGAGCCCTGGATCGTGGAGGTGGCCTGGGTGAACTGCGCCTTGAACTTGTCGAAGGAGCCGAAGTTCTCGTCGATGGCCGACCCGAGTGCGCCGTCGGGCTTGTCGCCGCCGTCGGGGCTCTGGTTCTTCCAGAAGATGGAGTGGAGCACGTGCCCCGAGATGTGGAAGGCAAGCGTCTTCTCGAGTCCGACGATGGCGCCGAAGTCCTCCTTGTCGCGGGCGGCGGCCAGCTTCTCGAGCGTCTGGTTGGCCCCGGCGACGTAGGTGGCGTGGTGCTTGTCGTGGTGCAGCTCCATGATCTGGGCCGACACGTAGGGCTCCAGTGCGGCGTAGTCGTACGGCAGGTCGGGGAGGCTGTACTCGGCCATGGCGGATCTCCTCGGTCGTGGTCGTCGTGGTGCTGCTGCGTGCTGGACCATACCCGAAGGGGGCCAGATCCCAACCGGGGATTCAACCGCCGGTCGACGGTTGTCCGCCGCCGCGGGCCGCGGGGGCAACTCCGGCGCAACTCGCTCCGGCAGTACGCTTGCAAGAGTGAGCGCGGACCCGAAAGACCGGTGGCTCGACCTCGGGTCCTTCATCCGTGAGCAGCGGGGATCGGCCCGGCTTTCGCTGCGGCGGTTGTCCGAGCTGGCCGGGATCTCCAATCCGTACCTGAGCCAGATCGAGCGCGGCCTGCGCCGGCCGTCCGCTGAGATCCTCCAGCAGATCGCCAAGGCGCTGCGCATCTCCGCCGAGACCCTCTACGTCCAGGCCGGGATCCTCGAACCTCCGTCCGGGACGCCCGACCTGACCCGGGCGATCATGGCCGACCAGTCGATCAGCGAGGAGCAGAAGCAGGCCCTCGTGCGGATCTACCTCTCCTTCCGGCGCGAACACGAGGACGAGCGCGGTGAGCGGGCCTCGGCGGATCCGACCGGCCCGGCCGAGCGCGTCATCACGGCCTGAGCTCGCAGCGCTCCGGAGGTAGGAGCGGTTTTCACGCCCACCGGTAGGATCTGAGCGCCATGCGCCGGCTCGCGGTCCTTTCTCTCCACACGTCCCCCCTGGCCCAGCCCGGCACGGGGGACGGCGGCGGCATGAACGTCTACGTCCGGGAGCTGACCTCGGCCCTGGCCCGCTCCGACGTGTCCTGTGACGTGTTCACCAGGGCCTGGTCACCTGATCTGGCGCCCGTGGTCGCCGTCGAGCCCGGCCTGCGGGTCCACCATGTTCCCGCCGGGCCGCTGCGGGCTCTGCCCAAGGAGTCCCTGCCCGCCGTGGTCGACGAGTTCACGGCCGGCGTCCTCGAGCGGATGGCGGCCGCGCCGGAGGCCGGCGAGCTGCCCTACACGTCGGTGCACGCCAACTACTGGCTGTCGGGGCTCTCCGGGCACGTGATCAAACACGAGCGAAATCTGCCGCTGGTGTGCACCTTCCACACCCTCGACCGCGTCAAGGCGGAGTCGATGCCCGAAGAGGTCGAGGCCGACATGCCCCACCGCAGGGCCGAGGCCGAGGCGTCTATCATCGACTGCTCCGACGCCGTCCTGGCCTCCTGCACCGTCGAGGCCGACCAGATCGCGTCGCTCTACGGCGGCGAGCCCGGCCGCATCCGGATCGTGCCTCCCGGCGTGGACCATGCGTTCTTCGGTCCCGGCCACCGTCCCCAGGCACGGCGCGCCCTCGGGCTGCCGCTCGATGGGCGGCTCCTGCTCTTCGTCGGGAGGATCCAGCCCCTCAAGTGCGCCGACGTCGCCATCGAGACGCTGGCCGAGCTGCGCGAGCGTTGGGACGAGCCCTTTCGCCTCGTCGTCGTGGGCGGCCCGAGCGGCCCCCACGGGGAGAAGTCGCTGCAGGGTCTGCACGACCTGGCTGACGCCCGCGGGGTGCGCGACCACGTCCACTTCATTGCGCCCCAACCCCACGAGCTGCTCTCGTCGTACTACCGGGCCGCCGACGTGTGCATCGTCCCGAGCCGCTCGGAGTCGTTCGGGCTGGTCGCGCTGGAGGCGGCCGCGTGCGGGACGCCGGTCGTCGCCTCGGCCGTCGGCGGGCTGACCACGCTGGTCGATCACGGGCACACCGGCTACCTGGTGGACGACTCCGACCCGGTGGCCTATGCCACGGCGGTGCGCACGGTCTTCGACGAGCCGCTGGCGGCCGAGCGGCTCTCCACCGCCTCGGTCCTGCGGGCTCGCCGCTATACCTGGCGCGCCGCCGCCCGTACGTTGGTCGAGCTGCACGACGAGCTGGCTTCGGGTCGCCTCGTCGAGTGCAGCTGAGCGGAAGCGCCGAGCCCGACCCGAGCCATGCCGATCGTCGACCTCCCCGCCGACGAGGAGATGGCCGCAGCGGTGGCCTGCATCGACGCCTGGGCGGAGCGGGAGCTGGCCGCCGGTGGGTTTCTCGTGGCGGCCGAACGCCAGGAGGTGACGGACCGCACGGCGTCGTACCGCTGGTACCTGCGCTTCAAGGGTGAGGAGAAGGACTTCATCACGGTATGGTTCACGCTCAAGCAGCGCACGCTGCACTTCGAAGCCCAGTTCATGCCGGCACCGGAGGCCAACCAGGCCGACGTCTTCGCCTACCTGCTGCGCCGCAATGCCCACCTCTTCGGCATGTGGTTCGCCCTCGGCCCCGAGGACGCCGTCTACCTGATGGGCCGGGTGCCCGCCCGCCTGGTCGACGACGACGAGCTCGACCGCATCGCCGGTTCGTCGGTCCTCTACACCGACGAACACTTCCCGACCGCCATGACCATGGCCCATCCCTCGACCTACCGCCGGCGGCCCCGCCGCTGACGCGGGGTCCGCCTCCGTGGCCGGCCGGTGCGACGGGGTCGACCAGGGGCAGAACCCCGCTCGAGAACGCACAGCCCCCGCACTCGGTATCGTCGCGCTCGTGTCGAACCTGCTCATCGTCGGTGGCGGGAAGATGGGGGGCGCCCTTCTGGGGGGCCTGCTCCGCGCCGGGTGGGCGGCGGTGGGCGACCTGACCGTGGTGGAGCCGGAGGCCGACCGCCGAGAGGAGCTGGCAGCGGAATTCCCGGGCGTCCGCACCCTCGCCGCGCCCCAGGCCGGCATTCTGAGTGACGGAGGCGAGCGCATCGCCGGTGCCGTGCTGGCGGTGAAACCCGACGTGGCGGAGGGGGCCTGCCGCGCCCTCGGCGCCACCGGGGTGACCCGGGTGCTCTCCATCGTGGCCGGTGTGCCCTGCGCCCGCTTGGAGGCCGCGCTCGGCGGCGAGCCTGCGGTGGTGCGGGCGATGCCCAACACCCCCGCCCTCGTCGGAGCCGGGGTGACGGCGATCTCGGGCGGGTCCTGGGCCACCTCGCGGGACCTGGCCTGGGCCGAGGACGTGCTGTCGGCCGTCGGGACGGTCGTGCGGCTGCCCGAGCGCCTGCTCGATGCGGTGACCGGGCTCTCGGGATCGGGCCCCGCCTACTTCTTCCTCGTCGCCGAGGCTCTCGTGGAAGCGGGGGTCCAGATGGGGCTCACCCGCGAGGTGAGCCGGACCCTCGTGGTCGAGACGATGCGCGGCTCTGCCGCCCTCCTGCGGGAGACGGGCCGCGACCCTGAGGTTCTGCGCGCCATGGTCACTTCGCCGGCGGGCACCACGGCGGCGGGCGTCCGCACGCTGGAGGCCCGCGCCGTGCGCTCGGCCTTCATGGAGGCGGTCGCAGCCGCCACCGAACGATCGCGCCACCTGCAGCGCTGAGCGGCCGGCTATGACGAGTAACCCCCGCACCGTCTTCTTTCTCTCGGACTTCGGCACCGAGGACGAGTTCGCCGGCGTGGTCCACGCGGTCATTGCGGCGCGCGCTCCGGGGACGACCGTCATCGACCTGACCCATCACATCCCGCCCTTCGATGTGCGGGCCGGGAGTCACACGTTGGTCCGGGCGGTGCCGCACCTCGGATCTGGTGTGGTGCTCGCTGTCGTGGACCCCGGCGTCGGCACCGCGCGCCGCGGCATCGGCCTCGAGGTCGCGCTGCACTCCGGCGGGTCCTTGTCGTTCGTCGGACCCGACAACGGACTGCTCGTGGCGGCGGCGGAGGCCGCGGGTGAGGCACCGGTCACCCGCCTGGTCGAGCTGGCGCGCCAGCCGGTGCCGCCCGGCCTTGGCGCCACCTTCGACGGGCGCGATCTTTTCGCCCCCGCCGCCGCGGCACTCTGCGCCGGCGCGGCGCTCGAGGAGCTCGGGGAGCCGATCGATCCTGCGTCGTTGATGCGCCTCATCGGCGGCGTGGTCGAGGAGGGCCGTCTGCGCGACGGCCGCATCTGTCTGCGCACGGAGGTCACCTGGGTCGACCACTTCGGCAACTTGCAACTCGCGGCGACAGTGGCCGATGCCCGTGTCGCCGGATTCCCGATGAGCGGGTCCGTCGAGCTGGCGGCCCGGATCGAGTCCGGACGCGCTGATCCGGACGGGTTGCCGCACTCGCTCGTCCCCGACGGTGTGCAGCTGCGCTGCGTCGATGCCTTCGGCGAGCTCCAGAAAGGGGAGTTCGGCCTCCTCGTCGACGCCAACGGGCATCTGGCAGTGGTGGCCGGCGAGTCGTCGGCCGCGCGCTGGCTCAACGTCGCCCCAGGGGAGTTGCTCGTCCTGGCCTGGTGACGTGACGTCGGCTTCGGGGCGGTTTGGTGCAGCGGGGAGCCGCCTCGGTACCATCCGGTGCAGTGAGCGACGAGCAACGCAATTCCGAGGTCGCCGCCGCGCCCAGGCGGATCCCCGAGGCCACCGTGCTGCGCCTGCCCATCTACCAGCGCATCCTGGCCGAGCTGGTGCGCGCCGGTTCGCGGACGGTCTCCTCGGAGCAGCTCGCCCACCTGGCCCGTGTCAACGCGTCCAAGGTGCGCAAGGACCTCTCGCTGCTGGGATCGTTCGGCACCCGGGGCTCGGGCTACGACCCCGAATTCCTCATCGCGCAGATCGACCACGCCCTCGGCGTGGACGAGAACTGGTCGGTGGCCATGGTGGGCATCGGCAACCTGGGCCGCGCCCTCACGAACTCGGCCGGGTTCGCTTCGCGCGGGCTGCCAGGTCACCTCGCTCTACGACGTCGACCCGGCGGTGGTGGGCGAGGACATCCGGGGCATGCGGGTGCGGCACATGGACGAGCTCGCCACGTTGCGCGCCGCCGAGCGCCCGGACATCGGCGTGATCACCACGCCCGCCTGGGCCGCCCAGGGGGTGGCCGACCTGCTCGTGCGGGCCGGGGTGACCTCGTTGCTCAACTTCGCTCCCCGGGTCCTCACCGTCCCGCCCACGGTCCACCTCCGTTACGTGGACCTCTCCATTGAGCTGCAGGTCCTGGGGTTCTACCGCGCTCGTGAGGAGGAGCCCGGCCCCGACGTCACCCACGCCCCCATGATGCGGGCGGTGGGGCTCTCGCAGCGTCCGGAGTTGGCCTGACGACCCGACGACCCGCCGGCGACTGGCAGGCTGTGGGGCGGGACAGGCACAATTGTGTGCCGACCCAGGAGGGAACCGAGTGTCCGTCGTCGTCATAGGGCTCCAGCACACGCAGGCCCCGCTGCCGCTGCTCGAGGCCTCGGCCGTCTCCGACGCCGACCTGCACAAGACCCTCAGCGCATTGAACCACCGTCGCAACGTCCAGGAGGCGGTGGTCCTCTCGACCTGCCTGCGCACCGAGGTGTACGCGGTGGTCGACCGCTTCCACGACGCCGTGGCGGAGATCTACGACGTCCTTTCCGAGCATTCGCACCTCTCCGTGGAGGAGCTGTCGGAACACGCCACCATCCGCTTCGACGACGACGTCACCTCCCATCTGTTCTCGGTGACCTCGGGCCTTGAGTCGGTGGTGACCGGGGAGACCGAGGTGGTGGGCCAGGTGCGCCGGGCCTTCGAGCGGGCCCAGGAAGAGGGCACGTCCGGCCCCGTCCTCTCCGCGCTCTTCCGTCATGCGCTGCAGACAGGCAAGCGGGTGCGCACCGAGACCGGGATCAGCAGGGGCACGACGTCGTTCGCCTACGCCGCGGTGACGGTCGCCCGGGGCGACGACCAAGCCGGATTGCGCGGCGCCCGCGTCGTCGTGGTTGGCGCGGGTGACATGGGTCTCGGCGTGTGCCGCGCCCTGTCGGACATCGCGCCGGCCGATGCGCCGCAACGGGTCGTGGTGGTCAATCGCTCCGCGGCACGCGCGCGGGACCTGGTGCGCCAGCCGGCGACGGGGTCGTTCGAGATGCGGGCCGCGCCACTCGGGCAGGTGGCCGCAGAGCTGGCCCAGGCGGATGTCGTCCTGACCGCCGTGGCCGCCGATTCCCACGTGCTGAGTGCGGCGGATTTCGCCCGCGTCACCGACCCTCTGCTCGTGATCGACCTCGGGGTCCCGCGCAACGTCGAACCCGCCGTGGCCGCGCTCGACGGCGTCACGCTGCTCGACATGGACGCCCTCAGCGTCTCGGTGGCCCGCGCACTGGGTGATCGCGAAGAGGAGTCGGTCGCCGCCCGCGGCATCGTTGCCGACGAGGTCGATCGCTATCGCAGCGCCAGTCGCCAGCGCGGCGCCGCCCCGATCATCGCGTCGCTGCGGTCCCGTCTCGAGACACTGCGCGTGGCCGAGCTGGAGCGCCATCGGGCGCAGCTGGCCGACCTGAGCGAGGAGGAGTGGGACCACGTGGACGCAGCCACACGGTCCGCCCTGGCCAAGATGCTGCACGAGCCGACCGTGCTCTTGAAGGAGACGGCGGGGACACCCCGGGGGGAACGGCTGGTCGAGGCGCTGCACATCCTCTTCGATCTGTAGTCGGGTCCATGGGATAGTCGGACGATGGGAACCATCCGCCTGGCCACCCGCGGCTCGCCGCTGGCCCTGCGCCAGACCGAATTGGTCTCCGAACTCCTGCGCCGGGCCCACCCGGCCCTCGATGTCGAGCCTCTCGTCGTGCGGACGCGGGGCGATCGCGACACGACGGCGTCCTTGGACCAGATCGGAGGGCAGGGCGTGTTCGTCACCGAGGTGGAGGCGGCGGTGGCCGAGGGGCGGGCCGACGCCGCGGTGCACTCGGCCAAGGACATGCCGTCGGTGATGCCGGTGCATCTCGTGCTGGGCGCGGTGCCGCGGCGGGCCGACCCGCGTGACGGCCTCGTGGGCGGCACCTTGGCCGGCTTGCCGGCCGGGGGCCTGGTGGCCACGGGTTCGGCGCGGCGTCGGGCCCAGCTGGCCGCGTTGCGCCCGGACCTGGTCTTCACCGACCTGCGGGGCAACATGGCCCGGCGGGTGGCCGTGGCCGAGGACGGGGAGGTCTCTGCCGTCGTCGTCGCCGTCGCCGCCATGGAACGTCTCGGCTGGGAGAGCAGGCTGGTCGATGTCCTGGACCCCGTGGACGTGCTGCCCCAGGCGGGGCAGGGCGCCATCGCCGTGCAGTGCCGGGCGGACGATGGCGAAACCGGGCGGCTGCTCGCCGCCATCGACCACGAGCCGAGTCACCGGTCCCTGCGGTCCGAGCGCGCCGTCCTCGCCGCGCTCGGTGGGAGCTGCACCGTACCGGTCGGTGCCTTCGCCGAGCCGGACGAGGCCGGTGCGGCGCTCCAGGTGTCGGGGCTCCTGGCCAGTGGGGACGGGCACACGGTGATCCGCAAGACCCGACGCGGCGACGACCCCGAAGCCGTGGGAATCGAGGTGGCGCGTGCCCTGCTGGAGGGGGGCGGCGCGGCCATCGAGGGCTTCGGCGGCCTGCTGGACGCCGTGCCGTGACGGTCTACCTGGTCGGCGCCGGCCCCGGTGACCCCGGGCTCCTCACCCGGCGGGGCGCCGCGCTGCTGGCCCGGGCCGACGTCGTCCTGCACGACCGCCTGGTCAGCCCCGCCGTCCTCGACCTGGTGCCGCCGTCGGCCGTCCTCATCGACGTGGGCAAGGACCCCGACGCACCGGCGGGAGGAGGGGGGCGCCAGGAGGAGATCGCCCGGCTGCTGGTCGAGCACGGCCGGGTATCCGCCGTCGTGGTCCGGCTCAAGGGCGGCGACCCGTTCCTCTTCGGCCGGGGCGGCGAGGAGGTGGAGACATTGGCGCAGGCAGGCATCGCCTGGGAGGTGGTCCCGGGTGTGACGTCTGCCTTCGGTGTCCCCGCCGCCGTCGGCATCCCCGTCACGCAGCGTGGCCTGGCCGCGTCGGTGACCGTCGTCACGGGCCGGGTGGGCGAACCGGAAGGATCCCGCGACCACGACTGGGAAGCCTTGGCCCGCGTCGGCGGGACGCTGGTGATCCTCATGGGCATGACGACCCGGGCCGCCATTGCCGCGGCGCTCGTCGAGGGCGGCCGGGCGCCCGACACGCCGGTCGCGGTGATCGCACAGGGAACGACGGCGTCCGAGCGCGTGGCGTGCACGACGCTGGCCGGCCTGGCCGACGTCGACCTGGGCCCACCCGCGATCATCGTTGTGGGCCCGGTGGCCGCCCTCGGCGTCCACGACCCGGTCGACGGGCCCGAGGGACCCTTGACCGGTCGCACGGTGGTGGTCACGCGCTCCGGCGACCGCGCCCGAGGTCTGGTGGACGCGCTCGAGCGGGCGGGCGCCACTGCACTCGAGTTGCCGTTGACCCGTCAGGTCGATCCGGCGGATGGGGGAGACGCGTTGCGGGCGGCGGCGGCGGCGGTCCGGGACAACGGCTGGGTCGTGGTGACGTCGGTCAATGCGGTGGACCGGTTCATCGGCGCCCTGCGCGACGCGCGCGATCTGAGCTCCGTGCTGGTGGCCGCGGTGGGGCCGGCCACGGCCGACGCCTTGCGCCGGGCCGGCATCGAGCCCGACTTGGTGCCGGCCGAGCACAGCGCGCGGGGGCTCGTCGAGGAATTCCCCGTCCCGGGGAGCACCGGCTCCCGGCGCGTCCTGTTTCCGTGTGCCGATCTGGCACCCCGGACCATTCCCGACGGACTCGGCGACAAGGGGTGGGACGTGCGCCGCGTCGAGGCCTACCGCACCGTGCCGCGTGCCGCGCCCGAGCCGGCGCTCCTGGACCGGGTGGCCATGGCCGATGCGCTGACCTTCACGGCCACGTCGACCGTGCAGGCGTTCATGGCTCTGCGCACCGCGGCGGGCGAGCCGGTGACCCCTCCGGCACACATCGTCTGCATCGGACCCACGACGGCGGCGGCGGCGCGGGCCGCCGGACTCGCCGGCGTGCACGAGGCGTGGGGTGCATCGGCCCGGGGCATCGTCGACGAGCTGATCGCCGCCCTGGGCCCCGACGGGGGCGTCGGCCCGTAGGCTGAACGGATGGTCGAGGCGACGTCTGCGCCCACTCCGGGTGGCTTCCCCGTGCGGCGGCTGCGGCGGCTGCGCCGCACTCCGGCGCTGCGGCGGTTGGTCGCCGAGGCCCGTCTGGGGGTGGATGACCTGGTCTCCCCCCTCTTCGTGCGGGAAGGCGCGGAGGAGCCGATCCCGATCGCGTCCATGCCCGGTGAGGTGCAGCATTCGCTCGACTCGCTGGTGGTCGAGGCCAAGCGCCTGGTCTCGCTGGGTGTGCCCGGTCTCATCCTGTTCGGCGTGCCGGCGCGCAAGGACGCCCAGGGGACCGGCGCATGGGACCCGCACGGCGTCGTGCAGGTCGCGCTGCGGGCCGTGCGCGACGCGGTGGGTGACGAGCTCGTCCTCATGGCGGACCTCTGCCTGGACGAGTACACCGACCACGGGCACTGCGGCGTTCTCGGTCCCACGGGCGAGGTGCTCAACGACCCGACGCTCGAGCTCTACCGGCGCGTCGCTCTCGCCCAGGCCGAAGCCGGTGCCGACGTGGTGGCGCCCAGCGGGATGATGGACGGGCAGGTGGCCGCCATCCGCGCCGCGCTCGACGACCACGGCCATCAACGGGTCGCCATCTTGGCCTACGCGTCCAAGTACGCGTCCGCCCTCTATGGGCCCTTCCGGGACGCGGTCGACGTCACCATTGCCGGGGGCGGCGACCGCCGGGCCTACCAGCAGGACCCGCGCAACGGGCGCGAGGCGCTGGCCGAGATACAACAGGACGTGGCCGAAGGCGCGGACATGATCATGGTCAAGCCCGCGATGACGTCCCTCGACGTCCTGGCCGCCGTGCGTCACGAGGTCTCGGTGCCCCTGGCCGCGTACCACGTGAGCGGCGAGTTCGCGATGGTCAAGGCCGCCGCGGCGGCGGGCTGGGTCGACGGGCCGGCGGTGGCGCTCGAGCAGCTCACCGTCCTCAAGCGGGCCGGGGCGGACTTCATCCTGACCTACTTCGCGGCCGAGGTGGCCGAGGCGCTCGGTGGCTGAGCCGGCCCCGGCGTCGAACGCCGAGTGGTTCGAGCGGGCTCGGCGCGTGATCCCCGGCGGCGTGGACTCGCCCGTTCGCTCCTTCGCCTCGGTCGGGGGGACGCCCTACACCGTCGTCTCGGGTGAGGGCGCCTTCGTCGTCGACGCCGAGGGGAACCGCTACCTCGACATGGTCCAGTCCTATGGCGCCGTGCTGCTCGGTCACGGTCACCCGGTGGTCACCGCAGCCGTGGCGGCGGCGGCGGCGCGCGGCACGACGTTCGGCGCGCCGACCCCGGGCGAGGTCCTGCTGGCCGAGGCGATCTGCGAGCGGGTGCCCGGCTGCGAGCAGGTGCGCCTGGTCTCTTCGGGGACCGAGGCCGCCATGAGCGCCGTGCGTCTCGCCCGTGGCGCGACCGGGCGCGACCGCATCGTCAAGTTCGACGGCTGCTATCACGGTCACTCCGACGGTTTGCTGGCCGGCGGCGGCAGTGGCGTGGCCATGCTCGGCCTCCCCGGTTCGGTGGGGGTCTCCGCCGGCGCCGTGGCCGATACCGAAGTGGTCCCCTACAACGTGGTCCCTGTCGTCCACGAGCGGGTGGCCTGCGTGATCGTCGAGCCGGTGGCGGCCAACATGAACCTCGTTGCGCCGGCGCCCGGCTTCCTCGAGGGGCTGCGGGCCGCCTGCAGCGCCAGTGGTGCCCTCCTCGTCTTCGACGAGGTGATCACCGGGTTCCGGCTCGGGCCGGCGGGCGCCACCGGCTGGTCCGGCGTGACGCCCGACCTCTGGTGCTTCGGCAAGGTGATCGGGGGCGGGCTGCCGGTGGGCGCCTTCGGCGGTCGCCGCGACCTGATGGCCGAGCTGGCCCCGGCTGGTCCGGTGTACCAAGCCGGCACGTTGTCGGGGAACCCCCTCGCCACGGCGGCGGGGCGCGCGGTGCTGGGTGAGGTGACACCGGCGGACTACGAGGCACTGGCGGCGCGCGTCGCGGTGTTCGCCAAGGAGCTCGAAGCGGCCGTGGCCGGAAGCGGCCTGGCCGTCACCGTTCCGACGCTCGGGCCGCTGGTCGGCCTCTTCGTGGCCGACGCCGGGTCCGGTCCTCTCACGGCACCCTCCGACTACGAGGGGGCGCGGGCGCTGGCCGCCGGCGACACCTACGCGCGGTTCTTCCACGCCATGCTCCGCCGCGGTGTCGCGCTCGCACCCGGTGCCTACGAGGTGATGTTCCCCGGCCTGGCGCACGACGAGGAAGTCCTGGCCCGCGTGGTCGAGGCGGCGGGTGAGGCGGCGGCCGAAATCAGCTGACGGAGGCGTTGCCCACAACGCCAGGAACCCCTCCGTCGACGGCTCTGGAAAGCACCGCGGGCCGAAGACCGTGGCGGAGACCCGCTCAGAAGGAGCGGATCACCGAGTCGGGACCCATGACGATGACCGGATGCAGGGCCGGATTCAACCAGTCGAGCACGGCGTCGAGATCACCCAGGGGGAGAGAGACGCAGCCCTGGGTGGGGGCGCCGATATCCGCGTGGAGGAAGATGCCCGACCCGAGCGGACCGGTCGGCGGCGTGTTGTAGTCGATGACCGCCATGGACGGGTACGCGTTGCCCTCCGTCCACAGAGCCTCGGAATCGCCGGCGAAGGGCGGCGTCGTCCCGCAGGCCACGTGCTGGAAGGAGTTGTAGGTGGGGCTGGCGGAGTCCTCGTCCCACCAGTCGCCGCACACCAGCTGGTGGTAGGGGAACTGCGTCCCCGGGTTCGGATTCGTCCCGTACATGGTCGGGCCGATGGCGTACATGCCCTCGGGCGTGGTGCCGTCCCCCTCGGCCCGGCTCTGCCCCGGAATCCAGCCGTTGACGCCGTCCACGGCCGGCATGGCACCGAAGACCTGGTCCCACCCGGCGCCGTCGTTCTCGTAGGCCGTCAGGGTGGCCGTCGTGCTCCCGGTGCTCGGTGCGTCGACGATCAGCACCTGCTGCGCGCCACCGGTCGAGGCGAGCTGGTCGACCAGGAGCGGGTTGATGTCGGCGGTGGCCGACCCGTCGAAGGCGGCCGTGCCGTAATTGAAGATGCCGCCGTCGGTCGCCACGAGCCAGTACCCACCGGCGCCCGGGGCCGGCGCCAAGCCGTCGATCGGCTGGTTGAGCTGGACGGACCCCGTCGAACCCCAGAACTGGGCGTCGCCGTAGCTGAAGATGCCGCCGTCGGCGGCGACGAGCCAGTACCCCGCACCCGAGGGCGTGGCCGCGATGCCGACCATCGGCTGGTTGAGCCGGATGGAACCCGTCGAACCGCGGAACGACGCGTCGCCGTAGCTGAAGACGCCGCCGTCGGACGCCACGAGCCAGTAGCCGTCACCCGACGGCGTGGCGGCCATGCCCACGACGGGCGCGTTGAGATCCAGGCTGCCCGTCGAGCCCTGGAACACGGCGTCGCCGTAGCTGAAGACTCCACCGTCGGCTGCAACGAGCCAATAGCCGTGCCCTGACGGCGTGGCGGCCATGCCGACGATCGGCGCGTTGAGGTGCATGCCCCCCGTCGAACCGAAGAAGGACGCGTCGCCGAAGCTGAAGATGCCGCCGTCGGAGGCGACCAGCCAGTAGCCGTGCCCCGACGGCGTGGCCGCCATGCCGACGACCGGCGCGTTGAGTGCGCTGCCGCTCATGCTCCCGTAGGAGTGGGCGTCACCGAAGGGATAGACCCCGCCGGTCGACGAGGCGACCCAGTAGCCCCCACCGTCGGGGGTCGCGGCGACGGTGACGGCGCGGGCCGGGCCGGGCGCCGCCGCCGCGGCGGCGGGCGTCGTGACCCGCGGTGCGCCGCACCACACGAGCGAGGTGAGCAACACACCGCACACGGTGAGAAACGTGGCCCGGCGACGGGCGGGCAGACGCAACCCCAAGAGCCCCAGGTTAGGAGTGCGGAAGGGCCCTTCCGAGCCAACCGACGTTGCGACGGGCAGACTGAACGGCATGCCCGAGAACGGTTGGCCCCCTGACTTTCCTGCGCTCCGCCGCGGCGAAGGGTGCACCATGTGCGGGCCCGGCGCCGACGAAACGCCCCACGGCCTCCGGGTCTTCGAAGGCGACTGGGCCGATGGCTACCTCGGGCGGTATCCGGTGCGGCCGGGGTACGCCTATGTCATCTGGAAGCGCCGCCACGTCGCCGAGCCCACGGAGCTGTCGGCCGCGGAGGCGGCGGGGTTCTGGTCCGACGTGGCGCGCGTCGCCGGCGCCGTCGACGAGGAGTACCGGCCCGCGAAGATGAACTGGTTCAGCCTGGGCAACGGTGTGCCGCACCTGCACGTCCACCTGGTGCCGCGCCCGGACAACGATGCGCGGGCAGGAGGGCCCGTCGAATCGGAGGCGTTCGACGTCGCCGCCACGCCGGCCCTCGAAGCGACGGAATTGGCGGCGGCCGCGGCTGCGTTGCGCGCCCGCCTGCAGGGCTGAATCGTCGCCGACGTGGAGCTGCTGGCCGAGGGCCGCACCGCGGAGGTCTTCGCCTACGGCGAGGGACGGGTCCTCAAGCTCGACCGCCCGGACTGGAACGGCCTGTCCGTCTTCGAGGAAACCGTGCTGGCCGGGCTGGCCGACGCCGGGTTGCCCGTCGCCCGTCCGCACGGCACGGTCACGGTCGACGGCCGCAGCGGCCTCGTCCTGGACCGGGTCGAGGGGCCGTCGTTGCTGGAGGTGATCTCGACCTCGAGTCCAGAGGTGGTCGATCGTCTCGCCGGCCACTTCGCCGAATTGCAGGTGCGCTGCAACGGGGCGACGATCGCCGGCCTGCCCGACCTCGTGTCTCGTCTGCGCACCGAGATCGAGGCGAGCGTGCCCGACGGCGCGCTGCAGGCGGAGCTGGTGGCGCTGCTCGGCGCGCTCGACGACGGCGGGCGCGGCGTCTGCCACTACGACTTCCACCCCCTCAACGTGCTGGTCGGACGCGACGGCTGGGTCGTCATCGACTGGATCACCGTGGCGGCGGGCCCGTCGGCGGCCGATCTGGCCCGCACCCTCGTCCTGTGGGGGCGGCGGCCGACCGGGCCGGTCCGGCGGTTCCTGCGCGCCGTCCGCCGCCGGGGCCAGACCCGACGGGGCCTTGGGGACGATGCCCTCGACGGGTGGGTGCGCGTCGCCGCCGCGGCCCGGGTCGCCGAGGGGTTCGAGGGCGAGGAGAGGGCGTGGCTGCTGGGGGTGGCGGGGGGCGCGGAGCGGCTGTTCGCCTGAGGGGCGTGGCTCAGGCGGCGGGGGTCTCGAGCCCGTCGGTGTCGGGGGTCTCGAGCCCGTCGGTGTCGGGTAGAGCCCGCGAGACGAACTCCATCGCCCGGAAGCCGAGCTCGGCCGGGCCGGCGGCGTCGGGCCGCATGAGATTGGCCATGATGCGCAGGAGCTGGGTCATCAGCAGCTCCGAGCGCATGCCGAGGCCGACGCAGAGGCGCATCGCCTCGGGGTTCGAGATCAGGTGCACGAACGCCCGCGCCACCTTGAAGTACGGCCCGTAGGCGGTGGTCAGGTCGTCTTCGTAGTCGGTCAGCGCCCGCCCGCCCTCGCCGGTCAGGGCGTGGCCGAGGGCGGCGGCGGCCAGCCTCCCGGTCTCGTAGCCGTAGGCGATGCCCTCCCCGTTGAACGGGTTGATGGCACCGCTGGCATCGCCCGTGATCAGCACGTTCCCGCCTGCCCGGGGCCCGACCGAGAGCCCCATGGGGAGCTTCCCGCCCGTCGGCGGCCCGAGGCTCGTCTCAGGGCCCAGTCCCCAGGACGCCGGCGCGAAGTCCACGAAGGTGTCCATGAGATGGCTCGTGTTGAGGCCCTTCCAGCGCTGATCGGTCGACAGCAGGCCGACACCGACGTTCACCCGGCCGTCACCCATGGGGAAGATCCAGCCGTAGCCGGGGACCACATTGCCGTCGGCGTCGCGGATGTCGAGGTGGGACTCAATGAAGAGGTCGTCGTGGCGGTCCGAGCGGTAGTAGCCGCGCAGGGCCATCCCCATGGGGAGGTCCCGCCGCCTCGACGTGCCGAGCATGCGGCCCACCCGCGAGTTGGACCCGTCGGCCACCACGACGTAACGGGCCTTGATGGTGCGGGAGCTCGTGGCGCCCTTCTCCTTGACGGTCACGCCGGCCAGGATCGGCAGCGAGGCGGACGGCGCCGCGCCCTCGTCGACGACGGGGGCCGTCACCTCGGTGCCCTGCAGGAGGGTCGCCCCCGCCGCGGCGGCGTGCCCCGCCACCAGCCCGTCGAGGTCGTGACGGGTGATGGTGTAGCCGTAGTCGGGGAAGTTCGGGTGCTCGGGCCAGCGCATGTCGATGGAGCGCCCGAAGCCGAAGGCGCGCAGGCCGTTGTAACGGTGGGAGCCGGCCAGGGCCCCCTCCAGGTCCATGTCGGCCAGCTGGCGGACGGCCCGGGGCGTGAGGCCGTCCCCGCATGTCTTCTCCCGGGGGAACTCCTTCTTCTCGACGACCACCACGTCCCAGCCGGCCTCGGCCAGCCAGAAGGCGCAGGAGGCACCCGAGGGCCCGGCTCCGACCACCACCACGTCGTGGACGTGCTCGGCGACCGATCGTGCCGCCGCCGCCCGGCGCGGGGCCCGCCGTGTCTTCTTTGCCGCCGGGGTTGCCGCCTTCTTGGCGGCCGCTTTGCGCGGCGTCGTTTTCTTCGTCGCCGCCTGCTTCTTCGCCGGGGCCTTCGCCGTCCGCGCCGCCTTCTTGGGGGCGCCGGGCCCGGGGGTCTCGTCGGGAGCCGTCACGAGGGCATCGTAGGTCTCCCGCGGGGGCCTCTGACCAGCGGCGCGGATGTGCCCGGCAAAGGGGTCGCATGGTAGAAACGGAACACAGTGGTCCAGTACCTCCCCATTCTCATCTTGGGCGTGCTCGCACTCGCCTTCACCGTCTTCTCGCTGGTGTCCTCGGCGATGCTGGCGCCGCGCAAGAAGCCGACCGCAGCCAAGCTGGCGCCGTACGAGTGCGGCATCGTCCCCAACGTGGAGCCGCCCCAGCGCTTCCCCGTCCG
Organism: uncultured Acidimicrobiaceae bacterium; assembly: GCA_963828825.1. GTDB lineage: Bacteria > Actinomycetota > Acidimicrobiia > Acidimicrobiales > RAAP-2 > Bog-473. The sequence continues at coordinate 679,065 of CAWHGF010000007.1, read as the reverse complement.
CTTCTACCTGGTCTCCATGATCTTCATCATCTTCGACATCGAGATCGTGTTCCTCTATCCGTGGGCGGTGGTGTTCCACCAGATCGCCACGTTCGGCCTCATTGAGGTCGTCGTGTTCGCTGCCGTGGTCTTCATCTCCTTCCTCTACCTCATCTCCAACGGGGCGCTGACGTGGGGCCCGGAAAAGACGTTGCAGTCGGGCATGCCGAGCCGCACATCGGAGTCGACCATCACCCGGATCAGTGCGTCGAAGACCCCGGGCGAGGCGGCCTGACCCATGGGGTTCGAGGACCTCCAGCACAATTTCCTGACCGGTCGCCTCGAGGATCTGGTCAAGTGGGCACGGCGCAACAGCGTCTGGCCGGCCACGTTCGGTCTGGCCTGTTGCGCCATTGAGATGATCTCGGTCGGGGCGGCCGACTACGACATCAGCCGGCTTGGCATGGAGGTCTTCCGGGGCTCGCCGCGGCAGGCCGATCTCATGATCGTCGCCGGCCGGGTGTCGCAGAAGATGGCTCCGGTCCTACGCCAGATCTACGACCAGATGATGGAGCCCAAGTGGGTCATCTCCATGGGCGTCTGCGCGTCGACGGGGGGGATGTTCAACAACTACGCCATCGTGCAAGGGGTGGACCAGATCGTTCCGGTGGACGTCTACGCCCCCGGCTGCCCACCATCTCCCGAGACGCTTCTGCACGCCATCCTGACGCTGCACGAGAAGATCCGCACCGGCGAGATCACCCGCCGGCCCGGATCCTCCGTCCCCGCCGGTGAGCAGGCCACCGGTGGCTGGGTGCCCACCGTGCCCGACGCCGTGCGGGTGGCCACGCCACGGTGAGCGGGGCGTCTCCGTCGACGGCGCCGGTGACCTCCCCTGCCAGCGTCCTCCCCGAGGTGCCGCGGCTGCCCGACCGTCTGGTCGACCAGCTGGCCTTCCCCCACCGCGCCACCTACAAGGAGATGGTCGCCGCCTTCCGTGCTGCCGGCTTCGAGATGTGCAGCGACCTGTGTGCCGTCGACTACCTGACGCATCCCGGGCGTTCCCTGCCTGAGGGGATGACGGCTGAGCGCTTCGAGGTCGTCGTCAACCTGTTGTCGCTCTCGACCCGCCAGCGCGTGCGCATCAGGGTGCAGGTGCCCGAGTCCGATCCAAGCGTCGACAGCGTGGTGGAGATCTACCCGGGCGCCGACTCCATGGAGCGTGAGGCGTACGACATGGTCGGGATCATCTTCGAGGGTCACCCCGACATGACGCGCATCCTCATGCCCGAGGACTGGGAGGGCCACCCGCTGCGCAAGGACTACGGCGTCGGGCGGGTGCCGGTGCAGTTCAAGGAGGCGCCGGGCCCCCGATGAGCGACCACGATCACACGCACCGGCCCGGAGAGGTCCACGAGGGCGAGACCCCCGAGGAGGCGGCTGCCCGCTACGAGGCCGAAGAGCGGGCCCTGGTCATGGAGACGTCCGAGGGCGTCCAGGGCCTGCGGCCGCGCACGACCACCGGCGCCGGCGAGCTCCGCCAGGAAGTGGGCGCGGTCCTCCGCCTCCCCGAGGGCGGCTTTGTGGACCCGGCCGACATCGACATCGAGCGCCGCGACGACGAGACGACGATCATCAACATGGGCCCCCAGCACCCCTCCACCCACGGCGTGCTGCGCCTCATGCTCGAGCTCGACGGCGAGACGGTGCTCCGCACCAAGCCCGTCATCGGCTACCTCCACACCGGCATGGAGAAGCAGGGAGAGGAGCTGACCTACGTCCAGGGCGCGACCAACGTGACTCGGATGGACTATCTCTCCCCTCTCCACAACGAGTTGGTCTTCTCGTTGGCCACCGAAGCCCTCCTGGACGTGGAGATGCCACCGCGTGCCACCTGGATCCGCATGCTGATGGTCGAGCTGAACAGGGTGTCGTCGCACCTGCTGTGGGTGGCCACCAATGGCGGGGACCTCGGTTCCACCTCCATGTTGATCTACGGCTTCCGTGAGCGCGAGATGGTCCTCGCCTTCTTCGAGAAGGCCACCGGGCTTCGGATGAACCACAACTACATCCGTCCCGGCGGCGTTGCCGCCGATCTGCCCGACGGCTGGCAGGACGACCTCGAGATCATCTGTGAGACCATCCTCGCCCGCACGTACGAGTACGACGAGCTGCTGACCGGCCAGCCCATCTTCCGGGACCGCACCGAGGCGGTCGGCAACATCTCGGCCGAGGAGGCGCTCGCGCTGTCGGTGACCGGGCCCATCCTGCGCTCCACCGGGGTGCCCTGGGACCTGCGCCGGACCATGCCCTACCTGGCCTACGACAAGCTCGACTTCGACGTGATCGTGGGGACCTACGGCGACAACTTCGACCGCTACTCGGTGCGGCTCAACGAGATCCGCGAGTCGATCAAGATGATCCGCCAGATCATGGAGATGATGCCCCCGGGCGACTATCGCGTGCAGGACCGCAAGGTGACGCCGCCGCCCCGCGCCCGCATCGACGAGAGCATGGAGGCACTCATCCACCACTTCAAGATCTTCACCGAGGGCTTCCGCGTCCCCGAGGGCGAGGTCTACGTGGCGATCGAGTCGCCCCGGGGCGAGCTCGGGCTGCTACATGGTCTCCGACGGGACCTCGAAGCCGTACCGCATGCACATCCGCGCGCCGAGCTTCGTCAACCTCCAGGCCCTCCCGTTGCTGCTCCGCGGCGGCTTGATGGCCGACGCCGTCGCCGTCATCTCGTCCGTCGACCCCGTCATGGGCGAGGTCGACCGGTGAGCCACCTTCAGGCCGACATCCGGGCCCGCGGCGGAAGAGCTGGTGGCCCTCTACCCCGAGCCGCGCTCGGCGCTCATCCCGCTCTGCCACCTGGCCCAGGAGCAGGACGGCTGGCTGCGCCCCGAAGCGCTGAGCGAGATCGCCGGTCTGTGCGGTGTCACCGCGGCCGAGGTGCGGGGCACGGCCACCTTCTACGACATGCTGCACACCGAGCCCGTCGGGACCTACGTCGTGTCGGTGTGCACCAACATCGCCTGCCTGCTGGGCGGCGCGCTCGAGCTGCTGGAGCACGCACAGTCGACGCTCGGCGTGCGCGCCGGGGGCACGACACCCGACGGCACCTTCACCCTGCACGAGGCGGAGTGCCTGGCCGACTGCGACCGGGTCCCGTGCGTACAGGTCAACCACCGCTACGTCGGCGCGCAGACACCCGAGAGCTTCGACGCCCTGGTCGAGGACCTGCGGGCCGGGCGGCTGTCCGACACGGTGCCCGTCCACGGCACGCTGGTCCGGGTGCGGCGCAGCGTCGGCCTGCAGGCGGACCCCGCCGCCATCGTGGCCGAGCGCGCGGCGGCTGCCGAGGCCCAGGCCGTCCGCGCCGCGGCGAGCGCGGAGAAGAAGGCCTGATGGCGATCACCGACGCCCCCAAGATCATCACGGCCCGGCTCGGCTACGAGGACTCCTTCACGCTGGAGCGCTACCTGGCCACAGGTGGGTACAGCGGGCTGCGCAAGGCCCTGACCATGACGCCCGAGGCGGTGGCGGCCGAGGTCGACGCGGCCAGCCTGCTGGGGCGGGGCGGCGCCGGCTTCCCGGCGGGGCGCAAATGGTCGATGCTGCGCAAGAACCCCCTCACCTACCTGGTGATCAACGGCGACGAGTCCGAGCCGGCCACCTTCAAGGACCACATGCTCATTGAGGGTGACCCGCACGAGATCCTCGAGGGGGTGCTGATCTCCGCCTACGCACTGCAGGTCAGCCAGGCCTTCATCTACCTGCGCGGGGAGTTCGCGCTGGGACTCGAGCGCCTGCAGACGGCGCTGAACGAGGCCTACGCCTACGGCGCGGTGGGGAGCAACATCTTCGATTCGGGCTTCTCGCTCGACGTGGTCGTGCATCCCGGCGCCGGCGCCTACATCTGCGGCGAGGAGACGGCGCTGCTCGAGTCGCTCGAGGGCAAGCGCGGCTTCCCACGCATCAAGCCGCCCTTTTTCCCCGCTGCCATCGGCCTCTATGGCGAACCGACCGTGGTCAACAACGTCGAGACCATGGCGAACATCCCCTGGATCGTGAACAACGGCGGCGCCGCGTTCGCCGCGCTGGGGGCCGGCCGCTCCACGGGGACGCGGCTGTTCGCGCTGGCCGGCCACGTGCGCAAGCCCGGCAACTACGAGCTCGAGATGGTGAAGACGACCTTCCGCGACCTCATCTACGCCCCGGTGCTCGGCGGGGGCATCCGCGGCTCGAACACGCTCAAGGCGTTCATCCCCGGTGGCGTGTCCGCCCCCTGGTTCGGCGCGGACCAGGTGGACCTGCCGCTCGGTCAGGACGAGGTGGGCGACGCCGGTTCCATGCTCGGTTCGGGTTCGGTCGTGGTGATGGACTCGGCCACCTGCATGGTGCGCGCGGCCTGGCGCATCACCAAGTTCTTCGCCCGCGAGTCGTGCGGCCAGTGCACGCCCTGTCGGGAGGGGGCGGGCTGGCTGGAGCGCATCATGTTCCGAATTGAGAACGGCGCCGGCCGCGAGGAAGATCTGGACCTCCTCATGGACTTGTGCGACAACATCTCTCCCGGCGTGGCCTGGCCGCCCCAGCAGACCACCATCTGCGTGCTCGGGCCGTCGATCCCGTCGTCCATCGCGTCGGGCATCCGCATGTTCCGCGACGAGTTCCTCGTGCACGTCAAGGATGGGGGGTGTCCCTTTGACTGACACGGCCAAGACCACGTCCCCGAAGGAGGAGCTCGCGACGGCCGCGCCGGAGGACGGGACCTTCGCCTTCACCCTCGACGGGCGCGAGGTCAGGGCGCGCAAAGGTGAGCTGCTCATCGCCGCGGCCGAGCGCGCCGGCACCTACGTCCCGCGCTTCTGCTACCACCCGCGCATGGAGCCCGTCGGCATGTGCCGCATGTGCCTGGTCGAGGTGGAGGGCCCGCGGGGCGCCACCCTTCAGCCGGCCTGCTTCATCGAGGCCGGCGACGGCATGGTCGTCGACACCACCTCGGAGAAGGTGAAGAAGGCGCAGGACGGCGTGCTCGAGTTCCTGCTGGCCAACCACCCGCTCGACTGCCCGGTGTGCGACAAGGGGGGCGAGTGCCCGCTGCAGGACCAGACCCTGGCCTACGGCCCGGGCGAGAGCCGCTTCGTCGAGGAGAAGCGCCACTTCGAGAAGCCCATCGCCATCTCGGACCTGGTGCTGCTCGACCGCGAGCGCTGCATCCAGTGCGCCCGCTGCACCCGCTTCGCCTCGGAGGTGGCCGGCGAGGCGCAGATCGACTTCGCGGGGCGCGGCGAGGCGGTCGAGGTGGCGACCTTCCCCACCGAGCCCTTCTCGTCGTACTTCAGCGGCAACACCGTGCAGATCTGCCCGGTCGGCGCGCTCACCGCCACGCCGTACCGCTTCACCGCCCGTCCCTGGGACCTCGATCAGGTCGAGTCCACCTGCACCGCCTGCTCGGTCGGCTGCCGGGTGGCCGTGCAGTCCTCGCAGAACCGACTCACCCGGCTGCTCGGCATCGACTCCGAGCCGGTCAACCACGGCTGGCTGTGCGACAAGGGTCGCTTCGCCTACGAGTCGGTCAACGGCGACGAGGTCGACGCCGGCCCCCTGCCCAACGAGCTGGCCGACGAGGCCGTCGACGTCGCACCGGCCACTGCGTCCCAGGTGGCCAGCCTGGGCGTGAGCCGCGGCCAGTTCCTCGGCGAGGCAGCCGAGACGGGTCGCTTCGAGCACGGCCGCCTGGTGGAGCCGCGGATCCGCAAGGAGGGCGAGCTGGTCGCGGTCAGCTGGGCCGAGGCGCTGGCCGCCGCGGCGTCCGGCCTCGCCGCCGCCAAGCAGGCCGGCGGCGCCGGCGCGGTGGCACTGATCGGCGGCGCCCGCCTGACCAACGAGTCCGCCTACGCCTGGGCCAAGCTGGCCAAGGGCGTCATCGGCACCGATTCGGTCGACGCCCAGCTGGGCGACGGCCTCCCCGCAGAGTTGGTGTTGGGGCTGCCCCGGGCCACCATCGACGAGGCCTGCGCCGCGCCGGTCCTGCTCACCCTGTGCGGTGACCTGCGCGAGGAGCTCCCGGTCCTCTTCCTCCGCCTGCGCGAAGCGTTGGTCGGGGGAGGCTCGAAACTGCTCGAGGTCGCCCCGGCCCCCACGGCGCTGACCGGCCTGGCCGCGGCGGCGCTCCGGATCCGCCCCGGCGACGCGTCACTGATGGCCCGCGCGCTCACCGGCGATGCGGCGGCCGCGACCGCGCTCGGCGCGCATCCCGAGGGGGCCGCCGTGACGACGGCCCAGCTCGAGTCGGCCGCCGGGCTGCTGAGCGACCACCCCGACGGCGAAGGCGTGGTGATCGTGGCGGGCCGGACGTCCTATGCCGAGTCGGGCGAGGTCGCCGCCGAGGCCGTGCGCGCCCTGGCCGCCGCGCTGCCCAAGGCGACCTTCCTGCCGGCGCTGCGCCGGGGCAACGTCTTCGGCGCCCTCGACATGGGGTTGGCGCCGGGAATCCTCCCGGGCCGGGTCAGCCTCGATGCGGGTCGCCAGCGCTTCACCACCGCCTGGGGCTCGGTGCCCGCTGGCGCCGGTCTCTCGACGGCCGACATCCTCGCCTCCATGGCGGGCGAGTCCGACAGCGGCCCGGACGGCCATGGGACCGACGTGCGCGCCCTCGTCCTGCTCGGCGCCGACCCGCTCGATGACTTCCCCGATCGCGCCGTGGCCGAGAAGGCGCTCGCCGCCGGGCACTTCGTCGTGGCCGTCACGGGCCACCCTTCCGAGTCGGTCGACGCGCACGCCGACGTCGTCCTGCCGTGCGCGGTCACGCACGAGCGGGCGGGCACCACGACCAACATCGAGGGACGCGTCAGCCGGCTCGGCCCCAAGCTCTCGGCGCCCGGCTTCGCCTGGCCCGACTGGATGATTGCCGCCGAGCTCGCCTTCTCCCTCGGGTCAGACCTCGGCTTCGCCAGTGACAACGACCTGTCCGACGAGCTGGCCCGCACGGCCCCGGCGTACGCCGGGCTGACGCAGCAGGTGCTGCACTCCGACGTGGCCCACGACGGCATCCTGGTGCCGCTCACCGGGCACGAGGACCACCGCGACAACGTCAGCCCGATCGACCCGGTCGCCTTGCCGGGCGTCGAGTCGGTGGAGCAACAGGGCGCGCCGCCCCGCGTGGGCACCGGGACGAGCGGTCCCACTCTTGCGCACGCCGCCGATCTGGGCAGCCCGCCGCCCCTGTTGTCCTGGACCGGTACGGGCGGGGCCGACCTGCTGCAGATCCCCAAGGCCGACAGCTACAGCCTGCGTCTGGTCTCGGGCCGGCGGCTCTACGACGCCGGGAGCTCGGTCACCGGCTCGCCGTCGCTCACGCCACTCGTGCCCCCGCTGGTGGCCCGGGCCAATCCCTACGACCTGGACCGTCTGGGCGCCCGCACTGGCGATCGCGTCAGGGTGCGCTCGGCCCGGGGTGAACTGATCCTGGCCGCCGAGTCCGACGAGGGCGTGGCCCGGGGCGTCGTCGCCATCGACTTCAACGTCCCCGGTGGCGAGAGCGCGCCGCCCAACGCGGTGGCCACGCTCATCGACAGCCGCCAGCTGGTGACCGACGTGCGCCTGGAGTCGGTGTGATCGCCGCCGCCGCCCTCCTCTCGAACTCGGCCCCGTTGCTCACGCACAGCGCGGACAGCGGCAACGGCGACCCGCTCTTCTACTTCGGCCTCAATTGGCAGGTCTGGCTCATCGTCGTCATCAAGTGCCTGGCCGCCTTCGTGGCGCTGCTCGTCGCCACGGCGCTGATGATCTGGTTCGAGCGCAAGGTGATCTCGGACATGCAGAGCCGGGTGGGCCCGAACCGGGCCGGGCCATGGGGCCTGCTGCAGACGCTGGCCGACGGGACCAAGCTCATCTTCAAGGAGGACCTGCTGCCCGACCGGGCGGACTCCTTCGTCTTCAAGCTGGCGCCCTACCTCTCCGTCATCCCTGCCGTGCTTGTCTTCACCGTGGTCCCCATCGGGGGCGTGATCACCATCGGGAGCCACACCTTCGAGCTGCAGGTGGCCGACCCGCCCATGGGCATCCTGCTCGTCCTCGCCATGTCGGGCATCGCCGTCTACGGCGTCATGCTTGCCGGCTGGTCGTCGGGGTCGAAGTACCCGTTGCTCGGCTCGGTGCGGGCGTCGGCCCAGGTGATCTCCTACGAGGCCGCGCTCGGCATGACCACGGTCATGGTGGTTCTCGTGACCGGCTCGCTCTCGACCCGGGCCATCGTGGCGTCCCAGTCGGACGGCTTTTGGAACTGGAACCTCATTCGATTGGGCTTCTTGCCCTTCATCTTCTTCATGATCGCCATCACGGCCGAGCTCACCCGGCCGCCCTTCGATCTCACCGAGGCGGATACGGAGCTGGTCGGCGGCTTTCACACCGAGTACTCGTCCATCCGCTTCGGCCTGTTCTACCTGGCCGAGTTCATGAACACCATCACCATGTCGGCCATCGTCGTGACGCTCTTCTTCGGTGGCCCCAACGGCTACATCTTCCACATCCCCGGCGCGACCATCTACATGCCGATCATCTACTTCCTGCTCAAGACGGTGGCCTTCTGCTTCATTTACGTGTGGTTCCGTGCCGCCCTGCCCCGCCTGCGCTACGACCAGCTCATGGATCTCGGCTGGAAGCGCCTGATTCCACTCACGCTCGGCTGGTTGCTCCTCGTGGCCGGCATCGTGGCGTGGGGCTGGGCCGGCCTGTGGCTGGTGCCGGTGGTGATCCTCGCCTCGTTCCTCCTGATGCGGGCCAACAAGCTCGGGAGGGGCCGCAGCGAGGAAGACTTCATCATCCCGGTGATCGGTACCAGGGTGACGCGGGCGCCCCGGCTGACGCCGGTCCCCGATCCCGTGGGCGGGGGCGAGGCGTAGTGGGCGTGGGCGACGAGATGAAGGACCAGCTGTCCTTCCTGGGCGGCTTCAAGCTGACCTTCCAGCATCTGACCCGGCCCCGGGTCACCACCAAGTATCCCGACGAGAAGAAGCCCAAGCAGCCGCGCAACCACGGCCGCCACGTCCTCAACCGCTACGAGGACGGCATGGAGAAGTGCATCGGCTGCGAGCTCTGCGCCGGGGTGTGCCCGGCCGACTGCATCTACGTGCGCGGGCTGGACAACCCGCCCGACCACCCGGTGTCGCCCGGCGAGCGCTACGGCTACGTCTACGAGATCAACTACCTGCGCTGCATCCACTGCGACATGTGCGTGGAGGCCTGCCCGACCGAGGCCATCACCGAGTCCAAGCTCTTCGAGTTCTCCTTCACCAACCGCTCCGACGCCATCTACACCAAGGACGAGCTGGTGGTGAACGACGACGGCACGCCGAAGATGCTCCCCTGGGAGGACTGGCGCAAGGGCGACGACCTGATGACCTCGGGCTGGATGCGAGCCACGTCGCCGTCGGGCAGCGCGGCCTACGAGGGCGAGGTCCAGTGGGCGGGCGAGCTCGGCTACGGGGTGCGCGCCCCCGAGGGCGGCCAGTCGACCCACCGCGACGACGAGGCCACCGGGAGCAAGCCCCTGCGTGAGGTGCTCGAAGCCCACCTGCTCGACGAGGACATCCCCCTGGCCCACCGTGGCATGCAGGGCCGCGTCTGGCGGGCCAAGGAGGGAGCGGCGGCCAACCGCAAGAAGGTGGACGCCATGCGGGCCCGCATGAAGGCCCTGCGGGCCTCGCGCAAGGCGGCCAAGGCGGAGGCCAAAGCCGACAAGGCCGAGTCCGAGTCAGACAAGGCGGAGTCCGAGTCAGAGAAGGCGGAGGCCGAGTCGGAGCAGGCTGACGTGGCGATCACCGGCAGCGTGTCGACCGGCGCCGGCGCCGAGGGGAGCGACTGACCCCATGCTCCACGCCGTGCCCCTCCTGGCTGCCACGCGCGCCACCTGGCCCGACATCCTGGTCTTCGCCGCCGCGGCGGCGGTGATCCTGGTCGGCGCGATCGGCGTCGTCACGTCGCGCAACCCTGTGCACGCTGCCCTCAGCCTGGTGATGACGCTCTTCGGCGTCGCCGTGCTGTTCATTGAGCAGGAGGCCGACTTCCTGGCCGCCGTGCAGATCATCGTCTACGCCGGCGCCATCGTCGTCCTCTTCCTCTTCGTCATCATGTTCCTCGGGGTCGACCGCTCCGAGGACACCACCACCGACCCGCTCGTCGGCCAGCGCCCCCTGGCCATCGTGTTCTCCGTCATCACCCTGGGTGGCGTCCTGGCCATGGCGGCCACGGCGCACTGGGTCACGGGCGCCAAGCAGGTGGTGGGGCCGATCCAGGGCCACGTCGCCGGGCCGTCGTCGCCGGCGGGGGAGCCGGCCCAGCTGGGCAAGCAGCTGTTCACGACCTACCTCTTCGCGTTCGAGGCCACGGCCGCGCTCCTGGTCATCGCGATCGTCGGCGCCGTCGTGCTGGCCCGCCGCCCGCCGACGGTCCACGCCGAGCACGAGGAGAGCACGGGAAGCGAGCTGTCGGCATGAGCCTCTCGGGAGCCTGGTACCTCGGCCTGGCCGCCATCGTCTTCACCATCGGCGCCATCGGCCTGCTGGTGCGGCGCAACGTCCTGATCATGTTCATGTGCATCGAGCTGATGCTCAACGCGGCCAACCTCACCTTCGTCACCTTCGCCCGCATGCTCAACGACATCGGCGGGCAGGCCATCGTGTTCTTCGTGCTCGTGGTGGCCGCCGCCGAGGTCGTGGTGGGCCTCGGCATCGTGGTGACCAACTTCCGCCGCCGCGAGACGACCGTGGCGGACGACCTGGACTCGCTGAAGGGCTGAGCCGTGGTCCATCTCGCGTACCTCATGTTGCTGTTGCCCCTCGCGGGCTTTTTGTTCCTGGTGACCTTCGGCCGCCGCATCGGCGATCCGGTGGCGGGCTGGATCGGGACCGTGGCCGTCGGCGGCGCGTTCGTCGTGGCCTGCATCGTGCTGGCCGGCCTTCTCGGCCTGCCGGACAACGGCCGGGTGGTGGTGGACAACTACTTCACGTGGTTCAGCGTCGGGCGGCCTGTCGGTCCCCGTGGGCACCCTGGTGGACCCGCTGTCGATGACGATGTGCATGTTCGTCACGTTCGTCAGCGCCTTCATCCACCTGTACTCCATCGGGTACATGAAGAACGACCGGGACTACTCGAAGTTCTTCATCTACCTGAACCTCTTCGTCTTCTCCATGTTGCTCCTGGTGCTGGCGGACAACCTGCTGCTGACGTTCGTGGGCTGGGAGGGCGTGGGCGTCTGCTCCTACTGGCTGGTGGCCTTCTGGTTCGAGCGCGAGTCGGCCGCCTCCGCCGGCAAGAAGGCCTTCATCTACAACCGCATCGGCGACGCCGGCTTCTTGGTGGCCATCTTCCTGATTTTCGAGCGGACCGGCACCGTCCAGTACGAGAGCGGGCCGGGCGGCGGCATCTTCGGCCAGCTGTCGCACCTGGGCGGCGGGTACGGCCTCGCCGCGGTGCTGCTCCTGTTCCTGGCCGCTGCCGGCAAGTCGGCCCAGATCCCGCTGTTCAACTGGCTGCCCGACGCCATGGAGGGCCCGACCCCGGTCTCGGCCCTCATTCACGCCGCCACCATGGTCACGGCCGGGGTCTACCTGCTGTGTCGGATGAACCCGCTGCTGCACGTCACGGCAACGGGGTCCGAGATCATCGCGACGATCGGGGCCGTCACCGCGTTCGTGGCGGCCACCATCGCCTGCGCCCAGCAGGACATCAAGAAGGTGCTCGCCTTCTCGACCGTTTCGCAGATCGGCTACATGATCCTCGCCGTGGGCACGGGCGCCTACATCGCCGCCATCTTCCTCATGGTGGCGCACGCCTTCTTCAAGGGCCTGCTCTTCCTGGGGGCGGGCTCGGTGATCCACGGGCTGGAGGACGAGCAGGACCTCAAACGGATGGGCGCGTTGCGCCGCTACATGAAGTGGACCACGGTGACCTTCACCATCGGGTTCCTGGCCATCGCCGGGATCCCGCCGCTCTCGGGGTTCTGGGCCAAGGGTGACGTCCTGGACAACACGTTCGCCCACTTCAAGTGGCTGTGGGTCATCGGACTGGTCACTGCGGTGCTCACGGCGTACTACATGAGCCGGCTGGAGGTCCTCGCCTTCGGCGGCAAGGAGCGCTTCGACAAGCCCGGGCCCCACGGGGAGCCGGCGCTGCACGCGCCCCACGAGTCGCCCTGGGTCATGCGGCTCCCCCTCGTCGTGCTCGCCTTCTTCGCCTTCTTCGCCGGCGCGCTCGACCTGCCCTGGGTCCACACCGACAGCCTGGCGAACTTCCTCGCCCCGGTGTTCGCCGGCACGCTCTACAACGACCACCTGGGCGCGGGCCCGGAGTGGGCCCTGGCGGTCGCCGACATCGCGGCGGCGTTCATCGGTGTGATCGTCGGCTTCTGGCTGTGGCGGGGCGACGAGGTCTACCAGCCTCGCTTGGAGCCGGCGTTCCTCCAACGGGTCTGGTACTGGGACGACTTCTACGACACTGTCATCGGGCGGCCGAGCCAGCGCCTGGCCACCTTTTTGGCCTGGGTGGTCGACGCCGCGCATCATCGACGGTGCCGTCAACGGCACGGCATACCTGGTGAAGGCCACCGGCACCGCGGCCCGCAAGCTGCAGACGGGCTACGCCCGGAACTACGCCCTGGGGATCGCCCTCGGCATGGCCCTCATCATCGCCTTCATGCTGAGCCGGACGTGGTGGGGATGACGCATACCCACACCATCCCGTTCCTGACGCTCCTGATCCTGCTGCCCGCCATCGGGGCCGCGGCGCTCGGCCTGCTCAGCTTCCTCCGGACGCTGCCCCGGGAGACCCCATATGTGCTGGCCCTGATCGCGTCGCTGGTCACGGCCGTCATCGCGGTCTCCGCCCTCGTCGCCATGAAGGTGCACGACGGCGGCTTCCAGCTGGTCTCGAACCACGAATACACCGGCAGCAGTCTGGGCGTGCGCTGGTACCTCGGGATCGACGGCATCTCGATCTTTTTGGTGCTCCTGACCGCGCTGTTGTTCCCGCTGGCCATCATCTTGGGGCGCAACCGCCAGAACAGCCGGGCCTACTTCGCCTGGATCCTGCTGCTCGAGGCGGCGGTGATGGGGAGCTTCCTCTCGCTCGATCTCATCGTCTTCTTCTTCATGTTCGAGCTGACGTTGGTGCCCTCCTACTTCATCATCGCCGGCTGGGGCCACCAACGGCGTGCCTACGCGGCCATCAAGTTCTTCCTCTACACCTTCCTCGGCTCGGCCTTCCTCCTGGTCGGGATCCTGGCGCTGGCCTTCATCCACGAGTCGCAGTACCACTACCTCACCTTCGAGCTCGGCCCGCTCATGCAGACGCACCTGTCCTCGACGACGGGGATCCTCCTGTTCCTGGCCTTCACGTCGGCCTTCGCGGTCAAGGCACCGCTGTTCCCCCTGCACACCTGGTCCCCCGACGCCTACACCGAGGCCCCCGAAGAGGGCTCGGTGCTCCTCGCCGGCGTGCTGGCGAAGCTGGGCACCTACGGCATCATCCGCTTCGACCTCAGCCTCTTCCCCCAGGCCACCCGCACGCTGGCCCCCCTGCTCCTCACGCTGGCCGTGATCGGCATCGTCTACGGCGCCATCGTGGCCTGCGCCCAGCGCGACATGAAGCGCCTCGTGGCCTACTCGTCCGCTGGCCCAGATCGGCTTCATCGCGCTCGGGACCATTGCGCTCAGCACGCAGGGCCTGGCCGGCGGCGTGCTGCTCATGCTCAACCACGGCTTGATCGTGGCGGCGCTGTTCATCCTCATCGGCTTCATCTACCAGCGCCGGGGCTCCTGGCAGACGGGCGAGCTGCGCGGGCTCCAGAAGGCGGCACCCGTGATGGCGGCGGTCTTCACCGTGGCCATGCTGGCCTCCATCGGCGTGCCCGGCCTCAACGGCTTCGTCAGCGAATTCCTGGTGCTCTCGGGCACCTTCATCACCCACCGCTGGTGGGCTGTCGTGGCCGTCCTCGGCGTGATCGTGTCCGCCATCTACCTGCTCTGGGCCTACCAGCAGGTCTTCCACGGCGAGCCCCGGGAGGCCGACGAGAAGACGCGTGACCTGGTCCTGCTGGAACGGCTGGTGATGGCGCCCCTCATCATTCTGATCGTGTTCCTGGGCGTCTACCCCAAGCCTGTGCTCGACCGGATCAACCCGTCGGTGAACCAGCTCATTGCGCACGTCGAGTCCGTGACCGGCCACGCCGAGCCCTCGGTGGCGGTCAAGGGCGTGGAGGGAGTCAAGTGATCGCCTCCCTGTTGGCCACGCCGCATGCCGCGGCGCATGCGGCATCGAACTCCATCACCGTGCCGTCCATCCGCTGGCTCGCCATCCTGCCGCCGATCATCATGATCGGCGGGGCCGTGCTCCTCCTCGGCCTGGCCTCGCTGGTCCGGCGGCCGCTGCGCGGCGCGCGTGAGCACCGTCGCCACCGTGGTCATCTCCGGCGGTGCGTTGGGCATCGCCCTGTGGCAGTGGTCGGACGTGCAGCAGCACGGGGCGCACACCTACGTGAAGCAGGCGGTCGTCATGGACGGCTTCAGCGTGCTGATCACCATGCTGATCGCCATCGCCATGCTGCTCACTGCGCTGGTGGCCGACGGCTACCTGCGCCGGGAAGGCATGCAGGGCGCGGAGTTCCACGTGCTGGCGATGGTCTCGGCCTCCGGCGCCATGTTGATGGGGATGGCCAACGACCTGATCATCATCTTCCTGGGCCTCGAGATCCTCTCCATCGCCCTCTACGTGCTGACCGCCTTCAACTACCGGCGGGCGGCCTCCGGCGAGGCGGCCCTCAAGTACTTCATTCTGGGCAGCTTCTCGTCGGCCATCTTCGTCTACGGCATTGCGCTGACCTACGGGGCCACCGGCTCGACGAACCTGACGCAGATCTCCGACTTCTTGTCCAAGAACGTCGTCCTGACCAACGGCCTGCTGCTGGCCGGGCTCTCCCTGATGCTCGTCGGCTTCGCCTTCAAGGTGGCCGCCGTGCCCTTCCACATGTGGACGCCCGACGTGTACCAGGGCGCGCCGTCGCCCGTCACCGGGTTCATGTCGGCCGTGGCGAAGGCGGGCGCGTTCGCCGCCATGCTGCGGGTGCTCTTCTCGTCCTTCGGGGTGATCGAGACGGACTGGCGGCCCATCATCTACGGGTTGGCCGTGCTCTCACTGGTCCTGGGCGCCTTCGTGGCGCTGCGCCAGCGCGACGTGAAGCGGATGCTGGCGTACTCGTCCATCAACCACGCCGGGTTCATTCTGCTCGGGGTGGCGGCCGGCACGGCCCGCGGCGCCAGCGCGGCGCTCTACTACCTCTTCGTCTACATGTTCATGACCGTCGGAAGCTTCGCCATCGTGACGGTGCTCGGGCGCAACGGCGACGCGGACCACGACCTGTCCCGCTACCGCGGCCTGGCCGGTCGCCAGCCGGTGCTGGCGCTGGCGCTGGCCGTTCTGTTGCTGGCCCAGGCGGGTGCGCCGTTCACGACCGGCCTGTGGGCCAAGCTGCAGGTGGTCTTCGCCGCCGTGGCGGCGGGCGAGGTGCCGCTGGGCGTGATCGCCATGGTGACCGCGGTGGTGGCGGCCTACTTCTACCTGCGGGTCGCCGTCCTCATGTACGCCGGTGGCGGCCTGGGCGAGCCCGAGGGTGGGACCGGCGGCTCGGCGGAGCTGGGGTCCGAGGGGGGCATGACCGGGGGCGGCGTCATTGTGGCGGCGTCCACCGAAGGGAACGGGCCGGGGGGCGGGCTGGCCTGGGCCACCCCGACGGTGGCCGCCGGTTCGGTCACCACGCTCAACGACCGGATCCTGCTGGCCGACGAGGTGACCGAGGACGACGACGAGGCGCCGGAGCGGGTACCGGTCCCGGCACTCGGCGGCCTGGCCATCGCGCTGTGCACGGGGGTGACGGTGCTCTTCGGTGTGTGGCCCCAGCCGCTCATCGACTTCGCCAACCACGCCACCCTGCTGTTCCTGCCCAAGTAGGGCCTTCAGTCCGGGAGGCTCTCGACCTTGCCCCGCCGGACGGCGGCGATCAGCTGCGCGTGGTCACGCTCGTTCTGGTCGGCGTAGCGACGGGCGAACTTGCGCATGGCCTTGGTGAACACGTCGCTCTTCCCCATGTAGGCGTCGATCGCCTCAGGGTCACCGGAGCGGGCGTGCGCGCGGGCCAGCGTGTTGCCGCAGGCGATGCCGAACTCCACCAGGACCGGGGCGATCAGGTCGGTGGTGGGGATCAGCTTCATGTCGCGGAACTGGCGGACATAGAAGTCCCGCTCGTCCAGTGAGCCCCACCCCACGAAGATATCGGTGGCGCTCTGCACCATGCGCTTGCCCGCAATGACCCGGGCGCCGTGGTTGTCGTACCCGCTCGAGTACGTGTAGGACTCGTAGACCGAGGGGCCGGCCTGCTTGCACTGCAAGAAGAGCGGGTCGCCAGTTGCGCTCCCCTCGAGCAGCACGAGATACACCACCATGCCGACGCTGCCCACACCCACCACCTGGCGGACGATGTCCACCGGCGTGAAGCGGTCGAACAGCCGGCGGCGGTCCTCCTGGAGCGTCAGGCGGTAGCCGCCGAGCAGTCCCTCGACGATGTCGCCCTGTTCCTCGTCGTCGAGTGTCACCCGGAGCGGGGGGTCGGGGATGATGCGCGGCCGCCCCAGCCTCGTGGTGGTGAGCTTGGCGAACGCGCCCCGGCTCGTCCGCGTCTCCTTGCCCTTCTCGAACCCCACCTGCACCTGGCCGCGATCGGCCGGTTCGAAGTAGTCGATGAACTGGTCGAAGCGCGTGCCCTCGTACCAGATGTCGAGGAGCGGCAAGGTGGAGTAGTAGCGCATCCGGTTGCGGTAGGCGTCGACCGCCGCCGTCACGGCGGCGTCTGCCTTGTTGGGCTTGACCCCGTTCTCCCGGGCGGCCACCACCAGGCTGGCGGCGAGGCGGGCGACGTCCCACTCGAAGGGCCCGGGGAGCGTCTCGTCGAAGTCGCGCAGGTCGAAGTTGAGGTTGCGCTCCGGTGTGGCCCAGAGCCCGAAGTTCAGGACATGGGCGTCGCCGCAGAGCTGCACTTCAATGCGGCTGTGCGGGCGGGAGGCGAGATCGGCCGCCATGACGGCGGCCGCGCCGCGGTAGAAGTTCCACGGAGAGAGGGACATGCGCTTGTGCCGGAGCGCGGCGAGCTCGGACAGCCGGATGTGGTTCTGCGCCAGGAGCGTGTCGATGGGATGATGCCCGCGGTTCCGCTCGTCCCACTCGCCCAGGTCGGCGCGGGGTGCCAGCACCCGGGCCTGACGTCCCACCTCGCGGCGCTCGGCCGCCGTGGCCGCCAAGTCGTGCTGCGCCGCCACCGGCGTGGCCGGACGGTAGGTCTTGTTCACCGCGATCCTCCCCTCTCGTCCCCGGCTCGACACTCATCTTGCCCACGTCTGCGGTCCCCGCGCCCCGCGACGCCCTCGGGCGGGCTTCGGGGCACCGTGCGCCGGGCCGGCCCGGGTCCTTGTCTCTGCCGGACTTTGCGGTGCCGCCGGTCCCGGGAATGGATCGACAAGAACGGGCACGGGGTTGAGCGTTGGCCCCGTGGTGGGGGTGCTGCGGGGACAGCTACCCGGACTGCTTGCCGTAGTCCGCCGTGCGCCAGCGCTCCGGCGACATGCGGAAGGCGACGCTCCCGGCGGCACCCTCCGCCGTGGCGGCCAGGTAGAGCTCGGCACCCTCGGTCCCCAGATAGCGAGTGGCCATGGCGCGGCGCTCGTCGGCATCGACGGGGTCGTCCACGGTCGTGATCGGCCCCTCCACGCTGACGTAGCCGTAGGGCATCGTCTCGGTCTGTGCGCACAGCGAGAACCGTCCCGCGGCGCGTAGGCGTCGGGCCTTGACGCTCTGCCCCCCGGTGATCACGTTGACGGTCCCGCCGGGCGCGTAGGCGTACCAGACGGGGACGGTGAGCGGCGCCCGGCCGGGGTCCTCCACACTGAGGATACCGACGTG
This sequence comes from uncultured Acidimicrobiaceae bacterium, assembly GCA_963828825.1. Classification (GTDB taxonomy): domain Bacteria; phylum Actinomycetota; class Acidimicrobiia; order Acidimicrobiales; family RAAP-2; genus Bog-473. Next base: position 661,077 of record CAWHGF010000007.1, on the reverse strand, counting down.
CAGCCCGGCGAGATAGGCCTCGCGCTCCGCCACGGTCATGGTGCGCGTCACGTGGCACCTCCGGTCGAGATGTGGTGGGGTGGACGGTCGCGCCGCTGCTCGTCGGACCAGCAGCGATCGCAGCCCTCGCAGGGACCGCCGTCGCCGCGGCTGTGGTGCACGCCCGGATGCCCGCAGCGGGGACAGCGGGGATCGCTCACGGACGCGGCCCCTGCCGTTCCGGCCTCCTTCCGGGGTGGTGTTCCGTTGCCGGTGCGCTCCTGTGCGGCGACGACCTCTCCGGGCAGGGCCGGACCCGACCGCTTGGCCACACTCGTGGTGAGGAGGCGGCCGATCACGGGCACCTCGGTCAGGGACTCGGCCCGCATGATCTGCAGGACGACGGGCACGAACTGCTCAGCCGAGTCGAACACGATGTAGCGCGGCAGCCATTTCGGCTCGTATTTGGCGTTGAACCGCCACAGCGTCTCGATCTGCAGGACGCCGGAGAGGCGGCGCAGGGCCCAGCGTTCCACGCGCTGGGTGACGCCGTCGCCCGTGTCGCCCTCCAGCACCGACCGCAGGGCGGCGAAGTTGAGACTGAGCCCTCTCAGGCCCATCCCCTTGAGATGGTCGATGGTCGAGCAGAGGGCGAAGTCGAGCAGCCCGTTGGGATGGTCGCCCGGATCGCGGCGCATGAGGTCGAGCGAGTAGCCGCCGATGGCGGGTGACGGTACGAACTGGCACATGGCGACCGGCGCCCCGTCCGGGCCCTCGACCAGCGTGAGCAGCAGGCCCGTGTCCCGGCGGTCGAAGAGACGGCCCAGCATCATGGAGAAGCCGCGCTCCTGCTCGCCGCGGCGGCTCTTGGCCATCAGCTCGGCCATGCGGGCCGCGTCCTCCGGCTCGAGGCGGGCCGGGTCGAGGAAGCGAACGGTGTAGCCGTAGCGCTCCACCCGGTTGACCGCCTGGCGCAGCCCCTTCATTTTTCCGCCCTGCAGCGAGAAGGCACGAGGGTCCACCACCGCCTCGTCCCCGATGTAGAGGAAGCGCATGCCGGAGGCCTGGTAGGTCGGGAGCCACTCCTCGCCGGCACCCATGACCCCGAGGCCCCACCCGTTGCGGTCGACGTAGCGGCGGAACGAGTCCCAGACGTGCGCACGCTCGGAGAACGGCCCGATGGGATCGGGGGAGACGAGGCAGACGCCCCCGAAGACGGCGTAGGCGACGAGGGAATCGCGATGGAAGAACCACTGCTTGTCGTCGCGCAGGGCGAAGTAGTCGAGGGTGCCGGTGCCGTGCCGCCGCACGATGTCACGCGCCCGGAGTTCGGCGGCGCGCCGACCCATGGAGGCGCGCCCCGACGACAACCGGCGATCGACCACCGGCCGGGTCAGCAGGTAGAGCGCCACCACAATCAGACTGAGGCCGACGGCGAGGAGGCTGATGGAGGCGTAGCGGTCGATGGTGCGGGGGAAGGCGACCCGTTGCACGCCGACGAGCCGTTCCGCCGAGCCCAGCAGCACATCGGGCCATGCGGGCAGCGGGTGATGGTGCACGCGACCGGCCACCTCCACCGCGAGGAAGCCGCCCAGGGTCGCAATAACCCCGCCGACGGCGAGGATGACAAAGGCCGTGACGAGGGTGGCCGGCTCGGTCCGGGCCCGGAAGCGCTCGCGCTGGACGACGAGCAGCGTGAGCACGCAGGCGCAGACGACGAGCGTGATGACGTCGGCCGCATGGAGGAGGTGCAGGGCGAGCGAGGCCACGAGCAACGTCACGGCGACCAGCCACGAGCGGCGCTGGCCCCTGAGGATGCCGCGCGAGAGCATGATCATTCCGATGCCGGCGATGGCGGTCAGTGCCCCGGCCGCCTGGACCACGGCGACGGGCAGGTACTGCGCGATGAGGTGGAGGTGCTCGCGCAGCGGGGTCGTGACGGAGGAGAGCAGGTCGATGGCCCCGGCCACGAACAACGACACCGCCGCGAGACGTCGGATGCGACGCACCCCGATGCGATCCGCCGCCACCTCCGGCGCGGGCGGCCACGATGCGCCGCTCGGCCAGCTGGCCGCCAGCTCCGCGTGGACATCGCCGGCCTTGGAGCGACCCTTCACCACCGAGTCGGCGGTGACGAGCCGCTCACCCATGGTGGCCAGCGGCAGGTCGGCCTCGGCGACGAGCAGGCGCACGTGCAGCTCCGCCCCTGTCTCGATCTCGAGGGTGGACTCCTGACGATGGTGCAGGAACGTGGGCGGGAGCCCGAGGCGCCCCCGGTGCTCGTGCACGACCTCGGACGTGGCGCCCGGGCAGGCGAAGAAGCCGGCATCGAGCTGCGTCAGCTCGGGGACGAGTGACCCGCCGACGATGACGCCCGAGGACCCCGCCTCGAGGGCGGCCCGCGTGGCGTCGAGCGCGTCCTCCCCGTCCAGTTCGAGCTGGGCGTGCGCAATCGGCCGCGTTCCCGATGCGCCGCCGGCCCAGGGGGCCGGCAGGCCCTCACCGCCGAGCGCCCGCCAGATCCCGCGCGACGTGATGGCGACCACGAGCGCCAGCACAGCGAGCAGCGCCACGGCGATCACCACGGTGACGATGAAGCGCGAGGCCCAGGTGGCGTCGTAGGCGCGCTGGAGGGCGTTCTGCTGTCGGGGCGTACGGAACACCCGGCCCAGACCGTCGACCACGAACTCGACGCGCAGCAACAGGGCGATCACGGCCAGCGCGAGCGGCGGCGCCCAGAGGTAGCGGCGCAGCCGCCGGTACAGCACGCGCGAGGTGACGAAGCGGCGCGCCAGCCGCGGGTCGTCCAGGCGCTCCATGCCGGCCAGCCAGGGCCGGTCGTCGGTGGGAGCGGCGTCAATGGGGGGGTTGCCGTCGGGACGCAGGGAGCCGGCACGCACGAGCACCGTGCGCGTGCCGGCGCCGGTCTCGCAGGCGAGGTCGACGCCGTCGCGCACCGTCACGCCCCGCCGCTCCAGCGCCCGAACCAGCGCCGGGTCCCGCTCGGAGGGGACCATCATGACGATCACCTGGGAGTCGGCGCGGGCGGCGAAGGTGGCCAGCGCGTCCGTGAGATCCGGATGCCTGTCCACGACGCCGCACGGATCGTCGGGGCACCCCGGCGCCACCAGCCGACCGCACAGGATCACGACGCCGGGTCCCTGCCATTCCTCGAGCCGCCGGGCGATGTCGCGGCAGGCGGCCAGTGAGCTGTCGGTGGGTTCGGGTGGCAGGAGGAGATCGCCGATGACCTCCACTCTTCGGCCGAGGGCCACACGCAGCGTGCGGTCCGCGCCGGCCGCGGTGGCCGCCGCGCGTTCTCCCCCCGTGTCGGCGTCGGCTCCCATGCCCCATCCATCGTGTCACCTCCGGGGGTCCCGGCCACTCAGCAATTGGGGGGAAATGGCCATTCGGTGGGCGGAGGGGACGCCGTTAGGCTGCTCCTTCGTGCCCGTGACCAGGCCAGAGGGCGACCGGATCAACTGGACGTGGCACGCCGGGGAGGGCGCGCCACACCCGGGAGGACCGGCCGTGATCTTCGACATCGACGGCGTCCTGTCCGACGCCGCCGGCCGCCAGCACTTTCTCGAGCGGGGGCGGCGTGACTGGGCGTCCTTCTTCGAGGCCTGCGGCGACGATCCCGTGATTGAGGAGATCGCCCGGCTGCTGGAGTTGCTCGACCCCTCGCTCGCCGTCATCCTCCTCACGGGTCGCCCGCAGCGCGTCCGTCCGCAGACGCTGGCCTGGCTGAAGCGGTACGGGTTGCGCTGGGACCTCCTCGTCATGCGCTCGCGCGGGGACTACGCGCAGGTCACCGAGTTCAAGCAGTCCGTGGTGGAGGACCTGCGGGCCCATGCGTTCGACCTGCGGCTCGCCTTCGAGGACGACCCGTCGAACCACGCCATGTACGTCGCCGCCGGCGTGCCCTGCGTCTACATCCACTCGGGGTACTACGAATAGCGCAGCTGGCGGACCCACCCCGCCACGAGGGCCAGGGCGGCGAGCACCAGGACCGGGATGTCTCCCAGATGGTCGTAAGGGGTCAGGCCGCGCCGCAACGCGACCGTGGCGAAGAGGACCTGACGCCGGCCGAGCACGCTGCGCTGCAGGACGACTCCCCGCTGGGTGACGACCGCACTGAACCCCGTCGGGGCGGCCTGGACCAGATCGCGGCCGGTCTCGACGGCCTGCACGATCGCCGCGGCCATCTCCTGTGTCGGCACCTGCGACGTGCTGTAGGAGGACGTGTTGGTGGGGACGGTGAGCAGCTGGGCGCCGGCGCGCACCGACTCGTGGCTGCGTCCGGCGTAGAAGATCTCGAAGGAGACCAGGAGGCCGAGCGGGCCGGCGGGCGTGCGCATGAGACCCGTGCCGTGGCCGGGGACGGCGTCGGCCGGCACGCCCGAGAGGTCGGCAAAGTGCGAGAAGAAGGAGCGGAGCGGCACGTACTCGCCGAAGGGCACCCGGTGGACCTTCTCGAACATCCCGACGATGCGGCCCCGTTGGCCCCCAGGCGACGACCTCGTTGCGGAAGGTGGTGGCCGACGCCGGCTCGGTGACGCCGACGAGGAGCGTCGTGCCGAGCTCCTGGGCCAGCCGGCTCAGGAGGGCGGCCTGGGGTGAGCCCGCCAGCGGGCGGTCGAGGGCCACGACGTCCTCGGGCCACACCACCAGGCGCGGGGAGGGGTGTGCCCTGGCCACGGCAAACGTCGCCGCCACCTGCGCCGCCAAGACCGAGGTCGGCGAGACCTGCTGCTTGTCCAGGCCCCGTTGTCCGCCGCCCTGGACGAGGGCGACCCGCAGCGTCCGCAGAGGCGCACCCCCGTCGGGCGCGACCGTGCCGGTCACGACCAGCGCGACGATCCCGATGGTGATGACGGCGGCACCGATGACGGCGGGCCCGCGGCACAAGGTGGCGACGCGCCCAGAGGGCGGCGCTGAACGTGGCGACGGCGACCCCGCCCGCCCACACGCCGGCGGTGATCAGCAGCGGGCCGCCGAGCCGGGCCAGTTCGACGAGCGGGCCGCGGGCCTGGCCCAGGAACACGCCACCGAGCGGCAGCCCGCCGAAGGGCCACGTCATGCGCACGGCCTCGGCCAGGGTGCACGCGCCCACGAACGCCGGCGCACGCCCGCGGCGGGGCGGCGTCGCGGCCGCGGCGGCCGCGAAGGAGAGGGCCTCCAGGAGGATGAGAACGACGGCGCCGTACCAGTTGAAGGCGCGGGCCCAGGCGAGCCCGATGGCATCGCAGCCCAACCCGGCCAGCCATCCGGACCAGATGCGCGTCCGCAGTGACAGCCCGGCCAGGCGCCAGTAGAGGAGGGCCGCACCCGCCAGCCCGAGCGGCCACCAGCCCCAGGGGGGAGCGAGAGCGCGAGCAGGACACCCGCCACGACCGAGGGGGCGGCCACGCCGCCCCGGCGCGGCGGGCCGCTCACAAGAGCGCGTGTGCCGCCGCCCGGCCGCTGGCGATACAGGCGGGGACGCCCACGCCGTGGTACGCCGCGCCGGCCACGGCGACACCACCCAGACGAGCGAGCGCCGACTCGACGCCGGCCGTCCGCAGGAGGTGGTGCACCCGGTACTGCGGGAAGGCGTCGTCGTACCGCACCACGACCGAGTCCGCGGGCTGTCCGCCGACACCCATGAGCGCGCCCAGCTCCTCCCACGCCCGCTCGACGACCTCCTCGTCGCTCCATCCGGCGGCGCGGGTGTCGTCGATGCGCCCGAGCGAGGCGCGCAGCAGCACCTCTCCGTCCCGGGTGAGGTGGGGCCACTTGCGGTCCAAGAAGGTGCAGGCGGTGACGGCCCATGGCTCGCGTCCCTTGTGCGGTCCGTGGCGTGGGACCAGGAACCCGGTGCCGTCGAGCGTCGTGGGAACCTCGTCCGCGCCGACGCGGAACGTCACCAGCACCACTGAGGCGTAGTCGATGGCGTCCAACAGGCCGGCCACCTCGTCGTCATGTGGCCGCAGGAGTGCCGCCGTCGCCGGGGCGGGGGTGGCCAGCACGACGGCGTCCGCCTCGACGAGCCGGCCGGCGGACACGACGGTCCACCCGTCGGGTGACCGCTCGAGACGGTCGGCCGGGGACGAGAGCCGCACGTCCACCCCGCGCAGACGGAGGCCCGCGTCCAGCGCCCGCACGAGCGACGACATGCCGCCGTCGAGCGACCAGAAGAGCGGCGGGCCGTCGGGGTCGGGAGCGGGCACCTCGGCGCGCAGGGCCCGCATGAGGCCACCCCGGCGCTGCGCGGCGGCCAGGAGCGGCGGGAACGTGGCGGCGGCGGACATGTCGTCGACCGAGCCGGCGTGGATGCCGCCGATCAGCGGGTCGACCAAGGTGTCGACCACGCGCCGGCCGAGCTTGCGCGCCACGAGAGGGCCGATGGAGCGGTCGCCGATCGGCCCGCGGGCATCGGGCCGGGGGAGGACGACATCGCGGGCGAGACCGAGCGCCCCCCGGACGCCCACGATGCCGGAGCGGGCCGTGGGCCAGAAGCGGGTCGGGATCCCGAGTGTGTGCCCCTCGGGCAGCCTGCGGAGGCGCCCGCGGGCCCAGACCGAGGCGCCCCTGGCCGCGATGGGCACCGAGCGCGTCGGCGATCCCCACCTCGCGGCACAGGTCGACCGCCTCGTGCCGGCGGCCCAGGAACCCGTCGGGGCCCAGGTCGACGACGCGCCCGCTGAAATCCTCGCTCTGCAGTGGGCCGCCGAGACGTGGCGACGCCTCGAGCAGGGTGACCGCCGGCGCGCCGGCGGGCTGCGCCGCCCCGCCGGTGAACTCCCAGGCCGCGCTCAGGCCGCTGATGCCTCCCCCGACGACGACCACCCGCCGCACCGCCACGTCAGGGCGTTCCGTCCGTGGCCACGATCAGGTCGGCCAGCACGGCGACGAAGACGGGGTCGTCGTTGAGCGATGCGGTTCGGGCGTAGCCGAGGCCGCCCGTCGCGGCGACGGCGGCCAGCTCGACATCGAGGTCGTAGAGGACCTCGAGGTGGTCGGCCACGAACCCGATCGGACAGACCACGACCGCGTCAGCGCCGCCGTCGGCGGCGAGCTGGCGCACGACGTCGCGCACATCGGGACCGAGCCAGGGCCCGGGGGTCCGTCCGGCGCTCTGCCAGGCCACGAGCCACTCGTCGAGCCCGGCCGCGGCCGGCGACCAGGCGGGCCGACTCGGCGAGCTGCTCGGGGTAGGTGTCGCCGGCCTCCCCGCTGCGCTCGGGCACGGAGTGCGCGGTGAAGATCACCTTCGTCCGGCCCGTGACGGTCCGTAGTGCGTCCTGGACGCGGGTGGCGAGAAGTGTCACGAGCGCCGGTTCGGCGTACCACGGCGCCACCGGCACGAAGGGCGTGGCGCCCAGTGCGGCCTCGGCGCGTTGCAGATACTCCTGCGAGCCCAGCGACGAGCCGTGGGGCGTGAGCACGAGGCCGATGACCCGCTCCAGCCCGGCCGCGCCCAACCAGGCGGCGGACTCCTCTATGAGCGGGTCGGTGTGCTTGGCGCCGAACGACACGACGAAGCGCCCCGGTGCGCGTGCATCGAGGGCGGCGCGCACGGCGTCCACCTGTGCCGCGGTGCGGACGGTCAGCGGTGAGACGCCGCCGATCGCGGCGTAGCGCCCCTCGAGCTCGGCGAGCTGCTCGGGCGTGGGCGGGCGGCCGCGGCGGATGCGCGTGTAGAAGGGGGCGATCTCCGTCGTGCTCGCCGGCGTGCCGTGCGCCATGAGCAGGACGCCCGTCGTCATGGGCGCCGGGTCTCCTCGTGGACCAGCTCGACGACCGCGGCCAGGATGCCGGGGTCCGATTCGGGCAGGACGCCGTGACCCAGGTTGAAGACGTGGCCCGTGCCGGTGCCATCCGCGGCGCCGGCGAGCACCGCCCGACTGGCCTCCGCCACGACGGGCCACGGCGCCAGGCAGAGCGCGGGGTCGAGGTTGCCCTGCAGCGCGTGGCCCACACCGACGCGCCGGCGCGCCTCGTCGAGGGGAACGCGCCAGTCGACGCCCACCACGTCGGATCCGGCGGAGCCCATCAGGCCCAGCAGCTCGCCCGTGCCGACGCCGAAGAGGATGGTGGGCACGCCGAGGTCGGCGATGCCGGCGAGGACGGCGCGGGTGGCGGGCAGGGCGAACCGGGTGTACTCGACCGGCGAGAGCGAGCCGGCCCAGCTGTCGAAGAGCTGCACCGCCTGGGCACCCGCCTCGATCTGCGCCCGGAGCGAGGCCACCGCCATGGCGGCCAGCCGTTCGGTCAGCTGTCGCCAGAGCTCGGGGTCCCCGTGCATGAGGGCCTTGACCTTGGCGAAGGTGCGCGACGGGCCGCCCTCCACGGCGTAGCTGGCCACGGTGAAGGGCGCACCGGCGAAGCCGATCAGCGCCACGCCCGAGCCTTCCAGCTCCCGGCGCACCAGACCCACGGTCTCGGCCACGTGGGGCGCGTCGGCCGCCGGGTCGAAGGGCCGGAGGCGGGTCAGGTCGGCGGCGCTGCGGAACGGCTCGGCCACCACGGGACCCCGGCCCGGCTCCACGTCGACGCCGAAGCCGATGGCGTGCAGGGGCACGACGATGTCGGAGAACAAGATGGCGGCGTCCACGCCGTAGCGCCGCACCGGCTGCAGGGTCAGCTCGGCCGACAGAGCGGCGTCCCCGATGGCGGAGAGGATGGATCCCGTCCCGCGCGCCGCCCGGTACTCGGGCAGCGCGCGGCCCGCTTGGCGCATGAACCACACCGGTGTGCGGGACACCCGTTCCCGCAAGCAGGCGCGCACGAGCTCCGTGCGGGCATCTGCCGCCAGACTCACCCGATCGGCTCTATGACGACGGCCGTCCCGTAGGCGCAGATCTCCGTCCAGTTCCCGCCCATCTCCGAGGTGTCGAACCGCATGGCGAGCACGGCGTTGCCGCCGCGCGCCTCGGCCTCCTGCACCATGCGGTTGACCACGTCCTCGCGGCTCAGCTGCAGGTTCTTGGTCATCCCCTTCAGCTCGCCGCCCGCGAGGGACTTGAAGGCCGCGCCGAACTGGGAGCCGACGTTGCGCGAGCGGACCGTGAGCCCGAAGACCTCCCCGAGCACCGACGTGACCTTGTAGCCGGGCACGTCGTTCATGGTCGAAATCAGCATGGCCATCCTTTCGGTCCGGCTCATCGTATGCGTCAGCACCCCGGCTTCCCGGGCGTCGCGGGGCGTCTAGACTGAACCGTTTCCCCGTGGGCCGGGGGGAGGAAGGGGAGCGGTGCCCGAACATCCGGATCTGCAGGATGAGCAGGAGTTCCTCAACCGTGCCTACGACGGGTTGGAGTTCATGCGGGGCGAAGCGCGCCAGATGCTGCAGGGCGTCCTCGATCTGGGCCGGGGCGGTACCTTCCAGTCGCGCACCGAGCGCGACATCGTGGTGCGCACGAGCCTGGCCCGCCTGGAGCAGCTCGACATCGGTGATCAGGCCCTCTACTTCGGACGCATCGACCGCCTCCCCGAGCCCGGGGACGGTGCCCAATCGGAGAACCCGCTGCTGGGCGAGTCCTTCCACATCGGTCGGCTCGCCGTCTCGGGCCCCGACCACGAGCCGCTCGTGGTCGACTGGCGCGCCCCGGTGGCCGAGCCGTTCTACCGGGCCACCGGTCTCGACCCGCAGGGGCTGGCCCGCCGCCGTCACCTCGCCGTGCGGGGCCGGACCGTGCTCGGGCTCGAGGACGAGTACTTCGTCGACCCCGAAGGCCGCGCCGGCATGGCGGCGCCCGCCGGAGCCGGAGGAGCCGCAGTTCCGCGACGGCGGGGAGCGTCTCCTGTCCGACGGGTTGGTCCTGGGCGGCCCCGGAGCCCTGTTGTCTGCGCTGGGCCAAGCCCGGACGGGCCAGATGGGCGACATCATCGGGACCATTCAGCGCGAGCAGGACGAGATCATCCGCTCGCCGCTGCCCGGGGTCCTGGTCGTCCAGGGTGGACCAGGCACCGGCAAGACGGCGGTGGCGCTGCACCGCGCCGCCTACCTGCTCTACACCCATCGCTTCCCGCTGGAGCGCCAAGGTGTGCTCGTCGTGGGGCCGAACCCGCTGTTCCTGCGCTACATCGAGCAGGTCCTCCCTTCGCTCGGCGAGACCGGGGTCAGCCTGTCGACGGTGTCGGGCCTGGTGCCCGAGGTACGCGTCCGCGGCGTCGACGACCCTGCAGTCGCCAAGCTGAAGGGCGACGTCCGCATGGTCAAGGTGCTGGCCCGCGCCGTGCGGACCCGCCAGCGCCCGCTCCGCCGCGACGTCGAGGTCCCCTTCGGCGCAGGCGTCCTGCGCCTGCGGGCCCGGACGACCGAGGACATCGTCGGCATGGCCCGGCGCCGCCCGGGCACGCACAACGCGCGCCGGCGCTTCGTGGAGTCGCAGGTCCTGCGCGCCGCTGTCGGACGAGTACCGGGCGAGGCTCGGCCGCAGCGGCGGCGACGCGACCGACGAGGTCGCCCACGGCCGAGGAGCAGAAGGACCTGGCTCAGCGGTTGCGCCGGGTGCCCGAGGTCGGTGATGCCCTCGACCGGATGTGGCCCCGCCTGTCGGCCCACGAGTTCCTGCACGATCTGCTCGGTGCCCGGGCGTTGCTCGCCGCGGCGGGCAAGGGGATGCTGAGCGCGTCAGGACGTGCAGCGGCTCTATCGGCCCCGCAGCACCTCGCTCGAGACCGTGCCGTGGACCGTGGGCGACGCCGCGCTCATCGACGAGGCGCGCACGCTGCTCGGACCCCGCCGAGGGCGACCGGCCCGGGTGCGCTCCAAGCGGGCCGAGGAGGGCACGGCATCGGAGATGGGATTCTGGCCCCAGGGGCTGGCTGCCTCGCCCGAGCCGGCGCCCAGCGTGGCGACCGGTTCCGAGGACGACATCCGTGCCTTCGGCCACATCGTGGTGGACGAGGTGCAGGACCTCTCGCCGATGCAGCTGCGCATGCTGGCCCGGCGCTCCCTGTCGGGCTCCATGACCGTGGTGGGCGACATCGCCCAGGCGACCGGGCCCTGGGCGCCCGCCGGGTGGGACGACATCACGCGGCACCTGAGCCCCCAGCGCCCGCCGCGGCTGGTGGAGCTGACGGTGAGCTACCGCACCCCGGCCGAGGTCGTGGCGCTGGCGGCGCAGGTCCTGGCCGTCGCCGCGCCGGACATCGCACCGCCGCGCCCGGTGCGCCAGTCGGGCTTCCCGCCGCGGGTCGTCGCCACCAGCCGGGTCGGGCTGTCCGGCACGCTGGCCGACCTCGCCCGCGAGGAGGTGGCGGCGGTGGCGCCCGGCCGTGTCGCCGTCCTGGGTCCCGCCGTCATGCTGCCCGAGCTGACCCGGGCGCTCGACGAGGCCGGGCCTGGACCCGATCGATCCCGCGCGACCCCGCGGGCGACGGCCTGGCGGCGGGCCTGGTGGTGCTTCCGGCCGACGAGACGAACGGCCTCGAGTTCGACTCGGTGATCGTCGTGGAGCCCTCGCTGGTCGCCGCCGTGGGCGACGAGCTCGCCGGCGAGGGTCCCGCCGGTGGCCACGACACGGGGCCTGCGGACCCTCTACGTGGCCTTGACGAGACCCACCCGGCGGCTCACCGTGCTCCACGCCGAGCCGCTCCCGGTCGAGCTGCGCTGACCTGGGCCTTCGGGGGCTCCGGCGGCGGCCCGCCGGCCCCACCTCGCAGTTGGCGTATTCGCTGCCGGGTCGACTGGAAATTGCGCTGTGACCCAGGCTGTCTCGGCGGAGGTCCCCGCGCCTCAGGGAAAGATCATCTCACGACCGGCCTCCGATGCTGGCCATCGGCGTCATGATCTGGCTCGGGTCCGAGCTGATGTTCTTCAGCGGCCTCTTCGCCGCCTTCTTCACCATCCGGGCCAACACCGTCGGGCCGTGGCCGCCGGCGGGCACCTCGCTCGACACCGCTGCGGGCCGGCTTCTTCACGCTGGTCCTGGTGTCGTCGAGCTTCACCATGCAGCGGGCGGTATTCCAGGTGGAGTGGCGCAAGCGGCGATCGGCCCGGATCTGGATCGTCTGCACGATCCTCCTCGGGACGGCCTTCTTGGGGAACCAGGTCTACGAGTGGCTCTTCAGCCCGACGCGCTGGTACACCAACGCGTACGGATCGCTCTTCTACATCATGTCGGGCCTGCACGGCCTGCACGTCTTCATCGGACTGCTCGCCATGATCTTCCTCCTGGGCCGCATGCGCGGCGACATCGGCGGTGACCCCGGTGAGCTCTCGGCGGTCCAGGGGGTCTCGTACTACTGGCACTTCGTCGATATCGTCTGGGTCGGGCTCTACAGTTGCCTGTTCCTCCTCAAGTAGGCATGCGAGGCGTGCGCGCACCACTCAGAAGGACGATCGAGCAGCCGCTTCTTGTTGCCGGCTGGCCTCCTCTCGGTGGCCGCGCCTGGCGTCGCTGGCCATGTTCTTCCCGGGCACCGGCGCCAGCGCCAGCGGCCACGCCGACGCCGCGCAGGTCTCGGTCAACCCGAGCCAGGTCACGACGCGGTCCTGCGGCACGCGTCAACGTCAAGGGCGTCACCGGCTCGGTGACCAACGCCGGCAACCCATTCCTCAGCACCTCGAAGTTCTGCCTCAACGGCCACCTCATCTCCTACGGCAACACCGCCATCACCTACGCCAACCCGCCGCAGTCCTTCATCTCCGCCGGCCGCCTGCTGTTCGCCCAGACCTGCTCGAGCTGCCACGGCAACGACGCCAACGGCGTCGGCCCTGACGGGCAGGCCACCATCGGCCCGAACCTGCAGGGTGTCGGGGCGGCCACGGTCGACTTCTGGGTGAGCACGGGCCGCATGCCGGCCGCCGACGTCAAGGCGGTCGAGGCGGAGCGCAAGCCAAGTCGGCTGACGCCCCTGCAGGCGCTGGAGCTGGCGGCCTGGGTCAATTCGCTCGACCCCGCAGTGCCGGCCGTGCCGACCCCGCACCTGGTCGGGGCCAACCAGTCGGCGGGAGCGGACCTCTTCTCCCTCAACTGCGCCGCCTGCCACACCATTGAGGGTCCGGCTGACGCGCTGGCCTTCGGCACCAACGCCCCGTCGCTGCAGAACCGCTCGGTGACGGCGCAGCAGGTGGCCGAGGCGATCCGCACCGGCCCGGCCAACATGCCCCGCTTCTCGGGCAACCTGACCGACCGCCAGGTCGCCGACATCGTGTCCTACGTCACCGGCCGGTTGCAGCACCCGACGAACCCCGGCGGCGTTGTCGCTCGGTGGCGTCGGGCCGGTGGCCGAGGGCTTCGTCGCCCTCCTCATCGGCGTCGGCGGCCTCGCCCTCATCTGCTTCTGGATCGGGGAGCGTTCGTGAGCGACACGGACCACCAGCCCTCGCGCACGCGGGTGCCGATGCCGATCGCCGCCCTGAGCGACCCGCACATGGGTGACGCGGCGAAGAACCCGGATCGGGCCGAGAAGATCATCGGCGCCATCCTCTTCGTGAGCGTCGTCTGCTTCGGCGTCGCCGGCGCGGCCTACTGGCAGGCCTGGAGCCCCTGGACCTTCGGGGGCGCGCTCGGGGCCGGCCTCTTCGCCCTGGGGTTCGGCCTCACCGCCTGGGGCAAGTACCTCATGCCCCAGGGGCCCTTCGTCGAGGAGCGGCACACGCTCGCCTCGACCCCCGACGAGCGCGACGCCATGTCGGCCGCACTGGTCGAGCGCTCCGCCGTGGTCGTCAAGCGGCGCCGCATGCTGGGCGGCCTCTTCGCCCTCGGCGCCGGCGTCTTCGGGATCGTCGCCGCCTTCCCGCTGATCCGCTCCCTCGGCCCGCTGCCCGGTGACTCGCTCGAGGTCACCGGCTGGCGCAAGGGGATGGTCCTGGTGGACTCCAACGGCCGTCCGGTGCGCAGGGACACCCTGGTCGTCGGCGGCATCATGACCGTCTACCCCCAGGACACGGTCAACCCGCAGACCGGGTTCATCACCGACCAGGGGCAGGCGGTCGACCAGACCGTGCTGATCAGGGTGTCGGACCAGCCCTTCACGCACCGAGCCGGGACGCGAGGACTGGACTCCCGACGGCTACGTCGCCTACTCCAAGCTGTGCACGCACCTCGGCTGCCCCGTCGGCCTCTACGAGCAGGAGCTCGAGTTGCTGGTCTGCCCCTGCCACCAGTCGATGTTCAACGTGCGCAACGGCGCGGTGCCCCAGTTCGGGCCGGCACCCCGGCCGCTGCCCCAGATGCACCTCGGCTACAACGACGACGGCTACCTGATCGCCATGGCGCCCTATGATCAGGCCGTCGGGCCGGGCTTCTGGGAGCGGAATTCATGAGCGACACCGCCGCCAAGACCAAGCGCAGCAGCAAGGCGGCCAGGGGCCCCTACGGGCACGTCGGCCAGATCGTCGGCGAGCTCGACGACCGGCTCGGGGTGGCCAAGGGCGGCCGCGTCTTCCTGGACAAGATCTTCCCGGACCACTGGTCCTTCATGCTGGGCGAGATCTCGCTCTACTCGTTCGTGGTGCTGCTGGCCACCGGCGTGTTCCTGTCGCTCTACTTCGTCCCGTCGACCCAGCAGGTCATCTACCACGGCAGCTACAAGCCGCTGAACGGCCAGTGGGTCTCGGAGGCCTTCCGCTCGACCGTCGGCATCTCCTTCGACGTGCGGGGCGGGCTGCTCATCCGCCAGATGCACCACTGGGCGGCCGACATCTTCACCGGGTCCATCATCGTGCACATGGGCCGCATCTTCTTCACCGGAGCCTTCCGCAAGCCCCGCGAGCTGAACTGGCTCATCGGCATCACCATGCTGATCCTGGCCATCCTCGAGGGCTTCATCGGCTACTCGCTCCCCGACGACCTGATCTCGGGCACCGGGTTGCGCATCGGCTACTCCATCGCCGAGTCGATCCCCTTCGTCGGCAGTTACCTCGTCACGTTCCTGTGGGGCGGGCAGTTCCCCGGGATCGGGCGTCATCATCCCTCGCTTCTTCATCATCCACGTCCTGATCATCCCGCTCGTCCTGATCGGGCTGCTCTCGGCGCACCTCGGCCTCCTGGTGCGCCAGAAGCACACCCAGTTCAAGGGCGAGGGCCGGACCGAGGACAACGTCGTGGGCTCGCCGATGTTCCCGACCTTCATGGCCAAGACCACCGGCTTCCTCTTCATGGTGACCGCGGCGACGGCGCTGCTCGGGGCCTTCGCCCAGATCAACCCCATCTGGCAGTTCGGTTCCTACGACGCGTCCAAGATCTCCTATGCCGTGCAGCCCGACTGGTACATGGGCTGGCTCGACGGCGCCTTGCGCATCATGCCGTCCTGGGAGCTGGCCTTCTGGGGGCACACCGTCCCGCTCGAAGTCTTCCTGCCCGCCGTGGTGTTCCCCGGCCTCATCTTCACGCTGTGCATGGCCTGGCCCATGCTCGAACGCAGGGTGACGGGCGACAACGAGCTGCACAACCTGCTCGACCGGCCGCGGGACAGACCCAAGCGCACGGCTGCGGGCGTGGCCATCTTCGCACTGCTGTTCACGCTCTTCGCCGCCAGCTCGACCGACGTCCTGGCCAACTTCTTCCACGTTTCGTTGAACGAGGTGCTCTGGTTCTTCCGGTTCGCGGTCGTTCATCATCCCGATCATCAGCGGTCTGGTCGCCTACCAGCTGTGCCGGGAGATGCAGGGCGTGCACGGCATCGGGAAACGCAAGCGGGCCGTCATCGTGCGCCGCTCCGCCGAGGGCGAGTACTCGACGGTCCCGGCGGCACCCCGGCCCGACGACGAGCACACCGAGATCGACCCCGAGCCCGTGCCGGTGCGCATCGACATCGAGCCGTTGAGCAACGGCGGCACCCGTGAGCCGGAGAGCTCGCCCACGGGTGTCCGGCAGGTCACCCGCTGAGCACACGGCGGGGCCGGGCCACCGCCCGCGACCTGTGGGTCGCTGCCGAATCCGTCCACGCCGTCACCTACTTCGCACCGGAGTGCCGCAGCGCACTGCGTGAGGCGGGCCTGCGCGGCTTCTGGTCGGGGTACTTCGCCGCCCGTGCCGCCCCGCTCGGACGCGTCGGCGCCGGTCCGGTGGCCGCGGCTTTCTTCAACTTCCAGCCCGGCCATGGTGGCGAGGGCCGTGCCCCGGTGCTGGGACGTCGTGGCGCCCGAGACGCTGTGCCGGGTGCGGGCGATCGCCGCGGCGGAGGCGCTCGGCGAGGTCTGCCGCGTCGAGGCGCGGTCCGCCCTCCTGGCGGCCCTGCCGCTGCTGCGGCGGGCTGCGGCGGGCTGCGACGGGGCGGGACGGGTCATGGCGGGAGCCAACCGGTCGCTCTGGCCCCGGATTTCGACGGCGCTGGGAACGGGCGGTCTCGGCGAGGCCTGGCAGCACTGCACCACACTGCGCGAGCACCGCGGCGACGGGCATGTCTCCGCTCTGCTGGTCCATGGCCTCAATGGGGTGGAGGCGCACGTGCTCGCGGCCGGGACCAAGGCGATCCCGGTCGAGGTGCTGCGGGACAACCGCGGCTGGAGCGAGGAGGAATGGGACGGCGCCACGGCGAGGCTCACGGGCGCTGGCCTGCTGCACGCCGACGGGCGCGTCACCGACGCCGGACGAACCCTGCACGGGGAGGTGGAGGAGCTGACCGACGAGCTGGCCGAGCCGGCCTATGGCGCCCTCGGCGACCAGGCCCTCGAGGAGCTGCACGGCGTGCTCGGCGCCTGTGCCGCCGACGTCGCCGCTTCCGGACTGGTGCCGTACCCCAACCCGATGGGGTTGCCGCGTCCCCGGGCGCGCTAATGGGCGGGCCGCGGCGGCGGCCAGCCGGGCACGAGCGCGAGCTCCTTGCACAGCTTGCGTGACGACACCATCTGGCCGGCGTAGCGGACGGCGCCGGGGTCGCTCGGCCAGCCAAGCGGCCACCTCGCCCGCGACCTCCGGCGGGGCGGGCACGTGACCGGCGCCCACGAGCACCCCGTCCATGCCCGAGGCCCGCATGGACTCGGTCAGGGTGAGGCCGGGCGCGATGGAGAAGGCCGAGATGCCCTGCGCCGCGAACTCCACGTGGCACATGTCCGTGACGCGGTGGAAGGCGGCTTTGGCGGCGGCGTAGGCCACGCCCCACCCGCCGGCGCCGGCGGGAGCCGGCGGCGTCGTGAAGGCGGCCTCGGAGAGCATGTTGACCAGGCGGCCCTCCCCCCGCTCGAGCATGCCCGGCAGGAGCAGCTGGGTGAGGAGCAGGGGATGGAGGTAGTCGCCCACCAGGCACCGTTCGGCGAGCTCGAGCGGCAGGTCCAGAATGCGGTCCATGGTGCCCGGCCCCTGGTAGATGGCGTTGTTGACCAGCACGTCGACCCGGCCCAGGTCCGCCAGCGCCACCGCCGCCACCCGCTCGACGGACGAGCGGTCCATCAGATCCATCGGCACGGCCAGACAGGTCCGCCCCAGTGCCTCGATCTCCGCCGCCGTGGTGTCGAGGCTCCCGGCGATCGGGAGCGGGTCATCGCGCACCAGGCTGCTCGAGGCGTGGGCGCGGCCGTCTCCTTCGTGCACCGTGCGGGCCGTGATCGCCACGTCGAAGCCGCGCCGGGCGAGCGCGACGGCGGCACAGCGACCGATGCCCCGGCTGGCTCCGGTGACGAGGGCGACCCGTTCTGCGTCAGCCACCGGCCACCTACATCATCCCGGCGATATGGTGTCCGCCGTCGACGTGGAGGACCTGGCCGTTCACGTAGGCGGCGTCATCGCTGCAGAGGAACACGACCACACGGGCGATGTCGTCGGGCGTGCCCAACCGCCGGGTCGGGTTGGCCTCGGCGAGCCGCGCCTGCACGTCGGCCGGCACCTGGGCCGCCGCCGTCTCCGTGAGAATGAATCCCGGGGCGATGGCGTTGGCGCGGATGCCGTCGCGCCCGTAGCGCACGGCCAGGTGGCGGGTCAGCTGGTTCAGCGCCGCCTTGGCCACGCCGTAGGCCACCCGGGTCGACTCGCCGATGGTGCTCGTCCCCGACGAGATGGTGACGATTGAGCCCCCGCCGCCCGCCGCCATGACCGGGATGGCGTGGCGGGCCAGGAGGAGGGCGCCCCGCGTGGTGATTTCGATCGCCCGCTCCCAGACGCCGAGATCCACGCCGACGGCGTCGGTGTCGAGGCGGGGGTGGCTCCATGCTGCGTTGTGGTCGACCGCGTCGACGCGCCCGAATTCGGCGATGGCGCGCTCGACGAAGGCGGCGACCAACTCCTCGCGGCGGACGTCGCAGAGCACGCCGACGGCGCGGCCTCCCGCGGCCTCCACCACTTCGGCCACCGAACCAGCGCCGTCGGGCGACACATCGCCGACCACGACCGCGGCGCCGGCGCCGGCCAGCCGCAGCGCGGTGGCGCGACCGATGTCCGAGGCACCACCGCTGACCAGGACGACCTTGCCGTCGAGCTGTCCCCCCTCCGACGCCATCGGGCCATCGTAGGAGCGCCGACGGGGCACCACCATCCGGCTCCTGCGGGCGCGGGAATTGGGCCGGGGGACGGCCGACATGGGAGCATCTCGGTGTGCGGGTGCATCGCAGCTTCGCCTTCGTCGACGTCTCCGGGTTCACCGCGTTGACGGAGCTCGAGGGTGACGAGCGCGCCGTCGACGTGCTGACGGCGTTCCGGGCTCTCCTGCGAGACATCTGCTCGCGCCGTGGCGTGCGGATCGTCAAGTGGCTCGGCGACGGCGTCATGCTCGTCTGCGTCGACACCCGACCGCTCCTCGAGACCATTTTGGAGCTGCACTACGTCGTCGGTGAGGTCGGCGCGGTCGAGACCGTCTCCATCCGTTCGGGTCTCACCGCCGGCGACGTGATCCTGATGGAGGGGGACGACTACGTCGGCCACTGTGTCAACGTCGCCTCTCGTCTGTGCGACCTGGCCGCCGCCGGTGAGGCGCTGGCGGCTCCGGCGGTCATGGACCACCTCCCGAGCTGGGGCGAGACCATCTCCGAGACCCAGGTGACGCTGCGCGGGGTCGAGAAGCCGGTGCCGGCCTCGAGCATCCGCATCGCGGGACTGGGCGCGGCAGGCTCCCACGACCCGATCTGCGGGCTGCCCCTGACCGAGGACACCGCCCAGGAGATCGCCCACGACGTCCGCGGTTCCATGGTGCTGTTCTGCTCGCCGGGCTGCGTCGACACCTGGCGCCGCCGGCCGGCGCGTTCGCTCTCGGGCTGACCGCGTCCCCCGGCCGCCGGCCTCACCCCTGCCCCTCCCGGCCCGCCAACTTGCCTCTCAACATGCGTTGTGGACGGGCCGATACAAGAGGGCGCGCAAGGGGTGAACCAGGAACGAGGCATGCGACAAATCCCAGCCTTCGACATGTCGTCCAACGTGACCAAATTCTGGCGGAGCTACGTCTACGTCGGCGTGCTCACCTACAGCCTCGGTGCCCTTGCGGTCCTGACCTACGCGTTGACCACATCGGGCCCGCACCGGCAGGCCATGGTGATCCTGAGTGGCCTCAGCCTGATCGCCTCCGTGGGACCGTTCCGGCTGCTCGGCCTGCGCCTCGTCGAGACACGGTGGTCCAAGATGTTCTTCTCCTCCTGGGCTGCCTTCACCTTCGTCTTCATCGCAGTCGGCGCCTTGCTCGACGGGGGAGTGCACAGCCCCATCTCGTACTTCCTGATCCTCCCGATGCTCTTCGCCGGGCTGGCCTACTCCGCCGGGACGGTGACCTTCCTGGCCGGTTTCGGAGTCGCCACCGGCCTGGTGGTCGCTCTCCTGACCCCCGATCGCAGCTGGTCCACCACCGCGTTCCTGGAGATCGGGATCGTGATCGCCGGCGTCATCACCGCGGCGGCGGCGGCGAACCGGGACCGCCTCATGGACCAACTGATGGCCGCGGCCAGCCTCGACGCCCTGACCGGGTGCCTCAGCCGCGGGGCCTTCGAGGAGAGACTGGTCCACGAGTCGCTCCTGGCAGAGCGCCACTACGCCACCTTCAGCGTCATTGTGGCGGACCTCGACAATCTCAAGGCACTCAACGACTCGAGCGGCCACCATGGCGGGGACCGCGCCCTACGGCTCCTGGCCGGTGTCCTGCGGCAGGCCGCCCGCGAGACGGATGTCGTCGGACGGCTGGGTGGCGACGAGTTCGCACTGCTGCTCCACGAGACCGATCAGGCGGCGGCAATGGCCGCGGCCACCCGGCTGCACGCGGCCCTGCTCGACGTGACGGGATCGGATCGGGTCACGGCCAGCTTCGGGATCAGCACGTGGCTGGGCCCCAACGACGGGCCCGACGCGCTCCTCCGGCGGGCTGACGAGGCGCTGTACGTGGCCAAGCGGAACGGCCGTAACCGTGCCGCGCTGTGGGAGCCGCCGGCGAAGGAGGCACAGGGGCTGCAGTTGTTGAGCCGGCTCCCTCGCCCCACGACGGCCCGGCACGCGGCCCGGGCCGAGGTAGTGGGCTGAGCGCCTGAGTCAGACGAACGTCGCGCCGTAGGGCGAGACAACGCTGATATGAACCCGCGCGCCACTGCCCAGGGGGTCGGCGTCCTCGAAGACGCGGGCCTCGATGGTCGCATCGTCGTCTCGCAGCCACTCGAGGACCACGGGCACGGTACGCTCGAACGCACTCTCCAGCGCGGCGATGACGGCCTCCTCGACGGCGGCGGGGAAGGCGTCGAAGACGGCGTGCGCCTCGGCGACGACGTCGTCGGCCAGTTCATTCAGCATGCCCAGACCTTCCACGGCCTCGCGCACCGTGTCGGCCGCCTCGAGCGCCGCCTGTGCGTCGGCGTACCCCTGACTGCGGGCGTTCGCCAGCATGTCGTTCAACGGCTCGAGGATCACGGCCATCGGCATGGCGCCACCCTAGTGGAATGGTCGTGCGAAAAGCAGGGGCGGACATTCCGTCGGCGCGCCTTTGTTTCCACCTGGGTGGTCCGGATGCCACACTGCACGAATGCAGCAGCCCGGGCCGGGACGGCCCGACTCCATGCTGGCTCCGCCACCCGTCGAGTTCGCCGTGCGCCACGGCCTGCACATCGCCTACCAATCGGCCGGCCGCGCGCCGCCCGAGATCGTCTTCGTCGGCGGGTCGGTGGCCATGTCGGTGCAGTGGGAGCAATCGGCCACCGCCAAGAATCTGCGCAGGCTGGCCAGCTTCGCCCGCCTTATCACCTACGACCAGCGGGGCATGGGTTTCTCCGACCGGATGGACGTCTCGGCCCCGCCGATGATCGAGGACCTCGTCGCCGACCTGGAGGCCGTCGTCACCGCGGCGGGGCTCAGCGAACCCGTTCTGCTCGGAACGCACAACGGCGGAGCCGTCGCGGCCCTCTACGCCACCCGTCACCCAGTACGCCAGCTCGTCCTGTGCAACACGTGGGCGCGGCTGGAGGTGGCGGACGACTTCCCCATCGGTTTCAGTACGCGGCGCCTTGACCGCATGGCCGAGCGCTACGAGGCCGAATGGGGCGCCGGGCAGATCTCCGGCGAGTACGCCTCGCGCCGGGGCGACGAACCACCTCGCCAGTACGAGTTGGCGTCGACGAGCCACAACCAGGTGGCCCATCTGTTCGAGATCAACCGCTCCTACGACATCCGCTCCGTCCTGCCAGCGATCACGGTGCCGACCCTCGTCATCCACCTGAAGGACAACCAGAGCATCCCCGCCGCCCACGGCGAGTACATCGCCGGCGCCATCCCCGGGGCGCGTCTGGTTCTCGTTCCCGGAGTGGACCACTTCTTCCTCCTCAACTACGGCATGCCGGTGGTCGACGAGGTCGAGCAGTTCGTCACCGGCCAGCGCACCCCCTTCGTCGACCGCATGCGCACCACCATCCTGTTCACCGACATCGTCGACTCGACGCCGCTGGCTGCATCCCTCGGCGACGTCCGGTGGAGCGCGCTCATCGACGAGCACAACGACCGCGTGCACCGCCAGGTCGTCGCCCACGGTGGCCACGTGGTCAAGAGCACCGGTGACGGGTTCCTGGTCGCGTTCGACGAGCCGGAGCCGGCCATCCGTTGCGCCCGCGTCTGCATGGAGGCCGTGCGCGAGCTTGGGCTGGCGCTGCGGGCCGGCGTCCACGTGGGCGAGGTGACCCGCATGGGCAGGCACGACCTGTCCGGTCTGGCCGTGCACATCGCCCAGCGGCTCTGCGGGCGGGCCGAGGGCGACCAGGTGCTGGTGTCGGCAGCCGTGAAGGAGGGCTGCACCGGACCGGGCCTCGAGTTCACCCGGCGGGGCGAGGCCGAGCTCAAGGGGATCCCGGGCTCGTGGGAGGTCTTCGAGGCACGCCCCTAGCGGGCCTGGTGGGGCGGCCCGGTGGCTTGACATGTGACTAAAAGGTCACATATAGTGCAGGGGTGGATGAGGTGTTCAAGGCCCTGGCCGATCCCACCCGGCGCGACTTGCTCGACGAGTTGTTCCGGGAGGACGGGCAGACCCTGGGCATGCTCGAGGAGAGGTTCTCCATGACCCGTTTCGGCGTCATGAAGCACCTCAGGGTGCTCGAAGAGGCCGGGCTGGTGGTGACGAGGCGACGGGGCCGCGAGAAGCTCCATTTCCTCAATCCGGTCCCGATCAGGCTCATCCACGACCGCTGGGTCAGCAAGTACGCGGAGCCCTGGGTGGCCGGGCTCAGCGACATCAAGGAGAGACTGGAGAGCCAGATGGAAAAGGTGTACGAGATCTTCATCAAGACATCGCCCGAGCGGCTGTGGGAGGCGATCATCGACCCCGAGATCCGGGCCAAGTACAACTTTGGTGCCGCCGTGCACTCGGAGTGGAAGGTGGGCGCGGCGATCAGCGTCGACGTCGACAAGCACGGGATGCATCTCGGTGAGGGCGAGGTGCTCGAGTACGACCCACCCCGCCGGCTCGTGCACACCATGGCGGCGCTGTGGGACGACGACGTGAAGGCAGAGGGGTTCTCGCGGGTCACCTGGGAGATTGAGCCGGTCGGTGATTCGTGTCACCTGACCCTCACCCACGACGAGATGCGCGAGGGCGCAAATGCACAGATCTACGGCGGTTGGCCGATGATCCTCTCGGGCCTGAAGACCTGGCTCGAATCGGGCGAGCTCCTCACCACGCCGGGCTCCATCAGATACTCGTGAGCGCGCGAAAGGCGACGGCGGCGACGCGGAGGCTTGTCGTGGTCGAGTTCGTGACCCTGGACGGTGTCATGCAGGGGCTCGGCTCGCCGGACGAGGATCGTGACGGCGGCTTCGAGCACGGTGGTTGGGGCGCGCCGTACGGGGACGAGGTGCAGCAGACGGCGGCGCTCGAGGGAATGCAGCGCACAGGTGCGTACCTCTTCGGGCGGCGCACCTACGAGAAGATGCTCTCTTTCTGGCCCCAGCAGCCCGACGACAACCCGATGGCCGCCCACCTCAACGCCACACCGAAGTATGTGGCCACCCGCACCCTGGTCGATGCCGAGTTGACCTGGACGAACGCCCGGGTCCTCGAGGGGGAGCTCGGGCCAGCGCTGCGCGGCGTGAAGGCCGAGGGCCACGGTGACATCGTCGTCCTCGGCAGCGGCGTGCTCGTGCAGGAATTGATCGCCGAGGACCTCGTCGACGGTTTCCGCCTGTTCCTCCACCCGCTCCTGCTCGGCGGCGGAAAGCGCCTGTTCCGCGCGCTGGAGCACCCGAGACGCCTGCACCTGCAGAGCGTCGAGCAGACCAGCACGGGTGTCGTCATGCTCAGCTACGACACGGAGGACACGCCATGACCATCGTCCCACCCGTCACCGGCCTGCACGCCGTCGGCGTCCCGGTCACCGACCCGGACCAGGCCGTCGCGTTCTACGCGGCGCTCGGCTTCGAGGTCCGCCTGGACGTCCCCATGGCGGAGGGCACGCGGTGGATCGAGGTGGCGCTCCCCGGTACCACCGCGACGCTCGCGCTCGAGCCGGCCCGCCCGGGACACCCGGCGGGGGTGGAGACGGGGATCCGGCTGACGACGGGTGACGCCGACGCCGCCCACGCCGCATTGCGCGCCCGTGCCGTCGATGCCGGCGACGTGCTGCGCTGGCCGGGCGTGCCGCCGATGTTCGCCTTCCGCGATCAGGACGGCAACGGGCTCGAGATCGTCGAGGCCCGAACGCGGCCGGCCGGCCGCAGCCGGTCGTAGGCCGACATCGCAAGGGTCAGGAGGCCGAGGCCGGCACCGAGGAGGCAGACCCCCGCCCACCCGTGCGTGCCGTAGAGCGCGCCGGCGGCCAGGGAGCCGGCGGCGCCCCCGAGGAAATAGCAGACCATGTATGCGCTGTTGATCCGGCTGCGCGCGTCGGGGCGCAGCGCATAGATCACCGCCTGGTTGGTGATCTGCATGCCCTGGGTCCCCATATCGAGCACGACGATCCCGATGATGAGCCCGGCGAGTGAGGTGCGGCCGGTCCACAGCAGCGCGAAGGAGCCGGCCAGGAGGACGCCGGCGACGACGGTGGGGGCGGTGACCCTGGCCGAGTCGGCCAGCTTGCCGGCGAGGTTGGCCGCCACGATCCCGCCGGCGCCGACAAGACCGAAGAGCCCGATGACTGCGTTGGAGTAGTGGTAGGGGCTCCCCGAGAGCAGGAAGGCCAACGTGGTCCACAGCACGCTGAAGGCGCCGAAGGCGCAGGCCCCGTGCCAGGCCCGGCGGCGCAGCACGGGCTCTGTCACCAGCAGGCGGAGCGACGACCCCACGAGCTCGGGGTAGCTGTGGTGCTGGCGCGCGCCCTCCGGGGGCAGCGCCCGCCAGAGCACGAGGGCGAAGACGACCATCAGCGCCGCCGAGAGCCAGTAGATGGCCCGCCACCCGGCGGCCTGGGCCACCAGCCCCGACACGGTGCGGGCGAGGAGGATGCCCAGCAGCAGTCCCGTCATGATGCGGGCCACCACCCGGCCCCGGCGTTCCTCGGGTGCCAGGTCGGCGGCGAAGGGGATCATCACCTGGCCGGCCACCGAGGCGCCGCCGACGAGGATGGACGCCACCGCGAAGAACCACAGGGTGGGGGAGAGGGCGCAGCCGATCAGCGCCGCCGCACTGAGGCAGAAGAGACGAGTGACGAGTCCCCGGCGCGGGTGGAGGTCGCCCAGCGGGACCACGAGCAGCAGGCCGGCGGCGTAGCCGATCTGGGTGGCCGTGATGATGGCCGAGGTCGGCCCGGGTCCGCTGTGGAACGTGGCGGCGACCTGATGCAGGACGGGTTGTGCGTAGTAGAGGTTGGCCACCACCGCGCCGGTCGCCACGGCGATGAGGACAACGAGGCCACGCGGGAGTCCCTGCGTCTCGTGCGCACCCGTGTTCGCCGCTGCCGTGTTCGGCGCTGCCGCCGGGTCCGGCTCGCGGCGGCCGCCGGGTGTCAGACCGTGCCGCCGCGCCGGCTCTCGGCCGTGACGCCGGTCAGCGCGGTCAGGATCAGCGGGACACCGATGAAGGCCAGCCAGCTGCCGAACACCAGGGCGAGCACCGTCGTGAAGGCGCCCATGCCGAGCACGAAGGGCCAGATGGAGGAGCCGGGGAACGAGTCGATGTTCCCGGCGCCGTCGGCCAGCTCCGCGTCCTCACGGTCGGACGGGCGGTCACCCGGTGCGTGGACCTGGCCCCAGTAGAAGTACTTGTGGCCGTGGAAGCGCTGGTGCCAGAAGAAGTAGTAGAGGCCGGGCAGGAATCCGAGCAGCGTGGCGCCGAGCAGCATGATGCCGCCGCCGTCGTCGTAGCCCCAGAACCAGTAGATGAGGCCGACGATGCCGAAGAAGGCACCGAGGAAGAGTAGGAAGAGCGATTCGACCTTCATACGCCTGCCCTTACCTTTCCGTTGCCCTTCCTGTTGCCGTTGGCGTGCACCCCGGGGCCGTGCGGCACCGTCAGCGCGTCGGGGTGGTTGGCGTCCCAGGTCGGGCGCTCCGAGCGGATGGGCGGGAGGTGGGTGTAGTTGTGGTGCGGGGGTGGCGAGGTGGTGAACCACTCCAGCGTCTGGGCGTCCCAGGGGTTGTTCCCTGCGGGGATCGGCTTGCGCCAGGACACGACGAAGTTCCACAACAGGAAGGCGAACGAAATTGCGATGATGAATGCGCCGACCGTCGAGACGATGTTGTAGCTCTGCCAGCCCAGGTTGGACGGGTAGCTGGCCACGCGGCGGGGCATGCCGAGCAGGCCGACCACGTACTGGGGCATGAAGGCGATCCAGAAGCCGATGAACATCAGCCAGAAGTGCCACTTGCCCAGGCTTTCGCGCAGCATGCGGCCGAACATCTTGGGATACCAGTAGTAGAGGCCGGCGAACCCGGCGAACACGGCGGTGCCGAAGAGCACCTGGTGGAAGTGGGCCACCACGAAGTAGGTGTCGTGGGTGGCGAAGTCGATGGGTGGCGAGGCCAGCATGATGCCCGTGACGCCACCCATGAGGAAGGCGAACAGGAACCCGATGGAGAACAACATGGGTGTGGTGAAGGTGAGCTGGCCGTGCCACATGGTGCCGATCCAGTTGAAGAATTTGATGCCGGTCGGCACGGCGATGAGCAGGCTGAGGAACGAGAAGAAGGGCAACAGGACGGCGCCGGTGGTGAACATGTGGTGCGCCCACACGCCGGTGGACAGCGCCGCGATGGCCATGGTGGCGAAGACCATGCCCTTGTAGCCGAAGACCGGCTTGCGGGAGAAGACGGGCAGGATCTCCGTGACGATGCCGAAGAACGGCAGGGCCAGGATGTAGACCTCGGGATGGCCGAAGAACCAGAAGAGGTTCTGCCACAGCAACGGTGACCCGCACGACGCCATGGGTGCGCCGCTCACGAGATGACATCCCACCGCCGTGTAGATGTGCGTCCCGAAGTGACGGTCGCAGAACAGCATGATCAGTGCCGAGGTGAGGACGGGGAAGGCGATGAGGATGAGGATCCCGGTCACCAGCATGTTCCAGGTGAAGATGGGCATGCGGAACATGGTCATGCCCGGCGCGCGCAGGTAGAAGATGGTTCCGCAGAGATTGACTCCGGTGAAAATGGCGGAGAACCCGGTGAGGGCCAGCGCCATGATCCAGAGGTCGGGCCCGGCGCCGGGCGAGCTGGTGGCGCTCGAGAGGGGCGCGTAGGCCACCCAGCCGAACTGGGCCGCACCCCCCGCGACGAAGAAGGTCATGAGCATGGTGATGGACCCGGTCAGGTACAGCCAGTAGCTCAGCGCGTTCAGGCGCGGGAACGCCATGTCGGGCGCGCCGATCTGCAGCGGCACGACGAAGTTGGCCAGGCCACCGAAGGCGAACGGGCCGGCGAAGAGGTACAGCATCAGGCTGCCGTGCATGGTGAACAGCGCGTTGTACTGCGAGAAGCTCAGGAATGAGGAGTGCGGCGAGGACAGCTGCAGCCGCATGAGGAGGGCCATGATCCCCGAGAGGTAGAAGATCACGACGGCGGTGATCATGTAGCTGAGGCCGATGACCTTGTGGTCGGTCGAGGTCAGCCACTTGAGGATGCCGGTCGGCCCGTGATCCTCGTGGCCGCCGTGGGGTTCGTGACCGTCGCCGGGGACCGACGGAGGCAGGGGGAGCTCTTCGCGCTCCTGGACGCCCGGTGGGGCGATGACGTCAGTCACCGTAGAGCACACCTCCCGTATTGCCGGTATTCCCGCTGCCCGAGTTGCCGGAGTTGCCGGAGTTGCCAGAATAGCTGGGCACCGTCCCGTTCTGGTTGGCATGCAGGGCGCCCGGGAGCTGGCCGATGGACGAGGGGTGGGCGGTCTGGTAGGTGCGGGTGGTGCGCAGCCAGACCGCGTACGCGGTGGGGGACACCGAGCGCACGTTGAAGAACATGAGCGAGTGGTACAGCCCACACAGCTGGGTGCACTGGCCGCGGTAGACGCCGTTGTGCAGGACGTTGAGGTCGAAGCTCGTCCAGTACCCGGGGCTGGCGTAGCGGCTGAAGTTGAACTCGGGCACGTAGAAGCCGTGCAGCACGTCGTAGGAGCGGAGGTAGATGCGCGTCGTCTGCCCCGTCGGCACCATCATGGTGGGGGCGTCGGTGGTCTGGCCGATCACCTTCACGCCGTTGGGGTACTCGAACTCCCAGCCCCACTGGAAGGCGTAGACGTGGATGATGGTGGCGGGCTTGGGCTCCACCGCGGTGACCTTGTTCTCCACCACCACCGTGGCCCAGAAGAGCCCGAGCACAATGAGGATGGGCACGACGGTGTAGGTGATCTCGGTCAGCGTGTGGTACTGCGTCTGCACCGGCATGTCGTCGGAGCGGCGCCGGTAGCGGAAGATGGCCCAGATGATCAGCAGCAGAGTGAAGCCGCCGACGATGACGCCGGCGATGAAGAAGCCCTGCCAGAGATGGAAGGTGGAGCGGGCCTGGGACGTGGCGCCCTTGTAGGCGCCGAAGGTCGGGAGCTGGCACCCCGTCAGCAGCAGGGCGCCGAGGGCCACCACCACGACCGCGAGCCGACGGCGTGGACTCCCGGCGCTGCGAGCTGGGGTTTCGGGTCTGTCGGACGACGGGCCGGTCAGCGACGAGTCCACCGCGCCGACACTATCGAACCCCGCAAAAAAATTGGAAATCGCAGTCCCGCCCCGCGGCAACCCGGCGACGTCAGTGCGGGTGGGGGTGCGGGGGCGCCGCCGATTCGTTGGCGGCCCAGGTGAACACGCCCCGCGCCATGGTGGAGGTGGCCCGGGCGGCGCGCGCCGAGAAGACCTGCTGGCGCGCCCGCTGCACACCCTCGTCGTCCGGTTGGGCCAGCCACGCATGCTCGGCCAGGTGGCCGGCCAGGCGCAGTGCCCCTTCCGCCTCGGACACGGAGTCGGACGCGTCGGTGGCGACGGCCAGGAGTTCGAGGGCCCGGTCGGCCAGGGCACCGGGCCCGCCGGCCAGCGCGGCCAGCTCGGCGGCCAGGGCGCGCTCGGGCGCCGGTTTCAAGGTGGCGGGGTTCCCGTCCCACCAGCCGCCGTACTGGCGCCACACCGTGTGGACGATGAACTCGGGCTCGTCGTAGACCGGCCGGAGATAGGGCCGGGCCTCGAGCTCGGCGGGGGCGCGCACGGCGTGGATGGCGTCGTCGAGCCGGCCGCCCGCGTTCATCACGGCCAGGGTCTGGTCGACCAGCGAGTCGAGGAGGTCCGCCGTGTCGGTGAGGGCCTGGCGGACCCGGTCGGCCCCGATGACCGGGAACCCGTGTCCGGGCAGGAGGAACTCGGCGTCGAGCTGGAGCATGCGGCGCAGGGCGGCGGCCCACTCCCTCGGGTAGCGCTGCACCTTCTGGGGATTGCCGGCGTTGGGCGACGCCCAAATGAAGAGGTCGCCGCAGCAGAGGACCCGGGTCTGCGGCTGCCAGGTGATGGTGTGGTCGTCGGTCTCGCCCTTCTCGTGGCGGAGCGAGAAATCCAGCCCGCCGACCGAGAGCTCCAGCGTGTCGTGGTATGTCCGGTCGGGGTAGCGGTATTCGGTCGGCCAGTTCAGGTCGGTGAAGCCGAACTGCCGGCGGTTGATGATGGTGTTGTAGCCCGCGGTGAAGATGTAGCGGTCGAAGCGGGCGGGCAGCGCGTGGTGCGCGATGACCTCGGGGGCGGCCCAGCCCTCCGCGGCGGCCTCCTCCTCCCAGACCGGGACGCCGAAGACGTGGTCGATGTGCCCGTGGGAGTAGACGGCGGTGTGGAGCCGGTCGGGGTTCCAGGTGCGGATGTCGTCGTGGACGACCTGGGCCAGCGGTGCGCTGCCGGTGTCGACGAGGACGAGGCCGTCCCCGGTGGCGAACGAGGAAACGTTGGCGAAGGAGGGGCAGAAGCCGACGCCGTCGGTGATCTCCACGAAGCCGCCGATGTGGTCGACCGGGTGGAAGGTGGAGGTCGAGACCTCGCCGTTCCACAGGCGGTCGGCAACGGCGAGGACGTCAGATGGCATGGCCCCCCAGGGTTGTCCGCGCGACCGCTCGCGGCCGCTGCGTCAGGCGCCCGGCGCCTTCTCCTCGGTCGATGGGGCCGGTGTGTCGGTGGAGGCGGAGGTGGTCGTGGCCGGCTTGGCCTTCCCCTCCTCCAGCCCCTTCTCGAACTGGTTCTTGGCTGAGCCGAGATTGCGGGCCAGCTTGGGGATGGCGGCCCCGCCGAAGAGCAGCACCACCAGGACGATGACCACGATCAGTAGGTCGGGTCCGAAAATGTCAGCGAGCATGAGATTCTCCTTCACCCGGGTCCACGTGGGAGTGGGCTACAGCCAGGATAGACCCAATCCCACGCACGGGGTTCCCGCACGCGAGGGTTGCGTGACGTCTCTGTTCGGAGTCACCCGGCCAGCTGGATGCCCATCACCAGCGCGGCCACGCTGGCCAGGCCTCCCACCGACCCCCAGAGGGCCAGTTGGCTCTTGGTGGTGGCGCGCTGGTGCAGGAGCACGCCCAGTCCGGCCAGGACGACCACGGCGATCTTGGCGATGAGCACGGCCTTCCAGGCCGGGTCCTGGGCGGAATAGTGCACGGCGGAGACGTTCCAGACCCCGGTGACCACCAGCACCACGTAGGCGGGCCAGGCCAGGCGGGCGAACGCCCGGGCCAGGGTCTTGGAGGCGTCGGCTCCGAGCCCGCGGGCCGGCCCGACGATGCCGGTCATCACGATCTGCCCGCCCACCCAGACGGTCGCCGCCAGGACGTGGAGGGTCAGGCGAATGGTGTCGAGGGCCGGGGCCAGCACCCCCTACTTGCCCTGCCAGTTCGGCGGACGCTTCTCGGCGAAGGCGATGGGGCCCTCCTGGGCGTCGGCCGAGGAGAACACGACGCCGACGGCCTCCCGGTTGATCGTCCAGCCCTCCGCCTCGGAGACCTCGGCGGCGTGCTTCATGACGCTCTTGGAGTAGCGCACGGCCAGGGGCGCGTTGGCCGCGATGCGCTCGGCCAGCGCCACGGCCTCGGCCAGCAGCACCTCGGCCGGCACGACCTTGTTGACCAGGCCGAGGTCGTACGCCCGTGTGGCATCGATGGCGTCACCGGTCATGGCCAGCTCGAGCGCGACGGCCATGGGCAGGCGCTTGGGCATGCGGATCAGACCGCCGGCGCCGGCGATCAGGCCCCGCTTGGCCTCGGGGATGCCGAAGGTGGCGTGCTCGGCGGCCACCACGAGGTCGCACGAGAGCATGATCTCGAAGCCACCGGCCAGCGCGGACCCGTTGACCGCGGCGATGACCGGCTTGGGGAACTCGCGCTGGGTGAGCCCGCCGAAGCCGCCGCTCGCCCCCATGATGTCGCCGCCCTCGCCGCTGCTGAAGGCCTTGAGGTCCATGCCGGCACTGAAGGCCTTGTCGCCGCTCCCGGTGATCACGACCACCCAGCACGCCGCGTCCTCGGTCAGCTCGTCCATGAAGCCGGCCATCGCCGTGCTCACGGCGCCGTTGATGGCGTTGCGCGCTTCGGGGCGGTTGATGGTGAGGATGTCCACGTGCCCCCGGCGTTCCCGCAGCACTTCGTCTGCCATGGTGCTCCCTTCGCTGGTGCCCCGCCGTCGGCCGGCGCGGTGGGCGCCGAGGCTACCGAACCCGGCGTCCGGCTCGGCGGGCGACCCGGTCAGGCCGGCGGGAGACCCTCAGGCCGGCGGGAGGGGTGTCGGATCGTCGCCGTCCTCTGCCGGACCGGTGTCGACGCCGGCGTCCGGACGGGGCCCGGGACCGGAGTCGGGCGCGGCGTCGTGCACGATGCGCGCCATCAGGGTGGCCGACTCCATCTGGGTGCGCTTCATGTAGACGGCGGTGAAGGCGAAAAGGCCGCCGATGACGCTGCCCGTGATGAAGGGCGAGACGGCCAGGAAGGTGCCGGTGGGCAGGAGGTCGGCCAGGGTGAGGCGGGCCGAGGCCTCCACCACGAGCCCGATGCCCCAGACCACGGACAGCGTGCGGAAGGTGTGGCGCCCGGCCGGCATGTCGTGCAGCCGGTCGAAGGCGAACACCTTGGCGGGATCGTTGCCGGCCGAGAGGTAGCGGTTGACGTAGAAGTAGGCCGGCCGATCCTGGGTGTAGAGGGTCACGATGCAGACGATGCCGACCAGCAGGGTGAAGAAGCCGTCACGGACCTTGAGCACATACGCGTTGCCACCGAGCAGTGCGGACGTGACGACGCCGATCGCGAAGCCCACCAGGACGGCCGCGCCGACGAGGTCGACCCTGCGCCGGCGGACGAACTGCAGGATGATCCAGCCCACCGAGCAGCCGCCGGCGACGATCAGCGCCTGGGCGTCGGTGTGCACGTACGGGCGGACGAAGAAGTAGGCCCCGATGGGGAGGGCGGCGCCGAAGATCACGCTGGGCAGGTGCTCGCGGACCGACGGGAGCCCCGGCTGCCAGCCGGGCGGGGCGGGAGGCCTCTCGGCGTCCCCCGGTCCCTCCGGTTCCATGCACCGAGGATACTGCCGGGACATCTGGACTCCCCCGCCTACAATTGGGCCCCGTGACCTTCGTGGCGCATGTCCTCGAGTTCTTCCTCATCGCCGGCCTCGTCGTCCTGCTGGGGCTGGCGGCCGCCTTCCTGCTCGGGCGCCGCTACGTGCGCCGACACTGGCGGTTGTTCCACGGCCACGTGGCGGTACGCGGCGTTCTGGCCACGCTGGCGCTCCTGGCCGCGGGCCGGGAGCGCTACGCCGGACGGGCGACGCCGGAGGACCTGAGCCGCGGCGCGCCATCGCGGGTGCGCCGGCGTATGTGGGTGGCGGTCGAGGACGCCGAGATCGCGGTGGCCCACGCAGAGTCCCACGACGCCCCCGTGGCCGAGCTCCCGGTGGTGTGCCGCTCGCTGCACGGCGTGGCCGACGAGCTGGACGGGCTGCTCCGCCTGGAGCGCCGGCTGCCCCAGGGCGGGGGCCGGGCCGATGTGCGCCGGCAGGTGGCCGAGGTCATCGGGGCGGCGCGCGATGTGCAGGCCGCGGCCGTGCGGGCGGGCAGCGACGCCACCGAACCGCAGGTGCGTTCCCTCGTGCGCCACGCGCGCGATGAGGTCGACATCGTCTCGACCGCGCTGGCCAGCATGCGCTCGGTGGCCCGGCCCCACTGAGCGCCGCGTCGGGGAGGCACGGGCCCCCGCTGCGCCTGCCAAGCTGAACGGATGTCGGACGCCACTCCTCCCCACAGGCCGGCACCGGCGCGAACGCGGTCGCGTGCCCGCCGCTCCGGGCAGGAGAGCCTGCTCGGTGACGGCTTCGCCATGGGGGTGGCGACGTCGGGTTACCAGATCGAGGGCGGCTTCAACGGCGAGGGCGGGCCCCATAACAATTGGTCCGCCTGGGAGGGCTCCGGCCGGGCCGCCCGCTCCGGTCTGGCGTGCGACTTCTGGCGCCACCCCGAGGAGGCGCTGGACCGGGCCGCCGGCATCGGCTGCAACGCCTTCCGGCTCTCGGTGGAGTGGGCGCGGCTCGAGCCGCGGCCCGGCCACTTCGACGACGCCGCGCTTGAGCGCTACGCCGAGATCCTCTTCCTCTGCGCGGCGCGGGGCATGGAGCCCATCGTCACGCTGCACCACTTCACCCATCCGTGGTGGCTCGGCGAGGAATTCTGGCTGCGACCCGGCTCCCCCGACGTCTTCGCCCGCCACGTCGCCCGGGTCGTGCCGGCGCTGACGCCGTACTGCCGGCGCTGGGTCACCGTCAACGAGCCCAACATCGTGACGCTCATGGGGTGGATCGAGGGGTCGTGCCCGCCGGGACGGCGCATGGCCGTCTCCGACGCCTTCTGCGCCCTCGACAACCTCCTCACCGCGCACGTGCTGGCGGCGGACGCCGTGGCCGCCGTCCAACCCGAAGCCGAGGTCACGGTGAACACGAGCTCGTCGTCGGTGTACGAGCACGACCGCATGTTGCTCGACCTGCTCCAGCTGCGCGAGGCCGGCGTGGGCCCCGACGACGTGGACGGCTACGTGGACGAGCGCCGGACGGTGCACGACGCCGCCTTCCCTCCCCGCCACGCCGGGGAGGTGCTCATTCGACGGTTCTTCGCCGCGGTATCGCCGTACGGAGCCGTGCGCGAGGTCGGGCGCGGTCCCGCCTGGTCGCGCCTGCGCGGTGCGACGCGGCGGCACGCGCCGCGCCGCGTGCTCGCGGCTGTGCACGCGTCGACGCGGCCGCGCAGCATCGACGCCGTCGGCTTCGACTGGTACGACCCGGTGGCCAGTCATGCCCTGCGTGTCCCGGGACGGCGCACGCCCGAGGGCGGGCGTGACTGGTCGTTCGGCCGGACGTACTGGGACGTCGAATCGGACCCGGCGGCACTGCGCAACTGGTGCGTCACGGAGTCCGCGCTGCGCCCGGGGCTCCCGCTGTGGGTGGTGGAGAACGGCATGGCGACACGGGTGCGCGACGGGCGGCCGGTCCCCCGGGAGGACGGCATGGACCGCCCGCGCTACGTGCGCGAGCACCTGGGCGCGGTGGTCGACGCCCTCGCGGCGGGCGTTCCGGTGCGCGCCTACTTCCACTGGTCGCTGATGGACAACTACGAATGGGGCACCTACGAGCCCCGGTACGGTCTCTTCGGGATCGACCGCAGCGACCCCTCCGCCGTGCACTTCATGGACACCGACGCCCAGGGCGACGACGCCGCCGGGGAGTTCGCCCGGGTCGTGGCCGGCCTGCGAGCCGGGGACCGCTCGGTCCTGGGTCGACCGACCTGAGGCGCCGAGGGATCAGCCCGCGGCGTCGCCTCCCGGCGCCGCGGCCTCCGACGGTCCCTCGATCTCCTCCTTGTCCTTGCGGCGGCGGCGCACGATGAGCACCACGATCACGACGAGGATGAGACCGAGCACGACGTCGGACGCGATGCCGGTCGCCTTCTCCACCCGCTGGCCGACGAAGTAGCCGAGTAGGCAGTAGAGGACGCCCCAGCACAGGCCGCCGATGGCGTTGGCGGTCAGGAAGACGCGGTAGTGCATGGACGACAGGCCGGCCAGGCCCGGGACCACGGCGCGCAGGAAGGCGGAGAAGCGGGCCAAGAAGACCGCGATGGGGCCCCGGCGGTTCAACTGGTCGAGCGCGGCATCGACCCCCCGCTGGCGTTTGCGCAGTGGCCCGAGCCGCAGAATTTGGGGGCCCCAGCGCGCACCGATGGCGTAACCCACCGAGTCGCCGGCGATGGCGCACAGCACGACGACGGTGACGATGCCGGCCAGGTTCACCCCGCCCTTGGAGGCCAGGACGCCGCCCAGGATGGCCGCCGTCTCGCCGGGGAACACGAAGCCCAGCATCACGGCCGCCTCGGCGAAGACGAGCACTCCGACCAGCGTGTAGGCCGGCCAACCGTGCAGTGAGAGCAGCGGTTGGAGCAGACGGTCGATCACGGCGCGCCGTTCCCCCGTTGGCCGCGGGCGACGGCGCGGGCCCGTGGCACGGCGCCGGTCAGTTGACGGCGCGGCAGCGTGGATTCGCGCGGGGTGAGTTGGCGCCAGCGGTCGTCCACCTGCGCCATGAACTCACCACCCTGGACGAGGTGGGTGAGGATGTCCGCCTGGCCCTGGGGGCGCGCCAGCATCCAGCTGTGGCCGCCCGGCACCCACAGCACAGGGGAGCGCGCAATGGACGCGAACTCGAGCGCGGTGCTCCCGGGCGTGATGCGATCGAAGCAGCCCCACTCGTTGAGGATCGGGATCTGCTGGGCCACGAGGTGGCGCACCTCGCTGCGCTGGTCCACCGCCATGAGCATGCTCCCGATGGGCATCGTCTGGGTCATGGTGCGGATGTTCTGGCGCATGTCGGGCAGCACGGCGCGCACGGTGGAGTACATGCGACCGATGAAGAGGTCGGGCAGGTCGAAGACGACGGCGGCGATCATGTCGACCATGGGTGCGACGTCGGGGAGGAACGGGGAGAGCACCGTCGGGAGGACGCCGCGGCGGTCCTTCCAGGAAGGGGTGCTCACGCCGTCGCGGTAGATCACGCCGAGCGTCCGTCGCGGGTGGTCGTGCGCGAACTGCACGGCCACCGCGCTCCCCATGGAGTGGCCGAGCAGGACCACGGGTCCGGCGTCCACCTTGTGCGCGATGGCCATCACCTGGTCGGCCAGGCTCTCCATGGAGACGTCCTGCCAATCGAGCGGGTCGCTGCCGCCGAAGCCCGGCAGGCTCGGGTTGATGACCCGCCAGCCCAGCTGTTCGGCGAGCCGCGCGCTCTCGCGCCAGTACATGCCCCCGCCGGCGAAGTAGCCGTGGATGTTGACCGCCCAGATGGGCGGCGACCCCGGGCCATCGGGTCCGTGCGCATCGACGTTGTCGGAGACGGCGAAGCGGAGGCGCCGTCCCTCCACCATCATGGAGCTGGGCACCATGCGGATGGTCGGGCTCTTGCGGATCTTCCGTTCGTACTGGTCCCGCACGACCCCGAGGCCGTGCGGGGCGCGGCCGGCGTCGACGAGCTGGACGGGCGAGGGACCGTCGGATGGGGCGACGATGGCGCCTGAGATCTGCAGGGAGTCATCAGGCGGCGGGGTCGCCTTGGATTTGAAAAACCGAACCGCCATCCGCACTCCAGTCCCGCGCCCACCTGGCGCGTTGTCCAGCTCTCCCGGGAATTCACCCGGACCCTGCACGCTCAACGGTATCCGACCGCCGTGGCGATCGAGCCATCGCGCGTGCACGGCGCCACCGGGGCTGCCACGATAGGCCCATGCAGGCCG
Source organism: uncultured Acidimicrobiaceae bacterium (assembly GCA_963828825.1). Taxonomy (GTDB): domain Bacteria; phylum Actinomycetota; class Acidimicrobiia; order Acidimicrobiales; family RAAP-2; genus Bog-473. The sequence continues at coordinate 624,580 of CAWHGF010000007.1, read as the reverse complement.
ACATCGTCATCCGGGGGGGAACCGTGGTGGACGGCACGGGTGCTCCCGGCAGGGCCGCCGACGTGGCCATCACCGGCGGCCGTATCAGCGACATCGGCACCCGTCTGCAGGGCGACCGCGTGCTCGATGCGTCCGGCCAGGTGGTGAGTCCCGGCTTCGTCGACATCCACACCCACTACGACGCGCAGGTGTTCTGGGACCCGGACCTGACGCCATCCTCGTTCCACGGGGTGACGTCGGTCATTGCGGGCAATTGCGGCTTCTCCATCGCGCCGATCCGGGCCGACGGCGTGGCGTTGCTGGCGCGCACGCTCCAGCACGTGGAGGACATGAGCTTCGACACGCTGGCCGTCGGCGTCCCGTGGGACGAGTTCGAGACGTTCCCGCAATATCTCGACGCCGTGGCGGCGCGGGGGACGGCGCTCAACTTCGGGTGCTATGTCGGCCACACCGCGGTACGGCTCTACGTGATGGGCGAGGACGCCTACGAGCGCCCCGCCACCGAGGAAGAGATCGCCCTCATGCAGAACGTGGTGGCCGACGCCATGGCGGGAGGCGCGGCCGGCTTCGCGTCGAGCGCGTCACCGACCCACAACGGCGACAGCGGCCGGCCGGTGCCCTCCCGGGTGGCCGATCTGGCCGAGCTCCGCGCCCTGCTCGAGCCGGTCAAGCAGTGCGGGCGCGGCGTGGTGGCGCTGCTGCCGGGCGGCGTCTTCCCCAACGAGGAGGTCTTCCGGCTCCAGCGCGAGGTGGGCCGGCCCTTCACCTGGACGGCCCTGCTCACGGTGAAGGGGTACCCCTACCACGAGAAGGTGATCGCGGAGCACGACGCGGCCTGGGCCGATGGGGTCGAGGTGTGGCCGCAGGTGTCGTGCCGGCCCCTGGTGTTCCAGATGAACCTGTCCGAGCCCTTCACCCTCAACATGCGCCCCACCTTCGCCGCCCTGATGGGCAAGTCCAAGTCCGAGCGCGTCGCCGCCTATCGTGACCCGTCCTGGCGGGCGACGGCATGGGAGGACGTCAGTGGCAAGGCGGGCGGCTTCCCCCTCAACTGGTCCGCCATTTCCGTGGCCGAGTCGCGCGCCCATCCCGAGCTGGCCGACCACCCGGTGGCGGTGCTGGCCGAGGAGCGGGGCTGCACCCCGCTGGACGTCATGCTCGACGTCTCGCTGGACGACGACCTCGAGGCGCGCTTCTGGTCGGTGCTGGCCAACGACGACCCCGAGGCGATCGCCTGGCTGCTCCCCCGTGACAACGTGCTCCTCGGCCTGGCCGATTCCGGGGCACACGTCTCCCAGCTCTGCGACGCCTGCTTCTCGACGGACCTGCTCGGCAACTGGGTGCGCGAGCGCGGGGTGATGCCACTGGAGCGGGCCATCCACAAGCTGACCGGCGAGCCCGCCCATGTCTACGGCCTGGCCGACCGGGGGACCGTCGAGGTGGGTAAGGCGGCCGACCTGTGCGTCTTCGACCCCCACACGGTGTCCCCGGGCCCGATGCGCCGCGTGCGGGACTTCCCCGCCGACGGTGAGCGCCTGACCACGGACGCGCCGGTGGGCATGACCCACACGCTGGTGAACGGGGTGCCGATCCGGGTCGACGGTGCGTCGGCCGAAGAGGGTCTGGCCGCCCGTCCCGGCGTCGTGCTGCGCAGCTGACCCTCCCACGCCGAAGGGGCCCCTCTAGGTGACGTCGCGGCGGAACGTCGTGAAGTAGCCGATGGTCAGCGGCCCGAGGCCCCAGGCCAGCATGACCAGGCCGCCCTGCCACCAGGTGAGGAGTTTGAGGCTGCCCACGCCGCCGCCACCGCCACCGCCGCCGCCCAGGCCGCGGGCGATGTCCCCGGCCAGGGCCGCCCCCGCTGCGTTGGGGAGCCAGTTCAGGTCGTAGTGGAAGATCGCCCGGGCCAGCGCGATGAGGATGCCCTCGAGGATGAGGGTGCCACCGATGGTGATCAGGATGGCCGCCACCTGGTTCTTGACGAGGGTCCCGAAGCCGAGGCCGAAGAGGCAGAGCAGCACGGCCGAGGCCACCAGGCCGGGGACCACGGCGCCGAACTGGTCGGTCACCTGCGACGTGACGCCGCCGAGAGCGGCGTTCCAGGGCAGCGCCACGGCGGCCACGGCGACGAGCGATAACAGCGCCAGGAGGACGCCCCACACCGCGCTCGCAACCACCTTGGCCAGCAGGACGCGGCTGCGTATCGGGACAAGCACGAGCGACGTGGTGATGGTCTTCTGGCGGTACTCGCTCGTGATGCAGAGCACCCCGATGATCGGGGCCAGGACCTCGATCCCGAAGTAGCCGGCGCCGAGCAGCTCGCGCCGCTGACGCAGCGTGGAGACGAACAAGAACGTGTGCCCCGGGGTGCCGCCCGCCTGGGCGAACACAGCAAGGGTGAGGAGGACCGTCAAGGGGAAGATGAGCGCGAAGCTGACCCACACCCCGGGCATGGTGCGCATCTTGAGGAGCTCGGCGCGGATGGCGTTGATCACGGGTGCGCCCCCAGATCGCCGAATCCGAGGCCCGACGTCAGGGAGAGGAAGACGGACTCGAGATCTCCGCCCTCCTGGGTGAGCTCGTAGAGGACGATCTGGTTCGAGGCCAGGAGCGGCCCGACCTGCTGGGGTGTGACACCGTCCATGGCGACTTCGTCGGGGCCGAGTCGCCGGAAGGCGATGCCGGCCTGCGTGAGCACGCCGGCCAGGCGGTCGGCCTCGGGGGTGTGGGCCCGCATGACGACGCCCGCGATGCCCGCCGTGATCTCGTCGAGTGTGCCCTGCGCCTTCAACTGGCCGAACGACACGATGACCGCGTCGTCGATGGTCTGGGCCATTTCGGCCAGCAGGTGCGAGGACACCAGCACCGTGCACCCCTCGCCGGCGAGGTAGCGCATGAAGTCACGCAGCCAGGCGATCCCCTGCGGGTCGAGCCCGTTGGACGGCTCGTCGAGGACGAGGACGTCGGGGTCGCCGATGAGCGCGGTGGCCAACTCCAGGCGCTGGCGCATGCCCATGGAGAAGCCACCGATCTTGCGCTTGGCGTCGCCGGTCAGGCCGACCAGCTCGAGCACCTCGTCGGCGCGCTTCTCGTCGTGGCCGCCGGCGCGCGCTGCCATGCGCAGGTGGGTCCGGGCGCGCCGCGCCGGGTGGAAGCTGGTTGCTTCGAGCACGGCGCCGACGGTCGAAGTGGGGTTCTCGAGGTCTTGGTAGTTGCGCCCGGCAATGGTCGCCGTCCCCGCGGAGGGGTGCACCAAGCCGAGCAGCATGCGCAAGGTCGTCGTCTTCCCCGAGCCGTTGGGGCCGAGGAAGCCGGTGATGCGTCCGGGCTCGACCGTGAACGAGAGCCCGTCGACGGCCAGCACCTCCCCGAAGTGCTTGGAGAGCCCGTTGATCTCGATGGGAAGACCGCGGGGGGAGGCGCCGGCGGTCATCGGGGGCGACCCTAGCGCGAGGGACCCGAGCCACACAGTCAACCTCGCCCTCGTGCGGGAGCGGCCGGTGGGGCGGAAGGGCCAGGTCAGGCGGTTGTGCGTCGCTCGACGAGCTCGTCGGGGAGCAACAGGCGTACCGATACCGCCAGCTCGTCGTAGACCCGCGACATCGTGGACCAGCCGTTGACCCAGCCGACAAGCGCCGAGTACCACACGTGGCCGATCATGCGGGCCCGGTCGGACATGTCGGGGACGTCGCGCTCGCCCATCGCCCGCGAGATGATCCCCTCCATCAGCAGCGTGATCTGCTGCTGGCAGCCGACGGCAGCCGGGTCGGGCGAGGACAGTGAGGTGAAGACCGCGGTGACGAGCTTGGGTTGGCGGCCCATGGCGCGCAGGGCGCGATCGAGGACGTCGAGGACACGGTCGGCGGGGTGCTCTTCGCGCGGCGGGTGCTGCCCGATCCGGGTGTCGAGCATCTCGACCCAGTGCACGAGCGTGGCCGCCAGGAGGTGGTCCTTGCTCGTGAAGTAGCGGTACACGGTGCCCATGGCGACGTCGGCCCGGGCGGCGACGTCGCGCATCTGGACCGCCTCGTACCCCCCCTCGAGCCCCAACGCCATGGCGGCGTCGATCACGCGCTGGCGCCTGGCCTGCTGCGCGCGGGTGAGCGGGCGGGTCAACGTCTGCTCCATCCCGACAGCGTATCCGCACCGTCACCTGGGTCTTCGGGAGCGGGGCCGGTACGCTGGGACGCCATGCCAGGACGAAGCCCCGGGCGAGAGGCCACCGTCGTGGACCTCGACGCCTACGCCGAGCAGGTGGCGACCACCGACGGAAGGGTGCCCGGTGAGCGGGGCCGCCAGACGCGCCAACGGCTGCTCGATGCCACGGTCGAGCTGCTGGCCACCACGTCCTGGCGGTCCGTGAAGGTCACGGACATCGCGCGGCAGGCCCAGACCTCACCGGCGACCTTCTACCAGTACTTCGCCAACGTGGAGCAGGCGATCCGGGTGCTGGCTGAGGGGATGGTGGACCAGGCGGGGCAGCTCGCCGAGTTGGTCGGCGGCGACTGGTCGCAAGAGGCGAGCTGGGACACGGCGCGGGCGGTGACCGAGGGCTTCCTCGCCTACTGGGAGGACAACCGCGCCGTCTTCCGGGTGGTCGACCTGGCGACCGAGGAGGGCGACGGCCAGCTGCGGGGCATCCGGGTCCGGGCGCTCAACGCGGTGACCGTCGCCCTGGCCCAGGTGATCGCCACCGCCTCACCTTCCCCCGCGGGCGGAGCGGCCGGGGCCACGGGCTCGCCGGCCGGCGCCGATCCGATGGCCGTGGCCGGCACGCTCGTCGCGATGTTCGCCAGCGTGTCCGCGCACCGCTACGGCTTCGAGTTCTGGGGGATCCGCACCCGGAACCTGATCGACACGCAGGCCCGGACCCTGCACTGGGCCGTCACGGGGCGCCCGGTGCCTCTCGCCGAGGTCCCGCGGCGCGAGACCACGAGGCCGCGCACCGGGCCGGTGTTGGGCGGCGCCGCGGCGCGCCGCCGGACCCGCGCTACTTGAGCGCGACCGGGTTGAGGGGCGTGCCGAGGCCCTGGGTCAACGGCAGCGGGGTGGCGTCGAGCAGGAAGCTGTAGCGACCGTCAGCGGCGCAGTCGTCGGCCAGTGCGTCGAGCACCCAGTTCTGGCCCTGGGTCAGACCCATCTCGACCAGGTGCAGGAGATGCACCGGGAGGTAGGCATCCTCGTGCTGGCAGGGGATGACCTCGAAGGGCAGCGTGTCGGTCGCCACCGCGGCCACGTCACGGGCGTGGAACCACTCGGCCGTCTCGATCGTCAGCCCGGGTGACGGGTAGGTGTAGGCGACGAGGTCACGCTGCTCTGGCCGGAGGTGCACCATCTGGCCCGTGCGCACCAGCACGATGTCGCCCGGCTCGATGGTGACCTTGGCCAGCTCGCAGGCCGCGTCGAGGTCGCCGGGGGTGATGGGGTATCCCGGCTCGAGCACGGCGCGTCCGAGCGCGCGGGCCACGTCGAGCAGGACGCCCCGGCTGACCACCGTGCCCAGCCGGTGGATGCCGCAGCGCGCGGCGCCATCGGCCGTGATTGTCGACGCCGGGTATCCGTTGTAGATCTGCCCGCCGTAGCTGCTGTGGGCCAGCGCGTCCCAGTGGGTGGCGCACTGGGTGGCCAGCGTGAGGACGTCCTCGCTGAAGCAGACCCAGTCGGGTTGGTCGGCGTTCACCGGGAGGTTCACATTGACCATCGTCCGAGTGGGGTTGATGCGGCCCTCGACGAAGCCCAGCTGGATCCCCTCAGACTCCGACAGCGGAAGCCCGAGGGCGAACGCCCGGCCCGACTGAACCGCGGCGGCTCCCCGGCGCCGGGCCGCATCGTCGATCAGGTTGAGGGTACCGATTTCGTCGTCGGGCCCCCACCGCCCCCAGTTGTGCACGCGGGCCGCCGTGTCGGCGAACACGGCGGGGACGGGCACGCGCGCACCTTACCGCCGGGCCCGGTTGTCCCCAACCGGGCGGGGGGCGATACTGGTCGTGCGAACTGGTTCGCTGCAGCCTCAGGGAGGGATTGCCAATGACGACGACGCGCGCGGCGGTGTGCACGGGACTCAACGAGCCCTGGAAGACGGAAGAGATCGAGATAGACCCTCCGCGCAACCGCGAGGTGCGGGTGAAGATGGTCTGGTCGGGCATGTGCCACTCCGACGAGCACCTGCGCACCGGCGACATCAGCCAGACACCCGAAGTGCTCGAGATGATGGGCGTGAAGTCGATGTTCCCCGTGGTCGGCGGGCACGAGGGGTCGGGCATCGTCACCGAGGTCGGTGACAACGTGACCCAGGTGGCGGAGGGCGACCACGTCGCCGTGTCCTTCATCCCCTCCTGTGGGACCTGCCACTGGTGTGCCTCCGGTCGTCAGAACCTCTGCGATCTCGGGATGATGACGCTGGCGGGCGGCATGATCAGCGACGGCACCTACCGCTACCACCTGGCGGGCGAGGACCTGAACCGCATGGCGCAGCTCGGCACGTTCGCCGACGAGATGGTCGTCCACGAGAACTCGCTCGTGCGCATCAACCCGTGGGACAACATGAAGGCCGCCGCGCTCATCAGCTGTGGCATCGCCACCGGCTTCGGCTCGGCCGTCGACCGGGGCAAGGTCAAGCCCGGCGAGACGGTCGTGGTCGCCGGGGCCGGCGGCGTCGGCTCGGGAGCCATTCAGGGCGCCCGCATCGCCGGGGCGCGCCACATCGTCGCGGTCGACCCCGTGCCCTTCAAGCTCGAGCGGGCCAAGGAGGTGGGTGCGACCCACACGGCGCCGTCGCTCTTCGACGCCCAGATGATGCTTCCCGAGCTCACCATGGGCCGCAACGCCGACGTGGTCATCCTGACGCCCGGCGTGCTCAAGGGCGAGCTCATCGCGGCCGCGTGCGCCTGCGGCTCCAAGGACGCCCGGGTCGTGGTGACGGCCATCGCACCGTTCGACCAGATGGACGTCAAGCTCAACCTCTTCAACCTGGCCATGTTCAACCAGGCCATCCTCGGCACGGTCTTCGGGTCACAGAGCCCGCGGGTGCAGGTCCCCAACCTGCTGAACCTGTACGAGTCCGGCGAGCTCAAGATCGATGAGCTGATTACCCAGGAGTACACGCTCGACCAGGTGCAGCAGGGCTACGACGACCAGGCCGCCGGCACCATCGTGCGCGGCGTCGTCAGGTTCGAGGACTGAGTCGGGGGCGGCCGGCCCGCCCTTCTCAGCCGAGGTGGCGGGTGAACCCCTCGGGGATGACCAGGTCGTCGGGGCTCAGCTGCGAGACGGAGGCATGCCCGAGTCCGAGAAGCGCCGACTCGATGCCGCTGCGCAGGATGTCGAGCACGTTCTCCACGCCGGCCTGCCCGTTGGCCGCCAGGCCCCACAGCGAGGCGCGGCCGATCATGACCGCCTTCGCGCCCAGCGCCAGCGCCTTGACGACGTCGCCACCGCGCCGGACGCCCCCGTCGAGGAGCACGTCGACCTGCTCGCCGACGGCCGCGGCGACGGCGGGGAGGGTGCGGATGGTGGCCGGGGTGCCGTCGAGGTTGTTGCCGCCGTGGTTGGACACCGACATGGCGCTGACGCCGGCGTCCACGGCGCGCCTGGCGTCGTCGACCCGGCTCACGCCCTTCAGCATGAAGGGGCCGCCCCACTGCTCGCGCAGCCAGGCTACGTCGTCCCAACTCGGCGGCGGCGTCCCCATCCACTCACCGTAGGCGCCGAAGAACGTCGGTCCCTGCTGGCCCTTGGCCACCATGTTCGGCGTGGTCAGGTCGGGGTACTTCCCGGTGCGGGCGAAGGAGAGGAACCAGCGCGGGTGGGCCAGGGCCTCGGGGGCGAAGCGCAGCATGGCCCGCAGGTCCACCGTCTCGGGGATGGTCGGGCTGCCCCAGTCGCGCCCGTGCGAGAAGGACCAGTCCAACGTGGCGATGAGGCCGACCGCCCCGGCGGCGCGGGCCCGCTCGACCCGGGCCGCGATCTGGTCCCGCGTGCCGATCCAGTAGATCTGGAAGAACGTCTGTGGGCAGGCGACGACGACGTCTTCGACCGGCATGCTGGCGAACGAGCTGAGACCCATGGCGGTGCCGCGGGCGGCGGCCGCCCGGGCCATGGCGACCTCGCCGCCGGGGTGCACGGCCTGGACCCCGGTGGGAGAGATGAGGACCGGGAACGAGATCTCCTGGCCCATGACCTTGGCGGTCAGGTCCCGGATGTCGGCCAGGCCGGCCACGTGCGGCGCGAAGCCCAGCTCGCTGAACGCGGTGACGTTGTCCTCGACCGTGAGGCCGCGTTCGGACCCGGCGATCAGCGCCCCGTAGACCGACTTGGGCAGGCGCTTCTTGGCGCGCCGCTGGGCCTCGGCCACCGTCTCGAACCACTTGTTCGCCACAACCCGGAGACTCTACGCGCCCCACTCCGGGCGCCCCACTCCGGCCGCCCCCCTCCGGGCAGCCCGCCGGGGCGCCGACGTAGGGTCGGGCCCATGCCCGAACCCGACTTCGTCCCCCTCAGCGCGGAACAGAAGGCCGAGCGCGCCGCCAGCTTCGGCGGCGCGGCCTCGCACTACGAGCGTTACCGCCCGGGTCCCCCGGTCGAGGCGGTGGAGTGGATCCTCCCGTCACCTGTGCGGCGGGTCGTCGACCTGGGGGCCGGGACGGGCGCCCTGACCCGCCTGCTGGTCGGGCGGGCCGACGAGGTGGTGGCGGTGGAGCCCGACGACCGCATGCGGGCGGTGCTCACCGCGTCGGTCCCCGGGGTGCGGGCGGTGGCGGCCCGGGGTGAGTCGATCCCCCTGCCCGACGCCAGTGCGGACGCCGTCCTCGCGTCGTCCTCGTGGCACTGGATGGATCCGGTCCCCACCCTCCTCGAGGTCGGTCGGGTCCTCGTTCCCGGCGGCACCCTGGCCGCCGTGTGGTCCGGGCCGGACCCGGAGGCGGCCCTGATCAGGCAGGCGCGGGCGCTCCTCGGCAGCGAGGGTGCCGCAGGAATCGACGAGGGGAGCCAGGCCGAGTTGTCGGCCGCGTTGAACGACCGGTCCGCGCTCGCCCAGGCCCTCGAGATCCCGCCGGGGGTCCCGTTCGACGAGCCCGAGCAGACGGTGATCACCTGGGACGTGGCGCTGAACGCCGACGAGCTCATCGGCCTGCTCGGCACCTTCAGCTGGGTCATCCTGATGAAGGACGAGGCGCGCGAGCGGCTCTTCGAGACGGCGCGGCGGGTCTTGCGCGACTCACTCGGCGTCTCCGGCGCCGTGACGGTCGACATCGGCTACCGGGCCGAGGTGTTCAAGGCGCGGCGCCACGGCTGAGCGCCACATGGAGCCCGGTTCCTCACATGACCCCGTGGCCGCGGAGCTGCGGTCGGCTGCGGCGGACGACATCGCGGGCGTGCTGGAACTGTGGGAAACGGCGGCAGAGCCCACCTCCACCGATTCGGCGGACGCGCTCGCTGGTCTCCTGCGCCGCGATCCGGGCGCGCTCATCGTGGCCGAGGCGGACGGCCGTGTGGTGGGATCCGTCATCGCCGGGTGGGACGGCTGGCGCGGTTCCGTCTACCGGCTGGCCGTGGCGCCCGAGCATCGCCATCGCGGGCTCGGGCAGTCGCTCCTCCGCGCCGCCGAGGACCGTCTGCGCGAACTCGGGGCGCGCCGGGCGCATGCCATCGTCGTCGGCTCGAACGGCACCGCCGTGGCCTTCTGGCAGGCCACCGAATGGGAGATTCAGCCCGGGCAGCTCCGCTTCGCCAGGGGGTAGCCGTGCGCGGCCGCGCAGGTTTGTGTCCTCAGCCGGACGATGCGGGCCGATCGAGATCGTGGATCACCGGGCGGCTGTAGGCGTCGTCGATCTGGTCGATCACGTTCTGGAGCGCGGGCGCGTACCCGTCGTCGGTGTCCACGACGATGAGCGGACACGCCAGCGCCAATGGCTCGTAGAGCTCGGACTGGAGTCGCTCGGCCAGCGGCAGAAGCTTGCGCAGCCGCTCCTCGCCGCAGAGCGGATCGGCGCGCATGCGGCGCTCGAAGCGGTGCGGCGCGTGGCTGCTGCGGCAGTGGACGTTCACGAGGACGCACCTGGGGGCGAGACGGCGGGCGATGTCGGGTTCGCTCACATCCCGGACGAACGTCTGCTCGGCGACGAAGCTGACGCCGAGCTCCAACCACACTTCCATCGTCCGGTAGAACGGCTCGAGACCGGGCGCCCCGAGTTCCATGGCCCGGTCGCGGGTGCGCCAGATGGCATGGACCAACTGGTCCTTGTGGAGCACCGGGAGGTCCAGGCCGGCCGCGAGTGCGTCGGCGAGGGTGCTCTTGCCCGAGCCTGGCGCCCCGCTCATCAGGACAGCGAGGGGAAGTCGGCCCGGCGCCTCGGCTCCGTCCGGCAGGGCTCCGTCTCCCACGGCCGGTCGCTCAGTCCCTCTCCGCCGGTGCCGGCTGCAGCTCCTCGCGCAGCGCCGGCGACGACCAGACCCGGGCGCGCCACGAGATCCGGGGGATGAGCGGCGCGAGCGTCCGCTCGCGCGCGCAGCCGACCCAGATGCCCGTGCCGTAGGCGACGTCGTCGGCGACGTGCACGGCCATGGCGCGCACCGGGTCGAGGTCCTGCCGGTCGGCGACCCAGTCCGCCAGGCCGGGGACGAGGAGCGCCAGCGCCGCGGCGGCGCGGGTCCGCCGGAAGGCCAGCCCGAGGACGAGCGCCGGAGACCAGGCCCGTGTGAGCGAGCCGAGGGCGGGCACTCCGGCCCGCACGGTGCCCCCGCCCGCGATGTGCGCGGCCACGCCCACGGGGTCGCGCACGAGGCCGCGTAGGCGGCGGGCGAGGATGGCGACGGACGCGGCGAGCGCGGTCAGGGCCAACACGGGCCGGCGGGCCAGCAGGAGCGTCCACACCGCCAGCGACCAGCCGGACAGGTGGACCGGGGCCAGCGCGTCCCCGTGGCGACGGGCCAGTGGGGCGGCCGTCGTCCCGTAGAAGGCCCGGCGGGCCAGGAGCGATCCGAGCGTCGCGGGCCCTTCGTGGGCGACCGTGCTCGACGGGGCGTAGCGCACGTCCCAACCGGCCTGGCCCAGGCGCCACACCAGGTCCACGTCCTCGCCACCCCGCAGCGCGGCGTCGAAGAGGTCGGGCCCCGTCACGGCGTCGACCCGGACCAGGAGGGCCGCGCTGGGGACGAAGGGAATGGGGCTCCCCACGCGCACCGGGCCCTCCCGAGGACCGCGGTCGAGCGACGAGCGCATCACCGCGGCGTGGGCGCGACCGCCTGGTCGCGGCGCGGGAGCCGCCACGATGCGCGGCGCCACCGCCGCCACCAGCGGATCGTCGAAGTGGCCCAGCAGCGGCCCGAGCCAGCCGTCGTCGGGCACGCAGTCGGAGTCCACGAACGCCACGAGCGCGCTGTCGACGGCGGCGAACCCCGCGTTGCGGGCGCCCGCCGGGCCTGCGTTGGTGTCCAGCCCGACGAAGCGCGCGCCGTGCCGCTCGGCGATCTCCTTGGTCGCTCCCGCGTCGGTCGACGCGTCGTCGACCACGATGCAGGCCAGCCCGCCCAGCGCACCGAGCAGTCGGTCGAGCGGCGCGGGTCGATCGCGCACCGGCACCACGACGGTGACATCCCCGGGCCCGAACGCCCCGCCCTCGGGGCGCGGCGAGAACGCGCCGGCCGACACCAGCCGGCGCGCCAGCATCTGGGCTCCCCGCCCCGGCCCCACCCGAGCGCCGGCCCTCCAGCGCCCCACCAGCTGCCGGGCCCGCTCCGAAATCCGGAACAGGCGGAGCGGGCTGCCACCGAGCAGCACGGTCCCTCCGTCGAACTCCCTCGTCGACGGGTCCTCGCCCAGGGTGAAGGAACCGGGCAGCGGGGTCGAGGCCCGGGACGGGGCGGGCCGCGGCGCGGAGGGCATCCCGGGTGCGCTGGGCTGGGGCACCGTCCAATCTTGGCAGTCCGGGGCCGGGGATAGGCTGGGCCCGTGCCCAGAGGAGGTCGGGATGCTGGTTGAGGACCAAGACACCCAGGACGTCGAGGAGCTGTCCGAAGAGGACGTCGACGAGCTCCTGGTGGAAGAGGTCTCCATCGACGGGATGTGCGGCGTCTATTGAGCGTGGCCGAGGCGCGGCCCGCCGCGGTCGCGTTCGCAGTCGAGAGGCCGTGGCAGCTCAACCCGCAGGTCGCGCTGCGCGACGAGTCGTTCGGGGCGCTCGCCTACCACTACGGCAACCGGCGGCTCGTCTTCCTCAAGTCGCGCACGCTGGTCGACCTGGTCTCGTCGCTCCACGAGTACCCCAGCGCGGCCGAGGCCATCACCGCGGTCGTGCCCGGAGGCCAGCGCGCCTCCTATACGCGGGCCCTGGCCCGGCTGGCCGCCTCGGGGGTGATCGATGCCCGCTGATCTCGCCCCGCTGCCGTTGAAGGAGCAGTTCAGCCGCGGCCTCGACGCGCCCATCTGCCTGACGTGGGAGCTCACGTACGCCTGCAATCTCGCCTGCGTGCACTGCCTCAGCTCGTCGGGCCGCCGCGACCCCAACGAGCTCACGCCGGCCGAGGCCCGCGGCATCGTCGACGAGATGGTCGACCTGAAGGTCTTCTACGTCAACATCGGCGGCGGCGAGCCCATGCTGCGCCCGGACTTCTTCGACCTCGTGTCCTACGCCGTCGATCGCAAGGTGGGCGTGAAGTTCTCCACCAACGGCACCCGGCTCACGGCCGAGCGGTCCCGGCAGCTCGCCGCGCTCGACTACCTCGACGTCCAGATCAGCATCGACGGTGCCACGGCGGCCACGAACGACGCCGTGCGGGGCGAGGGATCCTTCGCCGCCGCCCGCACGGCCATGGACAATCTCGCCGCGGCCGGCTTCGGCCCCTTCAAAGTCAGCGTCGTCGTCACCCGCCAGAACGTGGAGGAGCTCGACGCCCTGGCCGCCGTCGCCGACTCCTACGGCGCCCAGCTGCGCCTGACGCGGCTGCGCCCCTCGGGCCGCGCCGTCGACACCTGGGACGCGTTGCACCCGACGGCGGCGCAGCAGCGCACGCTCTACCACTGGCTGCTCGAGCGTCCGGGCGTGCTGACGGGCGACTCCTTCTTCCATCTCTCGGCCTTGGGCGAGCCGCTCGACGGCTTGAACCTCTGCGGGGCGGGGCGGGTCGTCTGCCTCATCGACCCCGTCGGTGACGTCTATGCCTGCCCCTTCGTCATCGACCGCCAGTTCCTCGCCGGCAATGTGCGTGACGCCGGAGGCTTTCCCACCGTCTGGCGTGACTCGGCCCTGTTCACCTCGCTGCGCGAGCCGCAGAGCGCGGGGGCGTGCGCGTCGTGCGGCTCCTTCGACGCCTGCCGCGGCGGGTGCATGGCGGCCAAGTTCTTCACCGGCCTTCCCCTCGACGGGCCCGACCCCGAGTGCGTGCACGGGCACGGCGAGGCCGCACTGGCGGCGCGGGACACACGACCGCAATCGGCGCTCGGCCACTCCAAGGTGGGGCGGGACGGGACGCCCGTCCCCGTGCCCACGCCCGTCCGCTTCCGCGCGCCGGCCCGCACCTGAGCTCGTGGAGCTCGCCGGCGCCACCTGGCCCCAGGTGGAGGCGACCGGGGCGCGCACGGTGCTGGCGGTCCCGCTGGGCTCACTCGAGCAGCACGGGCCGCATCTCCCCCTCGACACCGACACCCGCATCGCCGCTGCCGTTGCTGCCGGGCTGGCGGCGCGCGGCGTGGCCGTCACCGTGGCACCCGCCGTGGCCTACGGGGCGAGCGGCGAGCACGCCGACTTCCCCGGCACGCTCCTCATCGGCCACGAGGTCCTCGCCGACCTGCTCGTCGAGCTCGTGCGCTCCGCCCGCCGCTCCTTCGCCGGCGTGGTTTTCGTCAACGCGCACGGTGGCAACGAGGAGGCACTCGTCTCCGCCCAGCGCCGGGGCGCCGCCGAGGGCGACGACGTCCTCGTCTGGCGCGCCACCACGGCGGACGGCGACGCGCACGCCGGACGGACGGAGACGTCGTTGTTGCTGGCCATCGACCCCGCGGTCGTGCGCCTCCAGCTGGCCGAGCCCGGCTGCACCGAGCCGCTCGCCACGTTGTTGCCGCGCCTGCGCGCCGAAGGGGTCCGGCCGGTATCGTCCAACGGCGTGCTGGGCGATCCCACGGGTGCGAGCGTCGGAGAGGGCCGGGCGTTGCTCGACGCCCTCGTGAGCGACCTGGCCGCGGCCGTGTCGTCGCACTGGCCGCCGTCGTGAGCCCCGCCGCCGTCGTCACCGGCGCGGCGCGGGGCATCGGTGCGGCGACGGTCGATGCCCTCGTGGCCGCCGGATGGCAGGTGGTGGCGGTGGACCGCTGCGCCGACGACCCGGCCCTGGACTACGCCCTCGCCACCAAGGCCGATCTGGAGGAGCTGGCGGCGCGCCACGGCGCCTCCGTGCGCGCCGTGGTGGGCGACGTGCGCCGCCCGTCGGACCTGCGCGCCGCAGTCGACGAGGCGGTCCAGCACTTCGGGGGTCTGCAGGCGGCCGTCGCCGCCGCCGGGGTGATCAGTGGCGGCCCGCCGCTGTGGGAGACGGGCGAAGCCCAGTGGGACGCGCAGTTCGACGTCAACGTCAACGGCGTGCGCCACCTGGCCGCTGCGGCGGTGCCGGTCCTGCTCGAGGCCCCGTCGCCCCGCCAGGGACGCTTTGTGGCGGTGGCCTCGGCGGCCGGGCTGCTCGGGTTGCCGCGCCTCGCCGCCTACAGCGCGTCGAAGCACGCCGTGATCGGGCTGATGCGCTCCCTCGCCGCCGACCTGGCCGGCAGCGGCATCACCGCCAACGCGGTGTGCCCCGGCTCCACCCGGGGACCGATGCTCGATGCATCGGCCGCCGTCTACGGCCTCTCCTCACCGGAGGAGTTCGCCACCCACCAGCTGGTGGAACGCCTGCTCGAGCCGGCCGAGCCCGCCGCGTTGATCGCCTGGCTGTGCGGCCCGACCTCAGCGGGGGTCACCGGGGCGGCGCTCCCGGTCGACGGCGGCATGACCACCTCGTAGGCAGCGACGGAGCGACAGGAGGACACCATGGCCGAGTGCACCCATCTGGACCAGATCGCCGACGTGGACCCGCAGACGCCCGCCGGGTGTGGCGAGTGCATGAAGATCGGCGGCACCTGGGTGCACCTGCGCCTGTGCCTCTCCTGCGGCGAGGTCAACTGCTGCGACTCCTCGCCCAACAAGCACGCCACGAAGCACTTTCACGCGTCGGGCCACCCGCTCGTCCAGTCCTTCCAGCCCGGCGAGGACTGGGTCTGGTGCTACATCGACGAGATCGCCATGGAGCCCGCTTAGACGCTCTGCCCGTAGGTGGTGTCGCGCCGCTCGGTGCGTTCCTTCCCCACCACCTTGACGGCGCGGCGCAGGTCGGCCACCAGCGCGGGCACGGTGGCGGCGCTGCCGGCGTGCACCGTGGCGTGGAGCGAGTCCGGCCGGTTCTGCCGATCGAGGTACCAGCCCTCGGCGGCGAGGCGCTCGCCCACGGCGAAGATGTCGAGACGGTCGGGATCCTGAGCGCCGAAGGCCAGCACGGTCGCCGGCGGGTCGCCGCGCACCGCCAGGCCGTCGATCGACTCCACGCCGGTCCGCAGCGCCCGCGCCGCGTCGTGCGCGGTGCGGGTGAGCTCGAGGTAACCGTCATGGCCGATGTGCATCAGCGCCGCCCAGGCCGCAGCCACCGGTCCCGCCGGCCGGGTCCCGGCCATGGCCGTCGACGCGTAGAAACCGCCCAGCCAGTCGGTGGTCACGAACAGCTGCATGCGGGCCAGCTCGTGGGTCCGGTACAGGATCACCGAGACGCCCTTCGACGCGTAGCCGTACTTGTGCACGTCGGCCGACATGGATGTCACGCCCGGCAGCCGAAAGTCGAACGGCTCGTCCAGGCGGCCGAGCTCGGCCAGGAAGGGAAGGAGGAAGCCGCCCATGCAGGCGTCGACGTGGCACAGGATGCCCCGCTCGTGGGCCAGCGCGGCGATCTCGGCGATGGGATCGATCACCCCGTGGGGATAGGTCGGGGCGGACCCCACCACCATGATGGTCTCGTCGGTGCAGGCGTCGGCCAGCGCGCCGGCGCGGACCCGGAAGTCCGCGTCCACCGGCACCCGGACCAGCTCGACGTCGAAGTAGTCGGCCGCCTTGGTGAAGGCCGCATGCGCGCTCTCGGCCGCGACGACGCGGGGCCGCGCCATGCCGCGGGCGCGCCCGACGTCGCGGGCGGTCTTGACGGCCTGCAGCAGGCTCTCGGTGCCTCCCGAGGTCAGGTAGCCCTCGACGCCGCCTCCCGCCGCCGGGTCGTCGGCCCCGAGCAGCGAGGCCGTGTTGGAGACGATGTCGTGCTGCATGACGCCGATGCTCGGGAAGGCCAGCACGTTGAGGCCGTTCTCGGCGCTGTAGAGCGCCAGCGCATCGGACAACAGCTCATGGACGTCGTCACCCGCCGAGTAGACCAGGCTGAAGACGCGGCCGCCCCGCCAGTCCTGGTCGTCACGCTTCATGGTGAGCAGTCGCTGCATCACCTCGTCGCGGGGGAGGCCCTGTGCGGGCATCGGGGTGTGGGGGATCGTGGCCATGTCGTCGTTCTTAGCCCACCGCAACTCCAGGGTGTGCGGGGTAGGGGCAGCCGGGTAGCTTGGCCGCCGTGCCGGGGGGATCCGCGTGAAGTTCGCCGTCACCTTCGGGCGCATGCACCCGCGCCTGTGGGTCGAGGCCGCCGAAGCGGCCGACCGGCTCGGCTTCGAGTCGGCCTGGCTGCCCGAGCACCTCGTCCTGCCCATGGCCATGAGCGGTTCCCCGCACGCCGGGGCCACGCACCCGCCCGTGCCGCCGACCACCCAGCTCTTCGATCCCGCCTCGTACCTCTCGTTCATCGCGGCCCGCACGACGTCGCTGCGACTCGGCACCTACGTCTACCTGCTCGGCCTGCGCCATCCCTTCGTCACGGCCCGGGCCTTCGCCACACTGGACTGGGTCTCGGGCGGCCGGGCCGTCATCGGCGCCGGGGCCGGCTGGCTGCAGGAGGAGTGGCGCGCCCTCGGCATCGACCCCGCCACCCGGGGGGCGCGGCTGAATGAGGCCATCGTGGTGTGCCGCCGGCTCTGGACCGAGGCGACCGTCGCCAACGAGGGACCCTGCTTCCCCTTCCCCGAGGTGGCCTTCGAGCCCAAGCCGGTGCAGCAGCCGATCCCCATCCTGATCGGCGGCGAGTCCGCGCCGGCGCTACGCCGGGCGGGGCATCTGGGCGACGGCTGGATCGGCATGAGCCACACCCCGGCGTCCGCCGCCGCCGCCGTGGCCGTCATCAGGGGCCACCGGGAGGAGGCCGGCCGGCTGGACCAGCCCTTCGAGGTCACGGTGGGCGGCGACTGCACCAGTGAGGACGATGTGGCCGCGTGGGGTGAGGCCGGTGTCGACCGCGTCATCGTGTCGCCCTGGCGCCGTACGGCCGAGGTGCTCGATGCGATGGCGGCGTTCTCGGCCGATTTCATCCCCGGGCGGTGAGGCCGGCGCCGGGGGAAGCGAGCCTGGAAGCGGGTTCCCCTCGTCGGGCGCGCTATGAGCTCCAGATGATGGCCTGGGGCTCGGTGTAGGCCAACAGCCCGTAGTCGCCGCCATCGCGTCCGACACCCGACATCTTGAACCCGCCGAAGGGCGCGTCGTGGTTGCGCTGCGCCGTGTTGACACCGACGTGCCCTGCCTGCAGGCGCTTGGCGACGCGCAGCGCCCGGGCGCCGTCCTTGGAGAACACATAGTCGTAGAGCCCGAACTCGGTGTCGTTGGCGATGGCGATGCCCTCCTCCTCGTCGTCGAAGGGGATCATCGTGATCACCGGGCCGAAGATCTCCTCGCGCGCCACCCGCATGGTGTTGTCGCCGGTGATGAGCGTGGGTGCCACGTAGAAGCCGGTGGCCAGGTCGGCCGGGCGTTCGCCGCCGAGGACGATCTCGCCGCCGTCTTCGAGGGCCGACTGGATGTGTGCCTCTATCCGCCCCCGCTGCGCCGCCGAGATCACCGGCCCGATGATGGTGGCGGTGTCGGTCGGGTCGCCCACCTTGAGGTAGCCCGCCATTTGCACCAGCCCGTCGCGCACCTGGTCGAACAGGCTGCGGTGCACCACCGCCCGCGTCGGCGCGGTGCAGATCTGGCCGGAGTGGAAGGTCCAGGTGGAGCCGATGCAGCCGACGGCCCCCTTCACGTCGGCGTCCTCGAAGACGAGGCAGGCTCCCTTGCCACCGAGCTCGAGCAGGGTGCGCTTCATGGTGCGCGCCGCCTGCTCGCCGATCTTCACCCCGACCTGGGTCGAGCCGGTGAAGCTGACGCAGTCCACCTCGTCGGAATCGACCAACGCGGCGGAGGAGGCCGGGCCGTTGCCGTTGACGAGGTTGACCACGCCCGCTGGGAAGCCGACGTCGTTGAGGATACGGACGAGCTCCACAATGGCGAGCGGGTCCTGCGGCGCGGGCTTCACGACGACGGTGTTGCCGGCCGCCAGCGCCGGGGCGACCTTGCCGGCCATGTTGACCATCGGGAAGTTGTACGAGGTGATGCAGGCCACCACACCGAGCGGCTGGCGGTTGACCATCCCGCCGATGATCCCGCCCGGCGCGAGCGGCGTCGCCTGCGCGGGCTGGGGGAGCAGGGGCGTCTGCAGCACGGCACGGGGGTCGCGGGCGTAGCGCTCGAAGCGGTCCGCCGCCACCGGCACCTGCATGCGCGACCCGACGGTCGCCGTCGCCCCCGTCTCGGCGATCACCAGCGGCAGCAACTCGGACGACTTGGCCCGGATGGCGGCCGCGGCCTCCCGCATCAGGGCGCTGCGCTCATCGGCCGACCAGGCTGCCCAGCCCGGCTGGGCCTCCTTGGCCGCCGCCGCCGCCGCCGCGGCGTCGTCCGCGCTGGCGTTGGGGGCGAGCCCGACGATCTCCTCGGTGGCGGGGTTGACGATCTCGTACGTCCCCTCTGATGCGTCGACCCACTTGCCCCCGATGAGGAGTTGGTGCTCGTTGCGCTGGGTGGTCTCGGCCATGTGTGCTCCCGACTCGGGTGCCGCCAGCCGACCTGACGGCGCGTCACATTCAACCCGCCGGGGCGACGCTCCGCCAAAGCCGCAGCGCAGGCGCCACGGCCGGGGCGTGGTCGACGCGGCCTCCCGACGGTTGTTGTCGCGGCGGGCGGGGTGAATTTTTCGCACTATAAACAATCCCGTTGATAGTTCTGGGAAAGCCCGGCATCTTCCGCGGTTGGTGGCGCAGGACGCCTGGCTGCGGTGAGACTGGCCCGATGACGACCACGGCACCGTCCGCCGGCGAGGGCTTCCTGCTGCCGCTGGGCGACGAGGAGTCCGAGGGGTTCTGGGAGGGCACAGCCGTCGGGGAGCTCCGGATCCAAGAGTGCGGTGCCTGTGGCGCGCTGCGCTTCCCGCCCCGGGTCATGTGCCCCGAGTGCCAGGCGACCGAGCGCTCCTGGCGCGCGGTCTCGGGTCGGGGGAGCATCTGGTCCTTCGTGGTGGTCCACCCCCCGGTCCTGCCCGCCTACGCACCCTTCGTGCCGTTCCCCGTGGTGACGGTCACCCTGGCCGAGAAGCCCAGCCTGCGCATGGTGGGCAACCTGGTCACGGGCCCGGGCGGCGCCATCAACGGGGTCGATCCGGCGACCATCGAGATCGGTGAGCCGGTCCGGGTGGTCTTCACGGCCCGACCAGGCCCCGATGGCACCGATGTCTACCTGCCCCAGTGGGTCCGGGAGTCGTCCTCCTGAAACCTGAAAGCAGCAGCCTGAGGCGGCCTCGGGGCCGCTCCCACCCCGCCTGAGGGGTCCGTGGGGGACCGATCCAAGTCATTTATGACTTTTGTCACTTCGCAAGGCCACATGACCTGTGGGATTGTCTAGGTTGGAGAACGTCCTCGGGGGAGTGAACGGAGTGGCCATGAGTCGACCTGCCGACAAGGTCCCAGCTCCCGCTCGCCCCGGCGATGACGCCGTCGCCGGCCAGTCCATCTCGGGAATCGTGGGGGACACCATCCTCGGCAGTGCGGATGTGGCCCGGGCCCGCGAGCGCCGCCGCGTGGCCCGGCTCCGCCGCCTGGTGGCGGTCGGCGCGCTCGCCCTCGGCTGGGTGGTCATCCGCCGGATGAGCGGGCACGGCATCTTCCCCACGGTCCACCTGCCGCACGGGCTGGGCACCGCGCTCCCCATCCTCCTCATCGTCTGCATGCTGGGCGTGGTCATGCTGGCCCCGCTCCTGGCCGCCGGGCGGTCGCCGCACACGCTGATCCGGCCCGGCGAGACCCAGGTGGGACTCGAGGACCTCGTGGGCATCGACCCCATCAAGGCCGAAGTGGTGCGCTCCATCAACCTGTTCCTCGCCCACCAGACCTTCCGCGACGCCATGGGCGGGTCCGCCCGGCGCGGCGTCCTCTTCGAGGGACCGCCCGGAACCGGCAAGACCTTCGTGGCCAAGGCCATGGCCAAGGAGGCCAACGTCCCCTTCCTATTCGTGTCCGCCTCGGCCTTCCAGTCGATGTACTACGGCCAGACGAACCGCAAGATCCGGTCCTTCTTCAAGCAGCTCCGCAAGCATGCGCGCAAGGAGGGTGGTGCCATTGGCTTCATCGAGGAGATCGACGCCATCGGAGCCACCCGGCGCGGCATGGGCGGAAGCGGCGGGACCGAGGGAGTCTCCGGCGTGGTCAACGAGCTGCTCGTGCAGTTGCAGTCCTTCGACACCCCGACCCGCGGCCAGCGCGTCGCCTGGGCCTGGGTCGACCTGCTCAACCGCTACCTCCCCGACGGCAGCAAGCTGCGCAAGCCGGCCGTGGTGCCCGCCAACGTGTTGGTGGTGGGCGCCACCAACCGCAAGGACGACCTGGACCCGGCGCTCATCCGGCCGGGCCGCTTCGACCGCACCATCTACTTCGGGCTGCCGGGTCGCCGCGCCAGGGGCGACATCATCGCCTACTACCTGGGCAAGAAGGCGCACGCCGGCGACCTCGACGAGCACGGCGCGGTCGACATCGTCGCCGGCATGACCTTCGGCTACTCCCCCGCCGCCCTGGAGCGGCTCATGGACGAGGCGCTGGTCATCGCGCTGACCCACGGTCGCTCGGCCATGACCATGTCCGACGTGGCCGAGGCCAAGATGCTCGTCGAGCTCGGCGTCACGGACGAGACCATCTACACGCCGAACGAGCGCGACCGGGTCGCCACGCACGAGGCCGGCCACGCCACCGTGGCCTACTTCGTCGGCCAGACCCGGCAGCTCGACGTGCTCTCCATCGTGAAGCGCCGGGACTCGCTCGGCCTGTTGCAGCACTCCGACACCGAGGAGCGCTTCACCAAGAGCAGCGAGGAGCTGCGCGCGCTGCTGCAGATCGCCATGGGCGGCATGGTGGCCGAGGAGCACTGGTTCGACGAGGTGTCGACCGGTCCCGCGTCCGACCTGGCCGCCGCCACCTCCATCGGGGCGCAGATGATCGGCGCCTGCGGCATGGGCAATTCGCTCATCTCGGTCGCCGCCGCCGGCAACGGCTACCTGGAAGGCAGCCTCGTCGACAAGGTGCTCGGGGACAAGGCGGCCCGCGCCGAGCTCGACACGCTGCTGATGGGCAGTTGCGACGCGGCCAAGGCCATCGTGTCCGCCCACCCCGGGGTCGTCGAGGCGCTCCGCGACGCCCTGCTCGAGCGGGACGAGCTGGTCGGCTCCGAGATCACCGAGGTGATCGAGTCGGCCCTCCACGCCCCCGAGCCCGCCGTGATCGCCGAGCTGCGCCCGTCGGGCTCTGCCGGAAGTCGCGCCTGACTCGACTCCGCCACGGGGGCCACGGCCCGAGCGGCCGTCGCGCCGTCGACGATCAACGTGGCGGAGGCGCCTTCCCACCTCCGAGCGCGCGCAGCACCAGGCGGCCCAACCGGCCAGGAGGCTTCGCGGCCTGGGCCGCCCTTGCCTCGGCCTCGTGGTCCTTGGTCAGCGGGCCACCGAGGCGCCAGTAGCGCCTGCCGCCGCCGCTGTAGCGGACGTAGCGGGGCACCGGCGGCAACTTTGGCCCGGGTGTGCGGGTCCGCTTCCGCTTGGCGCCCGGGCTCATGCCGCGAGTGTGACGTGCCGAGCGCCCCCGCGCGTCTGGCCCCATGGGTCCAAGGCGCTCCAGCGCCGTCACCAGACCGCGTCGCTACGATGACCGACGCGCCCACTCGAGCTGATCTCGGGCAGAAAGGGGCGGGTGGTGTCCTCCTCTGGGAACGAAGACGTCGGCCGGCCCGCCGCCACCCGGCCCAACGTGACCGTGCGCGCCGCGCAACTGTTGCGGGTGCGCTCCGTGTGGGTGACCCCGATCGCCGTGAGCGCCGTCCTCGTTTTCCTGATGACGCTGTTCTACGTCGGATCGGTGGTCAATCCGGCCGGGCACCTCAGCGGGTTGCCCGTGGTGATCGCCGACCAGGACCGGGGGGCGACGGTGGCCTCGCAGCACGTCGACATCGGCGCCGAGGTGGCATCCGCGCTCACCGGCTCGCCGGCCGTGGCGAGCCGGCTCTCCTTGGACGCGGAGTCGCTGACGCAGGCCGAGCAGCAAATGGATCGCAACGGCGCCTACGCCACCATCGTGATCCCGCCGGACTTCACCGACTCCCTCCTCGCGGCCTACGACCTGGGGCCGGCAGCCGCCGGGAAGCCAACCGTGCGGTTGCTCACCAACCCGCGGTCGGGGTCGATCGGGGTGGGCCTCGCCACCGGAGTGGCACAGCCGGCCCTGCGCGTCGCCTCCGCCGCGGTCGGCCGCCAGCTGACGGCGGACGCCGCCAAGGTGGGCCGCGGCGCGGGCACCGGCGTCAGCGCGGCCAACCCCCTGACGGTGGTCACGACGGCCTACCGACCGGTCCCCCCGAATTCAGCGCTCGGGCTCAGCGCCTTCTACATCTCGCTGCTGGCGATCATGTGCGGCTTCCTCGGCGCCATCCTGGTGAACTCCACGGTCGACGCCGCGCTCGGCTACGGCACCACCGAGATCGGGCCCAGATTCCGGCAGAGCATGCCGCTCGCCATCAGCCGCCGGCAGACGCTTCTGGCGAAGTGGTGCATCGGCCTCGTCGTCGTGCCGATCCTCACCGGCATCCTGTTGCTGGTCGCGGTGGGGATCCTGCACATGGACGCGCCGTATGCCGGTCTCCTCTGGCTCTTCACGTCGTTCGCGGGGATCGCCATCGCCGTCGGCACGCTCGCGCTGTTCGCCGCCCTCGGCACGCTCGGGCAGCTGGTCGCCATGCTCCTCTTCGTCTACCTGGCCCTGGCGTCGTCGGGCGGGACGATCCCGCTGCAGGCACTGCCCTGGTTCTTCCGGTTCGTCGCCAACTTCGAGCCGCTGCGCCAGGTCCTCGACGGGGTCCGCGCCATCTTGTACTTCAACGCGGCGGGGAACGCCGGCCTCACCCGCGGTCTCGTGCTCACCGCGTGCGGCCTGGTCCTCTGGGTCGTGGTCGGCCTCGCCGTCACCACCTGGTACGACCGCAGAGGGCTCGACCGCCTGCAGCCCGAGGTCCTCGATTTCGTGCAGCGCTCCGCGCACAGTTACGCCGATGGCAAGCGGGCGCGCGAGGACGTGCTCGCCCCCGAGGAGGTGCCTGATCCGGCGGAGGCGCCCTAGCTAGGTGGACACCGGGGCCAGGGCGGCGGCGATCGCCCCGCCGGTCGGCGGGGCGTTGAGGTAGGGCTCGGGCGCGTGGGCCCGGTGCCCGTTGTCGATGACGACCTCCTCGACCCGCGGGCCGAACTTCTCGACGAGTGACAGGCCGGCCGCCTTGTCGCCCACCGCCCGGACGTTCACCCAGCGCTGCACCGAGCCGGGCCACGCCCCCCGCCCGTCGACGGGGGCCGGCTCGAGGCTGTTGAACACCACGGGGGCGGCGAGCGGTGAGCCGAGGGTGACGAACGTGTGCACGGGCCAGTCGTCGTGCGCCGCCAACGCCGCGTAGGACAGGACGGTGCCCAGGGAATGTGCCACCAGCACGCGCGTCTCGGTGGTGACCTCCGCTTCGATGCGCGCCCGCAACCGGTCACGCAGATCGGGTTCCGTCATCATGACCGTGGCCATGTCGACGGTGCGGTCGAACGTCGCGTCGCCGGCCGCCTCGCAGAGCGCCGCGATGGCATCCCCGCCCATCTCGGAGAGCATGTCGGCCACGCCGGCACGGGACTGCAGCAGTTGGCGGTCCTCGTCGCTTCCGGGATGGTGCCGGAACAGGTCGCCGTAGAAGCACACGTTGACGTCGTCGGCATCGACCTGGACCCCGTGATGCCACAGCCCGTCGCGGACCGCCGGCAGCCAGCGGGCCTTCAGCTCGTTGGGACCCCACAGCTCGTTGAAGGCGCCGTGGACGATGACGATGCGCGCCATGACGGTCAGCCCACCAGGTGCGCGGTGTCGTTGTAGCCGCGGATGATCCAGCGTTCGGGCGAGACGACGATCCGTGAGATCGACGCGTTGTCGGGCCCGACGAACGCGAACGGGGCCGACTGGGTGGCCTGGGCCAGGATCTCGCCGATGGCCGCTCCGTGACTGAACACCACGACGCGTCCGCCGGCGTGGCCCGCGGCGATGCGCTCGACGGCGGCGCGCAGCCGGCCGCCGAACACCTGGCGCGACTCGGCTCCCGGCACCACGTCCCAGCGCTGCTCGGCCATGAGCTGTTCGAATTGGGGGTCGCGGTCCACCGCCTTCTGGCGCAGGACGCCCCCCTCCCACTCGCCGAGGAACACTTCGCGCAGGTCGGCGTCGACGACGGGGGTGAGGCCACAACGCGCCACCAGTGGCGCCGCCGTCTGGGCCGTGCGTCGCAGGGTGCTGACGTACAACGCGTCGAACGGTTCCTGGGCCAGTCGCAGCCCGACTTGCTCGGCCTGGTGCCGTCCCGCCTCGGACAGCGGCGGGTCGCCCTGCCCCTCGACGAGCTCGAAGATCTCACCCTCGACGGAATCGGCCGACGCGCCGTGGCGGACCAGCAACAGCTCGGTTGAGCCCGGCGGGCCGACATAGGGCCGCTGGCTGAAGCTCCTGGGCGAGGTCACGGCCGCCGAGTGTAGGGAACGTTCAGCGCGGCGCGTGCAACTCCGGGGGTCCGTGGTCCTCGTCCTCGTCCACGACCTCGGCGTCGATCACGTCCCCGTCCTGCGCCGCGCCGGGGGGTGGTCCCCAGCCGCTCGGGCCCGGTGCGGAGCCGGAGCCGAACGTGGCGAAGAAGGCGCCCGGAGCCTGGGTGAACTGCACCCGCAGGGGCCGGCCCGCGTCGGGTCCCAACTGCCCCCAGAGCGGGAGGGCCCGTCGGTACACCACGTAGTACTGCACGCACAGGGTCACGCCCAGGTAGAAGAGCAAGCTCGCCCCCTCGAGCCCGGCCGCGCCGACGTGGCTCTGCCCGGCGTCGCCTGCGAAGTGCACCAGCAGGGACACGAGCCAGAGCGCCATGGTGATGGCGGTGCCCTGGCGCAGCACCCAGCCGTTGCCCGTCCAGACCCGCGTGGACAGGCCGCGCAGGACGCCGAAGCCCAGGGCACCGACCACCAGGGTGCCGGCCACCCAGAGCCAGGCGGTGGACGAGACGTGGTGGTTCCCCGCGTAGGAGAACATCTCGAAGAGGCCGATGACGCCGAGCACCACCGGGAGACGGGGTTGGAACACCCGCGGCACCGGCCGTACCCGGACCTGGCGCAGCAGCACCAGGATCAGGACCAGTACCCCCAGGGCGTAGGAGAAGAAAGACATCGCCTACGAGCCTATGGCCGCCGCCCGCTCAGCGGTTCAGCAGGGGCCCCACTTCGACGCCGAACCGCGCCGTTTGCTCACAGAATTCCTGCGCACTGCGGGCCATGAAACGCACCTGCAGATGGTTGACCCCCATGTCGACGAGTTCGCGCAGCGAGGAGGCCACCTCGTCGGCGTTGCCCGAGAGGGCCCAGCCGGGCAGGTCCCAGCCCGAGCCACCCGACGTCAGGTAGACGGGCTCGACGATGGTGCCGATGTCGATCGGCGCCCCGCCGCGCAGCTCGTCGCGCAGCTCGCGCAGCCGGGCGACCTGGGCCGGCAGGTCGCGCCGGCGCGTGCCCTGGGGGAGCCAGCCGTCCCCGAAGGCAGCGGTGCGGCGAATGGCCGCCGGCGAGGAGCCACCGATCCAGATCGGCGGGCGGGGCTGGCGCACCGGGCGCGGCGCGATCCCCATGTCCCGGGCGGGGAAGCGAGGTCCCGGGAGCTCGGGGAACTCGTCGGTGAAGGCGCGGGCCAGCGCGGACACGGCCTCGTCGGTGTGGCGGCCGCGTGCCCCGAAGTCTCCCGTGAGGAGCTCGTACTCCTCGGGCACGTGGCCGGCGCCCACGCCGACGATGAGGCGTCCGCCTGACAGCCGGTCGATCGTCGACAGCTCCTTGGCCGCCCGCAGCGGGTGGCGCTGGGCGAGGATCAGCACGTGGGAGAGCAGGTGGGTCTGCGTCGTCACGGCGGCCAGCCACCCCAGCGTGGCGGTCGTGTCGTACCAGATGGTGCCCATGGCGTCGGCCAGACGGCGCGGGATGGCCGTGTGGTCGCACACGCCGAGGTAGAAGAAGCCCGCCTCGTCGGCCACCCGGGCGATCCGGGCCAACTCGGCCGGGCCGGCCTCCTTCTCCCAGTCGGCCACGTACAGGGTGGACTGGGACTGAATCGGGAGCTGCATGCCGTAGACGACCTCCCCCTCGGGGACGGCGCGCACGACGTCGGGGGGAATGAGGGCGGGGTCGGTCATGGGCGGGGCTCCGATCAGGCGAGGTGGTTCATGTGTTCGCTCGGGCGTACACGGCCAGGCCGGCGGCGCGCTCGGCCGGGGTGCCGAAGGTGGTCGAGCCCAGGCGCGCCCGCTTGAGGTGCAGGTGCAGCGGCACCTCCCAGGTGAAGCCCATGCCCCCGTGGACCTGAATGGCCGTCCGGGCGTTGCCCAGCGCGGCCTCGTCGGCCAGCAGCTTGGCGCCGCCGACGGACCGGTCCACCAGCTGGGCGGGCGTGCATCCCGCCACCGCCGCCTCCGAGTCCACGACGTCGGGTGCGTCGGCCAGGCAGGCGGCGGCGTGCACGGCGGCGCGGGCCACCTCGGCGCGCACCAACATGTCGGCGCACATGTGCTTGACGGCCTGGAAGCTGCCGATGGGCGCGCCGAACTGCTGGCGCTCCTTGGCGTACGCCACGGCGAGGTCCAAGGCCTCGGCGGCGTGCCCCACCTGCAGGGCCGCCGTGAGCAGCGCGCCGTCGCGCCACAACGACCCGTCGTCGCCCGGCACCGGCTCGCCTGCGGGGAGGGCGTCGACGCGCCACAGCGGCGTCAGCGGGTCGAGCGGCGCGTCAAGGCGGGTCGTCCCCACGGTCGGGGCGGGAGCGAGCAAGCGGGCCGTCCCGGCACCGTCCCCGGCCAAGACGAGCAGCGCGTCGAGCGAGCCGAGGTGCTCGACCACGACCGGCTCCACCCCGGCGCAGTGCACCCCGACCTGGGCGCGCCCTTCGGCGGCGCCCCCGACCAGATCGGCCCGTGCCGCCAGGAAGGTGCCCACCAGCGGGCCCGGCACCAGTGCCCGCCCGAGCTCCTCGAACACGACGACGGCCTCGGCCAGGGAGAGGCCGGTGCCCGCGGGCTCGGGCAGGGTCAGCGCGAACACGCCGATCTCGCCCAGCGCCGCCCAGTCGTCGTCGC
This sequence comes from uncultured Acidimicrobiaceae bacterium, assembly GCA_963828825.1. Classification (GTDB taxonomy): domain Bacteria; phylum Actinomycetota; class Acidimicrobiia; order Acidimicrobiales; family RAAP-2; genus Bog-473. Next base: position 596,894 of record CAWHGF010000007.1, on the reverse strand, counting down.
CGATGGCGCGGGCATCGTTCTCCCGGGCGCGCAGGTGCTCGAGCGGCAGGCGCCCGGCCACCATGACCCGGATGCCCTCGGCCAGCTCGCGCTGGTCGGTGCCCACCCGGAAGTCCATCAGCGCCGCGCCTTGGGCAGTCCGAGGATGCGTTCGGCCACGATGTTGCGCTGCACCTGCGAGGTGCCGGCGGCGATGGTGAGCGAAATGGATTTGAACCACGCGGCCAACTGCTCGCTGTTCCCGAATGGAGCGCCGTCGGGCCCGGCCAGCGGGTCGGCGCACAGGGCGGCCCGGTCCAGGATCTCCATGGCCAGGTCACCCAGGGCCTGCGCATGCTCGGAGAACGAGAGCTTGAAGACCGACCCGCCGATCCCCGGGATCCCCGTCTGCGCAGCCTCCGAGACGTTGCGCTTGGTCAATGCCCACAGCGCGTCGAAGGCGGCCACGAGATGGCCGATGCGGCGGGCCACGCCGGCGTCGCGCAGCGCGCCGAGGCGCTCGGCCACCCCGGCCAGCTCACCCAGCAGGCGCATGCACTCGAGGAGCTCGCCCACGAAGGCCGTGCCGCGCTCGAAGGACAGCGTGACCATCGTGACGCGCCAGCCGTCGTTCTCGTCGCCGACTCGGTTGGCCACCGGCACCCGCACCTCGTTGAGGAAGAGCTCGGCGAACTCGGTGGTCCCCGCGATGGTACGCAGCGGCCGGATCTCGATCCCGGCTGCGTCCATGGGCATGATCAGCCAGGTGATGCCGCGATTGCGGTCCTCACCGGTGCGCACCAGCAGCTCGCAGAAGTCGGCCACCTCGGCGTGCGACGTCCAGATCTTCGAGCCCGACACCACGTAGTCGTCGCCGTCGCGCCCGGCCCGCGTGCGCAGCGAGGCCAGATCGCTGCCGGCATCGGGCTCGCTGAACCCCTGGCACCACACCTCCTGGCCGCGCAGGATGGCGGGCAGGTAGCGCTCCTTCTGGGCCGCCGTGCCCTCGGCAATGATGGTCGGCCCGGCGTGCAGCAGCCCGACGAAGTTCACTCCCACGTAGGGCGCACCGGCCCGCTCGCACTCTTCCTTGAAGATCAGCTGCTCCACCGGTGAGGAGCCGCGCCCGCCACCCTCGGCCGGCCAATCCACGCCGGCGTAGCCCCCCTCGAAGAGGAGGCGTTGCCAGTGCAGGTCGTAGGCCCGTCGGGCCGGCCAGTCGTCCTGGGGCGGTGGGGCCCCGACGCCGGGCAGCGTGGCCGCCAACCAGTCGCGCAGCTCCCGGCGGAAGGCCTGTTCCGGCGCGGTGTAGCGGAGGTCCATGCGTCCGGCGCGACCGTGGACGCGGATCAGGCGACGAAGTCGAGGCCGAACAGCGTGATCGCGTTCCCGCGCACGATCTTGCGACGCTGCTCGTCGGTGAGGTCCGCCATCTGCTCCTCGGCGATCTCCCGGGTGCGGGGCCAGGTCGAGTCCGAGTGCGGGTAGTCCGACTCGTAGGTGATGTTGTCCTCGCCGATCTCGTCCACCGAGCGCAGCCCGTGGGCGTCGTCGAAGAAGCAGCCCCACACGTGGTCCTTGAAGTAGCTCGACGGCTTCTCCGGCACGATGTCGGCCACCCCGCCCCAGCCGCGGTTGTCCTCCCAGACCCGGTCGGCCCGCTCGAGGATGTAGGGGATCCACCCGATCTGCCCTTCCGAGTACGCCACCTTCAGATCGGGGAAGCGCACGAAGACACCGCTGAAGAGGAAATCGACGAGGGAGAAGGTGGCGTTGGTGTGGGTCAGCGTCGAGCCGACGGCCGGCGGGGCGTCCGCCGAGGTGGACGGCATCTTCGACGAGCTGCCGATATGCATGTTCACGATGGTCTGCGTCTCGCTGCAGGCCCGGAAGAAGGGGTCCCAGTAGTGATCGGGATCGTGCACGCTCGGGAGGCCGAGGAAGGGCGGGATCTCGCTGAAGCACACGGCGCGCACACCGCGCGCCGCGTTGCGCCGCACCTCCGCCGCCGCCAGCTCGGCGTCCCACAGCGGAATGAGGCAGAGGGGGATGAGCCGGCGGCCCGAGTCGCCGCACCACTCGTCGACCATCCAGTCGTTGTAGGCCTCAATGCAGAGCAGGCCGAGTTCCTTGTCCTTGGCCTCGGTGAAGGTCTGGCCGCAGAAGCGGGGGAAGGTCGGGAAGCAGAGCGCAGCCTCAATGTGGTTGGCGTCCATGTCGTCGAGGCGGGGCTTCACCTCGTAGGAGCCCGGACGCATGTCCTCGTAGGTGACGCCCTTCATGGTCACCTCGTCGCGGGGCACGCCGACGGCGGAGTCCACGCGCAGGAGCGGCCGCTTGAGATCCTCGTAGTACCACCAGTCGACGGGCAGGCCCTCCGATCCGGGCTTGACCTTGAGCGACCCGCCCCGGTACTCCACCTCGGGCATCGGGGCGCGCACAATCCGTGGCCCCACCTCGGCGTACTTGGAGGGGAGGCGGTCCTGCCACACGTTGGGCGGCTCGACCACGTGATCGTCGACCGAGATGATCTTCGGCAGGGGCTCAGGCATGGGCATCGAGCGTAGCCCGCACCTGACGGGGCGTCAGAAACGAGGAACGGCGCCCGTGTGTGTAAGGGATCAGCCGAAGACCTCGGTGAACAGGTCGAGCATCGCCTGCCAGGACCGGCGGTCCGTGGCCTCGTTGTAGGCGATGCCGGGGATGTCGACCAGGGAGGCCCGCTCGTTCGTGAAGGAGTGGACGGCGCCGCCGTAGACGACCAGCTGCCAGTCGACGCCGCCCGCGCGCATCTCCTCCTCGAAGGCGCGTCGCTCCTCGTTGTCGACGATCGGGTCGTCGGCACCGATGAGGGCCAGGACCTTGCCGGTGATGTTGCGGGCGTCCTGCGGGTGCACCGTGGAGAGGCCGGAGTGGAAGCCGACGACGGCCTTGAGGTCGGCCCCGCCGCGGGCCAGCTCAAGGGCGAGCGTGCCGCCGAAGCAGTAGCCGATGGCGGCCAGGCGGTTGCCGTCGGTGCGCGGCTCGGCGCGCAGGATGTCGAGGCCGGCGGTGCCGACGGCCATGGTGCGCGGTGGGTCGGCCCGCAGCTCGCCGATCCGGGCCATCATCTGCTCGCGGTCGGAGATGGGCTTGCCGTCGCCGTGGTAGTCGAGGGCGAAGGCGACGTAGCCGAGCTCGTCGGCCAGCCGGACGGCGCGGGCCTTGGCGTGATCGTCGAGTCCCGGTCCTTCGTGGCAGACCAGGATGCCGGGGCGCTGGTCGGTGCCGTCGGGCCGGGCGAGCATGCCGACCATGGCGCGGCCGTCGGCCTCGTAGGCGATGTCGCGGGTGGTAGCCATCGGTGCACCGTACCTTGCGCCCGTGGCAGTCATACTGGCGGCCATGCGCGGGAAACCTGGTCGGCACCTGCAATTGGGATTGGTGGCCGCGGTGGCGGCCCCGCTGCTGCTGGCGGCTTGCGGCTCGGGGTCGCCGCCACCGACCTCCCCGCGTCACGGCACGACCACGACGACGGCTGTCTCTGCCGGCTCCTCGACCACCGTGACGACGGCCACGCCAGGCGCGACGCTGCCGCCCGTCTCGACCACGGGGCCGCTGACGCCGGGTGCGACGATCGCGCTGCCCTTCTCGGCCGACCGCGTGACCGCGGCGGAGAGCCCCGACGGGGCCGTCTTCGCCGCACCGCAAGATCCGACCAGCCCGTCGCCCTCGGTGGCCTGGGTGATCGACGGCAACGGCTCGGCGCAGATCGCGGAGCACGTGCCGACGGGCATCGCCGCTTTGGCGGCAGACGGCACCAACTTCTACGTGGCGACGTACGGGACCGTGTATGCGTACAACCGCGCGAGCGGGAACCAGGACGGCCAGTGGACCATGCCGGCCGTGCCGACGGGCAACAGCTCCAATGACGATCTGGTCGCGCTGGCCGCCGCGGGCGGCTCCGTCTTCATCTCGGTGACGCGGGCCGACATGGTCAGCGTGTACCAGCTCAACCCGGGGTCGTCGGCCGCACCGCACCTGTTGGTGCGCGGGCTGGGCGACGCCATCGGGTCCGACGGCTCCGTCTTCTACGAGCGCACCGACCACACCCTCGCCGCGCTGCGGCCCGACGGTGCGACCCTCCTCGGGCCGATGCTGGCCGACAAGCCCAACGGCCTGGGCGGCGGCGTGCAGTACATCGACGTCATCGCCGGCGGCGCCGTCTGGGTCAGTGAGCCCGCCGGCCAGGGCCTCGATGCGAGCTACACAACCTATGACGTCGCCACGTTGCACACGCTGGGGGCCTATGACGGATCCGTGTCGACCACGGTCGTCGACTCCGTGGCCGGGGCGTTGGAGCTCGCACCTGCCGGCAGCAACGCGGCCTGCCCGCAGGCGTCCCCGAACACCCCGACGTCATGCGTGTTCCGCATCACCCCGCAAGGCGCGGCAACGGATCCGGTCGGGGTCGGTGCGGCCGTCACGCTGCTCGGCCCGGGCCCCGCCGTCATCGTGTCCGATACCACGACGGGTCAATTCGACCTGATCCGCCTGTCCTGACCCGGCGCGCCGGCGTGCCGGGCGTCACTCCCGCGGAAGCCCCTAGTACGACATCCCCTAATACGACATGGAGACGCCGCCGTTGGGGCTGAGCAGCTGCCCCGTGACGAAGCTGCTGGCGTCCGAGGCGAGGTACAGCACGCCGTAGGCCACGTCGTGGGTCTCGCCGACGCGTCGCAACGGTGCGAAGCGCGCCATGGGAGCCAGCGCGGCGGCCTTGGACTCCTCGTTCACGGTGCCGTCGGGGTTCGTGTAGTAGCGCGCCGTCATGTTGGTCGGGATGAAGCCCGGTGCGACGGAGTTGACCCGCACGCCGTGCTTGCCGACCTCGACGGCCATCGACTTGGTCAACTGGGCGACGCCCGCCTTGCAGATGGCGTAGGGCCCGATGTCCGGTGCGGGCGACAGCACCGCCGCCGAGGCCATGTTGATGATGGAGCCGCCGCGCTGGGCCACCATCACCTTGCCGGCGGCCTGGCATCCGTACAGCACGCCCTTGAGATTGACCGCCAGGATGCGGTCGAACTCGTCGGGGTCGACGTCGATGATGGAGCTGTCGATCATGATCCCGGCGATGTTGCACATGACGTGCAGCCCACCGTGGCGCGCCGCGATGTGGTCGACGAGGTTGGCCACCGCGCCCCGGGCCGCCACATCGAGCTCCGCGCTCTCGGCGCGGCCGCCCTGCCCCAGGATGCCGGCGGCCGTGTCGGAGGCCGTCGCGCCGTTGATGTCAGCGCAGACGACGGTGGCGCCCGCGCCGGCCAGCACTTCGGCGGTCGTGCGCCCGATGCCGCTGCCGGCCCCGGTGACGAGGGCCACGCGGCCCGTCAGGTCGAACGCGTCGCGCACACTGCGGGCCGTTTCCACCGGCGCACCTTAGGCCGTGACGCCCTCCAACGCGAGCAGCGCGCGCTTGACCGTCAGGCCGCCGCCGTAGCCACCGATCCCGTTGCCCGCCAGCACACGGTGGCAGGGCACGATGATGGCAATCGGGTTCCGGCCGTTCGCCTGGCCCACCGCCCGGGGACCTTTGGGCCGCCCGACCCGCCGGGCCAGCTCGCCGTAGCTGATGGTCTCGCCATAGGGGATACGCGACAGCTCGCCCCACACCTCGCGTTGGAACGGGGTGCCGTCGAGCTCCATCGGCAGGTCGAAGACGGTGCGCGCACCGGCGAAGTACTCCTGGAGCTGCGTCGCCGCCTCCTTCAGGATCGGCGACTCTTCGTCCCGGCGTCCGTGACCCGGATCGTTCGGGAGCCGGAGGCCGATCAGGACGTCGCCGTCGCCCTCCAGGACGACCTGTCCGACCGGGGTGTCCAGCGGCATGGTGGCGGTGAGGGTGGTTGTGGTGGTCATGCGGCACGTCCTTTCGTACGCCGGGTGGGGAGTTGTGGTGTGGCCGCCGCGGGCAGCGACCACAGGTGGGCCATGGCGTAGCTGCGCCAGGGTCGCCAGTGTTCGGTGAGCTGGCGCAGATGGGCCGGGTCGTCGGGCAGGCCGAGCGCCAACGCGGCCCGCCGGATGCCGAGATCCGTCGGCATGAAGGCGTCGGGGTCGCGCAGCGCCCGCATGGCGACGTACTCCGCCGTCCAGGGGCCGATGCCCGGGAGCGCCACCAGGGAGGAGCGCAGCTCGCCCGGGTCGGCCCCCGCGTCGATCACCACGTCGCCGGCGTCCACGGCCCGGGCCAGCGCCACGACGGCGCTCCGACGGCCGGCCGGCATCGGGAAGGCGCCCGGGTCGCGCTCGGCCAACTCCACCAGTGCGGCCGGGGTGGGGAAGAGATGGGTGACCGCGCCGACGGGCGCCGGGAGGGCGTCGCCGGCCGCCAGCACAAGCCGCCCGGCGACGGTGCGCGCCCCGGGAACCGAGACCTGCTGGCCGACGACGGCGCGCACGGCGAGCTCGAAACCGTCGGCGGCGCCCGGCACGCGGCGCCCGGGATCGCGCCGCACCAGGGCTCCCACGAGCGGGTCGTCGCCCAGCGCCTCCCAGATCGCCACGGGGTCGGCATCGAGGTCGAGGAGCTGGCGGCAGCGGGCCACTGCGGTGTGTAGGTCGCGCAGGTCCGACAGGACGAGCTCGCCCTCCACGTAGGCAGGGCCGTCGTCACCCGCGGCCTCCGGCGCGCGCAATGTCACGATGCCGTGCCCATGAGGGAGGCGCAGGCTGCGCGTGTAGGACGCGCCGTCGAGCGACTCGACGCCGGGCAGGGCACGCAGGCCGAGGAAGTCGAGGACCGACGCCGGGTTGAAGGGGCGCCGGCAGGGCAGGCGGAGCCGGATGGCCTGGGTGGCCGGCGCCCGGCGCGTTCGCCGGCCCTGCGCCGTCCGCGCCGCCCGTGCCCGCAGGCCGCTCGGCGTGTCGGCGAAGGTCTGGCGGACCGTGTCGTTGCACTGGCGCACGCTGGAGAAGCCGGCGGCGAAGGCCACGTGGGCGACCGAGAGGTCGGTCGTCTCCAGCAGGACACGCGCCGTCTGGCTGCGCTGGGCCCGGGCCAGGGCGAGTGGCCCCGTGCCCACCTCTGCGGTGATGAGGCGGTTCAGCTGGCGCGTGCTGTAGCCGAGACGGCCGGCCAGGCCCTCGACGCCCTCGCGGTCGACGACGCCGTCGCGGATCAGCCGCATGGCGCGGGCCACGACGTCGGCCCGGACGTTCCACTCGGGCGAGCCCGGCGTGGCGTCGGGGCGGCAGCGCAGGCAGGCGCGGAACCCGGCCTGCTGGGCGGCGGCGGCCGTGGCGTAGAAGCGCATGTTCTCACGCTTGGGGGTCCGGGCCGGGCAGCTGGGGCGGCAGTAGATCCCGGTTGACGTGACGGCGCAGAAGAACCAGCCGTCGAAGCGGGCGTCCTTGCTGTGCGCCGCCTGGTAGCAGCGCTCCGGGTCCTCAATCACGGGTGCCAGCGTGGCACGCCGCGGTGACGATTACTGGCGGGAATCGGACATTGCCGTTCCGGCGCTCCGGGCCGGGCCGAGCATATCGTGGCCGATGGCCGAACCTGAGGTCTTTGACTGGGATGAGTGGGAGAACGGGCAAGCGCTACGAACTGACGAATGACGAGCTCGTCGGCGCCTTACTCAGTGAAGTCAGTGCACTTCGCAAACGGGTGAAGACCCTGGAGGATCGTCAGTCGGATCGACCACAGGCCGCGACTTAGCCGGTCCCCGCCTGGGCCAGGACGAGCCGGCGGTGGGTGGCGGCGTCGCCCCAGGCCCGCGACAGCGCCCACGTCTGCTTCAAGAAGAAGTGGAGGTCGCACTCCCAGGTGTAGCCGATGGCGCCGTGGACCTGCAGGGCCACCCGGGCTGCCAGGTCGGCGGCGTCCGACGCCATGGCCTTGGCCATGGAAGCGTCGTGGGAGAGCGTGGGCTGGGCCGTGGCCAGCGACCAGGCGGCGCGGTAGGTGGCGGGCCGGGCGAACTCGAGCGCCACCCGCGCGTTGGCGAGCAGATGCTTGACGGCCTGGAAGCTGCCGATCGGCTTGCCGAATTGGTGGCGTTCCTTGGCGTACGCCGCCGTCAGCGCGAGCATGCGGTCGGCGAGGCCGACGAGCAGCGCGGCACTCCCGGCGGCGGCGCGGTCCGCCAACAGCGACACCGCGGCCTCGGCGGCGACGCCGTAGGCCAGGAGCGTGTCCGACGCCAGGGGCCAGTGCACGGTGGAGAGATCTCGGGACGCACTCAGCCCGGGTGTGCGGAAGGCGGTGGTCGAGGCGGCAGGGACGGCGTGCAGTTGCCAGCCCGAGTCGGCGTCGCGGCACGCCAGCAGAAGGATCGACGCGTCGCGCGCGCCGACGACTCGGGGCGTGCGCAACGTCCCGTCGGCCGACACCGCGGTCGGCGACACGGTCCCGGCCGGCGTCACATCGATGCCGCCGACGGCGAAGCTGGCGTCGTCCCGCACGAGCGCGGCCAGCGCGGACGTCGCGGCGGGGTCGGGGAGCAGCGCGGCGAGCGTCGGTGCGGCGAGCGCAGCCGTCTCGAGGAGTGGCTCGGGCAGTGCGGCCCGCCCCGCCTCCTCCAGCACGCCCACGAGGTCGACGTCGCTCAGGCCCAACCCGTCGGCGGCCTCGGGGACGACGAGCGCGGGCGCGCCCAGCTCGGCCAGGACGGCCCAGCGGTTCTCGGCCTGGGCCGCCCGCCCGGCCTCGTCGGCCATTGCGAAGGCGCGCAGCGCGTCGGTCGTGCACTCGGTGTCGAGGACCGTGCGCACGCCGTCGCGCAACGCCTCCTGCTGGTCGGTGAACGCGAAGTCCACGGCTCGCCCCCTCAACCCCGCGGCAACCCGAGCAGGCGCTCGGCCACCACGTTGCGCTGAATCTCGTTGGTCCCGGCGTAAATGGGCCCGGCGAGCGAGAAGAGGTAGCCGTCGAGCCACTCGCCCGGTGCCCCGGCTTCGAGCAGCTCGGCCTCGGGACCGAGCAGGTCGAGCGCGGTGGTGTGGATGGCGACGTCGGTCTCGGACCAGAAGATCTTGTTGCAGCTGGCCTCCGGGCCGACGGCGTGGCCGCGCGCCACGTGCGACGCCGTCCAGTAGGTGTGCAGCTTGTAGGCCTCGGCGTCCATGTGGGCCTGCGCCACGGCGTCGGCGGAGGCGGCCGGGCCGCCGCGCTGATGGAAGAGCTGCAGCAGGCGGTCGGCTGCCTCGATGTAGCGCGCCGGGCTGCGCAGCGAGAGGCCGCGCTCGGACCCGGCGGTGGCCATGGCGACGGACCAGCCGGCCCCGACCTCGCCGAGGACCTGGTCCTCGGGCACCTCGACGTTGTCGAAGAAGATCTCGGCGAAGCCGGTCTCGCCGTCGATCTGGGGGATCGGGCGCACCGTGACGCCGGGTGAGTCCAGGGCGATCAGGAAGTAGGTGAGCCCGCGGTGGCGCTCGGCGTCAGGGTCGGTGCGGAAGATGCCGAAGCACCAGTCGGCGAACGCGCCGCGGCTGGCCCAGGTCTTCTGGCCGTTGAGGATCCAGCCGTCGCCCGCGGCGTCGCGCGCCGCCCGCGAGCGGATACCCGCCAGGTCGCTGCCGGCGTCGGGCTCGGACCAGCCCTGGCACCAGATCTCCTCGCCGGCGGCCATGGGCGGCAGGTAGCGCGCCTTCTGGGCGTCGGTCCCGTACTCGAGCATGGTGGGGGCGAGCAGGAAGATGCCGTTCTGGCTGACCCGGGTCGGGGCCCGGGCGCGGTAGTACTCCTCCTCGAAGACGAGCCACTCGAAGATCCCGACGTCGCGACCGCCGTACTCGACGGGCCAGCTGACCACGGACCAGCGGTCTTCGAACATGGTGCGCTCCCAGGCCCGGTGGGCCTCGAACCCCTCTGCGGTATCGAGCGAGGGCAGGGCGACGGGAGGGACGTGCGCGGCCAGCCAGGCCCGGGCCTCGGCCCGGAAGGCCTCGTCCGCTGGGCTGAAGGTCAGGTCCATGACGGAGGGAATCTTCCACAGCGCCCCGGGCGTTGCCAAGGTTGGGGGAACGCCCCCGCCCTGCGTGGAGGTCCACGTCTGGCGCCGGATCTGATTCGGCGTCAGAATTGGCTCCTCATGCCCCACGCCGTGATCGTCGACGCCGTCCGTACCCCGGTGGGCCGCCGCGGGGGCCGCCTCTCCGGTTGGCACGCCACCGACTTGGCCGCCCAGCCACTCGCCGCCCTGCTGGCCCGCAACGACCTGGACCCCTCCCTGGTGGAGGACGTCGTCATGGGCTGCACCATGACGGTCGGGGAGCAGGCGATGAACATCGCCCGCAACGCCGCCCTGGCCGCGGGGTTCCCCGAGTCGGTCCCAGGGACCACCGTCGACCGCCAGTGCGGCTCGGCGCAGCAGGCCATCCACTTTGCCGCCCAGGCCGTGATGGCCGGGGCCATGGACGTGGCCATCGGGGCCGGCGTGGAGTCGATGAGCCGCGTCCCCATCGGGTCGACGACCGAGCCCGGGCCGGGCGAGGCCTACGGTCCCCTCTACAAGGAGCGCTTCGAGCTCATCCACCAGGGCGAGTGCGCGGAGGAGATCGCCCGCCGCTGGAAGATCACGCGTGAGGAGATGGACGAGTTCGCGCTGCGCTCGCACCGGCGGGCGGCCCAGGCGGCGGACGAGGGTCGCTTCGCCGCCGAGATCGTGCCGCTCGAGGCGCGGGTGCATCCCGACGTGCCGGGGGCGGCCGAGGTGAGCGGGCTGTTCAGCGCCGACGAGGGGGTGCGGCGCGACACCTCGCTCGAGAAGTTGGGCAACCTGAAGCCCGCCTTCTCCGAGACGGGCACCGTGACGGCGGGGTCGTCCTCGCAGATCTCCGACGGCGCCGCGGCCGTGCTGATCATGAGCGAGGAGCGGGCGTCGTCCCTGGGGCTGCGGCCCCGGGCGCGCTTCCACACCTTCGCCGTGGCGGCCAACGATCCCCAGATCATGCTGACGGCGGTCATCCCGGCGACCGAGCTGGTGCTGAGCAAGGCGAAGCTGTCGCTCGAGGACATGGACGTGGTGGAGATCAACGAGGCCTTCGCCTCGGTCGTGCTGGCGTGGGAACGCGAGTACGGACCCGACATGGCGAAGGTGAACCCCAACGGTGGCGCCATCGCCATCGGCCATCCCACCGGCTGCTCGGGCGCGCGCCTCATGGCGACGCTGCTCAACGAGATGGAGCGCACGGGCGCCCGCTACGGCCTGCAGACCATGTGCGAGGGCGGCGGGCAGGCGAACGCCACGATTCTGGAGCGGATCGGCTGATGGCCGCCACGTCGCGGGTCCCCGCGATCGAGGGCTGGTTCACCACCGGCGCCGGCGGCGAGGCGCCGGCGCTGCTCGGGTCGCGCTGCGCGGCGTGCGGGACCTACGCCTTCCCGGCCGAGGCCAGCTACTGCCGGAACCCCGACTGCGGGTCCAGCACCTTCGAGACGGTCGAGCTCTCCCGGCGCGGCCGCATCTGGTCCTACACCGACGCCCGCTACCAGCCGCCGGCGCCGTACGTGGCGGCTGACCCCTACGTCCCCTTCTGCCTGGCCGCGGTGGAGCTGGCGGCGGAGAAGCTGGTCGTCATGGGCCAGGTGGTGCCCGGCGTCACGGTCGACGAGCTGACCGTGGGCGACGAGGTCGAGCTGGTGATCGACACCCTCTACTCGGAGGACGGCTGCGACTACCTCGTGTGGAAGTGGCGCCCGCTCGGAGCCGGGGCAACGGGCGGGGAGGCCTGACCATGCCCGGCGACAAGAAAGTGGCCGTGCTCGGCGCCGGCATGCACGAGTGGGGCAAGTGGGGGCGGCCGTTCGTCGAGTACGGGCTGGCCGCGGCGAGAGACGCCATGGCGGACGCCGGCCTCGGCTGGCGTGACATGCAGTTCGTCTCGGGGGCCGACACCATCCGCAACGGCTACCCGGGCTTCGTGGCGGGGGCGACCTTCGCCCAGGCGCTGGGCTGGACCGGGGCGCGGGTCTCGAGCGTCTACGCGGCCTGCGCGTCGGGCGCGGTGGCCATCGCCAACGCGCGGGCGCAGATTCTGGCGGGACTGTGCGACGTGGCACTGGTGGTCGGTGCGGACACGACACCGAAGGGCTTCTTCGCGCCGGTCGGCGGCGGCGAGCGCAAGGACGATCCCGACTGGTTGCGCTTCCATCTCATGGGCGCCACCAACCCGACCTACTTCGGCCTGTACGCCCGCCGCCGCATGGACCGCTTCGGGGCGACCGAAGAGGACTTCGCACAGGTCAAGGTCAAGAACGCGCGGCACGGTCTCGCCAACCCCTACGCGCGTTACCGCAAGGAGGTGACCGTGGACGAGGTCCTGGCCTCACCCATGGTGGCCGATCCCCTGCGCCTCCTGGAGATCTGCGCCACCTCCGACGGTGGAGCGGCCCTGGTGCTCACCTCCATGGAGTTCGCCCGGCGCCACGCCGGCGGTGCGGACCCGCTCGTCACCATCGACGCCGTCTCGACCGTCACCCCGACGTTCCCCAACACGGTGATCGAGATGCCGAACTTCTCGACCGACTCGGCCGCGGCGACCGGTGGGCCCGGCGCGGCGGCTGCCGCGGGCTTCCGGCCCTCCATCGCCACGGCGGCCTACGCGGAGGCCGGCATCGGGCCCGAGGACGTCGACCTGGCCGAGGTCTACGACCTCTCGTCCGCGCTCGAGCTCGACTGGTACGAGGACATCGGCCTGTGCGGTGAGGGCGAGGCGGAGAAGCTGCTGCGCGACGGCGTCACCACGCTGGGCGGGCGGGTGCCGGTCAACCCGTCGGGCGGCCTCTCGTGCTTCGGCGAGGCCATCCCCGGCCCAGGCGATCGCCCAGGTGTGCGAGTGCGTGTGGCAACTCCGGGGTGCGGCCACCGGGCACCAGGTGGAGGGGGCCCGGGTCGCGGTCACGGCAAACCAGGGCCTGTTCGGGCACGGTTCCTCGGTCCTCCTGAGTCGCTGAAACCCAGGTAGCCGGGAAGTTCGGCTCCGCGGGCCGGCATCGTGTGTGAGGCCGACCGTTTCGGGTATGGGCAGGGCTGACGCCACACGCGAGCGTCGCCTGCTTAGGCTGGCGAACGCGTGAGTCGTCTGATTTCGGGGTCGGCGCGGACGGCCCCCTGATTGGAGGAACCACTGCATGTTGGCCACCGATGTGATGGAGCTGCGGCAAGAAGAGGCGCAGCGAGGAGAGAGCCCAATGCCGGACCAAAAGGACGACCGGAGCGGGGCCAGGTCGGACGAGGTGCTCAACGCCCTCGACGAGCTGGAGTCCGTTCTGCGGCAGAACGCCGAGAGCGAGCGACTGCTCTCGAAGCGTATCGCCGAGGTCCGTCTGGCCCGTCAGAACGGGCGTGAGTGGAAGGCGATCCTCGGAGACGAGGAGGAGCCTGGGACCGTGCAGCTGGTGAGCACCATCCTGCGCCGGCAGTCCGAGGCCAGCGGCTATCTCCGCCGCTCGCTCGTCGTGGCGCTGCGCGCCGAGGGGCAGAGCATCCCGAGCATCGCCCACCTCTTCGGGGTGACGCACCAGCGGGTGTCGAACCTGTTGCGCCGCGTCGCCCAGGGCAACGCCGCCACCGCTGCGAACAGCAACGGCGACGGCGCTTAGGCGCTCCAGCCCCGCAGCACGGCGTCCGCCTCCGTCATGACGGCGGCGATGATGTCGGCCACCGTGGGCAGAGACTCGATCACGCCCACGACCTGACCCGTCGGCAGTACGCCGACGTCGGTGTCCCCCCCGACCAACGCGGCCTTGGTCATCACGGGGGCGTTGGCCGCCATCACCACCTGGGCCCAGGTGAGCTCGTTGCCCTCCTTCATGGCGCGCCCCTCACGGAGAAGCGACGTGAAGGTGGCGCCGGTCTCCTGGCGGAAGCGGTAGGCGCTCCGCAGCGCGCGCGGCAGCGCGCGCAGCCACGACTGCGACTCCAGGTGGTCGACCAGGTCGGTGCGCACGACCCGCTGGGGCGCGCCGTCGACCTTTGTCGTGACGACCGTGCCCGTCACCGGCGTGCCGAGGTACAGCGCCTTGACCGCGTCGGGCACCCGGCTCTCGGCCGAGAGCAGGAACCGGGTCCCCATGGCGACACCGGCCGCGCCATAGGCCAGGGCGGCCACCAGCCCGCGTCCGTTGAAGAAGCCGCCGGCCCCGAGGACGAGCACCCGGTCGCCCACGGCGTCGACGACCTGGGGGAGCAGGAGCGTCGTGGGCACGGTCCCGGTGTGCCCACCCCCCTCCCCGCCCTGGGCGATGACGGCATCGACGCCCCACTCGGCCACCTTCTCGGCGTGGCGGCGGGCACCCACGGTGGGCATCACGAACAGCCCCGCCTCCTTGCAGCGGGTGACGAGAGCCGGGTTGGGCGCCTGGGCGAAGCTGGCCACCCGGGCACCCGTCTCGATCATGAGCTCGATGCGCTCGTGGACGTCGGCCACGTCGGTGCGCAGGTTCACGCCGAAGGGGCCCGTGGTGCGGCGGCGCACCTCGGCGATGGCCGTCGCCAGCTCGTCGAGGCTCATGGTGGCCGAGGCCAAGATGCCCAGCCCACCCGCATGCGTGGTTGCGGCCACCAGGCGCGGCCCGGCCACCCACCCCATGCCGGTCTGCACCAGTGGGTAGCGCACGCCGATCCGTTCGCACAGCTCGGTGTGGAGCGCCGGATGCAGTGGCGTGCCGGCCCCGGCGGTCAGCTCCGCACCTCGCGGTCGCGCAGTGAGCCGGGGTCCAGCGTGACGCGCACGAGGTCGAGCTCCTCGGGCGTGGGCAGTCGCGTCTCGGCGACGTCATGGGGGACGCTGAGCGGGAACCCGGTGGCGGCCACGATGTCCTCGACGGCGACGCCGGGATGGTGCGAGCGCAGGCGCATGGTGCGGTCGGGAGTCTCGAAGTCGAACACGCCGAGGTTCGAGACGACACGGCGGATGTCGTGGAAGCGTGTGGCCCCCGCGCCGGCGGCCGCGGCCCGCGCGTAGCCCACGCCGCTGACCACGTCGACCTGCTCCACGAAGGTGCGCACGGTGTGGTCGGGCACCCAGTAGCTGGTGGGGTGGTTGACCGAGTTGCCCGGCGCGCCGCGCACGCCGATGAGCTGCACCTTGGGCCGGTCGTGCGGCCCGATGGCCGAGATGTTCTGGTTGCCCGTCCGGTCGATCTGGCTCGCCATCATCATGATGTGGCGCCGGCCCGACCACACGACGTCGAAGACGCTGCGGTAGGGCATGGTCGCCTCGCGCACGAGGTCGGCGGGCCGCGTGGCGATGGGCGGTGCACCGACCATCAGCGCGGCCTCACCGTCGGTGAGGACGATGTCGGGCGAGAAGGTGAGCTTGGCGAGCCGGGCACCGAGGGCGGGGATGGTGCCGAACGGGCTGACCATGACCTCACCCGCCTCGCGCCAGACCTCGGCGCAGGCGATGACGCAGGACTCGGCGCGGGTCACCCCGGGGTCACTCATCGGGTTCGGGCCCCGGTTGGGCGTGGGACGCGTCGGGTCATGTCGCCGACCGCTCCGCCAGGCGGGCCCGGTACTCCTCGTCGTCCACCAGGACGTAGCGCTTGGCGAAGGCCTCCCACTCGGCGGGGTCGGTGGCCGCGGCGGCGTACTCCTTCTGGAACGCCTCGTCGCGCCCGTAGTCGGGCGGGTTGGCGGTGAAGTGCGCGCCACCCGGGGCCTCGGCCACGCCGTCGACCAGCATGCGGTGGATCGACACGCTCGAGAGCGCGTGGGCGTCGTCCGCCAGCGCGCCGTTGACCACGATGGACTCGGTGGTCATGAAACGGCGCTCGGCGGCGCCGAGGAAGAGCGGGTCGAAGAAGGGGTCGGGGCTCAGCACCTGGCCGTTGCCGGCGGCGTCGGCCCGGTTCGTGTGGACGATGGCGGCATCGAGGTGGAGGGCGGGCATGGCCACCAGCTCGACGTCGGCGTCGGCCGGGTCGGCGAGATAGGGATGGCCCGCGCCGTAGGGGGAGCGCACCCGCTCGAGGTCGGGGTTGACGGTGAGGACGTCGGACCCCAACCCGGCCCGGGTCGGCAGGAAGGGGACCCGCCAGGAGGCCGCCTGCAGGCCGAGGAAGAACATCCCCTCGTCGACCTCCATGACCTCGACCAGGCCGTGCTGGCGCGCGGCGCGCCAGTGCGGATCGAGGGCGATGGAGTCGAGCGTGACGAAGCCGCACACCACCTTGCGCACCTTGCCCGCGGCGCAGAGCAGCCCCACGTCGGGGCCGCCGTAGGCGACGACGGTGAGGTCGGTCAGGTCCGAGCGGCAGATGGCGCGGACGACGGCCATGGGCTTGCGGCGCGAGCCCCAGCCGCCCATGCCGATCGTCATGCCGGAGCGGAGCTCGCCGACGATGTCGTCGATGGTGGTGCGCTTGTCGGCCATCAGGTGCTCGCTCAGAAACTCACTGGGAGGTGTCGGCGTCGCGCTTCTCGACGAAGGCGGCCCGCTGCTCGTCGGCCACGCCGCGCACGTGCAGCTCGTAGGTGAAGCCCTGCTCGAAGCGATAGCTGCGCTTCACGTCGACGGGGTCGATGCCGTTGAGCGACTCCTTGGCCCGCCGGATGATGGTCGGGCTCTTGGTGGCGATGTCGGCGGCCAGCTCGAGCGCGGCCGCCTGCAGGCGGTCCGGCGGCACCACGGCGGCGACCGAACCGTAGGCAGCCAGCTCGGCGGCGGTGATGGGCTTGGCCGTGTAGACCATCTTGCGCATGGCGTGCTGGGGGACCAGCCGGGCCAGGTGGGTGGCCGCGCCCAGCGCGCCACGGTCGACCTCGGGCAGCCCGAAGGTGGCGTCCTCGGAGGCGACCACGATGTCGGCGTTGCCGGCCAGGCCGATGCCGCCGCCGAGGCAGAACCCCTGCACGGCGGCGATGACGGGCACCTCGCAGTCGTAGACGGCGGCGAAGGCGGCGGCGCAGCCCCGGTTCACCCCGACCAGCGCCTCGTCACCTTTGGCGTTGATCTCCTTGATGTCGACGCCGGCGCAGAAGCCGCGCCCGGTCGCCCGCAGGATGGCGACCCGGTTGGTGGGCACCCGGCCCGCCGCGATGAGCGCGTCGGCCAGCGCGAACCAACCCGCCACGTCGAGCGCGTTGACCGGGGGATGGTCGATGACCACCTCGGCGACCCCCTCGTGCTCCTGGATCACATCGATGGGCATGCGGTCGCGGGTTCTCCTCGTCTCGGCCCTGACGCCGCGTCAGAAAGCCGAGGGGAACTTAGGCCAGCGTGCGCAGCCGGGCCAACGCGGACCGGCGGGGAGGCCCGGCCGCCTGGCCGGGCGGTGCCGTAGGGTTTGCCCGGTGACCCAGCCCGTCTTCGACTTCAGCGAGCGTGTGGTCGTGGTGACGGGCGGTTCGCGCGGGGTCGGGGCCGGGATCGTGGCGGCGTTCGCCGGTGCCGGGGCGCACGTCGTCGCCTGCGGGCGTCACGAGACCGTCGTCGCAGGGGCGGTGTTCGTCGCCGCCGACGTCCGCAAGCCGCCGGACGCCGAACGGGTCATCGCCAAGGCGGTCGAGCACTTCGGCCGGCTTGACGTGCTCATCAACAACGCGGGTGGCTCGCCCCACGTGCTGGCGGCCGACGCATCGCCGCGCTTCGTCGAGGCGATCGTCAACCTCAACCTGCTGGCGCCGCTGTGGTGTGCCCAGTCGGCCCACAAGGTGATGGCGGTGCAGGAGGACGGCGGCACCATCGTCAACGTGTCCAGCGTGTCGGGCATGCGCCCGTCGCCCGGCGCCTCCGCCTACGGCGCGGCCAAGGCCGGCCTCATCAACCTGACGGCGACGCTGGCCGTCGAGTGGGCCCCCCTGGTGCGGGTCAACTGCGTCACCGCGGGGCTGCTCGACACCGGTGCCGGCGACGACTTCTACGGCGGGCCCGAGGGCATGGAACGGGCGGCCGCCACGGTGCCCCTCGGTCGGATGGGCACGCCGGTCGATGTCGCCGAGGCCTGCCTGTACCTCTCGAGCGCCGCCGCCTCCTACGTCACCGGTGCCAACCTGGTCGTCCATGGCGGCGGGGAGCCCCCGCCCTATCTCGGTGCGGTGGGTGGGACCTGAGGGCCCACCCGACGTGCGTGAGCCCCCGGATTAGGGGGAAACGGGGGGTCAGCTGCTAGACAGAACGACCGTGAAATTGGCGGTCCCCACCGAGACCCGTCCGGGAGAGCGCCGCGTGGCCCTCGTGCCCGACGTCGTCAAGAAGCTGGTCGGCGCGGGCTGGGAGGTCTGCGTGCAGGCCGGTGCCGGCACGGAGGCCGCCTTCAGCGACAGCGCCTACACCGAGGCCGGTGCGACGGTGGCCCCCGACGCCGCGACGACGCTCGCCGGCGCCGGGTTGGTGGTGCGGGTGAACCCGCCGAGCGCCGACGACGCGGCGGCGGTGCCGCAGGGCGCGGCGCTGCTGAGTTTCTTCGGGGTGGCGCAGGCCGAGGATGCCGTCCGCGCGCTGGCCGCCAAGAAAGCGACCGTCTTCAGCTTCGACCTGCTGCCGCGCATCAGCCGGGCCCAGGGGATGGACGCCCTGAGCTCACAGGCGACGGTGTCGGGCTATCGAGCGGGGCTGAGCGCAGCGGAGCACCTGGCCAAGTTCTTCCCCATGTTCATGACGGCGGCCGGGACGGTCCCGCCGGCCAAGGTGCTCGTGATGGGCGTCGGCGTCGCCGGCCTGCAGTCGATCGCCACGGCCCGCAGGCTCGGCGCCGTGGTCAAGGCCTACGACGTGCGGGCCGCGGCCAAGGAAGAGGCCGAGAGCCTCGGCGCCACCTTCGTCGACACCGGCGTCTCGGCCGAGGGCGCCGGCGGCTACGCCCGCGAGCTCACCCCCGAGGAGCTCGACCGCCAGCGCGCCGCGCTGGCCGAGGAGGTGGGGCGCTCCGACGTCGTCATCACCACCGCCGCCGTGCCGGGGCGCAAGGCTCCGGTGCTGCTCACGACCTCCATGGTCGAGGGCATGGCGGAGGGCGCCGTCGTGGTGGACATGGCGGCGGACCAGGGCGGCAACTGCGAGCTCACGGAGGCCGGCGAGGTGGTGGCGCATAACGGTGTCCACATCGTGGGCATGGCCAACCCGCCCTCGGGCATGCCGACCCACGCCAGCTTCCTCTTCGCCCGCAACGTCGCCAACGTGCTCGGCCTCATGGGTCCCGAGGGCACGCTGGCCCCGGACTGGGACGACGAGATCGTGACCGGCATGTGCGTGCTGCGCGACGGCGCCGCCGTGGCGCCGGCGGCGGTCGAGCTCCTCGGTGCGTCGTCCGGCGGACCACCCGGTGGGACACAAGGAGCGCAACCGTGATCGCTTTGCTGCTGCAGTCGACGCCGACCGCGTCGACCACCGGGATCGTCGAGTACCTGACGATCTTCGTCCTGGCGGCCTTCGTCGGCATTGAGGTCGTCTCGAAGGTGCCGAGCATCTTGCACACCCCGTTGATGTCGGGGTCCAACGCCATCCACGGCATCGTCCTGGTCGGCGCGCTGACCATCATGGGCGAGGCCCACGGCACGGCCGAGGTCGTCCTCGGCTTCCTCGCCGTCTTCCTGGCCACCTTGAACGTGGTGGGGGGCTTCGTGGTCACCGACCGCATGCTCGAGATGTTCAAGGCCAAGCCGGCTGAGCGGGCGCGGCCGCAGGTCGCCAAGGCCGAGGACGCGCCGCCCGCGGCCTCTGAGCCCACCGAGACCAGCGGGGGTGCCGCTTGATGCTGGCGGTCTCCTTCACCCTGACGACCGCGCGCGACCTGGCCTACCTGATCGCCATCGCCGGCTTCATCTTCGCCCTGAAGGGGTTGAGCTCGCCTCGCCACGCGCGGCGGGGCGAGCTGGTCGGCGCGGCGGCGGCCACGCTCGCCGTCGCCATGACCTTCACCCTGCCGACGCTGCGGCACTCGGGCTGGAACCTCGTGCTGGCCCTCATCGCCATGGCGCTCGGCGCGATCATCGCCGTGCCGGTGGCCCGCTTCGTGAAGATGACGGCGATGCCCCAGCTGGTGGCGATTTTCAACGGCGTCGGTGGTGGCGCCGCCGCCCTGATCTCCATCGTCGAGCTGCTGCACCTGCACTCGCTCGGGCTCCAACCGGCCGTCTACGTCACCGCCGAGGTGCTGCTCGGTGTGCTGATCGGATCGGTGTCCTTCTCGGGGAGCGCGATCGCGTTCATCAAGCTGCAGGAGCTGATCACGGGACGGCCCATCACCTACCCCGGCCAGCAGGTGATCAACGCGCTGGTCGGCGCGGCCATCGGGGTCATGGTCATCCTGGCGCTGGTCACCGGGAGCATCGTCTACGTCTGGATCATCCTGGGGCTGGCGCTCGTGCTCGGCGTGATCTTCGTCCTGCCCATCGGCGGCGCCGACGTGCCGGTGCTGATTTCGCTGCTCAACTCGTTCACCGGCCTGGCCGTGGCGGCCTCGGGCTTCGTGCTCGACAGCGACCTGCTGATTGTGGCGGGCACCCTGGTCGGTGCCTCGGGCATCATCCTGACCCGGCTCATGAGCAGCGCCATGGGCCGCTCGCTGCCGAACATCCTGTTCAGCGCGTTCGGCTCGGTCATCACGGCCACCGGGGGCGAGGAGGGCGACGCGGGGCGCCCGGTGCGGACCGGGACGCCCGAGGACGTCGGCGTGCTGCTGGCCTACGCGCGCAAGGTGGTCATCATCCCCGGCTACGGCCTGGCGGTCGCCCAGGCCCAGCACACGGTGCACGAGCTGGCCGACGCGCTCACGGCGCGCGGCGTCGACACGTTCTTCGCCATCCACCCGGTGGCCGGCCGCATGCCCGGGCACATGAACGTGCTGCTGGCCGAGGCCAACGTGCCCTACGACGAGCTGAAGGAGATGGACGAGGCCAACGCCGAGATGGCGACGGCCGACGTGGCGCTGGTCGTGGGGGCGAACGACACCGTCAACCCGGCGGCCAAGTCGACACCGGGCAGCCCCATCTACGGGATGCCCATCATCAATGCCGACGAGGCCGAGAACATCATCTTCCTCAAGCGCTCCATGCGGCCCGGCTTCGCAGGCATCGACAACGAGCTGCTCTACGACCCCAAGACAACGATGCTCTTCGGGGACGCCAAGGACACCCTGCAGAAGCTGGTGGCCGCGGTCGGCGACGCCTGAGCGCGGGTTCCGGCTTGCGTGTCGCGGGCGGGCCGGCGGGCTGGCGGGCGGCGGGCCGGCGGGCAGCGGCACGGGGCCGGGGATTTCCTCGCACTATAAACAAAACCGTTTAGAGTCTACGAAAACGTCGGGGCCGCGGTGCCCCTGACCCAGCGCATCTGGGGCTGTAACCGCACTGATGCACCGGAGGTTGGAGCGTAGACCGTGACGTTCCGCAGGCCCCGGTCGGTCCCCCAAAGATGGCGCAAGCTGGAAAGCTGGCCCACCTCGTCAGGAGGGGCCTTCGGTCGGGGGTGGGGGTGGGGGTCATGGCTGATGCCGCGCCGCCCGCCGCCGCACCGGCACCCGGGGCGAGAGGCCCCGCTGCGGCGTGTACAACGGCCCTCCGTCGACTCACGCCGGTCGCCTCGAGCGGGGTGCTGGGCACGGTGCCGGCCGGAACGCTGACCGACTTCCAGTCCAACGTGCCGGCGTACTCGTGCCTCAACGCGCCGCTGGACGTGTGCGACAACATGAACGGTAAGGCGGTGGCCGAGGCGGTCATGCCGACCGATTGCCTCGCCCAGGACTTCCAGCTGCCCTGACCTGGCCATCCGACGGGCCGCCGGTAGCGTAGGTCAGGGCATGGACCGCGACCCGGAGACGCAGCAGGAAGAGGAGGCGCCCAGCCGCTTCCCGCTCGCCATCCGCTCGCAGCGGCTGCTCCAGGTCGTCCTGGGCCTGTTCTGGATCCTCGACGCGGCCCTGCAGTTCCAGCCCTTCATGTTCGGCCGGGGCTTCGTCGAGCACAACATCCTGGCCAACGCCAGCGGGCAGCCCTTCGTTCTCGGCGACTTCATCACGCACATCGGGAGCTTCGTGTCGCCCGACATCGCGGTGTGGAACACGTTCTTCGCGCTGATTCAGCTCTTCATCGGGGTCGGCCTGCTGTTCCGGCGCACGGTGCGCCCGGCGCTGGCCGTCTCGTTCGTCTGGGTGCTCGGTGTCTGGGTCATCGGCGAGGGCCTGGGCATGCTCCTGACCGGCACGGCCTCCGCGCTGACCGGGGCCCCGGGGTCCGTCCTCCTGTACGGGTTCCTCGGCCTGATGGCCTGGCCCCGCCCGCCACGGCGCTGGGTCGACTGGAGCGACCGTCCCACCGGCGTGGCCTCGTCGGCCGCCGCGCTGGGCATCGGCCGTTCCGTCACGCCGCTGGCCGTGTGGGCCGGCTACTGGTCACTGGCCGCCGTCCTGTTCCTGCTGCCCGCCAACCGGACGACCACGTCGGTCCAGAGCGCCATCGTCGGCATGGCCGACGGCACGCCCGGGTGGTACGCGAGCTTCCTCACCCACTTCGGCAACGTGTTCTCGACCACGGGCACCGAGACGGCCTGGATCTTGGCCCTTGTCTCCGTCGCCATCGGCCTCGGGCCCCTGGTGGCCCGCCGGCCCGGCTGGTTCCTGGCTGCCGGCGCGCTGGTCTCCCTGCTGATGTGGATCGCCGGTCAGGGACTCGTGGGCGACGTCTTCAGCGGCTCGGACACCGACCCCAACACCGGGCCGCTCGTGATCCTGCTGGCGGCGGCGATGGTCCCGACTGTCATCGCATCGAAGCAGGCCTGGCGTTCGCCCGCCGGCGAGATCCTGCGGCGGAGCCCGGCGGCGGGCGTCCTCGGCATCGCCGCAGTGGGCGCCGCGCTGGCGCTGAGCGCCAGCTATCCGGCCGTGGCGTCCGAGTCGACGGGCACTGCCATGAGCGGCATGGTGATGGACGGGAGCGGCAGCGGCCGGTCGGGTTCTGGTTCGCAATCAGCCACCACCAGCACGTGCGTCCCGCACCAGAGCGGACTGAAGATCTCCGGGCTCGACCTGGCCAACACCCCGTACATGATCATGGGCGGGAGCAACGGCATGGACATGAACGGGGCCGACGCCAGCGCGGCGGCGGGCTTCAACACGACCACGCCCAACTGGCACTACACGGGCCCGGCCATCCCGCAGGCCGAGGCGAGCACGCTGCTCGCCGACGGCAACAACGGGCCGGTCGACATCCATATGGCGGAGAGCGGTTGCGCGCCCAGCCTGACGGCGTCCGAGGACATCGGGGCGGAGCAGTACGTGCAGGCGACCAGCGCGGCCGTGTCGCACTTCGCCACGCCGGCGGCGGCGATCGCCGCCGGGTACGTCCCGGCTTCGCCGACGGACTACCCCGTCGTGACGTACGTGAACCCGGCCACCGTGGCGGCCAACGCGGCGGCGCGGCGGACGCTCGACCCCCAGCACGTCGACGGCCTCGTCTACGCGACGACGCCGTCGGGCGGTACTGTCCTCGCCGCTGCCATGTACATCCTCCCCAGCACCGAGACCAGCGTCCCCATGCCCTACGGCGCGCTCGTCCAGTGGCATCGACGCACCCAGGTGTGCGGTCCGGCCATCACGTCGCCCACGATGCCCTTCGACATCACCGGCTCCCCCCCGTGCGCGAACGGCTCGGTGTTGCAGCCGACGCCGTACGTGTCCATGGTGTGGCAGGTCCCGGTCGCGGGCGGGCCGCTCGCCATTCAGCCCCCCGACATACAGATCGTGGAGGCTGCCGTGATGCAGTCGGACGGCACGCCGGTTGCATCGCAAGGATGAGCACCCGCCGCCCAATTCCGCCTCACGGTTGATTCAGCGGGGGCCTGCCCGTTCGTAGGCTGGCTGCATGGCGGCTTCCCCCGACGTCACGCGGCGGCTGCTGTCGTGGGCCCGCGTCGAGTACCCGGTGGCGCACCGGCCGCCGGCGTGGTGGCGGGTGGCGCTCGCCACCGTCCTGTCCGTCGTCCTGTCGCTGGCCGCCGACGCCGCGCTGGTGTTCGTCGGGACGAGATTGTTCCCGGCGACGAAGGGCTACGTGCATTTCGCGTTCGGTGACTACTCCAAGCTGACCATCGTCGGCGTGCTCATCGCCTGCGCCGCGTGGCCGGTCGTGGCACGCCTCAGCTCGGCGCCCCGCTGGCTCTTCTTCCGCCTGGCCATCGTCGTGACGCTCGTGCTCTTCGCGCCGGATCTCTACATCTGGCACCAGGGACAGCCCTCCCAGGCGGTGTTGGTGCTGATGGCGATGCACCTCGCCATCGCGCTTGTCACCTACAACCTGTTGGTCCGCCTGGCCCCGGTGCGGGACCTGGGCGCGGCACCGGGGGCGCACCGCCCGTAAGGCAGCCGCGCCGTGGGCCGCCTAGCGCGGCGCGATGGTGTCGACCCCCGCCAGCACGTCCGCGCCCGGGCGCCACGCGCCCGCGGCGACGTTGGCCGCAATCTGCTCGGGTCGCGTGGCGCCGGCGATGACCGAGGCCACGGCGGGGCGCGCCAGCAGCCAGCCGAAGGCCAGATCGAGCACGTTGTGGCCCTCGCGCCCGGCCAGCTCGTCGAGGGCGGCCACCACAGCCAGCCGCTCGTCGGACAGCTGGCTGGCCGCACGGTCGCCCATGGCGCCGAAGCGGGTGCCCTCGGGCGGGGGCTCGCCGGCCCGGTACTTACCGCTCAGGAGTCCGCTGGCCAGCGGGAAGTAGGGCAGGAACGCGGTCCCGGTGCGTTCGCACCACTCGAGGACGCCGTCCTCAGGCTCGCGGTAGAGGATGTTGTACTGGTTCTGCACGCTGACGAAACCGGGGCTGCCGGCCGGCGTGGCCGCGGCGGCCTCGGTGAGCATGGCCTCGCTGAAGTTGGAGCAGCCGAACTCTCGGACTTTGCCCTCGGCCACGAGCTCGCCCAGCACCCCGATCGTCTCGGCGATCGGGGTCTTCTGGTCCGGCACGTGCTGCTGGTACAGGTCGATGCGATCGGTGCCGAGCCTGGTCAGGCTGTCCTCGACCGCCGTGCGGATGTAGGCGGCGGAAGCCCCACCCTCGTGTCCCTCGTAGGGCGCGCCGAACTTGGTGGCCAGCACGATGTCGTCCCGGCGAGCCCCCAGCGCAGCACCGAGGTAGGTCTCGCTCTTGGTCCCGCCGTAGATGTCGGCGGTGTCGAAGAAATTGATGCCCGCACTGAGGGCGGCGTCGACGACAGCCGCTGTCTCCTTGCGCCCGACGCGCATGCCGAAGTTGTTGCAGCCCAACCCGACGACGCTGACCTTCAACGACCCGATCGTGCGTGTCTCCATCGGCACCTTCCCTCCTGGCAGCCGGTCTCATGCGGAAGGACCGGGTCGGCAGTACTGTACCGGCGACTTCAGGTCGGGGAACCGGAGAGTGACGAGGAGGCCGCAATGGCAGCAGGCGCAGTGGACGTGACGATCGCAGCCACACCCGATGAGGTGTGGCAGAAGGTGGGTGACTTCGCCGGCGTCGGTGACTTCTTCCCGGGCATCGAGTCGTTCCGCCTGGAGGGGGACGACCGCATCATCGGCATGTTCGGCATGGAGATCCGCGAGCGGCTGTTGGCCAAGGACGACGCGGCGCGCGTCCTCACGTACTCGGTCGTGGACGGCGTCCCCGTCGACGCGCACACCGCCACCATCTCGGTCGAGCCCGATGGTGCCGGGTCCAAGGTGATCTGGGCCTACGACGTGTCCCCCGACGAGATGGCACCGATCTTCGGCGACACCTACAAGGGCGCTCTGACCTCGCTCGAGCGCTTGTTTTCATAACGGTCCCACCAGGCGATGGGTGAGGGCGGCCGCAGCTCGCCTACCCTGACCCAGTGAACCAAGGCGCGGCGGACGCACCGGTTGGCGCCACACATATGGGGCAGGAACGGGCGCCGGTGCCGCGCCCACTGAGCGAGGACGTGCCGCGCATCTATCCGCGGCGCCTGCCGGATCCGACGCCCCGCGAGCTGCTCCGTCGCAGCCGGACGATCGCCAAGGTTGTGGCGATCCACTTCACCCCGACCGTCTTCCGCCAGCTCCGCACCATCCGCCAGGGACCGCTCCCGGCGGCACAGCTGGCCCGGCCGCTGCGCAAGAGCTTCCAGGACCTCGGCGGGACCTTCATGAAGTTCGGCCAGATCATCGCGTCGTCACCCGGCATGTTCGGTGACGATGTGGCCGACGAGTTCCGCGCCTGCCTCGACACGGGCCCACCGGTGCCGTTCCCCGACGTCCGCCAGCGGGTGGAGGAGGACCTCGGCCTGCCGCTGCGCGACGCGTTCGCCGAGTTCGAGCCTGACCCGATCGGGACAGCCTCCATCGCCGTCGTGCACCGGGCCCGCCTCCTCGACGGGCGCACGGTGGCGGTCAAGGTGCTGCGGCCGGACGTCGAGCACATCGTGGCCACCGACCTCGACCTCATGCAGCCTCTGCTCGAGATCCTGGTGCGCCAGACCGGCGACCAGATGGCCGGCTCCACCCTGCAGCTGCTCGACGGCTTCCGGGTGCAGATCGGCGAGGAGATGGACCTGCGCAACGAGGCGCGCTCGATCGTCCACTTCCGCCGGCTGCAGAGCGAGTTCGACCTGAGCCTGATGGCGGTGCCCGAGCCCTACCTGGAGCTCTCGGGCCGCAACGTGCTGACCATGGAGTTCTTCGACGGCGTCCCCATCGACGACCTGGCCCGGGTGGCCGAGCTCGGCTTCGATCCCACCCCGCTGGTGCAGGAGGTGATGCGGGCCTTCTTCCTCACCGCGGTGCGCTGGGGTGCCTTCCACGGCGACGTCCACGCCGGCAACATGATGCTGTTGCGCGACGGCCGCATCGGCGTCATCGACTGGGGGATCGTGGGCCGGCTCGATCCCTCGACGCACCGCTTCTTTCTTTCGCTGCTCTCGGCCGCCATGGGCGACGAGGCGGCCTGGCCCGTGGTGACCAAGCACATCACCGACGTCTACGGGCCGGCCATCGGGGTGGCCGTCGGCCTGTCCGGTGAGGAGCTCACCGCCTTCGTCCGCTCCATCATGGAACCGGCGCTGACCCGCCCCTTCGGGGAGGTCAGCCTGGCCGGCATCATGCAGACGATCCAGCTGCAGATGGCCAAGGCGCAGGGGGTGGAGGCCCACCAGCGCAGCGTGCGGTCGATATTGCGCCGCCTCCGCACCCAACGCAAGGTGCGGCGCATGGCGGACCAGTCCGGCGGACTCATGTCCGACTTCGACCGCGGGACGTTCCTGCTCGCCAAGCAGCTGATGTACTTCGAGCGCTACGGCCGCATGTTCGTCTCGGAGATGCCGATTCTCAACGACCGGGCCTTCATCACCCAGCTGTTGGCCGGGGTGGACATGTCGGACCTGGGCTGAGGGGCGGTCCTGGCACCAAACTGGAATCTGTTCTAGTTTGCCCGCCGGGGCCCGCCAGGTGCCCTCGGGCACGGGGAGGTGACATGGCAGAGGAAGCGGTGATCTACCGCGCCGACCACGTCCTGGAGTACCCCTACGTGCGCTCGGTCGGGCCGGTGGTAGGAGCGTTCCTCACCGGGTTGCGCGACGGCAAGGTCGTCGGCATCCGGGGCACGGGAGGACGCGTCATCGTGCCGCCGACCGAGTACGACCCCGAGTCTGGGGAGGAGACCGACGGCCTGGTGGAGGTCGGGCCCGAGGGCACGGTCACCACGTGGTCCTGGGTGGCGCACCCGCGACCGAAGCACCCGCTCCAGACGCCCTTCGCCTGGGTGCTGGTGCAGTTCGACGGCGCCGACACCTCCTTCCTCCACGTGCTGCCCGCCGCCGGGCCCGACGAGGTCTCGACCGGCATGCGCGTCCGCCCCGAGTTCGCCCCCGAGGACGAGCGGGTCGGGCACGTCAAGGACATCAGCCACTTCGTCGCGGTGGGAGGGGGACGGTGAGCGAGCGCGAGGCGGTGACGATGATGGCGGCGACCACGCACCTCGACTACGTGTTCACGGCCGGCGTGGCCATGAGCAAGAACCTGCACGGGTACGAACTGGGCAAGTTCATCGGGCAGCGCTGCCCCAAGTGCAAGAAGGTCTACATCCCCTCCCGCGGTTCGTGCCCGACGGACGGCCTGCCCACCGACGAGACCATCGAGTTGCCCAACACCGGCACCGTGACGACCTACTGCATCGTCAACGTGCCTTTCGCCGGGCAGTCCATCGAGATCCCCTACATCTGCGCCCAGATCCTCCTCGACGGGGCGAACCTCTCGTTCATGGGGTTGCTCCAGGAGATCCCGACCGACGAGGTGCGTATGGGCCTGCGGGTCGAGGCGGTGTGGGTGGAACCCGAGGAGCTGGGGCCGACGTTGGCCTCGGTCAAGTACTTCCGTCCCACCGGCGAGCCCGACGCCGACTACGAGACCTACAAGGAGTACCTGTGAGCCAGTTCCCCGCGCTCACATCGGGCCGCCGTCCGGTCGGCGTGGTGTCCTTCGCGCAGTACGACAACGTGCGCCGGGAAGATGCGCGCAACGAGGTCGAGATGCTCATGCCGGTGGTCGCCGAGGTGTTCGGCAACATCGGCATCACCAAGGACGACGTCGGCTTCATCTGCTCGGGCTCGACCGACTACCTCATCGGCGGACCGTTCTCCTTCGTCGCGGCGCTCGACGCGGTGGGCGTCTGGCCGCCGCGGGCCGAGTCACACGTCGAGATGGACGGTGCCTGGGCGCTCTACGAGGCCTGGGTGCTGCTGCAGGAGGGCGAGATCGACGCCGCCCTCGTCTACGCCTTCGGACGTTCGTCGATGGGCGACCTCTCCGAGATCCTGTCCGTGCAGCTCGACCCGTACTACCTGGCCCCCCTATGGCCCGACCCGACCTCGCTGGCCGCCCTGCAGGCCCAGGCCATGATCGACAAGGGTGCGGCCACCGAGGCCGACTTCGCCGCCGTGGCCAGCCGGTCCCGGCGCTCGGCGCTCTCGAACCCCAAGGCCCAGGTCGCCTACGACCGCTCGCCCGACGAGCTGCTGCACGAGGACTACGAGGTGGCGCCGCTGCGCCGGCACGCCCTGCCGCCGCTCACGGACGGCTGTGCCGCGATCGTCCTGGCGGCGGGCGAACGTGCCTACGAGCTGTGCGAGCGGCCGGCCTTCATCACCGGCATCGATCACCGCATCGAGACCCATGCGCTCGGCGCCCGCGACCTCACCGTGTCGCCCTCGACGAAGCTGGCGGGGGAGAAGGCCGGGGTCGGCGGCGCAAAGAAGGTGGACGTGGCCGAGCTGCACGCGCCCTACGCCCATCAGGAGATCATCCTCGCCGAGGCCCTGGGGCTGGGCGAGGGCGTCGACCTCAATCCCTCCGGAGGCGCGCTGGCGGCCAACCCCATGATGTCGGCCGGGCTCATCCGCATCGGCGAGTCGGCGCGGGCCATCTGGTCGGGACAGGCCGACCGCGCCGTGGCGCACGCGACGTCGGGGCCGTGCCTGCAGCAGAACCTGGTCTGCGTCCTGGAGGGGGTCTGATGGCGGAGCGCTGCGCGGTCATCGGGGTGGGCCAGACGGTGGCCAAGTCCAAGCGGGAGGACGTCTCGATCGCCGGGCTGGTGCGCGAGGCGGCCCTGGCGGCCCTCGAGGACGCCGGGCTCGGGTTCGCCGACATCGACGCGGTGGTCGTCGGCAAGGCACCCGACATGTTCGAGGGCGTGATGATGCCCGAGCTCTACCTCGCTCCGGCGCTCGGCGCCGTGGGCAAGCCGATGTTCCGCGTCCACACCGCGGGCTCGGTGGGCGGCTCGACCGCCATCGTGGCGGCGCACCTCGTGGCCGCCGGGGTCCACGAGCGCGTCCTCACCGTTGCCTTCGAGAAGCAGAGCGACTCGGACGCCATGTGGGCCCTCTCGGTCCCCCAGCCCTTTTCCGCCCCGCTCCTGGCGGGCGCCGGCGGGTACTTCGCCCCCATCATCCGGGCCTACATATACCGCTCGGGCGCGCCGAGCGACATCGGCATGATGGTGGCTGTCAAGGACCGGCTGCAGGCGCTGAAGAACCCCTACGCGCACCTCCACCTGCCGGACATCTCCATGCAGATGGTGGAGGAGTCGATCATGCTGTGGGACCCGCTGCACTACCTGGAGTCGTGCCCTTCCTCCGATGGCGCGGCCGCCATGGTCATCGGATCGGAGAAGGCCGCCGACGCGGCGACGGCGTCGACCGGGCGGCCATCAGCCTGGATCCACGGCATGGCCATGCGCTCGGAGCCGACGATGTTCGCCGGCCGGGACCAGGTCAACCCGCAGGCGGGTCGGGACTGTGCCGCCGACCTCTACCGTCAGGCCGGCATCACGAACCCGCGGTCGGACTTCGACATGGCCGAGGTCTACGTGCCCTTCAGCTGGTACGAGCCCATGTGGCTGGAGAATCTCGGCTTCTGCCCGGAGGGGGAGGGCTGGAAGCTCACCCAGGCCGGTGCAACGTCGATGATCGAGGGCGGGGACATCCCGTGGAACTGCTCGGGCGGCGTGCTGTCCTCGAACCCGATCGGCGCGTCCGGGATGCTCCGCTTCTTAGAGACGGCACTGCAGGTGCGCGGCATGGCGGGGGAGCACCAGGTGCCCGACGCCCGCCGGGCCCTCGGCCAGGCCTACGGTGGTGGCTCCCAGTTCTTCGCCATGTGGGTCGTCAGCGCCGACAAGCCCTGAGGCGAGAGGCCCCGCCGGTATGCTCGGCGGAGCCAAGCCAGCCCTGACCAGGAGGTCTCCGTGAAGGTCGTCGTGGACTTCGACGAGTGTGCCAGCAATGCCGTCTGCATGGGGATCCTGCCCGAGGTCTTCGAGGTGCGGGACGACGGGTACCTGTATGTGCTCAACGAACATCCGCCCGAGGAGTTCCGCGAGCGCCTGCGCGAGGCGGTCAACGGCTGCCCGACGGGGGCCATCTCCATAGAGGAAGACTGACGCCCGGTCTCTCCCCCTGCATCCCGCGGGCACCCGGGATGCGCCGGCCCAGCGCATGACCGCTCCGATCACGCCGCCCCGGGCGCGCTTCGCGCCGTCACCCACTGGGTACTTCCACGTGGGCAGCGCGCGGACCGCGCTGTTCAACTGGCTGTTCGTGCGCCAGCGCGGGGGCAGCTTCATTTTGCGGATTGAGGACACCGACGAGGCGCGCAACCGGCCCGAATGGACCGACGGCATCATCACCGAGCTGGACTGGCTCGGGATGTCGCCCGACGAGGGGCCGTACTTCCAGTCGGCGCAGGAGGCGCCGCATGCGGCCGCGATCGAGGCGCTGTGGGACAACGGCGCGCTGTACGCCTGTGCGTGCACGCGGGAGGAGATCGACGAGCGGACGCGCCAGCGGGCGGCCGCGGGGGACCCGACGCCGGGCTACGACGGGTTCTGTCGGGACCTCGGCCTGTCCCGGGAGGACGGGCGGGCCTTGCGCTTCCGCACGCCCGACGAGGGCGTGGTGGAGGTACACGACCTGGTGCGGGGCGACGTCGAGTTCCCGCTGCGGGCGCTCGAGGACTTCATCTGCGTCAGGGGGGACGGCAAGCCGCTCTTCGTGCTGGCCAACGCGGTCGACGACCGAACGATGGCGATCTCGCACGTCATCCGCGGCGAGGAGCTCCTTCCGACGACGCCGCGGCAGATCCTGCTGTGGGGAGCGCTCAACCGGGCCGAGGGGACGGACCTGGCTCTGCCCACCTACGCCCACCTGCCGCTGCTGGTCAACGAGCAGGGAAAGAAGCTCTCCAAGCGCCGCGACCCGGTGGCGGTGGAGATGTACCGCGAGCAGGGCTACCTGCCGGAGGCGTTCCGCAACTACCTGGCGCTGCTCGGCTGGAGCCCGGGCGACGAGGAGATCGTGCCCATAGGGGTGATCCTGGAGCGGTTCCGGTTGGAGGACGTGCAGCGGTCGCCGGCCTTCTTCGACGTCAAGAAGCTCTCCCACATGGACGGCGTCTACCTGCGCGCCCTGCCGGTGGACGACTTCGTGGCGGCGGCGCGCCCGTGGGTCGACCCCGTGCCGGGGGAGTGGGCGCCGGGGAGCTGGCGCGACCCCGGCACCGGGGCGCCCGCCGTGCCACCGCCGGCCTGGCCCCCCGAACGCTTCGACCCCGCCGCTTTCGCCGCGCTGGCCGCGGTGACCCAGGAGCGCGTGACGGTGCTGGGCGAGGTGCCCGAGCTGGTCGACTTCCTCTTCCTGGAGGACCCACCGGACGACCCGGACAGCTGGCAGAAGGCGATCGCCGGCGACGAGGGCGCGCCGAGAATCCTGGCCGACGCGCTGGCCGCATACGAGACGTGCCCGTGGGAGAAGGACGCGCTGCACGAGGTGACGCTGGGCATCGCGGAGGCGGTCGGGCGCAAGCTGGGCAAGGCGCAGGCCCCGATCCGCGTCGCCGTCATGGGACGGACGCGCGGGCTCCCGCTGTTCGACTCGCTGGCCGTGCTCGGCCGTACCGAGACGTGCCGCCGGTTGGAGGCCGCACTGGCCCGCGTGACGTCCACCCCCTGATGCTCCTGGCCCCGATCCGCTGGGCACTGCGCACTGTGATCTTCGTCCTGGCGGTGCTCGTCATCTACTTCGGCGTCACCCTGATACAGGTCTGGCTGACCTCGCGCCAGTACGACCCCCACCCGGCTGGTGCCATCCTGGTCATGGGGGCGGCGCAGTACGACTGCGTGCCCTCACCCGACCTGCAAGCCCGCCTCGACCAGGCGGCGATCCTGTACCACCAGGGCTACGCACACCTGATCATGGTGACGGGCAACAAGGAGCCGGGGGACAAGTGCACCGAGGCGCAGTCGGGTGCCCGGTATCTCGAAATGGTCAAGGGCGTGCCGAGCACGGCGATCATCCAGGCCGGCGGGGACGACAGCTACGAGAACATCTCCGACGCCCAGCCGGCGCTCCTCGCCCACGGCGCCAAGGTGGTGCTCGTCACGACGGACCCCTTCCACGAAGACCGCTCGATGGCCATCGCCTCGGACCTGTCACTGACGCCGTCGCCCACGCCCACGCAGTCCTCGCCGATCAGGGGCTGGTCGACAACGCCCTACTTCCTGAAGGAGGCGCTCGGCGTCGGCCTGGGGCGGATCATCGGCTACAACCACCTGGAGTGGCTGCACGACGCCTGAGCGAGCGGGTGTCAGCCGCCTGTCGTGGTGGTGGTCGACGGTGCCGGCGGCGTCCTGAACGTGATCCGCACGACGGTGCCCAGACCCTGGGCGGTCCCGACCCCGATGACACAGGTGGCGTGCCCGGCCGTCCCGCAGTAGCCGTCGCCGATGATCCCGGTCGTCAGGTGGTAGTGCGAGCTGAACGTGCCGTTGGTGTTGACCCGGATGGCCTGGGCGTCCGCGATGTCGCAGTGGGGGGTGTCCGTGGCGGGGTTCATCCGGCCCCGCACGGCGGCGGTGCACTCGGTGATGAACCAGGTCAGGGTACTACCGCCAGAGGATTTCGGCAGACCATGGCCGCTGACGGCGACCGTCTGGCCCGGCTTGAGACCCTGGCTGGGCGTGACCTTGACCACGAGGCTCGGCGTCCCTGCCTGCGCGGGAGGCGCCGGCATGGCGGCGCCGACGACCACGGCCAGGGTGACTCCCGGCAGGGCGACTACGGCTACGGCTACGGACCGCCGGTGCATGCCGAGGACCTCCGAACCCGGGTTCACTCCCGGGGAGCCCCGGGCGAGGCATCTTTCCACCGGGTTCAGCGCTATTCAACGCACCCCCCAGCAAGGCCAGCGGGGCGAACCTCCGACACGGGTCCCTCGGCTAATCTGAACCCCCACCCATTCGGGGGTGGTGTAATCGGCAACACGACTGGTTCTGGTCCAGTTATTGAGGGTTCGAGTCCTTCCCCCCGAGCACCGGCGGCATCCATGCGTGTCATGGAGTCCACCGCTCGGCCCCATCGTCTAGAGGCCTAGGACACCACCCTCTCAAGGTGGCGACACGGGTTCGAATCCCGTTGGGGCTGCTCAGTTTACCATCCTCGAATGCCTGCGGGCTGTCGGGGTATTCGAGGCTCTTCGGATCTCAGCGGGGAGCCGCTGCGGCTGGAGGTCCCCCCTGAATTAGGGGCTCTTCCGGTTTTCGCGGGGTGAGCCACGTCAGGCCACCGCGATCGAGTCGAGCACTCTGAAGTGGCTCTTCGGATTCTGGCGGGGTCCAGCACCTCACCGGACGACGATGGAACCCGAGCGCGCGCCAGTTGGGCTTCCGGCGTAGAGCAACGCCCGGATCCGATAGTTCTCGAAGTTGCGGAACCCGAAGGCGATCCGTTTGATGGGCTTGATCAGGTTGTTGAGGGCCTCGGTGGGGCCATTGGAGACTCGGGCCAGATGGAAGTTGGCGATCTTGTCGAACCAGTCCCGAAGCGTGCGCCCGAGCTTTTGGATCTCGGGCGGCATGGTGGGTCGGCGGCAGTGCTGCTCGAGCTCTCTCATCATCGCTCGGGCCGCCTTGGGGTCACTGGTCCGATCGAGAGTCGCGTAGTCGTTCTTTGACCCGGTAGGCGATGGCCACTTCAGCACCGGGGTCGCCCAGGGTGAGTAGCGACCACAGGCGCTGTGATGCCCCCTTGGTCGAGTTTCTCCTCGCCGCGCAGCAGCACCCGGCGCACCCGATAGAGCGGATCGTCCCGGCGTCCACGGTGTCCGGTCTGTTCGTGTTGCACCCGTCGGCGCACGGCGTCGAGGCTGCGATTGGCCAGCGATATGACGTGGAAGGGATCGACGACCTGGTGAGCCTTGGGCAGCATCACCGAATAGACCGCCGCGTAGGTGGCCGACATGTCGAGAGCCCCGAATCGAATCCGCTCCTTCCAGGCCCTTGGACTGCTTGTCGATCCAGCCCGCCACATCGGTGTATTTCCGCGTCGGGAGGATCTCGATGATCTGGTGATTCTCGACATCGGCGACGGTGGTGGCGTAGTCGGTCGTCACCCACGAGGAGAGTTTCACGACGACGTCTCGTCGAGGCCGATGGCGCTCGTGCGATTCAAGCGCTTGCGATCGGCGCTGAGCAGGGCCTCGCCATAGATGCACACGGCGTCGTTGACCGTGTGCCAGTCACAGCCCAGCTCGGCCGCGACCTCTCGGACCGTCCGGCCGCCACCGACTTGGACCGTGGCCCACTTGGCCGCCCTCGTTCGTCAACAAGCAGCTCTTGGCCACGATACGGTGGTCCAGAGCACCCAGCTCCGCTTTGGACACGCCCGGTTCACGCAGCGCATCCGGTGCTTCTTCCACGGCCAGCGACATAGGGGTCCCATAGACAGGGAGGTCGATGTAGTGCACCACAGGGCGCTCTTTGACCTGAGCTCTCCCAGCACACTTCGGGCAGCGCACGTCCCCGACCACCTGCTCGATCATCAACTCGACGTCGGGTCCCTCGACGCACGTAGCGCAGGACCGAGATGTCTTTGAGACCCACCAGCGCGGCGAGGATCTCACTAGGGTGGACAAGGACGGAGGTGCTTCGCGGATGTTGGCTCACACCACAACCCTGGAGCGCCTTCGCCTAATTTCAGGGGGACCTCCAGCCGCAGCGGCTCCCCGCTGAGATCCGAAGAGCCTCTGAAGTTGGGCTTGCCGGCGTAGAGCAGAGCCCTGATGCGGAAGTTCTCGAAGTTGGTGAAGCCGAAGGCCACCCGCTTGACCCGTTTCAACAGGTTGTTCATGCCCTCGGTCGGACCGTTGGAGACCCTGGCCCGGTGCCAGGCCACGATGGGCTCGAACCAGTTCGAAAGGGTGCGCGCCAGTGTGCGCACTTCAGGGGGCGCCGAACGTTTCGAGGCGTGGTCGATGATGTCGCGCAAGAGTCTTTCTGCGGCGCGCGGATCGGCGGTCTCGTAGAAGCGGGCCACGGCCTCTTTCACGCTGTACGCGAAGGCCACCTCGCCGTCGGGGTCGCCCAGGGCTAAGAGACTCTCGAGGCGTGACGTCAGCTCGGTGTCGGCCGCCGTCGCCTTGATGACCAAGAGCTTGCGGGCCCGGTAGAGGGGGTCGGCCGCCCGGCCACGGTGTCCGAGGCGCTGTTGTTGGACCCGTCGGCGCGTCTGGTCGACGGCCAAGATGGCGTGGCGCATCACGTGGAAGCGGTCGATGACCCGCGTCGCCTTGGGAGTGACCACCTTGAACACCGCTGAGTAGGTCTTGGACATATCGAGACAGCCGTACTCGAGGCGGGCTTTGACATGGTGGGGCTGGCGGCGCAGCCAGCCCGCCACCGCGGTGAACTCCCTGGTGGCGAGCACATCGATCAGGGCGTGGTTGGCCACGTCACAGACGGTGGTCGACCAGGTCTTTTCCTTGAACGGGCCTTGGCGCACGAAGAGCGTCTCGTCGAGGCCAATCGCCGTGGTCTCTTTCAAGCGCTTGGTGTCGGCCGCCAAGAGGGCGGCGCCATAGATGCGCACCGCCGCGTTGACCGCGTCCCAGCAGCACCCGAGCTCGGCGGCCAGGTGCGAGATGGTCTCGCCCGCCCCGACCTGTTTGACCACCCACTTGGCTGCCCTCGTCGTGAACATGCATCCCTTGGCGGCGATCCGGTGATCGCTCAGCGTGAACGAGCCCTCGCCGCAGAGCGGGTCCGGGCAGACCAGCCGGTGCTTCTTCCAGCGGATGGTCATCGGCACCCCGCCGAAGGGCAGGTCGACGTAGGAGACCACCGGGCGGTCCTTGACCCAGGCCCGGCTCCCGCACTCGGGACACGCGGGCGCGTTCACGTCCTGTTCGATCGTGATCTCACCGGCGGGACCGCGTCGCGCATAGGACAGGACGCGCACGTCCTTCAAGCCGACGAGATGAGACACGATCTCGCTAGGATCGACGTACACAGAGGCGTGGAGGATCTTCTTTTTCATCACATAAGAGAGACTGAAGCGCCTCTGTGCTTACGCGGTGGATCCCGCCTGATCTCTCCAGGTCCCCCCGGTCACCCGTAGTACACCCCGCAGAAACCGGAAGACCCGAATTAGGCGAAGGCGCTCCAGGGTTGTGGTGTCAGCCAACATCCGCGAAGCACCTCCGTCCTTGTCCACCCTAGTGAGATCCTCGCCGCGCTGGTGGGTCTCAAAGACATCTCGGTCCTGCGCTACGTGCGTCGAGGACCCGACGTCGAGTTGATGATCGAGCAGGTGGTCGGGGACGTGCGCTGCCCGAAGTGTGCTGGGAGAGCTCGGTCAAAGAGCGCCCTGTGGTGCACTACATCGACCTCCCTGTCTATGGGGACCCCTATGTCGCTGGCGTGGAAGAAGCACCGGATGCGCTGCGTGAACCGGGCGTGTCCAAAGCGGAGCTGGGTGCTCTCGGACCACCGGATCGCGGCCAAGAGCTGCTTGTTGACGACGAGGGCGGCCAAGTGGGCCACGGTCCAAGTCGGTGGCGGCCGGACGGTCCGAGAGGTCGCGGCCGAGCTGGGCTGTGACTGGCACACGGTCAACGACGCCGTGTGCATCTATGGCGAGGCCCTGCTCAGCGTCCGTCGCAAGCGCTTGAATCGCACGAGCGCCATCGGCCTCGACGAGACGTCGTTCGTGAAACTCTCCTCGCGGGTGACGACCGACTACGCCACCACCGTCGCCGATGTCGAGAATCACCAGATCATCGAGATCCTCCCGACGCGCAAATACACCGATGTGGCGGGCTGGATCAACAAGCAGTCCAAGGGCTTGGAAGGAGCGGATTCGATTCGGGGCTCTCGACATGTCGGCCACCTACACGGCGGTCTATTCGGTGATGCTTGCCCAAGGCTCACCAGGTCGTCGATCCCTTCCACGTCATATCGCTGGCCAATCGCAGCCTCGACGCCGTGCGCCGACGGGTGCAGACGCGAACAGACCGGACACCGTGGACGCCGGGACGATCCGCTCTATCGGGTGCGCCGGGTGCTGCTGCGCGGCGAGGAGAAACTCGACCAAGGGGCATCACAGCGCCTGTGGTCGCTGCTCACCCTGGGCGACCCCGGTGCTGAAGTGGCCATCGCCTACCGGGTCAAAGAACGACTTCGCGACTTCTATCGGACCAAGGACCCCAAGGCGGCCCGAGCGATGCTGAGAGAGCTCGAGCAGCACTGCCGCCGACCCACCATGCCGCCCGAGATCCAAAAGCTCGGGCGCACGCTTCGGGACTGGTTCGACAAGATCGCCAACTTCCATCTGGCCCGAGTCTCCAATGGCCCCACCGAGGCCCTCAACAACCTGATCAAGCGCATCAAACGGATCGCCTTCGGGTTCCGCAACTTCGAGAACTATCGGATCCGGGCGTTGCTCTACGCCGGCAAGCCCAACTGGCGCGTGCTCGGTTCCATCGTCGTCCGGTGAGGTGCTGGACCCCGCCAGAATCCGAAGAGCCGGTATCGAGTGACCTGTCGGCTCAAGATCTCACCAAGATCACTCGGTAGACCAGGGCCTATGAGGTTTCCATAACTCTCTCGGCCCTCAAAGAGGTGAGGCGGATCGCTCTCCAACTCTGGACACCGGGGCGCCACATCGTCCACCGGGTCAACCTCGGATTCTGGTGTCGTGCCCGCCGTGTGCCCTTTCGCGATGGCATCGCCGGTCATTGACTGCAGAGCCAACGCGGCCAGGCCGTTGGCAAGGGCCTGGTCCCGGAGATCCGTGGCGTGTTGATAGTTCAACGCCG
The DNA here is from genome assembly GCA_963828825.1 of uncultured Acidimicrobiaceae bacterium. Taxonomy (GTDB): domain Bacteria; phylum Actinomycetota; class Acidimicrobiia; order Acidimicrobiales; family RAAP-2; genus Bog-473. Next base: position 558,360 of record CAWHGF010000007.1, on the reverse strand, counting down.
CAGCGGGGGTCGCATGCCCACCACGCCTCATGAGTTCGGCCAGGCTCGCTCCCTGGGCGGCTGCCAGGGTAAGGCCGGAGTGTCGCATGTCATAGAGCCTGAGATCTGGTCGCCCAATCGCCTTCCGCGCTTTGTCCCAGTGCCGCTGGAGGGTCCGAGTCGTCACGCTGTCTCCGTTCGGTCCCATCAAGAGGCAGCTCTCCGGTCCGGCGTCCACGAAATGAGGAATCCTGAGGTGCCAGAGAACCTCGCCGGGTACCGAACGACTCCCGAGATCACGGGGAGGATTGTGGCGTACCGGGAGGACGAGATCCCGTTCGCTCAACTGGTTGACGAGCTGAGTCGTCACGACTACAAGACCCCGACGCGTTACGGCGAGGTGCATAACGTCAACACGCTGGAGGATGCGGACTGCTCCGAGCCCGGGACAGTAGGTGAGCTGCACCAGGCGAACGCGATCGGGCTGTTGAGTGATGCTGAGCTGGAGACGATCCTGTCAGCTGCGTTGAGGGCACAAGCAGCCTGAACCCGACCGATCATTCCTCATCATCATCATCATCTTCTTCGGGCTCGTCACCGAACGGCGGTGCGTCGGCAGTTGGGTCGGGGTGGAGTTCAGGGTCCTCTTCATCGGGACCGCCGAAGGGCTCGATCAGTTCGACGTCACCACTAGCGCAAGGCCACAATGACCCGGCCGGTGTGTCACCGCGAAGAGTCGACGAGAACATCTTGACGAGGACAGTGCCCTCGTCTTGTAGCCCGAAGAGGTTGCTCACAGTCGCCAGCCCCTGGTGCGTAACCGAAGCGATGTCGGGCGAGGTCGTGGCCTGAACGTTGATCCAGTTCGTCAGGTACGGTTTCACTTGCCACTCCCACCCCAACGCGGCAGCCGCTCCTCTTCCGCACGCGTCCAATGGTGTTCGTGGGGTAGGTAATGATTCGACACGACCTCGGTGCAGAGCGACCCGTCTTCGAAGGCCAGCGCTTGCCAGAACAGATGGGGACGCTCCGTCGTTCAGCAATGAGGATCCACCGTCCAGGTCGGGCGCACAAGGCCTTCAGGAGTCCCTCCAGGCCTTCGGAGAACGCTGCCAGGCTGATGGTCCATTCTTCCTGGCCATCGCCCCTCAGCAGCCCCAGGGACGGGGATATGGCGTGCTCTCGCTGCTCGGCGAGGACCTCTTCGGCACGGGCGAGCCAGGCGTCCAGGGACGCGATTGCTTTCGACACCATGTCGGTGACCTCCTCATCGAATCCGGCGGGACCACCGATGCCTCAGCGAGGCCGGTTGGCGCAGCGTCAGTGAGCCGGAACTCTCGACTGCTCTGGATGGGTTACGGACCAATACTAGGCGATGAGCGACGCGGACGCGGGCTCGTCCTGCGTCCACCGAGGCGCAAAACAATCACGGAAGCGAGTTCACACCGGCGACGGATTACGGATTGGGTCACTAATCGACACCGTCTGTGTTCGAGTGCATTCGGACAGAGGCATTGCTGTGCCCGTTTGTCGAACCACTTGGGTCGAGCACCTGGGCACTTACGAGTTGATTCAGCAGTGTTTCAATCCGCTCAAGTCTGTCCTCCGTCGTGTTCGCCTTCTCCTGAACGAAGTAACTCGCCACCGTTGCAGTCAATGTTCCGATCAGCCCAATACCTACCAGCATTAGGAGCACGGCCACGCCTTGGCCAAACGACGTGGTCGGATATTGTCGCCGTAGCCAACGGTGGTCACCGTCTCGATGGCCCACCACAAGCCCTGCCCGAAGTCATGAATGTTGGCACCCTTGGCGCTCCGCTCCGCGAAGGTGACGAGTCCTGCGCAAGCAAAAACTATTGTGGCCGCGGCCAGAACCACGAAGTGGAAGCCGTTGTGTGTGAAGATCGACTTACCCCGACGCAGCGCCTCGCCCACGACCACCGCGACACGTGAGAGACGTAGGAGCCGCACCAAGCGCCCCATCCTCAGCGGCCGGAAGAATGGGACGGCGACGATGAGAAGGTCTAGCAGGTGCGTCCTAACGAAAGGACCTCGCTGAGGGGCCAGAGAGAACTTGATGATGTATTCCAACGCAAAGAGCGCCCAGACGGTGTAGTCGATGGTTGAAAATGTCTCTGCCATTGAGCCGTGCAACGGTACGACGAGTGGCACGACGAGCACCGGCAACCATAGAAGGGTGATGACCAACATCGGTACATCGACGCCCTTCGCGAAGGCGTCATAGCGGTCCTGCGATCTGGTCACGTTGGCTCCCAGCGCCATCCATCGTTGTTTTCACAGGTGATCGATTCGCCATCTCCAGCTACGCCACTCAGTCCATGGTCGTCGTCACGGCAGTATTCACCAGGCTCATAACAGGTCCCCTCATCGCTCATCGGTGAACAAGAGGAACTGCCGGAGTTCCCCGTGTTCCCCGTGTTCCCGGAGTTCCCCGTGTTCCCCGTGTTCCCCGTGTTCCCGGAGTTCCCCGTGTTCCCGGAGTTCCCCGTGTTCCCGGAGTTCCCCGTGTTCCCCGTGTTCCCCGTGTTCCCCGTGTTCCCGGAGTTCCCCGTGTTCCCCGTGTTCCCCGTGTTCCCGGAGTTCCCGGAGTTCCCGGAGTTCCCGGAGTTCCCGGAGTTCCCGGAGTTCCCGGAGTTCCCGGAGTTCCCCGTGTTACCTGTACTGCCCGAGTTGGCGGAGGCCCCCGTGGTGTTTGTCGTGTCTCCACAAGCCGTCAGCAGGCTCCCTCCGACCAAAACAAGGATCGCAATCCAGCGAGCCTTCCTACTCAGCAGCGACCCGTGACCAGATGAGTTGGTGATCACGTTGGTTCCCACCTCCACCCATCGTTGTCTTCACAGGTGATCGTCTCGCCATCACCAGCCACACCCGTCATTCCGTGGTTGTCGTCACGGCAATATTCCCCTGGTTCGTAGCATCCGCCCTCATCATCAATCGGAGTACAGCCCGCGGGTGCCGCAGCTGTCGTCGGCGGAGGTGGGGGTGGAGGAGAAGTCGTGGTCGTCGGCGGAATCGTCGTCGTGGTGGTTGGCGGAAGGGTCGTCGTAGTGGGCGGCGGAAGAGCTTGTGCGGCGGCAATCGGAGTTGTCGCAAGGCCACACGCCTTGTTGAGCGCGATCAGGCTGGCATTCTTGGCCACACGAACGGGCTTGGCTCCCGAGCGGAGCGCATACGTCGTGCCCTTACTAACAACGAAGATGGTCGATCCCTTCGGGCGTGGGCGTGTGACCGTCAAGGTGGACGAGGTACAGGCGGCTACCCCGGCCCTCGTGATCTTCTTGTGGCCAGTGGCCGCGCTGGCGCATTGAACGGCGTGGGCGTGCTTCTGAGCCGCGGTTGATGCGGACGCTGCTAGTGGAGTGCTCAGCACGATGCCCGAAAGCACCAATAGGATCACGCCCCCGGAGATACCTCGCCTCATTGCCCCCCTCTGCCGCCAGCCGACGCTCGGCCCAATTTCGGTTTGGCAAAGCTACTCGGGCATCGGGCAGAGGCTTTGCCGCTTGATTAGTGCCTTAGTTCACGGCGTGAACTCCTGGCATCCGTAGTACTCCTGACCGAACTGCTCCGCCTCCTGGATCGTGGCGTTCCGACCGATTGTCTGTTGAGCGGCGGTGTTCATTTCCGATTCCAGCGTCGTAAGGCTGCATGTGATGAGGGCAGCGGTTGTGGTCGTGGTCGGAGGGGGCAGAGTCGGCGGCGGGCTGTATGGGACCGTAGATGTTGTCGGGGACGGCAGCGTCGTCGTCGTGGACGAGGCCGAGGGCGTGGTGGTCGTGGTGGTGACCGCCCGTGCAGCCGGACCTTTCGACGCATTCGATGCGGACGGACTACCGGTGCGGCCCCCGCAAGCCGACAGCATGAGCGAACCGCCGAGGATCACCCCAGCGACCGCCACATAGCGAAGTTTCAGGTGTCGAACGCCCGTCGCCACGGGGAGGTCATCGGCACATTCACCCAGAGCCTTGACGTTGTCCGTCCGTTGACAACGATCCAGTCCATACGGCTCTATTTCGACGCCAACTGCCCCAACGTCCTGGCAGCGTACGTGGACCCTTCAAGGTCCGGCTAGGAAGGCCCTGAGGTAGTGTCCTCGTATGCGGTCGTCACCTCTCGACTTTCTGGGATCCTCGGAACTTGAAATCCATCTCGGATCAGTGAGTAAGCGGCTTGCGGCAAACCTGCAGGGTGGGTGCACCAGACCTTTCGAGCCGGTCATGAACTCAGCACGGGTAGAACTCCCCACCCCCGAACTGGATGCGTACATGGCTGATCGCTGGCATGAGACGTAGCCTCTAACCTCGGGACCGCGACCTGTTTGCAAACCAGTGCTGACCGATCCAGGCACGGGTGGGTTGTTAACCTATCGAGATCAGTCACGGATGTCGTTGTACGTAGCGCAGGCAGCCATGTCCGTGCCCTCCGTGTGCCCTAACTCTCGAAAACTGGCGCGGAATGATGAGAAATGGTGAGCCCCTCATTCCTCGCATGAACTGGGCGGATCACCATCGTCGCTGTCCTCAGAGTCCTCTGTATCCACCCTCTCAAGGTGGCGACATGGGTTCGAATCCCGTTGGAGCTGCTCGATGGCCTGAACCCCTTAGGTCGAGCTATATGGGCTTGGGTCGTGAGCTACCAGGAGGTAGTCCATGCCCAAGCGATATCCGAAAGACTTTCGCCGAGTCCATCTGTGCACGACTGGTGGCCGGCGAGAGGGTCAGCTCGCTCTCTCAAGAGGTCGGGGTGTTGGGGAACGCTCTACCTGTGGAAGCGCAAGGTCGAGTTGGCCGGGCGCAGTGACAGGTCAGGTTTAGGTCAAAAACCAGATCAACAAAGCGATCGGCAGCCACGAAATAACGACGATCAGCAGCCACGGAATGACGATCAGAGCGAGCCCCAGCGCGATGTCTGAAGGTGAGTGCGACGACGCGGGAGCTTGCAGCGTTTCTGGCAACAGAGCTTCGTAGGTATCCTCATCAAAGAGAACCATCTGATCCCGTTCGGCTAACAGCATGTAATTCGCTTTGCCCGAACCGGGGTTGATTAAACAATTCTGCATCCAACGTGCAGTATTTGCCGATCAGGAGTGCCAGATCCTCACGTGCGACAGCCCCCGGGGATCTCCCGGCCGAGCGCAACGTGCCCTGGCTGGAGTTCAAGTCCCCGCAGTCCTCGGAAGGCTGTGCGAAGCCAGGTCCGCGGCCGAAGTCACTTGGCAGCATCCGAAGGTTCCCGACCGTACGTATGAAGGATTGTCTCAGCTGACAGCGGCTTCCGATGCAAAGTACCCCAGAGGCCGTCGTTCCGAAGGTAACGATTTGGGGTGCCATCGAACCACCCGTGACAGTGAACGACGGACCGGCATCCTAGACGGACTGCCCAACCGTGTCCTGCGCTTCAATCGCGGACGTCCAGGTCCCGTTTGTCGCCGCTGCGGGCCCCAAAACCGGAAGTTGGGCGTTCCGCCGTAGCCGGGCCGGGTTACGTGTCCTGGTGGGTTAGGGACCAAGAGGCGCAATCGCGAGTCCGTGCAAGCGATCAAGGTCATCCGTCGTTTCGGATCAACGATTCTCATCCTTCGACGAGAGGATGCTCGACCAATCACCGTGCGTCCGGCGGAAGCGGATGCAGCCTTGATGATCCGCGATTTGGAGCAACGGGGATACGTAGTCGACCTCACCTTCTGGGTGCCCCCCGTCCGCCGGGAGCGGGAGGCTATCTGGAGCGCTCTGGTTTGGGCCGAAGATCCGCAGGACAATCGGAGGGCCGAATCGCGAGATTCATCGATTGGCGAGGCCGGGATAGGCATCTCGCTGGGCTGAGGCTAGAACCTGAAACGAGTCAGCCCGCCTGGCTCGGTGCCCAGTGTCACGGTCACCGAATGTGGCTTGATGCGATAGACGTTCCACGGGGGTGGTCCCTGCGACGGCGCGTTGAACGGGGCGGTGATACCTGTCCGGGTCTCATCGAGTTCGGCGGGCCACCCCTGGTCCGCCCAAGCCCTGGCAAGGCGCGCGAGTGTAGCCGGGTCAGTCTCCCGCTCTGCTTCACCTTCGGCGACGACGTCAGCATCGAGGATCGACACCGCGATCGAGCAGCGCGGGTCGCGAGCGACGTTGCGGCCCTTCCGAGTACCCGATCCGGTCTGGAACCAGAAGCTTCCGTCGAGCCAGAGCGCACCGACCGCAGTCACGTGGGGGCTCCCGTCCCCGTTCACCGTCGAAAGCCACGTCGTGCGAGCGTTGTGGGCGTCTGGAGCCGGCGGCGATCCGGCATCGAGCTTTTCGAGGACGTTCCCCCAGTTCACCGCGGGCAGCCCATCGGTCGCACCCAAGTTGATGACCTCCATTACGTCTCCCTTCTTGTAATCCGGCGTTCCTCTACTCAGGATCATGTCCTCCATCAGAGCTGCTGCGTAATCGGTGGAAGATCGCTTCATGGAAATCGGACGGCCAGCCCCCGAAAGGGTCCCCCGTCTACGCCGGATCGGCGGCACCGAGCGCTCCTTTTGCGGCTCAGTTGCTTCGCCCGCGATGGTCGATGATCAGGTGTCGCCGACCAGGCCGTCCCAGGACCAATGGGGTATGCGCAGGCCTTCTGGCACCAAGTCTGCAGAGTCGTGGTAACGCGCCATGGTGGTCGTGGTCGCCCAACTGAAGTAGTCGTGGAGCACCTGGTGAAGCCGTTCGTCACGATCGAAGCCAGCGTCGGCAAGTGCCAAATCGAAGCAAGCTATTGCCTGATGATCCATCTCGTCATGCGGGCCATTCCCGCTGTGCATCCTCACTACAGAGGTCTCGTCTCCGATGAGTTCGGAATACTTCGCTGGACCACCCAACGCCTCGATCCAGTACGCAGCCAGCCGTTCCGTGTGCTCAGGGTGGTAACCATGGCTGAACGCATGGCTCACGACCTCGTCGGCTAACACTCGGTCATGCCAGGCATGCGCCAACGTCAAGATTCCCTCGTCACCCCCTGCGGCCGCATAAACTGATTGCACTCGTTCAGGATGCCATGCCCCGTACGCCACGGAGACTCCCCTAACCCTGGCCCGTGAGAAGGGTGATTGGCATATCCCCCGAGGTGAGGCTTAGGTGACCCAGTTCGTTGCCGGGCTGGGATAGCAGTGGCTTCGGTGCCCGGCCGAGACAGGCCGCCCAGGCCAATGACTGCACCACTCCGTCCTCGATCAACGCTCCTGGCAGATCGGCCCCGAAGCGCACAGCGAGGCGGGACCGGCCCCAGTGCCCGGCGAACGCTGCGGTTAAAGCGGCGGCCATCCCCACCACAACCTGCGGAATGGGTGACGCGCTGTGCCGTCGGGCTAGCAGTCCGGCGCTGGCGCCTCCAAAGGCGATCCGGCCCGCTAGGCCAGTCGGTTCCAGTCGGTTCGGGGCCTTCGGGCTCTTGTCGAGTACTAGCTCCACGACCGCCAGCAAGCCGACAAGGACTTTGGCGACCGGGCTCCCGAGGGGTCGTTCGTCACGAGTGCTGGAGAGGCTGACCGCAGCGATCCCGGAGAAGGAACGTCCACCGGTAGCGGCGCCGATCGCCAGCGACCGACCAACCGTTCGGGCGAGCGATGTTCCCACTACTGCGATCTTGACCGATGATGCTGGTTGGTGCGAACGCAACCGCGCCACTCAGTCCCGTTCGGTCCACCGGCTTAACGTTGGTAGCGGTGATGTGGCACGGCACCGCAACGCAACGCCCATTTTGCCTGACTGAGATCATGATCGGGGTCTGCCCGTCGCGGGGTTCGGGCGTGGGCCTATCGCCAATCCACCAGTTGGGCGCGGGCGCGAGCAACCATTTCGGCGATCTCGGATTGATCTGTCTCTACGCCGAGAACTGCGTCCTGTGGGAACGTCACGTAGGGTTCGCACCCGTTCTCGTAGACCCTGACCTGGACAACTCCCAATAGGTTGCCGCGATCTCGGATTCGGTCCTCGACGATCTGCCATTGTTCGTCGGTCAGATGCGAGGTATCGCCTCCCGTATAGCTGAACCAGCCGTCATCATGTGCCATCGCTTCACCCCGGAAGAGCCATCATCTAGACATCTGTTGCGTCATCTTCGCAGCGGGGGGAAGGGAAGTCTGAGTTGAATCCTCCAGGTCGCTGAAGGCCAGGTTGGGAGCAACTTCCGATTCGAAGGATTCCATGTCCGTGAGCAACTGACGGCGACGCCAGTCGTTGGCGCATCCCCAAACGAGGCGCCAGATCGAATTGGTCCGGCAACTCTCGACTACGCAAGCTGTCGGTCCAGCAATCACTACTTCTTGAAGGCGTCCTTAACTTTTTCTCCGGCCTGCTTCAAGTTGCCGGCAACCTTGTCACCCTTTCCCTCGGCTTCAAGCGACTGGTCATCCGTCGCCTTTCCGGCCGCCTCTTTGACACGACCCTTCGCTTCCTGAGCTTTATTCTTGGCTTTATCGACCGTTGACACGTTGTGTCCTCTCATCTGGATTGGCGCTAGCTCTATACCCGCGAGCCCTCCTATTCAACCCGATGGTTCAGATCTGAGGTCTATTCAACCCGATGGTTCAGATCTGAGGTGCTCGTACTCGCCTCCTCAGGAGTTCTCATGGCCATCCAATGGCCATCCCCCTCAATTGGGAATGGCGAGATCACGACCTCGCGTGGGCTAGGTACCAAGTGAAGCAGGCGAGGATGAACCGTTTGCGCGTCAGTTGCCCTGGCCGAACCGTGCTCAGTCAAGGGAGGAATGATCGGGTATTCGGGCGAGCAAATCCCCGGCCCGCTCCATTCCCGCAGAGATGAAGGGAGCGGCGACATCGAGCGCTCCTTCGAGCAACTCTCCGGACCGTTCAAGTCCCGCAGAAATGTAGGGCCCGGCGACATCCAGTGCTTCTTCGGCCGCGTGGAGAGCGCCCTCATTCGCTTGACGCAAGTAAGGTGAAGCAACCCCGAGTCCTGTCTTGGTGGCGTTGTGGCGTTCGTGGCGATCTCAGTGGCCTGTCGGGCTACACCAGAGGCAGTCGCGTTAGCTCGACGAGCCGCTTTCGTGGCTGCCCTATTGGCGCGGCGTCCTGCGTTCCGACTCGTATCGACCGCCCTCGCTGCCGTCTGAAGCGTATGGCCGTCTGACCCTGCATGCTCATCCGATATTGCGCTCGCCACTTGGTGCACACGACGCCGAGTTTTCCATCCAATCGAGGGGGCACCTTCTGTGTCAACGGCGGAGAAGATCAACCCACCCAGGAGTCCCAGATTCTTGAGAAGTTGAATCTTCCTTTGGGCTCTTATTTCGTCATCTGGTTCTTCCCAAAACTGATGTCCGGCGTACGTCGTAGGCACGATTGATCCAATGAGAGCCAGAGAAGCCAGACGTGGGAATTTCCCGATCGCAAGGAGAACTCCACCGCCGACCTGGACAATCCCGTTCAGCCTGACCAATGTGAGAGTGTCTTCTTGAATTGGTAAGTTTTCCTTGGTGGGGGGTTGGGCGGGAGATTCGAAAGTCTTTCCAGTCCCTCCGGGATTTCTGATGGCGTCCCAACCTTCAGCGATGAAGATTGAGGCCAATAGGGGCCGCGCAATTCGCCGAGAAATGGTCACGGATCGTTTATACCCCTTCCGGCGAAAACCTAGCCCTTCGCACGTCCGACCCATTTGCAGCATTGTCAACAATACGGACTTCGCGTGATCCCCGTCATCAGGTCCGCTTGTGTCATCGACATCGATCTCGACCACATGGTATTCGCTGGGCGCGCCGCACGACTCGGGGCGAACGAGCTGCAGGCGTCGCAATTGACGGTTGGTTTGGGCTGCGTCGGGTACTACTGCCGTGTGGAAGCCACCGTTGACTCATCGGCGCCGGGCGAGCGCCTCGAATTGGGGCCCGGTTGAGGCCCTGGTTGGAGCTGAAGGAGATCGCTGCGGGTTGTGGATCTGCGCTCCCAAAGCCGGGCTCGGGTGATACGGCGGCACGCTTTGGGGTACTGGCTGATTGGGCAGCACGTGACCTTTCTTTTGCTCGGTTGGCAGAGGGCCACGTTGATGCCCTAGCGATTCTCGCGGAAGCCGGTCGTGAACCGATCGCAGGCGAAACCTACGGCGTCTGGGCAGCACGCTCTCATGGAGGCACGACGGCGCGCCTAGCCGCGGATGGCTGGCACCTGGAGGGGGAGAAGCCTTTCTGCTCAGGTAGCACGCATATCGACCGGGCGCTCGTGACGGCCGAGTGCGGGGATGGGTATCGGCTATTCGAGGTGTCGGTGATCAAAAACGTGATTGGAGTCCATCCCGGGTCCTGGCCGGCCGTAGGAATGGCGGATTCGCTGAGCGAAACCCTCGATTTCGGAGGGCCGCCCTTGCCCAAGAGTTCCGCGATCGGTTCGCCCAACTTCTATCTCGAGCGCCCTGGTTTCTGGTTCGGGGCGACCGGAGTCGCCGCCTGCTGGTACGGAGGCGCCCGAGGCCTGGTCGAACACGTGCTTCGAGGTATTGGTCCGAATCCATCGGAGCTCGTGACGGCCGAACTTGGACATGCTGTAGCCCAGGTCGATCTCATGCGCCGGGTGATTGAGCAGGCGGCCGACGAGATTGATGACGACCCCGAGGACTGTGCGCGTGCGGCCAGACGACGAGCCCTCGTGATCCGTCACGCCGTGCACCATGCATCGCAGCAAGTGCTGGTGCACTCTGCCGCGGCCGGAGGAGCTGGCCCGATCTGTCACGACCCGGAACAGGCACGACGAGCGGCCGATCTTTACGTGTACATGGCCCAGTACCACGGACCGCAGGATGCCAACGTCCTCGGGCATATGGCGTGTGATGGGTGGCCGTGGAACTAGTCGTCGATGAGGGACATCCGGGAACAGACGAGCGCACCTGGCTCAGCGCGGGTCGGCTCGCAGGGCTTCCCCCACTACGTCTGAGGCAACCCCGGCGGCTAGTTGTCGTGGCTCCGCACCCCGATGATGAGGTCCTCGGAGCCGGAGGGCTGCTTCAGCACATGGCGCGCGCCGGAGTGGAGACCGTGGTGGTTGCCGTCACCGATGGTGAGGCATCGCACCCCAGAGCGTGTTCACTGGGTCATGACCTTGCGGTGACGCGAGCCATCGAGACGCAGGTCGCCCTCGGTAGGCTGGGTTGTGACTCCACCCATGTTCGGCGGCTTCGCTTCGTCGACGGGTCTGTGGCGGAGCAGTGGGAGAACCTGACTGACGAGCTGAGCAGGCTGCTCGGGCCGAATGATCTCTGCGTCGCCCCGTGGCGGTCGGACGGCCACCCAGATCACGATGCGACCGGTCTCGCTACGCTCGCGGCCGCCCATTCGACTCGCACGCCGGTGCTTGAGTATCTGATCTGGGCATGGCACTGGGCAGTGCCGGAGAGTACGGACGTGCCCTGGCGTCGATGCAGGCGACTCGATCTGGCACGGCGACAAGCCGCCCGAAAGCGTTGGGCGTCGTACGCGTTCACGTCGCAGATCAGGCCCCTAGGCTCCAGCCACGACGGACGAGCGCTGTTGTCAGACTCGGTACTGCGGCGATTCTGGCGACCCTTCGAAGTGTTCATCGAGGCGGGGCTATGACGTCGACGAGCCGTTCATACTTCGAGGAGATGTACCGCGGCGAGACCGATCCGTGGGGATTCGAAAGAAGCCCGTACGAACAGCGGAAATACGGAGTGACTGTCGCCAGCCTGCCGCGGTCTCGGTATCGCTCGGCCTACGAGCCGGGATGTTCCATCGGAGTCCTCAGTGAGCTGTTAGCCGCTCGGTGTGACCAGCTGCTCTCCAGCGACATCATCCCCGCCGCCCTGCGGCGGGCCGAAGCTCGGTTCCGAGAGAAGCCTCACGTTCGGATTGAGGAACGCGCCATTCCCGACCAGTGGCCACCGGGTCCGTTCGATCTCGTGGTACTCAGTGAGATCGCGTACTACTTCGACGTGGCCGACCTCAGTTGCGTAATGGGGTGTGTCATGGATTCCACGACGCTTGGAGCTCACGTCGTCGGCGTCCACTGGCGCGGAACGACGAATTACCCCCTAAGCGGGGAGCGCAGTCACCGAATCATGGGCGACACTCCAGGACTCGTTCCTGTCGTGCACCACATTGAAGAGGAGTTTGTGCTCGATATCTGGGAGCGACGTTGAGCCAAAACCATCCTCAGCGCGTGATAGGCGCCGTGGGTATCGTGGTGCCCGTCCACGACGAGGAGGAATTGCTGCCCGGTGCGCTGCAGGCACTCGAGCGGGCAGTCGACGCGCTCTCAACGTCAATCTCATGCCGGGTAGCCGTTGTGCTCGATAGTTGCGACGACGCCAGCTCGACCATCGCAGGCTGCTGGGCCGCGCGTCTTGGCGCCCTCGTGATCCGCCGAGAATGCAGGAGCGTTGGACTGGCCCGCCGGATCGGGAGCCTGGCACTTCTGGCGCGCTGGCCAGAGATGGACCGCGCTCGGATCTGGCTGGCTACCACGGATGCTGATTCACGCGTACCGCAGGATTGGCTCACAGCCCAGGTCGAAGCTCATAGATCAGGCGTGGATCTGTGGGCGGGAAGGATCCAGGTCGCCGAGGAGAGCGCCACGATAGTGCGGTGGACAGAGCGCTACGCGGCAGAACGAGAACCAATCCACGGGGCGAGCCTCGGGTTCAACGCCGCCATGTACACGGAACTCGGGGGATTCCGCAGTTTGCTGAGCGGAGAAGATCGCGACCTTCATCATCGAGCCATGGCTGCAGGTTTCTGCGTCCAACATGACCCCAACTCGATCGTAACGACTAGTTCTCGGCGGAAGGGGCGCGCGCCAGAGGGTTTCGCGGGCGTGTTGGGATATATGGACGACCAAGTCGGGCTTGACGCAACAGGCTAGATGCCTAGGACTTCCGTACTCGTCAGTCACGAATTAGTGGCCAGAACCACAATGAGGTGGATTCGGAGAGGGCTGAAGAATGCGCTGGACACCATGAAAGACCACCGCGACCTTATCGATTCGAACAGAGGCAAATGAGTGCTCTCGGTGCCGCGCGGCCCAGGCTACGCCGATGCAGCAGCTGAATAGTGACAGTCCACGTGGACAGTTCCGGATGGCAATACGCGGATTGGAAAGGACGTCTATACCCAGCGGGGCTACCATGCTCACTGGCTTGAGCACTACTCGAAGCACTATGAGACCGTTGAAGTCAACAGTGCGTTCTACCGCCTGCCCGAGGCCCGGAATATTTGAGCGATGGGCAGCAGACACACCGACTGACTTCATGTTCTCGCTAAAGGCGAGTCGTTATCTGACACACGTCCGTCGACTCAAGGAGCCGAGCGGTCCGGTTCACCGGCTCATGGACCAAGCCAATCATCGGGGCTCGAAGCTGGGACCCTTCCTTTTGCAACTGGCTCTCAACAAGGTCGGGCTTATTGCCACGCGAGTGCCTGGGGCTCGGGAGGCGTCGCTCGCTATGAATCGTGCTTGAGGTCCCCCGCGACCTTCGATCGTGTGGACTCGTGTGTATCGCAGCGCTGACGCCCTGCCCTCCGGGGGCTCAAACCTGTACTTCGATTCCGGAGGCGTCAGCCAATTGCAGTCCGACCGCCGCGGTAGGCCTCAGTCGGCACTCCCCAAGATCGGTTCCCGGCGAGGAGCGTTCGGCGGCCGAAGAAGCCGGCGTTGAGCCGCTTGGGCTTCCGCTGCCGCATGACTGGTTGTAGCCCCAGGAAAGCGAAGAGACTTAAGAAGGCGGCCCACGACCAAGAAGGCCACGAAGAAGGAGGCTCCAAGAAATGGGTTGCGAGCGCTATGCCGCGGGGGTCTCGATCAGTCCGGGTTCCGGAGGTGGCTCGTGAACGGCCACCTCCCAAACCGCCGCAGCGGCGCGTAGAGCCAGAAGACGCGCCACACCGACGCCGACGCCCGTTGCGACTGCCCAGCTCAGAGCGTCCCCCCAGGAGGAGCGACGGTCTGCGGGGAACTTCGGCGGTGTCGACCGTCTGAGCGTCTTCCAGATGACCTCGAGGAGACGCCGGGTGGTCACGCCGGCCAGAGCCCCCAAGCCGACGGTGACTGCCTTCCAGGCGTACTCCTTGGCAGGTGGCACGTTCACTTTTTACCCTGTTGGCCCGTGCTTACACGCCCGCGCTGGAAAGGGGGCCAATTGGAACCACTCACGCCGATTGAGTCGGTCAGCAAACGGGAAGACTTCCAATCGTCAGAGATGTCGACCGGAACGGAGTAGCGAATTGGATAAGGAGAACTTCATCGACGCCCTCAACGAGGATCTGCAGACTGAATTCCAGTCGATCGTTCAGTACATCAGCCATGTGGCGACCGTCACCGGGGCCGAGTTCCTCGGCGTCATCGACGAGCTGAAGGTGCACCTGACCCAGGAGCTGCAGCATGCGCAGATCCTTGCGGAGCAGATCGCCTTCCTCGGTGGGGAACCCTCCACCTCGGTGCCAAAGGTGGAGCGAGCGACGGGCCGTGATGCGCTGGCCGCCGACCTGCACCTCGAGGACAGCCAGCTCAAGCGTTACCGAAAGCGGTTCAGCGAAGCCATGGACCTCGGGTTGGCCGACGTGGCTGAAGCCTTGCGCCCGCTGCTCGAGCAGACCCAGGAACACGTTCGGGACCTGCAGACCGCGCTTGGCCGCTAGCTAGCTGTAGGAACCAGCCAGGTTGCTGACACGGCTCATGCGTGGTGTCACCGAGGCCGATTCGAGGCAACAGAGCAGTAAGTGCATAGGTGCCAACGAATGCAATGCCGTGACCAGTTGCCCGGGCACCTGCACCGGAAATATCTCAGCTGGGTAAACAAACGTTGTGGTATTCGGGCCGAACTCGCTGAAGAAATAGGTGGCTCCGAAGAGAATGAGAAATGGAGTCACTGTCATCGTCGCTCCAGGTACGAGCCAGAGTCCGAAGTACGCCAATGCGATCATAATGAACCCCCGGACGCCATCGACCGTCGCCCCATGCGGTCGATGTTGAAGGCCTACTCCCTGAGTGGCCAGCCAACCTTGACCGTTCCTGTTTGACGTTCCGGACGTTCGGGGTATCTCGTCTGGGAGTCGGGAGGTACGCATGGCGGCAGAAGGCCAGCCGGACTACTCAGTCGACTTGCACCCAACGAACGACGGAGTTCTCGTGGCAATGGGCGGTGAGCTAGACCTCGTGGCCGCACCTCATCTCCGAGAGCGCCTCGCGGAGGCCGTCACGGACGACCCAGGAATGGTACGGATCGACCTCTCTGGGGTGAGCTTCCTCGACTCAATGGCTGTTGGTCTGCTGGTGTCAACAAAAAGGCGGGTGAGTGACTACGGGGGTGCGTTCTCGGTGAAGTGCGGGCACCCTCCGGTGCGGCTAGTGTTGGAAATGATGGGCTTGATCGAGTACCTCAACGTCGACTCGGTGGGGTAAACCGGTGGCGGTCGATCTGTAGACCTTGCGGCCGGCCCATCAGGCTCACCCACGATCTCGCCCTCGGTCCCGCTTCGGCGGCGTCGCTTCGCGCCGGTCAAGTCTCCGTTTGCAATCGCCCGATCGGGTGATTTCTGGGCCGCGCACCGGGGGTAGGGTTTGGTGCCCTATTCAGGTTGCACCAGCAGCCTCAACCGCACGAGAGCGGTCGTCGGGTGTGCAGCACGCCTCAATAAAGAAAGGCGTCGACCATGGCTCTCCTGATATCCCGCGAGTTGGGCGTGGAGGAACTCCTTGAGACCGAGATTCGACGCGTGGAGACGCATGCCCTGGTCGTCCTGGCCGGAGAGGTCGACGTTTCCACGGTCGGACAGCTTTACGAGAGGCTGGCCGGGTTAGCTCATGAAGGCGTCTGTCACGTCTCTCTCGACGTGGCTGAGGTCACCTTCATCGATTCGACCGGCCTGTCCGTTCTTGTCACGGAGCACAAGCGCATGGAATCAATGAAGGGCGAGCTAATCATCTTCCGCCCATCGCATGAGTTACGGCGCCTCTTCCAAATCACCGGTCTCGACGATTACTTGAACATCCGACCGAAGCGCGCTCCGTAGCATGGACGGAGGCCAGCTCCCGTTGTGAACGTCGCGGCCACGCCTCGGCGGGTCGCTTTTTGTCTGGCACAATGTCCAGTGGCACGCAGGGTTTCGCTAAGTCTCTGCAACGTGCCACTGGACGTACCAGGCCGGGTCGCTTCGTCGTTTTCGGCAATGCCCGTCCTCGAGTTCACGGCTTTACCGCCCAGATTGTCGTAGGAACTGACGTCCACCTCGAAACCCTCGGGGGGCCCAGGCGCCTGCGCGATGACTGCCCGAGCGGTCAGCTCGACCCGATCGTGATGGCGTGTGCGGACCAGGGCCTCTTGGACGTCTGGGAACTGAGATGAACCAGCTATCTCCCGCTCTTTCGGTGAAGACCTCGTACCTCATCGCCGCGGGGTGATCCCGATCTCCCACTCCCCGGGGACGGTGGGGCGGTTCAGTGCTTACGGCCTAGGCCTCAGCTACAACTGGCGGCTGTCCCAAACGGGTAGAAGCTGCGGGCGGTTCCTCCCATGCGGGGTCCCAATCTGTCAGTAACTCGTCCAGCCCCGTCATTTCAAGCAGTGCCTGTATGTTCCGGTGAGGCCGAGTCAGGAGGAGGTTTCCCCCATCTCGAATCATTTTCCATCTCGCGGTGAGTATTGCACCCAGTCCCGAGGAGTCAGCAAAAGTCAGCTCTGAGAGGTCGATGACAACAAACGAGCCGGCCGGTCCAACGATCTGCTCGACAAGTCCGTCAGTCGTGCTGATGTCGAGTTCCCCCATTAAGGCGAATACCCGACCGCCTTCGATGTCCCGAGATGTGACGCCAAATAAGTTCACCATCGCTACTCCTTCCTTGTGATGTCACCAACGAAAAAGGCACGCTCCCTTCGTCTCAGAAGACGAGGCGATGAACACATCCACGACGTCTATTTTGATGCGACTGCTTTTGCGGCACTTCTTTTTGTTGATGATGCGTTTAGCAGGGTGCTCTTGACGAGGGCGGCCAACCAGAAGGGATGAAGGCGTCTCCTCATCTGGCCCAACGCGTCTCGCGCGATCAGTTTCCGATGTGCAACACGACGACGACCGGGATGGTCGATTGCTCGTCGGACTACTGTCGGGCGGTCCCCCGGGGAACTTCCCGCTATCCCCGGAAGACGGGCAATCAACCAGGCGTGATCTGCTGTTGGTCCGAACGCGTCGTAACTTCGATCCGACGGGGCTTTGCCCTTTCTGCCACGGGAATGACCACCGTGAGCACCCCGGCCTCGTAATCCGCATGGATGTGCTCGGTGTCGAGGTTGGAACCCAGGACGACCTGACGGCTGAACGAGCCATAGGGCCGTTCGGCGATGACCGACTCGATGCCCTCCGCCTGGGGCGGTGACGGCCGCTCAGCCGTGATCGTGAGGACATTGTCCTCGACAGTCAGTTCCACCGAGTCGGGCTTCACGCCTGGAAGATCAAGCCTCAACAAGAAGGAGTCGTCCTTCCTGTAGGCGTCCATTGGCATCGCCATGGACCGAGAGCCATTTTGCTGTGCAGTCCAGAGCTGCTGGAACAGACGGTCGACGTCCCGGAACGGGTCACTTCGTACAAGAGCCATGACCGATCACCTCCTACGTGCGCATGTGCTCAGCTCTTGCGCCCGCCATTCTTTGGCGGTGACGCAGCAATATTAGCACTCGCCCCATGAGAGTGCCAAGGGGTCAGATGAACTTTTCAGCGGTGCAGGGAGGTGCGTCGAAGTCCGAAGCTGTGGGCCGAAATCGTCTGCAGGGGTGATCCCTTGTCACCTTTTGGTGCGATCTTCAGTCCGACCCAGCGAGTCCACGCTATCCCTGGCCGGTACGTAGTACCGCCGGCTGGCTCAAGCACAGGGCAACGCCAAAGCCGATTCGGAAGATTCAGCATGCGCGGCATCCTGTCGGCCCCGCGGCCCCCCATGCCGGACGGACGGTGCGGAGGCTGTTGTTCAATTGGAGCATGTCAGCCGTGCCGATGGCTCCGACCTATTCCGCCCGAGCAGCAGGGCTGGCTCAACCCTGATTGAGAAAACCACCCCAATCCGCGGTATCGCGGGCCACTCACTCGGCTAAGGCGTCCCGAAGAGATGGGCACGCTTGACGAACAACAGCCCCGCCGCTTGCCTGGCGGGGCTGTTGCGTGCGGCACCATCCTCCCGAAACCAGGTTGGGTGCCTCAACAGCCCGCACTACCCAACATTCCTCTGGTGAAACGCGCTCCGATCCAACGAACTCAGCCACCTTTCTGTCGAGGGTCAACGACCGACCACCGTGAGGTGCGCAGTCGAACGGAGTGGTGTTGCCCTTGTTCAACTTCCTCTGCAATCACCCGATCGGGTGGTTTGAGTGCGGCTTCAATGGGCATAGGATGATGGACCCACGCCAGTCACGTCGGGATGCGCGTGAGCGGCTCCCTCGGCTGGAGCCTCGCTCCGCGTCGGGCGATCTCTAGCGGTGCGCCCACTCCAGAGGAGTTCGTGCCAGCGGGTAGTTATTACAAAGGCCGTCGGATTCAGTGCGCAAGGCCAGGGCCGGTGGACAATGTGTTGACCCCAAGGCGGCTCCGGCTTCGGGCCCGAATCCTTCGCGTCACGGGTGCGCGGCCGTGCCCTATCCGCGCACCACACGGGACGCCGCCGACGGTCCTTGCCACCTTCTCTTGCGTTACAAGAAAGTTCCAAGTCAATCCACCTACCATTGAGAATGGTTTGACTCGACATAACCATGGGTAGAGCCATTGCAACCTCAGAAAGGGGGCTCCGATGATTGGGGCTGGCGGATTAGTTGCAAGTATTATTGCTTTTGCAGTTGGGGCGATTCTTGATTGGGCGGTGACGGAGCCCTACCAGCACGGCTTCAACGTCAATAAAGCGGGCTGGATATTGATGATCGTCGGCGTTGTCGGCGCAGTTGTTTCAGTCGTCGTTATGGTGGCGGGGAACACGCGTCGACGGCGGACCGTTGTCGATGACGGCCAGGGGAACGTTGTGCGTCGAGTTGATTCGACATACTAGGTAGAAGCAAGTTTCGGGCGTTTCGGGAATAGGGAGGTTGTCCAGTGGTATTGATTCTTGCGCTGTTGCTCGTGTTGATTCTATTTGGCGCTGGTTTCGCAGTGCATCTTTTGTGGATAGCAGCAGCCGTCTTTCTCGTCCTCTGGGTCGTCGGATTCGCCATCGGCCGCGGTGAGACTGCGGGCAGTCACCGCTTCTATCGGTGGTAGGCCGTTTGCACTAATGAAGGCAAAAATTTTCCGGGTACGCACTGGCCCCCCTTTTGGGGGTTCAGTGCGTACCCGCACGTCCTGGGCCCCGACGCGCACGAGATGGATCGGTGTGTCGCCCACATCGACCATCGTATGGTTGGTCAGAGATGGTCCTACTGGTGTTGCCTGGAGAACTCTTCGGGTCCAGTAGGTGACCAACTCGCGCAGATGCTCGGGGTCCACACCGCCAACCCCACTCTCGTCTGATACCGGGAGCCAAAGTGCGTAGCCGATAGCCGCGTCGCCAGGTCGTCAAGAGCGCGGGCGAAACCCGGATCGTGAAGGGCACATCACTCACCTATATTCCTCGCATATCTTGTGCATGGTTCTCGTCTTTCGGTGAACCGTCCTTCGGGTTCCGTCCACGAGGGTCCGATGGTCGTTACCTCCGACGTCATCCGTTGGATGCAACAAACGCGAACAAACCGTCTGCCTGCGGAAAGCAGCCGACGGGAGTCACGCGCCAGTACGCGACGTGGCGCAGTGTGAGAGAGGAGCATCAGCGGGGCGCCCTCGAAGTCACCGCCTACTCTCGCGTCCTTGGAACGGAACTCTGGGATGATGCTGGCGTTGGAGCCGCTCATATTCGCCTCCATTCAGGTTCCCCAATCCAAACGACCGCGTCGCAATGTGGACCCGTCCATCCGCCACAGCCAGCGAGCTGCGTGCAAACATGGTGTGTCATGACATCGCGGGCGTATTTTGCGCCACGCATCAGGCACATTCGACGTTGTGCCGCCGCGGCCTCGGGCGTCGTATTGGTCGTCGCCGCGCTGCTTGGCGGGATCGGAATGGTGCCGACGGCGGAGGCGTCGACGTCAGGCTGGTATGTCGCCACGGTCCCGGGAACGGGACTTGATGACGTCCTACTCGGTTCGACCTGTGCCAACGCGCTCAAGTGTTGGGCTGTGGGCATCACCTTGGGGAACCTCGCTGGCAGCGGCCCGTCGTCCGCCAACCCACTTGTTGAGGCCTGGAATGGCACGACATGGACACTCGTTCCTATGCCGTTGCCGGGTGGGGAGGGCGGTGGACTCTTCGACGCCACCTGTGTCAACGGCTCCGACTGCTGGGCCGTCGGAGCCGTGGTCGCGACCGGCAGCGGGAATCCGACTGGCACCCTCGTCGAGCATTGGAACGGCACGTCGTGGTCTGTGGTGCCGAGCCCCACTCCAAGTGGGCCGGGCGTGGCGGGCGCCATTCTCTCGAGTGTGAGCTGCGCGTCGGCGTCGAGTTGCATGGCGGTCGGTTATGCGACGGACGTGAACGGGAACAATCTCAGCGACGTCGTCGAGCAGTGGAACGGCTCCAGCTGGAACATGCTCCCCACTGCAGCTACTGGCGAGGCCTTCGACCAACTCATCAGTGTCCAGTGCCTCTCGGCCGCCAACTGTTGGGCCGTCGGCAATGCCGGTCCCGTGGCACAGATGTCGAACTTCCTGCCGGTCTTTCCTGGCGCTGTTGGGGACCAGGGCCTCATCGAGCACTGGGACGGATCGGCCTGGTCGATCGTGCCGAGCGTGAGTGAGCCGGCGCCGAGCGGCGGCTACCTGAGCGGCCTCGAGTGCGTCGGCGCCACCGACTGCTGGGCCTCGGGCGCCACGACCGATCCCGTGAGCGGGACGGCATCGGGGTTGCTCATGGAGCATTGGGACGGCTCGTCGTGGACCGATGCATCGGCGTCGGTGCCAGGCTCCACGGCGCCGGGCCTCCTGGCCGGGATCTCCTGTCTCGAGCGCGGCGCAGTGCTGGGCCGTGGGCTCGACGGGGTCGTTCAACAACGGCACCTCGGGTGAACAGCCACAGAGCGTGGTGGAGTACTGGAACGGGTCGTCGTGGTCCGTGCAGCCCAGCCCGAACGTCACCGCCCTCAGCTTCCTCAATTCGGTGAGCTGCCTGCCGAGCGTCGGGTGCGTGGCCGACGGGAGCACATTGACCAATCCCAATGGCAACGGTGATCCCGGACTGCGTGCCTTCGTCGAACAGTTGACCTTCCCCCCGGCGTCGAGCCAAGGCACACTGCTCGCGGCGCGCGACGGTGGTGTGTTCGCCTACGGCACCGCGCCCTTCGAGGGCTCCATGGGCGGCCAGCACCTCAACGCGCCGATCGTCGGTGTTGCCACGACGCCTGACGGCCAGGGCTACTGGCTGGTGGCCAGCGACGGCGGGGTCTTCGCATTCGGCGACGCCCACTTCGAAGGCTCCATGGGCGGCCAGCACCTCAACGCACCGATTGTGGGCATTGCACCCACCCGCAACGGTCAGGGCTACTGGCTAGTTGCCGCGGATGGCGGGGTGTTCGCGTTCGGCGACGCCGGCTTCCAAGGTTCGATGGGTGGCACCCATCTCAATGCCCCCGTCGTCGGCATAGCCGCCACCGACCACGGCGGCTACTGGCTCGTCGCCTCCGACGGTGGGGTCTTCAGCTTCGGTGCCGCGTCCTTCTACGGTTCCGCCGGCGGGACGCGACTCAACGCGCCGGTGACGGGAGTGGCGCCCACGCCCGACGGTCAGGGCTACTGGCTGGTGGGGTCCGACGGTGGCGTGTTCACTTACGGCGATGCCGCATACTTCGGCTCCGTGCCGGGTCAAGGCATCATCGGACAGCCGCCGGTCGTCGGCATCATCTCGACGCCGACGGGGGCGGGCTACTGGTTGGCCTGTGCGAATGGCGCTGTGTACACGTACGGGGACGCGACTTTTCTCGGCGCTCCCGACGCGAGCCGCCTGGTCGCCCCAGTATCGGCAATCGCCAGGTCCTAGCCGGATCGCAGCGACGCACTGTCGGCGAGGTCATGGTTCTCCCGAGCCTCGTTGGATTTGCCAACGACCGGTTGCGGAAGAGCGCTCATCACGACGCTCGCGATTGTTGCCGGCCCGGTTCAACCAGGCACCATGCAGGCAGGGTTCAGAAAACCAAATGGTCTGCGGGCTCGCTTGATCGCGGGATCTTCCACTAGACCGCGATGTTGAACAAGGCACCGGGAGCGGACTGGATGCACCCGAAACAGACCAGCCGGGCGGGGGACATCGGGTCGATGTTCCCGGACTCGGGGCCTAGCGCGTCGCCGGGGTAGTCGGAAGTCGGCGAGTGAGACGTTGGGCAAGCAGCACCATGGCAGGCGCGGCCAAGACGACCAGGCACACCTCAAAGGGAGCGCGGAAACGCACCAGCGCATAGACCAACGCGCTGACCAGCGTGACCACGCCGGCCGGAACAAGGAGGAACCACTGGTCGATTCGTCGGCGCCGAAGAATGACGATACCGACGACGCCAAACGGCAGCAACGCGTAGTAGAACCCCAACCCGGCCAGCGACGCGTCGAGTGGTCGCCCTTCGCCGACTTCTACGTGGGCCATCTGGACCGGTTTGTACAGGTCCCACTCGCGGGCGACTCGGGCGAGCACCACGACCGGCAGCCGATCGGCGTGGTGCATGGCATACTCCAGCGCGGCGTGTTCTTCTCGAGAAGACTGCACGGACTCGTCGCCACTCCCTTTGACCGAGCGGGCGCAGCCAACGCTCCAAAGACCGAGTTCCGGACCGCTGTATGTCTGGGGGCAGTTCGCGCCCAACAACGCTAAGCCGTTGCCGGTGGAGATGTAGGTCGGGTCTTTGAAGGTGGCCAGATTTCGCCCCACCCAAGGGGCCAGGACGACCATCGTCGCCACCACTCCGACCCCGAGCAACAGCAGTCGCCGACGCAGTGGCGCCGGTGTGATCAAGGTAGCCGGGACCAGCAATCCCGGAACGAACAAGATCAGCTCCGCCCGGACCAGAGCTTCGGCTCCACACGCCAGACCGAGGAAGACTGCCGTCGCAACGGTTGGCGCCCGGACCAGGTGAACCACGGCTAGCAGGATCAAGGCCATGAACAGCATGGCCGGGGTCTCCGACATCAAGATGCCGCTCGGCATCCAGAAGTTCGGTGCGAGGGCTGCCAGTCCCGCTGCGGTTAGGCCGACCCACGGACCAGCCACGGTCCGGCCCAGCAGACCCACACAAAATACGACTGCGGCACCGAGTATGGCCATGACGAGGAGCGAGGATGTGGTACCTCCCCACAGCCCGAGGATGTAGTCACCAGCACCCAAGAGCAGAGAGGTCATGGGGGGATGGGCGGCAGAGGGGCTGAAACTGAACGGCTCTCGAAAGAATTGCCCCGAGTGGAGGCCTATTGTCGTGCTGTAGTACCAGAAAGAGTCGTAGAGCGTTCCGTTCTGGTAGCGGGTGACGGTGAGGACGTAGACAACCCGGAGCGCCAGTGCACCTACGGTGATGGCAAACAGAATCAGGTTGAAGCGACCGGGGGCCAGTGAACTGCCAATTCTCGGGAGTGCCCCCGGACTCGATGGCGTTTGGGATCCGCCGAAATGACATCGCCTCCAGGGCGGCACGATCCAGAGATTCTAGGCAGTCGGAATCGATGCTCTCTGCCACTGGGGTTAGCCAGGTGTGTGGCACCTCATGAGCACGCCGTCCGGTTCAGCGGCTCATTTAGCCAGCAAGTTCCCAGTCCAGGTACGCCAAGATCGAAGTAGGCACTTGAGCGGCAATTGCGATGGGGGGCTTTGGAACACCCACGTGTAACATGCAACCGGCCCGAAGACGGTCCTCGACAATCAGTGGGTCGGTCGTGGACTGACCGTTAGGCCAAACGAACAGGAACCTCGCGGTGTCTGCACCGCCGTCTCAACATGTGCCGCTCGCGATGACGCCAACCACGAAGCGGTTTGCAGAGGCGTGGGGCGTTTTGGTGGAACCGTCGATCCAGACGTATTTTTGGGGACTGCCGCGTTCAGCAGCTCCACGCTAAGAGAGCCTGGCGGCTGTGTACCCGTAGCGACCGCAGTGGCATGGGCAGCTGTACCCCCCGATTGCATCCCTCCTCCCGCACGATCTGCAGCCAGACCAATACCGTGGCCAAGCTTGCCAATCGACTGTGTGAAGTTGTCCTCAGACTCATCGGCCCGCATAGGTGGCGGCGACAACCACGCCCACGACCAGAATCATCCGGACCGCCGACTTAAACCCACGCCTTCGGCTCGGGTCATCACAATGACGGGGAGCAGCGTCGTGGTTTCGACGATCGCAGTGAGCCACGCCAGACGTTCGCCACCTATTGCTTATGCCCCGTTTTGTTGGGCTTCATAGAAGTAATCAAAGTGATCGTCTTCACAAACGCCACTACATGGCCTCCGTGACCACCATCAGCAGCCACCTTATGCCCTCGCCCTAGACCTCTTTCATGTGGGTGCGGTTCCCGTAACGGACGACTCATTGCCGAATTCGTCGATGCGGTGGGGCATATCGCAAGTGAGGACGGCGTGCCTGGGCTGTTCGGGCCCTGGCCCGGATTCTCCTGATTTTTGAGCCGAACCCCACTCGAGCCGAACAACTGATTGAATGTCCCAATCACAAGATGCTCGGGGGTGGATATGAAGGGGTTATCGAAAGGCCTTATTGACCTGCGACGGACGGCGCTGCCGCTCGCAACAGCTACCGTAATTCTCGCCGCGATGTTTGTTTCACTGTCGTCAGCACCGACAGGGGCGGCCACGTCGTCCAGTCGCGTGCTGGCGTCGAGCGTCCCCACCAACGGTGAGTGGCCCGGAGTGGGCAAGATCTGCGAACCGGGATCCGGTGGGGCCTCCTCGGTGCGCGGCGTGAGCTCGAAGACCATCAACATCGCCGTGTTCAACGACGCCGCCAACACCATTGAGCCCGGCCTCGAGGCCGAGTTTCCCCAGCAGGCCGATGCCTTCGCGGCATGGTGCAACGCCTCGGGTGGCATCAACGGCCGCAAGATCGTCATCGACAACCGCGACGCCGCCCTGTTCAACGCAGCGCAGCAGGCAACAGCGGCCTGCCAGAGCGACTTCATGGCGGTCGGCGGTGGCATGGCCCTCGACCAGCCCTCGGTCCCGGTGCGTGAGAAGTGCGGGCTGGGCCAGATCAGTGGGTACGTCGTTTCCGACGCATCTGAACTCGCCTCCGATCAGGTCGACCCCAGTGGCGCCAACACCAACAGCATCACCTCGGGTTGGTTCGGTGCGCTGGCCAAGGCCTACCCCCAGGCGGTCAAGAAGGCGGGTATGGGCGGGGAGAACGACCCCTCCGTCCTCGAGCCCGAGCGCAAGGACGAGGACGGCGCCGAGGCCCAGGGGTGGAAGGTGCTCGACTTCCAGGTGCCACCGATTTCGGTGACCGACTGGGCGCCCTATATCGAACAGATCCAGAGCAAGGGCGTCGAGGCCCTGTGGCCGTCCCTGGACTACAACATCGTGCCCTACTTCCAGGCGATGACCACCGCCGGCTATCACCCGGCCTTCGTCATCCTGGGTGTCCAGTTCTACAATTCGTCGACGACCACCGGAGTCGCCGACAACCCGGGTCTCTCACCGGTCTACGTCGAGACGTCGTGGTGGCCACTCGAGATGGCCTCGCAGAGCCCCTCCACCGAGCAGCTCGTCAACGTCATGCACACGTACGCCAAGGGCGACGCTGTCGACTTCAACGACGAGGAGGGTGCGGAGTCGTGGCTCTTGTGGGCCAAGTCCGCCTCGGCCTGTGGCGCCGACCTGACGGTGTCGTGCGTGCTCAGCCACGCCGCCGCCACGAAGAATTGGGATGCCGGAGGCATTGAGGCACCGGTGGCGCAGTTGACCATGTCCAACGAGAACCCCCAGCCCTCGCCGTGCTTTGCCCTGCTCAAAGCCGAACCCAACAAGTTCGTCTACGACAAGGCGATCACCAAGCCCACCCAGTCCATCTGGAACTGCAACCCGAAGAACGTCGTCCACCTGACCGCGCAGCAACAGGCGTCCTTGAGTGCGGGTTCGTGAGGGGTTGACCGTCGCCCCCTTCTCGTCGGTACTCGCCGACCGTTGCAGACGCCCTCAGCGTGGGTCCAAATCGAGGCAACATCTCAGTTAGGAACGTCGAATGGAGCCATCGGCCTAGCCGTGGAGAATCGAGGCGAATACACCGGACCACTGCGAGGCGTGAAGGTGGTCGAGCTGGGCATGTGGGTCGCCGGTCCGGCCGCCGGGGGCATCCTGAGCGATTGGGGCGCCGACGTGGTCAAGATCGAACCGCCGAGCGGTGACCCGGCACGCGGTTTCCAGAAGATGCTCGGAGGAGATCTTCCCAGCAACCCAGTCTTCGAGCTCGACAACCGCTCCAAGCGAAGCATCGTCCTGGACCTGTCCTCGTCCGAGGGTCGCCAGATTGCCAACACGCTGATCGATGGGGCCGACGTCTTCCTCACCAACATCCGGCTGTCGGCACTGGAACGTGTCGGCCTCGATCCCGTCTCGCTCAGGGATCGCAACCCCGCACTGGTCTATGCCATCATCAGCGGGTACGGCCTGACTGGTCCCGAAGCGGATCGGCCGGCGTATGACATTGCGGCTTTCTGGGCGCGGTCCGGAGTGGCTGCCTCCCTGACGCCTCCCGGCGCCGACCTTCCCTTCCAGCGCGGAGGCATGGGCGACCACTCGGTCGCGATGACGGGAGCGGCCATGGTCTGCGCCGCGCTCTTCGCCCGCGAACGCACGGGCGTGGGCGACATCGTCTCGGCGTCCCTCCTTCGGCAAGGCGCTTACACCATCGGCTTCGACGTGAACGTGGCGCTGATGTGGGGAAGGCCGATCCGGCTCGGGAGTCGGTCGACGATGACGAATCCGACCGTCAACAACTACACGGCCGGCGACGGGAGGCGCTTCTGGGTCGTCGGCCTGGACGGAGAACGGCACTTTCCGCCCCTGGCCCGGGCAGTCGATCGCCCTGAATGGCTCACCGACGAGCGCTTCGAGACGACGGTGGCCCGACTCAAGAACGGAGTTGAGCTGGTGCACCTCCTCGACGAGATCTTTTCCACCCGGCCACTATCGGAGTGGGCAGAGATCTTTGACGCCGAGCCGGACTTCTTCTGGTCACCGGTACAGACCATCGAGGACCTTCTCTCCGATGAGCAGTTCCTGGCGGCTGGCGGGCTGGTTGAGGTACCCGACGAGCACGGTACCCAGACGATGATTGCCACTCCCGCCGACTTCGGGGTTGAGCCAACCAATCCCCGATTCCGGGCACCCCGACTGGGAGAGCATACGCGGGAGGTGCTCGGAGGCCTAGGTTACGACGAGTCTCAGATCGCCAGTCTGGAGTCGGCGGGTGCGGTCAGGACCGACCCGGCCGGAACGGGAGACGGTCCGTGAAAGCGACCGCGTCCGCGCCGTACGCAGTTACAGCCGACGAGTCCTGCCAGTCGAGCGGTCCTCTCACGGGCTGAGGCTGACTGAACTGGCTCGTGGATCAGGCAGATCGGGGCAGCCCGGTAACCCGGATGTCGGTCCGGTTCGGCTCGCGGATCCCAGTAGACGCTGCAAGGGTATCCGGAGAGATCGGAGGGAATGGTTGACATGGAGAAGATCTCATTCGTCTCCGGAAGCTCCGGGCGAGGGCTCTGCGGCGGTGCGATCGGTCCTTCAGTGCTTGTCTTTTCAACTGGCTCACGCCGTTCGGGCGACGGCCGCCACCGCTACGAGGCCTCGGTAGCAGCGTCAGGCGTCCTGTGAATACACCAGATTGGCAATCGTTCGGTAATACTCGGGCCCGGGCGTCTTGTCGTCTGCGTAGCAGACGAACGCCAGAGGCTGGTTGTCGGGATCCCGTCCGAGTAGGAGCTCCGATACGCCATTTGCGATCTGCCCACGGGAGGTAAAGAGGTCACGGCCTCGCAGTACGGACTCGATCCGATCCAGTTCGCCGAGCGATCCAACGTTGAAGGCAATCGACCGGAGACCAAGTGATTGTTGACCATGGCGAGCGTGATGAACGCCTCGCATTTCACGCAGGATCAGAACGATGGATGAGGGCGACAACTCACCGAGCACGCGCGACAGCGTCCTCGCGAGCGATCTCATCGAAAGGACCGAGCTCCCTGTAGAAGGCGATGGATCGATCGAGGTCGGCGACGGCGATCAGTGTGGAGCGAAAAGCCCACGGCTGTGCGACGTGATCAGTGGGCATGGTGCCACCTCCACTGCGTCCTAGTGATTCTTCCCCAAGGAGAGAAATGGGTCTTTGGTCCTCAGGGTATCCGCCGTAGTTCTTCCTTGTGGTCGGAGCCCGTGGAACGCCGAGCACCAGTCGCACCATGGTGACCTCATCTCGTGCTCCGTCCGTGTCTCGTTCTGTGCTGGGTCTCATGAGGCGCGAGCGCTTGCGAGGAGCGCCATCAAGTCGCTGACTTGGACGTCTTCCAGCGAACGCACTGCGTCCTTGATCTGGGTCGCAGATGGCCGAGATGACGACCCGGAGGTGGCTCTGACTCTCAAACTATTGCTTGAGCTTGTCCGACAGGTGCGGATACCGCCGCCGGATAGGTGACCGTACCGTTCACCGCCTCTTTCGATTTGTCGGGAGCCGAGCCCCCGACTTGGTGTTGTCCACGTCGGAGTGTGTCGCAGTACGGTGCGGGTCATGGAGTTCCAAGATGTCGTCATGCAGCGGAGGATGGTGCGAGACTTCTCAGACGAACCCGTCGCGCGCCCGGTTCTTGACCAGCTCATGGCCAACGCGATTCGCATACCCTCGGCCGGGTATAGCCAGGGCTTCGCCTTCGTCGTCCTGACTGAGCCCGACCAGCGCCGGCTGTTCTGGAAGACGACCAGTGGTCCAGAGTGGCGAGGCGAGTCCGACTCGATGCCGCTGACGCGGGCTCCGGTAGTGATCCTCCCGCTTGCCCACAAGCAGGCTTATCTCGACCGCTACGCGCTACCTGACAAGGCCCACACGCCACTCTCTATGGAGGCGCATTGGCCGGCACCGTACTGGGACATCGACACTGGTTTCGGCGTCATGCTCATTCTGCTCACCGCGGTCAACCTAGGCCTGGGCGCCCTGTTCTTCGGAATTTTCCGAGGTGAGCAGGCCCTGATGGACGCCCTCGGCGTGCCCGAGGGCTATCGACCCATCGGCGCGATCGCCGTCGGCCACCCGACGCTCGGCGAGCGATCTCGGCCCGAGCTACCAACTGGCCGCCGCGACCTCGACGACGTCGTGAGGTGGGAGCGCTGGTAACAGTGGGGGGTGTTCATCGGATCGGTACCCCGACTCCGGCGATGCAGCACACCCTTCGACACGGCCCCTGATGTGCTGGACTGGCCGCTCACTGTTGTAGCCAGATGTCACCGAACATCGGGACGATGGGGCGGGGACCATGGACCTACTCCGAACCCGAGCGATGTGCCGCAAGCCTCTGCCTCGACATCCGATGCTTAATATCTACGAAGTGCGGCATTTCGAGACATCCGACAATGTCCGACTTTGCTACCACGTCCGGGGTAGGGGGCCTCCTCTTTTGGCCTGCCAGGGCGGACCCGCCAACATCTCAGATACTTTGGCCGAGGCTCTCGTGCCGCTTGAGGATGAATACACGCTGGTGTACCACGACTATCGGGGAAGCGGGCGTTCAGAAGTCGCGCCGAGTGCCACCTACACATACGAGCGGATTGCGGACGATCTCGACGAGCTTCGAGTCTACCTCGGCTATGAGCGCGTCGGCGTGTTGGCCCACTCCATGGGTGGATTCATCGGACTCCACTACGGGCTACGCCACCCTGGGGTGTGTGCCGGCCTGGTCTTGGTCGGCACCACCCCCACCGGCAACCCACGCAAGATCGCTGCACCGGCCCTGCGTGCCCTCGGTCCGACCCGTACGGCCAAGGTCCTTGCCGTAGCTGCGTGGTACATAGCTGCTTGGTCTTGGCGCTCCGAGTCGAAAAACAAGCATGCCGCCCGTTACGCCGCAATGGCCGTCACCCAGGAGGGTGTGCCCGCCGTCCGCGACCGGGTGAAGGCCTCCATGGCAGGTCTGCCCGTTTCCAATGACAACGTGCGGCAGCTGGAGCGGATGTTCGCGAGTACGGATCTGACCGGCCGACTCAATGAGATCCATTGCCCCACCTTCGTTCTCTATGGCCAGCGCGACGCCGTGATGGTCGCTGGCGCCGAAATGTTGATGCAAGGGCTCCCCAACCCAAGGCGTATCTGTCTTCCGCACGTCGGTCACGAACCCTTTATTGAGGACCCAAACGCGGCCTTTCCACTTGTTCGTGAGTTCCTTGCCACGCTGCAGTTCTGACAACTGTTCCTAGCCAGCCTGGGTGTCCCAGTCCTCGCTGCCGTCTCAGGGCGCTGAGCTAACGACTCGCTAACCCCGGCAAGCGCAAAAGACGATGCGGTCCGGGTGGCCCATCGATGACGTGACTGCTGGCGAACCCGATCTTCGAAACGCTCTCCTTCGCCAGACGACTCGGAGGCCAGCCGGACTCGGGACACGACCAAGACCTCTCAGACAATGTCCATAAATTGAGACTCACGCTTGCACGTGCCGTGCGGGGCATGGCGGAGCTCCCTGGAGACATTGTCCTTTCGTGAACGGAACCCGGATGTGGACTCGATCGCCTTCCACATAGACCTTATGGCGTCCATGTCGGACGAGCGGCAACTGCACGTCATCGGTCAGGCTGCCCCCTCCTTTCGCCGGCATTACCCGGACCAGGTTCAACGGTCGGCTCCAGCAGGCACTCTCTCGGCCCCTTCCGTCTGAGCTCCCGTACTCGCCAATCTCGCGCGTCCGTTCGCGCGCTCGCTGCGATGATCAACGGCCGAACCCTGCCCGCCCAGCACGCAATGCCCATCACGTGGTGTTCATACTGCGCATGGCCCGCTGGTAGGCCCGCGGCAGCAGGTGCTTCACGATTGGTGCCAGCAGCGGGAGACGCGCTGCGTTGATGTCGATGTGCGGCCCACCCATCCGATCGGCCAGGAGCGTCGCCACACCCTCTGCCGTGCGGCGCACCATCTTCGGCGGGAGTGCGCCATTGTCGGCATCGGAGGGCAGGCCCATGGCCGTGGGTACCCACCCCGGGTAGAGCACGTGGACGTGTACGCCGTGGCTGACCATCTCGTGGGCGATCGATTCGGTGAACGCTGAGACGGCGGCCTTAGAGGCGGCGTAACCACCCTGGCGTGGTTCGGCCGCCCGTGCTGTGTCCGAAGACACATTTACCACGACGCCTTGTCCCCGCCCCGCCATGGCGGGCAGGACGGCCAGAGTGCCTGCCACCGTGGCAAAAAAGTTGACCTCGAGGTTGCGGCGGACGGCCTCCTCGTTGCCAGAGAGCGCCGGCAGCATGATGTCGATGCCGGCGTTGTTGACCAGAATGTCGATGCGGTCGCGCTCGGCGATGATTGCGGCCAGTACCGCCCGATACGCCGTCGTGTCCGCGACGTCGCACACGACGACGGCGCTTCGCGGCGATCGAGCCGTGAGCTCTGCTTCCAACTCGGTGAGCAGCTCACGCCGCCGGGCCAGGCCGATCACCACGGCACCTCGGGCTGCCAGCTCCAGGGCGATTGCCCGACCGATGCCTGACGAGGCACCGGTGATGAGGGCGATCCGTCCGTCGTAGCGTCGCCGGCCTCGTCGGCCCCGCGTGGTAGCCACGGACGAATCTTTGCCGCGGCGGACCCGCCGCGGCAACTGCAGTAGGCCGATTCCGTGGACGTGATTGAACAGGCGGTTCGAGTGGCCGTGATCACGTCAGCTGGCCAGTGCCGGATGGGATGTCTGCGTTGGCTACCGCGACGATTGAGACGTGGTCCAGGCCTGGCGCGGTCTCGGCGTCCGGGCTGAGTTGGTGACCGTGGATGTGGCCGACAAAGCCTTGGTCGGTCGGCTCTTCGCTGCTGTTGAAGCCATGGATCCGCACGCGGCACCACGGTCCACATCGTCTGGATCTGTGCTGACCCATCCCGTCTCACGGAGCTGCCGGCGCTCGCCGATGCCGGAGTCCTCAGTCTCGGGGTGAGACGCGACCTCTGCAACAGATTGCAGCCGCGCTCCAGCAGGTAGCCCACTACGGTGTCCGTGGTCGAATCGTTTAGACCGAGAGAAGCAGAAGTGACATCAATCTCGAACGGGGGGCGGAGGATGGCCAATCTCTGGGCACCTTTGCCGAGCGGGCGGCCAGCCGGGGCGATCGAGCCTGGGCCTCTGTTCGGTGCGGTCGCCCGTCCCGCCGCCCCAGGAAAATGATTGTGAGGGGCGAGGCGAACGTGATGCTCAGAGGATTGGACAAGGGCCGGAGTGCCGGGGAAGCGGAGTGGCTGGCGTGACCAAGATCGCCATCCTCGACGACTACATCGGGGTCGCCCTCGAGTACGGCGACTGGAAGGTGCTGCCCGACGATGCGGAGATCACCGTCTACCGGCAGGCGATCCCCCCTGAGCGCCTGGTCAATGAGCTGTCCGACTACGAGATCGTCGTCATCACCCAGCAGAGGGCGCGCTTTCCCCGGATGGTACTCGAAGGTATTCCCAACCTCAGGCTGATTGTTTGCAACGGCCGGACGAGCAATGTGGTCGACCACGAGGCCCGGATCGAGCGAGGGATCCTGCTCTGCGGCACGGCGGAGACCGAGCAGGGCGCCCCGATGCGCCCACTCGGCCACGAGACGCCTCGCGGCCTGCCGACGCCGTCGGAGATGGCGTGGGCGCTCATCTTCGCCATCGCCAAGCGAACCGGCATCGAGGATCGGGTCATCCGCGCCGGTGGCTGGCAGACCGGGTTCCCCATCCCGCTCGCCGGCAAGACCCTCGGCCTGCTCGGCGCGGGCCGACTTGGCGGTGCGATGATCCCGTTGGCGACGGCGTTGGGCATGGATGTCGTGGCCTGGAGCCAGAATCTGACCGAGGAGCGATGTGCACAGCTGGGTGTGACCAAGGTCGCCAAGGACGAGCTCATGTCATCCGCGGACGTCCTCGGTGTCTTCCTGGTGTTCTCGGAGCGCTCCCGCAACACGTTACGCGCCGACGACCTGGCCAAGATGAAGCCGGGCGCCATCCTGGTGAACATCTCCCGCGGTCCGATCATCGAAGAGGCGGCACTTGTCGAGGCCCTCCGTTCCGGCCATCTCGCCGGTGCCGGTCTCGATGTCTTCGACCTTGAGCCGCTCCCTGCGGACCACCCCTTCCGATCGCTCGACAACGTCGTCGTCACCCCGCACGTCGGCTATGTCACCGAGCGCCTCTTTCGCACCGCGTGGCAGCGGATGTCGGAGGACGTTGCGGCATACCTCGTAGGGTCGCCGATCCGGGTGGTGACCGACCCAGCGGACTGTCCGCCGATGGCGCCGCAGTGATGCCCGGAAAGCACAGGCGCAGTTCAGTGGCCGCTTCCGTTTTCAGCCACAGCACGCTGCGCATGGGGGACGGCTTTCGGGTCGGTCCCAACTGACGCGTAAATCGGGGCGTAGATCCTTCTTGATGTCTTGGCCCATCTCGTTTTTTGGGCCGGATGACGAGGTTGATATCGGCGACCACGAGACCGAATAGCTCGGCCCTCGTGTGTGAGTGTGAGCGGCAAGATTGAGACGCGTTCTGCGGCGCGAGGATGGAGATATGTCCACAAGAGTGCTGCTGGAACTCCGCGACATCGTCGGATCCGGGCACGTGTTCGTCGAACCGGATGTGATGGCGTCGTACGCCATCGACTGGACGGGGCGCTTCTCGGGTCAACCCACGGCCGTCGTTCGCCCGGGGGACGGCCGTGAGGTGGCGGGGGTTGTTGCCCTGTGCAAAGAGGCCGGTGTCGCCCTCGTGCCTCAAGGGGGTAACACAGGCCTCGTTGGCGGAAGCGTCCCCCTCGCAGGCGAGGTCCTACTCAGTCTGCGCCGGCTGGGAGGCGTCACCGACGTCGACTCGTTGGGTGGCCAGCTCTCAGTGGGCGCCGGTACGCCGTTGGTCGACGTGCAGGTGGCAGCAGCCGCCGCCGGATGGGCGTATGGCGTCGACATCGGGAGTCGTGACAGTGCGACGATCGGCGGCACAATCGCCACCAACGCGGGCGGTCTTCAGGTGCTCCGACATGGCCCAACGAGGGCACAGTTGATGGGCTTCGAAGCGGTGCTCGGAACGGGGGACACCGTCTCGCACATGGGCGGTCTGATGAAGGACAACACGGGGTACGACCTCGGTGGGTTGCTCTGCGGCAGCGAAGGAACGCTCGGAGTGGTGACGGCCGCCCGAGTGCGCCTCGTGCCACCCAACCCAGAGCGTGTCACCTCCATCCTCGCGCTGCCCTCCACTGCCGCGGCAATCGACGCGGCCTCGCTGCTGCGCCGATCCCTGCCCGAACTCCAGTCGCTGGAGCTGTTCCTCCAATCAGGCCTGGACCTCGTCTGCCGGGTCACCGGCGCGGCAAGACCATTCAAGGAACCGCATTCCGCCTATCTCTTGGCCGAGGCGGCGGCGCAGCATGACCCCGCACCCGCCCTGGCCACCGTGCTCGACTCCATTCCAAGCATCGAGGACGTCGCAGTGGCCACCGATGCCATCCGGCGGGCGCAGCTCTGGCGGTACCGCGAGGGACACACCGAGGCGATCAACACACTCGGTGCACCCCACAAACTAGATGTGACGCTGCCGGCGCTGGTCCTGGCCGCCTTCATCGACCGAGTGCCTGACATCGTCAGGGATGCCGACCCGAGAGCAACGGTGTGGTTGTTCGGGCACGCCGGGGACTGCAACGTCCATGTCAACGTGACCGGCGTCGATCCGGATGACCTGACGGTGGACGACCGCGTCCTGCTCCACGTGGCCGAGCTCGGCGGCAGCATCAGCTCCGAGCACGGCATCGGGACGGCGAAGCGACCCTGGCTCCACCTCAACCGGAGCGAAGCAGAGCTCGCTGCCTTTCGACGGCTCAAGACGGCACTCGATCCCGCCGGCATCATGAACCCCAACGTCCTCCTCCCGTCGCGACCGTGACGTCACGGCCGTCCCGGGGAGAGACGGTCACAGTGGTGCTTCCGAGGGCATCGTAAGACCGAGGGTTCTCAAGCGTCGTGCCCCTCCAATTGTCCTTCTTGCACTTCGCCTATTCCGACACATCGCCGGCCGGCATGTTGAGTAGGGCCGATTCTTCCCGAAACGTCTGCCACATCGATTGTTCCCATGCCGCGTTCAGCTGGCCCTTGATGTGCCCCAGGCGGGCACTCACATCACGACTCTCTCCAGACGCGGCCGGACCCATCGAAGGTGACTCCAGCGTCGCCAACTTCCGTGCCACACCGGCGGCCACCGTCTCCAGCTGCTCGGCAGGTACGCACCCATTGATCAGCCGCCACTCGAACGCCTGCTTGGCACTCAAAGGCTCACTCAGCAGGGCCAGTTCTTTGGCCAGCGGAAGGCTGAGGGACCTGGTCAACAACCATGCCGCCCCGCCCTCGAGCGGGAGACCGATACGGGCGAAGATCTCCCAGAAAGTTGCCCTCTCGGACGCGTAGATCAGATCGCACGCCAACGCGAGCTGACATCCCGCCCCGATGGCAGGCCCGTTGACGGCGGCGACGAATGGCGTTTCACTGCGCCAGATCGACTCGACCAGGCGGTACCAGCCATAGAGAAGTCCATCGTCGCGCGGCACTGTCGGAGTTCGCCTGCGCTCCCGTGGGATCTCCAGCGCCTCAGTCTTGAGGTCTGCGCCAGCTGAGAACACCGAACCATTGCCCGTGATCACTGCGACCTTTACCGCTTTGTCCTCGGTAGTGTCGCGGATGGCTTCCAAGAGTGCGTCGCGCAGACCCATTCCGTTAGGACCCAGGCCGCCCGGATAGTGGTCCATGGCATTTCGCCGTTGCGGCCGATTCAGGCGCAGCCACGCGACGCCCTCCGACAGTTCGTACATCAGACCAGCCTGGGCCCAGGCGTCCATGTGGGTGGCCATCTGACCCCTCCTCTCCTTGTGGGCGGGACAGTACCCCCCGGGTGCGTAACCGGGCTAGGCGGGCCGAGCGGTCCTCACCAGCGTCGCGAGCGGCGGACGAACCCGCTCAAACGAGAGCAGGTTACGTGCGTGCACCGGCAAGCCTTTGTTCGGGTATACGAATGTTGCAGAGGATTACGACACCCGCGTAGCAGCCGCCGCACTGTGTGATGGTCGGGAGCTCGTCGAGGATTTCGGATTGGCTCACAGCCTTATGTGTGAGGGTCCCGTACGGCGCTCGGGTAGTGAAGTCGTGTACTGCGCGGTGCGCCCATCCGACTTGCTCACGTCACTTGAGGGCTTCGAGCTATGCGTTCAGCAGGCCCACCGGGTCCTGGGCGCCTCTTGGTAGTTCCGGTCGATCATTGAAGCCGAGTAGCGCAAGGGATTCTGCTGTCTTGCGCGACTACGTGGGCGTAACGACTCCAACCCGTCTTCCGTTACCGGCACCCCTTACCTGATTGACGATCTCAGTCAGAGCCTCTCCAGAGATCGTCTCCTTCTCGAGGAGCGCCGCAACGACGGCGTCGAGGACATCGCGGTTCTCGCTCAGGAGCGCACGTGCTCTGTCCTCAGCCTCGGAGAGCAGGCGGCTCACCTCTTGGTCGATGACCTCCTGAGTGCCCTCGGCGTACGGACGTTCCTGGCCGAATTGGGGGCCGCTCAAGTACGCCGGCCCGTCCGATCCGTACCCGATGGGCCCCAGCCGGGGGGAGAGGCCCCACTCCGTGACCATCTTGATGGCCAGCTGCGTCGCACCCGAGAGGTCGTTGGCGGCTCCGGTCGAGGCCTCACCGATCACCAGGTTCTCAGAAGCCCGACCACCGAGGCGAACCGCCAAGGAATCAAGGAGATAGCTCTCGGGATACAGATGCCGCTCGTCGACCGGGAGCTGTTCGGTGACCCCGAGGGCCCGGCCGGACGGCAGGATCGTGATCTTGGCCACCGGGTCGGCATGCTCGGACAAGAAGGCGACGACGGCGTGCCCGGCTTCGTGCACGGCTACCGAGTGCTTCTCCTCGGGCAGGAGGGCATTGGAGGCATCCCGTCTGCCCAACAGGATGCGATCCCTGGCCTCGTCGATATCCCGGGCGAAGATGACGTCCCGGTCGTCGCGCACCGCCACGATGGCCGCCTCGTTGATGAGATTGGCCAGGTCCGCCCCCGAGAACCCCGGGGTGGCTCGGGCCACGTCGTCGAAGTTGACGTCGGGGGCCAGATGCTTACCTGTGACGTGGACCTTCAAGATGGCGGCACGTTCCGCCTGGTTGGGGAGCGGGATCTCGACCTCGCGGTCGAAGCGGCCCGGTCGCAGCAGTGCCGGATCGAGCACTTCGGGCCGGTTGGTGGCGGCCATGACCACCACCCCGGTGCCGGGGTCGAATCCGTCCATCTCCGCCAAGAGCTGGTTCAGGGTCTGCTCGCGTTCGTCGTTGGAGACGATCGACCCACCGCGGCGTTGGCCGATGGCGTCGATCTCGTCGATGAAGACGATCGAGGGAGCCCGCTTGCGGGCGTCCGCGAAGAGGTCGCGGACCCGAGAGGCCCCCACCCCGACGAAGAGCTCGACGAAACTGGACCCTGTCAGGGCCAAGAAGGGCACCCCGGCCTCGCCGGCCACCGCGCGGGCCATGAGGGTCTTGCCGGTTCCCGGTGGGCCCACCATGAGCACCCCCCGCGGGCCGATGGCGCCGGCCCGGGTGTAGCGCTCCGGATGGCTCAAGAAGTCGACCACCTCTGCCACCTCACGCTTTGCCCCTTCGTAACCGGCGATGTCGCTGAACCGGGTCGTCGGCCTGTCCTCGTCGTAAATCTTGGCCCTCGAACCCCCGATGCCCATGATCCCCCCGGCGAGCTGTCTGGCGCTTCGCCGTCCCATCCAGATGAAGAAGGCAATGAACAACAGCAAGGGGACGAACGCAAGCAGGTCCCCGAGGATGTCGGACCCCGCTCCGACGCCGGTGACGTCTACATCGTGGGCCTTGAGCGTCGGTGCCAGCTGGGTGTCGGTGATTGCCGTCGGGATCTGGCTGGTGTAATCGTCCCCGCCCTTCAACGTGCCGGTGATGGCGCCACTTGGGTTGACTGATGCCGTGTGGACGTCGCCCGCTTCGACCTCGGACACGAACTTCGAGTAGCTGAAGTTCTTCGTCGGCGTACTTGACGTGTGCGGGATGGAGAGCAGGATCAGCGTGATGACGACGCCCGCTGGCAACAGCCACATCCGCCACCGTGGTGGGGGAGGGGGTGCGGGTGCACGCGGTCGGTCGTTCGGCTCGCCGGGCTTGGCGGATCCTGTGAGATGGCGGGTTCTCTGCACGATGATGTGATCTGTGTTTACCGATGGGATCGCAATTGCCGGTAGCGGAGCTTCCACATGGCCGCTTGGGACCGGCTATCGCTGTGTCTCGGTCAATCGTCGAATCCGCGAGCGGCGTTGAGGCGAGCCACCAGCCGGTCAAGTTCCTCGGGCAATTCGTCGGGGATGTCTTTGACTGCCGCACCGTCCTCTCCGACCGCATCAATGGCCCGTAACAGTCCACTCACCGCGTGGGTGAGCTCCGAAGCTGCCGTTTTGATGTCGTCCTTCTCGTCGCTCACCAGGATCGCCTCCCAATCGTCGTCAAACGGGTATTCGCATATTACGGGTTCAGTCACGCTGGTCCTCCTGGCGACTCTCCTGGTCGTAGACCGGGTTTTCCTCAGCCATTTGCGACAGCTCCGCCTCGAGGTTCACGACACACCCACCTCGCTGAGGCGCCAGTTGACAGCGTGCTGGCGATCGGTGCCGGGTCGCCAGCGCCGTTTCGGCGGCGAGGAACTGTACGTTGTCATTGCCGGACAGGGGTGCCAGCACCGGCGCCCTCGATTCAGGTCGCTTCGATTTCGGCGATCAGTGGTGCGAGCTCCCTGGTCGTCGGCGAGCCCGATCCCGTAGTCTGGGCTCGGTCATCCGATCGATGATGGTTTGGCAAACCCCGAACCAGATGAGGTCGGCATGTCTCCTTCCACGAAGTAACAACACTCCAGAGGAGATAGAGAACGATGAACCTTGAGCAAACTCTAGAGAAGATTGTAGAGCACGCCCACGAGGAACTCCGTATCGTTCGCAAGCGAGCCGAACAGAAAACCGCTGCGCGCGACCACGGAAAGGACTACCACGAAGCTCAAACCGCTGCCGATCGTCTGGACCACTACGCCCACCAAGTCCGTCGGTTACATGATGCGGAATACAAAGATGGTTGGCGGCACGAGAGTCTGAATGAGGAGTCCACTGGGTAGCTCCATCCCTTTGTCCATCCATTGGGGCGGCTCGAATGGACAGGTGTCGAACCCCGTTGGGGCTGCAGATTGTCAGCCTCAGAGTGGAGGCGGACGAGCATCAGGCGGTGAGCGCGAGCCCGAGTAGTTCCTCGAGCTCGGCGAGGGCGTCGTCTGGGTCGGTCACCTTGATGGTGTGCATGCCGAGCGCTTGAGCCGGCTTGAGGTTCACACCCAGGTCGTCGAGGAAGACGCACTCGCCGGGCAGGACGCTGAGGGCCTCGCAGGCGAGCTCGTAGAAGCGCGGATCTGGTTTGCGCACGCCCAGCACGCGCGACTCGAGGACTGCATCGAAGAGCGCGTAGATGGTGGTCACCTCGGCCGAAGGCACGGCCTCCGCCCGGGTGAAGTTGTTGGTAAGGCAGGCCGTCTTGTAGGCCCTCCCGCAGGCGCGGATGGCGGCGACCATCTGCGGCCGAATTTCTCCGCCAAGACGTTCGAGCACCAGCCGCCCGTCCAATTCGTGGCCCAGGGCCCGGGCCTCGGCCGACCACAGCGAGCCGAACGTCTCCACATCGATCTCACCTCGCTCGAGCTGCGCCCACGCATTGGCGTCGCGATTGGTGGCGTTCACCGTGCGGATGAAATCAGTCGGGAGCCCGCGTTCCGTCTCGAGGTGGGCGAACGCCTCGAACGGGCTCGACGAGATCACCCCGCCGAAGTCGAACATGATGGCTCGAATCACTCATCGCCTCCCAAGGATCGGGTGTCATTCTCGCGTCCGGCGCCGCGATACCCAGCCCGGTAAGAGTGGCTCTTGTCCATCCGAATGTCCATCCATTTCCGGCATGCGAGGGACCGTGGGCGGACTCGGTGGACAGCTCCGTCGACCCGCACACAGCACGGACTTGAGCGGCCCAGCGGATCGTCCGATCCGATCTCTCAAGGATGGCGAAACGGTCCGAGTCACGTCGGAGCGTCAATAAACTCGGTGTTTCGGTTCCAATGCCCTGCACCACCACGCCGAACGGCCCCCAACAGGAGTGCATGATGAGCAATCGGCTTCCCGAACCTCGCCTGACGAAGATCTTCCGTTTGGAGGCAAGCTTGGGCGAGGCCCTCGATGTGGGGAACGTGGCGCAGGGGCGACGGCGAATCGTCCCCCTGACCGGTGGCACATTCGCCGGGCCTGAACTCAACGGCACGCTCGTTCCGGGGTCCAGTGCGGATTGGCAGATCGTCCTGCCAGACGGAACAGCGCTGGGAGATATCCGCTACACACTGCAGACCGATCACGGTGATGTGCTGTATGTCCGTTCGCACGGGGTGCGCCACGGCAGCGCGGAGGTTCTCGCTCGCCTTGGTCGCGGTGAGGATGTCGACGCGAGTGAATACGTGTTCCGCACGTCGACCCAGATCGAGACAGCGGGCCACGATCTCGATTGGCTGAACAAGGGAGTGTTCATCAGTGTCGCGGGACGCCAATCCGGAGGCGTGATCTACGAGGTCTACCTCGTCGGATGACCCATCCCACCGAACAGAGACGGCTCCCAAGGTTGTCGACATCGTCCTCATCTGGCCAGCAATCGACGGCGTGCGGAGGTTTCAAGCACAAGCAGAGGGGAACCGATCGCCATTTGCCGTTGCGATGCCTCTAGACGCGAAGTCGGCTCTCGAACTCGGGCCTGTCGAAGAGCACCCTCGAGTCGAGCGGATCGCCGTTTAGCCACGCGGCGGGGGTTCCCTGCGGATCCTCCGCTTGGTAGACGGCTTCACGCCTCAGCACCCACTTTTCATACCGGGCTGTTCGCACGCCCGAGACGAAGTCCGAACCGGTCAGTCCTTGGTGTGCACCCAGACGTAATAGGTCCTCGGTCGTGAATCCTCCCGACCCCTCCGGCGGCTGTGCTGCAAAGAGTGCTTGGCGCAGCTCGTCAAAGCGACCGGCCTCGGCGGCGAGTGCGAGAGCGTTGTCTGCTCTTAACGACTCTGGGCCGAGGAAGCAGCGCATGCGATATTCGACGGCAAGTTCACCAGCGTCCAAAGCGGCTGTGATGAGAGGTCCGTTGAGCTCTTCAAACTGTCGACAGTAAGGGCACTGTGGATCCTCAAAGAGAACCATGCCCTGACTCGCACTGGCGTTGCCAACAAGGACTCCGCCCTCAGGGGTATGACCTGACGGCGTCGCAACTGGGTCAGTCGAGTTCATTGTTGGTTCCGCATCATCCGGGGGGTCGGCTCGTCAGGCTAGCTGCCGGGTGAACCTCAGTTGTCCCTGACAACTCGACATCCCACGTTCACCGGGTTCGTCCTTCTTCCTCTTCGGTACACCGAAATAGATTGCCAAATGCGGATCGCCAAGGAGCCCTTCGGCCGGCACAAAGAGGTCGACAGGTCGGATTGACCGGGTTGGCGCAGATCGGTCCTGCAGTTTTGGCCGCTCATGCGTTGCTCGACCGAGCCGAGGGCGACTCTCGCCTC
Source organism: uncultured Acidimicrobiaceae bacterium (assembly GCA_963828825.1). Taxonomy (GTDB): domain Bacteria; phylum Actinomycetota; class Acidimicrobiia; order Acidimicrobiales; family RAAP-2; genus Bog-473. The sequence continues at coordinate 516,526 of CAWHGF010000007.1, read as the reverse complement.
CTGGGGGAGTCCCGTGTCGGGCCGCATCGAATCTCTCCAGCGCCGACTAGAACCGAAACCATCTCGGCAACAACCAAGGAGGCAGATATGCCGGCAAAGGGCAGCGCGGAGTGGAAGGGCGATGTGCCCACGGGCACCGGGACGTTCACGGCCGGTGACACGATCAGCGGGGGGTACACCTACAAGTCCCGCTTCGAGGACGGACCGGGCTCGAACCCCGAGCAATTGATCGCGGCCGCCCATGCGGCCTGCTTCTCCATGGCGCTCTCCAACATCCTGGCCCAGGCCGGCAGTCCCCCCGATTCGGTGCACACCGACGCGACGGTCACCTTGCGCCCCGTTGAGGGAGCTCCGACCATCACCAAGATCGATCTGGTGACGGTCGGAAGGGTACCCGGTATCGATCAGGCGGCCTTTGCCGAGCACGCTCGGAAAGCCAAGGAGGGTTGCCCGGTGAGCCGTGCCCTTGCCGGTGTCCCCGAGATCACCCTTGACGCGACGCTCGCGTCGTGACCGACGCCTTCGTCCTCGGCGGCGTGCGGACTCCTGTCGGTCGCTACGGGGGTTCCCTCTCGCACTTGCGGACCGACGACCTCCTGGGCCAGACGATGGTGGCGGCCTGCGAGCGCGTTGCGGTCCCGCTCGATCGGGTCGAGGACATCACGGCCGGCTGTGTCAACGTGGCCCACGAAGGCATGGGGGATATCGCACGCTGGGGTGCGTTGGCCGCGGGCTTCCCCGACTCTGTGCCCGCGGTCACCGTCAACCGCTTCTGCGCCTCGTCACTCACTGGCGCCATCTCCATCGCCCATGCCATCCGCAGCGGCGAGCTCGAGGTCGGACTGGCCGCCGGGGTCGAATCCATGTCGCGCTCGGGCTGGGCCAACATGAAGGGTGACGCTCCGTTCAGCCCGCGAGGACCGGTCCTGCTACTGGACACCATGTGGGCGGGGGCCGGCGGGCCGCCGAACCCGGTCCTGCTGGCCCGCAATGCCTATGTCGAGATGATCAAGACGGCGCAGAACGTGGCCGACCGCTACCACCTGAGCCGCGAGGAGATCGACGCCTTCGCGTTGCGCTCCCACCACCACGCCGCCGCGGCCCGCGATTCGGGTCGGTTCGCCGCCGAGATTCATCCGGTCGAGATCCCCGGCACCAAGAAGACGGCGGGGCGGACCTTCGAGCACGACGAGACGATCAGAGGCGACACCACGGCCGAGCAGTTGGCCGCACTGCCACCCCAACCCAACACCACGCAGATGACCGCCGGAAACTCATCACCACTCAGTGATGGTGCCTCGGCCGTCCTCCTGGCCTCCGAGGAGGCCGCCCAGTCCCTCGAGCTGACTCCGCTTGCGCGGGTGGTGGCTTCGGCGACGTACGCCCTCGATCCCCAGTTCATGGGGATCGCACCGGCATTCGCGATCGCCAAGGCACTCCAACGAGCCCGAATGACGCCGGCGGAGGTCGATGTGTGGGAGGTGCACGAGGCCTTCGCGGCCCAGGCCCTTGGCGTCCTGCGCGAGCTGGCGCACCAGCTGGATGGCTTCGTGGTGCCCGACGATCGCCTCAACCCCAACGGCGGCGCGGTCGCCATCGGCCATCCTTTCGGGTCATCGGGCACCCGCTACGTCCTCACACTGGCCACCGAACTAAATGTGCGGCAGGTTCGCTACGGCGTCCTTGGCGTCTGTGTCGGATCAGGCCAGGGGGTCGCCCTCGTGCTGGAGAATGCGAGTGCGTCCTAATGGACAGCACTCGGTACTCCAAGGCCCATCGTGGTCAGGCTCGTGAGGTGTGCCGCCCCGGATCGTGACCGGCACGCTCGTTTGTCACATCCATCGACCGGCATACGTCATCAGGATCGGAGAAGTACACCCCGGGCCACTGTTCGTAGGCTCATCGCATGGTGCAACGTCGAGGAGGACTCCAAGGGACGAGCGGGTTGTGGTGGAGAAGGCAGCGCCGACGTCGCGCACGTGGTCGATTTGTGGCCGATTCTTGAAAGGAACCGAGACTGATGAAGACAATGACCTGCAAACAATTGGGTGGCCCATGTGACTTCCCGCACCGCGGAGAAACCGCTGATGAGGTGATAAAGGCTCAAGACAGCCATTTGAAGGAAATGGTTGCGGGAGGGGATGAAACCCATGAAGGTGCCCTGAAGGAAATGAAGGGGAGATGGAAGCACCCCATTTCAGGGATGGGATGGTACAAGCAGGCCAAACGTGGATTTGCCGATCTTCCTTCAGAGTGATCTGCAATCCGGGGCCATCTTGGGACAAGTGCGCGCGGTTGACGTAGTGCAGACGCCCTAAGACTGCCACGGTGAGGTCGCCGAGCCCATCGGTGAGGCGGCCGTCTTCAACGTCCTCACACCCGCCCACATCCGCACGGGCACAGCCCGAAGATGTCATCGCCGACCTCGGCCTCGAGATCGGCCGAGCGGTGATTTGCCCACACGTGCCAGGCGGTAGGTCAATCCACCCCCACAGCGGTGCCGAGGGGCACCTTGAGTTGCGCACTACTTGCTCTGATCACCGCCTCCGAGTGAGGTCGACCTCGGGACCCGTTTAGCCCGTACTCGATCGTGAGGCCGATATCCAGCCTGCCCTCTCTGAGGAGCCAGTGGACCGCAGTCCTCAAGGTGGTCAGTGGGCGATAGATGGCTGTTGAGCGATGAAGCGAACCTTCCATCGGGAACTCCCACGGGACTGGGGGCCACTCCGCTCTATCCTTGTGTTCGTGCCCAACGAAGTTGTCGCTTGCTATGGAACGGTCCAGGATCTTGCCGCTGAGGTGCATGCCCAGCTGGGTATCCATTCCCGGCCTTCTCCGGGACCGAAGATCTTGTCCGATCTATTCAGGGCGATGTACGCAGCGAGCATGGTGACCGAGCAGGGGCAACCGGTCATCTTCGAGTTGACTTGGATCGATCCGGACAATCCCGATCCGGATCCTCCCGGGCGATTCGTGGCTGATCGATGGACAACGGTTCCGCTGTCGGTGCAGATTCCGGTATCAGCAAGAAGTCTCGTGACGGTGGCAAAGGCCACAGACCCCCGGACGTCCTCGTTTGCCGTCTACGCGCCAGACAACGAACCACCCATTGCAATTTGGGGAATAGTCGACCAGGGCAATCGTCCCTACGACTTTGGCCGGACCGGCTCCCACTCGGGTCAAGACCGCCCAGGGCTCTTTCAGGCCAGCGCAACCGGTATCGGCCACTTGAGCGTCAGTATCGAGTACGAGCTCATCGCCGAATTACGTATTGACCAGATATTCGGCGGGTCTGGTCTTGATCCGATCAGTGCTGGCCCAGTATTCGACGCGCTCGAAGATGGACGAAGCCACCTCGTGGATGGAGTCAGAAAAGCTGTTTCGCCGGAGATCTTCGATGAACGGAATCACTGGGAGGAAAGCGTTCGGACACAGTGGACGACCACATTGGCAGGGATGCTCCTCCGAATCCGGCGCATGGAGCAAGGCGGTGCCGTTGTGATCACGCCCGACACGTCCTTCATAGGTCTTGACGTGAGATACAGCCTTTTGTACCCGCGCCTTCCCATCGCTCTCCAGCGATCGGCTGTGGCTCGGATCCAAGAAACGCGTGCGAGCGACACCACGTGGGAGGCCATCCAAAGATACGAGCCGGCGATCGACGCTGAGGTGTATATGGACGAGGGGATCGCCCGAAACGAAAAGGAGGAAGCGGAGAGCGAGATCGACGGTGCTCTCAGGTTCATAGCCTGTCTCTCGCGAGTCGACGGCCTCGTACTGATGACGCCGGATCTATCGGTGAGAGGTTTCGGGGCAGCAATAACAATTGAGGAAAAGCTGGAAGCGGTCTTCGCTGCAGAGGATGAATTTGGCGGAGCGTTTCGGCGTGAACGTCGGTCTCCCGATGACTTCGGGACCCGCCGCCGCTCAATGATGGGATATTGCAATGCCATTCCTGGAAGTGTTGGCTTTGTGATCTCGCCGGACGGCGACGTCTGTTGCATCACAAAGGTGGGAGACGTCCTCGTGATATGGGACGGCATCAAACTCACGCCAGCCATGTCAGGTGCGCACCAGGTCGAGAAGACAACTCCGAAACCAGAGGTGTGACCCCGCTGCGCGAGCAAGAAGAGGAACCCCCGACAGCACCAGTTCACGGCGGAGGGCCCAAGATGCTCGCGGGGTCTGGCGTATCGACGAACGCAGCTACCGAAACGACATCAGGCAGGTGACTTCTGACGCCGCCACCGACGGGACCGTACTCTGATTGCTTGTGCTGCGGGGTTGTCAGCTCAGTGGCCCTGGGCTGCCTGGCTGTTCGACGATGAAGGTCCGCTTGGCAGCGTCTGGGCATCTCAGCCCCTCCTCTGAACCCCTGTCGCAGCGCACGCGTGGCGGTGCTCAGGTCGGGTTGGTGATTCCTTTCACAAGAGGTCGCGACAGGTGAATGGCACTCGCAGCGCCCCCGTTAACGTCAGCGGCAGCGAGCGACGCGTCCGGATCTAACTTGACCTGAGGTGGCGGGCTGACGTCACAGTCGGATGAGGGTCCGTGACCCCGGTAGCTGCGTTCGATTCGCTCTCGGCAGGGAGGAGGATGAGGTGACCGGAACCGGCGCACGAGCAGTTCGCTTCGACCGTTATGGCGGCAGGGAGGTGCTCTATGTCGCGGACGTGCCAATGCCGACGCCAGCCGCAGACGAGGTGATCGTGGCGGTCAAGGCGGCCGCGATCAATCCGGGTGAGGCCGCTATCCGATCCGGCGCTCTGCAGGACCGGTTTCCGGCCACCTTTCCTTCCGGCGAGGGGAGTGACCTGGCTGGCATCGTGGTCGCCGTCGGCGATGACGTCAACGACTTCGCTGTCCAGGATGCCGTGCTGGGCTTCTCCTGGCGCCGCTCGAGCCACGCGACTCACGTCGCTGTTCCGGTGTCCCAGTTGATCCACAAGCCCCCGGAGCTCAGCTGGGAGGTTGCCGGGTCCCTCTACGTCGTCGGCTGTACCGCGTACGCGGCTGTGCGCGCCGTGGACGCCCAAGCGGGCGAGACCGTTGCGGTCTCGGCGGCCGCCGGCGGAGTTGGGACCGTCGTGGTGCAGCTCCTGGCCCTACGGGGTGCGAAGGTCCTTGGTATCGCGTCGCCCTCGAACGCTGAATGGCTCCGATCGCACGGCGCCGTCCAGGTCTCCTATGGAGAAGGTCTGGCCGAGCGTCTGAAGGCGGCAAGCCTGGATGCGATCGATGCCTTTATCGATCTCTTCGGGCCAGAGTACGTCCAGCTCGCCGTCGATCTCGGCATCCCCCCTGACCGTATCGAGACCATCGCGTCGTTCGAGAAAGCCCAGGAGGTCGGCGCCAAGGCCGACGGCAGTGCGACCGCCTCCACTCCCGAGGTCCTCGCCGACATGGCGGCCCTTGTTGCGGCGGGTGCGATCGAGATTCCGATTGCGGCAACCTATCCGCTGGAGCGGGTGGCCGATGCGTTCGAGGAGCTCGAACATCGTCATACTCGGGGGAAGATCGTCCTCATCCCCTGACGACCGATGCCCAGCGTAAAGCGCGCTCTAGACGGAGAAACGCGCTCTAGACGGAATGGTTAGTGGGACCAGCCCCTGTCGTCGGGACCGAGCGGCCGTTGGCCCTCAGGGTCACCTCTACGTTGCCACGGGTTGCGTTTGAGTACGGGCACACCTCATGGGCAGCGGCCACGATCGAGATGGCCCGCTCGGGATCGTTGATCCCCGGCAGCGACACATCGAGTCCCACGGCCACGTTGAATCCGCGGTTCTCGGTGGTGACCAGGCTGACTTCTGAATCGATGGATACGGCCCCGAGGTCCACTCGCTCTCGACGTCCGACAACACTGAGGGCCCCCTCGAAGCACGCGGCGTACCCCACGGCGAACAGCTGCTCAGGGTTCGTGCCTCCACCGTTGCCCCCCATTTCGACGGGCGTACGCAGCTGGAGATCCAACACCCCGTCGTTGGTCACGCCGTGACCCTGTTCCCGGCCGCCCGTCACATGGGCCCGGGCTGTGTACAGCGATTTGGCCACTTTCGGCTCCTCTCGTGCGTCCCATTCTGCGACGCTATCGGCTTGCCTCTGTCGAACCTCCGGGCTCCACCGATGAGGCTGCCGCCGACCTGGCTGGCTGGGACCGAGTCGCGCGAGAGATCACGCGACGGTACCTCCGCACTGACGCATAGCCCCTCGATCGCAGGACGTTGTGGCAGTTCTCCGTAGGGTGCGACAGTGCTTCGGATTCCGAGAGGACTCACGCAAGCAGGGCGCCGTCCAGCCGGGCCGGGGTGGGAGCGACTCGTTGCTAGTTGTCCGTCAACACGGTCCCGGCGATTGGAGCGAGCGCGCCATTGGACTTGAGCAGCAGGTCCGTGCACTCGGTGTTGAGGGGTCGGCCGAGATGGTATCCCTGGGCGATCCGGCAGCCCAGCCTGCGAAGCGCGCGCTCTTGGACCGGGTTCTCCACGCCCTCGCCGATCGTTTCGTAGCCGAGTGTCTGGGCCAATTGCACCAAGACGGCAGCCAGGCTGCGCGTATCGTCGCCGGAGCCAAGGGCCTGGACGAAGGACTTGTCGATCTTCACGATGTCGACCTGTAGCCGGTCGAGGTGGGACAGCGATGAGTACCCCGTGCCGAAGTCGTCGAGCGCGACCCGCACGCCAAGGGACCGTAGCTCGACCAGGTTGCGTACCGTGGTCTCGTTGTCGGTAAGGGTCGCGCTCTCGGTGATCTCGAGGATGAGCGAACGGGGATCGAATCGGCACGCCTCGACCTGTGTGGCGATCCGCTGGGCCAGATCGGGGTCGACGAGCTGGCCCGGTGAAAGGTTGACGCTCATGACGAGCCCCGCGCCCGTGAGACCCTGCTCCTGCCACTGGCGCGCCTGCAGGCAGGCCGATCGCAGTACGAAGGAGTCGATCTCGCCGATGAGCCCCAGTTCCTCGGCCAGAGGCACGAACAGCCGCGGGTCGACCAGACCGCCGATTGGATGTGCCCACCGTACGAGGGCCTCGAAGCCGATGATTCGGCGCGTGTCGAGGTCGAAGATCGGCTGGTAGTGCGCGAGCAGATCGCCGTCGTGTATCGCCGCCCGCAGCTCGCGCTCCTGCTCGATGCGCGCCAGCACGGCTGCGTGCATTTCCTCGCGGTAGACCTCGAAGCGGTCCTTGCCGCTCTCCTTCGCCTTGTACATGGCGATATCAGCGTTGCGGAGCAGCTGTTCGCTCGTGATGCCGGGTTCGTCAAACGCGATGCCGATGCTGCCCGCCGCGGTGGCGGATCGGGCTCCGCTCGGGACGGACAGACGTAATGATTCGAGGATCCGCTGGGCCAGGGCCGTGACGTCCTCGCGGGACCACACGTCCTCGATGAGCACGGCGAACTCGTCGCCGCCGAGACGCGCCGCGGTGTCGAGGGGCCGCAGGCACTCGGAAAGCTTCGTCGCCACCCCCTTGAGCAGCTGGTCCCCTTCCCCGTGCCCGAGGCTGTCGTTCACCGTCTTAAAGTCGTCGAGGTCGACGAACAGCACGGCCAGGTGGGTGCCGGTCTGGCCGATCCGGGCCAGAGCGTGCTCGAGTCGGTCCTGGAACAGCGCCTTGTTGGCCAGTCCGGTCAGGGAGTCGTGGAAGGCTCGGTACTCGAGCTCGTCCTCCAAACGGATGCGGTCCGTGACGTCGCGGAAGCTCCAGACCCGGCCGACGATCCTGTCGGCAACGGTCTGCGGCCTCGACGTCAGTTCGACGGCGCGCCCGTCCTTGAACTCGAGGGTGTCGAAGCTCTCGTTCTCCGGTTTGAGGTCAAGCTCCCTCCGGCGGGCGAGAAAGGTCTGCGGGTTGAGCAGCTGGTCGAGGACGAACGCGAGTTTCGTGGAGTCGTCGCCCAGAGTCACGAAGTTGGCTGCGATTCGCCAGATCTCGAAGAAGCGCCGGTTGAGACCGGTGATGGACCCGTCGTTGTCGACGACCAGGATTCCATCGGCCGTCGAGTTCAGGGTGGCGGTGAGGAGGGAAAGGGCCTCACTGAGCTCGTGCTCGCCGGCAACGTTCGCCGAGGCATCGTGGGCCGAGATCACGAAGCCTTCCACGGTTGGGTCGTCGACCAGGTCGATGATGCTCAGGTCGAACGGGACAATCGTCTGTCCGTCATGGCGGAGCAGCCCAACCCTGATGATGGCCGGGTGGGCGGCCGTCGCCCCGCGTGCCGCCTCACGCAGGGTGCGCAGGACCTCCCGGCGATCGGGCTCCGCCACGATGTCGGTGAGTGGGCGCATCTCGATGAGCTCGGGATCGTGACCCAGGAGCCGGGTGATCGCCCCCGAGGCGGACTCGAGCAGTCCGGTGGCGGACACGAGCAGAATCACTGAACCTGCGTTGTGCACCAAGGACCGGAAGCGTGCCTCCCGACCGCTGGCCAGCTCGAAACGCCGGCGCCTGGTCAGGTCGCGGAGGCACAGGAGGACGAGGTTCTTGTCGGAGAGTTTGAGCGGGGTCCCGACGATCTCGACCAGGCGCCACCCCGTGACGGACTGGACGCGGATCTCGATCGGGTCTCCGACCTCCTTGTCCTGAATCGTGGTGAGAGATCGGAGCACCAGCTCCTGGTCGTCCGGGTGCACCAGGCTCAAGCCCGAGGTGCCGACTCCGTCGGCCAGCGACCGACCGAACAAACGCTGCGCGGCCGAGTTGCCCCAGGCGACGCTGCCGTCCTCGTCGACGATGACGACGCTGTCGGGCAGCTGCAGAAGGGCGCCAGCCAGCGAGGTCACATCCGCGAGGGACTGGGTGACGGCCACCGGCGGGGTGTCAGCCTCGAGGACGGGCTCGAGTCCGAGCGCTGGACCGGCACCCCCCTGCACGGCGCGCCCTCGCATTCGTCCAGGTCCTATCTGGTGCCATGCCACCTTCATACTGTCGGACAAATGGGGCTTGGCGTGGGTTGCCGTCTGGTTGCACGGCCACGAAGGGACAGGCTGCACCGCCCACGCGGGATTCCCGGGATCCCCGCTGTGGGAGCTCAAATGGGATCGTCGATGGATTTGGCCAACTCTTCGACCCAGAGCGACGGCCGTCAGGAGGATCCGACCGTGGCGACGTTTGCCTCGAGCGTCGAGCTTGCCGTCCCGGTCTCAGCGACGCGGGTCTAATGCTGCGGTGACGTTCCCGGTCTTGATCGAAGCAATCCAGCGACGCCCGTGCCCCACAGGAGGACGACGACTCCGTACAGGCCCAGTGGTGCGGCCGCCTCAGGACCGAACGCGGCAGAGGCGAGAGCGGCGGCGATTGCGAAGTCCCTCATAGAAGTGGTGAGAAGCAGCGATGTGGATCCCTCCCGGGACGTGGTGCGTCCGATTCCGACGCCCAAGAGGGCGGATGCGGCCACGATGACGAGGATGGCGAACAGCACGCCCATGTATGCGGCTTCGATGTGCACCTGACCAGCGACCAGGACGACCAGACCGGCGAGAGCACCCGTCGCGGTCCATTCGGCCACGGTGATGGTTCGAGGACTCAGGTTTCTGGCGGCCGCGAGCAGAAGACCAGCAGTGAGAGGGATTCCGACAACGACGACCAGGTTGATCAGGACATGAACCGGGTGCACGTGGGCATTGTTCGCCACGAAAGAAAGAATCAGCCCGGCAAGGGCGACGCTGAGCAGAGTTGACCCGATCAGGAGTGCGGCGGCGAGCGCGGCCGCCCCACCCGCCATCGCCGTCGTCGCCACCGAGGCGATCTCGCACGGTGCGATGCCCACGACCATGATGCCGTCGCGGAGTGGACCGGCTGCGACGAGATGTGACGCCAGCCATGACAGCGCCGGGAGGACGGTGACCCCCAAGACCAATGCGGCAGCCAGCTGCTTCCAACTCGAGAGCACTCGTCGTAGAGAATCGGTAGACACCGTCATCGCCGTGGCAAAGACGAGGACGAAGAGCAGCGCGTTGATGCCCTGGTGCCCGTCCGCCCAGCGAAAGGGCCGACCTACCGCGAGGCCAACGCCGGCGGCGATGATGACCAGGAGGAGCTCGGGATAGGTGCCGATGAACCGAGGAACTCTTGGTCGTGAGCTCACTGTCGTGTCATGTGCATGGCCGAGGGATGGCTACTGGTTCGAGGTAGCCGAATGGCTGGTGGTTTTTGCGCCTTGGCGGACGCGCAACAGTGGGTCGATGCCGTTGGTCGACGAGGTCATCACGCGAGCAGGGCTGTCCTCCACGTCTGCCATCGCTCTCCTCCGCCCGACCGCTTCGCAGCATCATCCCCTCCGCTTCCTCACCAGAGTAATTGGCCTCCACGGCCTTCCACCTGGCCTTCCGGTCGCAGGGGCGCAAAATTCACGGTTTATTGACAGGAAACAGTGATTCCAAGAGCGCGGGAACTGTTAACATATTGGAAACAAAAGTCAGCGATCCAAGGGGTCGAGAAGCTTCAGAGGAGCACCGCACCCAGGGAGGTGACCGCAATGTTCAGCCGGATCGTGGTGGCCACGGACGGGACCGAATCTGGCGAAGCCGCGGTCAGCTTCGCGACCGCCCTGGCCCAAGAGCACAGCGCGACGGTGCGGGTGGTGCACGTGAACGAGCTGCTTGTCGGTGGCCGGGGCGTTGCCGCCGAGAGCGAACTCGAAGCCATGGACATCGTGGACCGCGCCGTCGCTCGGCTACGCGGCGCGGGAGTGGACGCCGACGGCGTCCACTACCTGGCGAACTGTTTCACCGTTGCGGATCGGATCGCCACAGCCGCTCATGGCTGGGGAGCCGACGTGATCGTTTTCGGTTCAAAACGCCGCCGCCGCTTTGCACGTTTCGGTGGCTCGGGCCTGCGCGAGCGTGTCACCGCGGCGACGGGGCTGCCGACGCTCACTGCGCCGGCTCCGCTGACGGTACCCAAGCGTTTCGAGGCCCGGCGGCTGGACCGCATCCCGGCACCGGCTGACGCGCCTTCGGGCGTCAGTTGAGGAGAGCGGTCGACTCTATCGTCGGAGCATGCCTCCTTCACCCGCCTGCCTCGTCGCGTCGCGCGCCTGCCCATCCGACCTCCCGCCGCAGGTAGGGATCGAGAAAAGGTGATCGGTAGCCGTCTTCCCGCCAGATGATCGGGAAGAACGATTCGTCCATGACGTCGTCGCCGAACCGCTTGTAGCGGCTGTAGAGGTACCCGGTGGTGTCGGGATGAAAGCGAGCCTCCGAAGACATGCAGTGCGCCACCAAGGATCGGCGGGGCATCGTTGAGTGGTTGACGTCCGAGCCGTGCCATGTCCAGCCCTGGTGGAAGGCCCCTCCGCCCGCCGGCACCTCGACCGGGACGAACTCGGGCTCCCCGCCGTGCGCGGCGGCCGCTTGGCGGAGTTCGGCATGGGGGTCGTCCGGTCCGTGGAACTGCTCGATCATTCCCCAGCGGCGGTTCCAGCGGTGCGACCCCCGCACGTATTCCACCGTGCCTTGAGAGGCCGTGGTGTCTTCCAGGGCGATCCAGCAGCTGACCCACTCCGACGGCACAGCCCATTGCTCGTAGCTGGAGTCCTGGTGGAAGCCGAGGGCCTTGCCCCCAGGGGGCTTCCAGAGAACGTTGTCCTGGCTCAGTCGAGCCCCCGGCCACCCTCCGAGCCGAGCGCAGGCACGTCCGATGTCGGGTCGGAGCACGAGGCGGGCAATGTCGCGGTCGGACTTCCAGGCGTTGCAGATCTGCCGGGTCAGGTCCGGCGCGTTGATGCCCTGGCGCCAGTTCCACTCGTCGGGGTAGAGCCCAGTCTCGAATGAGCCTGCGAACAGGTCGACGTAACGATCGACCGCGCGCCGGGCAAGTTCGGGGTCCACCAGGTTCTCGACGATGATGAAGCCGTCACGGTGGAAGGTCTCGACCTGATCGTCTCGCAGCGTGAATTCTGGGGTCACCTCATTCGGTCCCGGCACCCGCCCTGTCTCCTGTTCAGACCTGGTCGAGGTAGCGGTGTCGCTCCTCGGCGGAGACGAAGCGGTGGCAGGCCGCCACCTCGGCGCGACGGGATTGCGCGAAGTGCTCGACGAAGGCGGACCCGAAGAGCTCCCGGGCCACGGTGCTGGCGGCGAACCGCTCGGTGGCTTCCGTGAGCTCGCGGGGGAGGGCGCGGCCGCCGCCGGCGCGCCCGTCGGCCGGTGGGACGACCGGGGGCGGTGGTTCGAGTCGCTCCTCGATTCCCCACATGGCTGCACCGAGAAACATCGCCAAGCAGTGGTGCGGGCTCGTGTCGGCCCCTGGGAGGCGCAGCTCGAGCCGAGCGCGGCGGGGGTCGCGTGCCACCACGCGCAGCGCGCAGCTGTAGGCCTCCGGGCCCCATGTCGCCGCGGTCGGGGCCCAGTTCCCCGGGCCGAAGCGCCGGAACGAGTTTGGGTAGGGCGCGGCCATGGCCAGGAGCTCGGGCAGGAGTGTCACGACGCCGGCGATGGCCCAGGAGGCGGTTTTGGAGAGAATGCCGGGCTCGTCACAGAGCAACGGCGCGTCATCCCCCAGCCCGTGCAGCGACAGGCTGGGGTGCCCCCCGAGGCCGGGGAAGCCTGACCCGAGCTGAGCCATGAAGGTGGCCCGGCGGCCGGCGCGGGCGAAGTGAGCCTTGGTGTACACCTTCGCCAGTGCGGCGGAGTCCGCTGACCGCAACGCCGGCTCGGGGGCCGTGGCGATCTCGAGGCAGCCCGGCCCCAGCTCGGCGCACACGTGGTCGATGGGGATCGCTCCCGCCTCGAGTGTGTCGACCAGTCTCCCCAGCTCCTCCTCCTCTGTGGCCATCGTCAGCGCCGACCAGCAGCGGTTGGCTGCCATTGCGGTCTCAATCGCATCGGAGGTGCCGGGCGCCGGTTCGAGCACGATGCACTCGAACTCCCAGGCGACCCTGGCGGCGAACCCCGATGACGCGGCCAGCTCGACCATGCGTTGGAGCTGGAAGCGGGGTGAGAGCTCGCGCAGGGGCGCGCCGAACTCCGCCAGGAAGAAGGTCGCGTCGTCCGCAAACGGATACGGGCGCCCCGAGCCGGTGTCCACCGCGGCCAACCCGGAGGTCGCGCCGACGGGTTGCCACACGGTGTCGTCCGGCCCCCAGGACTGGATGGCGTCGATGAAACCCCACCCCTCCTCGAAGGCCCGCGCCGCAGCGGATGCTCCGAGGCGCTTTTCCCGCAACGTGCCGGACGCGTCGACAAGCCCGAGATGCACGGTGCGCAGGCCTGCGGTGTCCAGCCAGTCCGTGACGCCCCTTCGCTTCACGGCGGCGCGTACGGTCGCGGGAGCGAGGGGGCCGAGCCGGCGCGCTTCGGTGGCCGGAGGAGTCCGTGATGCAGCATCGTCGGGGGGGTCGGTGGCGCTCACGTGAGGGAGCCGGCGGCAAGGGGGATGTTGCGGGCCCCTGTCGGCGAGATCCCAGAGGCGGTCTCGAGGAGCGCGCGGAGAAGGTCGCCGGTGGCGGCGCTCATGACCGACAGATTGCGCGCCGCCGCGTCCTGGAGGAGGAGCGCGCTGCCGAGGCTTTCGTCAAGCGTCCGCTTGTATTCGGGGACCGCGGCCCATTTGGGCACGGTGCCGGGCCCCACTTCGAGGTGGAACTGCACGCCCCAGGCCAGGGGACCGGCTCGCAGTGCCTGCACGTTGCAGTACTCGTTGCGGGCCAGCACCACGGCGCCTGGTGGTGGTTCGACCACCTCTGCCTCATGCCACTGGAGTGCGGGCAGTGTTCCGGGCAGGCTCCCCACGACCGGGTCACCGAGACCTTCGGTCGTGAGGTGGATCTCGTTCACACCGATCTCGGGGACGGCCATCGGCTTGACCGTCCCGCCCAGCGCGTCAGCCAACAGCTGATGCCCGAGGCAGACGCCGAGGCAGGGGCGATCCAGGTCGGTGACCCATTGCACGATGGCCGCCTTCTCCTCGACCAACCAAGGGTGCGCGTCCTCCTGCCAGACGTGCTGAGGCCCGCCCATCACGAGCAACATCTCGAAGGCGACCAGGTCTGGAATCGCCTCACCGGCATCGAGCTCCACGGCGTGCAACGTGCACCCGGCCTCTTCGAGGAGGATGCCGAGCGCGCCGGGGTCCTCGTCTGGATGGTGCTGGAAGACCAGCACGCGCGGAGGACCGTCGGCGGGGGGCTGAGCCGGGACGGCCAAGCCATGAGAGGGAGTCACGGCAGGATGTCGAGATATTCCTTGACGTCCCAGTCGGTGACCGTCCCGATGAAGCGCTCCCACTCGTCCCGCTTGTAGTGAAGGAACACGTCGAGCATCTCGCCGGGTAGGGCCTGGCACATCACCGAGTCGGCCACGAGGGCGTCGAGGGCCTCACCGAGGGTCGACGGGATGCGGGCGACCGACTTCCCCGCGGCGATGGCGTCGTAGATGTTGCCCTCCTCGGGCGGACCAGGGTCGATGCTCTGGTCGAGCCCGTCGCGCATGGCGACGAGCAGTCCGGCCATCGACAAGTAGGGATTGACGGCGGAATCCACGGAACGGTATTCGAAGCGGCCCGGCGCGCTGACCCGCAACGCCGTCGTCCGGTTCTGGAAGCCCCAGTCGGCGAAGACGGGCGCCCAGAAGCCCGCGTCGGCGAAGCGCCGGTAGGAGTTCACGGTAGGCGCCGTGATGGCGGTGAGCGCGCGCAGGTGGGTGAGCACGCCGCCGATGGCGTGGAGCCCCGTCTTCGACGGGAGGCGCGGGTCATCGCCCTCGGGCAGGAACATGTTCACGTCGTCCTGCCAGAGCGAGATGTTGTGGTGGCACCCATTGGCCGAGACACCCATGAACGGCTTGGGCATGAAGCAGGGGAACAGGCCGAACTCGCGCCCGACCTGTTTGCAGATCTGCCGGTAGGTCGTGAGGCGGTCCGCAGTGTCCTCGGCGGGGCCGAAGGCGAAGTTGAGCTCCAGCTGCCCGGGCGCGTCCTCGTGGTCGCCCTGGATCATGTCCAGCCCCATGGCGGTGCCGTACTCGATGACGCGGTGGATGACCGGTTGGAGCTCGGAGAACTGGTCGATGTGGTAGCAGTACGGCTTGGTCATCCCCTCGACGGACGGCGTCCCGTCCGGGTTGGTCTTCAGCCACATCATCTCGGGTTCGCAGCCGGCGCGCAGCGTCAGTCCCGTGTCGGCGGTGAACTGCTCGTGCAGCCGGCGCAGGTTGCCCCTACAGTCCGAGGTCAGGTACGCGCCGGCGTGGGTGGACTCCTCACGCCCGCGGAACAGTGTGCAGAAGACGCGTGCCACCTTTTGATCCCAGGGGAGCGGACAGAAGGTGGCAACGTCAGGCAGGCCGACCAGCTCGGCCGCCTCAGGTCCGTAGCCGATGTACTGCCCGTGACGGTCGATGAACAGGTTGGCCGTCGCGCCGTACACGAGCTGAAAACCTTTGGTGGCCACCGACTCCCAGTGGGCCGCCGGGATGCCCTTGCCCATCACACGCCCAGTGACCGAAACGAACTGGAAGTAGACGTAGGTGATTCCCCCCGCTTCAATTCGCCGCGCCACCTCGGCGATCGCCTCAGTACGGCCCTCCTGGTCCACGAATTGCTCGAGGTCGGTCTGCATCGCCGTCAGCATCGTTCGTTGTCCCTCCGGAAACCTTGTTCACCAATAGTGAACAACCGGAGACCGGGCGAGGCAAGAGCCGGACGGTGTCCATTCTGTTAAATCAGGTGTCGAACTGGCGATTCGAGCCGGCTGGTGTTGTTGCGCCTCTGGCGGGCCGCCGACTCGTGCCGACCCGGGGCTCAGGAGCGGTCGCCGGTGTAGATGGTGATCGAAAGGAAGCGGATGGGGAGCTTGACGAGCATGGTCGGCCCGTGCGGGATGTCGCCCTCGAACTGCAGGGTGTCACCTCGCTCCATCTTGTAGCGCTGACGGCCGTAGCCGTACTCCATCACACCGCTCAGCATGTAGAGGATCTCGATGCCAGCGTGCTGGAAGAGTGGAAATATCTCGCTCTCCTCGTCCAACGAGACGAGCAGGGGCTCCACCCGCTTGTAGGGTCCTCGGAGGGTGCCGAGCAGTTCGTAGGTGTGCCCGGACCGGGTGCCCTTTCGGACGATCTCGGGCCCGCTACCAGCTTTCACGAAGACGGCGTCGCGCTCCTCGGCCAGACCCCGGAAGAGCGAGGTGACCGGCATATCGAGGGCCCCGGCCAGACGTTCGAGGGTGGAGAGGCTGGGCGACGTCTGGGCGTTCTCGATCTTCGAGAGCATCCCCTTTGAGATCCCGGTGCGCTCGGCCAGCTGCCCGACGCTCAAGCCGATTTCGAGGCGGCGGGTTCGCACGTGATTGGCGATGACCTGCCCGAGCGGTCCTTCGTGTCCGACCGGGCCGCCATTCTCGAGCGCCCCCGCCTTGGGAACGGGTGGCGGGGACGCCGCCTTCGTGCCGGCGGACCTGCTGTGGTCCTTGGCCGCAGGGGTGGCCTTGGCCGTGCGGGAGGTTTTGGCGCCCGTGCGGGCGGGGGCGGTCCGGCGAGTGGCCACGACCGGCCACTCTACGCCCCCAACCGGAGTGTCCTGTGGAGCGCGGGGACGGTGCAGGTCGACTGGCTCAGCGCATCTGACCGGCGCCCACGTAGGGATGCAGGCTGGTGAGGAGCTGTTCCTCGTCGAAACGCTCCCAGCGGAAGTCCCGGTGGTCGACGTCGCCGTGGCGGCTCGACCCGTGCACGATGAGGTCGGCCAGCAGCTCGCCCACGGCCGGCGAGATCTTGTACCCGTGCCCTGAGAAACCGGTGCACAGCCAGAGGCCATCGACGGGCGCGGGCCCCATCACGGGGTTGTAGTCGGGCGTCACGTCATAGCAGCCGGCGTAGGACGACGCCAGTGCGGCGCCGACGAGACCGGGGAAGCGGTCCGCGAACTTGGGCACGGCAACGGCCAGCTCGTCGTCGCTCACCCGCTCGCGGTAGCCGTCGGGGTCCGACCACTCGGGTTCGGAATGGTCACTGTCGCCGACCAGGATGCCGGCCCCCTCGGCGGCGCGCGTACTGCAGTGACACGAGATCGGAGAAGACGGGCACCGGGCCGAGTGGCTGGCCGGGGTCGACGAGCAGGATCTGGGCCCGCTGGGCGCGCACGGGAACGTCGACACCGGCACCGGCGGCCAGGGCGGCGGACCACGGCCCGGCCGCCAGAACGACGTGGGCGGCGCCGATGCGGCTGCCGTCCGCCAGGACGACGCCATCGACGCGGTCATGGTGCACATCGAGTGCGGCCACGGGGGCGTGCTGGTCGACGTGTGCCCCGCCGCGGCGTGCCGCGTTCGCGAAGGCCAACGCGGTCTGGTGCCCGTCGCCATAACCGCCGCGGGGTTCGTAGGCGAATTCGGCGAAGTCGTCGAGTCGGGCGCTGGGCCAGAGATCCCGGGCGGTGTCGTGGCCGACCAGGTCGACCTCGATCCCGAGATGCTGCTGCATGGCCACGTTGGCGCGCAGCGCGCCGATGTTCTGCTGGCCCACGCCGACCAGGTAACCGGTCCTCGTGTAGCCCGAGGGGGCGCCCAGGATCTCGTCCGCCGCCTCCAGGACTGGCAGGGCGTGCCACGCCATGGCGGCCAGCGACGGGATGCCGTAGTGGCAGCGCACGATGCCGCTCGACTTGCCGCTCCCACCGGAGCCAACGGTGTCGCGCTCGAGCACGAGCACGTCGGTCATTCCGAGCTCGACGAGTGCCCGTGCGGTAGAGAGCCCGGCCACGCCGCCACCGATCACCACCACCTCCGCGATGCGGGGAGAACGCACGGTGGTCAGGTGGGCCAGCCTGGGATCCAGCCGGTTCCAGCCAGCGGGATCCTGGCCATGGCGGCGGCCTCCACGGTGAGCGCGGCAAGGTCCTCGGGCTCCAGATGGTGCACGTCGGACTTGCCGCACGCCCGGGCCAGCGCGGTGACCTCCATGGTCACGGCACGCAGGTAGTTGGCCACCGCGGCGGCGGCGTGGACAGGATCGAGGCGCGCCTCGAGGGCGCGGTCCTGAGTGGCGATACCGACGGGGCAGCGCCCGGTGTGGCAGTGAGCGCAGCGGCCCGGTTCCGTGCCGAGCACGGC
Source organism: uncultured Acidimicrobiaceae bacterium (assembly GCA_963828825.1). Taxonomy (GTDB): domain Bacteria; phylum Actinomycetota; class Acidimicrobiia; order Acidimicrobiales; family RAAP-2; genus Bog-473. The sequence goes on along the minus strand of CAWHGF010000007.1, from coordinate 498,478 downwards.
GTAGTCGGCGGCCACCGGCACAGGGGCGCCCTCGGCATCGGTGTAGGAGGGCCGGTTGCAGCCGAGCGCCAGCAGCGCGGCCACGCCGATGGAGACGGCATCGGCCCCCAGGGCGAGTGCCTTGGCCACGTCGGCGCCGGAGCGGATGCCACCGGACACGATGAGTTGCACCTCCTCGCGGGCACCGATCTCGCGCAAGGCTTCGGCGGCCATGCGCACCGCAGGCAGGGTGGGGATGCCGGCATGCTCAATGAACACCTCCTGGGTGGCCGCAGTGCCGCCCTGCATGCCGTCGACCACTACCACGTCGGCCCCGGCGGCGACGGCGAGCTTCACGTCGTGGTCGACGCGGGTGGCGCCCATCTTCACGTACACGGGGATGCGCCAGCCGGTGGCCTCGCGCAGCTCTTCGATCTTGATACGCAGGTCGTCGGGGCCGACCCAGTCGGGGTGACGACTGGCCGAGCGCTGGTCGATGCCGGGCGGCAGGGTGCGCATGGTGGCCACCCGCTCGTTCACCTTCTGCCCCAGCAGCAGGCCGCCCCCGCCGGGTTTGGCGCCCTGACCGATCACGATCTCCACTGCGTCGGCTTGGCGGAGGTCGGCGGGGTCGAAGCCGTATCGAGACGGGAGCACCTGGTAGACGAGGAGCGCCGAGGCCTTGCGTTCCTCGGTGGTCATGCCGCCGTCACCTGTGGTGGTGGAGGTTCCGACTTCGGTGGCTGCCCGCCCGAGGGCCTCCTTGGCCGAGGCCGAGAGGGCGCCGAAGCTCATGCCGGCGATCGTGATCGGGATGTCGAGCTCCAGTGGCGTTGCGCCGTGCCGGTCGCCGAGCACCGTCTTGGTCTCGCACCGCTCCCGGTAGCCCTCGAGCGGGTAGCGCGACACCGATGCGGTCAAGAAGACGAGGTCGTCGAAGGTGGGGAGTGGGCGCCGCGCGCCGAGCCCGCGGATCGGATACTGACCCGTCGTCGCCATGTCGTGGACCCGCGCGATGACGTCGGGCGGGAAGCTGGCGTTGGGTGGGACGACTGCCTCAGGGGGACCGGCCATCAGTACGCGCTGTGGTTGTGCGTGGAGAAGTGGTAGAGCTGGCGCGCCGAGGCAACCCGCGTGACATTCTCGGGTTCGATGTGGTCGAAGCCGGTCGCCTCGACCAGGCGCTTGACTTCGAGCACGTCCTCGTCGCTCAGCTCCTCGACCACGGCGTCGGCGCCGAGGGAGGCGATCGCCCCTGAGACGTAGATCACTGCTTCGTAGAGCGAGTCGCCCAGGGCATGCCCTGCGTCACCCCCGATGAGGATGGTGCCCGCCTGGGCCATGAAGCCCGTCATGGCACCGGCGTCGCCGGCGATGACCACCGTGGCACCTTTGAGCGAGATCCCTGCTCGTAGTGATGCGTCCCCTTCGATGAAGATGCGGCCGCCCCGCGCACTGGACCCGGCGCTCTGCGACGCACCGCCCCGAACCCGGATCGAGCCCCCCATGAGGTTCTCGCCCACCGACCAACCGACGAAGCCGTCCACGACGATGTCGGGCCCGGAGCCGTCCCGTCGGCCGCACTGGCCGCCCAGGAAGTAGCCGGCGTTGCCCGCCACGGTGATGGAGACCTCGTTGGCGACCCCGACCGCCAGGTTGTGGCGTCCCCGGGGCTGGGCAACCCGGATCCCCACCCCGTCGGGCAGGGCTTGCAGGACGCGGTTCACGCCCCTGATGCCGAGCACACCGCAGTCGAGGGGGCCCGGATCAGGTTGCGAGGTGCCGGACCGCTCTGCCGCGGCCGGCGCGTCGCCGAGACCGGATCGGTCCGCTGTCAGCGGCTCCACGTGTAGACCTCCTCGGGCCGGGGCTCGAAGACGGCGGCCTGCGCGATGCCGGGAAGCTCGGCCAGCGCCCTGTACTCGGAGGCCACGGCGACATACCCCGGCGTCTCGGCGACGACCGCCGGCTTGCAGGCAAAGGCGTCGCGCACGACAGACATGCCCTGCGCGTTGGTGATGACGAGCGTGAAGAACCCGTCCATCTCCTTCATGACCCAGCGCGTCGCTTCCTCGAGATCGTCGCCGAACTCGAGGCGCTGGGCCAGAAAGCGCGCTGCGACCTCCGAGTCGTTGTCCGAGTCGAAGTGGACACCGTCGTCCTCGAGTCGGCGTCGGACGGTGGCGTAGTTGGAGAACGAACCGTTGTGCACCACGCAGAGGTCGCGGGCGGGCACGAACGGGTGGGAGTGCAAGACGGTGACGGCCGACTCCGTGGCCATCCGCGTGTGGGCGACGGCGAGGTAGCCGCTCCACTCAGCGATGCCGTAGCGGGCGCAGGTGTCCGTCGGCCTCCCGATGTCCTTGAGAACGCGCAGGTTCTGCCCGGTGCCCAGCACCCGCACCTCGGGCCACTGCGCCCGCAACAGCTCCCGTACGGCAGCGAACGAGCCCTCGGGGAGACCGAGGACGAGACCCGCACCGAAGCGGTGCAGGTCGGCCCCGTTGCCGCACAGGTCGAGGAGGGAACAGCCGAGATCCATCCAATCGACGTCGGTGTCGGCACCGAACGAGACCCGTAGCAGGCCGGACTCATCGGCGAGGCGGTCGTCGGCATAGACCGCGATCCCCGAGGAGTCGGGGCCGCGCTCGTCAAGTGCCTCGATCATCGGCACCAGCAGGGAACCGAGCTCGGGCTCGAGGAACGGGTCCCGGATCAGGAGCCCGACAACGCCACACATGTCAGACCGCCATTTCCCTTGCGCCCAGGCCGCCGATCGGGCGCCCGTAGCGCGCCACGTAGGCCGGCATGGGCGCGTCAACCCGCAGGGCGGGGTCGGCGCGAGCGGGCTCGATCGTCGTGGACATCGGGATGACGCCGGCCCAGATGTCGAGGTCGTAGTCCTCCTCCTCGTCGAGCGGCCATCCCGTGCGCACCTTGGCCGAGGATTCGGCCAACGGCAGTTTGAGGAGCATGGTGCTGCGCAGTTCCTTCTCGGTCGGGGGGCGGGCGTCGACGGACCGCCCCGGAATGATGTGGTCCACCAGACGGTCCAGGCCGGCGCGCTTCTCATTGAGATCCTTGACTTCGGTGGCGTGTCCGATGATCACGACGGAGCGGTAGTTGATGTCGGTGTTGTAGGTGGAGCGGGCCACGACGAGCCCGTCCACGAAGGTCACCGTCATGCAGATCTCCACGTCGGTCGCCCTGGCGCCCCGGAAGAGGCGGCTGGCCGCCGAACCGTGCAGATAGACGACGTCCCCGTTGCGGCCGTAGGCGAGGGGGATGACCACCGGGAAACCTCGGTTGGTGTGCAGCCCCACATGACACACGAAGCCTTCGTCCAGGATGGCATCGACCGTCCCCCGGTCGTAGGCGGCCCGATGAGCGTAGCGGTGCAGCGTGGTGCGCTCCGAGTTGGGGATGCTCACGATACTTTTATTATGACCTCCGAGGGTTGCCTGTCAAGAAACAGTGTAGAGAAATAGGCAACGGCCGGCAGCTCTGACACGCGTCCCCGGGGTGGCGGATTTCAGTTAACGGAGGCGCAACACTTCGCAACATCTCGTTAACCATCGTGGGTTTCCCATGGGGCAACATCGTTGAATAAGGAGGACCTGCACCAGGAGAGAACCGAGCAAACCCAGAGGCACGCAAGTGGGAGAAAGTGAACCGCCACGGTGAGCACAGCGACTGTACCGAGTCCGACCCCGACGACCGCAGAGGAGCTGAGGGAGGCCATTGCACGCGACGGCGTTGACTTCCTCTTCGCCATGTTCGTCGACATGCACGGAAAGGCCTGCGCCAAGATGGTGCCGGTCTCCGCCCTCGATGGGCTGCTGGCGGACGGTGCCGGGTTCGCCGGATTCGCCGCTGGTCCCATGGGCCAGATGCCGTCATCTCCCGACATCCTGGCCATGCCCGACCTCAGCTCGTACATGCCCGCACCGTGGCGGCCCGGTCTCGGGATCATCCAGTGCGACCCTTGGGTGCTGGGGGAGCCCTGGCCGTTCGCCCCCCGTGTCATCCTCCGCCGGCAAATCGAGCGACTGGCTGAGGCCGGCTACGCCCTCAAGGTCGGGGCTGAGGCGGAGTACTTCCTCGTGCGGCGCAACCCCGAAGGCGGCATCGACGTGGCGGACCCGCAGGATCGGGCCAAAGCGCCCTGTTACGACGCCCGTGCCCTGACCCGCATGTATGACCACCTGACCACGGTGTCGCGCCACATGAACTCGTTGGGCTGGGCCAACTACGCCAACGACCACGAGGACGCCAACGGGCAGTTCGAGCAGAACTTCCGCTATGCCGATCCGCTGACCACGTCCGACCGGGTGATCGTCTTCCGCTACATGGTGCACTCACTGGCCGCCGAGGCCGGCATGCTGGCGACGTTCATGCCCAAGCCGTTCTCGCACCTGACCGGCAACGGATTGCACATGCACCTCAGCCTCTGGGACCCCTGGGGCAACGAGCTCTGTGCCGCCGAGGACGACGAGCGGGGTCTCGGCCTCTCCGAACTCGGCTACTCCTTCATCGCCGGCCTGCTCGAGCACGCCGAAGCCCTCTGTGCCGTGGCCTGCCCCACGGTCAACTCGTACAAGCGCTTGGCCAGCGCGCCCCCGAACTCGGGCGCGGCCTGGTCGCCCGTCTATGCCACCTACGGGGGCAATGACCGCACGCACATGCTGCGCGTCCCGGACCCCGGCCGGGTGGAGGACCGCTGCATCGACGGCTCGGCCAACCCGTATCTCGCCCTTAGCGCGCTCATCGCGGCGGGGATGGACGGGATCGCGCGCGGGCTGGACCCGGGTGGGCCCTGCGAGCTCAACCTGCTCCAGCTCGGTGACGTGGAGGCGGCCGAGCTGGGCTTGCGGAGCATGCCCATGACGCTGTGGCACGCGCTTGAACATCTCGAACGCGATGACGTGCTGCGCGACGGCCTGGGCAAGACGCCGCAGGGGGACTACGTCGACTACTTCGTGGCGACCAAGCGCACCGAGGTGCGCTCTGCCCACGCCGAGGTCAGCCCCTGGGAGGTTGACCGCTACCTCCAGGCCTTCTGAGAGCTACGGGACCAATGACACGTATCGACCGACGACCGACCGCACATCCGAACCCGTGAGGAGACGAGCACATGAGTGAAGAAAGTACTGCCGTGAGCGGCGCTCCCGCAGAGGTCGCGACCTCCCTGAGCCGGGGGACGAACTGGTGGGGCGCATTCGTGATCGGCCTGGCCGGCACCATCCTGGTGACCGGCATTGTCCCGTTCGCGGTCTCGTCCATGGGCGCGGCGGCCATTCCGGCCATCGCCCTCGTCGTGATCATCGGTTTGATCGTCTGCCTGTGCATGGGCGAGCTGGCCGCTCTGTTGCCGCACCGGACGGGTGGCATGCCCTCCTACGCCTACGAAAGCTTCGAGCCGCTCGGGCACACGACGGCGAAGCACATCGGCGGCGTCTCGGGCTGGGGTTACTGGCTCGGTTGGTTCCCCGTCGCGCCCATCAACATGCTGCTGGCTGCCGGTTACATCGCCGTGCTCTTCCACGTGCCGCTCGGCCGCGCCTTCTCGCCGCTCGGCACGCTGGGCACGCCCGTCTCCATGGGTGTGCTCGTCATCACCTTCCTCGGTTTGATCGGGCTGTTCATTCCGTGCTACCTCGGGATCCGGCTCGGCGCGAGGTTCGCCACCATCCTCGGCGTGACGTCGATGGTGCCCCTGACCCTGCTGATCATTCTGCCGATTTTCAAGCCGTCCAGCTTCCACTGGTCGAACATCTCGGGCTTCCACTACGCCAGCCCGGCGAGCTCGGGGACCATCTTCTTCCTCGCCTGGATCTTCGTCATCTCGTGGAACGCCATCGCCATGGAGGCGGCGGCGTGTTACATCGGCGAGTGTCGCGACCCGGCCCGTGACGCCAAGATCGCCCTGACGGCCGAGGGCCTCTACGGGGTGTTCGTCTATATCGGCACGGCGATCGTCTTCGTGGGGGTCCTGGGCGCCTCACTGAAGACGGCGGACCCGCTCACCCTGTACACGAGCTTCTGCGACCATATCTTCGGCAACGCCGCCTGGGTGAAGTACGTCATCGGGATCCCGCTGATCTTCGCCCTCATGCTCTCGGTGCTCAATGCGATCATGGGAGTCGCCCGGTCGCTGTTCCAGGCCTCCGAGGACCGGCTCCTGCCGCGCTTCTTCGAGCACAAGAACAAGCACCACGTGCCGGACCGGGCCATGGCCTTCAACGTGGTCTGCGCGCTTATCGTGAGCCTCTTCGGTTCCCCGGTGCGCATCTACATCTTCTCCAACGTCGGCTACATCGTCGCCGTGGCGGGATCCCTCTACGGGTACTTCATCCTGCGCCAGTTCCGACCAGAGCGGGTCAGCCCGTTCCGGTTGCCGGGTTGGTTCCGCTGGCTCGCACTGGTGGTGGCGCTCTTCCTCACCTTCGACTACTTCGTGGGCGGCTGGAATTCTCCTGACATCGTCGTTGGCGCTGGACAGGGGCATTTCCTCTACATCTTGGGCCTGGTGATCGTGGCGGCCTACATCCCCCTCTACTGGTGGCGCAAGATAAGCGACAAGCGGCGGGGGCTCGACACCTCAGAGGCCATGCCGCTGGTCCTCGGTTCCCCCGGCGGCATCGACCTCGGCGAGACCGCCGGACCCACGGTGGTCACGCCGGAGGCCATGCCGAGCCTGTCGACGATGCAGGCCGAGACCGAGCTGTGACGGTGACGGCGCCGGCTCCGGACTCCCCGGTCCGGAGGAAGTTCGGACGGCGGAAGTTCGACAAGCAGCCGACGCAGACGGCGGCGGTGCTCATCGCCTCCAACGGGGAGAAGATCCCCGGGGCGGCCATTCGGCAGGCGCTGCGCATCAGTGCCGGGCAGCCCGTGGCCGTGGTGGCCATCGCCCGCATCTATGGCTCCTCGCTCGGCTTGCCCAACCCGGGCCTGATGCCGACCAGGAAGGAGATGAACGAACAGAAGGGGATCGTGCAGGGGGCCGTGTCCGCCATTGAGAAAGGCGGGTCGGAGGCCTGGGGCCAGATCGCCGCCACGCGGCGGCCGTCCAAGACGATTGCGCAGGCGGCAGCGGCCCGGGGCGTCCAGCACGTGCTCGTGGTCCGGCCCGAGAAGGTGGGGTGGCGTCTCTTCGTCGAGGGCGACGTCGCCAAGGAGGTGGCCAAGAAGCTCGGCCCCGGGGTCACCGTCGAGGGCGTAAGCCCCTAGCCTTCCATCAGCCCACCGTTCCGCTCGGTGTGCTCGAGAAGAGCACACCCCAACACCGAAGCGATTCAGAAGGAGGAGTACACGGCATGTACCTCAGCATGCAGCGGGTCCGCTTCAGCAGCCCCGACGCCTACGACAAGTTCCGTACGGTCTTCAGCGACGTACGCCACCACCTCATGACGAAGCCGGGGTTCGTCCATCTCACCTGGTGGGAGCACCCCGACGAGCCCGGTTGGTACAACGAGATCTCCATGTGGACCAGCAAGGAGGCGGTCGACGACTGGCACATGGACACCTACCACAAGCACGCCAAGGAGTGGGCGGCCAACGGCGCCATCATGGAGGACATCATCACCAACTTCGAGTTGACGGCGACCCGGCTGCTGCGCATCTGCCCCACCTGCGGAACGCTGCAGGACAAGGAGTACGACCTGGCCACGGAGCAGAAGACGTTGGCCGAGCCATGCCCCAAGTGCGGCTTCAACTTCCCGGTGGCCAAGGAGACGGACAACAGCACGGTGGTGTTCAAAGACGTGATGTGAGGCCCAAGGCCGCGCCGCGTGTGGTGTGCGCCGACCTCGGTCGGCCTCCTCATGCCACACGCTCGGCCGGAGATGCCCGGTCGATCAAGCCTTCGCGCCGTCGATCCGGACAAACAGGTCAGCCAGCGCGTCGACCAGGGTCGTCCGCTCCATCGCCAGTTGCCCCTGGTGCCACGCCAGGCACAATTCGCTCAGGGTGCCGATCTGTGCATAGGCGACGAGGCGAGCATGAAGATCCGCCTGCGGGTCCGAGCCGGGAGGCGCCATCCCCGCGATGGCCACGTCGATGATCTGGTGTCGAAAGGGGCTGAGCGCACCACCGTGCGTCTCGGTGAGTAGCACCCGAGCGAGACACTCGTCGTCAACCAGCGCGCCCACGAACGCCTCGAGCCAGGCTTGTGGCGGCCCGCCCGGCCCCGCAGGCCGGAACGGATCGACCCGTTCCGACATCACCGCGATGGCGTGGTCGACAACGGCGCTCTGCAGTTCAGCGAGGGTGCCGAAACTCTCGTAGAAATAGCGCTTGGTGAGCCCGGCGTCCAGACACACCCGGCCCACACCGAGTCCGCCCGCACCTTCGGTTCCGGCGATTGCGAAGGCGGCCTCCACCAACCGCCGCCGCCGATCGCTGCGCCGCTCGGCGGCGCTGATCCCCTTGAAGGGCATCGTCACCTGGTAGTCCATGGCGGCAACAGCCTAGTTGACACCGCCCAGTGTCAGACTTTACGGTGCCTGACACCCAGTGGTTTCAAGCCAGGAGGTATGCCGTCGTGCCCACGACGCCTGTCGATGCGGGTCTCGATCTGAGCGATCCGGACCTGCTGGCCGATCATCTCCCCCTGGACGAGTTCGCCTGGCTGCGCCGGAATCAGCCGATCAGGTGGAACCCGCAGCCGTCGGACGGGTCGTATCACGGCGACGGAGGGTTCTGGGCGGTCACTCGCCACGCCGACGTGACCGCGGTCACGAGGAGTCCGGGCTGGTCGGTGGAGACCAACTCCGCCTTCGTGCGCCGGCTGGACCCGTCCGACCCGACGGGCGAATCCACCAAGAACCTGCTGCTCTGCATGGACCCGCCCCGGCACACCCGGGTCCGCAAAGTGGGGAACCGGTGCTTCACGCCCCGCGCCTTGGCCGGACTGGAGGACGGCCTGCGCGAGCAGGCGCACCGGATCGTCTGGGCGGCCAAGCGTGACGGCACGGGGGACTTCGTCCTCGACGTGGCCCGCCATCTGCCCCTGCAGGCCATCGCCGGCCTCATGGGCATTCCCGACGACGATCAGCCGCAGTTCTTCCACTGGAGCGACCAGATGGCGGGCAGCGAGGACCCGGAGTACGCCAACGCCGACCTCTCGGGCACCGTCGAGATGTTCATGTACGCCCACGCGGCCGCCGAGGCACGGATCGACGAGGACCTCGGGGACGTCACCAGCCGGCTCGTCCGCCCCGATGCCAATGGCCAACGCCTGACCAGTGAGGAGTTCGGGTTCTTCTTCATGATCCTCGCCGTCGCCGGCAACGAGACCACCCGGCAGGCGATCACCCACGGCATGTTGGCGTTCCTGCAACATCCGGACCAGTGGGAACGGTGGCGGGCCGAGCGGCCCGCCACCGCGGTCGACGAGATCCTGCGGTGGGCCTCGCCTGCGGTGGCGCTGCAGCGCACGGCGACTGAGGACGTCGAGCTCGCCGGCCAGCTGGTCCGCGTGGGCGAACGGGTGGCCCTGTACTTCCCCTCCGCCAACTTCGACGACGAGGTGTTCGACGAGCCCCGGCGCTTTGACATCGGTCGCTCGCCGAATCCCCACGTCACCTTCGGTGCCGGCGGCTCCCACTTCTGCATCGGGGCCAACCTCTCGCGCCTGGAGCTGAAGGTGATGTTCGACGTCCTGGCCGACGAGCTGGCCGACACGAAATTGCTGGGACCACCGAGCCGCCTCCGCTCGTCGTGGCTCAACGGCATCAAGCACCTGCCGGTCACCTATGGAGGTTCCCGATGACGGCGACGACGGCGACTGCTTGGATGGTCACCCGGCTGAGCGCACCGACCGAGGCTCTCGAGATCGAGAGCGTGGAGATCGGCGAACCGGCCCCCAACCAGGTGCGGGTCAACGTGGAGGCGTTCTGCCTCGACTTCAACGACATCGACACCATCCGCGGCCGCTACGGCCTGCTGCGGTTCGAGCCCCCCTTCGTCATCGGCATGGCGGCCGCCGGCACGGTCGAGGCGGCCGGTCCCGGGTGCGAGGCCCTACTCGGCCGGCGCGTCGTCGGCGTGGGCACGGGGGCGCAGGGCGCCTACGCGTCAGTGGCCCTGCTCGACGGGGCGAGCCTGCAACAGCTCCCCGCATGGCTGAGCGCGGCCGAGGGCATCGCCATGTACTTCCCCTACCTCCTCAGCTACCTGGCACTGCGGGTGCGGGGGCGGGTGGGCGCGGGTGACGTCGTGCTCGTCCACGCCGCGGCCGGAGGTGCGGGTTCCGCCGCCGTCCAGCTGGCCAAGGCGTTCGGTGCGACCGTGATCGCCACGGCGGGAACCGACGACAAAGTGGACTTCTGCCGATCGCTGGGCGCGGACTACGGCGTGAACTATCGCAGCGAGGACTTCGTGGCGTTCATCGACGACGTGACCAACGGAAAGGGGGTGGACGTGGCGTTCGACACGGTGGGCGGCGCCGTGACGACGGACACCTTCCGGGTCATGGCGTTCAACGGCCGCCACCTGATCATCGGGTTCGCCTCGGGCATCGAGGAAGAGGAGCGCCCATTGGCGATCCAGCCGAGCATCTACGGGAACTTCGACCTTGTCGGGGTCTGCTTCGCATTCGTCGACTCACCCCGGACCATTCGCCCGTTCGGCATGAATTTCCTCTCCACCGCGCAGGGCGTCGACATCTGGAGCCGCATCCTGCACCTGGCCCGAGCCGGAACGATCCGGCCGGTGATCGGCCGGCAGATCGAGTTCACCGAGGTCCCCGCCGCGCTTGAGGCGCTCGAGCGGCGTGAGACCACCGGTCGTACCGTGGTGCGGACGCCGGCGGGACGCCGCGACAGTTCGGAGAATTGACCACGCACCACCGGCAGTGCACGGTGGGCTCAGGCGATGGCGGTCATCGCCCGCAACTCGGTGACAGAGTCGCGCATGACGGCGGCAAGGTCCTGGTCGTCGTCTGCGTCTGCCCACCGTTGCAAGGCCACGCGCAGCACCGTCATACCGGCGTCGGCGGCCAAGGTCGCCTGTGGCTCGCGCACGCCCCGCTGACGGAGGGTAGAGGCGACGGCGGCGGCGTAGTCGGCCAGCTTGGCCAGCTCGCGCTCGCGGAGCTCGGGATTGGCGGCGATCACGGACTGGCGCTGGCGAGTCAGGTCACGGCGAGCCTCACCGAGCATGGCGGCGGCTGAGTCGAGGCCGCTGGCCACGGCGTCGAGGGGGCCATCAGCCGCCGGCGCGCTGGCGACGCCCCCCACAATCCGCTCCTTGAGGACGGCAGACCCACCGAAGAGCACCTCCCGCTTGTCGGCGAAGTGCCGGAAGAAGGTGCGCTCCGTCAGGCCGGCCTGCTCGGCGATCTGGGCGGCCGTGGTCTGGTCGAATCCCCGCTCGGAGTACAGGGCGAGCGCCGCCTCCTGCAGCCGCCCCCGGCTGTCCGGCTGCCATCGACCCATGTGCTCGATCCTACCGTTGACAGTCACTGACATCAGATATATGGTTACGGCAGTTACTGACATCAGCGGTTCCCGGAGGTACCACCATGAGGATCTTTGTCACCGGCGCATCGGGCTGGATCGGTTCGGCCGTTGTCCCTGAGCTGCTCGGAGCCGGCCACGAGGTGGTCGGCCTGGCCCGCTCCGACGCCTCGGCGCAGGCACTGGAGGCCGCCGGCGCCATCGTTCAGCGGGGCGACATCGACGATCCCGATGGCCTGGCCAAGGCCGCCAATGACTCTGACGGGGTGGTCCACCTGGCCTTCCAGCACGAGGTGGCCTTCGGCGGCAACTTCGCCGCCGCCGGGGCGGCCGACCGGCGGGCCGTGGAGGCCATGGGCGCGGCCCTGGCCGATTCCGATCGGCCCTTCGTGCTGGCCTCGGGCATGCTCGGTATGACGGCCGGTCGGGTCGCCACCGAGAACGACGGGCTCGTACCCAGCGCCGAGGCTCGGGCCAACCCCGCCGGGCGTCGGGCTGCCACCGCCCTGCTCGCGCTGTCCCAGAGGGGCATCGGTGTCCGTTCGTCGGTGGTGCGCTATCCGCCGACGGTCCACGGCGACGGCGACCACGGATTCGTCGCCACGCTCGTCGGCATCGCCCGCCAGCGCGGTGTGGCCGGGTACGTGGGTGACGGCACCAACCGGTGGCCGGCCGTGCACCGCTCCGACGCCGCCCGCCTGACCCGCCTGGCCGTCGAGATCGCTCCCGCAGGCTCGGTCTTGCACGCGGTCGGCGACGAGGGGGTCCCTTTCCGCGAGATCGCCGAGGCGATGGGCCGTCACCTGGACCTGCCCACGGAGTCGGTGTCTCCTGCCGACGCCGTCGAGCACTTCTCCCACCTGGGCCACTTCGTTGGTTTGGACAGCCCCGCCACCGCTGCCATCACCCGGGAGCTGCTCGCTTGGGAGCCGACCGGGCCCACTTTGCTCGAGGACCTCGAGCAGGACCACTACTACCGCCAGGCGTAACCCAACCGCGCCAGCACGTTCCGGGTGATCTGTTCGATCTGCGGGTCACGCGCGGCCAGCCCGTGGGCCCAGTCGGTTGACCCCGACGTCACCACTGTGGCGCCCGCCTCGTTCGTATACGCGCCCAGGACCGTGTGACCGTGACGGATGCGTTCCATCGCTTCAGGCTCTCGTGTCCCGAACACGCGTGACGCGATGTACTCCAACTCGCTCGGTTCGCCGGGTTTGGGCGGACGAGGCGCGGTCTCGCGGGTGAAGTGCTGGGTCGGGCATGTACCGAGGATCTCGAAGGTCGACGGCGTACCGTCCTCGCCGGTCGGGTACGGCAGCCCGTCACGGTAGGTGAACACGCACCCGTCGCACTCGTAGCCGACGACGGTCGCGCCAGCGCCGAGGACGTCGCCGTAGCCGAGCCCGGTGCCGGCGAATATCCAGTGACCGGCGCGGTGCACGGTATAGCCACCGAGACCGGCGGTCACATTACGACCGATACGGTGATAGCCCCCGCGGGTAAAAGAGACGCCCGTCATGGAGTTCTCGGGGCGACCGACGATCACGTCGGACCAGAACGTCGTCACCTCGGCTTCTCTGTCGGTGCCCATCAACGGGTCGTCCTTGAAGAAGGCCTTGTAGCCAGCCATCACGTCATGGTCGTCACCCTCGATCCGGACCTGCCACAACGATGTGTTGCCCGAGAAGAACGCCGCGTTGCCTCCGCCCGCGACAAACGCTTCGACCGTGTCGCGCATTCCGCGAGACCAGTACTCGTCATGTCCGACGGACAGATACAAGTTCGCGTCGGCCAACACTTCGGGATGCTCCTGGAGATCCGCATTTGTGCACACACCGATCTCGAACCCTTCGCGTTCGGCCCACTCTATGAACGGCAGCTCCCAGTCGGGCCAACCCGCTGACCCGGCGTAGCCCGAGAGATGGTTGATCTGGATGTAGCCGACGTGCGCCGCGTTTTGCGGATCGGGCGCGCCCGTCCCCGTCACGCGACGGCCCTTGCCTGGAGGCTTGTAGAGGTAGCCCGCCGACATCGGTCGCTGCATGGAGACCTCGGTGCCACCGGTGTAGAGGTTGGGTCCGCCGAAATCGTTGTAGGCATGCCACGTATTCGTCGCCAGCGCGACCACAATGCGCGCGCCCGGGGACGGACGCAGCACGAAGAACGCGTAGTCGCGTCGCACCTTTTCGCCAACGTCGATCTCCATGACGACCTCGTAGTAGCCCGACCGCCACGTCGGGTCGACGTCCAGCGTGAGAGCGACAGGCCAACCGCACCCCCTGGAGGAAGCGTCCTTCGGTGTCGGGTGCTCGTCGGCGGCCACCGCATCACAACTGAAGACGACCTCCCGGAGCGCGCCGACCCGTGCCACCTCGACGCGCACCGGCCGCCCAGCCGACGAGGACATGTGCACAGCCACCTGTCCCCGCGGGCCCACTGATTGCGGCCAGCAGTACCCCGTGACCACTTCGCGGCCCATCTCCAGACCCTAACGGCGCCGGATTGTCGCCGGGCCCGAAGAGCGACCGGGGAGGCCGCCGCCGCTCTCGGCTGCTAAAAGAAGGAGGTGCTGTGGTGCTTGCGAAGACGACGTTGGGCCTGACTGCGGGGACTCCTGAACGAGAAGAAAGGACGCCTCGTGGCGGACGAGCAGACGGCGACGGCGGACGGCACGGCAGTGCGGGTCGCTCTCTGGCGAGCCATGCACGTCCAGGTCGATCCTCGGCCCCACGTGCTCGAAGACGAGATCGGCCTCCAGCTGGCAGCCCCCGACGATGGCTGGCGAAGCCGCCCCGACATGGACCCGGCGGCCACCAGTTGGTTCAGGGCGGGCACCGTGGCCCGTGCCAGATTCGTAGAGGACCTGGTCGCCGAGCAGGCGGCCCAGGGTATCGCGCAGTACGTCATCTTGGGCGCCGGTCTGGATACCTTCGCGCAACGCAAGCCGGAGATCGCCTCGCATCTCCGAGTGTTCGAGGTGGACCAAGCCGGCCCCCAGGCGTGGAAGCGCCGACGTCTGGTCGAGCTGGGCTTCGGTGTCCCCGACTGGCTGCGGTTGGTGCCGGTCGACTTCGAGGCGGGCGGATCCTGGTGGGACCAGGTGGCCGCCGCCGGCTTCGATCCCGGCCAGCCGGCGGTCGTCGTCTCCACCGGTGTCACCATGTATCTCACCAAAGACGCCAACGTGGCCACCCTGCGCCAAATGGCTGGGCTCGCCCCGGCCTCGACCTTCGCCACGACCTTCCTCTTGCCGACCGAACTCCTCGAGGAGGAGCTTCGGCACGGTTTCGAGGCAGCCGAGAGGGGTGCGCGAGCATCCGGGACTCCCTTTCTCAGCCTCTACACACCCGACGACATGCTCGCGCTGGCGCGCGACGCCGGATTTCGAGACGCCCAGCACGTGTCGGCGGACACGTTCAACGAGCGCTACTTCGCCGGCAGGACAGACGGTCTTCGGACGTCGAGGGGGGAGGAACTACTGGTGGCGACCACGTGACGGCGGCGCCGCGACCGCCCCTTGGCACGAGCCTGCAGCGCCGAAGCCCGTCGGGCGGCAATGTGTGTCACTGTGATTGAGGAGTCGTCGTCGCTGGCGACCTCTTCCGACGGAGATGGATATGCGAAAGAGTGTCGTCTTCCTTGCCACCAGCTCACTGATCCTGAGCGCCGTCGCGGTGGTCAGCGGCGCCGGTCCGGTGTCCGCAGCATCGAACCCGCCGACCCAGGGCGTAACGGCGACGTCCATCCGCGTCGGAATACCGTACGTCGACCTGGCGGCCGTCCGACAGTTCGGCATCACCCTTGATCAGGGGAGCTTCCCGGACGCCTACCAGGCCATCATCGCGAATCTGAACGCTGAGGGCGGCATCAACGGCCGCCATGTCGTCCCCTACTTGGTGGCGGTGAACCCCGTGGGAACGGGACCGGCGATCACGGCGTGTACCCAACTTGCCGAGGATGACGAAGTCTTCGTTGCTCTTGCTCCCCAGCAACCGGACTGCTTCCTGCAGCAGCACCACGTGCCGACGATCTCGGGGAGTTTTCAGGATGTCCAATCCCCCGGTGACGTGCCCAACTTCACCCTGGAACCGCCGCTGGCGGCCTACGACCCGCTGCAGCTGTCAGTCCTCGCGCACAGAGGGGTCTTCAAAGGCAAGAAGGTAGGTCTCTTCGCCGGAACCGAGACCGACGGAAGCGAGCTGAAGGTCGTCCAAACTGCGCTGAAGGCTCTCGGGGTCCACGTACTCCAGAGCGCCATTGACGGCGCACCGCAGGACGACGAGGTGGCGACCAACCAGCAGGCCGCAATCATCGCGCAGCGCTTTCAGTTGGCTGGCGTCAACGAAGTGATCGCTGTGGGTACAGGCGCGACGGTCTGGCCGGAGTCCTTGCAGGCAAATGAGAGCTCGTACGGCCCACCGTGGGTCGCGACGAGCGAGCCCGGCCTCGAGAGCGCCGTGTTGGGGTCTTCGATCTCGCCCAAGTATCTCAAGAACGCCCTCACCACGAGCCCAGTTCCTTCGAACTATCAGATCTGGCACACTCCGGCGGTCCAGAAGTGCGATCGCGTGGTTCGGAAGGCGTACCCGTCGCTCAAGATCACTCCACCGACCAACCCCCTCACGGGGTCGGACCAGAGCTTCTACGCAGTGGAATCGGCTTGCCTCAACGTCGCCCTGTTCGCGACGATTGCCACGGCAGCCGGCAAGAATCTCACCTCGTCCACGTTCGCCGATGCCGGATACGCGCTCCGGGACGCAGCCATCCCTGGATCAGGAGTACCGGTTTCCTTTGGACCGGGTCGGGCATATGAGATCGGCCCCGTGTACCTCGTCACGTTTGATACCGCGAAGAACGTGCTGCAGTTTGCCGACTCCCCGGCAGCGAAGTAGCCCGAGTGTAAAAGCATCACTCCGACGGGACGGTCATGTCCAGGGCCAGAGCGGGCCAGCTGAAGCCGGACACTTCTCCCGCCCCACCTGGTCGGCCGGTCCAGGCGTCATAGAACTCCCGAAAGCCGTGCGCGTCGATCAGGCCCCTGAGTCGGTCGCGCAGTTGGCGGGCCTCGATCCAGAGGCCGAGCCGTGCTGCCACCAGATAGGCCCAGTAGGCCGTCGCGCCCCACACGGCGTTGCCGTCCCATTGGACGTAGGAGTCGACGCCGGCCCCGGGTTCGATCTTTCCTGCCGCAAAGCCGTGTGGCCCCCACATCGGCCCATCTGGACGAAGGTGGCGCTCGGCGACTCGTGTGGACAGGCCGGACTCCGCGAGAGCTCGGCTGGCGGCGGGGAGCAGGCCCATGGCGCCGATGCCCGGCAACTGAACCGACCGCGAGATGTCATGAGCGACGAAGATGCGCCCTTCTTCCCACCAGAGCAGCGCTTCGACATCCCGGGCCACGATCTTGGCCATGCCTTGGGCCTCCGCCGCCTCAGCCTCGCGGCCTCGAGCTGAGCAGGCGGCGGCCACCTCCTCGAGGGCCAAGAGGTACCAACCGCACATGGTGGGGTCGTACACCACGAAGCCGTGGCCCGAGCCGAGGGCTGCCTCGGGTGCCATGCCGGCTGAGCGACAGGAAACGGTGAGTTCCTTGAACCGGCCGATGGAGGAGCCGAGGCCTCCGTCGGGAAAGAAGGTTCGCATGAGGGCGCTTCCCTCGGTACCGGTTTCGAACGGATGGAGGACCGCCGGCAGTGACCGGCCGCCCACCGTTCGGTGTCGGGCGAGGGCTCGCAAATGGGAAACAGCCTCACTGAGGAGCTGATCGGCGGGCGGACCCAGGGCCAGTGAGAGGCGGGCCGCCGCATACGCAGGCGTGGGTGGATCCACGAACGGGGTGCGATCACCGTCGAACATCGGCCCGAAGAGGGTCTCGATGAATTGCTGATGCTCTTCCGCTCCGGGGACATAGCGCTGATGGGACAGCAACCCGTCGGGCAGCCGGCTGGCTCGGTACAGCGTCGCCAACTCCCCGAGTGCGGCAGCAGGATCGAAATGCAGCAGGGACAAGGCGTGGTACCCACTGTCCCAGGCGAAGAGGGCGGGGTAACGCTCACGGTTGGGCACATGGAAGGTCCCACCGAAGGCCTCGATCCGGTGATCGCGGAAGAGAGCGGAGCAGCGTTCCTCCAGGCTGAGCGGCACGCGCCACGGTCTAGCAGCCCAAGGTGTCAATGCCCGCCAGAAGGACGGGAGCAGCACAGCGTGGGGGAGGGAATGCCGTGCCGTTCGCCGGAGTTCTACGTGCGGCCGTCGACGAGCACCCTCAGGGTGTCGATGACCGATGAACGGATCGTCCGGTCCGCGAGCAACCCGTTATGGACGGCCTGACGCGCGACGGGAATCGCGCTGCAGGCACCTTCGATCAAACAGGCGTGGGCGTAGCCAAGGAATATCCGAAGGGACGCGTGGGCGTCGGCCGCACCATTGGGAGCGGCGGAGGTATTGACCCAGGCAACCGGCTTGCGATAGATGGAGTCGGAGTGGTCATCCCCAATCGTCCAGTCAAGGAGGTTCTTGAACGATCCCGGGAGGCCTCCCGCGTACTCGGGTGTGGAGAAGAGAATCGCATCCGAGGAGTGGATCATCGTGCGGAGCCCAGCGACGGCGGGGTGGAGTGGCGGCTGGTCGCAATCTGGGTTGAAGGGCGGGAGTCCACCCATGCCTTCATAAAGTTCGCATGCAATCTCGGGAGGCGCGACGACCCCTGCGGTGCGAAGCAGGGCAGTGTTGGTTGAGTCTTGGCGGAGGCTTCCCGAGATGAGAAGCACCCTGGCAGGGCTGGTCACTTGCTGACCCACCATCGAGTCCTCACGTTCCAACGTTGCCGAAGCTGTCGACGACGATCTCGCCAACGAGAAGTGTGCGGTCAACCATATGGAACCTCAATCATCTTGATCAGGCGCTCCTATCGGTGGGGCAAGGATCTGAGACCAAGGTTACGATGATTTGCCAAGCCGGTTCCCGAAGGTGGCTCGGACCGCTCACTGTTCCGAACGGCTCCAGATCCCCAGGTCGCCCGGGCGCAACCCAGCGGTGCCTGAGCAGTCGTCTTTCCCAACGCCATTCACCTTTGTTCGACCAGGGGCAGCACGGAGAGCACGAAGCCTGCGTAGTCATGAGGGTGGGTGTGAGGAGCGAAGTGCCCGCTGCCCCGGATCGTACGGGTCCGGGCGTTCGGCAGTCTCTCCGCAAGCCAACGGGCGCCGTACGCATGTTCCGGAGACGTGTCCGTACCGTAACCAACGAGGGAAGGAACGACCACGTCTTGAAAGTCGAATGGGGCAGTGATCTCAGAGGCCATGTCCGCCTGGAAGGCCGGGCCCTCAGCGCGACGCCGGGCTCGCACTTCGGTCGGCAGACGGCTCCAGACGTCGTCGCCGAGGAGCCTGCGGTACATCTCTTCGATGTGGTCAGCGGGCGCGTCCGACGAAGCGACGGTGGCGTTCAATTGCTTCGTCTGCTCTGGCCACCATGTCACCCAGGGCAGTGGCGGCTCCCAGAGTCCCACGGCGGCGAAGGCATCGGGACGGAGCGTCGCAGCCAGCATCGTCGGATTTGCACCGAAACTGTGGGCGACGACAACCGGAGGACCCTTGCAGGCCTCTGCGATGTCAAGAAGGTCCCTCGCGTGGTCGACCATCGCCCGAGCCGGTGTCACACGCAGCGAGCGCCCGTAGCCGCGCCGGTCGTAGAGGGTGACGTCGCGATCGGAAAGGTGGCCGACGACCTGACGAAACGCGGCCGACCGGTCCGGCGCTCCATGGACCAGGATGATCGGCGGGTCTGCGCTGGGACCGTGGCGCTCGACGTAGAGGCCGACGCTCTGCCCCATCGCGTCGTCGCGGCGGCTGGACGATGCCGTCCCACGAGACATCGTTCAACCATACCGTGACCTCGATTCATCCTTCTCTGTTGCGCCGTGTCCTGACAATGAGCCCAGCGACGCACCGGGGTGTGGACCCCCGGGTCCGTCATGGACGCCGCATCGGGCGGAGCTCTACGACGGGCCTCTCGATCACATCAGCCGGAAGCCTCAAAGCGGGAGCCGGGCGACCGCGTCGGCCAGAAGGTCATCCACGTCGCGGGGGAGGACGACTGCCGCAGATGCTGCCGCCCGGGTCGCGTCTTCGTAACGGGCGAGATAGCCATCACGGCTCCCATACAGCTGGCGCACCTTCTCGACCGGGAAGGGTTCGTGGGATCCCACGAGCCTGGCGAAGATGTCGGGCGTCCTCTGGATGGCGCTGTTGTGGGCCAGGGGGACCTCGACCTGAGGCAGCCTGATCCCGCCCTGCGCGATGCCGTTGTCGTCCCGGACGATCTGGGCGGGGTCACCCTCGAAAGCGATGCGCGGTTGGACCGGTGGGGGGGTGCCATCGCGTATCCATGCCTGCACGTGATGCAGCGCTGCGTCGGCGACTGGTGCGACAGAGACCTGATTGATGCCCTGCATCGTCTCGTCAAGCGGGATCGAGAAGCCGAAGTCTCGTTCCATCCGCGGCGCGGACGAGGCCATGGCCGGCAAGGACACATGCGATGCGCCCGCGACCTCCCAATACCGGAAGAGGTCGGTGTCCGGCTGCCGGACCCCGTAGCAGGCGGTCGCCTCGCACTCGGTGTTGAGGACCATGACCGGAATGCTGAGGTCGTCGCGCAACAGGTGCAACCCCTCAGGTATCCGAGGCTGGCTCGCGTCGCCGGCCGCCTGTCGGACCGTCATCACTGCGTCGCCGACCTCGAGCGGGGTCCCCCCCCGAAATACATCACGAGGAAGAACGCGTCGAAGCGTCCCGTGATCGGCTGAATCCCGTTGAGGTAGGAGGCCAACCGAGCTGCCGACTGTGAAGCACCCTGGGCGACGAGCCGGCGTACCTCGAGCCCGCCCATGGGGTCGAGGGGCTGGCGCGGCCGATCGGGGGCCACCAGGTTGGCCGCCTGAGTGAAGATGTCGAACGAGTAGTCGTCGCTCGGGATCGACAATGACCCGTAGCGATCTGGATCCCAGCTCCGCAGGCCTTGCGGGTCGTCGGGCTGACCGTGCACGCCGACCCGCTGGACAGATACGGCGGCGTAGGCGTACCCGCCCTCGAGCAACTCTGCGCTGTCTCCGCCCCCGAAGTTCTCGTACCCGGCCGACACGTTGTTCCACAGGAGGATCACCGTTCCGTTGAAGTCGGCGGGGTCAACCGGACGGACGATCACCATCCGAGTCTCGTAAGGCGACGTCTCGACGGGCGCAACCCGCCACCTTCCGTCCCGTCCCAGCTGCGTTCCCGGTTCCGGTCCATACCGGGCAGCTTCGCCCTCGAAGAAGTACTCCTCCTGCTGATAGCCCAGGGTGGCCAAGTCGACCGCGGGGCCGCCGAAGGCCCAACCCTTCCTGCCACCCGCCACCGGCCCGTTCACGCGCGTCGTGGTGCCTCCAATCGGGCGTTCGCTCACATTCCGTTTCGGAGTTCGCGCTTGAGGACTTTTCCGGAGGGATTGCGAGGGAGCGCATCGACGAATATCACCGCTCTGGGGACCTTGAACCGCGCCAGCTGGGCCCTGCAGTGCTCAATGAGCACGTCGGGCGTTGCGTCCGCGTCTTGGCGCAGGGCGACGAAGGCCACGGGCACTTCCCCCCATCGATCGTCAGGGCGGCCGATGACGGCTGCTTCGAGCACCGAAGGGTGCTCGTAGAGCACCCGCTCAATCTCCGAACTGGCAATGTTCTCACCGCCGGACACGATCATGTCCTTGAGACGATCGACGATGTACAGGTAGCCGTCGTTGTCGCGGACGCCGATGTCTCCCGTGTGGAACCAGCCCCCGGCGAAGGCGGCAGCCGTCGCGACAGGATCCCGCCAGTAACCCTTGAACACCTTGGGGCCACGCATGACGACCTCCCCTTGCTCCCCCGGGCGCACGGGCCGCCCCCCTTCGTCCCAGACATCGAGCTCGAGGTAGAGGCATGGGCGTCCCACGGAGCCGAGTTTGCTCACGATGCTGTCCCGGTCGAGAAAGGTGTCGCCGGAAACTGTCTCGGTGAGGCCGTAGGCGTCGGCGAACCACGCCGACGGAAAGACGCGCTGGATTCGCTCGATGAGGGGAATCGGCATCTTCTCGCCGCCGTTGATGACGACCCGCACCGAGGACAGATCACGGTCCTCGATATCGGGCAGGGACATGATCGCATTGACCATGGCGGGAGCCAGCCACACGGTGGTGACACGGGAGCGCTCGATCTCGCTGACCACGTCGGACGCATCGAACGACCGATGGACGATCGTCGTCGCACCTACGGCGATCAGCGAGGTCGTCGTGAGGTCAAGCGCGCCGACATGGTACAGAGGCCCACACGCCAGCCCGAGATCGGCGTCCGTGAAACCGAATTCGATCGTATGGGCAAGGTTCTTCCAGGCCAGGTTGGCGTGGGTGATCATCACACCTTTAGGCCGTCCCGTCGTGCCCGATGTGTACATCAGCCGGTGCACATCGTCGGCGGTTGCCGCCACGGGTGCTGCCTCGTTGGAATCGCCGCGCACATCGGCGAGGGGTGTCCATCCATTCTCACCGACTGAGATGATCAGGCGGACCATCGTGTCTTCAAGGCCCATTGTCGCTTCATTCGCAAGTTGCATCAGCGATTCGTCGCACACGAGTGCGCGAGCTCCGGAGTGTTCGAGGATGTACCGGACTTCGGGCGCGGCGAGCCGCCAGTTGATCGGCATGGCGATCGCTCCGAGGTAATTGGCGGCGAAGAGAGCCTCGAGGAATTCGGGACGGTTGTACGAGAGGAGGGCCACCACGTCGCCCTGACTGATGCCGCGCGCGGACAGGCCACCGGCCAGTGCGGTCGCACGATCGGCCATCTCCTGGTAGGTCGTCGCCTCCCCTTCGAAGATCGTGATCAGCTTGTTCGGACTCCGGGCGGCGTGGTGGGCAAGCACGGCGAACCAGTTCACGTCCGCCGAGGCCATCGGCGCGAGGGTCACCCGGGCGACCCCATGACGATCCGGACCTTCCAGGAGCACATTCGCGGCACGGCTACCGACTCCTTCCCCAACCCGGTGGGAGCGCTGTTCCGGGGAGCGAGCCTATACAGGTCAGGGGAATGCTCAGCTCGGTGGGACCACCAGTTGTGGCTTCGCCATCCCTGAGTGCTGATCCCGGTACCCGCATATGCTCAAGGGCGGGCACTCGTCGTCGGAAGCCGTCGCGACGCTTCCGCGACGGACGTCGGGAGCCACCGCCTCGTTGACGGCCAGCTAGTCTCGCTAGCAATGGCACGGGCGGAAGCGACCGGTGATTCTCGGCGAAAGGCCAACTGGGAGGCGCGCTACGAGGCCATCATCGACACGTCCGCGGGCGTCTTTGCCCGAGGGGGCTACCACGCCACGGGCATCACCGAGCTCTGCGTCGCCAACGATCTCGGCAAGGGTGCGTTGTACCACTACATCGGCTCCAAGGAGGATCTTCTCGCCGCGATTCACGACAGGGTGATGGACGAGGTGATGCTCGGAGCGGATCGCGTCGCCGAGGCGGGCGGCTCGCCGTCCGAGCAGCTCGCCATGCTGGGCGATGAACTGCTCGACGTGATCCATCGCTACCCCGATCACGTCTGGGTCTTCCTGCATGAGTTCCCGGCGCTCACCGGCGAACGTGCTGAGCAGTTCCGCGAGCGCCGCCGAGTGTACGAACGTCGCGTCGAGGCGGTCCTCCAGGCGGGTGTCGATTCGGGTGAGTTCCGTGACCTGCAACCCCGACTGACGGCTTTGGCGTGGCTCGGAATGCACAACTACACGTACCTCTGGCTGAAGGCTGGCGGGGAGCTTTCGGCCCGCGATGTGGCGAAGCCGTTTGCTGACATCTTCATGCGGGGAATCACCAACCCGTCTGCCGGTCTGCCCGAGTAGCGATTCTCAGGGCGCCGAGTACCCGCCGTCGACGACGATCGCCGATCCGGTCGTCCAGTGCGACGCCCCGCTCGCCAGATAGGAGTACGCGCCCACCAGGTCGGCAGCCGTTCCGAGCCCGAGGGGATGTCGCTCGGCGATGGCGTCGAGGGCGTCGGGCGGAAGATCATCATGGATCGCCGACCGGAACGTCCCCGGGCACACACAGTTCACGCGGATCCCGTCACGCGCGTACTCCACGGCGGCGACCTTGGCGAGTTGGATCACGGCGGCCTTGGTGGCGCAGTACGGAGCGGCATGTGACCACGCCGTGAGACCGGAGACCGACGCGGTCAAGACGATTGAGCCCGAGTTCTGGGGACGCATGACGTTGACCGCGGCACGGATGCCGTTGACGGCTCCGAGGACGTTGACCCGGAAGGCACGTTCCCAGTCCTCTGTGCGCAGATTGTGGATCCGGCCGTTCGGGGAGAGCACCCCCGCATTGCTGATCAGGACGTCGAGGCGGCCGAACCGCTCAACGGCCAGTGTGGTGACTGACTCGACCTGGTCGTAGTCGCTCACGTCCGCGAGCACCGCCTCCACTGGTCCGTCCGTGGCGGGGAGGCCGGCGACGGTCGCGTCGAGCGAGGGCGCGCTGATGTCGCTCAGGACCAGGTCGGTGGCGGGCTCGCTGGCGAACTGTTGCGACACTGCGCCGCCGAGCGCGCCGCCCGCGCCGATGATTGCCACGACCCGCCGCGTCTCCGTCATACCAGCAAGTATCCGCCGTCGACGTTGAGCACGGTGCCGGTGATGAAGGCGGAGGCGTCGGAGGCCAGGAATTGGTAGGCGGCGGCGAGGTCGGTGGAAGTTCCCCAGCGCCGTTGCGCCGTATGCCCGGTGATGGCGGCCGACAGCTCAGGATTGTGCATCCACCCGTCGGCCATGGGGGATTGGAACCAGCCCGGCGCAACGACGTTCACGGTGATACCGGCGGAGGCCAGATCGAGCGCCAGGCCCTTGGCCACACCGACCAGTCCGGCTTTCGAGGCGCTGTAGGCGGCCAGTCCCTGGCGCGGCCGTTCCCCCAGGACCGAGCCGGTGAAGATCAATCGCCCGCCCTCGCCCATGACCCGGGCCGCCGCGCGCGCGCCGAGGAATGCACCCGTGAGGTTCACCTCAAGGACGTGTCGCCAGACCGAGGCTGCGGTCTCGCGCGGACCGGCCACGACCGGCGAGATCCCTGCATTGCAGATCCAGGCGTCGACGCCGCCCCACTCGGACACCGTGGCGTCAGCGACAGCTTCGTTGAAGTCCTCGTCCGTCACGTCACCGCTGAGCACCAGGGACGTTCCGGGCAGGGCCTCGGCGACCGCCTTGAGATCCCGCTCCGTCCGTGCGACGAGCGCAACAGATGCGCCCGCCTGGGAGAACGCGTGGGACAGCAATGCTCCGAGGCCGCGGCTGGCGCCGGTGATCACAACCCGTTTCCCCGAGACCGCGCCGGGGCCCGGGAACGAGTCGGGTATGTCGATCTGGTCGGTCATCGCTTTTCTCACGTTGTACCGACCAGTACAATACACGTTCGATGCCCGTCGACCTCTCCCCTCCCTCCGCCTTCTCGATCGTCGACCTCATTGAGATGCAGCGCCGGATGCTGCTGATCCGCGGCTTCGAGGAGCGGGTCGCGGCGCTCTATCGCGACGGCGAAGTCCCCGGCTTCGTCCACCTCTCGACCGGGCAGGAGGCGACCGCGGTCGGCGCATGCTGGCCACTGGGCCCCGCAGACGTCATCACGTCCACCCACCGCGGCCACGGCCACTGTCTGGCCAAGGGCCTGGACCCGGCCGGGATGTTCGCCGAGCTGATGGGCAAGGACCAGGGCACGAACCGTGGCCGGGGCGGCTCCATGCACATCGCCGACCCGAAGCTCGGGATCTTCGGCGCCAACGGCATCGTCGCCGCGGGCGTGCCGATTGCCGCGGGGGCGGCGACTGCAGCGCAGCTCCGCGCCGACGGCAGCGTCACCGTGGCGTTCTTCGGTGACGGAGCGGTGGCGCAGGGGGCCTTCCACGAAGCCTTGAATCTTGCCGCCGTATGGAAGCTCCCGGCGGTCTTCTTCTGCGAGAACAACGGCTACGCCGAGTTCTCCCCGGCGTCAACTCAGCATGCCGCGTCGCTCGAGCAACGAGCGGCGGGCTATGGGATCCCGTACGTGGCGGTCGACGGCAACGACGTTGCCGCGACGGCGACCGCGATGGAGGAGGTCGTCAGTGCTGCACGCGACAGACGCGGGCCCTCCGTCGTCGAGGCCGCGACCTATCGGTGGCACGGCCACTACGAAGGTGATCCCGAGCGATACCGGTCGCCGGACGAGGTGGAGGAGTGGCGGTCTCGTGACCCTCTTCTCGTCCATGAGTCCCTGCTTCGGGAGGCTGGCGTCGCAGACGACCAGATCAAGGCGCTCGAAGCCTCGACGGCTGACGTGCTCGACGGTGCGGTCGAGGCCGCCCGCCGACTCGCCAGGCCGGCCGCGGTCACGTTGACGGACTTCGTCGTGCGTCCCCGACCGGCACGACCGGAGCCCGCCCCGCCGGGACGGGACGCACCGGTGTTCCGCACCATGGACGCCATTCGGTCGGCGCTCCACACGGAGCTCGCGCAGGACGACCGCGTATTTCTCGCCGGCGTCGACGTCGGCGCGGGAGGCAATGTCTTCGGGCTGACGCGCGGGCTCGCCGAGGAGTTCGGCGCGCGCGTGCGGGACACGCCGATCTCCGAGGCGGCGATCATTGGCCTCGGCGTGGGTGCGGCCATGGCCGGGATGCGTCCCGTCGTCGAGTTGATGTACCTCGACTTCATCGGCGTCTGCTTCGACCAACTGCTCAATCAGGCCGCCAAGCTGCCGTTCATGACCGGCGGCGCGGCAGAGATGGCCCTGACGGTGCGGACCCAGTTCGGGGCCGGTCGATCCTCGGGGAGCCAGCACTCGCAGAGCCTGGAAGCGCTGCTGGCGCACATCCCCGGGCTCAGCGTGGTCATGCCGTCGACGCCGGCCGACACCTACGGGCTCCTCCGTGCGTCCATTCAGGATCCCAATCCCGTGGTGTTCATTGAGAACCGCCTCCTCTACGGCATGAAGGGGCCGCAGCCGCCGTCCGACTACGTCCTGCCGATCGGCAAATCCGCGGTCGTGCGTGCCGGAAAGGAGCTGACCGTCGTGTCGGTCTCCCGGATGGTACACGAAGCGGTGGCGGCCGCCGAGCGCGTCGAGCAAGACGGCATCTCGGTCGAGGTGATCGACCTCAGGACGGTGGCTCCCCTGGACATGGAGCCGATCCTTGCGTCCGTGCACAAGACGAGCCGACTGCTCATCGCCCATGAGGCCGTCGTGCCCTTTGGCATCGGTGCCGAAGTCGCGGCCACGGTGGCCCGGGAGGGCTTCTGGGATCTCGATGCGCCGATAGAACGCATCGGGGCCGCAGCGACTCCGTCGCCCTATTCGCCTGACCTTGAACGAGCCTGGCTGCCTGACCGCGACGACATCGCCGACGCCATCCGCCGGCTCGTCGCGGTGTAGTCAGCAGCCCAACTGGCGGGCGATGACCAGGTGCTGGATCTCGTTGGTGCCTTCGCCGATTTCGAGCACCTTGGAGTCGCAGTAGAACCGTGCGACCGGCGTCTCGAGCATGTACCCGAGACCACCGTGGATCTGGACCGCCTCAGAGGCCGCCCACGCCGCCACCCGACTGGCCTTCAGCTTCGCCATGGCCGCCTCCTTCTGGAACGGCTGACCCGTGTCGCGTAAGTACGCCGCGCGGTAGGTGAGCCAACGCGCCGCCTCGAGTTCGGTGGCGATGTCGGCCAGCTTGAACTGCACCGCTTGGAACTTCGAGATCGGCCGTCCGAACTGTTGACGCTCACGCGCGTAGGCGGTCGCCAGGTCAAGGACCGCCTGGGTGAGGCTGAGTGACAACGCCGCGATGGAGATGCGTCCGACCTCCAGGGTGCGCAGGAACTGGGCGAGCCCGAGGTCCGGGTCCCCCAGCAGGTGCTCGTCAGGAACCCAGACGTCGTCCAGGTAGAGCTCGCGTGTGTCGAGCCCGCGCCATCCGATGCCGCGCATCTTCGGCCCCATGGTGAAGCCGGGCGTGCCCTTCTCCACCACGAGGCTCGCAAACCCTGGCTCCCGTCCTGCAACGGGATCCGTGCGCGCCAGCAGGGTCACCCCGAAGGACATGTCCGTCCCCGCGTTTGAGATGAATGTCTTGTGACCGTTGATCAGCCAGCCACCGTCACGTCGTTCGGCCCGGGTGCGGATCCCGCGTGCATCGGAACCGGCATCGGGCTCGGTGAGCCCGAACGCGCCGAGTGTCCGTCCCTCCGCCAACGGCCGCAGCCAACGCTCTCGTTGCTCGTCGTTTCCGAAGAGGAACAACGGGAGCGACCCGATGGTGGCGTGAGCCTGCCAGGCTGTGGCAACGGACTGGTCGGCGTGGCCGATCTGCTCCATCGCGGCGACGAAGCCGATCGTCGACATGCCTATCCCGCCCCACTCCTCTGGGATCAGGATGCCGAGGAGTCCCAGTTCACCCATTTCGCGGAGGAGATCGGTCGGGCACCGTGCCTCCTCCCACGCCAGCGGTGCGCGGGGGGCGATCTCCCGCTGCGCGAAGTCCCGGCAAAGGTCGACGAGGTCCCGTTCGGATTCGCTGAGCGAGAGGTCCATGCTGCAGCTCAGTGCTCCGGCTGGAGGTGGGACAGGAAGGAGGTGGACCAGTCGGGAAGGTCGGTCGGAACCGAGTACCCCTGCTCGTCGTTGATCGCCTCCCAGTGCCGAGCCACGTCCTCAATCGTCGGGTGGGTGGTGACGTAGCCAGGGGTGGAGGCGATGAAGATGCGGGAGAATCGTCCGGCGCCGGCTTCGTACATCTCCCCGTTGACGGGGCAGGCCTCGTGGGCCAGGAACGCCGCCATGGGGGCGACCAGATCCGGCGACATGGGCGTGGCCGCAGCGCTGCTCTCGTCCGAGTCGGCGGCCTGCCCGGCCATGCGGGTCAACGCGGCCGGTGCGATCAGGTTGACCTTGATCCCGTGCGCCGAGCTCGTGGTGGCCAGGCTCCGTGTCAGCCCGATGACGGCCGCCTTGGCGGTGGCGTAGGAGAGGTTCTGGGGCAGCCCGAAGATCCCCGATGACGTCGTCATCACAATCCGGCCATAGCCCTGCTCGACCATGTGGGGCCAGGCGGCCCGGGTGGTGTTGAACGACCCCAGGACGTGCACGGCGATGTGGCGCTCCAGGTTGTCCAGGTCGGCGTCTGGGAGGCCTGCCCATGTGATGATGCCCGCGTTGTTGATCAGGATGTCGAGGCGCCCGAACTTCTCGATCGCCGAATCGATGAGTGCCTGCGAGCCCTCGGCCGAGGCCACATCGTTCTCGTCGGCGAGTGCCGTGCCGCCGGCCGCGTCGATCTCGGCCACCACGGTTGACGCCACCGCGCCATCGACCCCCACCCCCTGCATGGAGCCGCCGAGGTCGTTGACGACGACGCTGGCGCCCCGGTGGGCGAGCAGCAGTGCGTAGGCACGACCGATGCCCCGTCCCGCACCCGTGACGACCGCGACGCGTCCTTCGAAGTTGTATGGGTCCACTCGACTCCTGTGTTCGGTGCGACGACCGGAGCGTGTGGTCTAGTTCCGCGAGGCCGCCGCGGCCAGCGGGGCATGGAAGCCCAGGAGATCGCCGAGCGTGCCGCCGATCATGGCCGCCTTCTCGTTTGCCGGCACGTCAGCGAACAGCTGGTCCATGAGCTGCCGGCTGCCGCGGAATGTCCCCTCGGCGTGCGGGTAGTCGTTGCCCCAGACGATCGTCGACAGACCGGTGATGTGCCGGCAGGCGACCGCGACGGGGTCGTCCTGGAACGAGACGTGGAACTGCCGCTTGACGTACTCACTCGGCATGAGCGGGTGGGGCCACTTCTCGTTGAGGCGGAACAGCTGGGCGATACCGGTCTGCTCGTGGGCGGGACGGCTGTCGTCCCAGACGCCGAGCCACCAGTCGGCGTCCTGCCCGATACCGGTGACCCAGCACTTGTCCATGCTCCCCACCAGCGAGGCGAGCCAGTGCGCATTGAATTCGATCAGGGCGAAGTGCAGGTCGGGGTAGCGCTCGGGGACGCCGCCCCCGACGAGCTCGCAGATGACCTGCTGGGGGACGATGGTGCTGTAGATCGCCTGGGTCACCATGCGCCGGGAAGCCGACTTCTCGGTCATCGGCTGGTTGACCTGCGCGGCGTTCTCCATGACGACCTTGAGCGTGGTGGAGGCCGGATCGTTGACCTTGACCCCGCCGGTCTGCGTGTGGATGAACACGTGCACCCCATTGGCCTGGGCGGCCGCCCATACGGGGTCGAAGTCGCGTGAGTAGTAGGGCTTGGGCGGCGTCGCCGGCAGGAGTATGGCGCGGAATCCGCTGGCGGCGACCCGCTCGATCTCCGCCACCGCATCCTCGACGTCGGTGAGAGGAATGGGAGCCGTGGGCGCCAGGCGGGAGAAGTACGGCCCGAAGCGCTCGACGATGTAGTCGTTGTAGACGCGGGCGTGGGCGATGGAGAGCTCGTGGTCGTCGGAGTAGAGGCCGAAGAGCGACAGGTTCGGGTGCATGACTCCGACGTCGACGCCGTCGAAGTTGAGGTCTTCGATGATCATCTCGGGGTCGCCCTCGGGCATCCTCCCGCCCGTCTGGCGGTAGCGGGAGATCGTCCACCCTTCGAAGCCGGGCGTGTGCAGCCGGCGGAAGATGCGCGCCCCGCCCTCCACGAGCGGCTCGATCTCGAAGTCGTCCTCCCAGACCCCCCGGTCCCGCAGGTTCTTCGGCAGGCGGGTGACGAAGAGGTCGGTGGGTTCCAGGATGTGACCGTCGGCGGAAATGACAAGTTGGTTCTCTGTCATGGTTGTGCCCTTCCTGCGCGGGGACGCAAGATCTCGATGACCGAGCGCGCGTGGACGCGGTACTCTGCCCGCGGATTCTAGACCAACCGGTCGGTACAGACAACGTGGGGCCGGGCCGGCCGCGGGCCGTCGCGGCCAGAAGGAGAAGAGACCATGAGCACGCGGTGGAAGCAGCGCCCACCAGGCTCGACGTGGGGCGACTGGGGCGACGACGACGAGCTTGGCCGCATCAACCTGCTCACTCCGGACAAGGTCCTCCAGGGCGTGGCAGAGGTCGAGGCCGGCATCAGCTTCTGCCTCAGCCTGCCACTCGACTACCCCGGGGGAACCGCACTGAATCAGCGGCGGTACCCGCCAGTGATCGCGCCGACCGAGGACATGAACGGCAATCCCGACACCTTTTACAACGTCGCCATGAGCAGCATGGAGAAGTTCGGCGATCCCAAGTACGTCGACGTCTGGGCGGACGACGTCGTGACCCTCTCACTGCAGTACTCCACGCAGTGGGACTCGCTGGCGCACGTCGGTGCCGAGTTCGACGCCGACGGCGACGGGGTCGACGAGGCCGTCTACTACAACGGGTACCGCGCCGGCGAGGACCTGGTCGGACCGAAGCCTGATGCCGCGGGCGACGGCGGCAACCACCGCTGCTTCGCCCGCCACCTGGGCCTGGAGCACATGGCCGCCACCGGCGTGCAGGGCCGGGGCGTGCTCGTCGACCTCGCCCACCACCTGGGCCACGAGTGGCGTGGCGTCGACCGGAAGACCCTGGAGGAGATCATGGCGGCCGACAACGTCGTCGTCGAGCCCGGCGACATGCTCTTGTTGCACACCGGGTTCGCCACCGAGATCCTCAAGTGGAACCGCACTCCCGATCCCGCGAAGATTCACACCCTGGGCTCCTATCTCGATGCGCGCGATGCGTCACTGCTGGATTGGATCGCCGACTCGCAGATCTCGGCGCTCGTGGCGGACAACTACGCGGTCGAAGGCATGGTCGGCAAGGATCGCGACGAGAGCCGGCACTCGTTCCTCCCGATCCACAACCTCTGCCTGTTCCGGCTCGGTGTGCCTCTGGGTGAGATGTGGTATCTCCATGAGCTCGCCTCATGGCTGCGCGAGCACAACCGGAGCCGGTTCCTGCTCACCGCGCCGCCACTGCGACTGCCCGGCGTCGTTGGTTCTCCGTTGACACCGGTGGCGACCGTCTGAGCGTGGTCGTCAATCGGAGCCAGAAGCACCCGACTGTGTGAGCTGCGAGGATCGCGCCAGCCGAAACGCCGCGTAGTCGGTCTCGTAGACCTTGGCGATTTCGGCCAAGAGCTTCGGCCGGCCCGCCGAATTCAACAGATATTTGCGAGGCTTCCCGGGGATGTTGGCACCGAAGTAGTAGCTGCTCTCGCCGAACGAGGGGGCCTTGGTCGCCCAGCGATCGACCATGTTGGTCCACTTCTCCTCGGCGGCGGGGTCGACCTCGATGACGTCGCAGCCGACTGCCCGGAGATGGAGGAGGATCTCGGTGACGAAATCCACCTGGTCGCCGTTGTAGCGCGGATTGTTGCCGGCGGCGGCGTGAGGCCCACCGGGAAAGAAGAAGTTCGGGAACCCCGTGGTCTGCACCCCGAGGAACGTCTTCGGGCCATCGGCCCAGTGGTCGACAAGGGCAAGACCGTCCCGGCCTTCGATGCCCATGCGGTTCAATGCTCCCGTGCCGAAGTCGAATCCCGTCGCCCACACGATGATGTCGAATTCCCGGAGGCCGTCGGCGGTCTCGATCCCGTTCCCGGTCACGCGCTCGATCGGCGCCTGGCGGAGGTCGACGAGGTCCACGTGCGGCTCGTTGTACACCTCGAAGTACTCGGTGACGAACGGCGGGCGCTTCTCACCGAACCGATGGTCCTTGGGGATCAGGGTGTCCGCCGTCGCCGGATCCTTGACGATGGCGCGGATCTTGCCGGCCATGAAGTCGCACCAGGCCGCGTTTGCCACCTGATCGAACATCAGATCGCTGTAGTTGCTGGTGAGCTTCGAGAATCCCGGGCTGCTCCACATCTTCTCGAAGAACGCCGAGCGCTCCTCGTCCGAGTCGTCGAAGGTGGCGCGCTCGTTGGCTAGGTGCAGGAACCCGCTCGGCGACGTGGTCAGCGTCTGGCGGATCGCCTCGAAGTCCGCCCTGAGCTGCGCCTGCTCTTCCGGTGTGATCGGCGCGTTGTTGAGGGGCGTGCACCAGTTGGGAGAGCGTTGGTAGACCGTGACAGCGGCGGCTTTCTTCGCGATGACCGGGATGATCTGCACGCCGCTTGACCCCGTGCCGATGACGGCGACCCGCTTGTCGGTGAAGTCGACCGGCGCCGCCGGCCACAACCCGGTGTGGTAGGACTCACCCTGGAAGTCCTCTCGCCCCGGAACGTCCGGGAAGTAGGGCACCGAGAGGACACCAGTGGCGGCGACGAAGAACCGCGCCCGGATCTCGGTGCCGCGGCTGTCCACGACCGTCCAACGGCCCGGGGGCTCGTCGTAGACGGCCGACGTGACCCTGGCACCGAAGCGCATGTGGCGCCGGAGGTCGAACCGGTCCACCACGTGGTTGAGATAGCGCTCGATTTCCGGCTGTTCCGCGAAGTGCTCCCGCCATTGCCATTCTTCGAACAGCTCCCTCGAGAACAGGTAGGCATAGGTGTAGCTCTCGGAGTCGAAGCGCGCCCCGGGGTAGCGGTTCCAGTACCAGGTGCCGCCGACGCCATCGCCCGCTTCGAGCAGCCGCGCGGAGAAGCCGGCTTCACGCGCGCGGTAGAGCTGGTAGATCCCGGTGATGCCCGCGCCGACAACGAGCACGTCGACCTCCGCGGCCGGCCGGCTCGAGGTCTTCCCGGGTGCAGGTTCGGTGGATGTCATTGGCCTCCGCGGCGATGAGCCCGTTGCGGGCGCGACGAGTTCACGGGAGTGCACACCGTGCGGCTCAGCACCCACAGTGCGGATTGTACCGACCGGTTAGTATATCTTGTCGGTGGTGCCTGTCCCGGGCACGAGGAGGCTCGACGGATGGCAGTCCTGACGACGGTGGACCTGGACCCGGCGGACGGCACGCGGGCCGCAGGGGGTGACCGCGGACACCGCGTTCCATGAGCGATGACACCGACCTCGTTGCGCAGCGGGTGGCGATCGTCACCGGCGGCGGATCCGGCATCGGGCTCGCGGTCGGCGAGCGGCTGGCGGCCGACGGCATGGCCGTGGCGGTGTTCGATCGCGACGCCGAGGCGGCCGAGGCGGCCGCAGGCAAGATCACGGCCGGAGGGGGGACGGGGCTGGGCCTCGCGGTTGATGTGACCGATCGGACGCAGATCGAGGCGGGTCTGGCGCGGGTGCATGAGCAATTCGGGCCCCCGACGGTCCTGGTCAACAACGCCGGGATCCATGCCGTCGACCCGTTCCTCTCCATCACGCCCGAGAAGTGGCATCGTCTCCTCGAAGTGAACCTCACCGGAACGTTCAACTGTTGCCAGGCGGTCGTGCCCAGCATGATCGACGCGGGCTGGGGACGGATCGTCAACATCTCGTCGTCCAGCGCCCACAGCGGACAGCAGTACATGACCCACTACGTGGCGGCGAAAGCCGGGGTCATCGGGTTCACGAAATCGCTCGCCCTGGAGTTGGGGCCCAAGGGGATCACGGTCAACACCATTCCCCCAGGGTTCATCGACACACCGATGCTGCGCCGGCAGGAGAGCAAGGGCCTCCTGGGCGAAGGGGTCGAGCACCACGAGAAGCTGACACCGGTACGGCGGATCGGCCGTCCGGAGGACATTG
The DNA here is from genome assembly GCA_963828825.1 of uncultured Acidimicrobiaceae bacterium. Classification (GTDB taxonomy): domain Bacteria; phylum Actinomycetota; class Acidimicrobiia; order Acidimicrobiales; family RAAP-2; genus Bog-473. The sequence goes on along the minus strand of CAWHGF010000007.1, from coordinate 464,397 downwards.
CGGCCATGTGTTCGTTCCTCGTCCGCGACGAGGCGAGCTACATCACTGGCCAGGTCCTGGGGGTCAACGGTGGCCGCAACACCTGAGTCACCGCGGCTCACGCCACTGCAGCCGAGCGAATGGTCCAAGGCGGCCGGCGAGGCGCTGGCTCCGCTGCTGCCCCCGACGGGGCGCCCCAAGGGAGAAGGCCGCCCGAAGGGGCTCAACGCGCTGGGCGTGCTGGCCAGGTACCCGGAGCTGTCGCGTGCCTACAACACGTTCAGCGGTCAGGTCATGTACGGGTCGACGCTCTCGGGGCGGCACCGTGAGCTGCTGGTGCTGCGAGTGGCCGCGGTCCGGGATGCGGAGTACCAGTGGCGGCAGCACGTCGCCAGTGCGGCCGAGAATGACGTCGACGCGGACGAGGTTGCTCGCGTCGCCGTCGGACCGGACGCGCCGGGGTGGTCCGACATCGATCGCGCACTGCTCCAGGCCGTCGACGAGCTCCTGGGGGACGCGCTCGTCAGTGACGAGACGTGGTCGGTGCTCGCCGGCGCGCTCGAGGAGCACCAGCTGATGGACGTCGTCTTCACCGTGGGTGCGTACGACGTCCTGGCCATGGCGCTGCGCACGTTCGGCGTGCCGTTGGACGATGACCTGATGCCGAAATGACCGGGTGCAATGCGTTCCGAGAGGGAGGAGGCTGAATGGCGATCGCGGATCGGCGCTGGTCGGCGCTTCCGGTGCCCTACGCAGTGGAGTATCCGGACCGTGCCCCCAAGGAGCGGTACTTCGACCCCGACTTCTACCAGATGGAAGCCGATCTCCTGTGGCCACGGGTCTGGCAGATGGCCTGCCGGCTCGAGGAGATCCCCGAGGCCGGCGACTTCGTCGAGTACGAGATCCTCGATCAGTCGGTCATCGTGGTGCGGACCGACGACATGGGCGTACGAGCGCTACAGAACGCCTGTCGCCATCGTGGCGTCAAGGTTGCCGAAGGTCGAGGGTCGTGCACCTCCGGGTTCATCTGCCCGTTCCACGGGTGGTGTTACGGCCCTGACGGTGTGAACACCTTCGTCACGCGCTCGAAGACCTTCTCCGAGCACAATCTGCAGCCACTGGACCTCAACCTCACGCCCGTGCGGTGCGAGGCATGGGGCGGGTGCGCCTGGATCAACCTGAGTGACGACGCCCCGCCGCTCCGGGAGTGCATTGAGCCCTTCGCCACCGTGCACGACGCCTGGAAGGTCGAGTCGCTGCGCGTCGAGTGGTGGCACGCGGCCCGCCTTCCCGTCAATTGGAAGCTTGCCGAAGAGGCCTTCTTGGAGCAATACCACGTGATTGAGACCCATCCCGAGCTCGTGATCACGGGGAGGGACCCGTCACGCAGCGGGGGAGCGACCGACCCCCGTGCGGTCATCGATGCGGAGCTGCACTATCTGCGCATCATGAGCGAAGGCATGGGCGGGATGGTCCATGCGAACGACGTCCGGGTGGCCGAGGGCATCCGCGACATCGAGCTGCCGGCCGACCCGGAGGTAGCGCTGTCGACCTGGCTGCAGAGGCTCAACGATGAGGTGGTGCGCTGGCATCGCGCCAACGGGAGCGACATTCCCGACCTCAACGATCTCGAAGAGCGTGGTCTCAATCAGCCGATGGGCTACTGCTTCCCGCACTACTTCATGCTGCCCATGTACAGCAGTGCCACGTCTTACCGCTTCCGCCCGCTGGGCCCGGAGGAGACGCTGATGGAGATCTGGTCGCTGACCCGGTACCCCGAGGGCGAAGACCGGCCCAAGCCGGTGCCGCCCGAGGTCTGGGAGTGCGACGACGAGCGCTGGCCGCCGATTCCCACACAGGACTTCTCGAATCTGCCGAAGCAGCAGAAGGGCCTCCATGCGAAGGGCTTCGAGTACATGCGTCTGTCGGAACGGTTGGAGGGAGGGCTGTCGAATTTCGAGCGGACGCTCGATGGGTTCCTCTCCGGCCTTCCCTACGAGAAGCTGCTTCCGGCGCTGCAGTTGGTCAACGTGAATCCGCTGGAGAGCCCCATCGCGGACCTCGAGTTCTGAACATGGAAGGTGATCGCGCACGAATGGACGGACGACGAGTCAGGATGGCCACATGACAGAGCGGCCGTATGCGGAGGTGGCCGAGGGTGTGCGGGCGGTGCTCGCCACGTACACACAGGCCCTGGACGACGGCCGCACGGACGATGTCGTCGCCACCTTCTGCCCGGACGGCGTCATCGCCATCCCGGGGATGGGCACCCACACGGGTCACGACGCCCTCCGTGAGACGTACTCGAAGTGGGCGCCGCGGCGACCGCAGCGGCATCTCGTGTTGAATACCGTCATACAGACGTGGAGCGACGACGAGGCCACCGCGGTGAGCGACGTGGTCTTCATCCTTCTCGGCGGTTCCGGGTGGGAGATCAAGCTTGTGGGCCGGTACGACGACGTGCTGCATCGCGAGGGTGCTTCCTGGCGATTCCATCATCGTGCCGCCACCTTCGTCACGGAGCAGCCGCCAGGCAAGGAGACCCCATGACCGACGCCGGACCCGACTACGACTCCATCGACTTTTTCCGCGGGACGGACACCATCGCCGATCCGTACCCCTACTTCGACTGGTTGCGAGGGCAGTGCCCGGTGCGCCGGGATCCCCAACACGGCGTGTACATGGTCACCGGCTACGACGAGGCCTTTGCCGTCTACACCGACAACGAGACGTTCTCCTCCTGCAACTCGGTCACGGGCCCCTTTCCAGGGTTCCCGGTCCCGCTCGAGGGACAAGAGGACGTGAGCGCGTTGATCGAGCAGCACCGCGCCGAGCTGCCGTTCAGCGACCAGATCATCACCATGGACCCTCCCGGGCACCGCGACCACCGGCACCTGCTCATGCGCCAGCTCACCCCGAAGCGCCTGAAGGAGAACGAGGACTTCGTATGGCGGCTGGCGGATCGCCAGATCGACGGATTCATCGCACGGGGTGGGTGCGAGTTGATCGGGGACTACGCCAACCCGTTCGCTCTGTTCGTCATCGCGGACCTCCTCGGTGTTCCCGAGAATGATCACCAGGAATTCCGTGATGCCTTGACCCGGCAGCCCGGGAGTGGTGGCGTCGGCAGCACGAAGACCGAGATGTCGCACAGCCCGCTGGAGTGGCTGTACGACCGCTTCAGCCGCTACATCGAGGACCGGCGGCGCGAGCCGCGTGACGACGTGCTGACTGCCCTGGCGACGACGACGTTCCCCAACGGCGAGCTGCCTGAGGTCATCGACGTGGTCCGCGTGGCCACGAACGTCTTTGCCGCCGGGCAGGAGACCACGGTACGCCTGCTCGGCACCGCCCTGCAGCTCATCGGTGAGCGCCCGGACCTGCAGCAGCTCCTCCGTGAGCGGCGCGACCTCGTTCCCGATTTCGTCGAGGAGACCCTCCGAATGGAGGCACCGGTCAAGGGCGACTTCCGGCTGTCCCGGTGCCCGGCGACCGTCGGCGGCGTCGACATCCCGGCCGGGGTGACGCTGATGGTGCTCAACGGCGCCGCCAACCGGGACCCTCGCCGCTTCGACGAGCCGGGTGAGTTCCGCGTCGAACGTGGCAACGCGCGTGAACACCTCGCCTTCGGCAGGGGCGTGCACAGCTGCCCGGGAGGGCCGTTGGCCCGCCTGGAGACACGGGTGAGCATCGAGCGGCTGCTCGATCGGACCACGGACATCAGGATCTCCGAGGAGCACCACGGGCCCCCCGACGATCGCCGGTACCACTACATGCCGACCTACATTCTCCGGGGCCTGACCCGGCTGCACCTCGAGATCACGCCCGCCGCGGCCGTGGCGTGATGCAGGATGCGGAACAGAGGAGGATCGGGTGATTTTCAACGTGGTCAGGCAGCCGGTGCGGGCAAAATACGCCGACGACTTCCCGTCGCTGATCGCGGACTACATCGCGGCGTCGCGTGCCGAGCCGGGCAACCTGTTCTTCGACTGGTGCCGGAGTGCCGATGATCCGAACCTGTGGTTCCTCATCGAGGGCTTCCGCGACGCCGCGGCCGGCGAGGCGCATGTGGCGTCCGAGCACTTCAAGGCCGCCATGGCGGAGATGCCACGCCTGCTTGCGGCCGCCCCCGAGATCATCCATGTCGACACACCCGGTAATGGCTGGGGCCGGGTGAGCGAAGGGTCGTGACCGGCGCCCCTCAGTCCTGGAGCAGCTCAGGCTGGACGGACACAATCCAGTCGTAGAGCGGTTGGAAGGCCCGCCAGCCGGCCATCGACGGCCCCACCTGTGTCGCCGTCTTGTCCGCGTGATCGGGGTCGATGAGCACGGGGTCGCCGGCGGCCTCAGCCAGCAGCTGCGCCTGGCATGTTCGCTCCAAGGCGATGAACCACCAGGCCGCCTCGTCGACTGATGTCTGCCCGACGGTCAGCAGCCCGTGATTCGACAAGATGATGGCCTTGTTGTCGCCGAGCGCGTGGGCCAGGCGCTTGCCTTCCTCGATGTCGAGCACGGCGCCGGTGTAATCGTCGAACAACGCGTGGTCACCGTAGAACGCGCAGGCATCCTGGGTCAGGGGGTCGAGCAGCCGGCGCAACGAGGACCACGCCTTGCCGTGGACGGAGTGCGCGTGTGCAGCGGCGACGACGTCCGGGCGTGCCGCATGGATCTGCGAATGGATGACGAAGGCCGCGGCGTTCACCGGCCAATTGCCGTCCACCACCACACCCTCCTCGTTGACCAGGATGAGGTCCTTCACGCGGATCAACTTGAAATTCATGCCGAGCGGGTTGACCCAGAAGTGGCCCGGGAGCTCGGGGTCGCGCGCGGTGATGTGACCGGCGATGCCTTCGTCGAATCCGAAATGCCCGAACAGACGGAAGGCGGCAGCGAGGCGCTGCTTGCGGTGCCTGCGCTCGTCCTCGAGGTTGTCGAACGAGGGAAACATCGCCGGAAGGCGGTCGGACGGCACCTTCTCATCCTAAGACGGGGTCGGGGGGATGACAACGGCGCGCCGGGCGCCATGCTGCTTACTGGGGCGCGGGAGCTCAGCGGTGCGGCCCCTCCGTGAGGGTGAGGAACTCCTCCACGAACGCGACCGTCTCCGCGTGCCCGGTGGACATCCCCAGCATCTCCTCCTCAATTACGAGGAGCTGCGAGATCGCGGTGATGAGCACGGTGCAGACCATGGGCGGGTAGCGCTCCTGGTCGACGTCAGAGCGCTCGAACACCGCGCGGAGAGCTCTGAGCTGATCAGAGCGAAATCGCTCCGCAGACGACGTGATCTCGGCTCGAATGGCCGGACGGCGTTTGCCCAGAGCAACGAACTCCATGGTGAGCGCCGTACCTCGAGGTTCGCGGCTGAGCTCCCAGAAAGACCAGAGCGGCTGATCCGACAGCAGGGCTTGGGCACGACGTTCGAAGCCTTGCTCGGCCCGACGTTGGTACAGGGCTAAGAAGAGATCGTCCATGGTGCGGAAGTAGTAGTGCACCAGCTGTGGCTTCAGACCGGCCTCACCGGCGACGTGTCGCGAGGTCACGGCTGCGTAGCCCTCGTTGAGCATGACCCGCTCCGCCGCGTCGAGGAGGGCTGCGCGCGTTTTGGAGTTCTCGGCACCGATACGACGGGTGCCGGCCGACCCAGGATCCTTCACGGACCCGTTGACGCCTGCGCTCGTGCTCAGATGTACATCCCTCCGTTGACGCCGATGATCTGGCCAGTGATATAGCCGGCCTCCTCGGCGCACAGATACGAACAGGCGGAGGCGATGTCGTCGGGCGTCCCGGCCCGACCAAGCGGCACCATTTTCGCCATGGTCTCGACCGGGGGCACGTCGCCGTGCGCTTCCCCCTTTCGAGCCATCGGTGTGTCGACGATGGTGGGAGGAATGGTGTTTGCCGTGATGCCGTGGCGCGCCAGTTCTCGTGCAAATGCCTTGGTCAGACCGATCACACCGCCCTTGGACGCCACGTAGTGCGCCATGTTCGGCGCACCCGACTGTGCGCTCGACGACGAGATGGTGACGATGCGGCCCCACCCGGCAGCCACCATGTCCGGCACGGCTAGCTGCAGACAGGTGAACGTCCCGGTGAGGTTCACCGCAATGAGTCGGTCCCACTTCTCGGGTGTGATGTCGAGCACTGGGTCGAATGCCTCGATCCCGGCGCTGGTGACGACGATGGTGACCGGCCCGAGTTCCTCGCGCACCGAGGCATACACCCGCTCGAGGGCGACACGGTCAGCTACGTCGACCGCGTGGCCTCTGACGCGCCTGCCCTGGGCCTGCAGGTCATTCACCGCCTGGCGGACACCGTCACCGTCCAGATCGAGCAGCGCGACGGCGTGGTCGTCTTCTGCGAGCCGACGGGCAACCCCCAGGCCGATGCCTGAGGCCGCCCCGGTCACGACGGCAACCCGGCCGCTCACGCCGACGCCTCAGAGGGGGTGAACTCGATGTGGAGCGTATGCAAGCCGCGCAGTATCCAGGTCGGCTCGTAGTGGTAGCGACGATCCGAGGGTGGTCCGTGATGCTCCTCGGAGAGCCGGATGTCGTGCATGCTGTCGAGGATGCGTTCGACACTGACTCGGCCCTCGACCCGTGCCAGTGGCCCTCCCGGGCAGGCGTGCGGACCACGCCCGAAGGCCAGGTGCACCTTGGCGTTGGGGCGGTCGACGCGGAACTCGTTCGGGCACTCGAACAGACGGGGGTCGCGGTTGGCCGCCCCATTGAGGAGCATGACGGGGGTGCCGGCGGCGATGTCCACCCCGGCCACGGTCGTGCTCCGTCGGGCCAGGCGGAAGTCTGCCTTGACCGGGCTCTCAATGCGCAAGGCCTCCTCGATGAACCCCGGGATGCGATCCTTGTGCGCTCGCAGTTCGTCCTGCAGCTCCGGGTATTCACACAGGTACTTGAGTGCCATGGCCAAGAGGCGTGCGGTCGTCTCCTGACCGGCGGCGAACAGGAACGTCGATGTGCGCACGACTGATGTCACATCCGGCGTCGACCCGTCCGGGTAAGTGGCCAGAGCCAGATCGGTGAGGACGTCGCCACGGGGCTCGCGTCGCCGGTCCTCGATGTAGCGGGCGAACTCATCGTCCAGCCACCCGAGGGCGTTGGCTTCCATGCCCTCCCCCTCTTCCCCGATGGCGCCGGGGTTCCCGGTCAGACCGAAATGCTGACGAAATCGTGTGTGGTCCTCCTCCGGAACACCCAGCACGTCCGCGACCACGAGCATTGCGAACGGCTGCGAGTAGGCACTGATGAACTCACACTGTCCCTGAGCGACGAACTCGTTGATCTGCTGATCGGCGAGCCGCCGCATGAACGCCTCGTTGTCCCGCAGGCGCTTCGGTGTCAGGAGTCGCATGATGAGGGAGCGCTCACGCGTGTGCATGGGCTGGTCCATCGTGACCATGTGCTCAAACATCGGCAGCTGGTCGCGGTAGGTGTCGATGATGTCTCCGACGTCGTCGCCCTCCAGCGGGACGGGGAAGGCAGCAAATGGACCGATCACCGAGTTGCACGAAGAGAACTCGTCAGGGTTGAGATAGATCTCGGCCGCTTCCTCATAGCCGGATACCGCCACGACACCGTGATGCGCCGTGGGCAGGACCGGGCACTGCGACCGCAGATGGTCGAAGTATGGATAGGGGTCCTCCAACAAGGAGGCATCGGCAAAGAAGTCCACCGAGTCGTAGTCCGTCATGGGGCCAGCTCCCGTCCCGTGGCTGAGCAGACGCTCAGCATTTGTTGTACAAGTGCTTAGCACCCTGCTCGAAGATGCGTCAACGACCCGCTGGGCTCCGTCTGCGCTCGATCGAGCGAGCGAGCGGTCTCCGGTGTGTGATCGCGGGTCTCAGCGCCGCGGACCGCTTTGGTCAGAGCGTCATTGACCGGCTTGCGCCATGACGAGGCGCGGCTGGGCGGCGGCGAGCGCGCCCGCCCGCAGGTTCCGGATCGTCTGACGGTACGAGCCGGTCAGGCTGTCCTCGCAGTAGGTCAGGTCGTTGTCGAGGCAGAAGGCCCTCACGATGCTCTGGGCCCGCGACAGGTTGGGCCGGGGCATGCTCGGGAAGAGGTGGTGCTCAATCTGGAAGTTGAGACCCCCGAGCGCCACGTTGGTGAACCAGCCTCCGGCGACATTGCGCGAGGTGATGACCTGCCGTCGCACGAAGCTCATGCCCAGAGCCGGATCGACGATGGGCATGCCCTTGTGGTTGGGGGCGAAGCTGCAACCGAGATAGACAGAGAACACCGCCTGCTGGATGACGATGAACACCACTGCCTTCAGCGGCGACAGGACCCAGAACACAACGGACAGGTAGAGGGCTGCATGCAGGCTCAGCAACGCGCCCTCCACGAAAGCCGCTCGGTCGCGCTGCCGGACCAGCCGCTGGATCCCCAGCACGTAGATGCCGGTGCTGCGCAGCACCATGAGCGGGAAGAACAGTGGAGCCTGCCATTTCGTCATGAAGTGGGAGGGCCAGTTGGCGATCGGGAGCTGTCCATCGGCGGCCGGCACGGCGACGCCGCCATCACCGACGTCAGGGTCACGTCCGACCTCGTTGGGATGCGCGTGATGCGCGCTGTGCTTCGGGACCCACCAGCCGAAGCTCATCCCGATCAACATGTTGCCTACGGCGAGCCCGAGGAACCGGTTCGCCCGGCGTGAACGAAAGACCTCGTGGTGGCCGGCGTCGTGCCCGACAAAGCCGAGTTGGGTGAAGGCCAGGCCCAAGAACGCCGCGATGCCGAGGGCCCACCACGAACTCCCGATCAGGACCAGTGCGGCGAACCCCACGCCGAAGGCCGCGATGGTCAGCGGGATCATGACGGCGTAGTAGCCGAAGCGGCGGTCGAGCAGGCCTGCATCGCGCACTTGTCTGGAGAGGACGCCGAAATCAACCGACGTGGTTTCGATGGTTGCCGCTGGCATAGTTCCGCTTCCCCGCAATCGTTGTCGAGTGCCCCGGGGACAGCGGCAACACTTCGTGTCGACGCTCTCAATCCGTTCTGTGATTCTAGACTTCAATTTCCTGAATGTCGCTGCAGTTCACGCGAATGCCGTATGGATTTACCCGATCCCGGGTGAAACCCCCCTTTTGTGATGGCCCAGATAGAAGGGGTCGAACGTGGCGGGCCCTGGGCTTCAGCGCAAGACGGCGGTGTGCTTGAACTCGTTGAGCTCGGGAGCCTTCCATGAGGTCCAGGACACGATCGACGGCGGTCCCGAGGCCCGCGCCCTCCTCAATGGGGGCTGGACCAAGCCGACGTCGATGGTGTGCCGGCGTCACCGAGTTGCCCGATGACAGCGTCGCCGAAGCCGGCCAGCGTGTCGGGCGGGGCGAAATCACAGAACCATACGTAGAGACGCTCGACCCCGCGTGCACGGAGCGACCCGAAATAGTTCACGAGTTCGGGGCCGGTTCCGACGATCGGGCCGGGCCCGAAGCGCCGACGGGCCGTCGCCTCGATCTCCTGGCGCGAGCCCGACGGGGGAACGAACGCGACCTGCACCTGCAGCGAGCACCGCGCCTGCCCGGAGAACGGTCGCATCTCGTCCAGCCGGTCCACGATGCCTGTATGCACGTTCCACCAGTCCGCGTGGGCGGCGACCAAGCGCATGGTCCCTTTGCCGGCTCCGCCGATGACGATCGGAATCTTGCTGAGGGGTCCCGGCCGTTGCTGCGCATCGTGGAGGTGGAAGTGCTCACCCTCATAGTCGAGCGTCTCTCCGGCCCATAGCGCCTTGATGATCTCGAGCGATTCCTGAAGCCGGCTCAGCCGTTGCTCGGGCTCAAGCGAGCCGATTCCGAAGGCCCGCATCTCGTCGACCACCGAGCCCCACCCGATGCCGAGCTCGTAGCGCCCTCCGGAGGCATGGTCGAGGGTGACGGCCTCACGCGCCAGCACGGCGGGATGTCGGAATGAGTCGCAGAGGACCAGCGATCCGACACGGAGCTGCTCGGTCCGACCGGCGAGCCACGCGCTGGTCACAATCGCTTCGAACATCGGCGAACCCTCGGCGCCGGGCGGGGCCAGGTGGTCCATGGAGGCGATGCCGCGGAATCCTGCCGCCTCCGCGGCACGGGCACGCTCCACCATCTGGTCCATGGTCAGCCGCATCTGCGGCAGGAAGACCCAGTATTCGAGCGCGGTGGTCACCGGCAGACTCCTCATCAGCGATGGTCGGGAGCGGGATGCAGATCGCTACCACCGCACCCCCATGACACGGAGTTAGAGGATATCTATGGTTGTCCCACCGGCAACAACTGACACAATGGCCGACGAGGAGGGGGCGATGAAGGCTGTACGCAGCATCGAGGGAGGCGTGGCCGTCGTTGACGTCGACGAGCCGCCGGGGATCGGCGAGGTGCTCGATATGCGCGCGACCAGCATCTGCGGCTCCGACCTGAGCTACATCCGGTTTGGGAGCCGGAACATCCTGGGTCATGAGCTCGCCGGGGTGCGAGAGGACGGCACCCCGGTGGTGGTCGAGGCCATCTACGGGTGCATGGAGTGCGAGCAATGTCGTCGCGGCGCGTACAACCTCTGCCCGACGCACGGTCAGCGCGCACTCGGCATCGGTGCCGACGGGGGCATGGCCGAGAAGTTCCGCGCTCCGACCGTCAGGTTGGTGCCGTTGCCCTCCGGCTTCGACGTGCGCGACGCCTCAATTGTCGAGCCGGCTTCTGTCTCGTGGCACGCACTCCGCCTTGCCGACACCCGGCCAGGCACACGGGTCGCGGTGGTCGGCGCCGGCGCGCTCGGCTTGCTCGCCGTGGCCGGGGCTCGTCGGCTCGGCGCGGACGACGTCGCCCTCGAGGCCCGCCACCCCTATCAGAAGGAAGCCGGCGAGCGCCTCGGGGCGCGTGTCGACGCCTACGGACAGTACGACGTCGTCGTCGAGGCAGCGGGATCCGAGGCGAGCCTGGCCCGGTGCGGTGAGTTGGTGGCACCCGGCGGGACGATCGTCGTCCTCGGCGTGCATTTCGGGCCTGTGCAGCTGGACTGGATGCCGCTCTTCCACAAGGAGGCCCGGGTCATCCCGTCGCTCGGGTACTGCGCCCACGATGGCGGACGGGAGATGGAGGACGCCGCGGGCATGCTGGGCGAGGATCCCGACATCGCCCGGACGCTTATCACACATCGCTTTCCCATTGAAGACGCCGCGGAGGCGTTCCGAGTCGCGTCCGACCGTGCCGCCGGCGCCGTGCGTGTCGTGATCGAGCCCTCGTGAAGACCGCGGACCAGTTCCATGTGGGCGTTGTCGTCGACGACTTCAAGGCCGCACTCGACGATCTCTCCGACCTGTTCGGGCATCGGTGGTGCCCGCCGCTCTCCGTCAGCACACCCGTCGTCCTGCCCGACGGCGACATCACCCTCGACCTCGTGTTCACGTACTCGACGACCGCACCGAGGGTGGAGGTGATCAAGAGCATTCCCGGGACGCTTTGGACGCCCGCGCCGGGTTCGGGCATCCACCACCTCGGGTACTGGTCGGACGATGTCGTCGGCGACGCGGCGCGCTGTAACCGCGCGTGGCTTCGCCGCCGAGGCGACCGGCGTACGCCCAGACGGCGCCGCGGTCTGGGCCTATCACCGGAGCCCGAGCGGCCCCCGGATCGAGCTCGTCAGCCGGGACATCGCTGCCGGGCTCGAGGGTTACTGGGCCTCGGGCGAACAGTAGGGCGCGCCTTTTCGGGCGGAGAATCACCCCCTGTTACCATCGCCCGGACCACGGCATGAGGAGGGGTCGACACAACGTGCGGGCAGTCGAACTGCGTGAGCTCATGTCGATTTACGTCAACGTGCTCTCTCTCGTCGATCTCGGCGGGGGACGCCGTTTCGTGCCCTTCGAGGGCGGGACCTTCGAGGGTCGAGACGGCCTGGGGGGCTCCATCCTGCAGGGCGGCGTCGATTGGCAGACGGTCCGACCCGACGGCACGCTGGACATCGATGCGCACTACACGCTCCTGACGGACGAGAACGAGGCCATCGAGGTGGTGTCGCAGGGGCTGCGCCGGGCGACCGATGACGTGACTGCCCGCCTGGCCCGCGGGGACCAGGTTGACCCCGACGAGTACTACTTCAGGACCCTGGTGCGCTTGGCGACGCCGGCACCACGACTGAGCTGGCTCAACCACCTTGTCGCCGTCTCCACCGGAAGGCGGGAACAGTCGCTCGTGCGCATCGACGTGCACGAGGTCCTGTGAGCGGAGGAGACACCGGTCTCCGTTGTGCGGTCGTCGGCGCCGGCATCGGCGGCCTGACCACCGCGTTGAGCCTGCACGAGATCGGGTTGCAGGTCGACGTCTTCGACTCGGTCAAGCAGCTGCGCCCCCTTGGGGTTGGCATCAACCTCTTGCCCCACGCCGTCCGCGAGCTCGATGCGCTGGGCCTCCTCGACGAGCTCAGTGCCCGGTCAGTAGCGCCCACGCAGCTCGTCTATTGCACACGGCGCGGTCAGGAGATCTGGCGGGAGCAACGCGGCCTCGCCGCCGGGTACCCGTGGCCCCAGATCTCCCTGCATCGCGGCGTCCTGCAGGAGATTCTCCTGGAGGCGGTGCTCGATCGCGTTGGCCGGGACGCGCTGCATCTCGGGCAGTCTCTTGTCCGGGTGGAGCAGGCGGCCGGTCATCCTGTGGGGGTGTTCGAGGGCGGGCCGGTGGAGGCGGACGTGCTCATCGCGGCTGACGGCATCCACAGCGTCGCCCGGGCCCAGCGCTACCCCGAGGAGGGGCCACCTCTTTGGAACGGATCGCTGCTGTGGCGTGGGGTGGCGGAGATCGAACCGGTGCTCGACGGTCGCTCCATGATCTGGGCCGGGCACCCTGACCAGAAGTTCGTCGGCTATCCGATCGCCGACCTGCCCGATGGCAGGCAGCTCTTCAATTTCATTGCGGAGCTCCGGCAACCAGAGTCGGACCTGGCGACGCAGGAGGATTGGAATCGCAAGGGATCGCTCGACGACTTCCTGCCGCGTTTCGCGTCCTGGCACTTCGACTGGATCGACGTGCGCGCCATCATCGAGCGCGGCACCGGAGACGTTCGTGTTCCCGATGATCGACCGGGAGCCGTTACCGCGTTGGACGTTCGACGGGACCACGCTCCTCGGTGATGCCGCCCACCCGATGTACCCGATTGGCTCCAACGGTGCATCCCAGGCGATCCTCGACGCCAGGGTGTTGGCCGGATGCCTCCGGCGCTCGCTCGACAATCCCGCCGGGGCCCTCGACCGCTACGAGGCGGTCCGCCGGCCCGCGACCGCGGCGATCGTCCACGCGAATCGCGGCTTCGGTCCCGAGTTGCCCATGGTGATGGTCGAAGAGCGTGCACCCGACGGGTTCGACGACATCGCCGACGTGATCACGCCCGAGGAGATCGCACGGGTCACGGAGGACTACCGGAGGACAGCCGGGTTCTCCCCCGCCAGCCTCCAACGGGGCGCGTCGCTGCTGGAAGAGCCCTTCCCGGCCTGATCGCCCGGAGGCGACTCGGTGATCGTGTCCTGCGCGATGCCTACGGGGTCGCCTCGTCGCAGCCACCTGGACCTGATTGACCCGGCGGCTTCGACGGCATGGCGGACTGCAGCCCGATGCTGTTCAGGACGCCGGCTAGGCAGAGGTACCCCCCGATCAGGAAGAGCAGCTCGAAGATCTCGGCGGGCCCGAAGTGCGAAGCCAGCGCACTCCAGGTGGCATCGCTGACTACATGGTCTTCGACGATCTCGTCGACCGCGGTCAACAGAGTCCGCTCGAGCGGCGTCCACGCGTCAGCCGGAGGCCCGTCGGCGATCGCGTCGATCTGCGCCGTCGTCAGGCCGGCGTCGATGCCCATCCGGCTGTGCTGGTTCCATTCGTACCCCGAGCGTGTGCGCCAGGCGACGCGGAGGATGAGCAGCTCGCGGTGCTCGGGACTCAGCTTGGCGTCGTCACTGCCGAGCATCTCGGTGAAAGGCAGCCAGGACGCACTGAGGGGGAGGTGGTGGGCGAACATCTCCAAGACGATCGGCATGGGCGGTGCGTCCGGCGCCCCCGACAGGTAGAGCTCTGGGCGGCGTAGATACTGCAGCAACGTTGTGCGGGTGATCTCGTCCCAATCGGCGAAGGGGAGCGGCGGCAGCCGTGGTCCGTCCGGAGACGTCATGGGCGCGTCATGCTCACGGACTGACGCAATTGCGGCCCCGCCGCCAGCAGCCATGTCGCGATGACGTCGTCGGTTCCCGCGAACTCGCCCTCGGTGATGTAGAGCCCCCGCGTGGGGAGCGAGGCGCCGAGCTCGACGAGAACGGGCCGCAGGTGCACCTCGACGGCGAGAGCGTGGTGGGCACCGGCGCCGGTCATGACCGGGACGACCGTGACGCCCAGGAGGTCGGTGGTGCTGAACCAGTCGAGAAACGACTTCAGCAGGCCCGTGTAGCTGGCCTTGTAGGTGGGCGAGGCCACGACCACCAGCGAGCACGAACGGACGCCCTCCACGGCCTCTTTCACCCGCGCTGAGGACCAGTCGAACAGCTGCGGGCCCAAATCGGCGAGGTCGATGGTCAGTCGATCGGCCGCGTCGAGCCCCGCCGCGCCGGCCGCCGCCGCGGCGATCGCCTCTGCGAGCGTGAGCGTCCGGGAGCGCGCCTTTCGGGTTCCCGACGACGAGGCCGACGGAGCTCATGAGAAGGCCTGGCGGGGCGGACGGCGGGCGGCCATCAGCTCAATGTAGCGATGACCTGCGGCAGGTCGACAACGGTCCGGATTCCGGGTTCGGCCGCGCAGACGTAGGGAATGGCGTTCACGGGGCGGTGTGCCGTCAACCCCGGCGATGTTGCCGCCCACTCGTCGGGGGGCACCGGGAAGCGCACGTCGACGTCCAGGGGCGTGTCACCTTGGACCAACACGTGCCAGCCCGTCTCGCGCAGGTCCCACGCCGGCTCGACGTCGGCCGTCAGGTACCAGCTGGCGCTGAACGTGAGCAGAGGCCGGCCGTCGCGGAGACCGCTGACCTGCATCCGCTGCGCGCCGATGGTGCCGGCCTCCACGCGGCCGGCGGCGACGTCCACGTCGTGCCGGGCCGTCGCCACCTGGCCCGTGGCCGCCACGGAGTCGAGCGGGAGCGACAGTGCCTCGGCGACGACTTCCAGCGATCCGGCGAACGAGGCACCGCCGTGCGCCTCGACCCCCCGCGGGTCAAAGCTCGTGGGGTCGCGGCCGAAGCCCATGAGGTCGAAGATCAGCTCGGGCGAGTTGCGGGACGACATGTCGGCGAATTCCTCAATCAGGAGATGGTCCAAGCGGCGCTGCAGCGACGTCAAGACGAGGGGCAACGCCTCGGTGATGAATCCCGGGCTCGAGCCGGTGCTGTGGAGCGAGGCATCCCCACGGGCGCAGGCGGCCTCGAGCCGTCGGCGGGTCTCCGGATCGAGTCGGGCCGGATTGTGGAACTCGCTCCGGGTCGACACCACGTTCACGCCGGCCTCCAGCAGCTGGCACAGCGCGTCAACGTCTATGCGGTCCGCCATGTAGAGCACGCAGTCCGGCTGCAGGGCGACGATGTCCGCGATGTCCCGGGTGGCCCGCACTCCGGTGGCCGGCGCACCACAGAGCTCCCCGGCATCGCGCCCGGCCTTCTCCTCCGAGTAGACGTACACGCCCACCAGGTCGAGGTCCGGGTGCGCAATGACAGCCCGCAGCGAGTGCGAGCCGATGTTGCCCGTCGCCCACTGGACAACCCGATAGCGATCACTGCTCATGCCGGCGTCTTCCTCCTCTGTCTCGGACGCGTTGGCTGGACGCCCGGGGCGACGTCACCGTCCGCTCCAGTGGGCCGGTCGCTTCTCGGCGAAGGCGCGGGCACCCTCTTGCGCGTCGTCGGAATGGAAGACGGAGTCCACCAGCTCGCGCTGCAGGGGCCACAGCTCGGCCTCGGACCCGCCGGGAGCGAGGTGCAGCATGCGCTTGGCCGCCTCGACGCCGAGCGGGGCGTTGCGCGCGATGGCCGCCGCCAGCTCCATCGCCGCGTCGAGCGTTCCACCCGGCTCGCACATGCGCACGATGAGCCCGTGCTGCAGCGCCGACCGGGCGGAGAGCGGCTCGCCGGTCAGGGCCATCTCGGTGACGATCGACTGTGGCAGATGACGGGGCAGCCGCAGCAACGCACCGCCGCCCGGGAAGAGCCCGAACGTGACCTCCGGCGAGCCGAACCTGGCCTCACTCGACGCCACCAGGAGGTCGGCGATGAGCGCAAGCTCCAGCCCGCCGCCAACCGCCACACCCTCGATCGCCGCGATGAGCGGCTTCCGGCACCCGTTGCGGAAGATGTCGTCGACTCCCTCGGGGAGCCCGGTTCGCGCGAAGGCCTTGAGGTCCATGCCGGCGCAGAAAGAGCCGCCCGCGCCGGTGAGCACCCCGACGCGCAGGTCGCCGTCGGCGTCCAGCGCCGCCAGCGCCTCGAGCACGCCGAGTGACATGTCCGAGTCGATGGCGTTCTTGACGTCCGGTCGGTTCAGGGTGATGACGAGGATGGTGCCGTCCCTGGCCGTCCGGACGGCCTCAGCCATGGCTGCGCTTCAGGGACACCCGCTCGGCCGGCGTCACGCCGTGCGCACCGGGAGCTTCTCCCATCCCCGCACGGTCGACGTCCGGGCCTGCACCGCGTTGGCGGTGTCCACGTCCCACACCGGGAACCGCTTGAGCACCTCTTCGAGCGCGATGCGTGCCTCGAGTCGGGCCAGGTGCGCACCCAGGCAGAAGTGCAGGCCGTACCCGAAGCTCAAGTGGCGTTGGGCCTTGCGATGGATGTTGAACCGGTCGGGGTCGGGGAACTGGCGCTCGTCACGGTTGGCCGAGGCGTTCAGGAGCACCATGATGCTCCCCGCCGGGACGACCTGGCCGTGGTGCTCCACCTCGGTGGTCACCGAGCGGGACTGGACGGGGGAGGGCGGCTCGTAGCGGAGGAATTCCTCAATGGCGGCCGGGATCAACGAGGGGTCCTCCACGAGCTCCCTGCGCTGCTGCGGGTGCTCGGCCAGGAGCTTGCCCGCCCAGCCGATGAGGCGCGTGGTGGTCTCGTTGCCGGCTCCCGAGAGCAGGCCGATGTAGCCCAGGATCTCGTCCCGGGTCAGCGTGCGCACCGTCCCGGAATCGTCGGTGAACTCCGCCGTCAGCAACTCGGTCATGAGATCGTCCGACGGATGCTGGGCGCGCCACTCGATGTAGGCGCCGTAGTCCGAGGCGGTCCTGTCCTCCGCCATGACGCCGACCTCGGGCATGACGCCCGACTCCAGGCGCAGGCCCTCGTCGATGTGGTCGCGGATCGCCTGTTGGTCCTCCTCGGGTATCCCGAGGAGCATGCCGATGGTGCGCATGGGGATCTCGGCGCCCAGGTCGGCGATGAAGTCGAAGCCGCCGGTCCCGACGAGCGGGTCCAGCGTGCGCGCCGCGTAGGCCCGGACCTGCGGCTCAATGGCCGCCATGCGCCGCGGGGTGAACACGCGACTCATGATCCCGCGGTGCAGGTCGTGGTCGGGCGGGTCCTCGAAGATGAACATGCCGGGCGGCATCTCGATTCCCGCCTTGATCATCTCGAGCACGGAGCCCTTGGCGGAGCTGTACGTCTGCCACTCGACCAGGGCACGTTCGACGTCCTCGTACCGGCTGATCGCATAGAACTCGTACTTCTCGTTGAAGTAGAGGGGAGCCTCGTCGCGCAGCCGCTTCCAGACCGGATACGGATCGGCGTCGATGTCGAAGTCGTAGGGGTCGTAGTACGGCGCAGGCGCAATTGTGGCCATCTCTTCTCCCTTGTGGGCTCCGGCGAGCGGCGCAAGCCCCACCTTCCCGTGAGGCCACACGTCGAAAGTAACATTATTGTATGGAAAGAGGACCATTCTCAATGGCCGGCGTCGGCCCGGCGGCGCCGGGCCGGTGAGCCGACCGCCGTCGGGGCCAGCACCCTGGCCGTCCATCCCGGCCATGCTCGCCAGCACGGCCGAACGGTTCGTCGACCGGCTGGCCGTCCGCGACGCGGAGGCCGATCTGTCGTACGGGGAGCTGGCCCGTGACGCCGTGGGGTTCGGTGCTGCGCTGGTCGGGGCAGGGGTCGAGCCCGGTGATCGCGTGGCGATCTGGTGCGGCAACTGCGCCGAGTGGATCGTGGCGGCGCTCGGCCTGTTCGCGGCCGGCGGGGTCCTCGTCCCGGTGAACACCCGGTTCAAGGGTGCCGAGGGGGCGGACATCCTTTCCCGGAGCGGGGCCCGCGTCCTCGTCACCGCCACCGACTTCCTGGGCACCGACTACGTGGCGATGCTCGAGGCGACCGGCGCCACGCTGCCGGCACTCGACACCATCGTGGCGGCGGGCGAGGCGAGCGGGCGGGCGGTGGCGTGGCGGGACTTCGTGGGCGCCGCGACGCCGGAATCGGCCGTCGAGGTGCAGCGCCGCAGCGCCGCCCTCGGTCCCGATGATCCGTCGGACATCCTCTTCACGTCGGGGACGACCGGTCTCCCCAAGGGCGTCGTGATGACCCACGGCCGCACGCTGATCGTCGCCACGGACTGGGTGGCCATGACCGGGCTCAGGGTCGGCGACGTCTATCTCCAGGTGAACCCCTACTTCCACATGTTCGGACTCAAGGCCGGCATTCTGGCCAGCGTCGCCAGCGGGGCGATCATGCTGCCCGAGCCGGTCTTCGACGTCGATCGCGTCCTGGCCCGGGTGGCGGCGGAACGGGTGACGGTCCTGCCCGGGCCGCCGACGCTGTACCAGTCCATCCTCGACCACCCCGATCGCTCGCGGCACGACCTCTCGACGCTGCGCGTGGCCGTGACCGGCGCGGCGGACATTCCCGTCGAGCTGATCCGCCGCGTCCACGACGAGCTTCCGTTCTCGGAGATCGTCACCGGCTATGGGCTCACGGAGGGTGGCACCGCCTGCGCGACCTCCGAGGGCGACGATGCCGAGGCGATCGCCACGACCGTGGGCCGGCCGCGTCCGGGCTTCGAGTTGCGCGTCGTCGGCGAGGACGGTCGTGACGTCGAGACCGGGCGCGCCGGCGAGGTGCTGCTCCGCGGCGGCAGCATCATGGCCGGCTACCTCGACGACCCGGAAGGGACGGCCAAGGTGCTCGCGCCCGACGGCTGGCTCCGCACGGGCGACCTCGGCGTGGTGGACGACGCGGGCCGTCTGCGCATCGTCGGCCGCGTGAAGGACATGTTCATCGTCGGGGGGTTCAACGCGTACCCGGCCGAAATCGAGAACGCGCTGGTCCGACACCCGGCCGTGCAGCAGGCGGCGGTGATCGGCGTCCCCGACCAGCGTCTCGGCGAGGTGGGCATGGCCTTCGTCGTCGTGTCCGACGACGTCTCCGGTGACGACATCATCGGGTGGTGCCGGAACGAGATGGCCAACTACAAGGTGCCCCGGGTGGTGGAGATCGTCGATGCGCTGCCGGTCAACGCCACGGGGAAGGTCGTGAAGGATGTCCTCCGCGCGTGGGCCGGTGCATCTGGCGGTGACTCCCGATGACGACGACCGCAGCGACCGGGCCCACGGAGCCGACCGGGCTGGCCGCCCTGACCGGTCTCCGCGTGGTCGAGATGGGCGTCTGGGTCGCGGCGCCGTCGGCCGGTGCGCTGCTGGCCGACTGGGGTGCGGACGTCATCAAGGTGGAGCCGCCGAACGGTGACCCCATGCGCAGTGCCTTCGGCTCGCTCGGCATCGGCACGGACTTCCCGAACCCCGCCTTCGCGCAGGACAACCGGGGGAAGCGCAGCATCGTGCTCGACCTGCGCGAGCCGGAGTCGCGGGAGCGGCTCGAGGAACTGCTGTCGACGGCCGATGTGTTCCTGACCAACCTGCGGCCCGACGCGCTCGACGGCCTCGGGCTCGAGGCGGCGGCCACGGTCGCCCGCCATCCGCGCCTCGTCTACTGCAGCGTCAGCGGGTACGGGCTGCGGGGGGAGGACCGGAACCGCCCGGCCTACGACATCGGCGCCTTCTGGGCGCGGTCCGGCCTGTCCGTGCAGCTGGCCAACAGCGAGGGGGTGCCGCTCAACGCCCGCGGCGGCATCGGGGACCACATCAGCGGCCTGGCCGCCCTGGCCGGCCTCTTGGCCGGGGTGCTCGAGCAGCGCCAGACCGGACGCGGGCGCGTCGTCGAGGTGTCACTGCTGAGGACCGGGACCTACGTGCTCGGGTGGGACCTCAGCCTCCAGGAGAACGTCGGCAAGGTGGCCAAGGCCGAGGCGCGGCACGCCAACCAGACGCCGCTGATGAATTCCTACCGGACGAAGGACGGGCGCTGGTTCTTCTTCACGGGCCTGGAGGCGGACCGGCACATCGACACCGTGTGCCGCGCCCTCGACCGGCCGGACCTGCTGGCCGACCCCCGCTTCGCCGACGCCAGGGCTCTCCGCACGCACCGCACCGAGGTCATCGCCGTCCTCGACGACATCGTCGGGGCGCGGACTCTCGACGAGTGGGCCGAGCGCTTCGACCGCGCCGGCGTCTGGTGGGCACCGGCCCAAGGGCCGGCGGACGTGCTGGAAGACCCCCAGCTGGCCGCCAACGACGGGTTCCTCGAGCTGCACAACGAGGCCGACGGGACGACGCGGCGATCGATCAACGGACCGGTGAGCTTCTCGGACGTGCCCGTCGGCCCGGCCGCGGCGGCGCCGCGCCTCGGCGAGCACACCGAGGCGGTGCTGGCCGAGCTGGCCCGATGGAGGAAGGGCGACGGGGCGGGTCAGGCCTGACCGCGGGCCCGGGCCAGCAGGCCCCGGGCGATGACGATCCGCTGAATCTCGTTGGTCCCCTCGCCGATGATCATCAGGGGCGCATCGCGGTAGAAGCGCTCGACCGGGAACTCGGTGGTGTAGCCGACCCCGCCGTGGATCCGCATGGCCTCGGTGCTCAGTTCGAGCGCCGTTTCGCTGGCGAACAGCTTCGCCATGCCGGCTTCGACGTCGCAGCGCAGTCCTTGCGCCCTCCGCTCGGCGGCGTTGCGGGTCAGCAGCCGGGCCGCTTCCAGGCGCGTCGCCATGTCGGCCAGCTTCAGCTGAATCGCCTGGTGCTCGCCGATGATCTTGCCCATGGTCTCGCGCTGCATGCTGTAGGCGAGCGCGGCGTCGAAGGCGGCCCGGGCCACACCGACGGCGCGCGCCGCGATGTTGATGCGCCCCACTTCGAGCACGCCGAGGATCTGGGGGAGGCCCCGCCCGCGCTCGCCGATGACATTGGCGGCCGGGATGCGATGGTCGGCGTAGGCCATCTCGACCGTCTCGACACCCCGGTAGCCCAGCTTGCCCACGTGCTTGCTGACCGCAATGCCCCCGAAGCGCGCACCGGGCTCCTTTTCGACGATGAAGGCGGTGATGCCCTCCTCGGCCCGGGCGGCCAGCGCCACGATGGAGGCCCGCTCCCCGTTGGTGACCCAGGCCTTGCTGCCGTTGATGACGTACTCGTCCCCGTCCCGCCGGGCCCGGCAGGAGATGTTGCGGGTGTCGCTCCCGGCATCGGGCTCGGAGAGCGAGAGCGCGCCCCGACGTTCACCCGAGGCCATGGAGGGGAGCCAGCGTTGCTTCTGCTCCTCGGTGCCGTGCGCCATGATCAAGGTGGCGGCCATGGTGTGGGTGTTGACGATGCCGGTCAGGCTCATCCAGCCGTAGGCCAACTCCTCGATGATGCCGATGTAGGTCAGCAGGTCGAGCCCGAGCCCGCCGTACTCCTCGGGGATGGTGACGCCGAAGAGGCCGAGCGCGCGCATCTGCTCGACGATCTTCTCCGGGAAGGTGTCCGACCGCTCGAGGTCGGAAGCGACGGGGATCACCTCTCGCTGCACGAAGCGGCGGACGGTCGCGACGATCTCGGACCGGACGTCCTCGTCGTCCGGCACGGCCTTCCTCACGGCGATAACCATACACTTCACAGGTGTTGACGCTGAATCTCAATTCGGAGAAGAATGTTTCCCCATGGCAACGAGCCTCATGCATCGCGGGCTCGAGACGGCGGCGGCCCGGTTCCCCGATCATGTGGCGGTGCTGGCGGGCGATGACCGCTGGACGTACGGGGAACTCGACCGGGCCGCCAACGCGCTGGCGCGGCATCTCGGCGACCGCGGCGTCGGCCGGGGCGACCGCGTGGCGGTCATGACGTCGAACCGTCCCGAGTTCGTGGCGACGGTCCATGCTGTCAGCAAGGTCGGCGCCGCCCCGGTCCTGCTCAACTCGTCCTGGAAGGCGCTCGAGGTCGGCACCGCCGTCGGCCTGACCGCACCCCGCTACGCCGTCGCCGACGGTTCCGGCGCCGACTTGCTGGCCGAGCAGCTCGGCCGCGACGCCGTCCTCGATCTCGACGACGCCCGCGCGACAGCCGTGATCGACCGCACCAGTACTGCGGCTGCTCCTTCCGCCGTGGTGCAGGCGACCGACGATGCCGCCCTGGTCTTCAGCTCCGGGACGACCGACCGGCCCAAGGCGGTGCGCCACACGCACGGGTCGATCGACCTCGGTACGGCACACTGGGTCGCTGCGCTGGGGCTCGGTCACGACGACCGCTTCCAGGTGGCGACGCCGCCCTCGCACATCCTCGGGCTGTTGAACCTGCTCGCCGCGGCCGCGGCGGGAGCCACCGTCCGGCTGCACCGCCGCTTCGACCTGGACGAGGAGCTCCGCTGTATTCAAGAGGACCGGATGACGCTCGAGATGGCGGTCGCCCCGATCGCCCTGGCCATGGCCAATCACCCGGACCTGGAGGCCTACGACCTCTCGTCGCTCCGTTACATCATGTGGGGCGCCACACCGGTCACGCCCAGCGTGGCCACGCGGGTGTCGGCGCGCACGGGGGTCCGCTG
Source organism: uncultured Acidimicrobiaceae bacterium (assembly GCA_963828825.1). Taxonomy (GTDB): domain Bacteria; phylum Actinomycetota; class Acidimicrobiia; order Acidimicrobiales; family RAAP-2; genus Bog-473. The sequence goes on along the minus strand of CAWHGF010000007.1, from coordinate 441,577 downwards.
GCTCCCCGCCTACGGCACCAGCGAGGTGCCGGTGATCGCGGCCAACCCGGTCCGGGATCCGGACAGGTGGCGCCTCGATTCCGCCGGACTCCCGGTGGGCGGCGTCTCGCTGCGCGTCGTCGACCTCGATACGGGAGAGGTCCTCGGCTCCGGTGGCGTCGGCGAGATCCAGGTCGAGAGCGCGTCGGCCATGGCCGGCTACCTGCCCGACGAGGCCACGGCCGCGGCGTTCGACGACGGGTGGTACCGGACGGGTGATGTGGGCTGGCTGGAGCCCGACGGCTGGGTGCACCTGACCGACCGCTCCAAGGAGATGATCAAGGTCAGCGGCTTCCAGGTCGCGCCCGCGGAGATCGAGGCCGTGCTGCACGGCCACCCCGCCGTGATCGACTGCGCGGTCTTCGGCGTGCCGGACGAAAGAAGCGGCGACGCCCCGGTGGCGGCGGTCCACCTGGAGCCCGGTTCCGACGTCACCGCCGCGGACCTGGCGCAGCTCGTCGCCGACACGCTGGCCACCTACAAGCGTGTGCACCACGTCGTCCTCGTCGACGCCATCCCCCGAACGCCGTCGGGCAAGGTCCTGCGCCGTACCCTCAGGGACGAGTGGGCCCCCACCTTCGCGGCCGCGAAGTCCTGCTGATGGACGTCCGCCTTTCGGCCGAACAGGAGGCGCTGCGCGATGCCGCGGCGCGGGTGGTCGATCGCCTGGGCGTGCACGTCGTCGCCGAGCTCGACGACCGCGGGCGCTCCGCCAAGCTCGACGCGGCGGTCAGCGCGTCCGGCTGGCGCGAGTTGCGGACGGCGACGGACGACGGGACACCGTGGGCGTCGGCGGTCGAGGTGGCCGTCGTCGCCGAGGAGCTCGGCCGGGGCCTCGCCGACACCGCTTTTCTCGGCGCGACCATGGCGGCGGAGGTCCGCCGCCGGGTCGGGGTGCCCACCGCCACCGGAACCGAGACGGTCGCACTGACCGCCGACCTGGCGCAGTTCGCCACGGCCGAGAACGGGAAGGTGCCGCCGGGATCGGTTGCCATCGACGCCCATGCGGCGGCCGCCGCGCTGGTGCTCGAGGGGGCGGCGCACGGGTACACGATCGGAACGGCTGCGCTTGCGGGGGAAGCCGTCGAGATCGATCTGACCCGGCCCACGGCGACCTGGCGAACGCCCGCGGCCGTCACCGCGGTCGACGGGCAGTCCCGATCGCTCCATCCCGACGACCTGGCGACGTGGCGCAGCCTCGGTCTCGCCGTGACGAGTGCGGACCTTGTCGGCGTGATGCGCGGCGCGCTGACGCTGACGTCCGATTACGCCCGCGACCGCCGCCAGTACGGCGCGGCCATCGGATCCTTTCAGGCGGTCCAGCACCTGCTGGCCGACGCCTTCGTCGCCATGGAGGGCTCCAGGAGCATCGCGCTCCACGCCGCCTGGGCGGTCGACGCGCTGGCGGGCCCCGCCGCGTTGAGCGCGGCGTCGGCCGCCAAGGCCTACTGCGCCCGGGCGGCGCGCTCGGTGTGCGAGACGGCCGTTCAGGTGCACGGTGGCGTCGGCAACACCTGGGACTGCCTGGCCCACGTCTTCCTGCGCCGGGCGCTGCTGTCGGGCGACGTGCTCGGTGGCGTGGGGCCCAACCTCACCCGGGTGCTCGCCGCCCGGGGGATCGGAGGCGACCGTGGACTTCGCTGACTCTCCCGAGGAGCTCGCCTTCCGCCTGCGGCTGCGCGAGTGGCTCGGCCAGAACAACCCTGGCCTCCCCGCCTCGTCGACGGCCGACGAGTACTGGGCGGGGCAGGCCGCCTGGCACCAGACGCTCTACGCCGCCGGCTTCTTCGGGTTGTCCTGGCCGACCGAGGTCGGCGGGCACGGCCTGCCCAGCGTCTACGAGGTGATCCTCGACGAGGAGCTGACCACCGCCGGCACGCCGCCGCGGCCGAGCGTGGGGTACCTGGTCCAGGGGATCCGCCGGCACGGCAACGAGGACATCCAGCGCCGCTTCCTGCCCGGGCTGGTGAGCGGCCGGGAGCGGTGGTGCCAGGGTTTCAGCGAACCGGACGCGGGGTCCGACCTCGCCTCGCTGCGGACGCGTGCCGTGCGGGAGGGTTCGGAGTACGTGATCACCGGCCACAAGGTGTGGACGAGCTACTCGGATGCGGCGGACTGGTGCCTGGTGCTGGCCCGGACCGATCCCGACGTGCCGAAGCACCGGGGGATCTCCGCGTTCGTCGTCCCGATGCGCCAGCCGGCCATTGAGCAGCGGCCCCTGAAGATGATCAACGGGATCACGCGCGAGTTCGGGGAGGTGCACTTCGACGGCGCCCGGGTCGACGCGGCGAACATGATCGGCGAGCCCGGCGAGGGATGGCGCCTCGCCATGACCGTCGTCAGCCACGAGCGCGAGCCCGGTGAGCTCGGCTACGTGGCGCGCTACGGCAAGCTGGTCAACGAACTGGTGCACGTCGTCGAGGAGGAACCGGCGGTGTTCGGTCTCGAGCCGTTGCGCGACCTGGCCTGGGCGCTGGTGGAGACCGAGATGTTGCGCTGCCACGTGAGCCGCCGGCTCTCGGACCGCCTCAACGGCCTCTCGCACGGGCCCGAGGGGTCCGTCGACAAGCTCCTCATGACCGCGGCCGAGCAGGCCGTGGGCCACGCCGCGCTCTCCGTCGGTGGCGCGGTCCACGCCGACGGGGACGACACCTGGCTGAGGGTCTACCTCTACAGTCGCGCCCAGAGTGTCATGGGGGGCACCTCGCAGATACAGCGCAACCTCATCGCCAGCCGAATCCTGGAGCTACCGACAACATGAGCGCCTACGAGCTCCCCGACGAGCTGCAGGTCCGCTCGGACGGCCCCGTCCGCGTCATCACGCTCAACCGGCCCGATGACCTGAACGCCACCAACCACGTCCTGCACGCGGGCCTGGCCTCACTGTTCCCCCAGCTCGACGCGGACGAGAAGGCGCGGGTGGCGGTGATCACCGGTGCCGGGCGGGCGTTCTCCGCCGGCGGCGACTTCGCCTACATCGACGAGCTGTCCAAGGATGCCGAGCTGCGACACGCGACCCTCACGCACGGCCGGCAGATCGTGACCGGCATGGTGGCCTGCCGGCTGCCGATCATCGCCGCCGTGAACGGCCCGGCGGTCGGGCTCGGCTGCAGCCTCGTCGCCCTCTCCGACATCGTGTTCATGGCGCAGAGCGCGCACCTGGCCGACCCGCACGTGCTCCTCGGCTTGGTGGCGGCCGACGGCGGGCCGGTGGTGTGGCCGCTGCTCACCAGCCTGCAACTGGCCAAGGAGTACGCCCTGACGGGGGACCGGATCCCGGCGGAGCGGGCTGCCGCCATCGGCCTGGTCAACCACGTCTGCGCCGACGACGAGGTGCTGGACCAGGCGATCGCCTGTGCGCACCGCATCGCCAAGCTGCCCAAGGGGGCGGTCGAGGACACCAAGCGGATCATCAATATCCAGCTCGAGCGCGCCGTCCTGGCAGCGCTGGACTTCGCGCTGAGCGCGGAGGACCGGTCCTTCACCACGCCGGAGCTGCGGGCCAACCTCGACAGGTTGCTCTCGTCGGAGCGCGACAAGGCGAAGTGACGGGCGTCGTCCCGACGGGACGGCGTCAGGCAGGCGGCGCGCCGGCGCGGTGCTGCGCCGCCCGGGCGACCAACCAGTCACCGAGGGCCTCGCCGGCGGACAGCACGTGCGCTTCGGCGAAGGCGCGGGCGGCCGGCGCGTCACCGCGCCGCATCGCCTCGAGCAGTGCGGCGTGCTCGCGCGTGCTGCGCTCCTCGGCTTCGGGGAAGAGCTCGAAGTAGTTGCCCGGCACGACCCGGACGGCCTGCCGGAGGTAGGTGAGCAGGCGGGGCGAGCGGGAGGCGAAGTTCAGGGCCCGGTGGAAGTCCCGGTTGGCGGCGACGACGTCGTCGGCGCCCTCGATGGCGTCGGCCAACACCGTCAGCTCGGCCAGTTCCGCCGGCGTGATGCGGGTGGTCGCCATCTCGGCCGCCTTCCCGGCCAGTGCGGCCAGGATCGCGAAGTTGTCGACGGCGTCTTCCGAGGTGATGCCGACCACGGCCATGCCGCTGCGCGGAGTGATCTCCACCAGGCCCTCGTAGGACAGCTCGAGCAGGGCCTCGCGGATCGGGGTCCGGCTGATCCCGAACTCCGCCGTCAGCTGATCGAGGTCCAGGCGGTCACCCGGCTGGAGCCGGCCGGTCAGGATCCGGTCGCGCAGTTCGTTGGCCGCTTGGGCCCTGACGGTGCTGCTGATGAGTTTGATACCTAAAATATTACATATTATGGTCGTCCCTACCCGAAAGGGGGAGCGATGGCCGGCAGCAGACGACGGCAGATGGCACTGGTGGGATTCATGCAGGCCGGGAACGCCACGGTCTACGCCGGCTCGTGGCGCCACCCGGCCACCGAGCACGGGTTCCTCACCGCGGGCTACTACGAGAAGCTCGGGCGGACGCTCGAGGACGGGTGCTTCGACCTGATGTTCTTCGACGACCGCCTGGCCATGCCCGGCATCTACGGCGGGTCGGTGGCCGAGGCCGTTCGCACCGGGGCACGCCCGGTGAAGCTGGACCTGAGCATCGTGCTCGGGATCGTGACCGCGGCCACCAGGAACATGGGCCTGGGTGCCACGTACTCGACGACCTATTACTCGCCGTACCACGTGGCCCGTACGTTCGCCACGCTGGACCACCTGTCGGGCGGCCGGGCGGCCTGGAACGTGGTGACGTCGGTGAACGACGGTGAGGCCCAGAACTATGGCCTGAAGGAGCACCTGGCCCACGACGCGCGCTACGACCGCGCCGACGAGTTCCTCGAGGCGACGACCGGCTTGTGGGACAGCTGGGACGATGACGCGTTGGTGCTCGACCGCGGGACGCCCCTCTTCGCCCATCCCGACAAGGTCCACGAGTTGGACTACGACGGGGAGTGGTTCAACGTCCGCGGTCCGTTGACCGTGCCCCGGTGCCCGCAGGGCCGACCGGTCCTGCTGCAGGCGGGGTCGTCGGGTCGGGGTCGCGAGTTCGCGGCCAAGTGGGCGGAGCTGATATTCACCGGGGACCCCGGCATCGACGTCGCACGCGCGCACTACAAGGACCAGAAGGAGAAGATCGGCGAGGGCGGCCGCGACCCCGACACGGTCAAGATGCTGCCGATGGCCTACACGGTCGTCGGGGAGTCCCGAGCCCACGCGGAGGAGCGCGAGCAGCTCTTCTTGCACGACCTCGTGGACCCGATGGCGTCGCTCACGCTCCTCTCCGAGCTGATGAACTACGACTTCTCCGGGCTCCCGCTCGATGCCCCCATCACCGACGAGCTCATCGAGTCCGTCTCGGGCATCCGCGGCCTCGTGCAGAACATCAAGACGCACATCGGCGGCGAAACGGTCACGTTGGCCGACCTGGCCGGACACCGGGCGACGCTGTTGCAAGGGCCACGCTTCGTGGGCACGGGGCCGGACATCGCCGACCAGATGGAGGCATGGTTCGACAGCGGCGCCTGCGACGGCTTCGTCATCGCCGCCACGCACTCGCCCGGCGCGTACGAGGACGTCGTCCGCCTGGTGGTGCCCGAGTTGCAGCGCCGGGGCGTCTTCCGGGACCACTACACCGGTTCGACGCTCCGTGAACACCTCGGCCTCGACCGCCCCGAGTCCTCGCATCGTGCCTGAAGCGGTTCGACCGCTGCGGGGTCTCCGCGTCATTGACGCGGCCACGCTGGCCGCGGGCCCGATGGTGGCGACGGCGCTGGGGGAGTTCGGCGCCGAGGTGATCAAGGTGGAGCAGCCGGGTGCCGGCGACCCGCTGCGGACCTGGGGCCACCAGAAGAACGGGATCGGGTTGTTCTGGAAGAGCGTCGGTCGCAACAAGCTCTGCGTCACCCTCGACCTGCGCCAGGCCGAGGGCCAGGAGCTCTTCCACCGCCTGCTCCATGTCAGTGACGTCCTCGTGGTCAACAATCGGCCGAGCGCGCTGGCCCGGTGGGGTCTCGACTACGAGTCCGTGCACCGCGCGCATCCGGATCTCGTCATGCTCCACGTCAGCGGCTACGGGGCCGGCGGGCCGGCGAGTGACCGCCCGGGCTTCGGCACGCTGGCCGAGGCCATGAGCGGTTTCGCCCATGTGACGGGCCAGCCCGACGGCCCCCCGACACTGCCCCCGTTCTTCCTGGCCGACGGCATTGCGGCCCAGTCGGCCACGTTCGCCGTGATGATGGCGCTCTATCACCGCGACCTGCACGGCGCCGCGGGCCAGCTGGTCGACGTGAACCTGGTGGAGCCGCTCGCCCGCCTCATTGAGACGTCGACGCTGGCCTACAGCCAGCTCGGGATCGTCCCCGGCCGTGTCGGGAACCGGCTCGACGCCAGTGCGCCGCGCAACGCCTACCGCACGGCGGACAGCAGGTGGGTCGCCCTCTCGAGCGCGTCGCCCAACATCGTGATGCGCCTCTACCGGGCCGTCGGTCGGCCGGATCTGGCCGAGGACGAGGACTACGTCGATCCGATCCGCCGTCAGGCCCACGGTGACGAGATCGACGACATGGTGGCGCAGTGGATCGGCGCCCGGACGTTGGACGAGGTCATGCGCGTGTTCGAGCAGGCCGACGTGGCGGCGGCCCCCGTCTACGACGCCGAGCAGTTGCTCGCCGACGAGCACCTGCGGGAGCGGGGCTCGTTCGTACAGGTGGAGGATCCCGACCTCGGGGTCATGACGGTCCAGGCCCCCGTGGCCCTGCTGAGCGAGACCCCGGGCCGCGTCGACCATCTGGGCCGGGGCATCGGGGCCGACAACGACGCCGTCTACGGTGGCCTTCTCGGCCTCGACGCCGCACGCCTCCGGGCGTTGCGGGCAGCCGGAACCATCTGAGTCGAAGAGCAAGGAGCACCATGCGCGCACCGCGAGCCCGACGTTCAGAGTTGGCGACGCCGGCGAGCAGCCAACGCATGTGCGAGAAGGCGGCGTCCTCCGGCGCCGACCTCGTGTTCCTCGACCTCGAGGACGCCTGCGCCCCCTCGGCGAAGGAAGCCGCCCGTGCGATCGCGGTGGGCGCGCTGACGGGGCAGGACTGGGGAAGGACCGTCCGGGCCGTCCGCATCAACGGCATCGACACGCCCTGGTGCCACGGCGACATCATTGAGATCGTGACGGGCGCGCGCGACGCGCTCGACGTGCTGATCGTGCCCAAGGTGCGCCGGGCGCGCGACGTGTGGTGGGTCGACGTGCTCCTGACCCAGTTGGAGGCGCAGCTCCGCCTGCCCCGCCCGATCGGGCTCGAAGTCCTCATTGAGGAAGCGGAGGGATTGGCCAACGCCCTCGAGATCGCCCAGGCGAGCGATCGGCTGGAAGCGCTGATCTTCGGTGCCGGTGATCTCTCGGCTTCGCTGCGGGCGCGCGTCGACGGCAACTTCGAACCTCTGGCGCCCTATCCCGGCGACTTCTGGCACTTCGCCCGCGTGCAGGTGCTGACCGCGGCGCGCGCCGCCATGGTCGATGCCATCGACGCCCCGTTTCCCGCCTACCAGGATCCCGAGGGGTACCGGCGGTCGGCGCTGCAGGCGAGCGCGCTCGGCTACGACGGCAAGTGGGCCATCCACCCGAGCCAGGTCCCGATCGCCCACGAGGTCTTCTCCCCGACGGCCGAGGAGGTGGCGGAGGCCCGCGACGCCATGGCGACCTACCGGGAGGCGGAGGTCGGCGGTGTCGGCGCCATCGGGCGCGGCGGGAAGCTGGTGGACGCCGCGCACATGCGGCTGGCCGCCAACACGCTGCACAAGGCCTCGCTGGCCGGGGAGCCGGGGGAGTCCTCCGACTAGGGAAGCCCGCCGGGCGTTGCCGCGATGGCCTGGCGGAGGAGACGCATCACCCAGGTGACGCCGCCGCCGGCTTGCGGGCCGCCTCGGGCGACGTCTGGGCTCGTGCGGCGACGGCCGCGAGGAGGATGTGGAAACGCTCTTCTCATTTACTGAGAGCAGTGCTACCATCGGTTCGTCAACGAACACCACGCAGGGAGGATCCAACTCATGCCACGTTGGCCCAAGCCACCCGAAGGCAGCTGGACGGAGCACTTCGACCTCGGGACTGAGCCGATGAACTACGAGGACTCCATCTCCCAGGAGTTCTTCGAGCTGGAGCGCGAGGCCGTGTTCAAGCGGGCCTGGCTCAACGTGGGCCGGGTCGAGCAGCTGCCGCGCTCGGGGAGCTACTTCACCAAGGAGCTCGCGGTCGCCAAGACGTCCGTCGTCCTCGTGCGCGGGAAGGACGGCGAGGTCCGTGCCTTCTACAACATGTGCCGGCACCGGGGGAACAAGCTGGTCTGGAACGACTACCCGCAGGAGGAGACGAGCGGCACCGCCCGCCAGTTCGTGTGCAAGTACCACGCCTGGCGCTACGACCTCGACGGCTCGTGCTCGTTCGTCCAGCAGGAGGAGGAGTTCTTCGACTTGGACAAGGCGGACTACGGCCTCGTCCCGGTGCACTGCGACGTCTGGGCGGGGTTCATCTTCATCAACCTGGCCAAGGAGCCGGAGCAATCGCTGCGCGACTTCCTCGGACCGATGGTCACCGCGCTGGAGAGCTACCCGTTCCACCTGCAGAGCGAGCGGTTCTTCTACCGCGCCAACGTCAAGAGCAACTGGAAGCTCTACATGGACGCCTTCCAGGAGTTCTACCACGCACCCATCCTCCACGCGAAGCAGTCACCGCCGGATTGGTCGATCGCGGCGGCGCAGGCGGGGTTCGAGGCGCCCGCCTACAAGATCGATGGCCCGCACCGCCTGGTGAGCACGGCCGGCATCCATCCCTGGAATCTGGCAGAGAACATGGTCAAGCCCATCGACACGCTGACCCGCAGCGGTCTCTTCGGGCCCTGGGACGGACCCGACCTCGGTTTCGACCAGAAGGAGGCTGGTATCAACCCGGCGGGCTGCGACCCGTGGGGCCTCGACTCGTTCCAGCTGTGGCCGAACTTCGTCATCCTGGTCTGGGGGCAGGGCTGGTACCTCACATACCACTACTGGCCCGTTGCACCCAACGAGCATGTCTTCGAGGGAACGCTGTACTTCGTCCCGGCCAAGACAGCCCGGGAACGGGTGGCGCACGAGAACGCGGCCGTGACCTTCAAAGAGTTTGGGCTGCAGGACGCCAACACGCTGGAGGCGACGCAGACGATGCTCGAATCACGCGTGATCGAGCGCTTCCCCCTGATGGACCAGGAGGTGCTCTGCCGCCACATGCACAAGGTGGCCCACGAATGGGTGGACGACTACAAGAAGAAGCAGCACGCGGAGGTATGACGCAGATGGACCCGACCCTGTTGCCGGGCGAGTTCTCCGACCTGGAGCCCTTTGCCGCCAAATGGTGTCTGCCGACCGAACGCGAGCGCTTCGCCACGCGGCTGGCGAGCACCATGGAAGAGATGCAGGCGCTCTACGACGCCGCCATGCCCCGGGCCGACGCGGCGATGACGTACTGCGACCAGTATCCCCTCGACGACCTGCCCGAAGACGCGGTGAACCTGCTCCACCTGTTGTACTCCATGGTCATGGTGTCGTTCCCGGTCGAGTGCTGGGGGCAGCCGCGGGTGCCCGACACCGGCGCCGCCTACCTCGATCTCCTGGTCGAGCCCGGGCCCTGATCACATCGCCTCGTACTCGACGGTGACCGCTCGGCCTGACGGCAGGCTCTGACAAGTCAGGACCCAGCCCTCCTCCACCTCTTCGGGCGTCAACGCGTTGTTCACCCGCATGCGGGCCGACCCCTCCTTCAAGAAGGCCATGCAGGTGGCGCAGTTGCCGGCCTCGCAGGAGAACGGGGGGCGCAGGCCGCCCCGGCGGGCCGTCTCGAGCAGGGTGTCGCCCGGCTGGTAGCGGACCACCGTCGTCTTACCCTCGAGCAGCACGGTCACCTCGTCGGGCACGACCACGGCGTCCGGGGCGCTGGCTGTCTCGTCGTCGACGAGGGCGTCCGTCTTCTCCTGTTGCCCGACCAGGAAGCGCTCAATGAAGATGCGGTCCTGCTCGACGCCGAGGGTCTGCAGCGTCGACTCGACGAGGTCCATGAAGGGGCCGGGGCCGCAGATGTAGAGGTCGGCGTCGAGGTCGGACCCCACGAACTCGGCGATTGCCCCGGGCGTCAGGAACCCTCCGTGGGCATCGAAGTGGTGCCGGAGCAGCAGCCGGTCGGGGTGATCGGCGCCCAGCGAGGTGAACGCGGCGTCGAAGATGACCGAGTCGCGGTCGCGGTTGGCGTAGAGCAGCCGGACCGCGCGTTGCGTGGCCGAGAGCACATGCTTGGCGATCGACATGACCGGCGTGATGCCGCTGCCACCGCAGAAACCGAGCACCGGGCGTTCCGACTCCCGTGGGCAGAAGACGCCCGCCGGCTTGGTGACCTCAATGTGGTCCCCCTCCGCCAGGTTGTCGAGGAACCAATTGGAGACCAGCCCGCCCGTCACGCGCTTGACGGTGACGGTCAGGTCGCGGTCGGTCTCGGGCGCACTGGACATGGAGTACGAGCGCAGATGCTCGTCGCCGTCGATGTGCACCCGGAAGGTGCAGAACTGCCCGGGTCGGTAGCGGAAGGCCTCCGCCAGCTCGTCCGGCACGTCGAGGACGAACGAGCTGGCGTCGTGCGTCTCGGTGACGATGCGGGCGATCCGGAGCGAGTGGTACCCGTGCTCTCGCAGGACAGGATTGTGGTCGCTCACGGCGCGTCCGGACGGCCTAGTGGGGCGCCGGCCACGCCACCGATTTTGTCTCGAGGTACTGGTCGAACCCGGCGAGCCCGTTCTGGCGGCCGATCCCGCTGTGCTTGTATCCCCCGAAGGGCATGTCGGCCTGACCGATCGGCATGCCACCGTTGACGGCGAACGTCCCGGTGCGGACGCGCTCGGCGACGCGCAGCGAGCGCTCGAGCGAGCCCGAGAAGACGCCTCCGGAGAGCCCGTAGACACTGTCGTTGGCGATCCGCACGGCGTCGTCGTCGTCATCGAAGGGGATGACGACGAGGACCGGCCCGAAGATCTCCTCCTGGGCGATCGTCATGGAGTTGTCGACGTCGGTGAAGAGGGTCGGCTCGACGTACCAGCCCGCCGGAAGGCCGGCCGGTCGGCCGCCGCCGAGAGCCAGGGTCGCCCCCTCGTTGACGCCCTTCTCGATGTAACCGAGGACGCGTGCGCGCTGCTTCGCCGAGATGAGAGGCCCCATCAGGACGTCGGGCCGCTGCGGGTCCCCGTAGGCCACCGAGGAGAGGGTCGCCCGCAGTATCTCCACGCCCTCCTCGTAGCGTGAGCGGGGGAGGAGCATGCGGGTCTGAATCGCGCAGCCCTGCCCGCCATGGAAGCAGACCGCGATCCCCGACGGCACCGATGTCGCGAAGTCGGCGTCGTCGAGGACGATCGTCGCCGATTTGCCGCCGAGTTCGAGGAATGTCCGCTTGAGGGTGGCGCCACCCTTCTCCATGATCCGCTTCCCGACCGCCGTCGAGCCCGTGAACGAAATCAGATCGACCTTCGGGGAGAGGGTCAGCTCCTCACCGACGAGATGATCGGAGGACGTCACGACGTTGACGACCCCGCTCGGGAAGTCGGTCTGCTCGGCGACGAGACGCCCCAGGCGGGTGGCATTCCACGGCGTGTCCGGTGCCGGCTTCAGAATCACCGTGTTGCCGGTCGCGAGGGCCTGCCCGAGCTTGTTCAGCGTCACCTCGAGCGGGAAGTTCCACGGCACGATGGCACCCACGACTCCGATCGGCTCCTTCCAGATCTGACGCGTGTTGGCCGTGCCCCGGCGGTCGACGACTTCGCTGAGGTCGGTCCTCCAGGGGAACTCGTCAATGAGCTTGAGCGGGTAGCGCAGCGCGCCGTCCAGCGGGATGTCGAGCTGGTTGGCGTGGGTGGTCATGCGCGGGCAGCCCACCTCGAGGATGAGCTCCTCGCGGAGCTCTTCGCGCTCCTTCTCGAGCGCGTCCTGCAGCTGGGAGAGGCAATGCGTGCGCAGCGCACGATCGGTCGACCAGTCGCTCTCGTCGAAGGCGCGGCGGGCGCCGTCGATCGCCCGGTGCATGTCTGCCCTCGAGCCGTCGGCGACCTGCCCGAGCACCTTCTCGGTGGCCGGGTCGACGTTGTCGAAGGTCTTCCCCGTGTCGGACTCGACGAGCTCGCCGTCGACGAGCATCCGCTGTTCGTGCCCCGCCGCTGCCGTCATCCCCGACCCCTGTCTCTCAATGGCCTCTCACAGAATGGAAACCTAGTTATCAAAAAGTGCCATCAGCATAATCGAGCGATGGTGAACCCGCCTCGCCGTCGCGGTCAGAGGGGGAACGCGGCGGGCAACGTGCCGCTCCGCAGGATGTCGGTGCCCAGCTGACAGGTCAGCACGCTTCCGGCGCCGAGCAGCTGGTCCAGCACGATCGTCCGTCGGATGAAGAGGTGCAGCGGGTGCTCGGTGGTGAAGCCGATGCCGGCCAGCACTTGTTGGCAGTGCCGGGACACCGTGCGGGCCGATCGACCGGCGAACGACTTGGCCATGGCGGCCGTCACGGCGGAGGGGTCATCCCAGGAGCCGTCGAGCAGCGCGGCGGCGGCCTCCAGGACCACCAGGCTTTCGGCCAGCCGGTGGCGGACCGCCTGGAATGTCCCGATGGGTCGCCCGAATTGGATGCGCTCCAGCGCATGCACGCGCGCGAGCTCGAGCATGGCGCGGCCCGCACCGACGAGCTCGTGGCCGAGGGCGAGCTGCCCCACGGCCATGGCGACCGCCCAGTCGACCGGCTCGGGGTGCGCCGCCTGCGCCGTATCGAATTCGCCCGTCACCTCGACCAGGCCCAGTGCCGGATCGAGGCCGTGCACCGGCCGGCGCTGGAGCAGGCGCGTCTCGACGACATACGCAGAGCCGCCGTCGGCGGCCGCGGTCACCACGAGAGCTCTGTCGGCACGTTTCAGGGCTTCCGTGCCCACCCCATGCACCAGGCACCGGTCCCCGTTGCGCTGTCCGGGCGGCCCGCATTGCCGGAGCGGAGGCAGGACCACCGCGCCGTCGGCACTCGAACCCAGGGCGGCCGAGAGCAGCCAGTCGAGCGCGGCCGAGGTGGCATTGGTCGCGCCGAGGCACTCGAAGAGGACGGAGACCGCGGCGGGGCGGTCGGCGCCCAGCGCGTCCCGCCAGCCAAGGTCCTCGAGAGCGGCATCGAGCGCAGCACCGCTGCCTGCCTCGGTCGCGTGCCGGACGCCGCTCTCGAAGAGGGCGCGCTCTGCCGCTTCCATCAGCGGTCGGCTCCGAGGTCGAGGAGCCGGCGGGCGATGATGTTGCGCTGCACCTCGGCGCTGCCCCCGTAGATCGTCGCGGCGCGCGAGTAGAGGAACCCGGCGCGCCAGCGTTGGCTGACCGGGTCGTCCCCGAGCGCCACCTCCGCACCCATCCCTTCGGCGACGAGGTCGAACACGGCTTGCTCGGCCGTCGCCACCAGCACCTTGTCGATCGACGTCTCCGGCCCCAGGGTCTCGCCGGCCGCGAGTCTGCGCTGGGTGGCGCGGGAACGGGCCCGGAAGGCCCAGAGGAGTTCGGTCGCCTCACCCACCGCGGCGGGGTTCAGCGCCCCGGCAGGGGTGCCCGAGACCAACTGTTCGAGCCGCCGCTGCAGGTACGAGGCCCGGTGCCAGAGCGCCGTACTGCGCTCGTAGGGGAGGAGGTCCATGGCAATGGACCAGCCGTGATCCACCGCACCGAGGACCCGGTCGAGCGGCACGACGACGTCGTCGAAGAAGACTTCACAGAACTCCCGGGCGCCGTGCATCGTCTCAATGGGTCGCACGGTGATGCCGGCGCTGTCCATGTCGATGAACAACGCGGTGATCCCTTTGTGCGTGGATTCGGGCGTCCCTGTGCGCGTCAGGAGCACACACCGTTGCGCGTACTGGGCCAGGCTCGTCCACACCTTCTGGCCGTTGATCCTCCAGCCGCCGTCCGTCCGCGTCGCCCGGCAGGCGAGCGAGGCCAGGTTGCTCCCCGTTCCCGGCTCCGAGAACCCCTGGCACCAGATCTCCTCGCCGCGCAGGAGGCGTGGCACCATCTCTGCTGCCAGGTCCTCGGGTGCGTAGTCGATCATCGTCGGGGCCAGCACCTCGGGCATGGAGTAGATGCCCGGCTCGACGAGGTCGCGCGCCGTGAGCACCTCTCCGAGATAGGCACGGAGGAGGTTCGAGCCTCCCAACCCGCCCACGCGCTCCGGCCAACCCATACGCATGAAGCCGGCGTCGTACGTCAACCGCATCACCTTGCGCAGCTGCGCCATCTGCTCGTCGAGCGTCCCGATCCCCTCGTAGGCGATGGCGAGCTCGCTCTCGTGCTCGTCCAGCCAGTCGTCGACGGCCGACTTGAAGTCCCGGAGCTCCACGAGGCCCGCCCCTAGCTGGTCGTGTCTGCCGAGGGCGCGGGCCGCGCCGGGTCGTGTGGCTTCCCGGCGTCGCGGGCGCCACTGCGGCGGAGGAAGGTCATGGAGCGGGTGTGGAGCCTCCAACCCTCTGCCGTCCGCCGGTAGGCATCTTTGTAGTAGCCGATGCGCATGTCGTGTGTGGTCTGGTCGACGAAGCAGAGCGTCTGCATCCCCGTGCCGGCGTCACCGTCGAGCTCCAGTTCCGGTGTGCCGGTGAGGAAGAGGCCCTTTGGCGCAGCCCGGACCAGGGCGGGGAAGTCACCCAGTGCGTACGTCTCACCGAACGCGCAGTACGTCCCGTCGGCCGTGAAGACCTCAATGACCGCGTCGATGTCGTCCCGGGTCATGCCGACCGCGTAGCGGGCCAGCAACTGCTCGATCTCCGTGATGTCCGCGATCTGTGACTGGTCCATGGGTGCGCGTTCTCCTCGATCCTCTCGGGGTCATCAGACGTCCTGCCAGGAACTTCCCGCCACGATAACAGCATTCTCTTAAATGGTAATTGGCTGTATGCACGGCAGGTGGTCGCGCACCGGCCCCTGACCGTACCGGGTGGAGGTGGAAGTGCGATTGCAGAATTTCATCCCAACGAGCCGCAGTCTGGGGAGAGTGAAGCTCTCAAATTGGGACAACAGCCGTTAAGCTGACCCGATGTCAGTTGAGGATCCTTCCGCAGGCCCCAACGCCGCCGCTGAACCGGTCAGGCGGCGTGACCTCGCCGTGGCCCGGTCCCTGGACTCGGCCCGGTTGCGGAGCGAGGGGCGGGTCCAGCGCTTTCTCGACGCCGGCTTCGAGCTGCTGGCCAGGGCCGAGTCCGGCAAGGAGTTCACGGTCCAGGAGGTGGTCGACCGCTCGGGGCAGTCGCTGCGCAGCTTCTACCAGTACTTCGCCGGCAAGCACGAGTTGCTCCTCGCCCTCTTCGACGAGGCGATCCTGTCGACGGCGGACCGGCTGGAGGAGCAGATCGCCCGCCGGGACACGCCCCTCGAACGGCTCCACTGCTTCGTCGTCGAGTACTACCGCATGTGCCTGCCGGCGCCCAAGGGCCGGCCGTCGAAGAACAATCCCACACCGGTGCTGGCCGAGTTCTGCCACCAGCTGCTCACCGCCCACCAGACGGAGGCGTCCCGGGCCTTCGTCCCTCTCGTTTCCCTCCTGGAGACGGTCCTCGAGGACGCCGCCAAGGCCGGGGACGTCCCTTCCGGTCTGAACCAGGCGGAAGTGGCCGGCGTGATCCTGTCGACGATCATGTTCAATGCGGCGTACGCGCAGACCATCAGCGGCAACGAGGAAGCGGTGGACGGCGACCATGCCGCCAACCAGATCTGGGACTTCCTCTCGGGCGGCATCGTGACCCGCCGGCCGGACTGAGGCCGAAGGGATCTCAGGTCCGGAGCGAGGGAGCGACGGCCGCCAGGAATGCGCGCGTCCGCTCGGCTGAGGCCTTGATCTCGTCCCGGCTTTCGCCGAGCGGCACCACGCGGGCGTTGAAGTCAGTGAGGCCGGCGTCGGCGAAGCTGCGCAGGCGCTTCTCCATGGTGGCCTCGCTCCCGCAGACGAGGACGTCGCCGATGGTGCTGGCATCGCCGTGCTCCATCAGCCGCACGTAGTTCGGTGACGCCTCCACCTCGCTGAGGGTGCGGTTCGTGCGTGCAATGGCGGCGTCGATCTCTTCGTCGCGACACAGGCAGACAGGTACGCCCGCCAGGATCCGGGGCGGTGCAGGGCGGCCCGCCGCTTCGGCGGCCTTCGTGATGGTCGGGACGACGTGCGACGCGATGGTGCGCTCGTCGGCCAGCCACAAGGTGGTGCCGGCCGCCCGCTCGCCGGCCAATTTCAGCATCACCGGGCCCAGGGCGGCGATCATGACCGGCGTCGGTGTGATGTCCGTGATGTCGAGAGGGTTGCGGATGTTGAACAGTTCGTTCTCCACCTCGACGAGCCCCGGGCCGCGCAGAGCCTGGTCCAGGACGTCGAGGTAGCAGCGCATGGTCGTGACCTGCCGCTCGTAGGGCAGGCCGAGCATGTCCTGAATGATCCAGTGGTGCGAGACACCCAACCCGAGGGTGAAGCGACCTTCGCAGACCGCCTGATTGGATAGCGCCTGCTGGGCCAGCACGATGGGGTGGCGCGGCTGGAGGGGGACGATGGCCGTCCCGACTTCGATGCGCGAGGTGGCCGCACCAATGAGGGTGGCCGCCGTCATGACGTCGAACTCGTCGGGGATCTGCGGCGTCCAGACCGAGTCCAAGCCGGCCTCGTCGGCCCAGCGGGCGTCGGCCTGGAGTTTCTCCACCTTGGTCGCGTACCGACCCCGGTCGGCGCTCACCTGAAGACCGATCCGCATCCGAGCCTCCTCTCAATCCGGAAATGACATTCTCGTCAACAGTACATCTCGCTATCGCCAGCTGCTAGGGACGCTTGACAGGATTTTGCACTGTCAATAACATCCGAGCACTCTACCGGCACGGATCAGGCCGGCAGGGGCCGGAGCGATTGCCGAGGCACTGCGCCCGCGAAGGTGACCGGAACTACGGGTGGGGTGACGTCCTCGGACTCGATCGGGGAGGCTGAACGAATGGGAGGCCCGCATGGAGAGCGGCGGTCGTCGATGAGTCGTGTCGCAGTCGTCACCGGTGGCGGATCCGGCATGGGCCGGGCCATCTGCCACCACTTGGCCCGACAGGGACGCAAGGTGGCCGTGCTCGACATCAACGGTGAGGCGGCCGACCAGGTGGCGAAGGAGATTCAGGCCGAGGACGCCACTGCGCTGGGAGCCCGTGTCGACGTGAGCGACCGGGCGGCCATCGACTTCGCACTCGGCGAGGTCCGGACCACCTTCGGGCCCATCGGGATCATGGTGACCAGCGCCGGCATCGAGGGATTCGTGGACTTCCTCGACATCGACGCCGATGCGTGGGACCGGATGATGGCGGTCAATCTCACGGGGACGTTCCACTGTCTTCAGGCTGCGGTGCCCGACATGATCGAGGCCGGCTGGGGAAGGATCGTGACGATCTCCTCGTCCTCGGCCCAGTCGGGCACCCGCCGTATGTCCCACTACGTGGCGTCGAAGGGTGGTGTCATCGCGCTGACCAAGGCGCTCGCGCTCGACCTGGCACCGAGCGGCATCACGGTGAACACCATCCCACCCGGCGTCATCGACACCCCCATGATGCGGCGGCCCATCGAGTCCGGGGCGATGGCCAGCATGGAGCAGGTGTTGGCGCGGGCACCGCTCGGGCGCGCCGGCACACCCGACGACGTTGCGGTCGCGTGTGCCTTCCTGTGCTCCGAGGAGGCCGGGTACATCACCGGCCAGCAGATCAACGTGAACGGCGGCTGGTACCTGTGAGCCCGGCCGTCCCGGCAGCGGGCGCGCCCTGGTAGGGGCGGGGGATGGAGAGGAGCACACCGTGAGCACGCTCACGACGAAGAAGCTCGCGGCGACCGTCGGGGCCGAGGTGCTCGGGCTCGACCCGGAGCGCCTGCTGCAGGACGAGACGTTGCCGGCGGCCTGCATGGAGGCGCTCGAGGAGAACGGGGTCCTCGTGTTCCGCAAGCTCCACATCGACGACGACACCCAGGTCGCCTTCTCCAAGCGGCTCGACGACGTCGGGAAGGCCGAGCCCGCCGCACCGCCGCGGATCTTCAACGTCACACTGGATCCGACGAAGAGCGCCACGGCGGCGTACCTGCGGGGGACGGTCTACTGGCACATCGACGGCGCGCAGGACGACGTCCCCACCAAGGCCACGACGCTCAGCGCGCACGTGATCTCCGCCACGGGTGGCGAGACCGAGTTCGCCAGCACGTACGCCGCCTACGACGACCTCACCGACCCGGAGAAGACGCGGTACGAGGACCTCCGCGTCCTCCATTCCCTGGAGGCCTCCCAGCGCCTGGTCAACCCCGACCCCACGCCCGAGCAGCTGGCGGGGTGGCGGTCGAAGCCCGACAAGGAGCACCCGCTGGTCTGGCAGCACCGCTCGGGTCGGCGCTCCCTGGTGATCGGCGCCTCGGCGGCACACGTCGTCGGGATGGACCTCGCCGGGGGCAAGGCGCTGCTCGACGACCTGGTCGACCGGGCGACGGCGCCCGGGCGCGTCTACCGGCACGAGTGGACGGTGGGCGACCTGGTCATCTGGGACAACACCGGTGTGATGCACCGGGTGCAGCCCTACGACCCGGCCTCGGCGCGAGAGATGCACCGCACCACCATGAGCGGCGACGAGCCGATCCGCTAGGAGGATCCGATGAGCGACGTGACGATTCTGCGGGCCGACCGGTGGGTCGACGTCGAGTCCGGTGAGGTGCGTTCCCCGGCCGTGCTCGTCGTCGACGGGAACCAGATCGTCGCCGTCAATCCCTCCGAGCTCCCCGGCCCCGCCAGCGAAGTCGACCTGGGTGACGTGACGCTGTTGCCCGGGCTCATGGACATGGAGCTCAACATGCTCATCGGGGGACCGGGGGGACCCGACGGGCTGCCCGATCCGATGCACGGGGTGAAGGACTCCCCCGTGTACCGGACACTGCGTGGTGCGGTGAATTGCCGCACGACCTTGCTGGCCGGTTTCACCACCGTGCGGAACCTGGGCCTGATGGTCTACACGGCCGGGTTCCTCCTGGACGTCGATCTGGCCAGGGCCGTCGACCAGGGGTGGTTCCCCGGCCCGCGCATCTTCCCGGCGGGCCATGCCATCACCCCGACGGGCGGCCACCTCGACCCCACCATGTTCCAGGGGCTCGCCCCGGGCATCATGCCCCAGAGCGTGGAGTCGGGCATCGCCAACGGGGTGGCGGAGGTGCGCAAGTCGGTCCGCTACCAGATGAAGTACGGGGCCAAGCTCATCAAGATCTCGGCGTCGGGCGGGGTGATGTCCTTCAGCTCGGCGGCCGGGGCACAGCAGTACTCCGACGAGGAGCTGGCCGCCATCGTGGACGAGGCGCACCGCAACGGACTGCGCGTGGCCGCCCACGCCCACGGCGATTCCGGCATCCGGGCCTGCATCCGGGCCGGGGTCGACTGCATCGAGCACGGGTCGCTCGCCAGCGACGACACCGTTGCCCTCATGGCGGAGTCCGGGACCTTCCTGGTCGGGACCACCGCCCTGGCCGACCACATGGCCATCGACCGCATCCATCCGATCCTGCAGAAGAAGGCGGCCGAGATCTTCCCCCAGGCCCGGCAGATGTTCGCCAAGGCCCTCGCCGCCGGCGTCAAGATCGCCTGCGGCTCCGACGCGCCGGCCATCCCGCACGGGACCCAGGCCGACGAGCTCATCGCCATGGTCGACCGCGGCATGACGCCCATGCAAGCTCTGCAGGCTGCCACGCTCACCAGCGCGGACCTCGTTGAGCGGGCGCACGACCTCGGGCGGCTCGCGCCGGGCTACCTGGCCGACGTCATTGCCGTCCCGGGAGACCCCTCCGAGGACATCAAGGTGACGAAGGACGTCCGCTTCGTGATGAAGGACGGCGAGATCTACAAAAGCGCCTGAGCCCTCTTGAACACGCCGCGGCGCGCTCCGAGTCGCTAGGGTCGGCGCCGACGGTGCCACACCGTCTGACGGTGGTCCACGCGTTGCCCCGCCGGCTCAGAGAAGGAAGGTTCGAGCGTGCCGCATGTGATCCTGGGTGACCTCTCCGCATCCTCCATCAACATGGCGCTGCTGATCGCCCGCGTGGTGGTCGGCGCCGTCTTCCTCGCCCACGGCATCAACCACATCTACGGGGGCGGCAAGATCGAGGGCACGGGCCGCTGGTTCCACTCGCTGGGCATGCGCCCGGGGATCCTGCACGCCTGGATGGCCAGCCTCGTCGAAGTCGCCGCCGGCGGGCTGCTCGTGCTGGGGTTGCTGACGCCCGTCGCCGCCGCCGGCGTCGTGGGCGTGATGCTCGTGGCGTGGATCACCAACCACCTGAAGAACGGGTTCTTCATCTTCCGCCCTGGTGAGGGCTGGGAGTACGTGATGGTGCTCACCGCCATGGGCGTGGTCATCGGGACCCTCGGGCCGGGCCAATGGAGCGTCGACGGGCACGTCGGGGCGCTGCAGCACCTGTGGGGTTGGCCCGGCTTCGGCATCGCACTCGGCGCCGGCGGCCTCGGCGCGGCCGGGTTGCTCGCGGTCTACTGGCGCCCGGACAAGCCGGAGCCGGCGGACAAGGCCGACAAGGCCTGAGCCTGCGCCGTCAGTCCCAGCTGCGGGCCAGGAGGAAGCCCGCCGCCGGCGTGGCCGGCGGGAACGCACCGGTGATCCCGGAGCTGACGTAGCCGACGTCGCTGATCAGGGTGATCCCCGAGATGGCCGCGGCGGCGTCGCTGTTCAGGAAGACGAGGGGGTAGGCCTGCTCGAGCGCGGTCGAGGCCTCGATCCCGGTTTCCTCGCGGTAGTCGGCGCCGAAGCCGAGCCACATCTCCGCGTTGGCCTGCGCCAGCGGCGTGTCGGTCGGCCCAGGGCAGATGGCGTTGATGCGGATGCCCTGTTTCAGCAGCGGGAAGGCCTGGCGGGCCACATAGGCGCAGACCGCCTGCTTGGAGTGGAAGTAGTCGGCGTAGCCGTGCTCGACGGCCCAGGCCGACCCCGAGTCGAAGTCGGGCGTGTCCAGGTACTCCTTCAGTTCGCCGAGGCTGGACTCCCAACCCAGGCCGGCGGCGGAGGAGATGAAGCCGATGGACGAGCCACGCGGCAGCATGTCGCCGGCCAGCAAGCGGTTGATGAGGTGACGGTGCCCGACGAAGTTGATCTTCTCGATCCCGGGCGTGCCGTCGGCCACACCGGCGCAGGAGAAGAGCGCGTGCACCGGGCCCCCGCATTCGTCCACCGCGGTGTTGATGGAGTCCTCCTCGGCCAGGTTGACGTGGATGGCCTTGGCGCCGGGCAGCTTCACTTCGGCAAAGTCCATGACCACCACTTCGGCGCCGGCGTCCTGCACCAGCTCGGCCGCCGCAGCACCCATGCCGGTGGCGCCCCCGACCACCAGGACCCGCTTCCCGTCGTAGCGAAACGCATCGAACAGTCCCATATCTCTTTCCTCCTGAAGCGCGCCAGCGGCGCGCGTACGTGTCCTAGCCGACGACAGAGCGGACCTTGAGGTCCACGATGGTATCCCAGTCGATGCCGACCTCTTCGAGGATGGCATCGCCGTGCTCGTTGAATTCGGGGGCCCGCCGCACGGGTGCCGGCTCCCCACCGAACTGCACGGGCGACGCCACCAGTTTGAACGGCGTGCCCCCTGCCGTCTCGCATTCCTGCATGTACCCGTTGGCGACACTCTGCGGGTCGACCGCGCACTCGAGTGTGTCCTGCACCACGCACCACTGGCCGGTGAAGTCGGCCAGCCGCTCGCGCCATTCGGCCACCGTGCGTTCGGCAAAGGCCACTTCGAGGAGCGACTGCGCCTCCAGGCTGTTCTGGATCAACCCCGCGTGGTCGGCAAAGCGCGGGTCGGTCCCGAGCTCTGGCCGCCCGACGGCGTCACAGAGCTCGACCCAGTACCGGCTGGCCTGGAGGCAGCAGAAGGACAGCGAGCGCTCGTCCTTTGTCTGGTAATTGCGCACAAGGGGGTTCAGCCGCGGCGCGTTGGCCGGCGGGCCGCCCCAGGGCGTCTTGCTGATGAGCGAGAGCGCAAAGGCCTGTCCCATCGCCCACATCCCCGTGCCGAGGAGGGAGACGTCGACCGTCGTGGCCTCACCCGTGCGCTCCCGGTGGAACAGGGCGCCCATGATGCCGCCGGCGATGGTCATGGCGCCGATGGAATCCCCGAAGCCCGGTGCGGGTGGGCCGACGAGCCGGTCGGAGTCCGCCGGCTTCGCCCCGAGGGACACGCCGGCCCGGAACCAGAAGGACAGAGAGTCGTAGGAGCCCTTGTCGGCGTCGGGGCCACGTTCGCCCTGCCCGGTGCCCGCGACGTAGATGATGTTGGGGTTGTGCGCCCGGATGTCCTCGGGCTCGATGCCGAGCTTCGTGCGCACCCGGGGCAGCTTGTTCGTCAGGAAGACGTCCGCCGTGCCGGCGAGCTTGTAGAGGATCTCGAGGCCCTCCGGGGTGGTGAGGTCGAGGGCCAGGCTGCGCTTGCCCCGGTTCGAGTGCTCGAGCAGCGCGTGCACGTCGCCGGTGATCGACACCACGCCCGTGGCGGCCAGGCCGCGCATGGCGTCGCCGCGCTCGATCGGCTCGATCTTGATCACGTCGGCGCCCCAGTCGGCCAGCAGCGCCGCCGCTGCCGGCACGAATGTGTGTTCGGCCACTTCGAGGACGCGGACGCCCTCCATTACTGCGGTCACCGGAAGCCTCCCTCTGTCCGCCCCGCCCGGGCGTGAGCCCGGCCCGACGCGGAATCTGACTCTGACATCGACGTCGACAATAGCCCCGTGCCCCTGGTGCCCGCCCTTTGGGACCGCACGGGCGTCAGGCCCCCGGTGCCACGTGCAGGAGCACCTTCCCCACGGCACCGCCGTCGGCGACGAGGCGCAGGGCGGCGACCACCTCCGCCAGGTCGAACTCGGCCCCGATGAGGGGGGCGGCCCGGCCCTCGGCCAGGAGCCCGAGGAGCTCGCGGTCGTTGCGAGCCATGTCCACCGGCTCGTGCATGGCGAAGTCCCGGAACTGGAATCCGACGATGCGGATGCCCTTGAGCAGCACCAGGTTGAGAGGTATCCGGGGGATGGCTCCCGAGGCGTAGCCCACGGTCACGAAGCGGCCGCCGTAGTGCAGCGAGCGCAGGGCCGGCTCGGCCAGGTCACCCCCGACCGGGTCGATGACCACGTCGGCGCCGCCGGGCAGGGCGTCGCGCAGGGCCTGGCGCAGGTCACCGGCGCGGTGGTCGATCAGCCGCCGGGCGCCACAGGCCCGTGCGGCCTGGAGCTTCTCGGGCGTCGAGGCGACCGCGGTGACCGTGGCTCCCAGCGCGGCACCGAGCTGCACCGCAGCAGAGCCGACGCCACCCCCGGCACCCAGCACGACGAGCTCCTCACCCGGCTGCAGAGCCGCCACCGATCGCAGCACGTGGTACGCCGTCTTGTAGGCGACGCCGAAGGCTGCCGCCACGCGGTCGTCCACCTCGGGAGGGATCGGAGTCACCGCGCCGGCCCCGACGACCACCTCCTCGGCGAAGGCGCCCACGAAGCACGAGCCGAAGACGCGGTCACCCACGGTCAGGCGTTCGACTTCGTCGCCGATCTCGCTGACCACGCCGGCGAACTCGCTGCCGGTGACGAACGGCAGGGGGGCGGACATCTGGTACGTGTCGGCCACCACCAGCAGGTCGGGGAAGTTGACGGCCCCGACGTGAACCCGGACCCTGACCTCCCCGGCGCCGAGCGCCGGCGGGGGGACGTCGGCCAGCGCCACGACCTCGGGCCCGCCGTAGGCGCTGCAGAGCGCGGCGCGCATGTCAGCTCATCCCCCTCATGTCAGCCCGTCCGCCGGCTCAGGCGGCGCCGGGCGTGGCCGGGACCGCGTAGTCGGTCGACTCGGCCAGGTCGGCCGCCCCCTGCATCAGGTCGGTCACGACAGGCCCGAAGGCCTGCAGCTTCTCGTCCTCGCCGGCCCGCTGGAAGCCCTGCTCCAGGACGACGGCCAGCTTCCACTTGGCCAGCACGCAGTAGTAGTCGATGTCGTCGACCTGCCGCCCTGAGGTCTTGGCGTAGTGCGTGAGGACCTCCTCCTTCAGCGGCATGCCGGTCATGTCGACGTAGCCGCCGGTCCCGTCCTCGTCGGCCGTGGTGTCGTCCGGCCAGGACTGCACGACCCAACCCAGGTCCAGCTTGGGGTCGCCCACCGTGCCCATCTCCCAGTCGACGATGGCGGCCAGGCGCGCCGGCGCGCCGTGCTTGAACATGACGTTGGCGAATTGGTAGTCGCCGTGCATGAGACCGGGGATGTAGTCAATGGGCCGGTGCGCCCGCAGCCACGCGGCCGCCTCGTCAAAGCCGGGGAGCTCGCGCCCCTTTATGCGCTCCAGGAAGGCGGTCCAGCGATCGACCTGGCGCTCGTGGAAGCCTTCGGGCCGCCCCAGGTCCTGCAGGCCCTTGGCCCGCCAGTCGACGTTCCCGAGCAGCGCGATGCCCTCGACGAGCTGGAAGGCCAGCCCGCGCCGCGCCTTGAGGTCGGTGTCGAAGGGAGCCGGCCACTGTCGCCGGGTGGACATCGGCGACCAGCCGTCGACGAAGCCCATCAGGTAGAAGGTCCGCCCGAGCACCGACTGGTCGGTGCACAGGGCGATGGCCTCGGTGTGCGGCACGTCGGTACCACCGAGCGCCTCGATGATCCGCCACTCGCGCACGATGCCCTCGTCGCGCGAGGCGGGCGCACTCGGCGGCGGGATGCGCATGGCGCAGTGCAGATCGCCCCGTCGCAGCTCGTAGATCTCGTTCTGGCTCCCCCCGGAGATGTAGCCGTGCTCGAGCGGCGCCCCGACCCCGAGTCCCTGGGTGTCGAGCCACGCCGTCAGCCTGTCGACGTCGGCGATCGTCGGTGGGTCGGCCTCGAACGCTGTCTCCTCCGTCGTGCTCACAGGTTCCCGACCTCCAGTTCCAGGTACTTGGCGTACTTCGCTTTGGCGGCTTCCTGTCGCTTGGGCAACCACTGGGTGGGCCAGATGTCGTCGCTCTCCTTGTAGTCGCGCAACACCTGGCGGGCCACGGTGACCTTGTGCACCTCGGTGGGGCCGTCGGCCAGGCCCATCACGCCAGCGCCGTGGATCATGCCGAAGAACGGCATCTCGTTGGTCGTCCCCAATGCGCCGTGCACCTGCATGGCACGCCAGGCGATGTCGTGCAGCACCGTGGGCATGACCACCTTGGCCGTGGCGATGTCCTTGCGCACCCGCTTGTAGTCGTTGTACTTGTCGATCTCCCACGCGGTGTAGAGCACGAACAGCCGGAACTGGATCAACTGGGCGTAGGAGTCGGCGATGTAGCCCTGCACGAACTGCTTGTCGGCGAGCTTGCTGCCGGCGGTCTCCCGGCTCAGCGCTCGCTCGCACATCATGTCGATCGCCTTCTGGGCCATGCCGATGGTCCGCATGGCGTGGTGGATCCGCCCGCCACCGAGACGGGTCTGGGCGATGACGAAGGCCTGGCCCTCGCCACCCAGCAGCGCCTCCTCGGGCACGCGCACGTCTTCGTAGTGAATGAGCGCGTGGGAGCCCTCGTTGACGGGCTCGCCGTACAGGCCCACGTTGCGCACGATGTTGACGCCCGGCGTGTCGGTCGGCACCAGGAACATCGACATCCCTTTGTACGGGCTGACGTCAGGGTTGGTCACCGCCATGACGATGAGGAACGACGCGGTCTTGGCGTTGGACGAGAAGTACTTCCATCCGTTGATGACCCACTCGTCCCCGTCCTTCACCGCCCGGGTCTTGAACAGCGTCGGGTCGGCGCCGGCGTGAGGCTCGGTCATGGAGTAGCTCGAGAAGCACTCGCCTTCGAGCAGGGGCCGCAGGTAGCGCGCCTTCTGCTGGTCCGTCCCGTAGTGGGCGATGATCTCGGCGTTTCCCGTGTCGGGCGCCTGGCATCCGAAGACAATGGGTGCCCACGACGAGCGGCCCAGGATCTCGTTGAGCAGCGCCAGCTTCAGCTGGCCGTACCCCTGGCCGCCGAGGTCGGACCCCAGATGCGTCGCCCAGAGGTTCTGGCGCCGCACCTCTTCCTTCAGCGGGTCGATCGCCTCGCGCCGCTTGCCCTCGAGCGGTGTGAATTGCAGATGGGGGAACGCCAGGTCGAGCGGCTCGACCTCCTCGCGGACGAACGCGTCGGCCCAGTCCAATTTCTCCTGGTACTCAGGATCGGTTTCGAAGTCCCATGCCATGGGCAACCCTCCCTCGGTCGGGTTTCAGAATATGATTCTGTCTATCAAGAACGCAATACCAACCTCCGCGAGCAACGACGTGGCCGGCCGGATCGTCCGGCGCACCCTGGCCAAGCGGGAGGACCAGTACGCCAGCGAGGTCCGGCGGTTGCTCGATGCCGCGCTCGAGGTCATCCGCCGCTGCGGCACGTCCTCGCGCCCCCGGGTGGCGGACATCGTCGCCGAGGCCGGACTCTCCAACGAGGCCTTCTACCGGCACTTCCACTCCAAGGATGCCCTGGTCACGGCGATCCTCGAAGACGGGGGCGAGCGCCTGCGCAGCTACCTGGATCACCAGCTGGCGAAGGAGTCGACGCCCGAGGGCCAGGTGCGGCGCTGGGTCCGGGGCGTCCTGTCCCAGGCCGACAAGGACATCGCCGCCACCACGCTGGCGGTGCTCTGGAACGCCAGCGCGCTGGGTGGGGGACCGGCGGCGGGGCGCCATTTCGCCGAGCGCGCCGCTCTCCTCCCTGCTGCACGAACCGTTCGCGGCCCTCGGCAGCACGGCACCCGAGCTCGATGCCGCGCTCGCCGCCCACGCCACCCTCGGGCTGCTCTCGGATTGCCTGTGGCGGCAGGTCCAACCGACGCGGGCCGAGGTCGAGCGCGTCACCGGGTTCTGCCTCAGGGCGGTGACGGCCTGAGCCTGACGACGGATCGGTCGCCGCGCCCCACCGCCGGACCGGTTCCGGCGGGCCTCGACCGTCGACCCCGGTCCTAGGCGAACTCTTCGGGGACCCAGCTCGGCGCCCGCTTCTCCATGAACGCCTGCATCCCCTCGCGCGGCTCGGGCGACTCCTCGAGCGCCCAGAACATGGTCTGGTAGTCGATCAGGCCGTAGCGCTCGTTGAGCATCCGCTTCACGTGCATGCGCGCCATCGGCGGGGTCTGCAGAATCTCCCGCACCGCCAGCAGCGCGGCATCCCTCAATTGCGCGTGGGGCACCAGGCGCGAGATCACGCCGAGCCGCTGCGCCTCGGCGGCGTCGAAGCGACGGGCCGACAGCAGCAGGTCGCGCGCGACGCCCAATCCCACATGTGCCGGCAGGACCGCGGCGTACGTGGCGTCCGGGATGCCGCGCAGGAGCTCGGGCACCCGGAAGGTGGCCCGGTCGCTGGCCACCGCGATGTCGGCCAGCATGGCGATCAGCAGGCCGCCGGCCTGACATATCCCGTTGACCGCGGCCACCACCGGGGCCCGGCTGTCCCGGATGGCCAGGAACGGCAGGATGTCGTGCCCGATGTCCGGCGTCGGCTCGTCGCCCGGGTCCGAGCGCCCGCCGAGGTCACCACCGGGGGCGAAGACGTCCCCGGTGCCGGTGATGATGAGCGCGGCCAGGTCCGGATCCTGGTTCACGATGCGTACAGCGCGCTTGATACCGAAGTACATCGCCGGCGTGAAGGCGTTCCTGGCCTGGGGTCGGTCGATGACACACCAGGCAACGACGCCTTCTCGTTCGAAGCGCAGCCCTGCCGCACCGAGTTCCTCTGACACGCGTTCCTCCTTGGTGCGTCGGTAGCCGGTGACACTACCGGCCGCCGCGTGGATGTCGTCAGGGACGACCGATCGGGGACGATGGCGAGGCGGGCGCGAGCCGCGCAAGGAGTTCGTCGATGTACGTCTCCATCGCCTGCGCGAAGTCCACACGCACCGGGTCGGTCAGCCACTGGTACTCGAGCCCCATGATCATCGCGACGACCTCGAGCGCCACCTGGTCGACGTCCACCTCCGGCCGCAGCCGCCCCCGCGCCTTCTCGTCGTTGAGCAGCGCCCGCACGAACTCCCGCGCCACCTCGTAGCGCTCGACGAAGAAGTCGTGCAACGGGTCGTCGTCGTCGAGACTCTCGGCACCGAGGACGAGGTATAGGCGTGTGAGGGTCGCCGTCTCGACGTTGTGCTGGCCGAGCTCACGCAAGCTGGAGAGCGTCAAGGCCAGCGGGAATTCTCTTTCCGGATCGATCGTCTCCATCCGATCGCGCTCGGCCACCACTTCCCGCAGCAGGCGCTCCTTCGTGCCGAAGTAGTACAAGAGCCCCGTCGCCGTCATGCCGACGCGATCGGCGAGGGCTGCCACACCGGTGCCGCGGTACCCCTTCGACGCGAAGAGCTCCACCGCCGCATCGATGATCTGCTGGCGGCGCAGGTCACCGCGGGGCTGGCGTGTGCGCTCGTCGGCTCCGGCGATCTCCCCGTAGCGGGCACCCCGGCCACGCGCTGAGTGCCGGCGCTCCTGCCGACCCTCGAGTGGACTGGCCATGGCGCCATTGGACCCGGACACCGCTGTCGGCGTCAAAAGACCGCGAGGAGGTGCATGCCGCTGGGAGGGAATGGGCGTTACGCTCACGTGCCCCACTGTGCGCGACCCGGGGGAGGACTCGAGTACCAGGTCAGGAGGATGGGGTGCGCACGTGAAGTGTCGGGACCACTGCCGGCGACGAGACCTCTCTTCGCTGAGCCCGATTGGACCGATCGGTACCCCTTGCGGGACACCGAATTATTTCTTATAGTCGTCAAAAATCACATTCTCGCCACACCAGAGTGCGAGTACGGGGGCAGCGAATTGACGGATGTCAAAACGTTGGTTGACGCGTTGACGCTTGAGGAGAAGGCAGCTCTCACCGCAGGAGAGGAAACGTTCAACTTCCTCTCGCCACCGGTGCCACCACGCCGTGAGCGGGGGTGGCCCATGGACGCGGGACGCGACGACATCTTGATCGGCCCGTCGTCGGAGGACATCGCAGTCGGCTGCACGATTCAGGTTCCCGACCACGTGAGCTGGAGATAGGGAGCAATCGTGTCCGCACCACATCCAGTCCACCACATCCAGTCGCACCACATCCAATCGGTGAGGGGAAAACCAGGGAGGGAGCCCCGAGAGGGGCGGCTCTCCCGAGAAGGAGGGGCCATGGGCACCCGAACATCAATTTGGGCCGCCGCAGCGGCCCTCGTCACAGTGCTGGGGTCGATGCTGGCCGTCGGCCCCACGGCGGCCGGGGCATCGAGCCCGGCCGATCAGGGCGTCACGGCGACGACCATCAGCGTCGGCCTTCCGTACGTGAACTTCGCCGCCCTGCGAAGTTTGGGCGTGACGATCAACGACGGCAGCTTTCCTGACGCCTACAACGCCGTGATTGCCAACATCAACGCGCACGGGGGGGTCGACGGTCGCAAGCTCGTCCTCCACCTGGTCGAGATGAACCCGGCCGTTCCCGCTTCGGCGACCTCGTCGTGCACCCAGCTCACGGAGGACGACAAGGTCTTCGTCAGCATCTCGCCCGTGTTCCCGGACTGCTACCAGCAGACGTACGACACCCCCGTGATCGCCGGGTCACTGCCGGGAGCGTTGCCGGCCAGCGCCGCGCCAGACTTCGCGCTTATTCCGCCCGACGCGAATTTTGACCCTCTCCAGCTCGCCGCCTTCAAAAAGGACGGCACGTTCAAGGGCAAGAAGGTCGCGATCTTCTATGGCGCCGACTCGGACGCGCCCGAGGTGAAGGTCGTGCAGGCCGACCTGAAGAAGCTGGGCGTCCCCGTCGTCCTGACGGCGGAGGACAGCGTGCAGGCGACGGACGCCGTCGCGTCGGACCAGGAAGTCCAATCCATTGCTCAGCGCTTCCAGAGCGCAGGGGTGAGTGTCGTGATCGGCGTCGGCGGCTCGGGCTCGACGACCTGGCCTCGTGCGCTTCTGGACAACCAGAGCACCTACAAGCCCACGTTCATCGCCACCAGCGAGTCGTCGTTGATCTCGTACGTCGAGTCGACCAAGGGAGCCAACCCGTACCTTGACAACGTGTTGTCGGCAGCCTCTGTGCCCACCGCCTATCAGCAGTGGAAGGACCCGGCGATCCAGAAGTGCGTCGCCGCCACCCACAAGGCCTACCCGTCGGACACGATCACGCCCCCGGTCAACCCGACCAGTCGGGGAGCCGGCGCCAGCACCGACACGACGTACCAATCAGTGATCGAGGCCTGTCAGTACATGGCCCTGTTCGACGACATCGCAGCGGCGGCGGGCAAGAACCTGACGGTGGCGAGCTTCACCAAGGCCGGCTACGCGCTGAAGAACGCCGACATCCCCGGCATCGGAACCGTCTCGTTCGGGCCCGGCCAGCCGTACGCCACCGGCGCGGTGACCATCTACAAGTACGACCCCACGAGCGAGACGCTCGTTCCTGCGTCAAGCTCTGGGACGAAATGACCCTGGCCGGCACCACCCCAGCGTGTCGCCGCACCGCCAGCGGTCGCGCGGGGGTGGGGCCGGACACTGAGATCGGAACTGCGTTGAGCGTCCCGACCCTGGGAGACCCGGCGAGTCCCGATCCATCCGATGCCCTGAGCGCGGCCGACCTGGCCCACCTGGTCGTCGATTCGGCCGCCGAGCGACAGCTCGCGGCCGAATCGACGCCGGAGGTCTTGCTCCCCGAAGACATGCTGCCGGGAGCAGGCGAGGAGCAGATGTCCCTCCGCGAGGGTCTGCGCACCTCGGGGAGCCGGGCTTTCGTCGTCCTCGCCATCATCGTCACCCTCGACAACTTGCAGAGCTCAGGACTTGCCGTCCTGGCGCCCAACATCCAATCGTCCTTTCACGTCTCCACCGGGGCGATCACCTTCGTGGCGGGTATCGCCGGCGGCTTCCTCGTCCTGGGTATCGTGCCGATGGGGTGGCTCGCCGACCGGTTCCGGCGTGCACCCATAA
Source organism: uncultured Acidimicrobiaceae bacterium (assembly GCA_963828825.1). Taxonomy (GTDB): domain Bacteria; phylum Actinomycetota; class Acidimicrobiia; order Acidimicrobiales; family RAAP-2; genus Bog-473. Next base: position 410,588 of record CAWHGF010000007.1, on the reverse strand, counting down.
TCGGGTGGGCCACCTTCGTGTTCGGCCTCATGGTGTTCGCCTCCGGATTGGCGATCAACATCTTCGTGTTCTTCCTGGCGCGCTTCGGCGCCGGCATTTCCCAATCCAGTACCAACAGCGTCCACGGCTCCCTGCTGGCCGATACCTACCCGATCAGCATGCGCGGCCGGCTCTACGCGGCGATGGGGATGGGCAGCGGCGGGGCCATGGCCCTGAGCCCGGTTCTGGTGGGCCTCATCGCCACGGAGGTGGGTGGCCCGAATGGGTGGCGCTGGGCCTTCTACGTCCTCGCCATCCCGATCCTGCTGGTGGCGGTCTTCGCCTTCCGGATCCCCGAACCTCCCCGTGGGCAATTCGAGAAGAAGGATGTGTTGGGCGAGGTCATCGTCGACGCGCGTCCGGCCGCACCGTCGCTCGAGGCGGCGTTCGAGCGGATCATGCGCATCCGCACCATCAAGATGGTCCTCATCGCTTTTTCCGCGATCGGGTTCGGGCTCTTCACCGTCCCGGTGCTGGGGAACCTCTACCTCAAGCAACGCTTCGGCCTCGATGCCTTCCAGCGCGGGCTGATCGGCACCATCGGCAGTGCCGGTGTGCTGATTGCCTTGCCACTCGTCGGACGGTACTACGACCGCCTCTACCGCAAGGACCCGGCGCGGGCGCTCTCGCTCATCGGCAAGGTCGTCCTTCCGTGCGCCGTCCTCGTCCCGATTCAGTACTTCATGCCGAACGCGGTCCTGTGGGCGATCTTCAGCGTCCCGACCGCGATCCTCCTTCTCACAGGCTTCTCCATGATCGGCCCGGTCCTCACTTCGGTGGCTCCCTATCGCCTGCGCGGGCTTGTCGGGGCGGTTGGCGGGATCTACGTCTTCTTCGTCGGGGCCACCGGAGGAGCGGTCTTGGCCGCCCTGCTCGACAGCGTCGTCGGCGTGCGGTCCACGGTGCTGATCATCATGATCCCCTCCACCATTTTCGGTGCCTTCATGATCATCCGCAGCGCGCACTTCATCAACAACGATCTGTCACTCGTGGTGGTCGAACTCCGGGAGGAAATGGACGAACACAGGCGCCAAGAGGCCGATCCCGAACAGATCCCGGTCCTGCAACTGACCAACGTCGACTTCAGTTACGGTCACGTCCAGATTCTCTTCGGCGTCAACTTCGAGGTGAGACGGGGAGAGGTGCTCGCACTCCTCGGGACCAACGGGGCGGGGAAGTCGACGTCGCTCAACGTCGCCGCCGGCCTGGAGATCGCGTCCCGCGGCGCGGTCCGCCTGAACGGTCGAGATATCACCTACACGACGCCGGAGCAGCGCTCGCGCCTCGGCATTCATCTGCTGCCGGGAGGCAAGGGCGTCTTCGGTCCGATGACCGTGGCGGAGAACCTCGAGATGGGCGGCTTCGTGTACCGCTCGGATCGCGATGAGCTCCGTCGGCGGATGGAACGGGTCTTCGAGCTCTTCCCGGCCCTCAAGGATCGGCGCGGCGAGAATGCTGATTCCCTCTCTGGTGGACAGCAGCAAATGCTCGCGCTGGCGATCGCCATGCTGCACGACCCCGCGGTGCTCATGATCGACGAACTGTCCCTGGGCCTTGCCCCGATCATCGTCCAAGAGCTCATTGACGTCGTCGACGGGCTGAAAGCGGCAGGCGTGACGCTGATCATCGTCGAGCAGTCCCTGAACGTGGCAGCCGCCATCGCCGACAGGGCCGTCTTCCTCGAGAAGGGCCGGGTGCGCTTTGAGGGCCAGATTCGTGACCTGATGGAACGAGACGACCTGGCGCGGGCGGTGTTCCTCGGGGGCCAGGAAGGCGCGTGACGATGCTCGCCGTCTCGTGGATCAACAGCCAGATCGTCTTCGACGGCATTGTGCAGGGGCTCGCCATCGCGGTGATCGCCGTCGGGGTGGTGCTCGTGTACCGCGCCACCCGGATCATCAACTTCGCCGTCGGCAACATGGGCGTAGTCGGGGCCGCCGTCCTCTCTCTCCTGGTCGTGCAGTATCACGTGTCGTTCTGGGTGGGACTCGTCGTCGCGCTCCTCCTGGGGCTGGCCTTCGGGGCCGTCGTCGACATGGCGATCATCCGACGGCTGCGGAAGTCGCCGCGCGTTGTCGTGTTGGTCGCCACCATCGGCGTGTCGCAGCTCGCCGCGGCGATCGCCATCAAGATCCCGACCCCGACCTCCATCAGCGTCCATTACCCCAGCGCGCTGAGCGGCATCTGGACCGTCGGTGGCGTGACCGTCAGGGGCTCGGATATCTCGATCCTCATCATCGTTCCCATCACCCTCATCGCCCTCACGTGGTTCCTCGACCGGACGACGCTCGGGCGCACCGTCAAGGCGTGCGCCAGCAACCCACGGTTGGCTCGCCTTTCGAGCATCAGTCCCAAAATGGTCTCCACCATGGTGTGGTCGCTGGCGGCGGCGCTGTCCACGCTCTCGGTCATCCTGATCGCCGGTCAGAGCGGCGCGGCGGGGGATCTCACGACCCTCGGGCCCCAGACGCTGTCGCTCGCCCTGGTGGCCGCGGTGATCGGCGGCATGACGTCGTTTCGGCGGACGATCATCGCCAGCGTCGTCATCGGCCTCGCCCAGAGCCTCCTGAACTTCAACTTCATTGAGGAGCCGGGGCTCATCAACCTGTTGCTCCTGATCACCGTGGTGGTGGCGGTCCTCTTCAACCGCGAGCGCACCGACGAGAACGAGGTCTTCGCCTTCACCCCGAGAGCCCGACCCATCCCGGTGCGCCTGCGCTCCTTGCGATGGGCCCGCAACGTGAACAAGAGCGGAGTGCTCCTGCTCGCGGCGATCGCCGTCGTGCTCCCACTCATCTTCACGGAACCGTCCACCCAGCAGACCTTCACCGAGGTGCTGGCCTTTGCGATCTGCGCCACGTCGCTGACGGTGCTCACGGGCTGGCTGGGCCAGCTGTCCCTGGGCCAGATGGCCTTCGCCGGCCTCGGCGCACTGTTCGCCGCCCGTCTGGTGGAGGGGGGTGTGCCCTTCTGGCTGGCCATCGTGGCCACCACTGCCGGTTCTGCCGTGCTGGCGACGTTGCTGGGGTTGAGCTCGCTGCGGGTCAAGGGCCTCTACCTGGCGGTGGTGACGTTCGTCTTCGCCCTGGCCGCACAGCAGTACTTCTTCAGCCTTCCCATCCTGAGCGGCGCGTCCTCGGACGGTTCTGACCTGCCGTTCGTCCCCGGCAAGCTCTTCTCACTGTCCTTCCCCGGCCAGCGCACCTACTACTACGTGGTCCTGGTCATCCTCGCCGCGGTCCTCCTGGTCACGAGCCGGTTCCGGGACAGCGGGGTCGGCCGCTCCATCATGGCCGTGCGCGACAACGAGAGCGCCGCTGCCGCCTACCGCGTGCGTCCGGCCTGGGAGAAGATCCGTGCCTTCGCCCTCGCGGGGTCGCTGGCGGGGATGGGTGGAGCCCTGCTCAGTGGCGCCTACGCCAACGTCGCCTTCGCCGGGCCGGGCAGCTTCTTCGTGGTCGATTCGTCGCTGAGCCTGGTTGCCATGGTGGTCATCGGTGGGATGGGCTCGGTGACCGCAGCGGTCATCGGTGCGATCTGGGTCATCGGGATCCCCGCCCTGGCCCCGAACAACCAGGTGTTGGGACTTCTCACGTCGAGCATCGGGCTCTTGGCCGTGCTGCTGTACTTCCCCCGAGGACTGATGCAGATTTCCTACGACGCCCGCGATGCGTTCCTGTCGTGGGCTGACAAGCGCTTCGGCAAAGAGGCTCCGACGACGGCGAAATCACCGGCCGAGGCGATCCGGCCCGAGTCCGAACACCGCGAGGAGGGCATCCCCACGCTCGCCGTTACCGACCTTCGGGTCCATTTCGGCGGCAACGTGGCCGTCGACGGTGTCACGCTCGCCGTCGGCGGACGCGAGATCGTCGGTCTCATCGGCAGCAACGGCGCCGGCAAGTCGACGCTCATGAATGCGATCGGGGGCTTCGTCCCGGCCACGGGCTCGGTGCGATTGGGTGACAAGGAGATCGGCGACAAGGCGCCGGCCTATCGAGCCGGCTTGGGACTTGGTCGGACGTTCCAGTCGGCCACTTTGTTCCCGGAATTGACGGTGACCGAGACACTGCTGGTGGCGTTCGAGGGCAAGGGCGAGACGGGCGTGCTGTCGACCGCGCTCGCCCTCCCGCGGGCGACGCGCCGGAGCCGGAGCGACCGGGCCGCGGTCAGCGACCTCGTCGAGCTGCTCGGTCTGGGCGGCTATCGAGATCACTACGTCGCCGACCTGTCGACCGGGACGCGGCGAGTCGTGGAGCTCGCCGGCCTCCTGGCGCTCGACGCCAAGGTGCTTTGCCTCGACGAGCCCACCGCCGGGCTGGCACAACGCGAGACCGAGGCCTTCGGCCCGCTCATCGTCACCGTGCAGCGCCAACTCGACGCATCGGTCCTCCTCATCGAGCACGACATGCCACTCATCATGGGCATCAGCGACCGGGTGTACTGCCTCGAGGCCGGTTTGGTCATCGCCGAAGGCGCACCCGGCGAGGTCCGCGACAACCCACGCGTGATCGCCAGCTACCTGGGTACGGACGAGCGCGCGATCAACCGGAGCGGGATCACGTCCGCAGACCCGAGCGGATCGTCGGCGCCTGCCTCGGTGGGGCTCTCGTCCGACGGGGCGGCCGCGTCCGGTGCTCCGGCTCCGGCGGCTTTGCGCGTCGAGGGCGGTCCGTCGTAACGACGCAGGGGTCCGCTAGGGTCTACACCTTGACGGGTACGCCCGCAGCATGAGGCGATTCCGCGTTCTTGCTGCGGTTGCGATCTGCGTGCTCACCCTGGCCGCATGCGGCGCTTCCGCCACGAGGCATCCCGCCGCCAAGCCGAGACACCACACGGTCACGCCGAGACACCACACGGTCACGCTGCCGTTGTTCGGCCTGACGCCGACGTGCTCGGGCGACGACACCACGGCGCTGAACAACTTCTTCGCCAGTGTGCCGTCCAACACCACCGTCACCTTGCCGCACGACGGGTGCTTCAACGTCGCCACGACGCTGCACATCGCCAATACGACCGGGCTGACGATCAACGGGAACGGGACGGCTATCCACCAGACTGTCGCCGGCACGGGCAACGACGCTCTTGAGCCGCTCTTGTTCTTGACCCAAGACACCAACCTCAAGATCTCTAACCTCACCATCGACGGGGCCGACACGGGGTCCAACGGCGGCGACGATTACGAAGGCAACTACGGCGTGATGTTGGAGGGAGATACAAACGTCCTACTGACGGGCATGACCGTGGAGAACATCCAAGGCGACTGCCTGCTTCTCCAGTCCGAAAACGACATCCCCCCGAGCTTCGGTGCGCTGAATCTCAACGTCACCGTGACGCAGTCGACCTTTCACGTGTGCGGTTATCACGGTCTGACCGTGGAGGCAGCAGATCACTTCACCTTCGGTCCGGGCAACAAGGTCACGGACTCCGGACTCGACGCCATGGATTTCGAGGTTGATGGGGCCAACACGTACTTTGAAGGTGGTCAGCCCCAAGGCGTCGCCGAGGACAACGTCACCATCGTCAACAACACCTGGACGAACTGGAGTGGCGACTGGTTTGCCTCTTTGCAAGGGCAAACACCAGGAGTGCAAGAGCAACACCTCACGTTCAAGGACAACACGCTGAACGGAACGGGTAGCGGCTTCTTCGACGTCGTGGGCACAGCGCCAGCGGACTCGTCGTCGCCGTGGCTGAACTACGGCATGACCATCACCGGGAACCACGGCAACGCCTCGCTCGGCATCGCCTACGGACGGGACGTGCCCGGCTACTTCGACTACCAGGGAGGGCTGGACATCACCAACAACTCCTTGAATATCGGTGGCGGCGCACCCGATTACCTTGTTGCCCTGGCGATCATCGGAGCCCAGACGGCTACGGTCAAAGGGAACACCTTCTATAGCGCTGCTGGTTCTGTGTACGCGGCGGAGTCCACAGGAGACACCAACTACACCCAGTGCGGCAACCACTACGGCATCAACGGAGTAAGCATGGATTCGTCGTGTTGAGTCCACCTACGACACTCTTGACACGGGGCTCAAGGTTCTAACATCACCGATCGCGGGGTCAGGCACCGTCCCGCCGGGAGGAGCGGCGAATGACTGTGGGTATCGTCACCGGAGCGGGCCGGGGTATGGGCGCGGCCTGTGCCGCTCGCGTGGCCGACATGGTCGACGTCCTGTTGGTAGTCGATCGGGACGAGTCGTCTCTGGCTGGCCAGGTGAAGACCCTGTCGGCGGCGGGCGGGCGAGCTGGCCTGGAGCCCTTCGTCCTCGACGTGAGAGAGGGTGACGGCATCACCCGCCTGGCGGCTCGGGTCGCCGAGCTCGGCACGCTGCGCGCCGTCGCCCATGCCGCCGGCGTGTCGCCGACCATGGCGGACTGGCGGGAGATCCTCACCATCAACCTCGTCGCCACGGCGCTGCTCGTCGACGCGTGCCATGGACTGGCGTCGGCAGGAACGGCCGTCGTGTGCTTCGCGTCCGTCGCACCGCTGCTCGCACTGGGGCCGGCCGACGTTCCAGCAGACGCAGTGCTCGACGACCCTCTGGCCGGCGATTTCCTCGAGAAGATCCGCACCGCCGTCGGGCCCGAGGTCGAGGATCCCGGCATGGCCTACACCTGGTCGAAACGCGGCGTGCACCGGCTGGTCCGGCGCGAAGCGGTGCGCTTCGGTCAGGTCGGCGCCCGGATCTGCTCGGTCACGCCGGGCATCATCGACACGCCCATGGGCCGGCAGGAGGCGGCGGCCCGTGACACCAACGACATGCTCGTGCAGCTCTCGCCCGTCGGGCGTGAGGGCCGTGCCGAAGAGGTGGCCGCCGGGGCCGCCTTCCTGCTCTCCGACGAGGCCAGCTTCATCACCGGGATCGACCTCCCCGTCGACGGGGGTGTCGTGGCCGCCATCCGCGGCGGGGGAGTCGTGCTGGCATGAGCTCCCGCGTGAACGTCAAGGATCTCCTCGATCCCGAGCTGCGGCCCGTGCTCGACGCCTTCGAGCTCCCCTCCATCGATGCCGAGGGGATCGCGGCCATCCGGAGCGCGTCGTTCGAGTCACCCGGACTCTCCGATGCGGTCGTGCGGACCGAGCACGTCGTGCCGGGTGACCCGGCGGTGCCGGTCCGAGTGCACCGGCCGGTCACAGCGGAGGCCCGCCTGCCCGCCGTCGTCACGATCCACGGCGGCGGCTACGTCATCGGCACCTACGACATGGACGACCCGCTGCTCGACCGCTGGTGTCCCGGCCTCGGGGTGGTCGGCGTCTCCGTCGAGTACCGCCTCGCTCCCGAGACTCCCTACCCCGGCCCGCTGGAGGACTGCTATGCCGCGCTGCGCTGGACCTATGACAACGCGGACGATCTCGGCGTCGACAAAGATCGAATCGGCACCTACGGGCTCAGCGCCGGGGGCGGGCTCGCCGCCGCGCTGGCGTTGCTGGCCCGGGACCGTGGCGAGGTCCCGCTGGCCTTCCAGCTGCTCGACTGCCCCATGCTCGACGACCGCCAGCAGACCCCTTCCATCCGGGCCGACGGGCTCTACGTGTGGGGCGCGGGGTCCAACGAGTTCGGCTGGCGCTCCTACCTCGGAAATCTCTACGGCTCCGACGAGGTCCCGGCCTACGCCGCCGCGGCGCGGGCGGCCGACCTGGGCGGGCTCCCACCGACCTGCGTGATCGTCGGCTCGATCGATGGCTTCCGCGACGAGGACATCGACTACGCCCAGCGCCTGAACCAGGCCGGGGTCTCCTGCGAGCTCCACGTCATCGCCGGGTTGCCCCACGCGTACCTGCTCGTGCCCGGCGCCGCCGGGGTACAGCTCGCGATGCACAGCATGGACGACTGGTTGCGTCGCCAGCTGGCTCGACTCGGCAGCGCCTGACCCGACAGCGTCAGAGCGAGCCGGCGCTCCCTGATCGGGCGCGGATCATGGCGTCCTGGACGAAGGAGGCGGCGAGCTGCCCATCGGCCCGGAAGATGTCCCCCTGCCCGTAGCTGCGACCGTGCCCGGCGAAGGTGCTCCGCTGCTCGAGCAGGTGCCAGTCAGCGGCGGGGCAGCGCTCGTGGTACGTCAGCGTGTGGCTCAGGACCCCGGTCGAGAGCGTCCGATGCGCCTGGGCCTGGCCCACACCGGCGTGCGGGCGCATGGCCGTCCCGATGAGGAACCCGTCCGTCGAGTAGGCGACGAGGGCCTGGTCGGTGGCGGGGTCGTCGGGTGCGCCGGCGAAGCGGATCCAGACATCGAGCTCGGGCGGGCCCACGAGCTCGGGGTCGTTGAGGTCGACCTCGCCCACGATGGCGATCTCCCACGCCCCGGCCGCCCGGACCGTGCCGGCGACATCGTGCGGGCTCGTGCCCGAGCGCGGTGTGTCGGCGTGCCGGATCACGTCCGGCTCGTCTGCGCTCAGGAGCACGAGCGAGCGTGTGCACAGCGTGTCGCCCTGGCTGATGGTCACCGTCGAGCTGGCGACGGAACGCCCACTGTGCATGCGCTCGACCGCGATGTCGAGCGGTGCCTCGGGCGATGCCCCTCGGGCGAAGACGGTGTGGATCGTCTTGACCGTCTTCCCCTCCTGGCCGGCGAGACCGGCCATCACGGACTGGGCCAGTAGCTGCCCGCCGAAGACGACGTTGTGGTCGGACTCCAGGTTGATCCCGCGGTAGCGGTCGATGCCGACCTGCTCGAGCGCCAGGGCGTCGACGAAGGCAGCAATGGTGAACATCGGGCCTCGATTCTCCTCGGGGGGCCAGGGGGCCACCACTGTCTCATGACCGTCCCGACGGGTGCGGGTCCGGCCTCCGGAAGGCCGAAAACGGGGATCATACTGTCGTTTTTGACGGCGACGTCAAAGTCAGATACCCTCCCGAGAAGAGGCTTCCCAGGCACGTGCCCAGCGGCATTCCGTGTCGTTGCCGGCATCGCCCGCCGCCGTGACCTGGGTGGATCCGGACGACGAGAGGATGACGACCGTGAGTGAAGCAGTGAAGGTCAACCCCGAGCAGAGGATGTTGATCGACGGCAAGCTCGTCGACGCCGATTCGGGCAAAACCTTCGACAACGTGAACCCGGCGACGGAGGAGATGATCGGCCAGGTTGCCGACGCGTCGACCGCCGAGATGCACCGGGCGATCGATGGGGCCCGCCGGGCCTTCGACGAGACCGACTGGTCGACGAACCGCGCCTTCCGCAAGAAGTGCCTCCAGCAGCTGCACGCGGCGCTGCACGCCGAACAGGAGGACCTGCGCGAGCAGCTGATCCTCGAAGTCGGCTGCCCGCGCATGACGACCAACGGTCCACAGCTCGACGCGCCGCTGTCCGACGCGTTGGCGTACCCGGCCCAGCTCATCGACGAGTTCGAGTGGGAGACGGTGTTGCCCGACGCCATCAGCCTCCAGGGCTCGCTCGACTCGCGTCGGATCTGGCGCGAGCCGGTCGGCGTGGTGGGCGCCATCGTCCCGTGGAACTTCCCGTTCGAGGTGACCTCGCACAAGCTGGGTCAGGCGCTGGCCACCGGCAACACCGTGGTGCTGAAGCCGGCTCCGGACACGCCGTGGAACGCCACCTTCCTGGGGCGCCTCATCGCCGAGCAGACCGACATCCCGCCGGGCGTGGTCAGCGTCGTCACGTCGTCCGACCACATGATCGGCGAGGAGCTCACGCTGTCGCCCAAGGTCGACATGATCTCGTTCACGGGTTCGACTGCGGTGGGCCAGCGCATCATGGAGAAGGGCGCCGCCACCATGAAGCGCACCTTCCTGGAGTTGGGTGGCAAGTCGGCGACGATCGTCCTCGACGACGCCGACCTCGGCTTCGCCACCCTCATGGGCATGGGCGCCTGCTTCCACGCCGGGCAGGGCTGCGCCATTCAGACCCGGATGCTGCTGCCCCGTTCCCGGTACGAAGAGGGAGTCGAGCTGCTCAAGGGCCTCTTCGCCGCGGTGCCCTACGGCGACCCACAGCGGCCCGACGTGATCATGGGCCCCGTCATCTCGGCCAAGCAGCGTGAGCGCGTTCTCGGCCTGATCGAGAAGGGGAAGGCCGAGGGCGCCACGCTGGCCGTCGGCGGAGGCCGTCCCACCGGCGAGGAGTTCGCCAAGGGCTGGTGGATCGAGCCGACGCTCTTCACCGACGTCGACAACTCCATGACCATCGCCCAGCAGGAGATCTTCGGCCCGGTGCTGGTCGTCATCCCCTTCGAGGACGAGGACGACGCGGTCCGCATCGCCAACGACTCCAAGTACGGGCTGTCCGGCGGCGTGTTCTCGGGGTCCGTCGAGCGCTCGCTCGCCGTGGCCCGGCGCGTCCGCACCGGCGGCCTCAGCATCAACGGGGGCGCCCCCTACGGGCCGGACCTGCCTTTCGGCGGGTACAAGCACAGCGGTATCGGCCGCCAGAACGGCATCGCCGGGTTCGAGCAGTACCTCGAGGTCAAGTCGCTGGCCTGGCCGGCGGCCTAGGGCGACGGAGTCCTGCTCATGGCCGTCACCACGGACCCGGAGATCTACTACGACCCCTACGACTTCGAGATCGACGCCGATCCCTACCCGCTGTGGAAGCGGATGCGCGACGAGGCGCCGCTCTACTGGAACGAGAAGTACGAGTTCTTCGCGCTGAGCCGCTGGGACGACGTCGAGGCGGCCATGCTGGACTGGGACACGTACCGGTCCGGGGCGCGGCTCGGTCCTCGAGATGATCCGGGCCAACGTCGAGATTCCTTCCGGCGTGATCCTCATGGAGGACCCTCCGGTGCACACGGGCCACCGCTCGCTGCTCTCGCGGGTCTTCACCCCGAAGAAGATGTTGGCGCTCGAGCCCCGGGTGCGTGCCTTCTGCGCCGAGGTCCTCGACCCGCTCGTCGGCGCGGGTGGCTTCGACTTCATCGAGGACCTGGGCAAGTTCATGCCAATGCGCGTCATCGGCATGCTGCTCGGCATCCCCGAGCAGGACCAGGTGGCCATCCGCGAGCGGCTCGACGACAGCCTGCGCCTCGAGGAGGGCGTCGAGCCCGAGTCCAACTACGACGCCGTCGAGTCGGCCCAGGTGTTCTCCGACTACATCACATGGCGCGCCGAGCACCCGTCGGACGATCTGATGACCGAGATGCTCAACGCCGAGTTCGAGGACGAGACGGGCACGACGCGCAAGCTGGCGCACGACGAGATACTCACCTACGTCGGCCTGCTGGCCGGGGCGGGGAACGAGACGACGACGCGGCTCATCGGCTTCACCGGGGAGGTGCTTGGACGCCATCCCGACCAGCGGCGCGAGCTGGCGGCGGATCCCTCGCTCATCCCCAACGCCATTGAGGAGCTCCTGCGCTACGAGGCGCCGTCGCCCGTGCAGGCCCGCTACGTCCAGCGTGACGTCGAGCTCCACGGCCAGAAGGTGTCCGAGGGAAGCATCCTGGTCACCCTCAACGGCTCGGCCAACCGGGACGAGCGCCACTACGCCGACGGGGACAACTTCGACATCCACCGTGACGTCGGTCGGCACCTCTCTTTCGGCTACGGCATCCACCTTTGCCTGGGCGCCGCACTGGCGCGGCTGGAGGGACGTCTCGCGCTCGACGAGGTGCTGCGTCGCTTCCCCGATTGGGAGGTCGACTACGACAGGGCCCAGCGCGCCCACGCCTCGACCGTGCGGGGTTGGGAGACGCTGCCGGTGCGCACGTCGTGATCCGGTCCAGGTGCGGCCAGCAAGGGAGGAGCACGCCATGAACCTCGACGACATGATCCTGGTCAGCATCGACGACCACATGATCGAGCCGCCTCACATGTTCGAGAACCACGTGCCGAAGAGGTGGCTCCATGAAGCGCCCAAGGTCGTCCACGAGGACGGCATCGACCAGTGGGTGTTCCAGGGCGAGAAGACCAGCACGTCGTTCGGCATGGCCGCCACGGTGGGCTGGCCCTCCGAGGAGTGGGGCTTCAATCCCGGCACCTACACGGAGCTGCGGCCCGGGTGCTTCGACGTGCACGAGCGGGTGCGGGACATGAACGCCAACGGTGTCCTCGGCTCCATGTGCTTCCCCACCATGGCCGGCTGGAACGCCCGGACGTTCGCCGAGTCCCGTGACAAGGAGGTCGCCCTCGTCATGCTCCAGGCCTACAACGACTGGGCCATCGACGAGTGGTGCGGGGAGTACCCGGGGCGCTTCATCCCCCTCGGCATCGTCCCGATGTGGGACGTCAATGCCGCCGTGGCCGAGGTCCGCCGCATCGCCAAGAAGGGCTGTCGCTCCATCAGCTTCCTCGAGACGCCGCACGTCCAGGGGTTCCCGAGTTTCCTGTCGGGCTACTGGGACCCCATGCTGGCCGCGCTGAGCGAGGAGAACATGGTGCTCTCGCTCCACATCGGGGCGGGGTTCGCGGTCATCCAGAGGGCCGAGGAGGCGCCGGTCGACCACCTCATGGTGCTGGCCTGCCAGATCAGCGCCATCACGGCGCAGGACCTGTTGTTCGGCCCGACGCTGCGGCGGTTCCCCGACCTCAAGGTCGCCCTCTCCGAGGGCGGCATCGGCTGGATCCCCTTCTACTTCGACCGCATCGACCGTCACTTCAACAACCAGGAGTGGCTGCACGGCGACTTCGGCGGGAAGCTGCCCTCGGAGGTGTTCCGCGACCACATCCTCGCCTGCTACATCACCGACCCGTCCGGCCTATTGCTGCGGGACCGGATCGGCCTCGACATCATCGCCTGGGAGTGCGACTACCCGCACACGGACACCACCTGGCCCGAGTCGCCCGAGTTCGCTTGGAAGGAGTTCCAGGACGCCGGCTGCAACGAAGCGGAGATCCACAAGATCACGTGGGAGAACGCCTGCCGCTTCTACGGCTGGGACCCGTTCAAGCACACCCCCCAGGAGAAAGCAACGGTCGGAGCGCTGCGTGGCGTCGCCCGTGACGTCGACGTGACGCGCATGTCTCGCGACAAATGGCGCGCCCGCAACGAGGCCGCTGGCGTCGGCATCGTGAGCGCCGTCTAACCTCGCCGCCACCCGCCACCCGCCACCCGTCACCCGTCACCCGTCACCCGTCACCCCATAGAGCCGGGCGCCGCGTCGCCTGAGAGGATTGATAGAGAGCAAGTGAGCGAGCATCAGGGAGCGCCGTGCTCCTGAACCTGAGCGACGATCAGGAGTTCTTCCGCGAGACGACCACCCGTTTCCTGACCGAGCAGGTGCCGGCGGACGCGGTCCGCGCCCTGCGCAACGACGCGACGGGGTTCGACCCCGCCTACTGGCGCCGTGGTGCCGAGCTCGGGTGGACCTCGTTACTGGTCAGCGAGGAACACGGCGGGGGATCCATCAGCGGCGCAGGGCTGGTCGATCTCAGTCTCGTGGCCTACGCCTTCGGTCGCCACGCGGCGCCGGGACCGCTGGGGACGACCAACGTGGTGGCCGAAAGACTCAGTACCCACGATGCGGCACCCGACGTGCTGGCGTCCTTGCTCTCGGGCGAGGGGATCGCCACGTGGTGCGCCCCGGTAGCCGGGCCCGAGGGCTGGCGGGCGACCGTCGAGGCGGAACACGACGGGGCTGACCTCGTGCTGCGCGGTGAGGTGCGCCCGGTGGAGTCGGCCGACACGGCGGCGCACCTGCTGGTCACCTGCCGCGACGGTGGTGGGACCACGCAGGTGCTCGTGCCCTCGTCGTCGGCGGGTGTCACGGTGTCGCCGATGCAGACGGTCGACCTGACCCGCCGTTTCTCCGTCGTGGCCTTCGACGACGTGCGGGTCCCCGCCGACGCGGTGGTCGGGGCGGCGGAGGAGGCGTCGGCGGACGTCGACCGTCAGTTCCAGGTGTACCTGGTCATCCTCAACGCGGAGTCGGTCGGGGCCATGCAGACCGGGTTCGACATGACGGTCGAGTGGGCGTTCGACCGCTATTCCTTCGGGCGGCCTCTCGCCTCGTACCAGGCCCTGAAGCACCGGTTCGCCGACATGATGAGCTGGCTCGAGGCGTCCCACGCCATCAGCGCGGCGGCCTGCGCCGCCACCCAGGCCGGCAGCGAGGAGGCGCCCGAGCTGGTCAGCTCGGCCAAGGCCTACATCGGCCAGTACGGCGCGGAGCTGCTGCAGGACTGCGTGCAGCTGCACGGGGGCATCGGGGTCACGTTCGAGCACGACCTGCACCTGTACCTGCGTCGACTCATCGTCGACAGGGCACTGGCCGGGACCCCGGCGGACCACCGCCAGCGCATCGCTGCGCTGGTGGCTGAGCGTGAAGGGGTGGCGGCGTGAGCGCGTTGGCGGAGCAAGCGGAGGGCGCCGACGAGGTGGAGGATCTCCAGAGCTTCCGGCTCCGGGCCCGGGCCTTCATCCGGTCCAATCTCCGAGAGGTCACGCCGGAGGAGCTGCGCCTCGGCTACAACGGGCTGAGCGAGGAGTTGGAGCTCGCCGCGGTGGCCCGCGACCGGGAGCTTCAGCGCATGCTCTTCGACGCGGGGCTGGCGGGCATTTGCTTCCCGCGCGCCTACGGCGGGCAGGGCCTGACGCCGGAGCACCAGAGGGTCCTCAACGAGGAGCTCGTCGGCTACGAGTACCCCATCCGGATGCAGGTGCCGAATCTCTCGCCATGCGCGACGGTCATCCTCGAGTTCGGCACGGAGGAGCAGAAGCTGCGTCACCTCCCCCCCATCTTGAAGGGCGAGGCGCTCTGGATGCAGTTCCTCTCGGAGCCCAGCGGCGGCTCCGACGTCGCTGGGGCTCTCACCACCGCCGTGCGAGATGGCGACCAGTGGGTGCTGAACGGGTCCAAGGTCTGGACCACGGGCGCCTGGTGGTCCGACTGGGGCCTGTGCCTCGCCCGCACCAACTGGGACGTTCCCAAGCACCGGGGGCTGTCTGTGTTCATGCTGCCGATCCACCAGCCGAACATCGAGGTGCACCGGATCGAAATGTTGAACGGCTCGCGCGAGTTCTGTCAGGAGTTCATGACCGACGTGATCGTTCCCGACACGGACCGCATCGGTGAGGTCGACGACGGCTGGACCGTGGTCACCCGCTGGATGTTCCACGAGCGGATGCTCTACAACTCGCCGTACGTCACCGAGCCGGTCGGCCTGACCCACGGGCACATGGACGCCGGCGTCGTCTTCTCCATCGCCCGGGAGCACGGGCGACTCGAAGACCCGTCCGTCCGCGAGCTCGTGGGCGAGGCACGGATGCTCGAGTTGGTGACCAGGGAGATGTCGACGTACGTGAGCGACAGCATCCGCGCCGGTCGCCTGAACGACCAGGCGGCAGCCCTCGTGCGCCTGTTCAAGGGCATCGCCCAAAACCGGATCGTGACGCTGGCCTTCGAGGCGGCGGGCCCGGAGGGGGCGGCCTGGACCGAGGACACCGCAGCGTCCAAGACCGCGGCGAACTTCCTGATGCGCCAAGGCGGGACAATCGGAGGCGGGACGACCGAGATGGCCCGCAACGTCATCAGCGAGCGGGTGCTCTCCATGCCCCGCGAGCGCCGGTTGGACAAGGACGTCCCCTTCCGCGACGTGCCCCGTGGCCGCGCCGACGGCACCTAGTCACCAGCCGGGCATCCGCACCCGGCGCCGAGTCCTCAGGAGGTCCATTCGTGGCCATCGCAAACGTAAACGGGTTGTCGCTGGCCTATGAGGTGATCGGCGAGGGTCGCCCGTGGGCCATCACGCCCGGTGGCCGCTTCACCAAGGAGTCGCCCGGCGTGCGTGAGCTTGCCCTCGCCCTGGCCGAGCACGGCAACCAGGTCCTCATATGGGACCGTCCGAACTGCGGCGAGTCCGACGTGTGCTTCGAGGGACCGTCGGAGTCCGCCATGCAGGCCGACGCGCTGGCCGGGCTGCTGGCCCACCTCGACATGGACCCGGCGGTCATCGCTGGCGGGTCGGGCGGCGCCCGTGTCTCGTTGTTGACCGCGTCGCGTCACCCCGAGGCGGCTGCGGGGCTGGCCATCTGGTGGATCAGTGGCGGGGTGTACGGGCTGCTGTCGCTGGCCACCCACTACTGCGGCGGATCCGTCGGCGCGGCGTGGAACCACGGAATGGAGGCGGTGGCCGACCTGCCCGAGTGGGCGGAGGTACAGGAGCTGAACCCGTCCAATCGGCAGCGGATCCTGAGCCAGGACCGCACCACGTTCATCGCCACGCTGGAGCGCTGGATGCTGGCCTACTGCCCCCGGGAGGGCGAGCACGTCCCCGGGCTCCCCGACGCCGATGCCCGCGCGCTCGATCTCCCCGCGCTCGTCTTCCGGAGCGGCGAGAGCGACGCGCACCACACCCGCGCCACCTCGGAGGCGCTGGCCGATCTGCTGCCCCAGGGCCGGCTCGTCGAGCCGCCGTGGGGCGACCGCGAGTGGATCGACCGCCAGGGCGCACGGGACGAGGGGCTGTTCGCCCACTGGCCCCGGCTGGCCCCCCAGCTCCTCGAGTGGCAGGCCGAAGTTCTGGGCTGACCGCCGCCTTGTGCGCACGCTCTTCCGGCGGGCGGGACCGTTCTGCGCCGATGGCCGCGACTCTTCCAGACGTCAACCGTGTCGGCACGTCGTGCCCTGGAAACCGGGCGCCGGACCGACCTCGAAAATCTCGCGCTCCTCTGCCTGCACCATCATCATCTGGTGCACAGCGGGGGATGGACCATGACGGGCAACGCGAACGAGGAGCTCACGTTCGTCGGTCCGAGCGGCCGGGTCATGACCACGCGCCCCTCCGCGAGGTGGACCACCGTCACGTCCGGCCCGCGAGCTGGGCTGTCGGGCTAACTCCTCGTCGAGTTCGCCGCGCCCATTTCGGAGGACTGGGGCGAGCGGACGCCTGCGGCGACGGGGAGCGGTGCCGACGCAGCGGGGGAATCGGGCAAGCCCAGTGCGTTCACGAACAGGCGGGTCAGCTGCTCGACGCCCTCCTCGAACTCGCAATCCAACAGGCCCTGGACGAACCACAACTCGGGAAACCGGTAAGTCATGGCACCGAGGCCGGCGGCGGCGATGACAGGGTCCAGCCGCTCGTCGGCGAGGCCGTGGCGCTGCAGCCGGCGGATGGAGTCGGCAATCTGTGCCGATGACACGCGGTGGCGGTCGTTGCGGGAGTTACGGAGGTCGTCGTCGAAACGCGACACCTGCTCGATCACGCCCATGATCCGGGCCTCGTCGCGGTAGCTCTCGAGGTTGCGTCGGATGCCCTCGTGGATCCGCTCGAAGGGAGGCGCAGTCGACGACGAGTCGAGGATGACGCTGTACAGCGGCTCCCTGAGGCGCTCCTCCACCTCGGCGGCCACTTCCCGGAAGACCTCTTCCTTCGATTCGAAGTAGTGGTAGAAGGACCCGTGCGAGAGGCCGGCCCGCTCCGCGATGTCGGAGATCCGGGCGTCGAGGAAGCCGTCACGCTCGAAGACCTCCTTCGCCGCGCCGAGGAGCCGTGCCCGGGTCTCGACGCCCTTGCGGGACCGCGGCCCACTGGGTTTTTCGCTGGTGAGGGGCGGCGGCGTGGTCGACACACCCGTCTCCTTCCGTGATGGCTCCCGGGGCGGCGGCATCAATGTACCGTCGCCACCAGGGGCAATGGGCGGACACGAGGGGCGGTCACTGGCGTCAGGCGTCCTTTCGCTGCAGCAGGAGGACGCCGGAGGGGGTCCCGCCTCCGGAGGTCACGACCGCCGTGGTCGCGTCGGCGACCTGGCGCTCGCCGGCGTCGTGCCGCAACTGCTGCACGGCTTCGTAAATGAACCCGAAGCCGTGCGTGCGACCCTCGGACAGCTGCCCACCGTGCGGGTTGACGGGGAGTTCGCCGTCGAGGGCGATCCGGCGTCCGCCGTCGAGCCAGTCGTAGGCCTCGCCGAACCCGCAGAATCCCAGGCCCTCGATCCACGAGATGGCGTTGAAGGTGAACCCGTCGTAGACCAGGGCGAGGTCGACATCGGATGGCCGCACGCCGGTCCTGGTCCAGAGGTGCGCCGCCTGCCCGATGACCTGGGGCTCGTGGGTGAGGGTGTCCTGGTCCCACGACACCCGCTCGAGGATCTGCGTGCCCACCGCCTCAATACGCACCGCCGGATGGGGGAGGTCGTCCGCGACCTCCGCCGCCGACACGATCACAGCGATGGATCCGTCGCACGGCACGTCACAGTCGTAGAGGCCGAACGGGGAGGTGATGGGCCGCGCCGAGAGGTAGTCGTCCATCGTCATCGGGTCCCGGTAGATGGCGCGCGGATTCAACGCGGCGTTCCGCCGCGCGTTGAGGGCGATCAACCCGAGCACCTCGCGGGGTGCGCCGTAGCGGTGCAGGTACTGGTTGGCGTTCATGCCGATCCAGTTGGCGGCGGACATGGCACCGAAGGGCGCGCGCCATTCCCGGAACGGTCCCGAGACGCGCTCCGCACGCTGGCTGCCCTCTCCACCGTGTCCCCGTCCACCGTGTCCCTGCGCGGCCAGGACGGCGAACGTGGACTCCCAGACGGTGCGGAAGCAGAGCACGTGGCGGCAGAGTCCCGAGGCCACGGCCATGGCGGCGGCGATGACCGCGCCGCCCGGTCCGGGAAGGTCGCCCCCGCCGTTGATCCAGGTCGGGTGGATGCGCAGGGCTTCTTCGATGGCGCTGGCGCCGCCCTCGCTCATCCCCCCTCCGCTGGCCCCGGGGTAGGTCGAGAGGCCGTCGATGTCGTCGAGGGTCAGCCCGGCGTCGGCGATCGCCTCGAGGCTGGCATCGACGGCCAGCGAGAGCGGGTCGACCATGAGGCGCCGGCCGAACGTGGAGCGGCCGATGCCGCTGAGGACGGCCCGGTGCTCGAAGCGTTCCTCACTGACGGGGGCGCGGGGGAGCGGCCGCACCGGTTCGACGACCCGGTCGACCGGGTCGAGCTCGCCCGTCAACTCGAAGAGAGGCAGCCAGACATCCTCTTGCTGGTCGAAGCGGACCGTGACCTCCTGGCCGATCCCGACCTCGGACGGGTCGCAGCCGACGATGTTCGTCGTCAGGTGGACGCGGGAGTCCTCGGCCAACGCAACATTGGCGATGACGTAGGGCGGGTCGAAGTCCGGCAGCCAACGGTGGGCGTTGACCGTGTAGCCGACGATGGTGCCGCGGCCCGACACCGCGGTCGGCTTGGACGACCGGCTCCGGCAGTAGGGGCAGATGGGCACGGGCGGGTGCACCAGCTCGCCCGCAGTCGGCGCAGCCCTGGATGCGCAGGGTGCCGTCGGCACCGGAGGTCCAGAACCACTCGTTGGCCGGTGTCAGCTCGGGGAGCGGCCGCATCACCCTCCTCGGGCCCCGGGGCACCACCCAGTATTGACATCGACGTCGTAATCGAACACCGCCGCACATGATACGCGCCGGGACGCCGCCCGCCCCTCCTGTCAGGTCGGACGGTGCCTCGACCGTCGAGCCTACCGGCGTCGGACGTGGGCCCGCTCGGTGCTCAGCGCATCGTCCATTGTGCGATTGATCCGCCTGACTCTAATATCGACGTCAATGTTGAAGGATATGCTCGTCGTAGACGCCGACTCGCACTGGTGCGAGGCCCCCGACCTCTTCACCAAGCGCGCCCCGGCCGCGTCCGCGGACCGCGTCCCGCGGGTCGAGGAGGTGGACGGCCAGCTGATGTGGGTCTTCGACGGCCACCCGGTCGGCCGCTTCAGTGCCGGCGGTGTCATCGCACGCGACGGCACCAAGGAGAGCTCGTACCGGGCCCTCATGGAGTGGTCGCACGACGAGGTGCACCTCGGCGCGCACGACCCCGTCGTCCGCCTGGGCGTGCTCGACGAGTGCGGGATCGACGCGCAGATCATCTTCCCGAGCACCATCGGCCTGGGCGGCCAGGACCTCGGGATGGTCGACGACCTCGCCCTCTGCCGGCTGGCCATCGAGATCTACAACGACGGCATGGCGGAGATCCAGGCCGACTCGGGCAACCGCCTCCTCCCGCTCCCGCTCATGCCCGCGTGGGACGTCGACACCTGCGTCAGCGAGGCCCGTCGCGTCGCCGGCCTCGGGGCACGCGGCGTGAACATGACCTCGGACCCCCAGGATCTCGGTGCGCCGGACCTGGCCAGCCGGGCCTGGGACCCCTTCTGGGAGGCCTGCTCGGAGCTGCGTCTCCCGGTGCACTTCCACATCGGTGCAAGCCAGACGGCCATGACCTTCTTCGGGCAGTATCCGTGGGATTCCCATGCCGAGAACACCAAGCTGGCCATCGGCGGCACGCTGCTCTTCATCGGGAACGCACGCGTCGTCACGAACGTGATCCTCTCGGGCGTGTTCGACCGACACCCCGACCTCAACGTCGTCTCCGTCGAGAGCGGTGTCGGGTGGATCCCCTTCATCCTCGAGGCGCTCGACTACGAGATGTCGGAGAACGCGCCCCGGGAGCTCGCCGAGCTCGGCAAGTTACCCTCGGAGTACTTCCGGACCAACATGTACGCGACCTTCTGGTTCGAGAACAACCGGAACAAGCTCCCGGATCTCATCGAGGCGGTCGGCGAGGACAACATCCTCTTCGAGACGGACTTCCCCCATCCGACCTGCCTCTACCCGAACCCGCTCCAGAGTGTGGAGGCGAAGATGGAGACGCTCTCGCCCGAATCCCGCCGTAAGATCCTCGGTGAGAATGCCCGTACGCTCTACCGACTCTGAGACCGCCGGCTCCGGTGTGACGCGTATCGGCCACTGGATCGCGGGCAGCACCGTGCCCGGCGTGTCCGGTCGGACGGCGCCGGTCTACGACCCGGCCATCGGGGTGCAGACGGCCGAGGTCGCGCTGGCTTCGGCGGCAGAGGTCGACGCGGTGGTCGAAGGTCGGCGGTCGACGCGGCGCGCGACTGGGGCTCCTCCTCACTGACCCGGCGGGCCAGCCTGCTGTTCCGGCTGCGCGAGCTGCTCGACGCCAGCCGGGACGAGCTCGCCGCCGCGGTGACCCGTGAGCACGGCAAAGTGCTCGACGACGCCAGGGGTGAGGTGGCGCGGGGCATCGAGAACGTCGAGTTCGCCTGCGGCATACCGAACCTCCTCAAGGGCTCGTCCAATTCCGAGGTCTCGACGGGGGTCGACATCCGCACCGTGCTGGAGCCGGTGGGCGTCGTCGCCGGCATCACGCCGTTCAATTTCCCGATCATGGTGCCTCTCTGGATGATGGCCAACGCCATCGCCTGTGGAAACTGCTTCGTGCTGAAGCCGTCGGAGAAGGATCCATCCGCCTCGCTGATCCTGGCGGACATCGTGCAGCGGGCCGGCTTCCCCGACGGCGTCGTCAACGTCGTGCAGGGCGACCGTGAGGCGGTCGAGGCCCTGCTGGCGCACCCCGACGTGGCGGCGGTCTCCTTCGTGGGCAGCACGCCGGTGGCGCGCCACATCTACGAGACCGGGACGCGGCACGGCAAGCGGGTCCAGGCACTCGGCGGGGCGAAGAACCACATGGTCGTCCTGCCCGACGCCGACCTCGACGCAGCGGCCGATGCCGCCGTATCGGCCGCTTACGGATCGGCCGGTGAGCGGTGCATGGCCATCTCGGTCGTCGTGGCGGTCGGGCCCGTCGCCGACCCTCTCATCGACGCCATCGCGTCGCCGGATTCCCGACGTGGTCGTCGGCGCGGGAGACGATCAGGCGTCCATGATGGGACCGCTGATCACCGAGGAGCACCGCGACCGCGTCCGGTCCTACGTCGAGCGCGCGCGCGGACGAGGGGGCCAAGGTGGTCGTTGACGGGTCGGCCACGTCGGGGGGAATCGGGTTCTTCGTCGGGTGCTCCCTGCTCGACGACGTGAAGCCCGGCATGCGAGTCTACGACGACGAGATCTTCGGTCCGGTGCTCAGCGTGGTGCGGGTCCCGACGTTCGACGAAGCTCTGACCCTCGTCAACGACAATCCGTACGGCAACGGGACGGCGCTGTTCACCCGCGACGGTGGCGCAGCCCGGCGCTTCGAGCGGGAGGTGCAGGTCGGCATGATCGGGATCAACGTCCCGATCCCGGTTCCCGTCGCATCGCACTCCTTCGGTGGGTGGAAGGCCTCGATCTTCGGCGACTCCTCCATCTACGGGCCCGACGGGGTCCGCTTCTACACCCGGCCGAAGGTCGTGACGACCCGGTGGCCGGACGCCGGCCCGAGCGCCGTGGAGCTGCACTTCCCGACCAATCGCTGACGGGCTCGCCGCCAGCGGTGACGGTCGGGCGGAGGCTCCCCCGGGCAGGCGCGATGCCGCCTGCTCGTCGGTCACAGTTCGGTGGATCCCTTGTGGACCGCCAATTCGGCGCGGCGCATGCAGTTCGGCGCGGCGCATGCCGAGCCGACCCGGGACCCCATTCTCTGATATTGACGTCGCAGTCAAAAATCACTAATGTGCACAACATGCCGAGAGTCTGCGATTTCCCCGCCTTCGACGCCGACAACCACTTCTACGAGACGAGGGACTCCTTCACCCGGCACCTGCCTGAGCGCTACAAGGGTGCCATCGACTACGTCGACCTCCGTGGCCGGACGAAGATCATGATCCGCGGGACGGTCAGCGAGTACATCCCCAACCCCACCTTCGAAGTCGTGGCAAGGCCCGGCGCCCAGGAGGAGTACTTCCGTAACGGGAATCCCGAGGGGAAGTCGTACCGGGAGCTGATAGGAGAGCCCATGCGGGCTATCCCGGCGTTCCATCATCCCGAGCCGCGTATCGAGCTGATGAACGAGCTCGGCGTCGACCGGTCGCTCATGTTCCCGACGTTGGCGAGCCTGCTCGAGGAGCGCATGCGGGATGACCCGGAACTGACGCACGCCGCGATCCACTCGCTGAACGAGTGGATGTACGAGGAGTGGACCTTCAATTACGAGGATCGGATCTTCGCCACGCCGGTCATCACACTGCCGATCGTGGAGAAGGCGATCGAGGAGCTCGAATGGGTGCTTGAGCGGGGGGCGAAGACGGTCCTGATCCGACCCGCGCCCGTGCCGGGGTTCCGGGGCTCTCGCTCGTTCGGTTATCCCGAGTTCGACCCGTTCTGGCAGGCCGTGGTGGACGCGGACATCCTCGTGTCGATGCACTCTTCTGACAGCGGCTACACGCGATACACGAACGATTGGACCGGCCCGAGCGAGATGCTGCCCTTCCGGCTCGATTCGTTCCGCTACATGACAGGCGGTCACCGGCCCGTCCAGGACACCATGGCTGCCTTCGTCTGCCACGGCGTGTTCTCACGCTTTCCCGAGCTCAGGGTCGCCTCCATTGAGGCCGGTGGGGAATGGATTCCCGCGTTCGTCCAGCACCTCGGCGACACCTACAAGAAGATGCCGCACGCCTTCGACGGGAACCCGGTCGAGCAGTTCAAGCGGAGCGTCTACGTGAGCCCGTTCCACGAGGACGACCTCGGCGCCATCATCGACGTGATCGGTGCCGACCACGTGCTCTTCGGCTCGGACTACCCGCACCCGGAGGGATTGGCAGAGCCGTGCAGCTACGTCGACCACCTGCCGGCGGGTCTGGCCGACGAGGATGTGAGGAACATCATGGGCGGCAACCTTGCCCGGATCATGCGCGTCGACGTCGCGGCCACGGCGACTGTCTAGTTCTGTTCTGCCGTCACGGGATCACCTGCTTGCCACGATGTCCCGGGGGTCGTCGCGCCAGTGCGTCGGTGCTCTGTGCATGCCGGCGCGTACCGCCACTCATTGGCCCGTTCGACAAGGTGCACCCGGGGGTTTCTGACAGTAGGGTCACCTCCGGACCGACTCGCTTCATACGTCAAGGAGCCTCCTGATGACTGAGTACAAGTTCGTGCAGTACGAGACGCTCGACTCGGGCAAGGTGGCGCGCATCATGCTCAACCGCCCCGAGCAGCGGAACGCCCAGAACCGCGGCCTGCTGGTCGAGCTGAACGACGCGTTCATGGAAGCGGAGGCGGACGACGAGGTCCGGGTCGTGATCCTGGGCGGCTTGGGTCCGATGTTCTCCTCGGGACACGATCTCGGCTCCAAGGCCGCCCGCGAGGAGGGGACTCCGGGCCCCACCCTGCACCCGACCAGGACCATCAACGGCGCCACGCGCAAGGGCGCCGAGAGCTTGATGCTCCAGGAGTGGCACTACTTCTTCGAGAACACCCGCCGTTGGCGGAATCTGCGCAAGATCACCATCGGGCAGGCGCATGGCGACGTCTACGCGGCGGGCTTGATGCTCCTGTGGGCCTGCGACCTCATCGTCTGCGCTGAGGGCACCAATTTCGCCGACGTCGTCGGAACCCGACTCGGGATGTGCGGCACCGAGTACTTCGCCCATCCGTGGGAGTTCGGCCCGCGCAAGGCCAAGGAGCTGCTCCTGACCGGCGATTCGATCGGCGCCGAGGAGGCGCATGGCCTCGGCATGATCAGCAAGATCTTCCCGGCGGATGACCTTGTGCAGCGGACGGTGGAGTTCGCCGAGCGGATCGCGCAGCTGCCAACCATGACGTCGCTGCTGATCAAGGAAGCAGTGAACCAGAGCGTCGACAACATGGGCTTCTACAACGCGCTCAACGCCTGCTTCACCCTGCACGAGCTGAACCACTCGCATTGGGCTCAGATCAATGACGACGGCTATCCCGTGGCCAAGGAAGATTCCGGGATCCCGAACTGGAAGGACGCACCGCCGATCGTCCCCGCGGTCAAGGACAAGGTCCGCGCCGACCACTAACGAGTGCGGGGTGCCGCTGACGCCCGAACCGGCCGGTCGGGTGCCCCACCAGCCTCGAAACATGAAATGAGAGTTCCCGGGCGACCACGCGGGACGCTTCGTTCCCGGAGGCGCACCCGCCGGGCCGCACCGTCGTGCGACGGGTTCCCGGAGACCAGGAGGTACGGCGCGGCCACAGTGGCGGAGGAGGCCTTCATCGATCCTCCATCCCAGCTCAATGGGCATTTCGTCCGTCGTGCACGCTGTCGCCCGCATCGTTAGTATCTGAATCGACGTCGATGTCAGAAACGACCCGGCGGAGCCGGCCGGTGAGAAGGGGTCCGCAGGAATGCTCCAATTCGTGATCGCCGGACTGGTGCTGGGAGGGATCTATGCGATCGCCTCCGCCGGCCTGGTCATCACCTACACGGCGTCAGGCATTCTGAACTTCGCCTTCGGCGCCATCGCATTCTTCATCGCACGCTTCTATTACTTCCTCAACACGCAACACAGCTGGTCCATCCTGCCGGCCGCTGTCCTCTCTATCGGAGTCGCCTCTCCCGCGCTCGGGGTGCTCCTCTACGTCGTTCTCTTCCGCCACCTACGCCTCTCCTCCCCGATGATCAAGGTGGTGGCGACGATCGGCCTGCTCGTGGCGATCCCGTCACTGGCGACGTTGATCTTCGGCAACCAGGCCATCAATCAGGCGCCCGGGCTGGCTCCCCAGCCGGTTGCCGTCTACCAATTCCTGGGCGTGCCGGTCACACTGGACCAGGTCATCGTCTACATCTGCGTCGTGGTGACCGTGGTCGCCGGCGCGGTCGTCCTGCGCTACACCGACGTCGGGCTCAAGGTGAGGGCCATGGTCGACTCCCCGGCGATGACCGACCTCTCGGGCACCAACCCCACGGCGGTGTCGGTCGGCGTCTGGGCCGTGAGCACGTTCTTCGCCGGCCTCTGCGGTGTGCTCGCAGCGCCCATCATCGGGCTCGACGCCGACAACTTCACACTCCTGATTGCCGCATCGTTCGCCGCGGTCGTGGCGGCGCGGTTGCGGAACCTCCCGGTGGCGGTGGCCGTCGGCCTGCTCATGGGGATCGCCACCTCACTGATCCAGCGCTACCTGCCGCCAGCCAGCAATTGGACCACCGAGATCATCGACGCCGTGCCGTTCATCGTCATTGCGGTGGTGCTCGTGTACGAGCTGATCCGCCGGGGCCGGGTGGGCGAAACTGAAGCATGGGGTGGCGCCCTGGACCGCGCCATCACGCCGCAGGGCGAGAGCCGGCTGGCGGGATCCACCGAGAACGTGGTCGAGTCGGCGTCGCTGAATGTCTTCGGTCGGTACGGCGGCCCGATCCTGCTCATCGCCATCGTGTCGTTGGTGCCCCTCATTGTCGAGGGTTACTGGGTTGGCCTGATGGCTCAAGCCTTTGCCTACGGGATCATCTTCCTTTCCTGGACGCTCGTCACCGGCGAGGGCGGCATGCTCTGGCTCTGCCAGATCACCTTTGCCGGCGTCGGCGCGCTGACCACCGCCCAGCTCGCCAATCACTATGGGTGGCCCGTGCTCGGTGCGGTGTTGGTGGGAGGTGTGGTCGCGCTGATCCTGGGCGTGGTGGTCGGATTGCTCAGCATCCGCCTTGGCGACCTCTACGTCGCCTTGGTCACGCTGACCTTCGGGCTGCTGATGGAGAACCTGGTGTTCACACTGCCCAGCTTCGTGAACCAGGGTCTGGGGCTCACGCTCAATCGACCGAGCTTCGCCACGTCCGACCTCGCTTTCACGTACCTCTGCCTGGTGGCGTTCGTCATCATCGCTCTCTTCATCGTCAACTTCCGACGATCGACGACCGGCCTGGCGCTCAATGCGGCGCGCTGGAGCGAGGCGGGCGCCAAGACATCGGGCATCAGCGTCGTGCAGATGAAGGTGATCGCCGGTGCATTGGCCGCCTTCATCGCGGGCATCGGGGGCGGATTCCTCGCCCTGGCGCAGACGTCGTTCCAGCCCAGTGAGTTCGCCACGTTTGCCGGGGTGGTCTGGCTGGCCGTCCTGGTGACGATCGGCGTCCGCTCGAACGCGGCGGCGCTGATCGCGGGCGTCAGCTTCGTTATGCTGCCGGCCCTGGCGCAGGCCTACCTTCCCACCTGGACTGGCAATGTCCTGCCGGTGTTGTTCGGTCTTGGAGCCATTTCGGTGGCCAAGTACCCGGACGGCGTCCTGGCCGAGCAGGGTCGGCGCATGCGGCGGCTGCTGCTCCGCATCTCGCCACCGCGCGCCGGGGAGATGCTGGGAGAGGACGCTCCGAGTGCGGCGGCGGCGAACATGGGCACGGTACCGGCCGCACGCGTAGCGGAGCACATCTCGTGATGCCGGCCCCAGGACAGACCGAGGCTGGGAGCATCCGCACCGCCGAAGACGTACCGGCGCTCGCGGCGCACGAGATTACGGTCCGCTTCGGTGGGTTGACGGCGCTCTCCCAAGTGAGCATCGAGGTGAAACCGGGCAGCATTGCAGGTCTGGTCGGACCGAACGGCGCGGGCAAGTCGACTCTCCTTGCGGTGTTGTCCGGACTCCTGCGGCCGAATTCCGGCCGGGTGCGACTGCGCGGCGCCGACATCACCAATGTCTCATGCCGGGCACGGGCGAGCAAAGGGCTGGCCCGGACGTTCCAGCAGCCCGAGCTGTTCATGGGATTGACAGTGCGCGAGCACCTCATGTTGGCTCACCGGGCACGGGTGTCCCCACGACGCCTCTGGCGCGACATGCTCGACCCTCGCTCCTTGCTTCCGCCCTCCGGGGCCGAGAACGAACGGGTGGACGGACTGCTCGAGCTGCTGCGGCTCACCAAGGTAGAAAAGGCGCCGGTTGCCGCGTTGCCACTGGGCATTCTCCGCCTCGTCGAAGTGGGCCGGGCTCTGGCCAGCGATCCGCAAGTGCTCCTCCTTGACGAGCCCCTTTCCGGGCTGGACATCAAGGCATCGGAGAACCTGCTGAGGGTCTTCCGGCAGATCGTCGACGGGGACCACCAGCTGTCGCTCATCATGGTGGAGCACGACGTAGCGGCCGTCCTTTCTCTCTCCGACATCGTGTTCGTACTCGATTTCGGCGAACGCATCGCCGTGGGACCTCCGGAGGAGATCCGAAACGACCCCGCGGTGCGGGCCGCCTACCTGGGGGACACCGACCCGCAGGTGGATCAGCCGAAGGGGACCGGCCCGCAGGTTCATTCTCCCGTGGCGGATCCGGCGTGACCGAGCCACTCTTGACCGTCGAGAACCTCGATGTGCGATACGGCTCCTCTCGCGCCCTCTTCGGCGTCTCCTTGTCCGTTGCGCCCGGGTCCGTGCTCGCCGTGCTGGGAGCCAACGGTGCCGGCAAGAGCACGCTGGCTCGGGCCGTGTCCGGGTTGGTGCCTTCGACCGCCGGCCGGGTGCTCTTCGATGGTCGTGACGTCACCGGCGTGCCGGCGTATCGCATCCGGAAACTCGGCCTGACCTACATCCCGGAGGGACGTGGGATCTTCCCGGGTCTCTCCGTCGTCGACAACCTGCGGATGGCAGTCGGGCGGGAGAAGCGGCACGAGCGGGCGGCGGCCATCGACCGGGCGATCGACCGCTTCCCCGTGCTCGGCCAACGGAGGGGACAACGAGCCGGAAGCCTCTCAGGTGGCGAGCAGCAGATGTTGGCACTGGCCCGGGCGCTCGCCGTCTCCCCGAAGCTGATCATCGCCGACGAGATGTCGCTCGGCTTGGCACCGATCGTGACAGAATCGGTCTTCCAGGGCTTGGACGACGCGCGTCGGTCCGGCATCACGATCGTCCTCACCGAACAATTCGTCCACCGCGCACTCGCCATGGCGGACAACTGTGTGATCCTGACGAGGGGTCGGGTGGGCTGGTACGGCCCCGCCTCGGAGGCGGGCCAAGAAGTCATCGACCGCTACCTCGGCGATGCCGAGCCGGCGACCCCCGCCGCCGCCGGAGGCCGGTTACAGTAACGACCGGTCGGTCCATATCGAGCGGGGTACTCGCTCAGCCGGCGGCAAAAAAGGGATCCTCTGGCAGGGATCCGGGGGAGGTCGAGGGACGCGTGCGATCACCGATGATTTCGAGAGGCGGGGCACCACGGCCGCCGGGGAAGAGCTCCCCGAGCCGGGCCCAGACAAGAGGAGCGATGCGGAAACGTCGGACGATGGTTCCGATGGCGCTGGCCGTGCTGACCGGCCTGCCGCTGCTCCTGGTCGGCACGACGGCCGTCACGGCATCGGCGTCATCGGCGCCGATCACCATCGCCTACATCACCGACATCACCGGCGAGGGCGCGTCCGAGAACTCGACCTCACCAGCTGGCTTCGAGGCCCGGCTGGACCTGCAGAACGCCGAAGGTGGCGTCAACGGGCACAGGCTGGTGCCGCTCGTCATCGACGACCAGACGAGCCCGACCGAGATCGCCACCGCCGTGCAAAGCGCCATCTCAAAGGGCGCGTTCGGCATCGTCTCCCAGAGCCCACTGATGTTCCTGGCCGCAAAGTACCCCGAGCAGGCGGGCCTGCCCGTCACCGGTACCTATGACGACGGTCCGGAGTGGGGCGAGCAGCCCTACACCAACATGTTCTCCTCCGACAACGGCAGCGTCGACCCCAAGTACCCGGTCAACACCCAGTTGGGAGACCTGTTCAAGAAGCTCGGCGGGACGGTCCTCGGCGCGTACGGCTACAGCATCTCGCCGTCGTCCAGCCGCGCGGCCGTCGGCACGGCGGACTCCTTCAAGGACGCCGGTGGCAAGGTCGGCGTCCTCGACACCACCGTCCCGTTCGGTGGCGTGGACTTCACCAGTGAGGCGCTCATCGCCAAGCAGGACCACGTGAACGCGCTGTCGCCCTCCATGGACGCCAACTCCAACTACGCGCTGGCCACGGCGCTGAAGCAGGCTGGCGTGAAGCTCAAGGCAGCGATCTTCGCCACCGGGTACGAGCCGGACGTGATCCATTCCCCGGAATGGAGCACCCTGCAGGGTGACTACTTCCTGTCTCTGTTCCGCCCCTGGTCACTTCCCAATGCGGGTACCGAGCAGATGCAGGCGGCCATGGAGAAGTACGCACACTTCAGCAAGTCCGAATTCCCGAATTTCGGCCAGAACGAGGCGTGGGCGGGTGCGGACCTGATGATAAAGGGACTGCAGATGGCGGGTCCCAACCCCACCCGCGCCGACGTCATCAAGGACCTCCGCGGGCTGAAGTCCTACAACGTGAACGGGCTGCTTCCCGTCAACCTGGACTACGCGACGGACTTCGGGCACAACCCGCCCAAGACCTGCGCCTGGATCATGAAGGCCGAGACGAACGGGTTCACGGCGATTTCCTCGCAGCCCTCTTGTGGGACGGACGTCCCTGGGACGTCCACAGCGGGGTAGTCCAGTCAAGACGAGCGAACCGACGGCGTGCACCGCACGCCGTCGGTTCGTCTTTCAGGCCGGCGCGCCGGACCTCAGCGGAGCCGCCACTTGGGCCGGGGCGCCTGGAACGTCTCCTGGCCCTCCGCGATGTTCTCGAACTGGGTGCCCAGCGACACGAAGCTCGAAACCTGGGCGCGGGCATCCCGCCGGGAGAGCTCGTGGGCCATCCACACCGATCGCACCGTGCCCTGAATGGCATACACCGGCGCGGAGGCGATCGCCCGTGCCACCCACATGGCCCGCTCCATGAGCTCGGCCAAGGGCGTGATCTCAGAGACGAGCCCCATCTGATGGGCGCGCTCGGCGGACATGCGCTCATGCGCCCCGAGCAGCATCAGACGCATGGTCTCGCCAAACGGCAGCTTCTGCAAGAGGTGCACGGATTCGAAGCCGGCCACCATCCCGTAGGTCACGTGAGGGTCGAAGAACGTCGCGTGCTCGGCCGCGATGATGATGTCGGACTCGCCCAGCAGATAGAGGGCCCCACCGCAGGCCATGCCGTTGACCGCGGCGATCACCGGCTTCCAGAGGTCATTCTCCTTCGGGTTGATGTTGATCCCGGGGTCGTTGTACTGGAACGGCGTCGACACGGGTCCGGTCCTGTTGGCCATCTTGAGCCGGCGCTCCTCGTCGATCAGATACCCCTGTTCAATCGATTCGGCGCGATCGATGCCCGTGCAGAAGGCCTTCTCGCCGGCACCGGTCAGGATCACGGCTCGGACGTCGTCGTTCCTACGCAAGGCCTGCCACAGCGCGCGTAGCTCCGCCTGCATCTGCTGGTCGAACGCGTTGTGGACCTCGGGACGGTTGAGGGTGACGACGGCGACACCGTCGTCCTCTTCATAAAGCAGTGTCTCGTAACTATCCAACTCGAGGCCCCCAATTCCACCGGACAACGCTCAGGGCGCCACACTAGCGGCACTGTTTTTGGGCCTCCGAGGTGCCGGTCAGTCCGCCGATGGGAGGTCGTGCACAACGGTCACCCTGCTGTCGTCGAAGCTCAAAAGGTGCTGAAGGGGGGCGGACTCCGGGAGCGGATCCTCGTAGCTCCAGGCGACGTCGTCGAGGACGATGTCGCCGATGCATGCCGTCCAGTACGTGGCGGTGCCCTTGTACGGGCAGTAGGTCTGGGCGGTACTCGGGCGCAGGAGCTCCATGCGGACGAAGCGAGCGTCGACGTAGAGACGCGGCTCCAGGGCGGTCTCGTAGACGGCCAGGGTGTCCGCCGTGTCGACCAGCGTGGCAGCCGCGGCCTCGACCCGAAGCCGCCGCCCGGAGCGCAGGCAGTCGACCCGGTGGTACGGGTTGCGCGGGTGCCCGAACACCTGCTCGTCCTCTTCGAACCAGGCGCCCACAGCGTCCCAGGCGACCGTGACGTAGCCCGGGGCATCACTCTCGGGCTGGGCCGGCACGCCGTCGACGTCGCCCGCAGGGAAGGCGTACGCCGGCGGGCACCCGGGCCGATGTACCAACAGGGCCTGTTCGCTGTCGATCACGGTCACGTCGTCCTTGATGCCACGCACCCGCCGCCGGTGCGGCTCCAGGTAGGTCACCGGTGCGGGCATCGGTGCCGTGAAGCGTCCGGCGGGTCGGGCACTCAGCGGGCCGCGTCCCGTCGTGAGGCTCACAAGGCCGTCCTGTCGTCGACGGTGCCCGTTCCGGCCGGGAAGGGGCGGACCATCGCCTCGACGGTGAAGGATGCGAGCAGATCGCCTCCGATGTCGTGGACACGGCACTCCGAGTGGGTCGTGCCGTCGCCGGCGAAGGTCGAGAGATGGTGGTAGAGCATCCACTCGTCGGCTCTCACCTCCCGGTGTAGTGACAGGCTGATGGCGTTGATCCCCATGGACAGCGTGCGGTGGGCCTGGGCCTGGCTGACGCCTGCGTGGGCGCGCAGGGCGGCGGCGATCGACATGTGGCCCGAGAACTGGGCGAGCAGGCCGGCGTTGAGCGCGGGCTCGGCAGGCACCTCGCGGAAGCGCACCCAGGCGTCCACGACCGGCGGTCCAACCGGCGCGTCCGGCTCGTTGGTGTAGGCGCCGTCGACGACTCTGATGTCACGGCCGGTCACCCCCATATCGTAGGGGTCGCACTCGTAAGGTCCCGGAACGTCCGGAGGGTCCGTGGCGTGTCGGATGACGTCCTCGGACGGCACGCCGAGGAGCACGGTGCCCGCCGCGCAGCACCGCTGGCCCTGCAGCACCTGGACGGCCAGGCCGGAGAAGGTTCGGCCCGCGCTCGAATTCCACCAGCTCGAACCGGAGGGACTCATGGGCGTCGGCCGAGCGGAGGAAGATCATGGTGGCTGACATCACCCGACGGCCCGCCGAATGCCGACCGGCGGCGACGATCGCCTGTCCGAGCATCTGGCTCCCCTCGACGACGGGCCGTCGTCCGTCGCTCCGGGCGGTCCCGACAAAGCTGAGCGGACCGTCAGGGCGTACCTCCAGCACGTCGATGAGGTCGGCCGCGTCGCCCCAGATGGGGAAGCGTTTGATGGTCACATCGCGGGCAGCGTCACCCTCGCGGCCGTCGGTGACCTCAATCCGGACCCGGTCCTGGTCGAAGCACCCGAACCCCACGAGCTCGCGGAGGGGTGCCGGCGGCGCAACGAGGCTCGACAAGATGTCGCCGCCGTCTGTCGGTGCGCTGGCGGCGCCGGCAGGAATGACGCTCCACACCTTCGTCTCCCACCCTCCGGTGGATTGCCGGCTCCCCTGGTCTTCGAATCGGTCGAAATCGATATCGGCGAGCGGGAAGTAGAGGACGGGCGTCACACCCGACTCCTCTAGGCACAGGCACGCATCGGACCGGGCCACGACCTGCCCGTCCCACCAGACACTCGCGCTGTACGGGTAGCGCTCGATCTTCATGAGCGAGCGGCGGGGGCTCAGCCTTCCCCGGGCATGCGGGCGGCGACCGTCACTGAGGGGATAGCGACCGCGCCGCCCTGGCGCAGGAGCGAGTCGACGATCGTAATGAGGTCCTCAATGCCGACGAAAGCACCGCTCATGTAGTTGCGAGCCAACCACATCGGCATGACTTCCGCCGCGAGCTCCTGATCCCACTCGTTCGCGAATTCGGGCATTGAGTCGCCGTCGCCGCCCATGCACTCACCCACCACGACCCGCGTGAACCCTACGGTCGGGTGTTCGCCTCTCAAGGCCTCGACGAGCTTGTCGAGCGCCGCCTTGCTGACCGCATACGCGCCCAGGCCCGGCCACGGCGGAGTGAGGGATGCACTCACCGATGAAAGGTAGACGGCAGTGCCGGAGGACTTGGTGAGATGAGGCATCGCCGCCGCGGTCATCAGTGCCGCGCCGATCACGTTCGTGTCGAAGACCCGCCGCCACGTCTCCGCATCCATGTCGGCGAGACGGGCGAGGGGGCCGATACCTGGCGCGTACACGAGGGCGTCAATGCCCCCGAGACCCTCGGCCGCCTGGTCCACGGCGGACTGGCACGATTCGGTGCTGGTCACGTCGCAGGTGATGGCGAGCGTCCCCGGACCCGCCTCTTTCGCCGCAGCCTCGAGTCGCTGCTGCCGACGTGCCAGCAGTGCCGTGTGCGCACCGCGCTGGGCGAGCCCGACGCCGAGACAGCGCCCGAGCCCGCTCGACGCTCCTACGACAACCGTTCGCATGTTCCTCCTCCTGAGACCTGGTGACGCAGATGTTAGACAGTGTTCCAGCAGGTCGCGGCCGACGAATAGGGCGCGGCGGCCATGTCCGGGTCGGCCGCCCACCCGGGCGTGCTCCAGGGGAGTCGCACTGGTTCTCGCTTCATGCAATCGTTAGCATGACCACGGGCGAGACAAAATCTCGCGCCGAAAGGGGGGACGGTGTCGAAGACCGCGATCATCTCGGTAGACGGGCACGTCCGGGCCTCACGGAGTGACTACCGGAACTATGTCGAGAAGCAGCACCTCGACGCCTTCGACGCCTGGGCGAGGGCGGAAGAGGCAGCCGGGGCACCCGAGAGCGGCAATCTGAGCGCCGGCCTAGACCCGACGTCGCAGTGGGACTCGGAGCTTCGCCTGAAGGACATGGAGAGCCAAGGGGTCGTGGCCGAGGTGCTCTTCCCGAACGGACTGCCCTTCCAGGCGCGGCCGGCGGACGACGTGGGCTCCTTCTCCAACCCCGAGCTCGACCGCCAGGCCCGATTGGCCTACAACCGCTGGCTGGCCGACTTCTGCGCGCTGACGCCGGGCCGTCGAGCGGGACAGGCCTTGATCTCCTTCGGCGACATCGACAAAGCGGTCGGGGACATTTACTGGGCCAGGGAGCACGGTCTGGGTGGCGTCATGATGCCCGCCCTGCTTCCGGGTGGGACCTTCTTCTTCGACCCCGCGCTCGACCCGGTTTGGGCCGCGTGCGTTGAGGTAGGCCTGCCGATCAGCCAGCACGGGGGTACCGGAGCGCCCGCCTATGGTCCGCCCGGATTCGCTGCCATCATGACGTTGGCCCTCGAGCACTCCTTCTACTCAGGCCGCTCCCTCTGGCAGTTGATCCTCGGTGGCGTGTTCGAGCGCTTTCCGGACCTCCGGGTGGCTTTCGTCGAGACCGAGGCGGATTGGATCGCTCCGGCCATCCGCAAGCTGGACCGTCGCCTGGACTGGGGCGACGATTGGACCGGTTGGGCCCAGACGCTGCAGCGCATGCGGCAGTTCACGGGTTCGGCCCGCGATTACTGGGCGTCGAACTGTTTTGCCGGCATCTCGCCCTTCACGGAGGATCAGGTCCCCCTTGACGAGCTAGCCCGCCCGAGTGCCGGGTACCAGCCCTTCTCCATCGGCTGTGACACGGCGATGTTCGGTGTGGACTACCCCCACTTCGAATCGGTGTTCCCCGAAACGAAGGTGCGCGTCGACGCGCTGGTGCGGCATCCGAGTATCACCGCGGAAGTGGCCCGCAAGATCCTGTGCGAGAACGCGGCGGGCCTGTACGGCTTCGACCTGGAGAGGCTGGCCGCCGACGTCGAGCGGGTCGGGTTCGAGGTGGATGATCGGCGCTGATCCGATCGCCGCTGACGGGCGGACGTCCAGGCCTCAGCTCAAGACGTTGTCGTGGGCCACTTGGCCCAGCCAGCGGGCCGACGGCTTGACCGAGCGCACAAAGGTTTCGCGGTCGAAGGCGATGAGGCCGAACGTCTTGGAATAGGCAGCGTTCCATTCGAAGTTGTCGAGCAGGGTCCAGTGGATGTACCCGCGTACGTCGAGGCCGTCGCTGATGCAGTCGGCCAGTCCTTCGAGCGCGGCACGGGTGTAGGCGATCCTCGCCGCGTCGTCGTCGGTCGCCATACCGTTTTCGGTCACAAGGATGGGGACGCCGGCGTACTCGGCGGCCAACCGGACCGTGTGGCCGAGCGCCTCGGGGTAGAGCTCCCAGCCGGTCTGCATGGTGGAAGCACCGTCCGGAACGGGCAGCTGACCGTCTGCGCCGATGCGTGCCCGGGAGTAGGTCTGGACTCCGACGAAGTCGTCGTCGGAAGAGATGGACAGCCAATCGGTCTGGCCTCGCCGCCGCGCCTCGCGCCAGCGCTCTTCTCCACCCCCCGCGGGCTGGAGGTCGACCAGGGCCAAAGTCCACCCCGCCTTGACCGTGGCTGCGGTCGCTTTGATCGCCTGTACCGCCAGACGATGTGCGGTGGCCATCTGGTCGACATCAGCTGCCACAATCCCCATCCGGTAGCGCGATGGGTCGAAGCCTCCGATGCCGGGCCGTCCCGATTCGACAGGTTCGGTCGTGGGCTCGCGGTCTCCTGCACCCATGGCCAGGACGCCCGTGCTTCGCATCATCGCCATGAGGTTGGGCTCGTTCAGTGTGCAGACCCACGACAGGAGGTCACCGACGTGCTTCGTCACCCGGGACGCATACTCGGCGAAGCGCGCTGGTGCGTCCGCCGCGCTCCAACCGCCCCTCCCCGCCATCCAGCGCGGGATCGTGAAGTGGTTGTAGGTCACCACCGGCGTGATGCCTTGATGCAGGCAGTCTTCGATCATCCTTCTGTAGTGGTCGAGCGCGGCTCGAGAGTAGAAGCCGGGTTCGGGCTCGATCCGCGACCACTCGAGGGAGAAGCGGTAGGCGTTGAGGCCTAGCTCGGCGAGCATGGAGATGTCCTCGGGATACCGGTGGTAGTGGTCGCAGGCGTCACCGGATGGTTCGTTGAAGGTCGAATTCTGCGCCCACTCCATCGGCCAGAGGTCGGCGTTGACGTTACCCCCTTCGACCTGGTGGCCAGCCGTCGCCGCGCCCCAGAGGAAGCCCTGCGGGAAACGTGTCATGGAAGGTCCTGTCTGTGCGTCACCAATGCGGTGTCAGCCGCGGGGTGCTGCGAATGTCGTTCCCATCGCGAGCGGCCGCCCCTGAGGACGGGCTGATCCTCCCCATCCGCGACTGGAGGCCCATGCACGAGCAGCACGTGGCGAAGTGTGGCACGTGCAATCGATCCATACAAAGCTTTGCATACGTCATCTTGTCCCGGATCGAGGCAGCCTCTCCGGTCCGGGCGATCGCCCGAACGTCTAGCGTGCGCCTGTGGCCGAACCGCGACGGCTGAACTTCGACCCGATCGCCGAGGCGGAGCGCCAGTGGGGCCTCCACCAGTGGCGGGATCAGGCACCGGGCATGGCCGTCGTGACGTCGATCATGCGCCTGCAGCAGATCTTTCTCTCCCGGGCCGACGCCGTCCTGCGACCACTGGGGCTGACGTTCGCCCGCTACGAGGTGCTCATGCTGCTGTCATTCTCCCGCAACGGCGCCCTCCCCCTGGGCAAGATCGGCGAGCGCCTGCAGGTCAACGCCGCCAGCGTGACCAACGCGGTCGACCGGCTGGAGCGCGACGGTCTGGTCGCGCGGCGGTCGAATCCCGACGACGGGCGGGGCACGCTGGCCTCCCTGACCGCGGCGGGGCGGCGAAGCGCCGCAGCCGCCACGGATGACATGAACGAGCAGGTCTTCATGGATCTCGGCGTGCCGCCACCGGCCGTCCGTCGCCTCTTCGACCTGCTGGCGGACCTCCGCCGCGCCGCCGGCGACTTCGAGTGAGCCACAGCGGGTGGAAACTAGTTTGATGTTGAAGTAATCTGGGACGCGTGGCGGATCGGAAGACCTGGCAGGACCAAATCGAGAGGTCGCCACGGCGGCCGGCGCGGTTCGAGACGATGTCGGGCGTGCCGCTCGAAGCCGTGTACGGCGCCGACGGCGCGGAGTTGCCCGGTCAGTACCCCTACACGCGGGGGCCCTACGCCTCCATGTACCGGTCCCGGCTGTGGACCATGCGCCAGTTCGCCGGATTCGGCTCGGCGGCCGACACCAACGGGCGCTTCAAGGAACTGCTGCGTGCCGGCGGTGACGGCCTGTCCACCGCGTTCGACATGCCCACGCTCCTCGGTCGTGACTCCGACGACCCGTGGGCAAAGGGTGAGGTGGGACGCGCCGGTGTCGCCATCGACACCCAGGACGACATGGGGACCCTGTTCTCGGATATCGATCTCGGGAAGGTCTCGACATCCATGACGATCAACTCCCCGGCGGCCCCCGTGCTCGCCATGTACGTCGGCGTGGCCGACCGGACAGGTGTCGACCGGGCCGCCCTCTCGGGCACGCTCCAGAACGACATCTTGAAGGAGTACCAGGCCCAGAAGGAATACGTGTTCCCACCCCGTCCCTCGGTTCGGCTCGTGACCGATGTCATGCGTTTCTGCTCGGCGGAGCTACCGCGCTGGCATCCCGTCTCGGTCTCGGGCTACCACATCCGCGAGGCGGGCTCGACGGCGGCGCAGGAGCTTGCTTTCACTCTGGCCAACGGGTTCGCCTACGTCGAGGCGGCCATGGCGACGGGAATGGCCGTCGACGACTTCGCGCCTCGACTCAGCTTCTTCTTCAACGCCCACAGCGACTTTTTCGAGGAGATCGCCAAGTACCGGGCCGCCCGTCGCATCTGGGCCCGTTGGATGCGCGAGCGCTACGGGGCGGCCGACGGACGTTCGTGCCAGTTGCGCTTCCACACCCAGACAGCGGGCGTGTCCCTGACAGCACAGCAGCCTGAGGTCAACCTCGTCCGCGTGGCGATCGAGGCTCTGGCCGGTGTGTTGGGCGGGACCCAGAGCCTGCATACCGATGCCTTCGATGAAGCCCTGGCTCTCCCGACCGAGCACGCCGCCCGTCTGGCCCTGCGCACCCAGCAGGTGATCGCCGAGGAGACCGGTGTCGTCCATGTGGCCGATCCCCTCGGTGGATCGTGGTTCGTCGAGGAGCTCACCGACGAGCTCGAGCGGCAGGCCGAAGAGGTCTTCGCACACCTCACCGACGTCGGCTCGGGGTCGGTGCTCCAGGGGGTGTTCGCCTGCATCGACGACGGCTGGTTCGTTGCGGAGATCGCCGACGCGGCCTACGCCTTCCAATCCAAGATCGCCAAGGGTGAATGGACGATGGTCGGCGTCAACGGATACGTGGAGGAGGACGGTGTCGCGCCGTCCACCCTCTCCATCAGTGCGGACGTCGAGACGGAACAGCTCGCCCGCCTTGCGGCCGTTAAGCAGGCGAGAGATGACGACGCAGTACGGCGCTCCCTCGCCCGGATCGCCAAGGACGCATCAGACCCGGCGATCAATTTGATGCCCGCGCTCATTGAGGCGGCGCGCCACCACGTGAGCGTGGGCGAGTCCATGCGAGCGCTCGAATCGGTCTTCGGGCTCTACGTCGAGCGTCACGTCGCCTGAGGGTGCGGAGAAGGCCAGAAAGGCGGCGCGCGCCGGTTCGGGCGTAGCCTCCCCTCATGGTCGACGGGTCTTTCTGGAGCTGGAGGTAGTACCGATGCGAGTCGTGGTTGATTTTGATCTGTGCGAGAGCAACGCCCTCTGCATGGGGTTGGCTCCCGAGGTATTCGAGGTCCGGGACGACGACCTTCTCTACGTGCTGGACGAAAATCCTCCCGAGGGGCTGCGCGAGAAGGTCGAGGCGGCTGTCCGCACCTGCCCCAAGAACGCCATCTCCATCGAGGACTGATCCGAAGCGGAGCAGCTTACGACTGCACGGTGGTGGTGCCCGGCAGGTCCGTGCCGCACCAGGGCTGGCTGGAGACGGCCACGAATCCGCTCTTCTCGGCCTTCATGTACCACCCGCACGATTTCGGCAGGTCGTGCCCGAAGTCGGTCGAGTAGTTGATCGACTCGGGCAGGAGCCCGTTGCCGTTGTAGCTCTTGATGTTGCGCAAAGCCGAAATGACGGCGGCGTGCGACGCGTTGGGGCCGGCCAGCTGCAGGCCCTTGATCATGAGGTCGGCACCGAGCCATGACTCGTACTGGCTGAAGGACGGGAACTCCTTGCTTGAGAAGTGCTCGTACTTCTCCAAAGCCGACTGCATCTGCTCCGTGCCGGCGTTCGGCAGTGAGAAGGGACGGAACTCCGTCTCGAAGTAGCCGCCCTGCACGGCCTTCCAGGCGGGTGTGCCAATGACGCTGGGCTCGTACCCGGTCGGGAAGACCATCACCTTGGGCTTGACGCCTTCCTGCTGCAGCGCCGTCGCCAAGGCGTCGTTCGAGTTGTCATCGAGTCCCGCGTAGTAGGCGTTGCAGCCCTTCTGCTTGGCCGTGAGCGCCGGTGTCGTCATGGCGACGGAGCCGAACGGGAGCGACGTGTCGAGCACCCCTTCCTTGCCGCCGGCATGCACGAACGAGTCGACGGTGCCGACGGCGGACCGGCTCGACGAGGGCGAGATGCTGTAGCCGTACGAGCAGACGACCGTGCCACCGTGGGCCTTCATGAAGGTCCCGATGGCCGTGTTGACCGGGTACTTGGGGTCCAGGCTGCCGACGTCGGCCGCGAACATGTTGGTGAAGGGCTGGGTGCCCCACTCCGGGCCGTCGAAGAACCCGCCGGTGACGGGCATGCCCGCCTGTTGGGGGTACTTGTCGGCCAGGAAGAACAGCGGGCTCTCCGACACGATGCCCACGGCGCCCTTGGAGAGGGCGTCCTGGACGGCGGTTGCGATCTCCGTCGGGCTGGTCTGGTCGTCGAGCACGACCCCCGTGATCTTGTGGCCGTCCACCCCGCCCTCCGCGTTCTGCAGCGCGATGCGGGCATTGAACCCGGCCGGGGTCTGGCTGAACTCCGATGACCCCTCGCCCGTCAGCGAGGTGATCATGACGATGGTCAAAGGCGAGCCTGACGTTGCCGCACCGGCGGTCCCACCCGCCAGACTCGTGGCACCGACGCCCGCCGTCAGTGCGAGCGCCCCCAGCCCCAACCTGCCCAGATGTCTGCCTGAGCCTTTGCGCATGATGCGGTCCCTTCCTCCCCGATGAGCCACCTGATCCGGCTCAAGAACCCCACTGCTTACTCGCCCGGGAGCGACAGCGGGCTTCAGGACGCTGCGACCTGCACCAACGCGTCAGCCACCCGCTCCGGCTCGGTGACCATCAGGTCGTGGCCCGTGTCGATGTCCCACAGGCGATCCTGGGCGCGCGCGGTGGCCATCAGCGCGACGTCCCTGGTCGCCAACGTCGATGTGCACACGATGTGGTACTGCGGGATCGCCCAGAGCGCCTCCTCGTTGGCCAGCTCGAGCGGCTGCTCGAAGCACTTCCAGGGATGCCCGGTGAGCCGCTCGGCCATCCAAGCCAGATCGTCGGGGTCGGTGACCCCGTAGAGCAGCCCGGCATCGGGCGCGGGCAGCAGCACGAGCTCCATCCCGTCGACGACCTCGCCGAAGGGACGGACGGCCTCGATCACCGGGCCGGCCACGTCGAAGAGCGACTGCCCGTTGACCGGCGTGGCGGCATCGAGGAACACCAGCTTGCCGACCCGGTCGGCGACCCGGTCGGCGGTACCCGTGATCACCATCCCGCCATAGCTGTGACCGACCAGGATGACGTCGCGCAGGTCCTCGAAGTGCAGTACCGCCGCGACGTCCTCGATGTGACGGCGCAGGTCCACCTCCGGATTGAGCAGGTGGGCCCGCTCTCCCAGGCCAGTCAGGGTCGGCGCGTAGACCTCGTGCCCCTCGGCGCGCAGGATGCGGGCCACCCGCTGGTAGCACCACCCGCCGTGGCCGCCACCGTGGACGAGCACGTAGGTCGCCATGTGAATCCTCCTCTACGGCTGCCGGAGCGGGGTCCGGGTCAACGTAACACCGCGTCCCGGTCCCGAATCGCTGCCTGTGGCCGGCGGTCCCAAAGGGGGCCGGAGCGCCCGGCGCAGGGATTCCCATCTTTGATGGTAGCGATAACATCCCTGGTGGCATAGGATCCCGGCCATGCGCCGCACCTCCTTCAACGACCACTGGACGATCGGAGCGAAGGCAAATTCCTTCGCCGAGATGGTCACGGGGGGCGGGTCGGAGCCGGTCCCCGTGACGTTGCCGCACGACGCCATGATCGGAGAGGAGCGGTCGCCGTCCGGGCACGGGGCGACCGCGTACTTTCCGAGCGGATCGTGGGAGTATCGAAAGTCGTTCGAGCCCCCGCTCGACGAAGAGGGAGGCGTCTTCTTCCTGGAATTCGACGGCGTCTATCGCGATGCCCGCGTGAGTGTGAACGACGTGCTGGTGGCCCACCGCCCCGGCGGCTACTCGGACTTCAGCGTCCAGATCGACCACCTGCTGCGCTTCGGCGGGGCCAACGAGGTCAAGGTCGAGGCGCGCGCCCACGACGACAGCCGGTGGTACTCGGGCGGTGGCATCTACCGCAGTGTCTGGTTGCTCCAAGGAGAGCGGCCCCACCTGGTGCCCGGCGGGCTGCAGGTGGTCGCGCCTGAGATCGACGACGACGTGGCGGTGGTGGCGATCAGCGCGGCCGTGCGGAACCAGTCCATTGCAGCATCGAGCGCCGTGCTTCGCCTGGAGGTACTCCATTCAGATGGCACGTTCGTGGCCGGGGCCGAGGCGCCGGTGACGACGGTGCCCGGCGATGCCCTCACGGCCCGGCAACGTCTCTGCGTGCCGCGGCCGCGCCGATGGGGTCCGGACGATCCGTATCTGTACACCTGCCGGGCGACCCTGATGGACGACGGGAGGGTCCTCGATGAGGAGACGACGACCTTCGGGATCCGTTCCCTGTCCGTCGACCCGGGGCGGGGATTGCGCATCAACGGCGAGCCGGTCCTCCTCCGAGGTGCCTGTGTGCACCACGACAACGGCCCTCTCGGGGCGGCCACCATCGACCGCGCCGAGGAACGCCGGGTCGAGCTGCTCAAGGAGGCCGGGTTCAACGCCATCAGGAGCGCCCACAACCCTCTGAGCAAGCCCATGCTCGGGGCCTGCGATCGTCTCGGGGTGCTCGTCATGGACGAAACATTCGACATGTGGGCGCAACCGAAGAGCGAGCACGACTACGCCTTGCGGTTCCCCGACTGGTGGGAGGCGGACGTGGAAGCCATGGTCCGGAAGGACTTCAACCACCCCAGCGTGATCATGTACAGCATCGGCAATGAGATCCCGGAGGCGGGGACGCCCATGGGTGCCCGTGTCGGTCGCGCGGTGGCGGAGAAGATCCGGTCGCTCGACGGCACCAGGTTTGTCACCGAGGCCATCAGCGGGCTGCTGGTCGGCGGTTCCGAGCTCTTCGCCCAACTCGCCGAAGGTCGTGGCAGCGCGACCGAGGAGCCGAACGAGGAAACGGGCGTGAACACGGCGATGACCCAGATCGCCGACCGGCTGAATGAGCTCATGAAGGCACCGGTTGTGGCCAAGAATTCGGCGCAGACCGCCTCCTATCTGGACGTGGCGGGCTACAACTACATGGAAACACGCTTCGCCACCGACGGCGAGCTGTACCCCAACCGGGTGATCGTCGGCAGCGAGACTCATCCCGCGGCCATCGACACGGGTTGGGCGGCGGTCCGCCGGCATGCGCACGTGATCGGAGACTTCACCTGGACGGGCTGGGATTACCTCGGCGAAGCCGGCATCGACCGCACCGTCTACAGCCAGTCGCATTCCGCCCAGGGCCCCCAGTCCTTCCTGGGCGAGTATCCGTGGCGGACCGCCTGGTGCGGCGACATCGACATCACCGGCCACCGGCGTCCCCAGTCGTACTACCGCGAGATCGTCTTCGGGCTGCGCGCCGCCCCCTACCTGGCCGTGCAGCGGCCGGAGCACCACGGCGAACTCGCGGCCGGCACGC
Source organism: uncultured Acidimicrobiaceae bacterium (assembly GCA_963828825.1). Lineage (GTDB taxonomy): Bacteria > Actinomycetota > Acidimicrobiia > Acidimicrobiales > RAAP-2 > Bog-473. Next base: position 367,376 of record CAWHGF010000007.1, on the reverse strand, counting down.
CGTGGAGCTGGAGCGACACCGTCTCGAGCTGGACCTGGGCCTGCGACGAGGGCGCACCGGTGATCGTGGAGGTCTACGCCGACGCCGACGAGGTCGAGCTGCTGGTGAACGGGCGGTCGTTGGGCCGCCAGCCCAGCGGCGCACCGCACCGCTACAAGTCGGAGTTCGAGACGGTGTACGAGCCCGGGCTGCTCGAGGCCGTGGCTTGGCGTGACGGGCTGGAACGCGGTCGCTCGGCCCTGCGCACCGCCACCGGGCCCGTGCGGCTCGACGCCCAGGTGGACCGGCCCGCGATCGCGGCGCATCCCGGGGACCTGGCCTACGTGGCGCTGAGCCTGGTCGACGCCGACGGCGTGCTCCACCGCGCCTCTGACCGGCGGGTTGAAGTGGAGGTCGACGGGACCGGGGTGCTCCAGGCCCTGGGCAGCGCGAACCCCGCCACCGCGGAGGGCTTCAGCGGCACGAGCTGCACCACGTTCGACGGTCGCGCGCTCGCCATCCTTCGCCCCACGGGTGGGGGACGGATCACCCTCACCGTCACTGCGCCGGGGTGCGAGGCGCAACGGGTCGTGATCGATGCCCGCGCCTGAGCGGGGACCGGGGCGACCGTGACCTGGGAGCTGCGCTGGCACCCCTTCCGTGGCCAATGGGTCCTCTTCACGTCGCACCGCGACGCCCGCCCCTGGGTGGGCGAGAACGTGGCCCCGGAAGAGCCGCCCGTTCCCGTCGACAACGCGTTGGCACCCCTCGGTAGGCGGCTGCACGCGACGAATCCGGACTACCGGGGCGTCTACGTGTTCACGAACGACCTCCCGGTGTTCTCGCCGGACGCCCCAGAGCCCGGATCCGGTGACGACGTCTACCGGACGTGCCGCGCGCTGGGCACGGCTGAGGTCGTCTGCTACCACGACGACCCCACCCGGTCCATGGCCGACCTGTCGGACGACGAGATGGAGGCCATCGTCACCACCTGGCGGGCGCGGACGTGCGCGCTGCAGCAGGAGGACGGCGTGGCACACGTGCTCATCTTCGAGAACCGGGGTGCCCTCGTCGGCACCTCCAATCCTCATCCGCACTGTCAGATCTATGCCGGATCCATGGTGTACGCCACCATGGCCCGAGAAGCCGAGGTGGCGGCCGGGCACCATCGCCGAACGGGGCGCTCGCTGCTCGCTGACGTCATCGCCCGCGAGGTGGTCGGGCCCCGCGTCGTCAGTGAGGGCGGCCATTTCTTCGCCTGCATCCCTTGGTTCGCGCAGTACGCGTACGAGGTGCAGATCCTGCCTCGGCGTCCGGTCACGTCCCTGGTGGATCTCGACGACGAGCAGTGTCGGTCCCTTGCGCTCGTGCTACGCGACGTGGTGCGGCGCTACGACGCGTTGTGGGGATTTCGGCTGCCCTTCGTCCTGGCGGTGCACCAGGCCCCGGTCGGTGACCATCCGCACTACCCGTTCCACCTGGAGCTGCACCCGCCCCTGCGGGCACCGGGCCTTCTCAAGTACCTGGCGGGCCCCGAGGTGGGCGGCGGTTCGATGACGAACGAGTCGGATCCCGACCAGAAGGCGGAGGAGCTTCGTGCCGCCCTCGGCTGAGGAGGCTCGCCGCCTACTCTGCGCGCTCGGCGAGCACGTGCGAGCCCTCGTCGCCGCGTCGCGCGGCATGGACATGGCGGCGGTGGCGGGGGCGACGGTGGCCGACACCATCTATGCCATCGACCGCGTCGCCGACGACGCGCTGGTGCACTGGTTCGAGGAGCACTGGCCCCACGTCGTGCTCGTCTCCGAAGGGCTCGACGAGCCGGTGGTCGTCGGGGGTCCCGCGGCATGGACCGTCGTCGTCGACACCATCGACGGCACACGCGGCCTCATGTACGACAAGCGTCCCGCCTGGTGCCTCGCCGCGGTGGCACCGCCGGGCGGCGGTCTGGCCGACATCGTCGCGGCAGCCATGACCGAGCTGCCCACGGTGAAGCAGGGCGCGGCCGACCAACTGAGTGCCACCCGCGGCGGCGGACTGCACGCCGAGCGCGTCGACGTCCGTGGCGGGGCGCGGGAAGCGCTGAAGGTACGGCCGTCGGCGGCCACGGACCTCGAGCACAGCTTCAGCGGACTGGCCAAGTTCTTCCTGCCGGGAAAAGCGGCCCTCGCCGCGCTCGAGGCCCAGCTCTTCCGGAGGCTCGGCGACGTCCATGTCTTCGATGACCAGTATCTCTCGACCGGCGGACAGCTCCATGAGCTGATCACGGGCCGGGATCGGTTCGTCGCCGATCTGCGCCCGCTCGTCCAGCACGAGGGTCTGGCCTGCCACCCGTACGACGTGTGCACCGCCATGCTGCTCGAAGAGGTGGGCGGCGTGGTCACCGACCCCTGGGGGAACCCGTTGGCCGTGCCGTTGGACAACGTGTCGCCGGTGGCCTGGGTCGGTTACGCCAACGAGGCTCTTGCGGCGCGCATCGGCCCCGTGTTGGCGGAGGTCGTGGATGGCCTGGGTGCGCGGTAGCGCCCCCGGGCGTCTCGACCTGCTCGGTGGTGTGGCCGACTACTCGGGAGCGCTGGTGCTCGAAATGCCGACCCGTCAGGGCACCGAGGTTGTCGCCCATCCCGACGACGCATTCGTCGTGGGACCCGCCACGGTTTCGACCACCGAACTGGCAGCGCTGGCCCGGCTCCCCTACGGGGACGTCCGTCTGGGGCTGGCTGCGTTCCCCCGCTGGACGCACTATGTCATCGGGGTCGCCATCGTGTTGGTGCGCCACGGGGTGATCGACCCACCCCGGGTACGGCTCGAGATCTCATCGGACCTCCCAGAATCCGTCGGAGTGGCGTCCAGCGCGGCGCTCGAGGTGGCAACCGCCCGGGCGCTCGGCGCCGGGACCATCGATCCGCTCCGCCTCGCCGCGCTGTGCCAGGAGGCGGAGAACCATGTGGTGGGTGCCCCGTGCGGGATCATGGATCAGGCCGCAGTGGCACTCGGGACACCCGGGATGGTGCTGCCGATCTTGTGCCGCCCGGCTTCCGCGGCCGACGAGGTGGCGGTGCCACCGGGCCTCGAGATCGTCGGCTGGCCGACCGGAACCCCGCACGACGTCGGCGGCCCGCCGTATGAGCGAGCCCGCGCCGCGACCTTCATGGGGAAGCGAATGGTGGAGGACGCGGCGGCACGCACGTGGCCCTGGGTGAGCGAGCTCCCACGCGCCGCCGCCGCCGAGCTTCCGGACCTCCTCGACGGCTCCTCCTTCCTCAATGGCTGGGGTTCCACCGGCGACGACGTCACGACCGTGCGACCCGGCGAGACGTACCCGGTCCGGGCGGCCACGTTGTTCGGCGTCGAGGAGCACGTCCGCGCGGTGGCCGCGCTGGCGGCGCTGGCCGACGGTCAGCCGGATCGCCTCGGGCCGTTGATGGAGGCCAGTCAGGCCGGATACGACGCCATGGGCCTGGGTCATCCGGCCGCCACGCGCATCGTCAGGGAGGTGCTGGCCCGACCTGGCGTACATGGCGCGCGCTCGAGCGGGGGCGGCTGTGGCGGCACCGTCGTCGTCGTGTGCGAGGACGGTGCGCTGGACGGCGTCGGGGTCCTGATCCACTGAGGGTGACCCGAGTGCGCCGCCGGGTGAGACCGGTCGACTCCGTTCAGCTCAGTGGGGTGGTGCCGTGCTCTCGCGCACGACGAGCTTCGCCGGGACGACGACGTGGCGCTCCACCGGGGCGCCGTCGGCGAGCGAGAGCAGGAGCTGCACACACCGCCGCCCCACCTCGCCGAAGTCCTGGCGGATGGTCGTGAGCGGCGGCAGGAAATAGCCCGATTCGGGCGTGTCGTCGAATCCGACCACGCTCACGTCCTCGGGCACCCTCCGTCCGGCATCGTGCAGCCCCCGGATCACCCCGAGCGCCGTCTGGTCGTTGGCGGCGAAGATGGCGGTCACGGTCGGATCACCGGCGAGGCGTGTGCCCGCGACGTATCCCCTGCCGGCGCCCCAGTCACCGGCGACAGAGCGTCCGCTCGGTGCGGGGTACGTGCGGAGTGCGTCCGACCAGCCCCGCATGCGGGCGGTGGCGTCTATCCAGCTCTGCGGACCCGACACGTGATGGACCGTGCGGTGCCCGAGGTCGAGGAGGTGCCGCGTCGCGATGCGGGCGCCCTCGAGCTGGTCGATCGTGACGGTCGGGGCGCCGATGCCCGGGTCGCCGCCGACCACGACGAGTGGCATGTCACCTTCGAGCCGGGTGACGGCTTCGACGACGCGGCGGACGGGGGCGACGACGATGACGCCCTGGACGTGGGATGCCCGCAGCCGCTCGAGCGTGGAAGCCATGTCGGTGCCGCTGCGGCTGAGCGTGACGAAGCTCAACAGGTGGCCCGCCTCGCGCGCCGCCGCCTCAATGCCGAAGAGCATGTGTGAAGGACCGAACTGTTCGGTCTCGACGGCCATCACCCCCATGGTCCTCGAACGGCCTCCGGCGAGCACGCGAGCCGCGGTGTTGGCGTGGTAGCCGAGAGCCGTGACGGCCTCCTCGACTCGGAGCCGGGTCTCGTCGGTGACGCCTGCGAAGCCGTTCAGCACGCGGGACACGGTCATGACCGAGACACCCGCTTCGGCGGCGACATCGGCCATGACGGCGCGGCGTCGCGGCACGTCGGCCGTCATGCCTCCTCGTGGTCGAACCAGTCGAAGGCGGCGGCCCCGCCGACGGCGTCGGCGTAGGCGGCACGGATCGCCGCCCGGTCGACCCCGTCGTCCGGTTCGATCGTTTCGCCGCGGCCCAGACCCCACGCCGCCGCGATCTGGGCGAAGTCGCATCCACGATGGATCGCGGCAGCCTGGACCGCGGCACCACCGGCGACGAGATCGTCGTCAACCGGAACCTTCACGACGCGCCCGGTCACGTCCGCCACCACGCGCCGGTAGGCCGCGCTGCGGGCCGCACCCCCGATGAGGAAGACCGTTCCGTTCGTGCCACCGGCGCCCAGCGCATCGGCACCCGCGAGGAGATTGCAGACCACGCCCTCAACCGCGGCCCGGGCGAGTTGGGCTGCCGTGACGTCGGTACGCAATCCGGTCAACGTGCCGGTCGCGCCCGGCCGGTTCGGGGTCCGCTCGCCGTCGAGATGTGGGACAAGGACGAGGCCGCCTGCTCCGGCTGGCGCCTCGAGCGCCAGCGCGTCGAACCGCGCATGATCGACTCCGAGCAACCGCGCCACTGCGTCGGTGACCTTGGTCGCGTTCATGGTGCAGACCAGCGGCAGGTAGCGGCCGGTGGCGTCGGCGAATCCGGCCACGGTGCCGGTGGGGTCGGCCGCTGGTTCGTCGCTCACCGTGAACGCGGTGCCGCTGGTGCCGAGGCTCAGGGCCAGATCGCCCCGGCGGAGGCCGAGACCCAGGGCGGCCGCCATGTTGTCGCCCGTGCCGGGAGCGACCATGGTCCCGCTGGCCGCCCACTCGCCGGCGACGGCGTCCGGGGCGAGCACCTCGGGGAGTGCGGTGTCCCAGTCGATGTCCTCGCTGACCAGACTCAGGATGTCGTGGCGATAACGGGCCTCCCTGGGCGACCAGTATCCCGTCCCCGAGGCATCCCCCCGGTCGGTGGTCCAACGACCGGTCAGGCGGAAGGTGAGCCAATCGTGCGGCAGCAGCACCGCCGCCGCCCGCCGCAGAGTCTCGGGTTCGCAGCGGCGCAACCAGTGCAACTTCGTGATCGTGAAGCTGGGCACGGGGACGCTCCCGCACGCGGCGGCCCAACCACCCCGGCCCCCCGGCAGCGCAGCCAAGAGCATCTCCGTATCGGGTGCGGACTCGGTGTCGTTCCAGAGCTTGGCGGGCCGCAACACCTCGCCGTCGTCGCCGAGGACGACGAGCCCGTGCTGTTGGGCGGCGACTGCGACGGCGGAGGGGGTGTGCCTTGCGGGGACGCCGGCCTCGGTGCAGGCGGCGTGGAACGCGTGCTCCCACTCCGAAGGTTGCTGCTCGCTGCGCGGTGGCGACGTGGGGGAGTGCGGGGCGCGACCGGACGCCACAATGGCGCCGGTATCGACGTCGCGCACCTGGACCTTGCACGCGGAAGTGGACGAGTCCACCCCGACCACGAGGGCCACTAGCGGGCGCCGAGGAGCAATTCGGTGACGAGTTGGTCCAGACGCTCGTGGCCGTAGCCCTGCGCGGCGAGCGCATCCTCGTCGTAGGCCGACGACAGGAGCTCGTCGAGACCGCCGGCCGGGCTGGTCGGCTCGGCCAGCTCCGCCACCTTCGCCGTCCGCAACGCGTCCTGGATTTCGGGGTCTTCGTGGAAGCGGCGCACCTTGTCGGCCAGGATCAGGTACGTGCGCATGCAACCGCGGGCGAAGTCCCACACGCCATCGACGTCTTCGGTGCGATAGGGATGCGCGTCGAAGTGCCGCATGCCATCCCAGCCGGAGTCCTCGAGCAGCTTGACCACGTAGAACGCGTCGCGAATCCCCTCGGACCCGAACCGGAAGTCCTGGTCGAACTTGCCGATGCGCTGGGCGTTGAGATCAATGTGGAAGAGCTTGCCCTGCCACAGAGCCTGGGCGACCGCCTGCGAGAAGGAGAGCCCGCTCATGGTCTCGTGCGCGAACTCCGGATTCAGCCCGACCATCTCGGGACGTTCGAGCGTCCCGATGAAGGCGAGCGCGTGGCCGACGGTCGGGAGCAGGATGTCGCCGCGGGGCTCGTTCGGCTTGGGCTCCAGCGCGATGCGCAGACCCAGGCCCCGCGCCTCGATGTGCTCGCACACGAGGTCGATCGCTTCTTTGTAGCGGTCCAGGGCCAGTCGGACGTCCTTGGCGGCCTCCGCCTCCATCCCCTCGCGGCCACCCCAGAGCACGAACACCTTCGCACCCACCTCGGCGCCGAGCTCGGTCGCCTCACAGGCCTTCTTGACCGAGAGCCGGCGCACCCGCGGGTCGTTGGCGGTGAAGGCGCCCTCCTTGAAGACGGGGCGCCAGAACAGGTTTGTGGTCACCATCGGAACGTGCATGCCGGTCGCATCGAGCGCCCGCCGGAATCGCTTCAGGATCTCGTCGCGCTCGTCGGCCGACGAGCCGTAGGGAACGAGGTCGTTGTCGTGGAAGCTCACGCCGTACGCACCCAGTTCAGCAAGCCGGTGGACGGAATCGACGGGATCGAGCGGCGCGCGCACCTCGGTACCGAAAGGGTCCCGGCCCGGGTTGCCCACGGTCCACAGCCCGAAGGTGAAGTGGTGCTCCGGTCGCGGGATGAAGAGATCGGTCATGGTCCTCCTGTCGTGGCCACACCGGGGCGCTGCCGGCATGACGGTCTGACACGGTGTCCCAGGCGGCACCCGATGATAGCGTTATCAGCGAGAGAAGTCCCCCCGGAAGAAATAGGGATCAATGCCTCGTCACGGTGCCAACGGCTGCCCTCAGCTCCTCACCGCCCACGGCATGGGCGGACCGTGATCCGCTGGGGCGTCGTCGGACCGGGCGCCATCGCCACCGGGTTCGCCGAAGGGATGCAGCTCGCGGAGGGGGGCGCCATCGCGGCCGTGGCCTCACGTTCGGCCGACCGGGCCGAGGCCTTCGCGGACCGCTTCGACATACCGACCCGCTACGGCGACTATGGCTCGCTCGCGGCCGACCCCGAGGTCGACGTCGTCTACGTGGCCACGCCCCACTCGCGCCATGAGACGGACACCATCGACTTCCTCCGAGCAGGGAAGCACGTCCTTTGTGAGAAGCCGTTGGCGCTCAACGCCCGGCAGGCGGCGACGGATGGCGGCGGAGGCCCGCAGCCGAGGGTTGTTCCTCATGGAGGCGATCTGGAGCAGGTTCCTTCCGGCCTACCGGACCCTGGTCGACGTCATCGGCGAGGGTCGTATCGGCGAACCTCTCCTGGTCGAGGCCGACTTCGGGTTCCGGCGGCCCGTGGACCCCGCGCACCGGCACTTCGCACCCGAGCTCGGGGGCGGTGCCCTCCTCGACCTCGGCATCTATCCCGTGCAGCTGTGCACGCTGGTCCTGGGCCCGATCGAGCGCGTCGTGGCCGATGGGGTCGTCGGCGAGACACACGTCGACGAGGTGGTCGCCGCCGTCTTGCATCACCCGGCCGGGAGGCTGGGGGTGGTCAAGGCGGCCCTGCGGGTCAGCATGACGTGCACCGCCCGGATCGCGGGGACCGACGGCGTCATCGACCTGCCGGCGATGATGCATTGCCCGAATTCGCTCACGGTCTCCAGCCTCGCCGGGGTCGAGCGGATCGACGCCGCCTATGAGGGGAACGGGCTCCGCTTCGAGATCGAGGAGGTGCACCGCTGCCTCGCCGACGGGCTGACCGAGAGTCCGGTGGTCACCCTCGACGAGTCACTCGCGCTGGCGACGACACTCGACGCCATCCGGGCCGAGATCGGCGTGGTCTACCCCGACGAATGAGTGACGGGGCGACGGCCTACCGGAGCCGGTAGAGCACCTCCCCGGCGTCGGGCACGACCAGGGTGTCTGGGTCGGAGGCCCATCCTGCCGGATCGACCGCTTCGGGTGCGAGAAAGCCGAGGTTCGCCCTTCGGACGACGTCCTCGGGGATGCGGGTGGCGAGCGTCACCCGCACGCGTTGGCGCTCACCCGCCACCGGGTCATAGGTCCCCGAGCCGAAGAGGTGGGTGGCGTGTGCCAGCTCGCCTCGCGGGACATCGCGGTACCGGTCCCAGTGGGCCAGGAAGAAGTCGCGGCAGTGGTAGCCGATCTCCAGCATCCGAGGGTGCATGACGGCGATCTCGGTGATGTGCGGCGCGTACAGAACGACCTCGCCGCCGTCGGCGACGACCGGCTCGACCTTGTAGAAACCCTTGGCTCCTGTCCAGAGGTCCGGATAGCGGGTGGGGATCACCGACAGCACCCGTTGGACCGGGCGGTCGAGATATTCGACGTGTGTCTCCGCCGAGACGTCGGCCGCGGCTGCCCACGCCAGAACCGGCTCCCCGAAGGAGAGGGACTGTACGGCGCCGGTGTTGTGGTCCACCACCACGCACAGTGCATGGCGCTCACCGGGTACCAGCTCGGCCGCCGCATCCACCAGCGCCCGGACCGGCGTGATGCCCCGGGTGCCGATGATCTCACTGCTGGTGATCAGCGCACCGAGCCAGTGCGTCACGTCGATCATGTCCTCGCCCGACAGGCCGGGGAAGAGGTACTTGTTGCCTCCCGAGAACCCGATGACCTCGTGGGGCACGACCGGGCCCACGATCAGCGTCACATCACTCTCGACCACCAGCCGGTTGATGCGGACCTCGATCGAGTCATGCAGCCGGTTCCCGGACAGCTTCTCGACGAGCTGCGCAGGCAGGCTCCCCACGTTCGTGAACGTGTCGTCCTCCCACCACGCATGATTTCGGGTGGGCAGGGACACCGGACCGACGAGTGCACCGATGGCCTCGTCGGTCATCGGCGCATGGGTGCCGAGCGCGACCACGGCGGTGACGGCACTGGCTCGGCGGCCGACAGCTTCCTCGACTGCCTGCAGGAGCAAGGGCAGCGGGCAGTTGCGGGTCCCGTCGGGGATGACCACACAGAGTGAGCGCCCGTCGAGGTCGAGTCCGGCGACCTGCGCGCGGACGAAGGAACGGACCTCCCCGGGTTCGAGGAGCTGCCCGGTGCCGCCCAGCGTCGCCGTCACCGCTCCGCCCCCAGCAACGCGTGCCCTTCGGTGGTCAACCGCGCCAGCATCGTCGCGACCTCGGCCACGAACGCAGGGTCACTGTGCGCACCGAGCGCAACGTGGCTGAGCACATGCCGGTCATTGCTCCGCGAGAGGGCGGCGCGGAGCTCACCGGCGATGGGGTCCTGCAGCCCGGGAAGGCGCACGCCGCGGACCTCGACCCCGGCGGTCGCGGCGATCCAGACGGCCGCCACGACGGCGAATCCCCTGGTGTCGAGCGCCCGTTCCCGGCGGGCGGCGACAATCGGAAGCAGTCGTTGCGGCAACTTGCTGGACCCGTCCGCTCCCACCTGCGTGCACGTGTGGCCCAGCGTCGGGTTGGCAAATCGGCGCATTGCCTCGTCCGCGAACGCGGTCGGCCGCAACGAGGCGGGGAGCTCGGCCACCTCGAGGGTCTCGTCGACGAGTCCCCGGACGAACCGAGCGATGGTGGGATCCGTCACGGCGCCGGCGATGGTCTCGTGCCCGGCCAGCAGGCCGCCGTAGGCCAGGGCGGAATGGGGGCCGTTGAGGAGCCAGAGCTTGCGTCGCTCGAAGGGGGCGACGTCGTCGACCAGCTCCACCCCGACGTCGGCCAGCGGAGCCAAGCCGTCAGCGGACCGGATGACCCAGGAGCGGTGTCCTTCGGCGCCGACGGCGGCCCGGTCGGTGAGCCCCAGGCCATCGGCGATGTCAGCGAGGTCGCGCTCGCTGGGAGCAGGCACCATCCGGTCCACCACCGAGCTGGGGAAGAGAACCTCGCTGGCGATCCATGCCGCCAGTGGGGCATCGATCCTGTCGGCCGCGTCGAGGACTCGCTTGCGCAGGACCTCGCCGTTGTCGAGCAGGTTGTCGAGCGAGGCCAGGATCGGAGGCGCCAGTCCGGCCCGGCGGCGCTGGGCCAGGGCCAGAGCGATGAGCGCCGGCGCGGACGTCGGCATCTCCGAGGGTGCGGGTCCGTCGGTCGTGACCTTGTAGCCCTTCTCGGTGATGGTCAGTGTCACGAGCTTTGTGGTCGGCGCCGCCATGGCCCCGAGAGCAGCGGCCGGCCCCGTCTCCATGGTGGCCAGTGCGCCGACCACCCGGAGCGACATGGCCGCGCCGGGTTCCCGCACGGCGACGGTGAAGAGCCCGTCTTGGGGCTCGAGTTGGTCTTGCGCCCGACGGCTCCTGATGGAGACACCTCTGATCAGTGCGGGCTGGCCCCGCCGCAGCAGGTCGTCCGCATACACGGCGAGGTGCGCCCGGGCGAACGCGCCGAAACCGATGTGGGCGATGACGGGCGCCGCCGTGCGGTCGTACTCCGGGAGTTCTCGTATGCGTGCGCGTGCCAGCGTGCTCGCGTTCAACCGTGGCCGTCCTGTAGCGCTCACCCGTCCCCTCGCAGTCCGCAGACCGCCGTGTAGGGTCGGGCGCCGTGCGGCGCGAGCAGCGAGCGACGATCCTCGATGTTGCCGCGCGCGCCGGTGTGCATGCGGCCACGGTGTCGCGCACCATCAACGTCCCCGAGAAGGTCGCGCCGGAGACTCGGCGCAGGGTCGAAGCGGCGGTGCGGGACCTCGGCTTCGTGCCGAACCGTGCCGCCCGCGGGTTGATCACCGGACGGACGGGCAACGTGGCGGTGATCGTGCCCGACATCACCAATCCGCACTTCGCGTCCCTGGTGCGATCGGTGGAGCGGTCGGCCCGACAAGGTGACCTGCAGGTGCTGCTCGTGGACACCGGTGAGCACCCGGACGAGGAGGTCCGGGCCGTGCGGTCCCTGTCCCGGGAGGTCGACGGGTTCATCATCGTCTCGCCGCGTCGACTCCATCGTGCGCTGGACGCCCTGGGTTCCACGCCGGCGGTCTTCGTGAACCGGCCCGTGCGCGACCATGCGTCCATCCTGCTCCGGACCGCGCCGGCCGTGGCCGAGGCCGTGTGCCACCTGGCTGCGCTCGGGCACACGCGGGTGGCCTATCTGGGTGGACCACGCGGATCGTGGGCGGCGGGGGAGCGCCGGACCGCCCTTCGGCGCACCAGCCGTACCAACGGCATGGAGGTCGTCGAGCTCACGGCGGCGGAGCCCACGTTTGAGGCCACGGCAGCCGTTGTGCCTCGGCTCGTCGAGAGCGGCGTGTCCGCGGTCCTCGCCTTCAACGACCAGATGGCCCTTGGGATCCTCGCCGGCCTGACCAACCTCGGCATCTCCGTCCCCGACGACATCAGCGTCGTGGGGTTCGACGATGTGCCGATGGCCGCCATGGTGGCGCCTCCCCTGACGACCATCAGCCTGCCGACCAGCGACGTGGGCGCCGTGGCCGTCGCCATGCTCAGCGAGGGCCCTTCGACGAAGGAGCTCTTCGGCGAGCTTGTCGTCAGGCATTCGACCGCACGGGCTAGGTAGCGCCAAGCCAGCGCCGCCGCAGATCATGCGCGGCCATCTTCGGCCGCCGGTCCCGGGTGAACACGCCCTTCTTGTTGCCGTCGACGCGCATGAACGACGGCCCGGTGGCGAAATCTGCGAAGTTCCAGACGTGCTCGCCCACGACCGCCTCCGTGCGGTCGAACACGCGGTGATACGTCTCGAGCAGTTCCACCTGGTACTCCTCGCTCCAGACGCTCGCCGCGGTGGTGTGGAGGCCGGACAACGTGTCGGCTCCGTACTCGGTCACGATGATGGGCTTGCCGTGCGTCGTGGCCCATGCCTGCAGCTCGGCCTCCAGCCCGCGCTCGGCCGCGTCGAGGTCCCCCGGTTCGACGTACCATCCGTAGTAACGGTTGATCATGACGACATCCGCCAGCGCGCTCACCGTGCAGGTGTCGGGGAGCGCGAACATCATGTTCACGAACCCGACGGGCCGGCTCGGGTCCGCATTCCGGGCCGCCTCGAACAAGGGCTCGAAATACGTCCGGGCGGAATCCGTGTGGGATTCGGGCTCGTTGGCCAGGCTCCACAGGACGACACTCGGATGGTTCTTGTCACGCGCAATGAGCTCCTCAATGGCCTGGCGGTGCACGAGCTGGGTGGCAGAACCGATGGTCTCCTCGGTGTAGGTCGTCTTCGGCCCGCCGAGGAACAGGCCGACACCCACGCCGAGGTTGAGCCCGACCGCTGCCGTCTCGTCGATGACGACGATGCCCATCCGGTCGGCATGGTCGAGCACCTCTTCCGCGTAGGGGTAGTGGGAGGTTCGAAAGGAATTGGCGCCGATCCAGGAGAACAGGGAGAAGTCGTGCACCATGGCGGCATCGTCGTGACCGCGGCCGTGGACATTGAGATCCTCGTGCTTCCCGAAGCCCCGGAAGTAAAATGGATCGCCGTTGATGAGGAACTGCGTCCCTTCGATCCGAACGGTGCGGATGCCGACCGGCAGCGTGTACCTGTCGAGAACGACGTCATCGTCGGTGAGTTCGGCCTCGAGCTCGTAGAGGTACCCACGCCCCGGTCCCCACAGCTCCGGGTCGGCCACACGGAGTTCACCGTCGGTACCTTCCGCTGAGGCGACCACGGTGCCCTCGGTATCGTGGAGCCGCACCCGGAGAAGGGCTGCACCGCCGCCTTCCACGACCGCTGAGTACCGGACGACGCCGGTGCCCTCGTCGATGTCAGTCACCACCGTGAGGTCATCAATGTGGGAGACCGGCGTCGTGTACAACCAGACGCTGCGGTGCAAGCCCGCGTAATTGAAGAAGTCGTGATACTGCCGCTGCCGCCGAGTTCCGTTCGGCAGGACCTCGACCAGACCCGGCGGGATGGACTGCCACGTGAGCTCGTTGTTGACGACGACGGTGAGACGGCATTCCTCGCCTGGGCTGACGAAGGCGCTCACCTCGCCCTCGAACGGCGTGTAGCCCCCCTCGTGCTCGGCGACGAGCATGTCCCCGATCCACGCCGCGGCGCGGTGTGTGGCTGCGTCGAAGCGCAGGACGACACGTTGTCCGGCCCAGCCGCGGGGGATGCAGACCCGACGCTGGTACCACACGTCGCCGACGTGATCGTGCACCCGTTGGTCCACGAGGACGTCGTTGAAACTGCTCGGGACCGGCATGCGTCGGGCGTCGGGCAGGGTGGTGCGCCACCAGCGCTCGGCCCGGCCGACCCCGGCCGCGTCAGCGGTGAAGCTCCAGATGCCGTCGAGGCGCTTGGTCTCGCGCGTGGTGGTGTCCTGCGGTCGCAGCATCTTGTCTCCCCGTTCCCGTTGGTTAGGCGTCCGCCGGGCAGTCCGCCAGCAGCCTGACGACAACGTCCGCGATGGCTTCCGGAGTCAGGTTGTCCGTGTCGATGGTCGTGGTCGCCACCTGCCGGTAGAGGTCGGCCCGTGCCTCGGCCATGGCCGCGAATGTCTCGGCGGGGCGGTCCCCGAGGAGCGGGCGGTGATCGCCGGGGCGGACCCGGGCCGCCAGGGTCGACGGGTTGGCCCGCAGCCAGACGACGAAACTGTCGGCGAGTTCGGTGCGCACGACGGGATCGAGCACCACCCCTCCGGGAGCGGCCAGCACGGCCGGAGTGGCGTCGCGCAGCACCCGCAGCACCGCTTCCGATTCGAGATGCCGGTACGCAACCTCGCCGCCCTCTTCCCAGAGCTCGCGGACGGTCCTGCCGGTGTGGGCCGCGATAGCGACGTCGACGTCGACGAACACCCGTCCGGTCCGCGGCGCGACGAGCGCACCGACGGTCGATTTCCCGGAGCCCATGAGGCCCACGAGCACCACCTGCTTCATCGATCGACCCGGAAGGCCTGGCGGGCGAGCGTGCACGCGAGGTCCTCGGCGATCTCACACGCGTCCTCTTCCTCCAGGCGGTGCTCGGCGACCAGCCCGGCCAGGTAGCCCGCATTCAGCCGACGAGCCACGTCGTGGCGGGCGGGAATGCTCAGGAGGGATCGCGCATCGTCGTTGAACCCGACGGTATTGGCGAAGCCGGCCGTCTCGATGACGGACTGATAGAAGCGCCGGATTCCCTCCGGGCTGTCATGGAACCACCACGGAGGTCCGAGCCGCAGCGCGGGGTAGTGCCCCGCGAGAGGGGCGAGCTCCCGGCTGTAGGTCGTCTCGTCGAGGGTGTACACGACGACCGTGAGCCCGATCTCATTGCCGAACCGGTCGAGGAGTGGCTTGAGGCCGCCCACGTAGTCCACCGCCCTCGGGATGTCGGCCCCCTTGTCGGGACCGAAACGGGCGGCCAGTGCCGGGTTGTGATCCCGCCACGCGCCGGCGTGGATCTGCAGTACGAGGCCGTCGTCCAGGCTCATCGCCGCCATTTCGACCAGGACCTGACCGCGGAACATCTCGGAGTCACCTGGCTGCCCCTTCCCGGCGATGATGCGCGCGAAGAGGTCTTCTGCCTCACGACGTGACAGGTCCGCCGTGACGGGCGAGGGGTGCCCGTGGTCGGACGCGGTGGCCCCCGCCGCAACGAAGAAGGCGCGCCGGCTCCGCAGTGCGTCGAGATATCCGGGCCAGGTCCAGGTGTCGGCCCCGGTGAGCTCTCCGAGTTCGACGACGTGAGAGAGGAATCCGGCCCGATCCGGATCGACGACGTCATCGGGGCGAAAGGTGGGGACGACGCGTCCGCTCCAGCCGGACTGTCGGAGCCGCGTGTGCGGCTCCAGGACGTCGAGGGCACCCTCGGTCGTGGCGAGGAACTCGATGCCGAACCGTTCGAAGAGCGCGCGCGGTCCGAAGTCCCCTTGGGCGAACCGGGCCGAGATCTCGTCGTAGACGTCATCCGCCGTGTCCGCCCGCAGCGCTGTCGCCACGCCCAAGACCTCCTGCAGCGTGTGGTCGAGCCAGAGTTTCGAAGGTGTCCCCCGGAAGAGGTGGTACAGCGAGCCGAACTCCCGCCACACCTGTCTCGCTGTCCACCTTCACGGGCGCGGTGTCGAGCGGCTGCACTCCGAGCGACTCGAGGGGCACGCCCTGGCTGTAGAGCATGCGGAGGAGATAGTGGTCCTTGGTGACCAGCTCGGTGGCCGGGTCACTGAACGGGGTGTCGTGGGCCAGCGCCGCCGGGTCGCAATGACCGTGCGGGCTCACGATGGGCAGCGCCTTCGTCCGCTCGTACAGGGCACGGGCGATCGGTCGGATTCCCGGATCGGGCGGAAGGAGGCGGTCCTGGTTCAGCATTCGATGCAAAGCTTTGCATGGCGGGAAGTCGTGTGCCACGTGTCCTGGAAAGAAGAATTGGGCGTCGACGCCGTCCATCCCGTAATATTGACGTCGAAGTTGAAAACACGACCGCCGGCAGCGCGACAGCGATGGCGAAGCGGTTCCGTCATCACGGAGGTGGCCATGCCAAGACCCATTGTCGACTTTCCGGTGTTCGACGCCGACAACCACATGTACGAGAAGACGGACGCCTTCACGAAGTACCTCCCGCCAGAGTATTCCGGGTTGATCAAGTACGTCGAGGTCAACGGGCGCACCAAGATCGCCGTGCGCAACGTGATCTCCGAGTACATCCCGAACCCGACGTTCAACGTCGTGGGCCGGCCGGGTGCGTCCGAGGAGCTCTTCAAGCACGGCAACCCCGAGGGGAAGTCCCGCCGGGAGCTGATGGGCGACCCGATCCGCTCGCCCGAGGCCTTTTTCTCGCCGGAACCCCGACTCGCCCTCATGGACGAGCTCGGCATCGACCGTGCGCTCATGTGGCCGACCCTGGCGAGCTTGCTCGAAGAGCGGCTGAGCACGGACCCCAGGGCCACCCATGTCGTCGTGCACGCGCTGAACCAGTGGATGCACGAGCACTGGACCTTCAACTACGAAGGCCGGATCTTCCCGACACCCGTGATCACGCTGCCGATCGTCAGCGAGGCCATCAAGGAGCTCGAGTGGGTCTACGAGCGGGGGGCGAAGATCATCCTGATCCGCCCGGCTCCGGTGCCCGGCTTCGAGGGGAACCGGTCGTTCGCGCTGCCCGAATTCGATCCCTTCTGGCAGCGGGTCACCGACCTCGACATCACCGTCGGCCTGCACGCGTCCGACGACGGGCTCACCCGCTACTACAACCAGTGGGAGGGCAAGCCCGAGGGGGAGCACCTCCCCTTCGCCGGCAAGTCGGCCTTCATGGACATCATGCACACCCAGGGCCGAGGCATCTTCGACACGGTGGCGTCGCTGATCGGGCACGGTCTCCTCACCCGGTTCCCGACCCTGCGCATGCTGCCCGTGGAGAACGGCTCCGCCTGGGTCCGTCCGTTCATTGAGGCCATCGGTCAGTCCTACGCACATGAGCCCGCTCTCTACGACGAGGACCCACTCATGGTGCTCAAGCGCAACATCTGGATCCACCCGTTCCACGAGGAGAACCCGCGCGGGCTCATCGACCTGGTGGGGGTGGACCGGGTCGTGTTCGGATCCGACTACCCGCACATCGAGGGGATGTCCGAGCCGCTCTCTTACGTCGACGAGCTCGAAGGCTTGTCACACGACGAGATGGCGCGGGTCATGGGTGGCAACCTCGCCGAGGCCATGAAGGTGCCCTTCGCAGCCTGAGAAGCCCGCGCCGATCAGCGGCGAGCAGTGAGGCGGGCGACCGGAAGTCTGGAGACGATGGCCAACCGGAAGGCCGTTGCACAGTCCCGGGGGCTGAGGCCGGGCCAGGGGATGCATCCCCGCAATCTTGTTTGGTCCGGGCACCCCGCCAGGGATGGAGCAAAAGCCCTAAATACGATTGACTTAGTCGGGTTTACCCTCTAGCTTGTCCTGAATGCACCTTTCGGCCCGTTCTCGTCCGAATGCAGGGGCGAGCACGGCACCGGGGCGGCTCCGCATCGATCCGCGGGAGGTGGCGAGCCGCCTCGCCCCTGCCGTGCGGTGGCCCGGGTCGCTCGACATGCAGCGCCGGACCTGGCGGCTGATGGCGCGGACCCCCGACTTCGATGCCTGGCTGATCGCGTGGCCACGTCGTGGGAGGGTAGAGCTCCATGACCACGGCATTGCCGCGGGAGCAGTGAGCGTGATCAGCGGGACCCTGGTCGAGGCGGTCCCGTGGCGCGATGACACCGGAAGGCTCACCTTGGTCCGCCACGAGCTGTGGGCGGGAGCCACGCTGGGCTTCGACGTTGGTCACATCCACGACGTGACGAACGAAGCGGACGGGCACGCCCTCAGCCTGCACGTCTACAGCCCGGCGCTGACCTCCATGACGTTCTACGACGTGATCGGCGATCAACTGTCGGTGCGGGAAGTGGGATGGGCGGACGACGGCTGTGGCGAATCCGAGCACGGATTCGGGGCGGGGAACCCCGGGGCGGAGGCGGCCCTCCGGTGACAGCCCGGAGCGCCGACGACCTCCTGGTTCTGGCCCGGAGGCGGATCCGGCGGGTCGAGCCCGACCAGCTCGAAGGGCTCCAAGCCGACGGAGCACTGGTGGTCGACATACGGCCCGCCGCCCAGCGCGCCACCGAGGGCGAGCTCGGTTTCGGGGTCGTCGTGGAGCGCAACGTGCTCGAGTGGCGCTTCGACCTGAGCGGGACCCACGCCCTGCCGGAGGTCAACGGGTACGACCAACCCGTCGTCGTGGTGTGCTCGGAGGGGTACGCCTCGAGCCTGGCGGCGGCATCGCTCCGCGACCTGGGTTTCACCGAGGCCGGCGATCTGACCGGCGGCTACCGAGCCTGGCGCCGGTGGCATGACGGCGGGGCCGCGGCCCCCGACGCCTCGACCTAGGCCCTGGGGGAAATCCCCGGCGTGCCGGTGCTGCCCTTCACGCCTGCGTGAAGCGCCCTGCTGCCTCGCCCCCGAGGCGGCCCGGTGGCACGAGGCGGCCGCAGGCCACGGCAGCGAGGGCCTGGGCCGGCCCAAGCACCAGCGCACCGGAGCCACAGGACCAGTCGGTGTCGTCCGCCCGCAGCTCCATGCCGCTGAGATCCACCCCGAACATGTTCGGCGAGCCCGCCGTGGCGACGAGCGCGAGCACCGCGCGGATGCGCGCCTCGGGCACGCGCCGCGTCAGCGGAACGGCCTCCACGATGTCGAGCTCGTGGATGACGCAATGGGTGAGCGCGCCGTCCGGCCGCCACCCGGAGGCTGCCACCCGTGCAACACCTCGCAACGGAGGTCGGCCAGGAGAGCGGTGGTCGGGAGCGCGGCGTCGCGCTCCGCCACAGTGTCGGAGAGGCGCGTGAAGTCGCCGCCGGCGGCTTCCAGTTCCACCATGAAGGCCGAGCCGGAATAGCGCGCCGGCATGGTCATGTGCGCCACGACCTCGCGGGTGCGCCAGCCCTCGCAGAGCGACGGCGCGTCCCACGTGCCGGGCTCGGCCGACTCCAAGAGGTCGGCCAGCGCCCGGTACTCGTCGGCGATGGCCGGGGCCACGGAGGCGTCCGTGCCGCCCTCCGACATGCCGGGGCGCTCGAGGGTCACGAGGGCTCCTCGACCGATGAGGCGTCTCCGGGGCGCCTCGTGGCCAGTCCGGCGAGATACGCGTCGAAGCGGTCGAGCGAGGACAGGAACCCGGCTTGGGCCTCGGGGGCCAGGAACGCCTCGGGCACGTAGGTCTGATGGATCCTGACCTCGGTCCGCTCCGGGCCGAGCGCCACGAATTCGGAGCGGACCCGCATGCCCGAGTGCGATTCGGTCCAGACCAGCAGCTCGGGCGGGCGCACCTCGTCGAACACGGCCCGGGTCGGGTACTCGCTCCCGTCGGCGTCGTTCACCATGAGCGTCTCGAATGCGCCGCCGGGCCGGGCGTCCACTCTGATGTGGGCCCGCGGTGCGGTGACCCCCGCGGGTCCCCAGAAGTGGGCGAGGTGGTCGGGGTCGGTCATGCAGCGGAACACGAGCTCGCACGGCGCGTCGAAGACCCGGCGAAACCGCAGCTCGCCGGTGCCGTCCATGCCGGCGTCGTCCTCAGCCACGGGCCTGCCCCGTTTGTTTCCGGACCGGCGCGCCCTGGAGGTCGGCCAGCAACCCGTCGAGCTTGTCGAAGCGCTCTTCCCAGAGCCGCCGGTTGGTCGTGATCCAGTCCAGGGTGCCGTCGAGCGCGCCGGCTTCGAGGTGGCAGGGCCGGAACTGGGCCTCGCGCCGCCGCGAGATCAGGCCGCTGCGCTCCAACACCTTGAGGTGCTTGGAGATCCCCGGCAGCGACATGGCGAAGGGGGCAGCCAACTCGGTCACGGTGGCGTCGCCCCGGGCCAGCCGGCTCACGATGGCACGGCGGGTGGGATCCGCCAGCGCGGCGAACGCCGCATCGAGGGTGTCATCTGCCCGTGTCGTCACGCTATTATTTAACCTTTCGGTTAGTTATCTGTCAAGTTAATTACCGGAGGATTCTGCTACCGTCGACCCCGGCGGGGACCACCTCTCGCCACAGCACCACGACACCAGGAAAGGCGCAGCCACGTGCTGTTGCAGGTCATCACGGGGACCACCAGGGAGGGTCGGTTCAGCGAGCGGGTGGCGGCCTGGGTCGTGGGCCGCCTCGGGCAGCACGACGAGTTCGCGGTCGAGCTGGTGGACCTGCGGGACCATCCCCTGCCCTTCTTCGACGGCGACCCGCCGGCACGGACCGGTCGTGACTACGCCGACGAGGCCGTGACCCGCTTCAGCCAGGTCATCGACCGGGCGGACGGCTACGTGCTGCTCACCGGCGAGTACAACCACGGGTACCCCGCCGTGCTGAAGAACGCCCTCGACTCCACCTTCGTCGAGTGGCGGCGCAAGCCCGTGGCCTACGTCGGCTGGGGGAACACGGGCGGGGCCCGGGCGATCGAGCAGCTGCGGGCGGTGGCGGTCGAGTTCGAGATGGCACCGCTGCGCCACGCGGTGCACGTGCTGCCCGATGTGCTCATCGCGGTGCGCCAGGCGCCCGACCCGGCCGACCGGTCGCTCTTCGCGCCGCTCGAACCCCGCCTCGACATGCTGGCCGACGACCTGGTTTGGTGGATGCGCGCCCTCGCGTCGGCGCGGGCCGCCAGCGGGTAGACCGCCGCCATGGAGAATCCGGTTGGCGCGCTGCGCGCCTCGGTCGGTCGCCTGCTCGAGTTCCGCCGTGGACTGGACGATCTGCAACTTGGGTTGCCATCCTATTGCGACGAGTGGTCGATCGCGCAGGTGCTGTCGCATCTGGGCTCGGGTGCGGTGATTTCGCGCCGGCGGCTGGACGACATCCGGGCCGGGCAGCAGACTCCGGACGCCTTCGCGCCGTCGGTGTGGGACGAGTGGAACGCCAAGACGCCCCGGGCTCAGGCCGACGAGGCGCTGGGCGCCGACGAAGCGCTGCTCGAATCGTTGGAGGCGGTGAGCGGGGCCGAGCGGGACCGGCTCACCCTCCCCATGGGACCGTTGAGCCTCGGCTTCGACGAGTTCGTTGCCCTCCGGCTCAACGAGCACGCGTTCCACACCTGGGACATCGAGGTCGTCTTCGCCGACACCGCCCGCCTGCCCGAGGACGCCGCCGCACTGGTGGTCGACAACCTCGCCCTCATCGCACGCTTCAGCGGGCGGGCCGACGGTCACGAGCGCACGGTCGCCGTCCGTACGACCGACCCCGGGCGGGACATTGCACTGCGCCTTTCGGCCGACGGCGTGGAGGTGGCAGCCGGCGAGCCCAGAGAGGCCGAGCTGGTGCTGCCTGCCGAGGCCTTTTGTCGGTTGGTCTACGGCCGGCTCGACCCGGACCACACGCCCGCGTTCACCGGTGACGCGGCGCTGCTCGACATGCTGCGCGCCGTATTCCCGGGGCCGTAGCCAGGCCCGAGGCCGCCACCGAGCGAGCTAGGCGCGGGAGGGGGCCCGGGGCGGCAAGCCCGCCAGGCGCCGCGCCCGGGCGCGCAGCCCATGTCCCAGTGCGAGGTGCAGGAAGAGCATCTTGGCGCGGTCGGGCCCGGCGGTCGGTCAGCGCGTAGTTGAGCCGGTAGCCAGACAGTTCGAGTTGCGTCAAGGGCCAGGTGACCGACAACAGCCGGCGCATGGCGTCGCCCCGTCGGCCGCGGGTCGGGAGGCGGAACAGCCCGGCAGGCGCGTCAACGCCCGCTCGGCGGGCCATCTCCAGGGCGGCGCCGACCACCGTCACGCAGCGTGCGGCCCGGGCCACGGCACGGACACGGTCCCAGTCGACGGCGGCATCGTGCGTCTCGGCGTGGCCGACGATCATCGTCAGGTCGGCCATCCATACCAGGCGCACGAACCGGTGGTGCGGCTTCCCGGCGTGGGCGGCGAGCACGACCAGCTCCTCGGCCGGGGGCAACCCGAACGCCGGCGTGCCGGCGCAGTCGAGCGGCTGGCGCCGGGCCCACAGCGCTTCGGGGTTCAATGCCGTCACCCGACCGGACCCGCCCTCCAGCCCGAAGTGGACTTCGAGAAACAAGGTAGGAACCTCAGGGTGGGTCAGCAGGGTGTCGTAGTGGTCGCCGTCGCCGGCGCGCGCCACCTGCCACCCGGCGTGCCGCAAGGCTTCGAGAGAGCGCCCGTGATCGGCCCGAGGCAACAGCAGGTCGATGTCATCCATCGGCCGCAAGCCGGGCTCGGGGTAGCGGGCCGCCACGGCCGGTCCCTTGAAGACGACCGGCTCCAGACCGACCTCGGTGAGAGGCCGCACCGCGAGCGCGACGGCGCGCGGGAGCAGGAGCAGCGCCTCCATCTTGAAGGCGTCGGCCATGGCGCCGACCGCGGCCCGGTCGGGCCCGAGGGCGTCCAGCGAGCCCGACGCATCGAGCGCCCGCCACAGGAGCGCGCCGACCCGTTGGTCCGAGGCCGCGTTTACCGCCCACGCGAGATCGGCCCCTCCGGCCAGGGCACCCCGGACGGAGGACGGATCGGGGACGCGGCGGCAGGCCTCCCACAACAGCGTCGCCGTCCGCTCGGTCACGGTCGCGCCGGTCGCTCCGTCGTCGCGCATGCGCTCATCATGCCGTTCAGCGGAAGCGACCACGGACTCTCGCCGCGACGCGCTCCCCGGTACTGCAAGTGCCATTGCAGTTCCGGGACCTGGGCGATCGACGGCGGACCACCAACGGGCTCGATCGGCGACCGGATCATGCGGGTCACCAGCGGGTTTCACCAGGCAACCGGCTGTGTTGGTGAGCGGCGAAATTCCGAGTATTCTTGCGGTGCTCACTGGCGGGTGAGGCATGGCGGTAAAGGCGGCGGACATGAAGAGCGAAGAGACGCACGAAGATGCGTCGGCATCTCGGGGTGCCGGCGCTCTTTCTGACGGCACCCTCTCGAGGCGGCAGGCTATCGGGCGCATGTCAGCGTTTGCCACGGCCGGCGCGGCGGCGTGGGTGGTACCGGAGATCCTCACCGCGAGGCCTGCCGGCGGCGCCACCCTCTCAGGTCCCGCGTTGCTGAGAGGCGGGTCCACCGCCCTGGCGAACACCACGGATGGGCCGTCCACAGATCCCGGGGCGGATCCGTCCACAGCACCCGGGGGGGATCCGGCCGCGATCCCGTCGAGTTCCCTGGCCTACACGGGCCTCAACATCCAGCGCGACGCCGAGATCGGCGCGGCGCTGGTCGCCGGCGGATGGGCCATGCACCATTGGGCCAGCCGCACGCCCACCCCCCAGGCGGGGAGCCCGGGCAACCGAGCCTGACCGATGGGGCTCGAGCGCGGGTGGGCGCATCGCACCCCGAATCTGAGCGCGCTGTCCTACCGATTCGCGGTGCGCACCGAGAGCGAGAGTCTTGGCCGCCAGCTTGACGCGCTGCTGGCGGGGCTGCGGGACCCCGTCGAGACGGCACCCGTCGAACACTGGTACTCGCTGACGGCGGCGGACGCGTCCGGCGGTGCCGTCGATGTGCGGCGCGACGGCGAGGAGCTGGCGCACGCCCAACAGCCCGGCGACGCCATGGGATGGCTGGTGTGGGACGTAAACCGTGCCGCTGCGGAGGCGGGTGGTGACCACCTTCTGTTCCACGCCGGCGGGATCGAGACCGACGGCACCGGCGTGTTGCTCCCTGGTGCGTCGGGTTCGGGCAAGTCGACGCTGGTGGCGGGGCTGGTCCGCGGCGGGCTCGGGTACCTCACCGACGAGCTGGTCGCCTTGAACATGGCGACCGGAAGGCTCATGCCCTACGCCAAACCCATCACCGTGAAGCCCGGGAGTTTCGCCGTGCTCTCGGACATGAGCCCCGACGTCCGTCTTGAGCCCGGGCTCGGCCCGTGGGCGGGCCAGGAGTGGCAGGTGGCGGTAGGAGACGGCACGGGACGCCGGATCGGGCGACCCTGCGTGCCCGGCTTCGTCGTGCTGCCCCGTTATGACTCCGGCGCTGAAACCGCGCTGACCCCGCTGTCGGAGACCGAGGCGTTCTTCGCTCTGGCGGTGAACGCCGTGAACCTCCTCCACCACGGATCCGAGGGGACCCGTGCCCTCGGCCGGCTGGCCAAGCGGTGCCGGTGCTTCTCCCTCACCGTGTCGGACCTCGACGAGGCGTGCCGCCTGGTCCTGGAGTTGGTGGTGCCGAGGGCCGAGGCCTCGGCTGGAGGTGTCGGCCGTGCGCCCTGAATGGCCCGTCGGGCGCTCGCGACCCATGCGCCGGGAAGGTGCCGCCGCGGCGGAACTGGACGACAACCTCGTCCTCTACGACGACGTCGGCCAGCTCTTGATCATGCTCAACTCGAGCGCGGCGGCCGTGTGGAATTGCTGCGACGGCGCGACCACCCTGGACGACATGGTGCACGAGCTCACCGAGGTGCACCGGGCCGATGCGCCCGCTCACGCCATCGGCGAGGATGTGCGGCTCACGGTGCACAAGTTGGCCGAGCTGGGGTTGGTGGTCCAGGCGGGCCGTTCGGGTTTGCCGCTCCCATGACCGGTTGTACAGGATTGGGGCGTGCCCATCACCCACCTGCCGAGGGTTGTGAGCCCGGACGAGGTAGCGGCGGCCGTGGGGCGGGACGGCGCTGTCGTGGTCGACCGGGTGGTCTCAGTGGCCCTGCTCGACAGGATCGAGTCCGAGCTGCGCCCCTACCTGGACGCCACGCCGACCGGGCCTGACGACTTCAGCGGCAACCGCACCCGGCGGACGGGCTCGCTCATCGCCCGGTCACCCTCGTGCCGCGACCTGGTCATGCACCCGCTGGCACTGGGCACGGCGCGCACCTTCCTCGGACATGCCACGAACATCCAGCTGCACTTGACCCAGGCCATCGCCATCGGCCCGGGGGAGACGCCCCAACCCATCCACCGCGACCAGTGGGCGTTCGACTTCTTTCCCTTCCCGGCGGGTTACGAGGTCCAGTGCAACACCATCTGGGCACTGACCGACTTCACGGAGGAGAACGGCGCGACCCGGGTCGTGCCGGGAAGCAACCAGCAGGAGGACAAGGTCTCGATCGGCCCCGACGACACGGAGCCGGCGGCCATGGACCGCGGCTCGGTGCTCTTCTACTCGGGGAGCGTGTACCACGGCGGCGGGGCCAACCGCTCCGACGCCACCCGCATCGGGTTGAACATCACCTACAACGTGGCCTGGCTGCGCCAGGAGGAGAACCAGTACCTCTCCGTACCGCGGGAGGTGGCCGAGACGCTGCCCACCGACCTCCTCCGGGTGATGGGGTACGACCGTGGCGCCTATGCGCTCGGTTACATCGACGACCTGCGCGATCCGATTGAGGCGGTGCGGCCCGGCACCGGCACGACGGGGTTCGGCGTCAGCGCGGAGCGCCCACCGGCCCTGCGTGCACCCCCTGTGCGAGCAGTGGATTGACAGATGAGCACCACTACCGTGGTGCCGTGCCGGTAGAGATCCGCCAAGCGGTGGTCGACGACTACGACGAGCTGTACACCGCGTTCAGCCGCATTGTCGGTGCCGGCGAGGGTTTCCCCCAGCTCCCACCGCTGACGCGAGAGGACTTCGACGACTACTGGATCCACCATTCGGCGGCCGTCTCGGTCGCCCACTTCGGCGCCTACCTGATCGGCGCCTCCTACATCAAGCCCAACTACGTGGGCAGGGCCGCCCACATCGCCAACGCCGGCTACTTCGTGCTCGCTCCCTACAGGGGCACGGGGGTCGGGCGGACCCTGGTGGAGCACTCGTTGCGCGAGGCGCGCCGCCTCGGCTTCGATGCCATGATGTTCAACCTCGTCTTCGACTCCAACCCGGCCCGGGGCATGTACCGCCGGCTCGGCTTCGACGAGGTGGGAAGGGTTCCCGACGCCGTCGACGGCGAGGATGCGGTGATCTATTGGCGCAGCCTGGGGGACATCGAGCTGTGAGCGAGACCGACGTCACCGTCGGACAGCACGGCGCGCACGTCGGCATCGTCTGCCTGCACCGGCCGCCCAACAACTTCTTCGACACCGCGCTGATTGAGGACGTGGCCGCGGCCTACGAGGAGCTGGACCGCTCGGGGTGGTGCCGGGCCGTCGTGCTGGCCTCGGAGGGCCGGCACTTCTGTGCCGGGCTGGACTTCGCCGGCAACGCCGGTCAGGACATCGGCGCGCTGTACAGGGCCGCGTTGCGCCTGTTCGCTGCCCCGCTTCCCGTCGTGGCCGCCGTGCAGGGTGCCGCCGTCGGCGGGGGCTGCGGGCTCGCGCTTTCGGCCGACTTCCGGGTGGCCACACGGCGGAGTCGCTTCAGCGCCAATTTCGCCCGCCTGGGCTTCCATCACGGCTTCGCGCTCACGGTCACCCTGCCCGCCGCCGTCGGCCGCCAGGCCGCGGCGGACCTGCTCTACACCGGGCGACGCGTCGGCGGCGAGGAGGCGCTGGCGCTCGGGCTGTGTGATCGACTGGCCGGGGACGGTGACGGCGACCTGCTGGGGCAGGCCAGCGGCTACGCGGACGAGCTGGCCGCATCGGGACCGCTCGCCGTCCGCTCCATCCGGGCCACGCTCCGCCGTGGACTGGTGGAAGAGGCCCGATCGGCCATGGAGCACGAGTACGCGGAGCAGACCCGGCTGCGCGACACGGCCGACTTCGCCGAGGGGGTACGCGCCGCGGCGGCGCTCCGCGACCCCTTGTTCCGCGGAGCGTAGGCGTGCACGCGCCGGCCCCCCACGAGCTCAACACGTCGTTCACCTGGAACGACCATGACGGACCGTTCCGCGCCATCACCGCCGACCAGGCCCGCCAGTACGACGAGAGTGGTTTCTTCGTATTGGAGGACGCACTCGGGCGGTCCGAGGTGGACGCGCTCATCGGGGCCATCGACCCCTTCGAGGAGCGCCAGGCCGACGCGCTGCGCGAACTGGAAGGCGGGCGCTTCTTCATCGCCCGCGCCGACGAGATCACCTTCACGACCCACCTGGTGCTGCAGTCATCGGTGCTGCGGGAGTTCACGAGCTCCGCGCTCCTCGCCGAGGTGTGTGCCGACCTCATCGGACCTGACGTGCGGCTCTACTGGGACCAGGCGGTCTACAAGAAGCCCGGGACCGAGTCGCCGTTCCCCTGGCACCAGGACAACGGGTACGCGTTCGTGGAGCCGCAGCAGTACCTCACCTGCTGGGTGGCGCTCACCGACGCCACCGAGGAAAACGGCTGCCCCTGGGTGGTGCCGGGGCTCCATCGCCACGGGACCCTGGCCCACGAGTACTCCGACATCGGCTTCGTCTGCCTGCGCGACCCGGCCGATGCGGTGGCGGTGCCGGCGCCCGCCGGCAGCATCGTCGTGTTCTCGTCGTTGACACCCCACTCGACCGGCCCCAACCGGACGGGCGAGGTGCGGAAGGCCTACATCGTGCAGTTCGCCCCGGCAGGGGCCGAGGTGGTCCGGCCCGAGCCCGGCGGTTCGACGACGCGGGTTCCGGCTGCTGACGAGTCCCGTCAGTACGAGGTGCTGCACCGCGGCAAGCGGGTCACCCGTTAGGTGCACCCGACGGTGGCGTGCCGCCCCGTGGGGGCGCCCCGCCGGCGCGGCCCCGGCCCGTCTGGGGCGCCCGTCCGATGACGACGGTCGAAGCCGTCACCGTGCTGTCGCTGTTCTTGGTGCCCTGCACCCCGATGAAGTCGCCGACCTTGAGCGCGGACGCGCTGGACGTCGTGGCACGCTTCGGCCCCGAATTGGTCTCGAAGGTGGTGCCGGACGAGTAGACGACGGTGACCGAGGCCTCGCTGCTCGTCTCCACCGTGATGTCGTCTCCGCTCAGTGCGGTGATCTTCCCGGCGACCGTGGGTCGGGCCATGCCGCCCGGGGGACGCCCGTGGGCGGCGCCCGTGTTTCCCGACGTTGTGGCGGCGCCGGCGCTGGTGGCGACGCCCAGCCCGAGTACGGCGGCGAGGGTCCCTCCCGCGACCAGTGCCTGGCGCGGCCGGGACCAGCGCCAGCGGGAGCCCGGGCGCGGCCTGGGGAGTTCGGTACCGTCGTCTCCGGACGGTCTCTGCGCTGTCGTGCCCGTCATCTCTTCTGCTCCTGCTCTCCGTGTGACCCGGCGATCTGCCGTGCTCGCAGCGTGCAGGACCGGTGTGTGGCCGCACTGCGCAGCCGCTGAGGACCCAGTCAGAATCGGGGACCGGACGCCGGGAGGATGGGACGCCCCACTAGGGTGAGGGGTCCGGGCGACCTGAGACAGCACCAAGGGGGTCACATGCCACACACCGCGCCGGTCCGGGACTGGGCAACCGACTTCGACGTGCTCGACCCGCGCTACGTCACCGACCCGTTCAGCATTTGGGACGAGCTGCGCCAGAGTTGCCCGATCGCCCACACAGACCGCCGCAAGAGCAGCTGGCTGCCCACCCGCTACGACGACGTGACCGCCATTGCACATGACATCGCGCACTTCAGCTCGCACAAGGTGGCGGTCATCCCCGGCGACGAGGATGAGGACCCCAACGCCGACTTCGATGGGCCCAACCTCGAGTACGGGCTGCCCCCGATTTCAGCGGACCCGCCGTTGCACACCTGGACCCGCCGTCTCCTGCTGCCCTGGTTCTCGCACAAGCGGGTCGACAGCTACGTGCCGTTGACCCGCGAGCTCTGCCGCGGGCTGCTCGACCGCTTCGCCGACGCGGGGCACGCGGATGCGGCGGCCGACTACGCCCAGCAGATCCCGGTCCGGGTGATTGCCCGCATCCTCGGCGTCTCCCCGGACCTGTCCGACACCTTCACCGGCTGGGTGCGCGACGTGCTCGAATTCGCCGACGATCCCGAGCGGCGCCAGCACGGGGCCGAGGGCCTGCTCAATTACTTCCTGGTGCAGCTGGAAGACCGGCGCCAGGACCCGGGCGACGACCTGTTGAGTGAGCTGCTCACGACCGAGGTCGAGGGGAAGCCGGTCGATGACGGCATCGTGCTCGGCATGGCGGCCCTCGTCCTCATCGCCGGGGTGGACACGACCTGGAGCGCCATCGGCTCGTCGCTGTGGCACCTGGCCACGCATCCCGAGGATTGCAAGCGCCTGGCCGCCGAGCCCGAGCTCATGCCGACCGCCGTCGAGGAGTTCCTGCGGGCCTACTCGCCCGTGACCATGGCCCGCGAGGTGACCGAGGACATCGAGTACGCCGGCTGCCCCATGAAGGCGGGTGACAAGGTCCTGATGAACTTCCCATCCGCCAACCGCGACCCCGAGGCGTTCGAGCAGCCGGACGTGGTCCAGCTGGACCGGACTCATAACCGGCACGTGGCGTTCGGCTCGGGAATCCACCGCTGCGCGGGGTCGAATCTGGCCCGCATGGAATTGCAGGTTGCGCTGGAGGAGTGGATGGCCCGCATCCCGGAGTTCTCCCTGGCCGAGGGCGAGGACATCACCTGGGCGGGCGGACAGGTTCGCGGGCCGCGTATCCTGCCCGTGGTGTTCCCATGAAGATCCGCGTCGACCCCGAAAAGTGCCAGGGCCATGCCCGCTGCTACGGGCTCGCGCCCGAGATCTTCGACGTCGACGACTACGGACAAGCCTCGGTGATCCTCGACGAGGTGCCCCCCGAGCTCGAGGAGAAGGCCCGGCTCGCCGTGGCCAACTGCCCCGAGTACGCCATCGATATCATCAGCGAGTAACCGACCACAGAGAGCAGTCGCGCCGGCGCCGGCTCGGTCAGCTCCGAGGTGGCGGGCTCGGTTCAGACGGCGGCGAGGACCAGCGCTGGCTCCTCTGCCGCGACAACGGTGTCGCTCGCGTCGGGTCGGCCTCGCCTGATGAGGGTGAAGGCGCTTACGCCGGCCACCGCGAGGACGATGGCGCTGAAAGTGAAGGCCGTTGTGTAGCCGTGGATGGAGCCGGCGGTGAGCGAGGCCACCGACTTCCCGTGGGCAGCGACGTACGACACCGTGGCGCTGGTGGCGATGGTGTTGATGAGCGCGGCGCCCATGGTGCCGCCCGTCTGCTGGGTGGCGTTGACCAGTGCGCTCGCCACGCCGGCATCCTGTGGGCTCACACCGATCAGGGCCGTGCTGCTCATGGCCACGAACGACAGGCCCATGCCCAGGCTCACGATCACCTCTGCCGGGAGCACCGTGCTCAGGTAGGCCGAGTGCACGTCGAGTGTGCTGAAGAGGATCAGGCCGGCCATGCCGAGCAGGAGTCCGCCGGTCATGACCAGCCGTGGCCCGAAGCGGGGCAGCAGGCGGCTGGCCAGGGTGGCGCCGGTGATGATGCCCAGCGAGAACGGCACGAAGGCGAATCCCGACTTCAGGGCGGAGTAGTGCAGCGTGCCCTGGAAGTAGTACGTGAGTGACAGGAAGGTCCCGAGGAGCGCCGTCCCCACCAGGAGCGAGGCCAGGAAGGATCCACCGCGGTTGCGGTCGAGCACGACCCGGAGGGGAAGGAGCGGATGGGTGACGCGCTGCTCGATGATGACGAAGGCCACGAGGAGGACGGCGGCCGCGGCGAACAGCGTGACCGTGACGGACGAGCCCCAGCCGTCGGTGCCCGCCTTGGTGAAGCCGTAGACGAGGGCGAGCAGGCCGCCGGTCACGGTCACGGCACCGGGGAGGTCGTAGCCGTGGTTGGCCGAGGCCCGGCTCTCGGAGACGTAGCGGAAGGCGGACACGGCGGCCACGATGGCGATCGGCACGTTGATCAGGAGGGTCCAGCGCCAGGAGGCGAACTCTGTCAGGAAGCCCCCGAGGATGAGCCCGATGGCGGCGCCACCGCCGGCGATGCCGCCGTACACGGCGAACGCCCGGGCCCGTTCCTTGGGCTCCGTGAAGGCAACGGTGAGCAGCGAGAGCGCTGCGGGCGCCATGACGGCGGCGAACGCACCCTGGAGGGCGCGGGCGCTGAAGAGCATCGCCGAGTTCTGGGCCAGCCCGCCGAGGGCGGAGGCTCCCGCAAAGCCGACGAGGCTGACGACGAACATTCGCTTGCGCCCGAAGTAGTCGGCGATGCGGCCGCCGAGCAGCAGCAGACCGGCGAAGGAGAGGGTGTACGCCGTCAGCATCCACTGGCGGTTGGCCGTCGAGATGTGCAGGGCACGCTGGGCCGACGGCAGGGCGATGATCACCACTGAGGCGTCGAGCACCACCATCAGCTGGGCGACGGCGATGATGGCCAGGGCCCGGAAGCGCTTGGGATCGAGGTCCTTCCCGTCAGTCGTCTGGCCGGGAAGGTCGAGGGTCGAGGTCATAAGTTTCTCCGTGTCCACAAGAGGTCCGTGCCGATCGCCCCGTCCCGCCGCCCTGACCTGAAGGTCTGGTTTTCCCGGCTGGAATGGCTTACAATCGGAATCGGAGTTCTGGTTCCACTTAGACTATACGGAACCTGAGTTCCGTTTGTCAACCGGGGGAGGAGAGATTTCCGTGGGACCAACTGCCAAGCTAGAGGCGGGGTGTGACGAGACGGCCGTTGCCGACGCACGCCCGCTTCGGGCCGACGCGCAGCGCAACCGGGCCCGCATTCTGGAAGCCGCCGAGGACGTCTTCGCGGCCGAGGGGATCGAGGTCCCGGTCGACCTGATCGCGGAGAGGGCGGGCGTGGGTGTGGGCACGCTCTACCGCCACTTCCCGACCAAGGAGAAGCTCTGTGAGGCCGTCCTGTTGGATCGCCTTGCGGTACTGACCGCGGACGCCCAGGCCTTGGCGGACGCCGACGACCCGGCGGGCGCGTTCTTCGGCTTCCTGTCCCACGTCGTGGAGGAGGGCGCAGCCAAGCGCGACCTCCTGGTCGCCGTCATGGGCGCCGGAGTGGAGTTCGAGGAGTCGTCCGTCGAGGTCAAGGACGGCCTGCGCGATGCCATCGGCGTGCTGTTGCGCAGGGCACAGGACGTCGGCGCCGTACGCCCCGACGTGACGCCGACGGCTGTGGTCTCACTCGTGGGGGCCACCTGCCAGGCGACCACACACGCCGGAGCGGCTCCGGCCTGTGATCTGCTCACCATCGTGTGCGACGGGCTGCGCGTGCAGAGCGGCGCTGCCGGTCCTGGATAGGTTCAGGACTCTCTACCGTCCACCACCATCTCGGTGTCTCGGTTCGAGGTCTCGGGGACCGCGGCTCCCGGGAGCCCGTGCTCGCGAGGTCGCGCCGTAGGGGTCGGCCGGGCTCTGCAGCGACAACCCGCCGTCGCATTCGAGCACCTGGCCGGTGACCCAGTCCATGGTGTGCAGGGCCATGATCGTCTGGGCGATGTCGCTCGCCTCGCCCAGACGACCCAGCGCCGTGCGCCCCGCCACAGCGGCCAGCCACGGTGAATCCTCGACGGTGGCCGAGCGCCCACGCCCGAGCATCGGTGTCCGCGTCACGCCTGGTGCCACCGCATTGACCCGGATCCCCTCGGGGCCCCATTCGGCGGCCGCGACCTGGACGAGCATGGAGAGGGCGGCCTTGGACGCGCAGTAGATGCCCATGCTGCGGTCGACGAGGCGCGCGCTGACACTCGAGACGGCGACGAAGGAGCCGGCCACCTCCTGCTCCCGCATCGCACCGACCCAGGCCCGCATGCACAGCCACGGGCCCCGCGCATTGACGCGCATGACCCGGTCGAAGGCGTCCGGATCTGCCTCGGTCAACAGCCCCGAATGGCCGACGCCGGCGGTGACGGTGATGGAGGCGGGAACGCCCCAGCGCATGCGGGTCACGCCGACAGCGTCGTCAATGGCGTCCGGCTCCGTCACGTCGCAGGTGACATCGTGGGAACCCGCGATGTCCCAGGTGACGGTCTTGGTGCCTTGGGACCGGTAGGCGTCGGCCAGCGCGGCGCCGATGCCCGACCCGCCGCCGACCACCAGCGCAAGCGGTTCGGCTCCGTCGCTCATGTGACTCCCTTCTCCTTCGCCACTTCTCCTTCGTCGGGGCCTGACCGTACCCGGCCTGCGGTGCCAAACTCTGGGTCTCGGAATCCCCTTGCTCGGAGGTCCAGTGACGAACGTGCACGACTCTGCGACAGTGGCGCGCGACGTCGAGGCGATCGCGACCGGGGGCCAGGCGGCCGGGGACGGCGCGGTGCAGCACTGGAGGGTCGCCATCATCGGAGCGGGGGCTGGTGGTCTCGGGCTGGCCATCCGGCTGACGAAGTCACACCGGCGGGACTTCGTGCTCTTCGAGGCCTCTGACGGCGTGGGTGGCACCTGGCGCAGTAACACCTACCCGGGAGCGGCTTGCGACGTGCCGTCGCACCTCTACTCGTACTCCTTCGCGCGCAAGCCGGACTGGACCAAGACCTACGCCGAGCAACCCGAGATCCTGCGTTACCTCGAGGACTGCGCCGACCGCTTCGCCATCTCCGGCCACGTGCGGACCCACACCCGCATCACGTCGGCCCACTGGGACCAGGGGGAGTGGCGATGGCGGCTGACCGACGCCGAAGGCCGTGTCTACGAAGCCGACGTGCTCGTCAGCGCCGTCGGGACCTTCGCCGCGCCGTCCCTGCCGGACATCACCGGTCTCGACTCATTCACCGGCCCCTGCTTCCACTCGGCTCGCTGGGAGCACGAGCACGACCTGACGGGCCGCCGGGTGGCCGTGATCGGGACGGGGGCGAGTGCAGCGCAGATCGTGCCCGAGCTGGCCAAAGTGGCCAAGGCCGTCCACGTCTTCCAGCGCACGCCGCAATGGATCCTGCCCCGCTCCGACAAGCCGTTCACCGAAGAGCAGAAGCGCCGGTTCGCCCGCAACCCGGTGGCGGCGCGGCGCCACCGCCGGGAGCTCTACTGGGCCCTTGAGAACACCATCGCGTTCCGCCACGGCGAGGAGGGTGCCGAGCGGCTCAGGTCCTTGGCGCTCAGCCACATCGATTACCGGATCAAGGACGACGGGCTGCGGGCCAAGCTCACGCCGGACTACCCGTTCGGGTGCAAAAGGGCGCTCGTGTGCAACGATTTCTACAAGGCCGTGTTGCGTGACAACGTCGAGCTGGTGACCGAGGGCATCGAGCGGGTGACCCCGGGTTCCATCGTGACTGCCGACGGTCGGGATCGGCCGGTTGACGCCATCGTGCTCGCCACGGGCTTCAAGGCGACCGAGTACCTGGAGGGGATCGACGTCGTCGGCGTGCGAGGGCGCCGCCTGCACGACGACTGGTCCGAGGTGGCGCACGCCTACATGGGTCTGACCGTGTCGGGCTACCCCAACTTCTTCATGCTCTACGGCCCGAACACGAACCAGGGCGGCAATTCCATCATCGTGATCCTCGAGGCCCAGGCGCGCTACGTCCTCAGCGCGCTGCGGGCCATGCGGTGGCGCGGAGTGCGTGCCGTCGACGTGCGGCGCGACGTCATGGACGACTACAACCGGGAGCTCCAGGAGGCCCTGGCGGGGACCATCTGGAGCGATGGATGCCAGAGCTACTTCAAGAACGCCAACGGGAAGATCGCCACCCAGCTGCCCCAGACGTCCAGCTGGTACGCCCAGAGGACGAAGCACTTCCGGATGCGGGAGTATGTCCGGTCATGAAGGCAGCGGTGTACTACGAGACCGGAGCGCCCGAGGTGTTCCTTTACGAAGACGTGCCCGACCCACTGGTCGGTCCGGGCGACGTGCTGATCGACGTCGAGGCGATCAGCATCGAGGGCGGCGACACGCTCAACCGGTTGGGGGGCGACCTGGCCCGGTTGCCGCACGTGGTCGGGTACCAGTGTGCCGGCACGGTGGCCGAGGTCGGCGCCGACGTCCGCGGCTTCGCGGTGGGGGACCGGGCCGTGACGGTGGGACTCGACGGTTCGCATGCCGAGCGCAGGGCCACGCCCGAGGGATTCGCCTGGAAAGTCCCCAAGGGTGTCCCGACCGACGAGGCGGCCTGCGTGCCGGTTCCCTTCGGCACGGCAGACGACTGCCTCTTCGAGTTCGGTCACCTGCGGGCAGGCGAGACGGCGCTGATCCATGCCGGGGCTGGTGGCGTGGGCATCGCGGCGATCCAGATGGCGAAGCGGGCCGGCGCGCGGGTCTTCGCCACCGCGTCGAGCGACGACCGGCTCGAGCGACTGAAGGAGCTCGGTCTGGACGAGGGCATCAACTACGTCACCCACGATTTCGTCGCCGAGGCCCGTCGCTTGACCGAGGGCCGCGGTATCGACGTCGTGGTGGACTCGGTGGGCGGCGTGACGCTGCAGGGAAGCCTCAACGTCCTGGCCTACCGGGGTCGGTGTGTCACGGTGGGTGACGCCGGGAGGGCCGCCGCGGAGCATCTCGACATCTCGACCATGCGGGGCAACAACCAGACGCTGTCCGGCTACTTCTTGGGGGCCGAGCTCCTTCTGTCACCGCGCCCGCACACCATGATCGCCGGAATCCTCGACACCATTGCCCGTGGCGAACTGAAGGTGGTCATCGACCGGACGTTCCCGCTCTCTGACGCGGCGGGAGCCCACGCCTACATCGAGAGCCGGCAGGCCTTCGGCCGGGTGCTGCTGGTGCCCTGAGGCGCCATCCCGGTATCTTCCGGCTTCAGTTTCAACCGCCGGTCCCGTAGAATCGTCGACCGCACTCACAGCACCGGGCACGCTGCCTTGGCAGACGCGTGGTCGAACGCCGCAGCAGACCAGGTCCTCGTGACCTGCGTACGCAAAGGACGAGATGAAGATCGCAATTGTCGGAACGGGAGCAATGGGCTCGGTCTATGCCAGCCTCCTCGGGAAGGCCGGGCACGAGGTCTGGGCCATCGACATCTGGCAGGAGCACATCGACGTCATCGCCGCCTCCGGACTGAGCGTCTCGGGGGCCAGTGGCCGCTTCGTGGTCGACAACCTCCATGTCGGACGCGCGCCGCATGACGCCGGGACGTGCGACGTCTGGATGATCGCCACGAAGGCGGCGGACGTCGACGTGGTGGCAGCGGACATTGCTCCGTTGCTCGAGGCCGACAGCGTGGTGATGGCTTTCCAGAACGGGCTCGGAGCGGGCGAGCGGATCGCTCGCCGCATCCCGCAGCAGCACATCGTGATCGGGATCGCCGAGGGTTTTGGGTCCTCGATCCCCGAACCGGGGCACGTGCACCACGAAGGCATGCGCCTGATCCGGATCGGCGAAATGAACGGAGGCCTGACAGAGCGAGTCCAGAGAATTGAGCAGGCATTTCACGACGCCGGCTTCAACGTCCGGGCCTTCGCCGATGTGACCCTCATGATTTGGGAGAAGTTCCTCTGCAACGTCACGCTCAGCGCTCCCTGTGCGGCCTTCGACGTCACGGTCGGCGAACTCATGTCGAACCCCGAAGCATGGCGGGTCGCTCTTGGCTGTACCACGGAGGCCTACCGACTCGGCGTCGCCAAGGGAGTCGAGTTCCCCTTCGACGACCCACGGCAGTACGTGACCGACTTCGCCGTCACGATTTCCAACGCCAGCCCGTCGATGCGCCTGGACCACCTCGCCCGCCGTCGTTCGGAGATCGACGTCATCAACGGACAGGTCGTCGAACTCAGCCGCGGATTCGGGCTCGAGACGCCCTACAACGAGACCCTCTGCGCCATCCTGCGCAGTCGTGAGGCACTGTTCGGCTGAAAAGGATCGCTCCCGATGTGACGAAACCTGAGGTCTTGGGTGTCGTAGCCTCTTGCGGACGCCCTGTACGGAGGGCGCACTCGGGGGTGGGCGATGCGACGCTGGGGCAAATCGGGAGCGAGATTACGACTGCTGAGGGCGGTGGGGGCCATCGCCGTCCTTGGGGGTGTGGTGGCCTCCGGCGTCGCTGCGCCGTCGGGCGCCTCCAGTGCCCCGACTCCCGTCACCCAGGCGAGCACAAGCGCCCGGGGTGTCACGGCGAGCACCATCAACGTGGTCTTCCCGATCATCTCGTTCACGAGCATCGAGGGGCAGTTCGAAATCGAATCGGACGCCGAGTACGGCGAGCAGACGAAGGCCATTCACCTCTTCGTGAACCAGATCAACGACGACGGGGGCATCAACGGCCGGAAGATCAATCCGATGATCGTAAGCTTCGACCCGACGAACGTGGACGAGCAGCGGGCGCTGTGCAAGCAGTGGACCCAGGGCAGCCCGCCCGTGTTCGCCGTTCTCGACGGGCTCGGAACGTTTCAGGGGGTGAACGAGCTCTGCGTCACCCGAGAAGGTCACACCCCGATGCTCTCTCAGTGGACGACGACGACCAACTGGACGGATCTGGGCGCGCCGTACCTCTGGTGGACGGGGGCGGATGACGCACCCATCCTCGCGGCCACCGTGAGTTGGGGCCTCAGCTCGGGTCGCCTCGGTCACGGCAAGAAGGTGGGTGTCGTGGTCTCGGACCAGGCCAGCGATCAAGACGCGCTCAACTCCTACCTCTTGCCCGATCTGAAGAAGGCCGGTGTCGTCCCACAGGTCGTCACGATTGCGGCCACCGTCGGTGAGACCGCCAGCACCGACTCTGACGCCACGCTGGCCGTCGAACGGCTCAAGGCGGCGGGGGTCCAATCGGTCATTCCCCTGCTGCCCGACAACGCGTTCACTCCCTACCTCGGTGCCGAGACCTCGCAGAGCTACTTCCCCACGCTCCTCCTCAGCGATTACCAGTCCGAGATCGAGATCGCCCTCGGACTCATCCCCGTCCCTTACGAGAAGGCGCTCAACGGCCAGCAGGGCGTCACGGCAGAGACGCTCGGCGGGATCGACCTGCCGCGCCCTGAGTCACAAGGTGGCTACGACCCGGGGGTGCGCAGCTGCTGGACGGTGTGGCACAAGACCTATCCACAGACGCCCAAGGGCAACATCAACGACGACATCGAGGAGCAGGGGCCGGTCCAGGGCTGGTGTCAAGAGATCAATCTCTTTGCGAAGGCGGCCACCATGGCGGGCAAGAACCTCAATCGGCGGACCTTCGTCGAGGCGATGTCGCGGATCACTGACTTCCCCGGCGGGTACTCGCCCGTCCTGAGCTACGGGCCCGACAAGTTCTCCGGCCCGACGCAGTACCGGGTGGTCGAGGTGCATGACAACCACCCGCCGACGAGCCTCTGCAAACGGGGCCCGGTTGGGGAACCTCCGGCAGGGGTCTGCTGGGTCGTCGAGAAGAACTGGACACCACTCCCGAGCACGCGATGAGCCGGTGCCAGGAGCCCGTCGGTACGACCACGCTGCTGACGAGCGGGTGGTCGTGCTCAGCGGCGGGGACGTTCTGGAGTGAGGAGATGAACGTCTCGACCTGGTCGTCGGCGACTCCTGCTCCGGGCGCACGTGCCGCACCGGCTGGTGGAGACGGTGCGGCGGACGAAATAATCGTCATCTCTCGATTCGATACGCGGTGGTCTGATTCGCGAAGCCCTTGAGAGTCAGGGGTGGAAGGCGCTCGAACCGGATTCCGCTCGAGCCGGCTCGGACATGTTCGGACGCGACGGCCGTCGACGGCTCGGCCGCCTCGACGAGCCGAGCGGCCAGGTTGACGTCGGGGCCGTAGAGGTCACCGAACACCGAGACCATCTCTCCCGTGGCGAGACCCACCCTGACCGGCGGGAGTGTGCCCCCAGAGGCGTCGATCAGATCGAGCGCGATTCGACAGGCATGTCCGGCATCCTCGGTGACGAACATGGCCTCATCACCGATGGTCTTGATGATCTGTCCGTGTCCTTTCGAGACGATCTCAGAGGTGCGCAAGTCGAAATCGATCAGGACGTTCGTGAGTTCGCGGAGCGACAATGACGCGGTCCCCGAGGTGTATCCCACCAGGTCAACGAATCCAACCGTTCGCTGCAACGTCACGATGGACTGCTCCGGGTCCGTGGACCACATCCGCTCGGCAACTGCGACGATCTGACGCCGGAGCACCGCGTCGAGCGTCGACACGAAGGTCGGGAGAAGCGTCTGGGTGAGTTCGGCGTACTCCTTGACGACGTCGACATAGCGTAAGCCGGCGTCTCGTCGAGGAAGCTCGACCTGCAGGCGGAAGACATCGACGATGGTTTCAGCGAGTCGCGCCATGGCGTTCCCGGTCACTCGTGCGAGCTGCAGTGTCGCTTCTTCTCCGAGCAGGTCGTTGTGCGCTCCGGCGAACAGCCGGACGGCCGCCGCCTCCTCGGCCGTGACGGGAAAGTCAGGATCTGTCGGGAGGCCGACGGCGGTCATCAGCCTCAGTGTCGTCGGCCAATCGATGCCCGCCGACGCCGCCACCGTGCGCAGGGCGAACGGACCCCGGGGCCGGAGGGTCATGTCGAGCGCCAGTTCTCCCAATTTGGTCCCACGCGCCACGTCCTCGAGCGTTGCCCCCTGGTCCATCACATAACGGATCAGCTCCAGGCGGTCTGACGCATCGGGCGCGCCAGGATCGTACAGTCCCAGACGCTCCAATTCGTCCGCGTCAGGCGCCGGAGGATCGTCGGTCACGGCACAAGCTTGCCCGACGCTGGCCTGGTGGGCGGCTAACGGCCGGGTCAGGTCCGGGCTGTTTTGACCGCCAGCCTCTCGTGCCGCACGCTGGCCCAACGAAGCATGACGAGCACGCGGATCGCCCACCAACCGGGGTCGATCTCGCCTTTGGCCATCGACAACCGGCTCGAAGTCGTGGCGGCGTGGTGGTTGTTGTGGAGACCCTCGCCGGCGACGAACCAGGCCAACCATTGGTTGTTCGTGGCCAGGTTGTCGTGCGGCCGCTTGCCCCATTTGTGCCCGATGCCGTTGATGGCGCCGCCGCCGAGCAGGTAGATCGACGCATGGACGGCCGCCGCAATCAGTGCGATCTCCCATCCGAACACTGCGATCAAGAGACCGACACCCAGCGCCAGACCCAGCAGGGCGTGATTGAAGAGCACCTTGTCCCACCGATCCTCCGGCAGGTCCTTGGCGTAGCGGGCGACCTGCTCGGGATTCCGGGCCACCCTGCGGTAGAGCACAGCGTTGCCGAACTGGACCAGCGAGTACCCGAAGACCACGGGGGAGTGAGGATCGCCCTCCTTGTCGGTGTGGGCATGGTGCTTGCGATGCACCGCCACCCATTGGCGGGGTCGGGTCCCGGTCGAGATCCAGATGACGAATCGGCACGCGAAGGCCACCGAGGGCCTCATTGTGATGGCCTTGTGCGCCAGGGCGCGGTGTAGGTACACCGTCGTCACGATGAAGGCTATCTGGGAGGTCAGCAGCCCAATTAGGGCGGCCACGAGGACCGCGGGCACGATAGCAACTCTAGCGCAGGCGACAACGCCCCCAATGTCAACTCCCACCCCGGACCCGTGACCCCGAAAGGTTGCGTCGGCCGGACTCTCCAGGGGCTCGCCGCAGGCATCTTGTCCCGGCCCTCCTCGTCCGCCGGCATGCGATGCCTCTCTGGCCCTTCGGACCGATTCGGACCGATCGGGGAGGTGGCGTCGGGCGGGGTCGGCGTCGATCCGCGATCCTTCGAAGCGCGAGGTTCCTGAGCACCTGGACAGGCGGGCGATGGCGCCCCGAGCCGCCAGCTGCCTCGCTCACTACGATCAACGCGATGGTTCGGAAAGAGCCTGCCGCCAGCCTCGGTCGGCGCATCGAGGCCCTTGCCCTGACGGTCGTCCTGCTCATCGTCACCCTGGTCGTCGGCTGGCTCGTCTGGAGTGTCCTCGAGTGGCGGCACGGTCGCACCCCGAGCTATCGGCTCCTCGGACTGCGGGTGGTCCGGCACTCCGATGGGCGTCCGATCGGCCTGGGGAGATCTCTCCTGCGGAGCGGCATCTGCTGCCCGGTGATGGTTGTTCCGACCGTCCTGATCGGTGCCCTCATCGGACTCTGCTTTGCCTTCGGCGCCTCGCCGCCGGATGGATTGTTGCGGCAACCCCGTTCCGCGCCATGGGATCTCGTGACCGCGACGACGGTGCTCGACGAGCGCGCCGGGCAGTCCGAGAACCTCGTCGCCACCGCGGAGCCCATCGACACTGTCGGTCTGCTCGGTTCGACGACGGTGCCCGAACCGCGCCAAAACGGGCACGTCCCCAGCTGATCGGCCGACCGCTCCCCACCTGACTCACCTCGGCTCTCGGCCAACCGATGGCGCAGCCGGTGGCCGACACCGGTCGCCAACCGTGACTCAGCTGGGGGGATTGCCCCGCCACCGACGCTCGAAGGGCAACCGCCAGGTGCGGGGCGCGATGAGGTCGTAGATGGCAGGCGGGCCCCAACTCCCCTGGGGGTAGGTCTCCGCGGGCAGGGGGTTCTCCAGCAGCGGCGTCGACACCTCCCACAGGCGCTCGATGCCCTCGGCCGTGTTGAACAGGGTGTGGTCTCCGACCATGGCGTCGTGGATCAGGCGCTCGTAGGCCTCGAGCACGTCGGCGTCCTGGCCGGTCTCGTGCAGGGCGAACTGCAGGCTGAGCTTCTCGAGCTTCATGCCCGGCCCGGGCTTCTTCCCGTAGAACGAGAGGGAAAGTTTCGACGAGTCGGCCAGGTCGAAGGTGAGGTGGTCCGGGCCCTGGGTGCCCACCCCCGAGTTGTCGGGGAACATGGACTTGGGGGGCTCGCGGAAAGCGATGGAGATGATGCGCTCCCCGCTGCCGAGCTTCTTGCCGGTGCGCAGGTAGAAGGGCACGCCGGCCCAGCGCCAGTTGTCGATCTCGACCTTCAGCGCCACGAAGGTCTCGGTGTCGGAGTTCGCCGCCACGCCGGGGATGTCGCGGTAGCCCTCGTACTGCCCCCGCACCACCTCGGTCACGTCGAGCGGGCGCATGGAGCGGAAGACCTTGTTCTTCTCCTCCCCTATGGCGTCGGGGGCCAGCGCCGTGGGTGGCTCCATGGCCATGAAGGCCAGGATCTGGAACAAGTGGGTGACCACCATGTCCTTGAAGGCGCCCGTGGCCTCGTAGAAGGCCACGCGGTCGTCGACTCCCAGTGTCTCGGGCACGTCGATCTGCACGTGGTCGATGTGATCCCGGTTCCAGATGGGCTCGAAGAGGCCGTTGGCGAAGCGGAAGGCGAGAATGTTCTGGACCCCTTCCTTGCCGAGGAAGTGGTCGATGCGGAAGATCTGCTCCTCGTCGAAGACGCGGTGGAGCATGTCGTTGAGCGCCACGGCGCTGGCCAGGTCGGTGCCGAAGGGCTTCTCCATGACCACCCGTGACCGCTCGACCAACTTGGCGTCGGACAGCATCTGGATCACGTCGTAGTCCGCCGCCGGGGGAACGCTCAGGTAGTGCAGGCGCCTGGGCTCGCCGCCGATCTCGTTCTCCGCCTTGGCCACCGCCTCGGCCAGCGCCTCGGGGCCTGCCGAGGTCGAGCAGAACGTCAGCCGCTTCTCGAAGTTCGCCCACTGCAACAGCGAGATCCTGTCCGTCGAGAACTGGTCACAGGCATGGCGGGCCAGATGGCGGAACTCCTCGTCGGTCAGGGTGCTGGTCGAGCTCCCCACAATGCGGTAGTCGGGCATCATCCCCGTCATCGCCAGGTGCAGCAGGCCGGGAAGCAGCTTGCGTGCCGCCAGGTCTCCGGTGGCGCCGAACAAGAGGATGACGTGGGGCTCGATCTGGTAGCCCGGGGTGGCCGATTCCACCGTCTCGCTCTGGTCGACCACCTCGGTCATGCGGGCCTCCGCTCGTTGAGTTCGGACACGTTGCCCCCCATGATCTTCAGCACCGACTCCGCCGGGAGCTTCTGCAGCTCGCTGACCCAGTCGGTCGGCTCGGGCAGCCCCTCAATGTGCGGCCAGTCCGAGCCGAAGATGACCCGGTCGTCGCCCATCAGGTCCACGATCTCACCGACGTCGTCTTCCCAGAACGGGTTGATCCACACGTGGCGGCGGAACGTCAGCACCGGGTCCTCGGCGAAGTACCCCGGCATGCGTCGGGTGGTCGTGCGCAGCTTGCCGAACAGGGGGGCCAGGAACTCGGAACCGTTCTCGACCGAGGCGACGCGCAGGTTGGGGAAGCGGTCGAACAGTTTCTCCAGGATCAGCGTCGCCAGGAAGTCGTGGGCCGCCCGCTCAATGTTGAACATCTTGATGCTGGGCCGGCCGGTGCCGCCCCGGAAGGAGGCGGAGAACCCGTCGGGCGCGTACCCGTTGGAGGACAGGCCAGCGTCCCCGGCGTGCACCACCACCGTGATGCCCGCTTCGTTGACGCGGGCCCAGAAGGGGTCGAACGCATCGCCGGCTGGCGAGAGCGGGCCGGCGACCGTGATCGGGGCGGCCGCTCGCATCACAATGGCCCACCGCGTCGTGGTCGAGCGCCCACTCCAGCTCGCGTACCGCCTCGTCGACGTCGGCCAGCGTGATGTAGGGGGCGGCGAAGATCCGGTCCTGGTAGGCCATGCCCCAGTCCTCGGCCAACCAACGGTTGAAGGCCCGGAACAACAGCACGACGGCGCCCGGGTCGTGTTTGAGCGACTCCTCGTAGAGCATGCCGAGGGTGGGGAACAGCCAGACCCTGGCCAGGCCCTGGGCGTCCATGGTGGCGAGGCGGGCGTCGCGGTCGCGGTACTCGGGGCGGATGGGCTCGGGCTTGCCCATCAGCTCGTGTATGGGCCGGCCGTCGGGGTTGCCCCGGAAGTAGTCGACCAGCGCCCCCGCCGGCGCGATCGGGTTGAAGGTCGGGTTGGTCACGGCCCGACTGACCCGGCCGCCCAGCGCGTGATAGCGGCGGCCGCCGACATCGACCCATTCGATCACCCGCGGCCCGAGCTTCGGGTCGAGGTGGCGGGTGAACGCATCGAGCGCCTCGTAGTAGTGGTTGTCCGCGTCGAAGACGGGCGAATCGACAGCGTGCATGGTCAGCCTTCCGCGAGCGTGCCCAACACGGCAGACTCTATTGCCTGCGGGTCGGTGGTCCTGCCGACGTGTGAGCGGCCCCCTCCGGGTCGACCGCCCAGGCGGGGGCCTCGCCCCAGCGGTCCCCGTAAACGAGCTCGGGCAGCGGCCGCCGCCGCACCGGGCCGTGCCGCCCCTGTGGCCGACCGAGGGTGATGGTCGCCACGATCTCCACCTCGTCGGGGATGTGCAGCAGCGACCGCAGCTCGGCGTCGGCCGCGAACTGCCAGCCCGTCATCACGCCGCCGAACCCGAGGGCGCGCGCAGCGAGCAGCAGGTTCTGGCAGGCGGGGAAGACGGAAGCACCGTCGGTGTAGTGGGGGGTGGGGCGGTAGCGCCTGAAGCAGGCAAGCACGAGCACGGGCACCGATTCGTAGCTGTCGACATAGTGCTGCATGGTGCGGGCCATGCGGGCCTTGGGGGAGTCGGCCTGGGCGCCGGATCCGGAGTCGTATCCGTCGGCCTCCCGCTTGGCAGCCCAGAACTGGCGTGCCCCCTCGCCGATCAGCCGCTTCGCCTCTTGGGCCACTGGCCCGTCCGTGAGGACGACGAAGCGGAAGGGCTGGCGGTTCGATCCGCTGGGGGCCCGGGTCGCGGCGAACAGGATGTCGCGCAGCACCTCGTCGGGGACCGGCTCGTCGGTGTAGCGCCGGATGGCCCGGG
Source organism: uncultured Acidimicrobiaceae bacterium (assembly GCA_963828825.1). Taxonomy (GTDB): domain Bacteria; phylum Actinomycetota; class Acidimicrobiia; order Acidimicrobiales; family RAAP-2; genus Bog-473. The sequence continues at coordinate 323,123 of CAWHGF010000007.1, read as the reverse complement.
TGCTGAGCAGTCCCTCGTAGAGCGAGACCTGCTCCGGCGGCCTTCCCGTCATGGCCGAGAACGCCCTGAATGCCGGGGCGCCCGGGTCCTACCCATTCGGCCGGCCCTGCGCCGAGCCCGTCGAGGTTGCGACATTTGCTGGGTGCTGGTTGCCCAGCGGGGCGTAGGCCCGGCACGGTTCTCCCCGCAACGCGCCGCAGGCCGGCAGCGTGGGGGTCGGGATCACCCCGTGGACCTCGTTGACCACGAACGACGAACCCGTTGCACCGCCGAGCGCCACGGTGTCGACCACCGTGTCGTGGGTGGCCGGCGTGTCGAAAGCCCATGAGGGGCGGTCCCCACCGGGGGCGGAGATGACGATGCGGAGGCGGGTACCCGCCCGGAACGTATGGGCGATGGGGTCCACCGGGATCCGGACGAGGGTGAAGCGCCCGCTCGGCAGGTTCCGGCGATCCGCCGCCAGGTACGTGGGCACGGGCTGAAGGACGGTCGAGGCGGACGACAATGTGCGATCGCTGCTGCGCAGAAAGCCGGAGGTCACGTACTCCTCCTCCGTCTCGCCGGGCTGGACCTCGGTCACGCTGACCTGCAGGTCGGTGACGGGCGCCGTGGACCTCAGCGTGAGGTTGAGGCTGGCGGGGCCGACGATGGTCGTCGCGGTGGTGAAGGCTGGGGTCTCGAAGGCGACGCCGTTGGGGGCCGGGACCGTGGTCCAGTCGTAAGGAGGCTGCGCGGCCCACGCGTTGGCCGAGGCGGCGAGATCGTCGGCGGGGCGTACGGAGGGATCGGGACGGAAGGAGGCGGTCGACCGGCCCTGCAGCGGGCCTGCCTGTAGCGTGCCGCCGGGCCCGAGACCGAAGCGCACGACTGTGCCCGCGGGTGGCCAGGCCGAGAAGCCGGCCTCGTAGGTGGGCTGCAGTGCCCCCGGTCCCAGGTTCCCGCCGCCGTTGTCGAAGAGCACCCGGACAGCGCGGATCCTGCGCGGCGTACGCGGCCTTGCCCGCGGCGACCGAGGGCTCGGTCGTGAAGCGGACGGCGGGGACAGGGGCCGACGGTGCACCGCCGGTGAGCTCCTTGTACAAGATGGGGGCGAGGGCAGCGAGGGTCGGCGAAGCGGCGGGCACGCGCCCGGCCACGTAGAGGTCGAGGAACTCCAGCCAGCGCGAAATCGTGTCGGGTCCGAGCGAATCGGTGTGCGTCCCGTTCATCATGGTGACGTAGACGTTCTTGTCACCGTCCAAGGCGTTGATGAGCGCGGGCCATTGCGGTCCGACCTCTTCGTCCTCGAGCGCGCCCACCATGAAGACGGGCACTTTGATGTGGGAGGCCCAGACGGTCGGCGAGCGCGGGTTGAACAGCGCGGGTGTGCGGCCGAGGTTGGGGCTGACGAGCGACTCGAGGCTCTGCGCCTGCAGATGGAGCCGCTGATTGGCCAGGCACGTCGTGTCGCCGGTGGCGATCTCGGCCGCAGCCCACGGCTGGCCGCCCTGTGGCGCAGGCTCGGCGTCCGAGACGCGCTGTGCCACCCAGCTGGCGGCGAACCCGTCGTTGTAGATCCCCCCGGGATAGCCGGTCGAGTACAGGTCATCGGTCGGGCTGAGGGGCGTGATCGCCGCCAGGTCCGGCGGATCCGTACCGGCGACGACGAGCTGGGAGAACCCCGAATAGGAGATCCCGACCATGCCGACCTTGTGGTGCAAGACCCAGGGTTGCGCGCCGACGGCCTGGACGACGTCATACCCGTCGTAGTCGGAGGGCAGGCCGAACAGGTCGAAGGCCCCACCGGAGCAGCCGGTGCCCCGCATCTGGACGCTCACGGTGACGAAGCCGAGCAACGGTGCCACGACCGATCCGACCACGGTCGAGGTGTCGGGCAGGAGGGGATCGCTCGTCGACCCCTGTCCTTCCAACGCGTCGATCAAGCTGTGCGGCCCGGCGACGTTGTAGCCGGAGTACTCAATGACGGTCGGGAACGGACCGTCGGCCAGGGTCTTGCCCGGAGGCAGGCGCACGGTGGCGGCGAGCAGGATCCCGTCGCGCATGCGCACGTAGTTGAGACCGGCGCGGAGGTGCTGAGAGGCATAGAACGACGCGCTGGGCGTCGATGACGTGGCGAGCACCGAGAAGGCGGCCGTGCGGCGCCCGCTCGACCCCGCGCCTTCCTCGAACCGGTAACCGCTTCCGGCAGCCAGATTGCGCACAATGAGGCTGCCGAGCCTGTCCACCACGCCGGATCCCACGCTCGTTCCGGAGGCGTTGACGACGGTCAGGTGAACGCCGGGCGGGGCACCCGTGACGTACGCCTCCCCAATCGATCCGTGGCCCCGAAAGGGCAGCTGGGCCAACGATGCTGATGCGCCAGCCACGCTGGCCGATGAGAAGGAAGTCGCCGCGGCGAGGATGGCAAGTGCGCACACGAAGGCGATCCGCTGCAGGAAGGTGATCGGTCTGTCCTTTCGGTTGAGGCGATGCGTCCGTGTGGAGGAGCACAGCGTAATCAGCCGCGGGCTCGCAGGCCGGGTGAAACGACGATCGCCTTCCCAAGTCGATGGGCCGCGCGTCTCACCGGGACTGTCGCGGCACTGCCGAGAGCGTCCATGGTCTAATGGGCTGTGTTCTACGTGCTCGTCTTCAGCCTGCTGGCCGTCGTCCTGGTCCTCGCGGGCCTCACCACCATGTCGCGGCGTCGTCGGAGTCTCGCTGAGGAGGAAGCGCACGCCACGAACGGCGGGGGGAGCCCCGTGCACTCGACGCATGCGGCGCAGGGCAACCACCCCGATGCGATAGAACGTCGGAATCGCAGGGCCAAGCGTGCCCAGTCACAACATGACCGGCGCAAGCGTCACTGACCGTCCGACCTCCCGGTGGACCGGGCGGTCTTCAGACGCCGCTGAAGAGGCGCCCCGTTCCGGGATCCCCGCCGGCAGGAGCGGCGCACTCTCTTGACAACATCCTCGACGCGGACCACAGTCGCAATTGGCCGGGGATGGGCCCGACCCGTATCGATGGAGGGACCATGAGTTCCACTGCCAGCTTGATCACCGTCCTCGCCTCGGTTGCGGCCGCGCTGATCGTCGTCGCCGTGGTCGTGCGTGTCGCACCGAAGACCCATTAGCGCGAGGAGGGCAACCGTCGTCGACAAGCGCGGCTGACGGGGCCGTCGCCCCCGGTGGCTCGGCGCCACTGCCGTCAACGCGAGTCGGCCGGTACCCGGTCGAAGTAGAGGTCGGGGTGGCGTTCGTCCTCCAGGAGCCCGGAGATCCCCTCACGTTCGTAGGCGATGTGCAGGTCGATGCGGTGCACCAGGAGCTCGGCCCGGCTCGGCGAACCGGGCACCGCCCGGCTCGCCTCCGCCACGACGGTGCCGGTCGGTGCCACGATCCGGCTGGCACCGAGCAGGGTCGACGTGGAGTGGGAGCCGGCCTGGTTGGCCTGCACCCACCATTGACTATTGGTCAGCGCGATGGCGGGATAGAGGAGGTCCCAGGCGTTTGCCCCTTCGACTTCATAGGCTGCCGGGGCCAGGACGAGGCGGGCGCCGCGCAGCGCCAGCGTCCGGGCGACCTCGGGGAAGTCGCCGTCGAAGCACACCACCAACCCGACGCGCCCGAGGGCGGGGTCGTCGAAGGTCGTCAGCCGGTCGCCTGGGGTGAAGACGGAGGGCTCCAGCGTCGGCGGGTAGAGGTGGGCCTTGCGGTGCCAGGCCGCCAGCTCGCCGCGGGGGTTGAACACGAGCGCCGTGTCGTAGACGAGCCCGTCCTCGCCCAGCTCGGGCACTGTGCCGGCGGCCAGCCACATCTCGCGCCGCCGGGCCGCCTCGCTCAGCTGTTTCGAGCGCGGCCCGTCGCGGACCTCGGCGTCCGCCCGCGCATCCCGGGCCAGCGTCTCGGGGTCGTAGCCGCAGGACCAGAGCTCCGGGAGCACCAGGAGCTCGACGCCGCGCGACGCGGCTTCGTCCATCATGCCGAGCGCCACGCTCATGTTCTGGCGCGGCTCCCCGGGTGCGGCCAGCCACTGGGCCACACCAACCAGAAGATCTCGCTTCACGTCGGGTACCTGGTTTTCCCACCTCTGTACTGCGCTGTGCCGCTCACCCTACGAAGGCAACATTCGCGGTCGGTTTCCCGTACGTGAATTCACTGTTACAAGACCGGCGCCTCAACGCCCGGTGGAGAAGCGTCGGGTCAGGGCGTCTCCGACGCCGCCATGATCGTGATCAGGTCGTAGAGGACGTGCGCGGCGGCGATGGCCGTGACCTCGGCGTGGTCGTAGGCGGGGGAGACCTCCACCACGTCGCCGCCCACCACCGCAGCCGGTCGCAGCCCCCGCACCAGGGCCAGGAGCTCGCGGCTGGTCAAGCCGCCCGCCTCGGGCGTGCCGGTGCCCGGTGCGTGCGCCGGGTCGAGGACGTCGATGTCGACCGACACGTACACGGGCGCGTCGCCGACTCTCGCCAGCACCCGGTGCACCACCTCGGCCACCCCCCGTTCCGCCACGTCGTCCGTGGTGATCTGCGCGAAGCCCATGGAGGAGTCGTCGGGGAGGTCGGCCTCGGAGTACAGCGGACCCCGGAGTCCCACGTGGGCGCCGTGGTCGTACAGGAGGAGACCCTCCTCCCAGGCGCGGCGGAACGGCGTGCCGTGGGTGAAGCGCTGCCCGAAGTAGGTGTCCCATGTATCGAGATGCGCGTCGAAGTGGACCAGGGCGAGCGGCCCGTGTCGCCGCGCCGTGGCCCGCAACAGCGGCAGCGCGATGGTGTGGTCACCCCCTATCGCCAGCAGCCGGCCGCCGCCCTCCAGGAGTGCATCGGCTCCCGCCTCGATCTGTGCCACCGCTTCCTCTGCGCTGAACGGCGTGCAGGCGATGTCGCCGGCGTCGACCACCTGGGCCAGCTCGAAGGGAAGAGTCTCGAGCGCCGGGTTGTACGGCCGGAGCAGGCGCGAGCCCTGGCGCACGGCGGCGGGCCCGAAGCGGGCTCCGGGCCGGTAGCTGGTGCCGCCGTCGAACGGCACGCCGACAACCGCGATGTCCCAACGGTCGACCTGTTCGGCTGTGGGCAGCCGGGCGAAGGTGGCAAGGCCGGCGAAGCGGGGGACGATGGTGGCGTCGACGGGGCCGACGGGCCCCTCAGCCTCGGCCGTCAATCGTCAATGGCCTGGTAGACGAGCGCCCGCAGCTGGGCCCGGAACGGGTAGGCCGCCGAGGGGAAGAGCTGCGTCATGAAGACGACGAAGAGGTCCTCGGCCGGGTCGACCCAGAACGCCGTGCTGGCCGCCCCGCCCCAGTAGAACTCGCCGCCCGATCCCGCCATGGCGGTGGCGGCGGGCCCCATCCCGACGGCGAAGCCCAGCCCGAAGCCGACACCCTCGAAGTTGGCCTCGCCGAAGCCCCCGACCGCCATGTCCTGCAGGGTGGCCCCACCGGGCAGGTGGTTGACGGTCATGAGTTCGAGGGTCTTGCGCCCGAGGACCCGTCGGCCATCGAGCTGGCCGCCGTTGGCCAGCATCTGGCAGAAGGCCACGTAGTCGCCGGTGGTCGACACCAAACCGCCGGCTCCGGAGAGATACGACCGGGGGCGCAGGATGGCGTTGGCGAACGGTCCGTCCATGAGGCGGGGTGTGTTGGCCGGGCGGTACTGATAGCAGGCGGCCAGGCGCGGCAACGACCCCTGGGGGACGAAGAACCCGGTGTCGACCATGCCCAGCGGCTCGAAGAGCTCCCGTCGCAGGTACTCGTCCAGGGGTAGGCCGGACAGGATCTCGACCAGGCGGCCCACGATGTCGGTCGAGATCCCGTAGTTCCAGTGCGTCCCGGGGTGGAACTTGAGCGGGTGCTCGGCGAGGAGCGCCGTGACACTCTCGAGCGTCTGTCGTCCGGTTTGCGCGGCACGGGCCTCGTTGAACGCGGCGTCGATGGGGTTGTCGGCGAACAGGCCGCCGGGGAGCCCGGTCGTGTGCATCAGGACGTCGCGCATGTTCATCGGGCGCTCGGGCTTGACCAGGGTGACCGAGTCGTCGTCTCCCACCAGACCGACCTGCTGGGTGCGCCACGCGGGGATGTAGCGGTGCACCGGGTCCAGGAGCTGGAACATGCCCCGCTCGTAGAGCTGCATCAGGGCGACGGAGGCGATGGGCTTGGTCATGGAGTAGATGCGGAAGATCGCGTCGTCGGCCATCGGCGTCTGCTGCTCGCGGTCCATGAGCCCGAGCGAGCGGTGATAGGCCACGTGGCCGCCCCGCACCACGGTGATCTGGCACCCGGCGATCTTCCCCGGTTCGACATAGGTGGAGCTGAAGTGCTCGGTGATGCGCTCGAGGCGCACCTCGCTCATCCCGGCTGCGTCAGGCTCGATCTTCACACTGACCCCTTCCCGAGGCCCGGGCGGTCCCCCGTGGTGGGGTCACAACATTCCCGGCCACGTTGTCAAAATCCATAAACGAATCGGTTGACAGTTTTTACGGACCACCCCGGTTTTGCGGACTTCCGCTTCTCGCCGCACCGACGCCGCGGCGACACCGGGTACTGCCGAGCATGGCGGTCTCACGCCTCGCTGGACTGCCCCTCCTTCTTGTGCTTCTGGTCGCGCAGGTACGCCGCGGTTCCCTCCAGAAACGCGCCGACGTCCTTCTCCTTGTTGGCGGCCACGCCGTGGAACCACTCGGGCACGAAGACCTGGGCGGCGCCCGAATCCAGCCCGGCCAGGACGGCGTCGACGCACACCGAGACCGGTTCCGCCGCCACCGGCAGGTCGGGCACGTCGTTGTCGGGGAGGGTGAACAGCTCGGTGTCGATGACGCCGGGGTAGACCACCATCACCTTGATGCCGCTGTCCCACAGGTCGACGGCCATGGCCTCGGAGAAGGCGGTGAGCGCCGCCTTCGAGGCGTCGTAGGCCGCCTCGCCGGGCGCGCTGAGTTTGGCGGCGATTGACGAGATGTTCACGATCGTGCCCGAGCCGCGGGCCAGCATCTGGGGGAGCAGGTCATAGGTCAGGCGCATCGGCGAAAGGTAGTTGATGTGCATGACAGCGGTGATGGTGTCGATATCGAGCGCCGTGGTGTGGCGGCGCTTGGGGATGCCGGCGTTGTTGACCAGCAGGTCGACCCCGCCGAAGGCGTCCAGCACGTCGACGGCCAGCATGTCCACCGCGTCGGGGTCGGCCAGGTTGGTCACCCACATGCGGCTGTCGGGGGAGTGCTTCATGCAGCGCTCCAGCACCTCGGAGAGCAGTTCACCCCGGCGGGCGCAAATGCCGACCACGGCACCCCGTTCGGCCAGGGCCTCGGCCAGCCCCGCCCCGATCCCCGACGACCCCCCGGTCACCAGCGTGCGGCACCCCTTCAGGTCCAGTGCCATCATCCACCCCCCTTTCGTCTCGTGCGTGCCCCGTGCTTACCTTAGGCACAGCCGGCTGCCGGCTGGTATTGACATTTTGTTGACGCGATAACCCGGCGCGTTGACATCGGGTTCACGCACGCGCCGCGACCATGGGCCGCATGGCTGACTTCCTCGCAGTGCTCGGCATCGTTGGCTTCGTCGCGGTGATGCTCGGGCTCATCTGGGCGCTGGACCGGGTATGACCTGGACCCAGGGGATCCTTCTCGCGCTATCCATCGTGATGTTCTTCTACCTGGGAGTCGCGATGTTCAAGCCCGAGAAGTTCTGACATGGGCTTCACCTGGACGATCATCACCCTGGTCATCGCGCTCGGTCTGACCTGGCGCTATCTCGGTTCCTACATGGCTGCCGTCTTCGAAGGGCGGGTGCACTTCCTGGGCTGGGCGGAGCGGCCGGTCTACCGGCTTCTCGGGACCAGCCCCGAGAAGGAGCAGAACTGGAAGCGCTACGCCGCCTCCATGGTCATCTTCTCAGCCGTCGCCATTGGCGTCACCTACCTGCTCATCAGGATCCAGGGGTCGCTCCCCCTCAACCCACAGCACTTGGGTGCCGTGCCTCAGGCACTCAGCTTCAACACCGCTGCGTCGTTCATGACTAACACCAACTGGCAGAACTACGGGGGCGAGACGACCATGTCGTACTTCTCCCAGATCGGCGCGCTGACCCTGGAGCAGATGCTCAGCCCGGTCATCGGCATCGCCGTCGCCATCGCCATGGTCCGGGGCTTCTCCCGGCGCAATTCCCCCACGATCGGGAACTTCTGGGTCGACATGACGCGTGGGCTGTTCTACATCGTCTTCCCCATCGCGTTCGTAGCCGGGATCGTCTTCGTCGGCCAGGGCGCCGTGCAGACGTTGGCCGGAACGGTTGGCGTCCACGACGTCCTCAACGGGGTCACCCAGACGATCCCGCGGGGGCCAATCGGCTTCATGGAGGCCATCAAGCAGCTCGGCAACAACGGCGGCGGTTTCCTCAACGCCAACTCTGCGACCACGTTCGAGAACCCGACGGGCCTCACCAACTGGCTGTCGATCTACCTCCTGCTCGCCATCCCGTTCTCTCTCACCTACACCTTCGGCAAGATGGTCGGCAGCATCCGCCACGGCGCCGCCCTGCTGGCGGCAATGGTGATCATCTTCGGGGTCTGGGTCGGAGGCGCCGCCTACTACGAGCACCAGAACAACCCGGCCGTCGCCGCTGCCGGCGTGACCTCGACCGTCGGGAACACCGAAGGGCACGAGGTGCGCTTCGGTGACACGTCGACGGCAGTGTTCGGGGTGGCCTCGACCAACACCTCCACCGGCTCGGCCGACGCCTCTTACGACTCGTTCACTCCGATGGGCGGCTTCTTTCTCATCAGCGGGATGATGCTGGGCGAAGTGACCCCCGGAGGAGCGGGGAGCGGCCTCTACACCATCCTCATCTACGCCATCATCGCCGTCTTCATCGGTGGCCTGATGATCGGGCGAACACCCGAGTACCTAGGGAAGAAGATCCAGGCCAAGGAGGTCAAACTCGCGGGTCTCGGGGCCCTCGTCATGCCTCTGATCGTGCTGATCTTCACGGCCATCGCCGTGTCGATCCACGCCGGACGCGCCGGTCCTCTCAACGCCATTCCCCATGGGTTCACCGAGATCCTCTACGCGTTGACCTCGCAGGGGAACAACAACGGCTCGGCCTTCGGAGGGCTCACGGGCAACACCACATTCTACAACGTGATCGGTGCCATCGATATGTTGATCGGCCGGGTCGGCATCATGATCCCGGCCCTGGCTCTCGGCGGCGTGTTGGCCGCCAAGCCTGTTGTGGCTGAAGGGCTTGGCACCTTCCGTACCGACAACTCCATGTTCGTGGGTCTCACCATCGGTGTGATCATCATCATCGGTGGTCTGACCTTCTTCCCTGCCCTTGCGCTCGGCCCGATTGTCGAGCAGCTCAGCCACGGAAAGTTCTTCTAATGACGATGACCACCACCCAGCCGAGCCAGCAGGGGCCGGACACGCCCCATGGCGTGGCAGAGTCCCGGAGCCTCTTCGACGGCCCGATCCTCCGCCAGGCCCTGGTCGACTCGTTGACCAAGCTGAACCCGGCGGTGCAGATCCGCAACCCCGTCATGTTCGTGGTGCTCGTCGGCTCCATCGTGACCTTCTTCGAGGCGATTGCGCATCCATCGGTCTTCACGTGGTCCATCACCATCTGGCTCTTCTTGACGGTGATCTTCGCCAACTTCGCTGAGGCCATGGCCGAGGGACGGGGCAAGGCGCAGGCCGACACCCTGCGCAGAATGCGCTCGGAGACCGAGGCACGGCGGCTGAGGCCCGACGGGACGGAGGAACTGGTCGCAGCCGCCGAGTTGAATAAGGGGGACATCGTTGTCTGCGAGGCCAACGACCTCATCCCCTCCGACGGCGAGATCATCGAAGGCATTGCCTCGGTCGACGAGTCGGCCATCACCGGTGAGTCGGCCCCGGTCATCCGCGAATCCGGGGGCGACCGCTCGGCCGTTACCGGAGGTACCAGGGTCCTTTCAGACCGGATCGTGGTGCGCATCACGGCCGAGCGTGGGCAGACCTTCCTGGATCGGATGATCACGCTGGTCGAAGGAGCCAACCGGCAGAAGACCCCCAACGAGATCGCCCTGACGATCCTCCTCGCCGTTCTCACCATCATCTTCATTCCCGTCGTCGTCTCGCTCGAGGCGTTCGGCGTTTACGCCGGCACCGCAGTCTCGGTGGTGATCCTGGTTGCCTTGCTGGTCTGCTTGATCCCGACCACGATCGGCGCCCTGCTCTCCGCCATTGGGATCGCCGGCATGGACCGCCTGGTCCAGAAGAACGTCCTTGCCATGAGTGGCCGGGCGGTGGAGGCGGCAGGCGACGTACAGACCCTGCTTCTCGACAAGACCGGCACCATCACCATGGGCAACCGGATGGCGTCGGGGTTCTACCCCGTCGGCGACCACACCGAGCGCGACCTGGCCGACGCGGCCCAGCTGGCGTCGCTGGCCGACGAGACGCCAGAGGGGCGCTCCATCGTGGTTCTGGCGAAAGAGCGCTTTGACATCCGGGAGCGCCACCTCGAGGCCGGGCACATCTTCGTGCCCTTCTCTGCGACGACCCGCATGTCGGGACTCGACTTCGACGGGCGCCAGATCCGCAAGGGTGCGGCGGATTCGGTCAAGCAGTGGGTCGGCGGGCAGGGTGGGACCGTGCCCGCCGATCTCGACCCCATCGTGGAGCGCGTCTCGCGGGCGGGGTCCACGCCGCTGGTGGTGGCGGAGGGTCCGGTCATCCTCGGCGTCATCGAGCTCAAGGACGTGGTGAAGGAGGGTATCCAAGAGAAGTTCGCCGAGATGCGCTCGATGGGCATCCGCACGGTGATGATCACGGGCGACAACCCCCTGACCGCGGCGACCATCGCCCAGGAAGCCGGCGTCGACGACTTCCTCGCCGAAGCCACACCCGAGGCGAAGTTGGCCCTCATCAAACAGGAACAGGAAGGCGGCAAGTTGGTCGCCATGACGGGCGACGGGACCAACGACGCCCCCGCGCTGGCCCAGGCCGATGTCGGGGTGGCCATGAACACGGGGACGACGGCGGCCAAGGAGGCCGGCAACATGGTCGACCTCGACTCCAACCCCACCAAGCTCATCGACGTCGTCGAGATCGGCAAGCAGCTCCTCATTACCCGGGGCTCGCTGACCACGTTCTCCATCGCCAACGACGTGGCCAAGTACTTCGCCATCATCCCTGCGCTGTTCCTCACCACCTACCCACAGTTGGAGCCCCTGAACATCATGAAGCTGCACAGCCCACAGAGCGCCGTGCTGTCGGCTGTCATCTTCAACGCGCTCGTTATCGTGGCGCTGATCCCCTTGGCCCTCCGGGGCGTCAAGTTCCGGGCTGCCGGCTCGGCCGCCATCCTTAGGCGGAACGTGTGGATCTACGGCGTGGGCGGGATCATCGTGCCGTTCATCTTCATCAAGCTCATCGACCTCATCCTCGTCGCGCTGCACGCCTACTGATGGAGACCCTCTGATGCTCCTCGTCCAAATTCGCCGCGCCGTGGTCCTCGCCGTTGTGGCGCTCGTCCTGACGTTTGCCTACGCCTTCCTCGGCACCGGGGTGTCCCAGGTGCTCTTCAAGCACCAAGCTGACGGATCGATCACCGCCAACGGATCGACCCTGATCGGGCAGAACTGGTCGCAGGCACCGTGTCCGGGTCATCGAAATGGCACCTGTGTGTTCCAAGGGCGTCCCGATGCCGTGGGCCCCTACGCCGGCTCGGCCAATCCAGTTGCCGCCGGGGGGGACAACCCGCTCCAGGCCAACAACATCCCTGGCAAGCCCGGCGTGTTGAATTCGGGGGAGTCCGGCGCATCCAGCCTCGGCCCTCGCTCCAAGGTCCTGCTTACGAACACGCAGCAACTGGTGGCCTACTGGAAGGCCCGGGGCGTCAACCCGACCCCCGACCTCGTCACGACCTCGGGCAGCGGGTACGACCCGGACATCAGCCAGCAGGACGCGCTGGTCCAGATCCCCATGGTGTCCAGGGCCACCGGGCTCTCGGATTCTGTGCTCCGGCGCCTGGTCATCAGCCAGACGCAGGGGGCTGAACTCGGTTTCTTGGGGACCTCGTACATCGACGTGCTGCAGCTCAATGAGGCCTTGGCCAAGCTCAAGACGTGAACTGCACCACCACCGCCATCGCGGCGTTGGTGCCACGGCGACGGTCGCTCGTGGCCGGCAAGATCGAGTCGGTCGCCTCCTTCGAGAGGCCTTGGGTCCGCACCGACGTAGTCCTCGCTGACGACACCGGGTCTCTGGTGCTGCGTTTCATGGGTCGCGCCGCCGTGCCCGGAATGGGCGTCGGGCGCCGGGTGGTCGCGGAGGGCACCCCGGCGATCGAGCGAGGGGTCCTCTTGATGCGCAATCCGCTCTACTCGTTCGTGGAGTGAGCGTCGGCTACCAGCTGGTAGCCGACGCCGGGCACGGTCCTGAGCAGCCGCCCCTCCTCGTCCCCCATCTTCTTGCGCAGCCGATGGGTGTAGACACGGACGTAGTTGGACTCGGCGCCATAGCCGGGACCCCAGACGTCCTTGAGGATCATGTGGTGGGTGCACACCTTGCCGGCGTGATGGGCCAGGTAGGCCAGGAGCTCGAACTCCTTTGCGGTGAGCTGCAAGGACGAACCCGAGAGCGTCGCCATGTGGTGAACCAGGTCGATGCCGAGGTCTCCCACGACGAGCGTGGTGGCGAGCCCGTCTCCATCACCCTTGCGCGCGGCGGCATGGCGCAGCGCGACCCGTAGGCGTGCCTCGAGCTCGGCCATGCCGAAGGGTTTGGTGACGAAGTCGTCGGCCCCGCTATCGAGGGCCTCTACCTTGCGGCGCTCGTCACCGTAGGCGGACAGCACCACGATTGGGACCCCGGAAAACGCGCGGACGCGCCGGCAAACCTCCAGGCCGTCGATGTCGGGCAGACCGAGGTCGAGGATGATGAGGTCCGGTCCGGCGAGCGCGACCTGATTGATCGCCTCGGTTCCTGTATGCGCGGTCAGCACTTCGTCCCCCCGGGCGGTCAGGCCGATGCGCAGGGCCTTGAGCAGCGACTGATCGTCGTCGACGACGAGCACCTTGGTCATGGCAGCACCTGTTCAGACCGGCGCCGCGACGGAGGCGTCCGACGGGACGGTGAACACGACCCGGGCGCCGCCGGTCACAGCGGAGTCGATCCAGATCATGCCCGCCGTGCGCCTCGACGAAGGCCTTGGCGATGGCCAGACCGAGGCCGGCCCTTCCCCCGCCGCCGTTCTGGCTGAACATGTCGAAGACGCGCTCGCGGTCTTCGTCGGCGATACCGGGACCGTCGTCGGCCACGGCGATCTCCACCCGTGTCGTGTTTTCGGGGGCGGCCCGAGCCGTCACGCGGATGACGCTGCCGTCGGGCGACAGCCGCTCGGCGTTCTCGAGCACGTTTGCCAGGACCTGGCTCATGAGGACGTGATCGAGGTGCAAGAAGGGCAAGTCCAAGTCCGCGTCGACCGTGACCTGGCCGGGCGCCAGGATCCCGCCCAGCAGGGCCAGTGCCTCGTCGAGCAGCTCGCGGAAGTCGAGGCTGGTTGGTCGGAGCTCGAGCGCGCCGGCCTCCAGGCGGGTCATGTCGAGAAGGTTGGACACGAGCCGTGCCAGGCGGTCCGACTGCAGTTCGATGAGCTTCAGCAGCTCAGCCCGATCGTCCGCGCTCAGGCGAGCATCGACCTGGCGCAAGCTCGATACGGCGGTCTTGATGGAGGCGAGTGGTGTCCGCAGGTCGTGCGAGGCGGCGCCCATCAGGGCACGACGCCAACGGTCGATCTCCTCGAGCAGCCGTGTCCGCAGAGCCTGCTCGCGCAGTTGGGCGCGGTCGACGGCCAGCGCCGCTTGGTTGGCGAACGTGCCGAGCAGGCTGCGCTCATGTTCCACCAGCTGCACGTCCTGGAGCACCAGCATGCCGACCGGTCGGTGGCTGACCACCAGCGCCACCGACACCCGCCGCGGTCCGGCCTCTTCCAGCAGTCCGAGGGAGCGGGCCTGGCCGCCACCCGATGTCACCGACGCGACGTCGGTCGCGGTCAGGGGCTCGCCCGCGCTCGCCGCGACCCGCAGCGCCGCAACGCCGGCGTCACTCTCGGGCAGCACCAGGGCCGTCCAGCGTGGAGCGAACACCGATTGCACCGTTGCCACCATGTGGGCCAGAAGCTCCGACAAGCTGAGATCGCCGATCAGTGTCTGCGACAGCTCGTACAGCCGTTCGGACTCCTGGGTCCGGCGTTCCGCCTCCTCGCGCGCGCTCCGCAGCTTGGCCACCACCTGGGACACCACCAGCACGACGACGGCATAGACGGCCAGTGCTGTCCAGTTCTGGGGCGAGCGGACCGTGAGCGTGTTGTAAGGAGGGAGGAAGAAGAGGTCGTAGACGACGAAGCCCCCCAGCGCGCCCACCACGCCGGGGAGGATGCCACCGACGACGACTCCCACCAAAGCGGGCAGCACGAAGACCAAGGCGGGGATGGCGATGCTCAGGTGAGCCCGGAAGGGGAGCAGCACAGCGAGGAGCGCTCCCAAGCCGACCAGAGTCAAGGCGATGCCCCAGACCGTTCGCTGGTACGTTCCCTTGGTATTGAGCCCGCTTGGTCTGACGTGCGTCACAGAATTCCGTTCTTCGAAGCGTCTTTGAGTGTACCGACGCCCTGGCGGGCCCCGGCGATGCGAGGAGGAGATGACCGCGAGCACGGGTGAAGACGAGGGCGTACGCCCGACCGGCAAGTTCAGGGTGTACCTGGGCGCCGCGGCGGGCGTCGGCAAGACCTGCGCCATGCTCGACGAGGGCTGGCGGCGCTTCCAGCGCGGGGCGGACGTGGTCGTCGGGTTCGTCGAGACCCACAAGCGGCCCTACACGGTCGAGCAGATCCGCGACCTCCCGGTCGTACCGCGCCGGAAGGTGGAGTACCGCGAGTCGGTCTGGGAGGAGATGGACCTCGATGCGGTGCTCGCCCGCAAGCCCGAAGTGGCGCTGATCGACGAGCTGGCCCACACCAATGTGCCCGGCTCGGGGCGCCACGAGAAGCGGTGGGAGGACGTCCTCGAGATCCTCGATGCTGGCATCGCTGTGATCACAACCGTCAACGTCCAGCACATCGAGTCGCTGGCCGACGCCGTCGAGCGGATCACCGGCGTGGGCGTCCGCGAACGGGTGCCCGACTGGGTGGTCCGGCGGGCCGATCAGCTCGAGTTGATCGACTCCTCGGCGGACCAGCTCCGCCGCCGGATGTTGCACGGCAACATCTACCCGGAGAACAAGGTGCCGGCTGCGCTGAGCGGGTTCTTCCGGGCCGAGAACCTGGCCGCCCTGCGCGAGCTTTCGCTGCGCTTCGTGGCCGACGAGACCGAGGAGGAGCTGCTCGAGTACCTGCGGTCCAAGGGCGCGTCCGGCGAACTGTGGGAGACCACCGAGCGCATCATGGTGGCGGTGACCGGCGCGCCCGGGAACGCCTCGGTGATCAGACGGGCGGCACGCATTGCCGCTCGCGTGAAAGCTCCGCTGGTTGCCATCCACGTCCTCTCCGGGGACGCCGACGCCACCGCGGCGAGCACCGCCGAGCTCGAGGAGTTGGTGAAGGCGGTCGGCGGTGCGTGGCAGACAGTGGAAGGAGACGACGTGGCCAAGACGATCTTCGCCGCCGCCGTCGACCAGCAGATCACCCAGATCGTCGTCGGGACGTCCCGCCTTACGCGCTGGCAGTCCATGACGCGAGGGTCGGTGATTCAGCAGATCCTGCGGATGGCGTCGGAGAATGACATCGACCTGCACGTCATCGCTCGCCGCGAGCCGAATGGGCGCCTGGCCGCGGACGATGAGGGCTAGAGACCCGAGAGATCGGCGAAAGCGGCGTCCGCCGCCAACGTTGTGGCCTGCTGCATGCAACGATTGAGATGTGCGAGCGCCCTGGCTCGCCGGGGATCACGGGCGAGGTACTTGGCCACGGCCACCGGATCCGCCGAACCGTCAGGCTTGCTCAACGAGAAGACGGCCTGGTCCACGATGTGCTCATCCGGTCGATCGCTGATGCCCCGGTAGACCGACCAGTCGACGCCGGCCGCCTCGCAGACCTCGGCCACCCCCGCCGCCTCCATGTCCACGGCACCGAAGCCCCGCTCGAGGATGGGGCGCCACGCGTCGTCGTCGTCGAAGAGCCCGTCGGTGGTCATCAGCGCGCCGGCGGCTTGTCTCGGCGGTATGGGATGGGTGCTGAACACCGGACCGTCCGGGTAGAGCTGGACCCGGGCCGGCACCATGAGCGTCCCCACCGGGAGGGCCGGATCCAGTCCACCCGCGATCCCTATCACCATCACGTGGTCGATCGACCCGGCCGACAGGGCACGCCTGGTCGCCGCGCGGGCCAGATCCGGACCCATGCCGGTCACGAGCGATCCGACCCACCAGTCGCCGGCGGCCCCGGAATGCGAGAAGACGGCGTCGCCGTTCGTGGCCTTCAGCCCGAAGGACTTGACGACCGCCTTGAGCTCCGGCTGCATCGGGGCGAGCACGGCCACCCGTTTCGTCGCGGCTGTCACCTCGTCATCATGCCCGATGGTTGGGTAGCGTGGACTGGCCGATCACCGAGAGAGGAGAGCGATGCCCAGCGCCGAACAGGTCGTCAGGGACTTCTGCGCCGCGGCGAGCACGCGGGACCCCGAGGTGCTGCGGGCCTTCTTCTCAGACGATGTCGTGTACCACAACATCCCGATGGAGCCGGCCGAGGGAATCGAGGCCACCATGGCGGTCATCAACATGTTCGTCGGAATGTGCGATGCCCTGGAGTTCGAGGTGCACCACCTGGCGAGCGACGGGGCAACCGTGCTCACCGAGCGGACCGACACGTTCACCATCAAAGGCACGTCCGCCCCTCTGCCCGTCATGGGTGCCTTCCACGTCGTCGATGGGAAGATCACCGCATGGCGGGACTACTTCGACATGGCGCAGGTGACCGCCATGTTCGAAGCGGGGTAGCGGCGCGGCCGCCGAACGGTCCGCTCTACGGCAGCCCGCTCCATACGGCTGCCGGCTCAGTAGCCGTGGCACTGCCCTGGTGCGTCCGGCGGTCCTCCGACGTAGCGCGCCTCCCAGGACAGCTGGACCGACAACGGCGCGCTGCCGGCGGTCGGATAGCCATCGAAGTCATTCCACTCGAGGATCCCGAAGTAGCCGGCGTAGGGGTCGTTGCGGCCGCCCTCTTCGCAGATGGCCGTCGGCATCCAGGCGGAGGGCATGGTCTGCTCCTGGGCTGCGACCGCCTGGAAGAAGGCCAGGTCCTTGAAGAAGGTGGCCTGCTGGGCCGCCTGGACTGTGTTGGCGTAGGTCACCATCTGGGCGACCTTGTGCGCCTGGGAGTAGGACATCAACGTGTCGTCGATGCGCACGCCATGGTGGATGTCGGCACCCTGGTGCGAACTGACCGCCTTTTGGCGGGTCTGCGCTGAGACGGGACCGCTGGTGGTCACGGACATGAGTACGGCTGGAACGGCAACAACAATGACGGCCACCGCCGTCGTGAGTGAAATGCGGATCCGCACGGCACTTCCCTTCGTCGGGCGCGCGCTCGGCGCACGCCTGGCTCTGCTTGGTGTGGGGCGGGCTCCGGCCAGTGCATTCGCGCGCCAAACGGCGAGGAGGAAGGCGTTGACCGTTCTGGCTGGTCGCCGCCGGTGCCGCCGGGGCCTCACTGCTTCGGTCCTCACAGCCCGCACTCGTAGCGGGTCGTCCAGGGCTCCCAGCCGCGCTGGGAGTACAGCTTGAGGGCGGCCGCGTCCTGGACGGCCGGCGGGTAGTCCTCGGCAGGTGAGGGCAGCCCGGTCAGCGCGCTCCACGTTCCGAACTCGAACTGGTACGCGCCGCCGTTGCCCTCGGCGTAGTTGTCGTTGGACTCGTGTTGACGGATGCAGGCCCAGTCGGCCGTGTTGGCACTGGTCGCATCCGAATCTCCGCTAGGAGGGGCGGGTGCTGGCGTCGCCGCGGCGACGGCTTGCACCTGAACACCAGGCTTCGCCCCGGCGGCCGCCGCCTCTTGCGCAGCCTGCTGCTGCCTCTGCGCTGCCACCGCCTTCAAGTAGGCGACCTCGGTGAGGTACGTCTTCTCTTGCGCTAATTGGGTGAGGTACGTCTCCTCTTGAGCTCGTTCTACGGCGTTGGTGTAGGTCGCCATTTTGGCGACGTTCTGGGCTTGGGCGTACGACATCAATTTGAAATCGATCTTCACTCCGGGCTGCTGGCTGATCGCCTCATGGCGGGTCAACCGCGCCGAAGCTGCGGAGCTACTGGTGAAAACCGCGAAAAACATCGCGGGTAGAGCTATGACGGCCACAGCCGTCGCTAGTGCAATGCGGATCCGCACGGCACCTCCCTTCGTCGGGCGCGCAAGGCGCGCCAGGCTCTGCTCGGTGTAGGCGGGCTCCGGCCATTGCATTCGCGCCCCGAACGGAGAGCGGGGAGGCGGCGTCCGTTCTGGCTTGTTGCCGCAGGGTGTGCGGCCGGTTGTGTACAGCCCCTGGATTATTCCTGGGTGTCGTCCTCAATTCGCTGTCCCAGCCGGCCTGCATGCAGGCGCGGCGGGCTCTCGGTCACTGTCAACAATCCGGGTCGGCCATCTGTTTTCCGTTTGCAGCCAAAAACTCTGCTCACGGCATGTATCCGAAAGGCCAGACCGGATTTGCGATCTGCAATCTACAGGATTGGCACCAGAACCCGTGTTCAGAAGGCTCTTCGAAGCCCTGAACAGGGAATTTAATGGACATCTTTGTGATGGGAATCACAAAGTCCCTGGTCGGCGGGTAGCATTTACGTCAATAGAAGGCGTAAATATGTCCTTAATTTCTAGAAAAAGCGCCTGACCAGTAGTAACGCTCATCCCTCAAGTCACTTAGATCGCTCCTGAGCCTCCTGCACTCCGGTTGCGGCACTGCCTAGGGTGCCCTGCCGAAACGCTCACAACGAGGAGGTCACAGGTGACATCGAGGATCACGGTCACCGAACAGGACCGCTACACGGTGGCGGGTCTGCTGCGCCACCTGGCGCGCCGGCAGGCGAACGACGAGATGCTGGTTCTCGGTGCCGAGCGCCGAACCTGGGCCGAGGAGTTCGATGTCGCCTGTCGCGTGGGGCAGGCGGTGAAGCGCGACGGACTCGGCGTCGGCGACCGGATCGCCTTTCTCGACCGTAACGGCATCGCGTACTTCGACTTCCTGTTCGGTGGCGCGCTTGTCGGCGCGGTGAACGTCGCGGTCAACTGGCGCTTGGCGCCGGCGGAAATGGCGGCCATCATCGATGACTCCGGCGCGCCACTGCTGGCGATCCACGTGGAATATCTGCCGGCACTGGCGGACATGACGAGTGGTCTGCCCTCGGTCCGACGGATCGTGGTCTTCGGCGACAACGCAGTTATCTGTGCGGATGCACGGGCCGTGGCCTTCGACGCGTGGATCGAGGGCAGTCCCCCGGAAGACCCCGGCCATGTGGGAGGACCTGGTGAGGTGAGCATGCAGCTGTACACCTCCGGGACGACCGGGCTGCCCAAAGGTGTGATGCTCACCAACGCCAACCTTTCCACCGCGATCGCCGAAGCAGGTTTCACGTTCCACATCACCGATGACACCGTGAGCCTGGTCGCCATGCCGTTGTTTCATATCGGCGGCTCGGGCTGGGCGCTGTGTGCCATGTCCCGGGGCGGCCGCTCGATCATTTTGCGCGACATCGATCCGAACCTGCTTCTGGAGCTGATCGCTGCCGAGCGGATAACCGAGATGTTCGTGGTCCCCGCGGTGCTGATGCTCCTCCTGGCCACCCCCTCCTTGGCGGACACGGACCTCTCAAGCCTGCGCCTCGTCTTCTACGGCGCCTCCCCGATATCCGAAGACGTCCTGGTCAAGTGCATGGCTGCCTTTGGGTGCGCCTTCTGCCAGGTGTACGGGATGACCGAGACCACCGGCGCCATCACGGCTCTGTCCTTCGAAGACCACGATCCGGACGGCCCGCGGCGCGGCCTGCTCCGCTCTGCCGGCAGGCCGCACAGGTCGGTCGCTCTCCGGGTGGTCGATCCCGACAGTGGCCGAGATGCGGTGCCGGGTGCGGTGGGGGAGGTCTGGACGCGCTCGCCCTACAACATGTCGGGCTATTGGGGGAAGCCTGAGGAGACGGCGGCGACCATTGACGCCGACGGCTGGCTCCGCACCGGTGACGCGGGGTACTTCGACGCGGATGGCTATCTCTACCTGCACGACCGGATCAAGGACATGGTGATCAGCGGTGGCGAGAACATCTATCCGGCCGAGATTGAGAACGTCCTGCTCGCGTATCCAGCCATCGTCGATGCCGCGGTCATCGGCGTTCCGGACGTGAAGTGGGGCGAGACGGTCAAGGCAATCGTGGTGCTGGCTCCGGGAGAAGTGCTCGACGAAGCCGGTGTTATTGCGCACTGCCGCGGCAGTCTTGCCCATTACAAGTGCCCGACTTCGGTCGACGCCACGCACGCATTGCCGCGCAACCCTTCGGGCAAGATCCTCAAGCGTGAGCTGCGGGCGCCCTATTGGGTCGGCAAGGAACGTTCCATTAACTGAGCACGTGGAACTCGACGTCGAGCAGGCTGTCGCACTGCTGCGGGAGGCGACTGGCGACGCATACGAACTGGTGGGCCGACTCAGCGGTGGTGAGACAGGTGCACACGAGCTGCGGGGGGAGTGGACGGGACGCGGCTCGTCCTCAAATGGGAGACGGATCCCGACCGGCAGATGCTGCGCCGCGACGGCGTCGAGCTGACGGAGCGCCTGCGGACCGAGGCGGGCTGGCCCGTGCCACGGCAGCGCCACGTCGAGGCGCCGGGGTGCCTGCTCGTCCTGCAGACCTTCATGGCCGGGCACCCGGTCCGCACATTCACGTCCGCTATGGCAGCCGACCTCCTCGAGCTGCACCGCCGCCGGCTCGGGCTCGGTGCCGGGCGCACCGGCAAGCCCTGGGCGGAGAGCCTGATTCGGACCCTGGTAGTGGGCGGTCGGGGCTACTGCCTGCACGAGTCGCTCCGCCGTTATGACGCCCGGACGGCGTCCCTGGTGGAGGAGATCGAGGCGTTTGGCAGACAGCTCGACCCGGAGGAGTTCGGTGGTCGCGACATCGTCCACGGGGACCTGCACATCGGCAACCTGCTCGGCCAGGACGGTGAGTTGTCCGCCGTCGTCGATACGGACTTCTGCACGGTGGGGGATGCTGCGTTCGACCTTGTCACGCTGGCCCTGAGCAGCGGCACCGTGCCCTCCGCGTCAGATGTGCGCCGGGACCTCTTCCGCCAGGCCCTCGATCCTCTGCCGCCTCTTCGCCGCACCGCCTACCTTGGACACCTCTTCATCCGGGTGTTGGACTGGCCCATCCGCCGCGGCAGCGCTGACGAGGTGGAGCACTGGCTCTCCCAGGTCGAGCACTGCCGTGCCGCCGGGTACTTCTGACCGCCTACTGCTTCTTTTTCTTCTCGTCGGGCAGGCCGCTGTGCACGGCGTCCTTGACCTTTTCGCCCGCCTGCTTCAGATGGCCCAGAACCTGCTCGGTCTTGCCCTCGGTCTCCATGTCTTTGTTTCCCGTGGCGCGACCGACGGCGTCCTTGGCCTTGCCCCGCGCCGTGTCCGCTGTATTTCGGGCCTTGTCCTCAAGCGACATTTCGCGTACCTCCTCATTCGTCGTCATGGGTTCATACCCAGACGACGCGGGCCGAATCGACACGTGCGTTTGTGCTGGTGCTATCCGAATGTGAAGTCGTACGCCTCGATGCCGGGTGACACGGTCAAAGTGAGCTGACCGTTTTGCAGGACATTCCCGGAGAACAGCGTGTAGAGCTTGGGAATTCCGGAGACGGGCACCGTGGTCAGGTGTTTACCGTTGTACGACACGCCGACGGTACCCTGCCCACTCAGTACGAGGTAGACGTCGTCCGCAGTGAACTGGAGGCCGAGTGTGGCGTTGTTGCCGGCCGTCGCTTCCTCGTTGTGCACGGTCCAGGTACCGCCGAACGCGAGGCTGTTCGAGGGGATGGTGGACGGCGGGTGGTACACGATCGCCTTGTTCGGCACCACGGCGGTCCCGACCGCGTTGTCCAGGCGCTCGTCGCCGACATAGCTCTCCGGCGTGATGTCGTTTGTCGGCGTCTTGTCGGGGACGTCGGTGCGAGGGGGGAGGTCCTTGACCCCGTTCGCCGTCAGGAGCATCCTGATGTTGTTCTCCGTGCTGCTGTAGCCGCCTTCCCCGAAGTTGTAGGCGCGCACAATGCCGGTCGGGTCGATCAGGTAATCCGCCGGCCAGTACTCGTTGTTGTAGGCATCCCAGGTGGCCAGGTTGTCGTCGACGGCGACGGGGTAGTCGATACCGAGGCTGCCCGCGGCGCTCTCGACGTTGGAAACCACGTGTTCGAAGGCGAATTCGGGTGATGACACCCCGACCACTACCAAACCGTCCTTCTTGTAGTCGTTGTACCAGCCCTCAACGTGGGGGAGTGCACGCTGGCAGTTGATGCAGGAGTACGTCCAGAAATCGACCAGGACCACTTTGCCGCGCAATTCACTGAGTGACAGGGGCTTGTCTCCCGGGGTGTTGAACCAGGCCGTGATCCCGGTGAAGTTCGGGGCACGGCCCAAGTTCGGCAGGTTTGTCTTGCTGGCCATGAACACCGACGGCTTCTGCGGCGATGTGGGGGCCGCGGGGGCCGTCGTCGTGGTCGTTGTCGTCTTCGCTCCAGCGACCAGATGGCCGCTGTGCGAGTCGCCCTGGTCGGTTGCCGCGCAGGTCGCCTTCCTGCCCTCGAGCCGGGCATTGGCGGCGGCGAACTGGTTCTGGTGCTCGCCGCTGAGATGCTGCAGTTGGATACAGGCGGAACCGGTCGATTCGATATGGTCCTCCAGCGCACTGGTGTAGCCCGGAACGTCGCGCTGAAGGGCGCCGAGCCAGTTGAGCGCGATGGCCAGTGTGGCGATACCCAGCACGACGCCGGCCACCTTGCGGACGGTGGGCAAGTGGCTGCGGAGCGACGACCAGGACGTCGTGGCCCGCTGGGCCACGATCGCCAGCACGAGCAGCGGTACGGTGACACCGAGCGCGTAGAAGAGGGTGACCAGGAGCGATGTCGAGCCCGCATGATGGTGCGCGGCCGCGACCGAGATAGCGGTAAGGACCGGTCCGGCGCACGGCACGAAGACGAGGCCGAGACTCAACCCGAGTACGAAGCCACCCCCTTCGTTGGCATAGCGCGATGCGCCCAGCCGGGCGAAGGGCCGCTCAATGATCTCACCAATCTTGGGGATCAGGAGGCCCACGGACAGCAGCCCGAGCAAGGCGACGCCCAACCAGAACAGGAGGTCCTGGGGAAGATGGAGGAAGCCGAGCAGCGAACTGGCGAAGAGAACGGAGAGGCTGAAGCTCACCACCAGCCCGGCGATGATCACGTAGGGCCGCCCCTTGTTCGTTCCCGTGGAACCGCCCGCCATGACGACGGGGATGACGGGGACGATGCAGGGAGAGAGCCCTGTGATCAGCCCACCGAGGAACGCGACGACGAGGAGCTCACCCATGCGAGTCGCTCTGTTGCGGACCGTAGGCGGGCACCGGCGCTTCTCCTTCGTGACGGTCTTCCAGGTTGAAGCTAGTGGTCTGCATGCCGCGAGAGGTGTCGCCCCTCTCGGGATGACGGCAGGCCCGCCGCACTGCAGACTGTGCAACGGTGATCAACGAGAATTGGATTTATGTGGGGACCGCAATCGGCGCGGCCGGCGCCGCCGTATACCTGCGGGACACCCTGCGGGGTACGACGAAGCCCAACCGGGTGACGTGGCTCCTCTGGGCCGTCGCGCCCCTACTCGCCGCGGCAGTCGAGCTCAGGCAGGGCGTGGGCCTGCGCGCCCTGCCGACCTTCATGGTGGGCTTCATGCCGTTGCTGATCTTCATCGGCTCGTTCCACAACTCCGCCTCGGTATGGAAAGTGCGGCGGATCGACTATGCATGCGGCGCGGTCTCGGTAGCCGGCACCGTCGTCTGGCTCGTGACGCGGAACGGCGTGTTGGCGATCTCCGCCGCCATCGCCGCGGATTTCCTGGCTGGCATGCCCACTCTGATGAAGAGCTGGACCCACCCCGAGACGGAGACGGTGCACTCCTATATTGGTGCGCTCATCAGCATGATCGTCCTCTTGCTGACGGTGGACCACTGGACCTTCGACGTCGTGGCCTTCCCACTCTTCGTCGCCTGCATGGCGTCGGTGCAATCGATTCTGGTGGGCCTCGAGCCCGGCCCGCGTCTTCGCGCTCGCCACCCCCGACCCGCCGTCACCGGGCCGGGATCGCCGGCCAAAGGCGTGACGCGCTGAGACCTGCTGCCTGGTAGGAAGGCGGCCAGAACCGTCACCGAAGGGAACCGTCCATGCCAAGGGCCAACGTCAACGGAATCGAGATCGAGTACGTCACCGACGGCGACCCCTCGGATCGACCGTTGCTCCTCGTCATGGGATTGGGTGCTCAGCTCACCACCTGGCCGGAGGGGTTCGTCGAAGGACTGCGGAGGCGTGGATTCTTCGTCGTCCGATTCGACAATCGCGACAGCGGGCTGTCCACGAAGTTCGAAGGGTTGCCGGACATCGCCGCACTGTTCACGGGAACAGACCTTTCGTCGGCCCCCTACCAGGTGAAGGACATGGCGGACGATGCCGCGGCGTTGCTTGGCGAACTGGGTATCGCAAAGGCGCACGTCGTCGGTGTCTCCATGGGGGGCATGATCACCCAGGCCCTGGTGATCAATCACCCCGAGCTGTTCCTCACCGCCACATCCATCATGTCGACCACTGGTGACCGGGCCGTGGGAGCCCCGACCGGCGAGGCGATGACGGCGTTGCTTCGACCGGTGGCGACCAGCCGCGAGGAAGCGATCGAAGCGAGCCTGGAGGGGAGCCGGGTCATCGGTTCGCCGGCGTACCCGACCGACGAGCGCCTCCTGAGGGAGCTGGCCGCCGCGGCGTACGACCGCTCATATTGCCCAGAGGGCACCGCCCGCCAACTGGCCGCCATCCTCGGGTCACCGGACCGCACTGAAGGGTTGCGCGGGGTGCGCATCCCCTTTCTCGTCGTGCACGGGGAAGCCGATCAGCTCGTCACACCGAGCGGTGGCGCAGCGACAGCGGCCGCCGTTCCCGGTTCCAAGCTGATCACCATCCCGGGCATGGGCCACGACCTGCCCGAGGCGCTGTGGGGCACCATCACCGATGCGATCGTGGCCACAACGGAGCTGGCCAAGGTCTGACGATCCCTCACGTATCGAGCGCGTTCGCCGCCGCCACCGACGCCAGCCAGGCGGCGCTCGGCTTCGGGGTCCTGGCGAAGGTCGTGCGATCAACGCCGACGATGCCGAACTTCGGCCGGTAGCCCAACGCCCACTCGAAATTGTCGAGCAGCGACCAGTAGGTGTAGCCCCGCACGTCCACCCCGTCTGCGACGGCATCCAGCACGCCCGACAGCGCCTGGCGCACGTAGTCGATGCGTTGCTCGTCGTCGGTGGTGCCAATGCCGTTCTCGGTCACCAGCAGGGGAACGGAACCGCGGGTGTAGTCCCAGGCGCGTCGCAGGCAATTGCCGAGCGACGCCGGGTAGAACTCGTAGCCCATGTCGAGAATGGGCACTCCATCCTCGTAGCCGGCCCAGCCGTCGGGGCCGATCAGCATGCGCGTATAGACCTGGACACCCAGGAAGTCGTCTCCCTCGGTGGCGTCGAGGAACACATCTTCGGCGTGGTGCCGGATGCTCTCGAGGTTCTCCTCGCCCCCCGCGGTCGGCTGGTAGTCGGTCATGGACAGCGTGAGGCCGACTGGGACTCCCGGCGCGCCCTGGCGGATGGTCTCGACCGCCACGCGGTGCGCCGCGGCGAAACGAGCGGCCACGACGCGTGACAGGGTGACATCCCTCTTGCCCGGCGGGAACATCCCGGCATGCCAGCCCATGGTCGCCACGATGTTCGGCTCGTTCAGGGTGCAGGCCTGTGCCATGACGTCGCCGAGCGCCTCGGTGACGACGCCGCACAAGCGGCCGAAGCGTTCGACGGCCAGGTCGGTCTCCCAGCCACCCTGGGCCGTGAGCCACCGGGGCGTCGTGAAGTGGTGCAGGGTCACCACGGGGTCTACGCCGCGGTCGCGCAGCCCGACGCACTGGCGCCGGTAGTGCGCCAATGCAGCCCGGGAGAACTCGCCCTCGGCCGGCTCGATTCGACTCCACTCCACCGAAAACCGGTAGTTGTCGAGACCGAGGCCGGCCACCAGGTCCGCGTCCTCCTCCCACCGGTTCCACGAGTCACAGGCGTCGCCGGATGGCTCGGCGCAACCGGAGCCTGGCGTGTGCTCGAAGGCCCACCAGTCGTTATTGGAGTTGCCCCCCTCAATCTGGTGCGCCGCCGTCGCCGTGCCCCAACTGAAGCCCGCCGGGAACGCCCGCCCCAGTCCTTTCCCAGCCATCGGCGCGTCCTCCCGCTTGCGTTGAGCTCCCGGGCGGCACGGTATCGTTCCCTGACAGTGACGTCACATTCCTCGCCGATGACTGACGTCCCCGATTCGGAGCGGACGGGGACGGCTGCGCCCGCGGGAGGCGTCGCGTCCTCCCCCATGGTGGAGGCACATGGGCTCGTCAAGCGCTTCGGTGACTTCGTCGCCGTCGACGGGGTCGATTTCAGCATCGCCAAGGGCGAGTCGTTCGGATTCCTCGGGCCGAACGGCGCCGGCAAGACGTCGACCATGCGAATGATCTCGTGCATCAGCCCGCTCAGTGGGGGCACGCTGCGCGTCCTGGGGATGGATCCGGCCGAGGACGGCCCCCGCATCCGATCCCGGATGGGCCTCGTGCCTCAGGAGGACTCTCTGGACCTCGAGCTCACCGTGCTCGACAACCTGATGATCTACGGGCGCTACTTCGACATGCCCAAGAAGGTGATTCGCGAGCGGGCCGATCAGCTGCTCGACTTCGCTCAGCTGACCGATCGGGCTCATGAGCGGGTCGATCCCTTGTCCGGAGGCATGAAGCGGCGCCTGACCATCGCGCGTGCCCTGATCTCCGACCCGGACCTGCTCATCCTCGACGAGCCGACCACCGGTCTCGACCCGCAGGCCCGTCACTTGTTGTGGGACCGCCTCTATCGTCTGAAGCAGGACGGGGTGACGCTGGTGATCACGACGCACTACATGGATGAGGCCGAGCAGCTCTGTGACCGCCTCGTGGTCATGGACAAGGGCCGCTTTGCCGCCGAGGGTACGCCGCGCCAGTTGATTGAGGCCTACTCCACCAGAGAGGTCGTCGAGCTGCGCTTCGCGCCCGGTCAGCACGAGGAGGTGGCGCCGTCGCTCTCGGAGTTGGCGGAGCGCCAGGAAGTGCTTCCCGACCGCATCCTCCTGTACACCGACGACGGCGACGCCGCGCTGGCCGAGGTCGCGCGCATGGGGCACGTGGCCCGGGCCACACTCGTGCGACGCTCGACGCTCGAGGACGTGTTCCTGCGTCTCACCGGGCGCTCTCTGGTCGACTGATCCGATGACGGCCGTGGACGGCGCCGGAGTGCCGGGGAGCTCCGCGCTCTTCAGGCACGAGGAGAAGTTGGCGACTCGCCGCTTCGCCACCCCTATGTGGCTGCGGGCCGCCCGTTACTGGGGCTACCAGTACAAGCGAACCTGGCGCAGTTCCGTCGTGACGAGCTTTCTGATCCCGGTGCTGTACCTGGCGGCGATGGGCGTCGCGCTCGGGTCGCTCATCGACAAGCACTCGCACGGGGTGGATGGCGTCACGTACGTGGCCTTCCTGGCGCCGGGTCTGCTCGCGGGCACTTGCATGCAGATCGGCACCAACGACGCCACGTATCCGGTCATGGGGGCGATCAAGTGGATGCGCACATATATGGCCCAGTTGGCGGGTCCGCTCAGCGTCTACGACGTGCTGCTCGGGCACCTGGCCTGGATCGCGGCGCGCCTCGCCATCGTCATCTCCATCTATCTGTCCGTGATGGCCGTCTTCGGAGTGGTCTACTCCCCGTGGGCGGTCCTGGCCCTCCCCGCCGCCATCCTGACCGGGATGGCGTTCGCCGCACCCGTGAGTGCGTTCGCGGCCACCCAGGACAAGGATTCCTCCTTCTCCACGCTGTACCGCTTCGCCATCATCCCGATGTTCCTCTTCT
This sequence comes from uncultured Acidimicrobiaceae bacterium, assembly GCA_963828825.1. GTDB lineage: Bacteria > Actinomycetota > Acidimicrobiia > Acidimicrobiales > RAAP-2 > Bog-473. The sequence goes on along the minus strand of CAWHGF010000007.1, from coordinate 294,966 downwards.
CGGGGACCTTCTTCCCGATCTCGCAGCTACCGACCTGGCTCCAGGTGGTGGCCTACGTGACGCCGCTCTACCACGGGGTGGCGCTGTGCCGCGATCTGACGCTCGGGCAGGTGAGCTGGGCGGACCTCGGGCATGCCGCCTACCTGTGCGCGTTGGTCGCCCTCGGCTACGCCGCGGGCCGGCGGACCTTTTCCCGGCGGTTGGTGGTGTGAGGCGATGACGGCGACCTCCACCGGCTCCGGCTCCTCACTCGATCAGCGGTCTCCGGGCGTGGCGGCGCGCATCACGCCACTCGCACTCCTCGGAGGGCGACACGCGACGCGGGTGTTGGAGCGCAACATTCTGGTTTACCGGCGCTCGTGGGTCTTCATCGTTTCGGGCTTCTTCGAGCCGCTCTTCTACCTGCTCTCCGTCGGGGTCGGGCTGTCGCACCTCGTCGGCCCGATCAACGTGGACGGCCACGAGATCCCCTATACGGCATTCGTGGCGCCCGGCCTGCTGGCGTCGTCGGCCATGAACGGCGCCATGCTCGATTCGACGTTCCTCGTCTTCTTCAAGCTCAAGATCGCCAAGACGTACGACGCCATGCTGTCGACACCCCTGGGTGTGAGCGATGTGGCGCTGGGGGAGCTCAGCTGGTGCGTCCTGCGCGGCGCCCTCTATTCGGCTGCCTTCCTGGCCATCATGGCAATGCTGGGGTACATCGTCTCGCCCTGGGCTGTGCTGTGCTGGCCGGCGGCGGTGCTGATCAGCCTGGCTTTCGCGGCCGCCGGCATGGCCGGCACGACCTACATGCGGACCTGGCAGGACTTCGACATGGTCTCGCTCGCCTTCATTCCCCTGTTCCTCTTCTCGGCCACCTTTTACCCGCTGACCGTGTATCCGGGCTGGCTCCAGGCAGTCGTCCGGTGCACCCCCCTCTACCAGGGGGTGGTGCTCGTGCGGGCCGCCGACCTGGGAATCTTCGCCTGGACTCTCTTGGGCCACTTCGCCTACCTCGTGGTGATGGCCGTGGCCGGGGTCATCGTCACCAGACGTCGCCTCGGGGCCCTTCTCCTGCCGTAACAGGTCACCCCGGACGGCCGGTACCGTAAGGGCCGATTTTCCCGATTGTCAGAGGACGGGACCCAATGAACATCGTCGTCAGCAACGTCAAGGGCGGGGTCGGCAAGACCACCACCGCCGTCTACCTGGCCGCAGTGGCGGCCCGGCGAGGCCGTGGTCCCGTGTTGCTGGTCGATGCCGATCCCCAGGGTTCGTCGGCAGAGTGGTACGAAGCCGATCCGCTTGACGGCATCGAGCTGGTCGAGGGCCCGTCCGTGCGGACGGTCACCAAGGCCATGAACCGTCAGGACGGCATCGTGGTGGTCGATACCCCACCGGGGGAGGGCAACGTCGTGCAGGCCGCACTGGGGAGGGCCGATGCTGTCGTCATCCCGACCCGGGCCGGCGGGATCGAGCCCAACCGAGTCGTCACGACGCTGGAGATGACACCGAGGAACATTCCAGCCGGCGTGGTCATCTGCTCGGCCCGTCTGGGGACCAATGACCTGGAGGCCACCATCGCGTGGTGGACCGAGCTCAGGGTGCCGGTCTGGGGCATCGTCCCCGAGCGGGTCTCCATTGCCACCGGTCCCTCTGCCGCGCTCTCGGGCGAGGGCCTGGAGTACTACGGCAAGGTCTTGAAGAAGGCGACCGCCAGGAACCGGTGACCGCGCCGCTCAGCGGGTCGGCACGGCCTGCAGTTCGGCATGGAACCGGCTGTCGACCCAGGCCACCGGGGCCTTGCCGTGTAGCTGCCCCGTCAGCTCGGACAGAAACCAGCGACGAACTGCCACGCTGGTCGGAGAGGCCGGCAGGGTGAGGAGCCGCTGCGCCAGCCCGAACTCGTCGGCTTCGTCGAGCATGGCGTCGTAGAACTCGACAGCCACCACGGCCGATTGCGGCAGGTCGAGTGTCCAATCGAAGTACTCGACCTTGTTGTCGACCGCCAGCTGCCACATCTCGTCCATGCCGGGGCCGAGACCGTTGAAGCGGGTCCCGATCTGGGAAACCAACACGGCCAGACGCTCGGGCAGGTGCGGTGCGGCGGGCGAGCTGTCCGCCCGTTCCTTCATCAGCCGGAGCTCGCGGAACAAGGCCTCGTATTCCTCACTCGACTTCTGTAGGAGCCCGACCGGAATCCCCAAGAGCCTGACGGAGACTTCCGGCGAGTCGCTCGGCCCGCTGTGGAGACTGGGTCGCGTGATCCCGGTCAGGTCGAAGCGGAAGCTACCGTCGGAGACGCTCGCCGGTGCCACCGGAAAGTCGACCGGGAGTTCGAACCACACGATTTTGCCGCCGTCGACCGCTTGCACCCCCCAATTCGAGGCCAGGGTATTGAACAGCGTGAGGCCTCGACCCGTGGCCGCTTCCTGACCGTACTCCTTGATGGACGGGAACGAGGGGTTGCCGTCAGCGACGTCAACGCGGATGCGGTCCGGCAGGATGTGAAGGGTTATGCACAGGGGAGTCGCCGCGTGCAGCACCGCGTTGGTGACCAGCTCCGACGTCAGCAGTGCGGCGCACCCGGTCACCTCGGCCGGCAAATCGCGGAGGTGCGCGGCGATCCAGTGGCGGGCCACCGGCGTGCTTTCCACCACCGGTTCGAGATGCAGAGTTGACATGCCATCTCGTGTCGTACCCATAGACGGGCTGGTTATGCGCTCCTCGGAGATACCGGTGTAGTTCAGGCACAGCACGACGACGTCGTCGGTCCGCTCCTCGGCACTCAGCATGGACGCGAAGCTCACGGCGGGATGGTCTGGCCATCCCGCCCGCGCAACAACCGTTGCCGTGTTGGCCAGCCGCTCCATCCCCTTCGTGATCACCTCACCGCGACGCTCGATCAGGCCGTCCGAGTACATGATGAGCGAGTCACCGCGGTCCAGCACGACTTCGTCCCGCGGCCGTGGCGCGCCGCTCAGCCCTGCCGCGATGAGGAGCGTGCGTTGCATGGGGCAAAAGGTCGCACTGCCGTCGGCGCGCACTACCAGCGGCGGCGGGTGGCCGGCGTTGCTCAGGACGACCCGCCCGTTCGAGGGTGTGATCGTCCCGACGACAGCCGTGACGACTCTGTCTTCGATCAGCGTGTCGAAGAGGCGGTCCAGCGACGAGAGCACTTCCGTCGGCGACAGGCCGGACACCGCGTAGGCGCGGATCGCACTTCGCACTTGGCCCATCAACGCGGCCGCCGGGGCGCCCTTGCCCATGACGTCGCCCACGCTGAAGAAGACCGAGTCGTCGCTGAGCTCGAACACGTCGTACCAGTCGCCTCCGGCGTAGGTCCCGGCCACGCCCGCCCGGTATTCGGCGTCGAGCAGGAGCCCCTCGACATCGGGCAGTGAGTCGGGGAGGACGGCGCGTTGCAACACGTCCGCGACGACATGCTCCCGCTGGAACCGCGTGGCGTTGGAGAGGGCGACCCCGGCCCGGCTCGCCACCTCGGTGGCCAGCGAGACGTCGTCCGCCTCGAAGAGCCGACCCGGTCCGTCGACGAAGGTCATCACGCCGATGACTTCGCCGTTAGCGGTCAGTGGCACTGCCAACGCCGTGGCGGTGACCGGTGGGTCCGCGCCATCCTCGCCGGCATCGAGGGGTGCGAGTTGGGTGCGGCCCGTGCGGAAGGCCGCGGCAGCCGGTGCGTCGGATGCGAACGGGAGAACGTCGTGCACGTTCTTGGCGGTGCCGGCACGCTCGAGAGACAGCGGCCTCGGCTCGCGCACATCGAGCCGGACCAGCCCGTTCTCCCCGGGTACCTGGACCGAACACGAGTCGGCGAGCCTGCCCTCAACCAGGCTCATGGTTCGCCGGATCACGGTCGTCGGCTCGAGGCTCGAACTCAAGAGCCGGGTGACCTCGGACAGGAGTGACAACCGCTCGCGCCCAGCCTCCGCGTCGCGCAATGCCTCGCGTTCGTGTTCGAATACCTGGGCGCGCTCCATGGCCTGGGCGGTGAGGCCCGCCAAGGTGGAAAGGAACCGTCGGTCGGGCTCGCTCAGCTCGGGTTGGGCGACGAAGGCGAGCGAAAGGACCCCGAGCGGGCCGACGCTACCGATCAGCGGCTCGCTGACGATGGTCACCGGTGTGGGAAGGTCGCGCAGGACCCGGGGCACGATCTCGGCGGACACGTCCTCTCCCACCTCGTCCTCGGCTGTGATGCTGGCGAGGACGGTCCTTCCGTGCGAGAAGCAACTGCCCGCGTGGCTCCCGTCGAGGGGCACCATCGTGCGGGCCAACAGTGCCGGATGGCCGCTACTGGCCAGACAGGACAGGCCGCGCTCTCCGGCGGCCGGGACGCGTACCACCGCAGACTGCGCACCCAGGGCACGCCGACCGCCGGCAATGGCGGCATGTGCCACGTCACCCGGCGTCGTTGCGGCGGCCAGCGCCGAGCTGAGCTGGTGCAGGTGTTGGCTGCGCTCCAGGTTGACGAACTCGGTGAGCGTGAGCCGGGCCCGCTCGACCGCCTGGGCCGCTGCGCCGGTGATGGTGAAGAGAAAGGTCCGGTCGGGTCCGGAGATCTCACGTTCGTCGTCCCAGTGCACGACGACCGCGCCGATCGTGTGGTCGGACACGACCAAGGGGATGATGGCCAGGGCTCGGAACTGGTTCGAGCTGAGGGACGAGTAGATGTCGGGGCGTTCGCGCTGCAAGTGGTCGATGGTCTCGGAGAAAAAGGCGACATTCGCTCCTAGGACCGGACCGTCGGGCTGCAGCGAGGTCAGGACCCCGTCGGTCGGGTCGTCGGGGGAGTAACCGAACCGCCGGAGCGTCTGCAGAACGCCCCGTTCATCGAGGAGGGCAAAGGTGGACGCATCGACGCGCAGCTCGTCGCGCATGGCTGCGAAGACCGCGTCGGCCACTTGGGCCGGATCGGCGGCGGTCGTAAGCGCTCGCGCCATGGCCTGCATCCGTTGTGCGGTCTCGGCGGCAACGCGCCGCCGCCGCTCGTTCCTGGTTTCGGAGCGGGCAGTCCACAGCTGCACGTTGCGCTGACCGCGTAGGTAGGAGATCCACATCGCCACCGCGGTTGCCGCGAGCATTGTCACCACGCGCAGCGTGTGGTTCAGCTCTCCGTAGCTGTGCGTTGGCGTACTGATGACGAGGGCGAAGAAGGCCGACAAGATGCCGACCAGCGCCACGCGCGAGGGACGGGCGAAGGCGGCGGCGAGAAATGGGGAGATGGCCAGCAGCCCGACCAGTGAGATGTTCCCCCCGTAGACGGCGAAGACGATCGCCACAGTTGATGCCCAGACGAGGGCGACCAGAGTGGCCACCGCCTCGGTCCGATCCGCGCGGGCGTTCCGAGGGGTGGGGGGAAGCTGCTCGTCTCCTGGTTCGGGCACGTACACTCCCCCCGGTCGGCGGGCTCGTTGCCAACGCTATTCCCCTCGTCGGGTGCCCAGGTTCAACTCCCACCGGGGTTGTACGGCAACCTCCTACCCGTGCGTGCCAGGATGGAAACCCAGGGCACTCCCTGGAGGTTTAGCTTCGCTCTCGACAGGCTATAGAACGCTTTGGCCAATCGGCATTGCACGACGTCCTCGGGGTGGCCCAGGATGAGCCCACAGGAGGGCGGAGTGGATCAGGACTTTCACATAGAGGAGCTGGCGGGTTCGACGCCTCCGGTGATCACGGTCAGCGGGGAGATCGACGTCGCCACAGCTCCGCAGCTGCGGGAGTGCCTGCACAGGGTCATCGCCCAGGGCGAAGCCACGGTGGTCCTCGACCTCCTCGGGGTGACGTTCTTGGACTCCACCGCACTGGGCGTCCTCGTCGGCGCCCTCAAGCGCTGCCGCGAGCTGGGCGGCGAATTGCACGTGGTCGTCGCGGACCCGCGTATCGTCAAGATCTTCGAGATCACCGGCCTGACCAGTGTGTTCAGCATCGCCGACTCGCTGGAATCGGCGGGGGCGACGTGACGGACACGACCGACCGGCTGGACAGCGGCGACCGGATCGAGTTGAAGTTTCCGGCGCGGGGCGATCTCATCGTGCTGGCCCGTCTGGTCACTAGCGCGATCTCCGCCCGCGCCGGATTCGACATCGAGGAGCTCGAGGACCTCCGGCTCGCCGTGGGCGAGCTGTGCCTCCTGACGCTGCAGGGGAGTGACGCACAGCATGGGGACCTTCGCCTTGAGCTCACCGTCCTCGGTGACGCCATCGGGGTCGAGTGCACACTCGAGCGGGCCGGGGTCGCGATCGCTCCGGTGCCAGACGGGGACGAGATCGCCCGGCTGAGCGAACAAATCCTCGACGCGCTCGTGGACGAGCACGGCAGAGAGAGCCAGGACGGCTCTGTACGTGCCTGGCTGCGCAAGCGCCGGGTGGGGCATGCCGAGTGACGGAGGGCCGGGAACACGATCCCGGGTCACTGTCGGACGCCGCGGAATCTGACCGTCCAGCCCTCGATCCGCTCGCGCGTGAGGAGCTGATCACTTCCAACCTGGGGTTGGCCCATCAGCTCGCCCGTCGCTTCCTCCACCGCGGTGAGCCGTTGGACGACCTGGTGCAGGTGGCGTCGGTGGCGCTGGTCAAGTCCGTCGACCGTTTCGATCCTTCGCGTGGTGTCGACTTCGCCGCGTTCGCCACCCGGACGATCATCGGGGAGCTCAAGCGGCACTTCCGCGACAAGGGGTGGGCGGTACGCGCCAGTCGCCGAGTGCAAGAGCTCTATCTCGAGCTCGGGCATGCCACCGGTGCGCTGGTCCAGCAGCTCGGTCGCAATCCGACCGTGGCCGAGCTGGCCGAGGCCACCGGGGCGAGCGAGGAAGCGGTCATTGAGGCGATCGAAGCCGGGCAGGGTTACCGGGCCGCGTCAATCGACGCGTCGGAGAGCGAGGACGACCCGCTGTCGGCGCGGCTGGGCGAGCAGGACGCAAACTACGACTCGGTGGAGGACCGGGCCCTTCTCGGTCCCGCCCTGGCCACGCTCCCGAAGCGCGAGCAGTCGATCCTCCGCATGCGCTTCATCGACGGTCTCACCCAGTCGGAGATCGCGACGGCGGTCGGGGTGAGCCAGATGCACGTGTCGCGCCTCTTGTCCTCCAGCCTCCAGAAGCTGCGTGAGGGCATCGGGCCGGCGGAAGCAGGTCGGCGCTGACGGGTGACGATATCGGGCACCGAGCGGTCCATCACCCTCTGAAAAGTGGGCGAAAACCCGATTCACAGACGAGATCAGTGAAAATGTAAGGAAATTCGCGCGTCGCTTGAGTATGGTGCGGGCCAAATCCTCTGAAAAAAAGGATGGGGCTGGCCATGGTTCATCTCGATGCGGCACGGGCTCACGAGGACGTTGGCGAGAAGGGGCTGAAGGGGGGCGCCCTCGGTTTCGTCTCTTCGGTCGTCGTGGGGGTGGCGTCCACCGCGCCGGCCTACAGCCTGGCCGCCACCCTGGGCTTCGTGGTGATCGCCATCGCGGGCCTGCAGGCGCCCATCATCACGGTCTTGGCCTTCGTGCCGATGCTGCTCATCTCCTATGGCTACAAGGCCCTCAACGCGGCGGACCCCGACTGCGGCACAGTCTTCACCTGGGGCGCCCGGACGTTCGGGCCCAAGACGGGGTGGCTGGGTGGCTGGGGACTCATCGCCGCCGACGTCCTGGTGATGGCCAGCCTGGCCCAGATCGCCGGCCAGTACGTGTTCCTGCTCTTCAATGCCGACACCATCGGGCACAATGCCGACAGCGGGTGGGTGCTCCTCGTGGGGGTCTTGTGGATCGTGGCGATGACGGCCATCTGCTACGTCGGGATCGAGATCTCGGCCAACTTCCAGAAGGCGCTCCTCGGGATTGAGCTGACCATGCTCACAGTGCTCTCGGTGGTCGCCCTCTACAAGGTGGGCGCCGGCACCGCCCCGCTCGGCCACCTGACCCCCAGCTGGTCCTGGTTCAACCCCTTCGCCGTGCCGGGCCCCGAGAGCTTCATGGTCGGTCTCACCCTGATGCTCTTCATCTACTGGGGGTGGGACACGGCGGTGTCGGTCAACGAGGAGACCAAGGAGCGTGACAAGATCCCGGGTCGGGCCGCCGTCACGTCCACGTTCATACTCCTGGCCATCTACGCCGTCGTGATCATCGCCGCCCAGTCCTATGCCGGCGTCGGGACCCACGGGATCGGGCTCTCCAATCCGAACAATGTCGGTGATGTGCTGTCCGTTTTGGGCAGTTCCATCTTCGGGTCGTCGGGGTTCGGGAGCTTCCTCTCCCACCTCCTCCTCTTGATGGTGCTCAGCTCGGCCGCCGCCTCGACCCAGACCACCATCCTGCCCACCGCCCGCACGACGCTGTCCATGGCGGTGTTCAAGGCAATCCCGGATGCCTTCGGCAAGATCCACCGGCGGTTCCTCACGCCGACGGTGTCGACACTCGCCATGGGCGGCATCTCCATCGTGCTCTACGTGGTCATGAACTACGTGTCCAACGGCAACAGCGTCATCGAGGACTCGGTGTCGGCCCTCGGGGTGTGGATCGCCTTCTACTACGGGCTGACGGGGTTCTCGTCCTTCTGGTACTACCGCAAGACCCTCGGCGAGAGCGCGCGCACCCTGTGGCTACGGGGCATCCTGCCCCTGCTCGGGGGGATCATCCTGTGGTTCGCCATGTTCTGGTCCTTCTGGTACTACTGGAACCCCGTCAACAGTTACAGCCACTTCACGGTCCCCGGCACCAACCGGGTCATCGGCGGCGTCTTCGCCCTCGATGTCGGCACGGTGGTTCTCGGCGTGGTGCTGATGTACGTCTGGATGGCGTTCCGCCCGGCCTACTTCCGCGGTGAGATCCTCAACCGCGACACGCCGACCCGGGTGCCCCAGGACATCGGCACGCCCGTCGGTCTATTCGGGATCGAACCCACCGAAGAGGCGGAGCAGCAGACCGAGTCAAAGCCGGGGTAGCCGCGCCGCCCCCCGAGGTCCGGTCGACGAGGCCGTACGTCCGCACGGGAGCCGGCGCGTCGCCGTGCTCCGTTCCACTAGACCGGGGTGACGGTCGCGCCGCGGCCGGGCAGAGCGAGGTGGAGGCTCCATGACGAACAGACTGGAAGGCACCGTCGCCCTCGTGACCGGCGCCAGTAGCGGCATCGGCGAGGCCACGTCGGTCGCTCTGGCCGAGGAAGGGGCGATCGTCGCCCTGGTGGCGAGGCGTCGTGACCGGCTCGAGGCCCTGGCCGAGCGCATCGGGGGAGCGGGCAAGGCTCTCGTGATTGAAGCGGACATCACCGATCCCGCCGAGGCCCAGCGCGCCGTCGCCACCACCGTGGGCGAGCTGGGCCGTCTGGACACGCTGGTCAACAACGCCGGCGTCATGCTCCTGGGGCCCATCGTCGATGCGCCCCTCGAAGAGTGGCAGCGCATGGTCGGCATCAACCTGCTCGGGCTGCTCTACTGCACCCACGCCGCGTTGCCGCATCTGCTCGGCTCCGCCGAGACCGAGCCACGCTCGGTGGCCGACATCGTCAACGTCAGTTCGGTGGCCGGCCGGGTTGCCCGCCTGAACAGCGGCGTCTACAACGCCACCAAGCACGGAGTCGGCGCCTTCAGCGAGTCGCTGCGTCAGGAGGTCACCGCCCGCCATGTGCGGGTCACCCTCATTGAGCCCGGGGCCACCGCCACCGAGCTCGCCTTCCACAACCGGCCCGAGATCCTGGAGGGGATGGCCCAGACTTTCGGGGGTATCGAGATCATGCAGGCGGAGGACATCGCCGACGAGCATCCGCTACGCCGTGACCCAGCCCCGACGCGTCGCCGTCAACGAGATTCTGATCAGGCCCACCGAACAGGAGCGTTGAGATCGAACGGGTCGCTGTGGTCGGGTGCTCCGGATCGGGGAAGACGACCCTGGCGCGCTCGCTGGCGGGCGCGTTGGGTGTGCCCCACATTGAGCTCGATGCCATCTTCCACCAGCCCGGGTGGACACCGCTCGACGACGACACGTTCCGGACCCGGGTCACGGAGGCCACCACGCCGGACCGTTGGGTGGTGGACGGGAATTACTCGACCGTGCGGGACATGGTATGGGACAGAGCCGACACCGTGGTGTGGTTCGACCTGCCCTACGTCACCGTGATGGCCCGCACCATCAGGCGCACGGTGCGGCGTACGGTCACCCGCCAGGAGCTCTGGAACGGGAACAAGGAACCCTGGTCCAACCTCTGGTCCTTCAACCCGGAGAAGTCCATCGTCGCGTGGACGGCCACCCGGCACGGGGTCTACCGTCGGCGCTACGCGGAGGCCGAGGACGAGCCGCGTTGGGCCGGGCTGCGATTCGTCCGCCTGCGGACGCAGAGGGAGGCCGATGCGTTCCTGGCCGGGGTGACGTCCAGCCGCGACCAAGGAGGGGTGACACATGGATCTCGAACTGGCCGGCAAGACCGTGCTCATCACCGGGGGCACCGACGGGCTCGGACTTGCACTCGCCGTGCAGCTCGCGTCAGAAGGTGCGGCCGTGGGCGTCTGCGGGCGGGATGAGGAGCGCCTGCACGCTGCCGAGGGGGCGGTGCGTTCGGCGGGGGGTGACGTGCTGGCGCTGCGGGCCGACGTGTCCCGAGCGGGGGAGCTCCAGGCCTTCGTCGAGGCCGCCGTGGCCCGCTGGGGGCGCATCGACGGCGTCGTCCACAACGCCGGGCGTGCATCGGCCGGTGCCATCGACACGGTCGATGACGCCACGTGGGAGTCGGACTTCCAGCTCAAGCTGATGGCCGCCGTGCGGCTCACCCGCCTGGCGCTCCCGCAGCTGCGGGCCAGCCGGGGAGCCGTTCTGTTCACGCTGGCCCTGGCGGCCAAGGCCCCGGGTGCTTCCAGTGAGCCGAGCTCGGTCACCCGCGCCGCCGGCATGGCGCTCATGAAGGCGCTCTCGAAGGAGCTCGCTCCCGACGGCATCCGGGTCAACGCCGTCCTGATCGGGCTCATCGAGAGCGGTCAGTGGGTCCGCGTTGCCGCTGGCTCCGGCACCGAGCCTGCGTGCGTTCTACGACCGCTTCGCTCAGGACGCCGGCATTCCACTCGGCCGCTTCGGCCGCGCCGCCGAATTCGCCGACCTCGGCTGCTTCCTGCTGTCTTCGCGCGCCTCGTATCTGACGGGCACCGCGATCAACCTCGACGGGGGTCTGTCGCCGTCCGTCTGAGGGTTAGTTGTAGCCCTCCGTCTCGGTCGTGTCGCCCGTCCCGGCCGGCTCGAGGCCCGACGGCGAAGCCGTCGATCATGTCCAGTCGGGTGAGGGCGTCGACGTGGGCCCGGCCGTCGCCACCCCACTTGGCCTTCGCCGCCCGCCGGGCGGATTCCATGTCCTCGGCGACCACGAACACGACTTCATGGTCCTCGCCCATGCGGCCGGCTCCGAGCTCACCACCCAGGAACGCCGCGAAGAGATGCACGCGGGCAGCGTAGCGAGTACGAAGGAGCTTATGAGTCCAGACAAATTGCAGGCAAGCACCATCGTCGTCACCGGCGTCACGGGGCAGGTGGCGCGTCCGTTGGCGACGGCCCTGGCCCGCGACAACCGCGTCATCGGGGCGGCCCGGTTCTCCGACGCGGCCGCCCGCGCTGAGCTCGAGGCCGCCGGTATCGAGTGCGTGCCGGTCGACCTGGTGTCGGGCGACGTGGGCAAGCTGCCCGAAGACGCCGACTACGTGCTCCACTTCGCGGTCGCCAAGACCAACGATTGGGAGAAGGACCTCGCGGCCAACAGCGGCGGCCTGGCCTACCTCATGGAGCACCACCGTGGCGCCCGCGCCTTCCTCCACTGCTCGTCCACTGCCGTCTACAAGCCGGAGGGGCACCGGGTCTTCGACGAGCAGGGACCGCTCGGGGACAACCATGGCGTCTGGCCCTTCCTGCGTACCTACAGCATCAGCAAGATCGCCGCGGAAGGCACGGCGCGGTGGGGAGCAGAGCGGTTCGGGCTCCCGACCACCATCGCCCGGCTGTCGGTGCCCTACGGCGACAACGGTGGCTGGCCCGCCATCCACCTGCACATGATGCTGTCGGGCCACGCCGTCCCCGTCCACGTCGACGCGCCAAGCGTGTATCACCCCCTGCACGCCGACGACATCCTGGCCATGGTGCCGCGCCTGCTGGCCGCCGCGGCCGTGCCGGCGGTGACGGTGAACTGGGGCGGCAGCGAGCCGGTCAGCATCGAGGAGTGGTGCACCTACCTGGCGGGGCTGGTGGGGACCGAGGCGCGCTTCGAGCCCACGGCGAACACCATCGACAGCGTGCAGATCGACACCACCCGCATGCACGAGCTGGCCGGCCCCACGAGCGTCCCGTGGCGCGAGGGGATGCACCGCATGGCCAAGGCGCTGCACCCCGACCGCGTGCAGTGAGCGCGCCACGGCCGGCTCACCCGGGCGCCGTCTTCTTCGAACGGTCTGACCCCGAGGAGCCTCCCGCCTCCGAGCTGCTGGCGGCGATGCGGGCCGAGCTCAACGAGCTGTACGAGACGTTCAGCCGGCTGGACAACCCGCCCCTGGCACCGTCGGAGCTGCGTCCGCCCGGCGGCGCCTACTACGTCGGATACGAGGGTACGGAGGCGGTGGCCGGCGGAGGGTTGCGCCGCCTGGGTGTCGGCGTGGCGGAGATCAAGCGGATGTACGTCCGCCCCGAGGCCCGCTCGCGCGGGCTGGCAGCGGAGCTCCTCCGGACGCTCGAGGACGCCGCCCGCGCACTCGGTTACGCCGCCGTCCGCCTCGACACCGGGCCCAAGCAGGTCAACGCGCGGCGCCTCTACCGCGCCGCGGGCTACGTGGAGGTGCCCCCCTACAACGAGAACCCGTTCGCCTGCTTCTGGGGTGAGAAGCGGCTGACCTGACGGCCGGCACGCCGAGTTGGGCCAACCAGGCCGCACCGGCTCGTGACCGTCAGAACGTCCAGACCTCGACGACCTGCTGGGTCTCGGGTACTCCGCCGGTTCCCTCATAGGTGGCACGGGCGGCCTCGTTGTCATGGTCGGTGATGACCCACATGCCGTAGCAGCCGGCCGCGCGGCCGAGCGCAGCGAGGCGCTCCACCAGGGTCCGCCCGATGCCGCGGCGCCGAAAGGGCTCGTCGACCGCGAGTTCGTAGAGCAACATCTCGGTGCCCTTGTCGGGGTGAGTCACCTCGACCCCGCTGACGAATCCCACCGCCCGGTCGTCTTCGTAGGCGACGAGCAGGTGGTGGCCGTCCTCGGCGAGGAAGCGAGCCGTCGCGTCGGACCGAGCCGGGCCGTCGAACAGGTGGGAGGCCGCCGCCACGAGTCCGTCGTCGCCGGCGCGGAGCACCCGGATGTCCACGGTCAGCCCCGTTCGGGGCGCGCCTGGAGCGCCGCCCAGGCCAGGACCAGCTGCAGGGGGAGGCGGCCCCAGGCCACGGCGCGGCTGTCCGATGGGCCGGCGTTGCGCCCTGTCCCGGCATCGAGTGCCATCTGGACGTTGGCCGGGAACACGGCGGCCACGGTTGCGAGGCTGGCGCCGGCCGCCCAGCGCGTCCGCCGGGCCAGCCCGGCGGCGCAGACCAGCTCGACCACCCCGCTCGCATAAATGAGGTTGGTGTGGTGCTCCTCGCAGATGAGGCGCGGCATGATCGACGCGAAGGCCCGCGGGCGGACCAGATGCACGATCCCGCTGCCGCAGAAGACGGCCGCGAGCGCCAAGGGGGCGCCACGCCTCAAGCGAACCACGGTCGGGACTGTACTGTGGCGGCGTGCCCACCCAAGTGACGATCGTCGGCGGCGGAAGCTACCAGTGGGGTCCGGAGTTGATGGCCGACCTCTTCGGCACGCCCGCGCTCGCCGGCATGCACCTCGTGCTCGAGGACATCGATCCCGCGCCATTGCCCAAAATGGAGGCGCTCGCCCACAAGCTGAACGAGGCCATGGGCGCCAAGGCGACCGTCAGCACCACCACCGACCTGGGGGCATCCCTCGACGGCGCCGACTTCGTCATCGTGTGCATCTCGACCGGGGGCTTCCGCTCCATGGCGGTCGACCTCGACGTGCCGGCCGCCCACGGCATCACCCAGACGGTGGGCGACACGGTGGGACCGGGCGGTATCAACCGCGCCTTGCGCAACATCCCCGTCCTCGTCGGCATCGGCAAGGCCATGGAGGAGCACTGCCCCGACGCCTGGCTCTTCAACATCACCAACCCGATGACGGCGCTCACCCGCTCGGTGTGCCGGGAGACCAGCTATCAAGACGGTCGGGCTCTGCCACGAAGTGGGCAACTTCTGCATGGACCTGGCCATCGCCGTGGGCCGGCCCTTCGAGGCCGTCTCGGCCTCGGTGACCGGCGTCAACCACTTCCCGGTCCTGACCTCGCTCGAAGTCGACGGCGCCGACGGCTTCGACGCGCTGCGCAACCTGGTCGACGAGGTCGGCGGCCTGGCGGCCCTCGCCCCGTACCCCGGACGCCCCGAGGCGGAGACGTTCTCGAAGCTCGACTTCGCCGAGCGGCACCTCTTCAAGCTGACCCTGCTCGACCGCTGGGGCACTTTCCCGGCAGCGGGAGACCGGCACATCGCCGAGTTCGTCTCGTTCGCCCTCACGCCCGAGTCGCAGTGGGGCGCGGCCTACAACATCGAGCTGAGCCCCATTGCGCGGCGCGAGGCGCACCAGGCCGAGTACGTGGCCGACGTCGACGCCTGGCTGGCGGGCACCAAGGACCTGCAGACCTGGCAGTCGGGCGAGCTGCCCTCGCCCATGATCGAGGCCATGCTCACCGGCGAGCCGTTCGAGGCGCCGGTGAACATCCCTAACACGGGCCAGGCCGCCGGCCTGCCGCCCGACGCCGTGATCGAATCGATCTGCGTGATCGACGGTGACGGCATCCGCGGCCGCGACCGCACGACGCTGCCCTCCCCCTACGACGAGATCGTCCGCCGCCACGTGGCCACCCAGGAGCTGACCGTCGAAGCGGCGCTGCGGGGGGACCGCACGCTGGCGGCGGAGGCATTCGCCCTCGACCCGCTGGCCGGCCGGGGGGACCTGCGCATCACCGACGCCATGGTCGACGAACTCCTCTCCGGTACGGCGGAGTGGCTCCCCCAGTTCGCCTAGCGCCACCGGGACGTCGGGAGGAACACGCATGCGCATCGGATTCATCGGGCTCGGCGCCATGGGGCTGCCGATGGCGGGACACCTGCTCGCGGCGGGCCACGACGTGACGGTCGCCTCGCGTGGCCGGGCCCCGATCGACGCCGCGGTGTCCCGGGGCGCCGTCGACGGCGGTTCGCCGCTCGGCGTGGCCGAGGCCTCCGACGTGATCGTCCTGTGCGTCCCCAACTCGCCCGAGGTGAGTGGAGGTGGTGGACGCCATGCTGCCCGAGCTGGGCGAGGGCAAGACCGTCGTCGACTGCTCCACCATCGATCCCGAGGTGGAGCGGGCCCAGCATGCCCGGGTGGGGGAGACCGGGGCGCGCTATCTCGACGCGCCGCTCTCGGGCGGCACCGGCGGTGCGCAGAAGGGGACGCTCACCTTGATGGTCGGCGGCGACGCCGGCACCCTGGCCGACGTGGAGCCCGCCCTCGAGCCCTTCTCCGGGCTCGTCGTGCACGTCGGTGGCCCCGGGATGGGCCAGGTCGTCAAGCTGTGCAACCAGGTGATCTACGCCGCGCAGATGACGGCGACGGCGGAGGCGACCGCCATGGCCGTCCGTTCCGGGGTCGACATGGAGAAGCTGCTGCTGGTCCTCACCCACGCCACCGGTGACTGCGTGGCCGTGCGGACGCGCCTGCCGGTGCCGGGCGTGATCCCCGAGAGCCCGGCGTCGAACGGGTGGCAGCCCGGCTTCATGACCGACCTCATGGCCAAGGACCTCGACCTCGCCATGGCCTACGCGGTGCGCTGCGGTGTCCCCGTACCGACCACGGCGACGGCTCGCCAGCTGCTCACGGCGGCCAGTGCCGCCGGGTACGGGCGTGAAGACTTCTCCGCGGTGGCCAAGGTCGTGCTGGCGCTGGCCGGCGCGCGAATGACGAGTCCCGCCCCGCTGCCCACACCGGCCCTCATCCTGGCCGCGGACCACCGCGCCCGCGCCGTGCTGACCACCGAGAACTGGGCCGAGTTCTTCGGGGCATTGGCCCAGGCGATGCCCTCGTGCGACGGGATCCTGGCCACGGTGCAACCGCTGGCCGGGCTGGCCGAGGCGGGCCATCTCACCGCGTTCCACCGCACCTACCTGTCCATCAACCGCACCGGCCTGGCCGGTTCCGCCTTCGAGCTGGACGACCGCCTGGTGGCCAGCGTGCCGCGCGCCGAGGCCGATGGCTGGTCGGGCGTGAAGCACATGACGCGCATCGACATGGACGATCCGCTCACCGCGTCGGCGCTCGAGTTGCTGGGCCAGGTGCTCGAGCAGGCGCGCCAGGCGGGGCTCGAAGCCTTGATCGAACCGCTGGTGTGGCACGAGGGGCGGATCCGACGCGACACGGACGCCATCGTGATGGCGTCGATCATCGCCCACGACATGGGCGCGCCGGTGATCAAGGTCCCGGTGCCAGCGGTGCCCCCCGGCACCGAGCGCCAGCGTGCCGTGGCGCGTGTCGTGGCCAGCGTCAGCGTGCCCGTGCTGTTCCTCGGCGGTCCGCGCACCGCGGCGGGCCGTGACCACGTCCTCGACGAGGTACGCGATGTCATGGAGGGCGGAGGAGCCGGCATGGCCATGGGCCGCACCATCTACCAGGATCCGGATCCGGCTGAGGTGGCCGGCCTGGTCCACGGGCTGGTGCACGGCCGGTGATCCTCACGATCGACTTCGGCACCTCGGTCACCAAGGTCGGCCTGTGGGGGGACGACGGGCTGGTGGCCCTGGCACGTTCCGAGCTGACCACGAGCTACCCGCAGGTCGGCTGGACCGAGCAGGACCCGCTGCGGTGGTGGACGACGCTCGTCATCGCCTGCGCCGAGGCCCGGGCGCAGTCCCCCCGCGCCTTCGGCGAAGTCGACGTGATCGCCTGCTCGGGCGCCCGCCAGAGCTTCGTGCCGGTGACGGCGCGAGGTGAACCGATCGGCAAGGGCATCCTGTGGTCGGACCACCGTGCCGCCGCCGAGGCTCGGGTGCTGGCCGAGCGCATGGGGGGTGACGACATCAACCGGGCCCGCACCGGCATCCCACTCGACGCCGGCGCGGTGGCGGCCAAGCTGGCCTGGCTGGCCGAGTACCAGCCCGAGCGCATTGACGCCGCGCACGTGATCCTGTCGCCGCGGGACTTCATCGTCTACCGCATGACCGACCAGTTGGTGACCGACGCCACCTTTGCGTCGCGCAGCGGGCTGTACGACTTCGACGGGAACGCCGTCCGCGAGCTGGCTGGGCCCGCGCTGGGCAAGCTCCCGAGCGTGGTGCCGTCGGACACCGTGGTCGGCCACCTCAAGCCGGTGCCGGGTGCCGAGCTCGGGCTGCGACCGGGGACCCCCGTGGTCATCGGCGCCGGCGACCGCCAGTGCGAGGTGCTGGGCTCCGGCGCCTCCGAGCACCACCCGATGGTGAGTTGGGGCACCACCGGCAACGTCTCGGTGCCCGTGCACGAGCGCCCGGTGCCCTCGCCGGCCGGCGCGGTGGTGACACGCGCTGCCGACGGGGGTTGGCTGCTGGAAGGCGGGCTCTCCGCCGCCGGCTCCTTCCTGGCCTGGCTCGGCCGCCTGCTCGATCGCAGCACCGAAGACCTCGGGCGGCTGGCGGCGGAGAGCGGCCCCGGTGCGCGCGGCGTGGTCGCCGTGCCGTGGCTCGACGGCGCCCGCGCCCCCTGGTGGCGTGACGATGCCCGTGCCGGATTCATTGGGTTGGGCGCGGCGCACGGCGCCGCCGACATGGCGCGGGCCGTGGTGGAGTCGGTTGCCTGGGACGTGCTGCGCGTGATGGAGGTGGTCACGGTCGGGCGCCTCGGCGGGTCGACCGCGGAGGGTGTGACGCTCGGAGGCGCCGGATCCGGGCTGCCCGTCTGGGTCGACGTCCTCACGTCCGTGCTCGGCATGCCGGCGTTGCGCCACCGCTCGGGCGAGGCGGCGTCGGCCGGTGCGGCGCTCCTGGCCGGCAAGGCGTTGGGCATGGGTCTCACACTCGACCAACTCGACCCCATCGAGGCCGTCATCGAGCCGTCCCCGGCCGCCGTCGAGTTCTACCGTGTGCTGCGGCAGCGGGTCGACCACGTGGCCGAATCCGTGCTGGCCGCCACCGAGTCGCTGCCGGAACCCGATCATCCCGTGCCCTGATCCGTGCGCGTCGAGCTGGCCTACGGCCGCCACGGGACATCGGTCGACGTGCCCGACAGCGCCGAGGTCGTCGTGCCGGTGGACGAGCCGGGCCTCGACGACGAGGCCGACGCGATCGCTTCCGCAGTGCGCAGAACCTTGTCCGCACCGCCGCTGCGCGAGCTGGCTGCGGGCGCGGCGCTGGTCGCCGTCGTCTTCCCCGATCTGACCCGGCCCATGCCCAACCGCACGGTGCTCCCGCCGCTGCTGGCCGAGCTGTCCCGCTGCGGCGTGCCCGACGACCGGATCGTTCTGCTCTGCGCCACCGGGACCCATCGGCAGGCCACGGTGGGCGAGATGGAAGAACTGGTCGGGCCGGCGATCACGGGGCGCTACGCCATCGTCGACCACGACGCGACGAGCGATGCGCACGTCCCCGTGGGTGCCGTCGACGGTACGCCTGTGCTCCTGCAGCGCGAGTACGTCCAGGCCGACCTGCGCATCGTCACGGGCTTCGTGGAGCCCCACTTCTTCGCGGGCTTCAGCGGCGGGCCGAAGGCGGTGTGCCCGGGCCTCGCCGCCAGCACGACCATCCTGGAGGCTCACCATCCGCGCCGCATCGCCGACCCGCGGGCCACCTTCGTGACGCGGGAGGGCAACCCCGTGCACGATTTCGTGCGGGCCGCCACGGCCCTGGCGCCGCCGCATCTCTCCCTCGACGTCGCCATCAACCGAGCCCGTCAGGTGACGGCCGTCTTCGCCGGCCCGCTGCCGGCGGCGCACGATGCCGCCTGCGCCCACGTGCAGGCTTCGGCCGTGCGCGGGGTCGACGCGTCATTCGACCTCGTGGTGTCGACAAACGGCGGGTATCCCCTCGACCGCAATCTCTACCAGGCGGTGAAGGGAATGGCCGCCGCTGAGCGCATCGTGCGCCCGGGCGGGATCATCGTGATGGCGGCCGCCTGCGAGGATGGGGTGCCGACTGGGGGCGCCTTCGCCCGTCTCCTGGCCGACGCGCGCACCCCGGCCGACTTGGCCGACGCTTGCGGGAGGCCCGAGCTCGACCGTTGGCAGGCCCAGGTGCTCGGGCGCGTGCTCGCCCGAGCCGAGGTCCACCTCCACGCCGAAGGCCTCGACGGGCAGGCATTCCCGGGCGCGCTCCTGACCCTCGCGCCGGACCTCGATGGCGCGGTGGCCGCCTCGCTCGGGCGCCTCGGGCCCGGGGCGCGGGTTGCCGTCATGCCCGAAGGCCCCCTTACGGTGGCGACGGTGCGCCCGACCGGTTGAGGTCGACGGTCCTTCGGAGATCGGTCACGCTCAACGCCGAGCGCTGCACTCCCCGTGTACGACGCTGCCCCTCGGACGGGGTCGGCAACGGGCAGATCAGCCACCTCCCGCGTGTGCGGCGCAATCTTCCCTGACGCCGGTGTCAGAGATAGAGTCCCCAGCCGGTGACCGACGATCCGCTGTTCGACTTCGCCGTCCCTGAGGATCTGCTGCGCGAGGCGGTCTCCCAGGTCAAGGACGCCGACGTCGTGGCGGACCTCGACGTCATGCCGGGCACGGGGGAGGGCAAGCCGCCGCCGCTGATCGGCATCCTGAGGAGCTCGGGTTACGCGCCGCTGGTGCTCCTGACCGCAGCGGCGCTGGTGCCGGGCACCTTCGGCAACGGGATCGCCCTCATCGGGAGGAACCTCGAGACCTCGTTCCACATGTCGAACGCCTCGCTGGGCGCGGTGGCCTTCATCGCCCAGGTCTCCCAGCTCCTCTGGGCCGTCCCCCTGGCGGTGTGGGCCGACCGGGGCAGCCGGAAGAAGGTGGCGGCCATCGCCCTGCTGATTTTTGCCTTCTTCGGCAGCCTGATGGCGATCTCGCCCAACGTCTGGGCTTTCGCCTTCCTCTACCTGGCGGCCTCGGTGGGCACCGGGGTGAACAACACGGTGCACAACTCGTATCTGGCTGACGCCTACCCGACCGAGGCGCGGGGACGCATCTTCAGCTGGCACAACCTGTCCGATCCCCTGTCGCAGACCATCGGTATCCTGATCTTCGCCTACGTGGTGACGATCGCCCACGACTGGCGCTACGGGTTGCTGGTCGCGCTGGCCGGCATTCCGCTCGGCTTCGCCCTCTTCACGCTGCGGGAGCCAGAGAAGGGGGCCAACGAGGCCAGCCACATTCTCAGAGCGTCGGGCATGGACCTCCAGTCGCAACAGGAGAAGGCGCCGCGGGTACTCCTGGGCTCGGCGGTGACCAGGCTGCTGCGGGTCCGCTCCTTGTACTACGAGCTGGTGGCGGTGGCCATCCTGGGCTTCGCGGGCACGGGTGCACCGCTGTTCGGCAACCTGTTCTTCATCGACAAATTCCACCTCGACACGGCCTCGCGCGGCGACGTCTATGCCATCATCGGCCTGGCCGCCTTCCTCGGGCTCCCTGTCGCGTACGTGTTCGGTGACCGTTACTTCCGCCGCGCCCCCCAGCGGCCCCTTGTCATCGCGGGCTTCTGCATCACCGCCTACGGGGGGCTCTTCGTCCTGTCGCTCTACGTGCCCCAGCTCTGGCTGTGCGTGACCCTGCAGTTCCTCGCGCAAGCGGCGGTGCAGCCGCTGTACATCTGCATCTTCCTGACCCTTGCGGCCACCGCCCCGCCCGAGATGCGCACCATCTGCTTTGCCATGTTCGGCGTCTATTCGCTCGTCTTCGGTGGCTTCACCGGCTCGGTGCTCCTCGGGGCGGTGTCCGACGCCATCGGTGGGCTGCACGGCATCGTCGTCTCACTCTCGTTCATCTTTCCCGTCTGTGCCGCCGGCGGGCTCCTCCTCATCATCGGGTCCCGCAGCGTGCGGCGCGACATCACCCTCGTGATCGAGGACGTCATCGAGCGCTACACCGAGGGCAGGCGGCGCCAGTCCGGCGGGGACATTCCGGCCCTCCAGATCCACAACCTCGACTTCTTCTACGGCACCAATCAGGTCCTCTTCGACGTCAACCTCGAGATCGAGGAGGGGGAGATGGTCGCCCTGCTCGGGACGAACGGTGCCGGCAAGTCCACGCTGCTGCGCGTCGTCTCCGGCCTGTCGCACCCCCACCGGGGGGTCGTGCGCATCTTCGGCATGAACTCGACCTACCTGGAGCCAGAGCAGATCATCGACGAGGGCGTGGCGCTCCTGGTGGGCGGCAAAATGACGTTCCCCGGACTCAGCGTGCGCGACAACCTGCGCATCGGGGGCCACACGCTTCGGCGGGACCGGCCCAAGGCGCAGAAGGCCCACGACGAGGCCCTGGCCGCCTTCCCCGAGTTGGCCGAGCGGCTCGACCAGCCGGCAGGCACGCTCTCGGGCGGTGAGCAGCAGATGCTGGCTTTGTCACGGGTGATGATGACCGGCCCGCGCCTCTTGATGATCGACGAGCTGGCCCTCGGCCTGGCCCCCATGACGGTGGAGCGGCTGATGGGGATGGTGCGGCGCATCAACGACTCCGGGACCACGGTGATCCTGGTGGAACAGAGCCTGAACCGTGCCCTCAGCCTCGCCGAGCGCTGCTTCTTCATGGAACGTGGCGAGATCCGCTTCGACGGACCGACCGCCGAGCTCATGGCCCGCGACGACCTCCTGCGCCCTGTCTTCCTCGGCACCGCCGCCTCCGGTCTGGCGTAGGAGCCCAATGCTCGCCCTCTCGGCCCCCAACTTCGTCCTCATCCAGGGACTCTTCTACGGGTTGGGTTACGGGTTGCTGGCGTTGGGCCTGGTGCTCGTCTATCGCACCAACCGGGTCCTGAACTTCGCGCAGGGCCAGATCGGCGTCATCGCCGCCGTGTTCCTGGTCAAGCTGACAGCGGACTTCCACTTCAACTACTGGTTCGGCCTCGTCCTCTCCATCGGCCTGGCCGCCTTCGCCGGCGCCTTGTCCGAGCTCGTGTTGCGCCGCCTGTTCAGCCGCCCCCGCGTGCTCGTGATGGTGGCCACCATCGGGTTGAGCTACGTGCTGCTGGCCCTGACCGCGCTGCCCTTCATCCGACCGTCGAACCTCTACAAACCGGTGCCGGTGCCCTTCGACCTGTCCTTCTCGCTCGGGCCGTTCATCATCACGCCCACCGAGGTGCTCACCCTCATCGTCGCTCCCATCGTGACGGTGATCCTCGTGCTGGCGGTCCGCTTCACCTCGTGGGGGCTGGCCATGCGTGCCATGTCGGAGAACGCGGACTCCGCCCGCCTCTCCGGGGTGTGGATACGCCGCACCTCCACGTTGACCTGGACGGTGGCCGGGGCGCTCTCGGCCTTCACGGCCATCCTCAACGCCCCCAACCAGACCAGCGCGCTGACGCAGGCGCTGTCGCCCGACCTGCTCCTGTACGCGCTGACGGCGGCGCTCATCGGGGCCATGGTGAACCTGACCGTGGCCTTCATCGCCGGTGTCGGGATGGGCGTCTTCCTCGAGGTGCTCGAGTGGAACGTCCCTTCGCCGGCCAAGCAGCAACTCATCGTGTTCGTCATCGTCATGGTCGTCCTGCTGGTGCGGGTGGGCGCCCTGCGCAAGGGGGCGCGGACGGGGGAGCGGAGCACCTGGCAGCACGGCGCAGCGACGACAATGCGGGCCGGGGTCGACCAGCTGCGCCGCCGAGTCTCGGTGACCGGCATCTGGCTCACCATCGGGCTCGCCGTCCTGCTGCCCTTCGTCCTCTCGGTCGGCAACAACGTGCTCTTCAGCCAGATCTGCATCTACTCGGTCATCGCCCTGAGCTTGACCATGCTCACGGGTTGGGCGGGTCAGGTCTCGCTCGGGCAATTCGGCCTCGTCGCCGTGGGCGCGCTGGTCGCGGTGCACCTGGGCACGTCGCTGCCGTTGCCCATCGTGATGCTCTACGGCGGCGCCGTGACCGCGCTGGTGGCCATCATCGTCGGGTTGCCGGCACTGCGCATGCCCGGCCTCTTCCTCGCCGTGACGACCCTCGCCTTCGCCATCTTCATGCAGAGCGCGGTGCTGGCCACCCCCTGCTTCACCGTGCCCGGCATCAACAAGACGCTCTGCACGGGCCTGCCCGACCCCGGCTACACGTTCATCAACCGCCCCTCCCTGTTCGGCATCAGCCTGGCTTCGCAGCAGTCATTCGCCTGGTTCTCGCTGGGCGTGCTGCTGCTGTCCGTCTTCATTGTCCGCATCTGGCGCGACAAGGGCGTGGCGCGCCGCCTCGTCGCCGTGCGCGACAACGAGCTGACCGCGGCGGCCATGGGGATCCCGATACTGCGCACCAAGCTGCTGGCCTTCGGACTCTCGGGCTTCATGGCGGGCTACGCCGGCGTCTGCTTCGCCTTCGCCACCCAGCAGCTGAACAACACCGACATCACCTTCGACCCCACGACGTCGTTCGTCATCATCTCCATGGTCGTCATCGGCGGGCTGGGCTCCATCCCCGGGGCCATCCTCGGGGCCATCTATCTGGAGGGCCTGCCGGCGCTCTTCGGCGCCAACCAGACCATCCAGTTCATCACCAGCGGCCTGGGGCTGATCGCGTTCATCTTGTACCTGCCCGGCGGGCTGGCCGAGCTGCTGCACCGCTCCGGCGACCTGGTGACCGTGGGCATCCGGGCCGCGCAGGGGCGGGTGAGCTCGTGGCGGGCCGGGCCGCCCGTCGCGCCGGCGCTCGTCGCCGAGGGAGGCGAGCAGTGACGGCCGTCGCCGAGAGCCCGGTGTCCGTCCACCCGGCACGCCTCAATGTCGAGGGCGTCACCGTGCGTTTCGGCGGCGTCCACGCGCTCAACGGCGTGACGTTCGAGGCGGAGCCGGGCTCCATCGTGGGGTTGATCGGGGCCAACGGCTCGGGGAAGACGACGACGCTCGACGTGATCTCGGGGTTGGTGACGCCGCAGACGGGCGCCGTCCGGCTGGACGACACCGACCTGGGCGAGTACCTGCCCGAGGAGCGCCTCAGCATCGGCATGGTCCGCTCCTTCCAGGACTGCCGCCTGTTCCCCGAGCTGACGGTGCTCGACGTGCTGCTCCTGAGCGAGGACGCGCGCAAGGAGGTGGCGGTGCTCTCGAGCACCCTGCGGCTCCCGTGGGCCCGGCGGGCCGAGCGCCGCAAGCTCGAGGCGGTGGACCAGGTGATCGCCGCCTTCGGTCTGGAGCGGTTCCGCCACCACCGCACGGCCGAGCTGTCCACCGGGACGCGCCGGGTCGTCGACCTCGCCTCCATCGTGCTGGCCCGGCCGCGGTTGTTGCTGCTCGACGAGCCGACGGCGGGGATCGCCCAGCGGGAAGCCGAAGCCTTCATTCCGCTGCTGCGCCGGATCCACGAGGTGGCTGACACGACCATCGTCCTGGTGGAGCACGACGTGCCCCTGGTCTTCGAGCTCTGCTCCATCGTCGTGGTCATGGAACTGGGCCGTGTGGTCGTCGCCGGACCCCCTGACGTCATCCGCGCCGATTCGAGGGCTCTGGCCGCCTACCTTGGTGCGAGCGACGAGGCCCTGATGGCGTCGGGCCCGATCGGGGAGGGCGGCGGTGCAGACCGCCGCGAAGGAGGGTGAGCATGGAGGCGAACATGGAAGGTTCCGCGCATCGGGGATCGTTGCATCCACTGGCGCCGCTGGGCCGGTCCTGGCGGCGCCTGCGCCGGCGCCCCCGCGCCACACAGGTACGGACCGCGCTCATCATCCTCGCCATCGTCATCGGGCTCATCGCCTGGCTGGTCCTGGCCCCCGCCGGCACTCCCGGTGGATCGGGCAGCGCCGGCGCGGCAGAGGTGACGTCGTCGAGCAGCGACCGCGACGCCGGTGAGCCAGGCGAGCACGAGCAGCCGCGGTGTCACCGCCACGAGCATCAACGTGGTATTCCCCGTCGTCGCCGTCAACAGCCTGGCGGGCAAGGAGGGCTTCGCGGCGGACAAGGAGTTCAACGAGCAGATCCCGGCGATCCACCTCTTCGTGAACCAGATCAACGACAGCGGTGGCATCAACGGCCGCAAGATCAACCCGATCATCGTGCAATTCGACCCGACCAACGACGCCAACATGCAGTCGTTGTGCCAGCAGTGGACCCAGGGCAGCCCGGCCGTCTTCGCGGTCCTCGACGGCATCGGCACCTGGGAGGGGGACGATCAGCTCTGCGTGGCCCAGCAGGGCCAGACCCCGCTCCTCAGCGCCTGGTCCACCACGACCAATTGGACCAACCTGGGCTCGCCCTACCTGTGGTGGACCGGCCCGGACATGGCGCCCGTCCTGGCGGCCGTGGTGCAGTGGGGGGAGAGCTCGGGCCGGCTGGGTCACGGCAAGAAGGTCGGCGTCGTCGTGTCCGACCAGGCGCCCGACCAGGACGCGCTGAACGACTACCTGATGCCCGACCTGAAGAAGATCGGCGTCACTCCGGTGGTCCAGACCGTGGCCGGCAACCCCGACGAGACCGCCAGCACCAACTCCGACGCGCAGCTGGCCGTGGAGAAGTTCAAGTCCGCCGGCGTGCAGTCGGTCATCCCGCTCCTCCCCGAGAACGCCTTCTTCCCCTACGTCGGGGCGGAGAACGCCCAGCAGTACTACCCCCAGCTGCTCCTGAGCGACTACCAGTCGACGGTCGAGGTGGCGCTGGGACTGATCCCGGTCCCCTACGAGCAGGCGCTCAACGGGCAGGAGGGCGTGACGACCGAGACACTGGGTGGCTTCGACGACAACCGGCCCGAGAGCCAGGGTGGCTACGACCCGGGCGTGCGCTCCTGCTACAACACGTGGCACGCCTACCACCCCAAGCCGATCGCCGGTACGACGAGCATCTACATCGAGGAGCAGGGACCCATTCAGGCGTGGTGCGGGGCCATCCGTCTGTTCGCCACGGCGGCCAAGGACGCCGGCAAGGACCTGAACCGCCGCACCTTCGTCGAGGCCATGTCGAAGATCACGAACTACCCCGGCACGCTCTCACCCGTCTGGAGCTTCGGGACCGACAAGTTCTACGGCCCGACCCAGTACCAGGTCGTCAAGATCCACAACAACGTGCCCCCGTCGTCACAGTGCAAGCTCAAGACGAACCACAAGCCGCAGGGGACGTGCTGGGTGACGATGCAGCCGTTCAAGCCGTTGCCGGCGACATCGGGCTGACGGCCCCGGCCCCGGCGCGGGTCAGGCGATGAGCGTCGGGCTGGGTGGCCGCCGCTGCAGAATGTCGTCGAAGCGCGTCGTGAGCGCCTCGTCCAGCTCGGGGTGCGTGAGGATGTAGAAGGTGTTGGTGCGGACGGCGTCGATGACGCGGTCGGCGACCGTGGCGGGCGCGATGCCGCCCGCCACCATGTTCTGCACGGCGCCCCGGAGCTCGGCCGTCCCGGGGGCTTCGCGGTCCGGCGCCCACTGGGGGCGGTTCCGTTCGGACTCGGCGATGCGCGTCCGCACGAAGCCGGGACACAGGACCGAAACTCCGATGGGCGCGCCGACGGCCTGGAGGTCCTTGAAGAGTGTCTCGGAGATGGCCACGACCGCCTGCTTGGTGGCGTTGTACGGGCCGAGAAACGGGGCCGCGATGAGGCCGGCGATCGACGCCGTGTTGACCACGTGCCCCTCGCCCTGCTCGACCAGCACGGGCACGAAGGCGGCGACGCCGTGGATGACACCCCACAGGTTGACGCCGAGGATCCAGCGCCAGTCTTCTTCACTGACCTCCCAGATGGGCCCGCCCAGGCCGATGCCCGCGTTGTTGTGCACGAGGTGCACCGATCCGAAGCGGTCGAGCGTCCGGTCCCGCAGCGCCTGCACCGACGCGGCGTCGGAGACGTCGGTCACCACGCCGAGGGCCTCCGCCCCTGTGCTCGTCAGGTCGTCGACGGCCTCCTTGAGCGGACCTTCCTCAATGTCGCCCAGGACGATCTTCATGCCCTCGGCGGCGGCCCGGTCCGCGACCGCCCGGCCGATGCCGCTGGCCCCGCCGGTGATCACGGCCACCTTGCCTCGCAGGTCTTCCATGTGGCCCCTCCGGTCCCCGTCGCTTCTGCGCCGTGGGACGAAGTCAATCACGGCGTCGCGGGCGCGGCCAGCGCCGCGGTTTCCCGCCCCCGCGGGTGCTCCGGAATCGTCGTTCAGGCGGGCACGGGCGAGCGGTGCCGGCGCAGATAGTCGGCGCCGGACGGAGAGACCGAGATCAGCTGACCCTGACCGGGCTCGTGGTACCGGGTGATGTAGCCCCGGTCGTTGGCTTCTTCCCAGACCGGCAGGCGCGGGCACGACGTGCGCCACACCTCCAGGACCTCGTGGTACTGCTTGGGTGCACTGCCCACCCACTCGAGCAGGTCGAGGATCAGGTCGTCGACGGGGTCGGGCACGCCACCCATTGTCGCGCCGTGTCAGAGCAGCGAGAAGGTCCCCGCCTCCACCATGACCAGGACACCGATACAGCACAGCAGGATCGGGACCGCCAGGTGCCCGAGGCGCAGCATGACACTCCGGGCCTTCGGGTGGCGGCCGCCGATCAGGATCAGCCAGGTCACGACGACCTCACCGACGATGAAGACCGCCACGATGGCGCCCAGGTTGGCCGCACCACCGACACGGAAGAGTGGGATGTACGCGGCCAGGTTGTCGCCGCCCGCGGCGATGGTGACCAACGCCGCCGCCGTCAGGCTCCGGCCCACCGCTCGCTGCTCCGGCTTCCTCAGCACGCGCCGGTGTGCCCGCCCCGCAGCCGGGTCACCGTCGGGCCGGACATCCGGATGCGTCCGCGCCAGACCCACGAGGCCGCGCACGCCGAGAGCCAAGGGAACCAACCCGAGGAGGCCGACCACGGCAGCCGAGAACTCGAACAGCACAGCCGCCGCCGCGGCGGACACCGCGACCAGGAGGGCGAACCCGATGACTTGGCCGGTCGCAATCCGGTGCGCCCGCTCCAGCGGTGCGCCGGCCACCATGGCCATGGTCACCGCGCAGTTGTCGACGTTGGTCCCGACGAACGCCGCCGCGGCGACGCCGAGATCGGCCCCGAGGCCGGCTGCCAAGACGCGGTCAGCCCGCGGGTAGCGGCATGGCCGGCCCGAAGGGCTTGTCGCCCCGCAGGGTCACCCGGTGTGCGAAGCGGGCAGCGTCCCCGTAGTCGTCGAGCGCGTAGTGCAGCGTCGCCCGGTTGTCCCAGAAGGCGACCGACCCGGCGCGCCAGCGGAAGCGGCAGGTGAACTCCGGCCTCGTGCAGTGGTTGTAGAGCATCTCGAGGATGGCGCTGCTCTCGTTGTCCGACAGTCCGAAGATGGTGCGGGTGAACTGCCGGTTGACGAAGAGGCCGTTGCGCCCCGTCTCGGGGTGCGTGCGCACGACCGGGTGCAGCGCAGGCAGTAGCTTGTCGCGCCACGTGCCGTCCCACTCGTAGCCACCGCGCTCGGCCACATCCGAGGCGAACCACGGGTCGTGGTGGATGGCGATGAGCTGATCGCACATGGCGCGCACCGGAGGGGCCAGCCCGTCGTACGCGTCCTGCAGGCTGGCCCACATGGTGTCGCCGCCGACCTCCGGCGCCTCGAGCATGTAGAGGATGGAGCCCATGGCGGGGGTCTCCAGGAATGTGACGTCGGTGTGCCACCAGCTGGCCCGGTCGACCTTGCCGTCGATGGCGAGCACCTCGCGACTCTCCTCGATGGAGGGCAGCACGGGGTGGGCCTCCGTCACGGTGCCGAACTGCCGGGCGAAGGCGGCCTGCTGCTCGGCCGTCAGGGACTGGTCGCGGAAGAAGATGACGTGGTGGGTGTTGAGGGCTTGCCGGACCGCGGCCACCACCTCGGGCGCCAGCGGGAGCGCGATGTCCACGCCGGAGATCTCGGCCCCGATGGTGGGGGAGATGGGATGGACGCTGACGGAGGTGGCGAGGGTCACGGGGCCATTGTGCCCGAGGTCGGGTAGTCCCTCAATCGCGGAGCCCGGGCGGCGCCCTCCACGCACGCTCCCGCCTACATTGGCCCCGACCGGATGCCGTGAAAGGGGCCGAGCATGACCGAGGACACGGGGGGCCTGGTGCTCACCCCGCCGGCCCGCAACTATTCGTCGTGGTACCAGTGGATGGCCCGGCTGGCCGCCACGACCCACGAGGACCCGCTCCCCGAGGACGACCCGGCCGGCTTCCCGGCCTGGCTGGAGCGCCGGCGCGCCCGCCTCGCCGAGCTGCTCGGACCCGAGCCCGTCGCGGTCCCGCTCGACCTCCAGACGCTGGAGTCGGAGGCCTGCGACGGCTACCGGCGGGACAAGATCGTCTTCGACACCGAGGACACCATGTCGGTGCCCGCCTACCTGCTCGTCGCCGACAGCCGGCTGGATCAGCCGCCCGGGCCGGCCGTCGTGGCCTGCCACGGCCACGGGCCGGGAAAGACCCAGGTGGTCGGCCTGGAGCACACCGACATGCCCAACGCCGACTACGCCCTGCAACTGGTTCGCCGCGGCTATGTCGTGCTGGCGCCCGACCTGCGTTGCTTCGGCGAACGGCTGGACTGGAACCCCGAGGATCACTACGCCTGCGACACCAACTTCGTCCACGCCGCCATGGCGGGCTGGAATCCGTTGGCGCAGAACGTCTGGGACCTGCGGCGCTCGCTCGACGTGTTGGAGCAGCACCCCCTGGTCGATCCGGCACGCCTCGGGATGGTCGGGATCTCCTACGGCGGCACCGTCACGCTCTTCACGGCCGCGGTCGATACCCGCGTGGCGGCGTCGGTGGTGAGCGGGTACTTCTCATCGTGGGCCGAGAGCCACAAGATGCCGTGGAACATGTGCGGCTCGCAGATCATGTTCGGGATGTTGGGCCGCCTGGAGCACGAGGACCTGGGAGCGCTGGTTGCGCCGCGGCCGATGCTCGTCGAGTCCGGAACCGAAGACCTGTTGTTCCCCTTCACCGCGGCCGCCGAGTCGGTGCGCCGCACGCGCCTCGTCTATGAGCAGCAGGGTGCGGGCGACCGACTGGTGCACGACATCTTCGAGGGAGGGCACCAGTGGCACGGCACGGAGGCCCTGCCGTTCCTCGACCGCTGGCTCGGCCCGATCCGGACCTGAGGCACCGGGGAACCCGCCCGGAACGCCCTCAGCCCCGCGGCTCGCGCTCAGCTTTCCGGGCGACGTCGGCCTTGCGGAGGACCTGGTCGAGGGAGGCCTGCGTCTCCGGGGCGGCGGGCTCGCCGCCCCCGCCTCCGACTGATTCACCCGCGTCCCTGGCCGCGCCGGCGGCGCCGCTCGCGCCCGTCACGTCGGGCGCAGGGGCGGACTGCTCGGACTGCTCGGACTGGTGGCGGTCGGCGCGGTGC
Organism: uncultured Acidimicrobiaceae bacterium; assembly: GCA_963828825.1. Taxonomy (GTDB): domain Bacteria; phylum Actinomycetota; class Acidimicrobiia; order Acidimicrobiales; family RAAP-2; genus Bog-473. The sequence continues at coordinate 264,513 of CAWHGF010000007.1, read as the reverse complement.
CTCCAGCCCCTCCGCCGGATCCCGCCCCGCTCCCGCCGGCCCGTCACTAGCCGCTCGCCACTACAAGAAGGCTCGCAGGACGTTGGCGAACGCGGCGGCCAGCACGACGGTTCCGTGCACGTCCCTGTCGGTGGGAACGGAGACGGGATGGGCCGTGGGCACGTTCATGAGGGACAGGACAGCGGACACCGGGGTCCCGGGTCCGAGATAGATGTGCGAGGCCACCTGCTGGAGCAGCGAGCTGGCCCCGGTCGGGTCCGACATCATGGAGCCCACCGACACCTTCCCTGTGGCGAGCTGGCCGAGATCCGACGCCGGGTTCACCATGTGCAGGTCGACGCCGACGTAGCGGCTCACGGGGATGCCGAGGCGATCGAGCCCGGCGATGATCGTGGCCGGCGAGTGAAGGCTGAGCGTCGCGAGCGGGACGGTGCTGCCGTCCTCGAGAGGGAGCCCGAGCGCCTTGGGGATCTGCAGGACGTTGGTGTGCCCCCCGACGTTGTGGAACACGAAGACCTGTTCGCTGTGGTCGGGGCCCTTCACGATGGTGAGAAGGTCGTTCTTGCCTCGGGCCAAGAGCGAGGCCGGCACCCCGACGTGGTGCACCGCGTGGTCGATGCGGTAGAGGCTGATGCCGATCCACGAACCGACCAGCACGATCAGCGCGACGAGCACGGACCCTGTGACGATGAGGACCCTCTTCAGCGTGAAACGGCGGCTCCGGCGCGGTGTCGATCGCCGGTCGAGAAGACCCAGTTCCCCCGTGGCAATCGCCGTCGTCACGCACCCCTCCTCCAGTGCCCGCGGCCCCCGCCCGACACCCCCGATCTCCGTGCCCGAAACCTACGGAGTTGCCATTGCCCCGCCGTTGCCCGATGGGTTCGATGCGGTTGCCGTGGGTTCGCCGTCACCGTCTCGCCGTCGGCGATGCTGGTGTCATGGGAGAGGAGCGTGACCGGCCGCCCGGCCCTGCGGTGTCGGGGACACCCCTGACCCGCTACACGTCGCCCGACGAGGACAGCGCGCGCTGGTGGGACTTTCCCTTCCGCCCCGGAGACATCGTGGTGAGCACCCGGTCCAAAGCGGGCACGACCTGGGTCCAGATGATCTGCCTCGTGCTCGTCTTCGGGACCCCCGAGCTGCCCGACCGCCTCGGCCAGCTGTCGCCCTGGCTCGACTGGTTGGTGCGCACCAAGGAGGACGTCTTCGCGCTCCTGGCCGCGCAGACACACCGTCGCGTGATCAAGACGCACACCCCGCTCAACGGGGTGCCGCTCGATGCACGCGCCACCTACATCGTCGTGGGACGCCACCCGCTCGACATGGCGGTCTCGCTCTATCACCACAGCGACAACATCGATCGCCGCCGCATGGCCGAGCTCACCGGACAGCTCGAGACCCCCCACCCGCCGCGCCCCGCATTGCACGAATGGCTCGTCGGGTACGTCGACTGGGATGGCGACGCCCGCCAGCGGCTCGACACCCTGTCCGGAGCGATGCTCCACCTCACCGACGCCTGGGCCCGTCGGCACGACCCCAACGTTGCGCTGGTGCATTACGACGATCTCGTCGCGGACCTCGACGGCTCCATGCGTCGGCTCTCCGGGCTGCTCGGCATCCCCGTCGACGAGGAGCGCTGGCCGGCGCTGGTGCAGGCGGCCACGTTCGAGTCGATGCGTGCCGGGGCGGGTGCACCCGACACGAGCCTCGGCGTGCTGAAGGACCCGGCGGCGTTCTTCCGAAAGGGAACGTCGGGCGAGGGTCGGCAGATCCTGACCGCTGATGAGATGGCCCACTACCGTGACCGTCGTGGCTGCCATGGCCCCGCACGACATGGTGGCCTGGCTCCATGGCGACCGGGAGGATTGAGCGTGCCCATCGTGCCTGACGAAAAGGACTGGACGTGGGTGCTCGAACGCACGTGTCCCGAGTGCGGGCTCGACGCGTCGGCGGTGCCGCCTGAGTCCGTCGCCGCGCTGCTGCGCGCCAACGCGGCCGCCTGGGAGCGCGTCCTGCGCCAGGCGGACCACGTGGTGCGGCGGCGTCCGGCCGACGACCGCTGGGCGCCGCTCGAGTACGCCTGCCACGTACGCGACGTCTGCGCGCTGTACCACGACCGGCTCGACCTGATGCTGCACGAGGACGACCCGCTGTACCCGAACTGGGACCAGGACGCGGCTGCGGTCGACGCGCGCTACCTGGAGCAGGATCCCGCCGCCGTGTCGCGGGAGTTGCTCGACGCTGCCACCGGTTTGGCTGATGCCTTCGGCGGTGTGCGAGGCGAGCAGTGGCTCCGCCAAGGACGGCGCAGCGACGGCGCCCGCTTCAGCATCGCGGGCTTCAGCCGCTACCTGCTCCACGACCCGGTCCATCACCTCTACGACGTCAGCGCGCATCGGGGGTCCTGAGACCCCACCACGAGGCCCCTCAGTCCGCCAGGAGGCGCGCCGATTCAGGCTCGAGATGGACGGTGGCGTGGGAGATCGTCCGCAGCACCGAGGCCGGGCAGGCGGTGGTGATGGGCCCGTGCAACGCGGCGGCCACCGGCTCCGCCTTGCGGGCCTCCGGGACGACGGCGAGCACGCGGCCGGCCCGCAGGAGGGCCGGGATGGTCACGGTGATGGCATGCGTCGGGACGGCGTCCAGGCCGGGGAAGTGGCCCTCGTGGACCTGCTGCAGACGGCAGGCCGCCTCCAGCTCGACCACCTTGACGTCCCGGGGGTCGGCGAAGTCGGCCACCGGCGGGTCGTTGAAGGCCAGGTGCCCGTTCTCACCCACGCCGAGACAGCACAGGTCCAGTGGGTGCTGCCGCAGGAGTCCGGTGTAGCGGCGGCACTCTGCCTCGGCGTCACCCAGGCCCTCCACGTAGTAGGCGGATCTGGGGCGGGCCGGCTCGACGATGCGTTCGCGAATCCAGCGCTGGAAACCGGCCGGGTGGTCCGGCCCCACCCCGACGTACTCGTCCATGTGGAAGACCACGGTGTCGGCCCAGGGGACCCCCTCGGTCTCGTGTACCAATGCGTGCACGAAGGCCAGCTGGGAGTTGCCGGTGGCGAACATCACGTGGGCCGTGCCCCGGGACGCCACGGCAGCCTGCATCACGCCGAGCGCTTCGTCGGCCGCGGCGCGCGCCATGGCGGCCACGTCGGCGTGCACCCGCACCGTGGCGCGGTCAATGGTCCTAGTGCCGGGTTGCACGGCGTTCAGCATGCCAGGCGCGCCTCGGCCAGACTGGAGCGGTGCGTGACGTCGAGCTGCCCGGGCCTGCCCACCGGGAGGCGGCATGGAAGGCGGTGCGCCGCTTCCTGGCCGTGACGCCCGTGGTGGGCGTTCCCCAGCTGGGATCCTCCGTGTCGGTCAAGGTGGAGACCGTCCAGCCCACCGGGTCGTTCAAGGTGCGCGGTGGTCTCGCCGCCGTCTCGGCCACGCTCGAGCACGACCCCGGCCGCGCCGTCGTCGCCTCGTCCGCCGGCAACCACGGGCTCGGCCTGGCCTTCGCGGCCTCGAAGCTCGGCGGCACCGTCACCGTCGTCGTGCCGAGGGGCGCCTCGGCGGCCAAGGTGTCGGCTCTCCAGCAGTTCGACGTGCGTCTCGTCCTGCACGGCGAGGGCTATCGCGAGGCCGAGACGCATGCCCTCGAGCTCGCGGCCGGCGAGGGGAGCCGTTACGTGTCGCCCTACAACGACCCCGACGTCATCGCGGGCCAGGCGACTCTCGCCCGGGAGCTGGTCGATCAGGTGCCCGACCTGGGCACGGTGGTCGTGCCCTGTGGGGGTGGGGGGTTGTTGGCGGGCATCATCCTCGGCCTCGAAGGGACGGGCGTCCGCATCGTCGGGGTCGAGTCCGAGGCCTCGCCCTCCATGAGCACGGCGTTGGCGGCGGGGTCCATCGTGCCGATCGAGGTCGAGCCGACCGTGGCCGACGGGCTGGCGGGCAACCTCGAGCCCGGTGCGGTCACCGTCGGCGTTGCCCTCGCCCACGGTGTGGAGGTCCTGACCGTGAGCGAAGCTGACATCCGCTCCGCCATGGCGTACTCGGCCTCGAAGATGGGCCTCGTGCTGGAGGGCGCGGGTGCGGTCGGAGTCGCCGCGCTGCGGGCCGGCGTGGTGACCCCCGACGCCGAGCGAAGGGAGACTGTCGTGCTGTTGACCGGGCGCAACGTGGCCCCGAAGCTGCTGTCGGAGGTGCTCCATTCCTGAGGTCAGCGTCGACGGCGCCACGCTCAATTATGAGGTCGCCGGTGACGGCGAGCCGCTCCTCCTCATCGCCGGCTGTGGCCAGCCGGCGATGGCCTGGCACCTGTCGCTGGTGCCGTCCCTCGTGGCCGCGGGCTACCGCGTCGCCACGTTCGACAACCGGGGGATGGAACCGTCATCCTCGCCGCCTGCGCCCTACAGCGTGGATGGCATGGCCACCGACACGGTGGCGTTGCTCGACCATCTGGGCTGGGACGAGCCGGTGCGCATCGCCGGCCACTCCATGGGCGGATGGATCGCCGAGACCCTGGTGCTCGACCAGCCCGGGCGGGTGCGGTCCGCCGCGCTGATGGGCAGCGCCAACGCGCCGACGGCCTGGGAGGTGGCCATCACCACGGTCGAACGCGACCTGGCCCGCCTCGACTACGACCTGCCCCCGCTCTTCTACGCCACGGAGACCCTGCGCTACCTGCCGACCTCCGACATCCAGGACAACGACGTCGTCAGCCTCTGGCTCTCCATGATGGGCGACCTGCCGGTGTGGCCCAACCCCGGACGCCTGGGTCAGTACGAGGCCGCGCTCGCCTGGTCGACCGACCCGGCCCGGACCACGCGGTGGCCCGAGGTCCGGGTCCCCTGCCTGGTCCTGGCCTTCGAGCACGACGTCGATTCGCCGCCGCGCTATGCCCGCCTGGCGGCCGAGTCGATCCCCGGCTGTGACTACCGCGAGGTGGCCGGCTCCGGGCACATCGGCATCCTCACCCACGCCGACGAGGTGGCGCGGTATCTGGTCGAGTTCTTCGGCCGGACCTGATCATTCGAGGGCGTCTCGGCGCTGCAATGATGGCGGTTCAGTTGGAGAAGCTCAGGAACTGGTGCACAGAGCTGACGCAGGCTGATCCCTCACCGACCGCGGCCGCCACCCGCTTGGTGGAGCCGGAGCGGACGTCCCCCACGGCGAACAACCCCGGATGGCTCGTCTCGAACGGCAGCGGCAGCCGGCCCTGGGCGGCCCACCGATCGTCAAGGTCGTCCGGACTCAGGGCGCGGTCCGTCAAGACGAACCCGCGGCTGTCGAGCGCGGCACACCCGGAGATCCACGCCGAGGTCGGGTCGGCCCCGATGAACGAGAACAGCCCCGCGCAGGGGAGCTCCTGCCTCCCGCCGGTGCCCGTGAGCTCGACCGCGTGGAGGTCCGGGTGGCCGACCAGACCGGTGACCTCTGTCTCCGTCCGCACGGTGATGCGCGGATGGCTTTCGATGCGGTCGACGAGGTAGCGGGACATGCTCTTCCCGAGGTCGGCGGCGCGGATGACGATGGTCACCGAGGAACAGGCGTCCGAGAGGAACATCGCCGCCTGTCCCGCGGAGTTCCCACCGCCGACCACCACGACGGGTGCCACGCCGCACTGGCGGCGTTCCAGTTCGGTCGCCGCGTAGTACACGCTGTTGCCCTCGTACTCGTCGAGCCGCTCGACCGCCAGGCGCCGGTAGCGGGCACCGCTGGCGACGATGACGGCGCGGGCGGCGACGTCACTGCCGTCCGAGAGCGTGACGATCAGGTGGCCGCCCTCCTCGCGCAGCGCCAGCGCCTCGCACGGGACGGTCAGGTTGGCGCCGAATTTCTCGGCCTGGATCACGGCTCGCTGCGTCAGGTCGGCGCCCGAGATCCCGGTGGGGAACCCCATGTAGTTCTCGATCCGCGAGCTCGACCCCGCCTGCCCGCCGACGCCGAACTTCTCGACGCCCAGTGTCCGGAGTCCCTCGGAGGCGCCGTAGACGGCGCCGGCCAGGCCGGCGGGACCGCCGCCGACAATGACGAGGTCGAAACATCGGTCCGGCAGGCTCTCCAAGGTGAGCCCGAGGTACTCGGACAGGGCGCCCGGCGTGGGACGGCGCAACACGGCTCCCGAGGTGATGACGACGGGCAGCTCGTCGGGGTCGACGCGGAACTCCTCCAGGACCGCCTCGACGTCGGGGTCGCTGTCGGGGTCCAGCCACTCGTAGGGGATGCGGCACCGCGCCAGGAACTCGCGCAGCTCCTGGCATTCCGGTGAGTAGCGCGACCCGATGATCCGGGTCGAGGCTGACGCCCCCGTGAGGAGGATGGAACGCCGGGCCATGAAGGCGGCCAATATGGTGTCGCTCAGCCCGGGATCGGTGGCGATGAGCCGGCGCAAGCGGTCCCGCGGGACCACGATCACCTCACCCGGCTCCACCACGCGGGCGGAGACGAAGACGCGCATGCCCGTGAGCAGGTTGAGCTCGCCGAGGAACTTGCTGGCCCCGTGCACGGCGACGACCTGCTCTCCATCCCCGTTGTGCGTCACCACCTCGATCGTCCCCGACACCACGACGTAGAAGTCGTAGGTCACGTCACCCTCGCGGTAGAGGTACTCGCCCGCCGCGATCGGCCGGCGTGTCCCCAGCTCGGCCATCACCGCCATGTCGGCGTCGGTCAGGGTCGGGAAGGCCGCTGCGTCATCGGGCATGGTCGAACCTCCTCTGGGCTGTGGCAATGGGGACAGCGCTCCGGTGGCCGCGTTACGTGGGTTCTGGCCGGGGGCCCGACCAGTCGGAGTGGGGATCAGAGGCGGGGAACGAGTCTTCTTCCTGCCCGTCGAGGTAGTCGTCGCGGTCCGACTCGACCTCGTTCGACTCGTCCTGTGATGTCGCACTCACTTCGTTGCGCCCTCTCCATCGAAAGTGCCAGCTCCCTCTTCAAGGACTACACCCTTGGGAATTGGCCGCGCAAGGGCGACGCGCCTGCCCCAGCTTCGGGCCACCGGCCGGACGAGGGTCCTCACCTCGGGGGACGTGGCGTCTCCCAGTCGATCGTGACCGCCGCCGCCTGGTCGGGGTGATCGCGCAGCCAGCGCCGGGCGAAGGGACACCAGGGCACCACGGTCAACCCGTTGGCCTCGGCTCGCTCCAGGGCGGCGCGGACCAGGCGGCCGCCGATGCCCCGCCCGCCCCATTCCGCGGGGACACCGGTGTGTACCAGGAGGATCCGGTCGCCGTCGAGGGCGTAGAGGAGCTCGGCCTCGGTGCCACCCTCCCGGATGACGAAGCGGCTGGCGGCGGTGTCGTCGACGACCGGTGCCTCGTCGGTGGGAATCGTCATCGGTTCGCTGCCTCCCGGCCCCTGCGGTCCTGTGCCTGCCACCCTAGAGGTGGTGTAGGAAGGAGGAGCATGAGCGGGCCGGTCGCCACCGACGACGCGACGCCGGTGCCCCGGGCAACGGCCCAGGCCGACGGCCCGGTCGTCGAGATCACCCGGGGGCGGTTCACCCGCGTGGGTTCGCTGCCGGTGCGCCGGGTCCTGCCACAACGGCCGCGCCGGACCGTCGGCTCCTGGTGCTTCGTCGACCATGCCGGCCCGGTCCCGGTCGAAGCGGGTGTGGCGTTCGGCATCGGACCGCATCCCCACATGGGCCTCCAGACCGTGACATGGCTGGTGGCGGGTGAGCTCCTCCATCTCGACAGCCTGGGCTCCGAACAGCTGATCCGTCCCGGCCAGTTGAACCTCATGACGGCGGGCCACGGCGTGTCCCATGCCGAGGAGGATCCGGCGCGCGCCGGGGAGGTCCACGCCGTCCAGCTCTGGGTGGCGCAGCCGGCCCGGACCCGGGACGGTTCGGCGGCCTTCGAGCATCACGCCGAGCTGCCGCGCCTCGAGCTCGACGGCGGCGCGGGGACGGTCCTTGTCGGTGATTTCGCCGGGGTCGGCTCGCCGGCGCGGCGCGACACCGAGCACGTGGGGGTGGAACTGACACTGCGGGGGCCGAGCACGGTGGTTCCACTCCGCGCCGCGTACGAGCACGCGCTGGTGGTGCTCGAGGGCAGGGTCACGGTGGACGGTGCGGCAGTGGAGCCCGGAGTCCTGGGCTATCTCGGGTCGGGTCGGGACGAGTGCCGGTTCGTGGTGGACGCGCCGGCGCGCGCCCTGCTGCTCGGAGGCGTGCCGTTCCCCGAGGCCGTCCTCATGTGGTGGAATTTCGTCGGGCGCACCCGCGAGGAGGTCTCCGAGGCCACGAGGCAGTGGTCGGACGACGACGGCCGCTTCGGCCGCGTGCGGTCCTCGCTCAGCCGGATCGAGGTGGGCCCGCCCCCCTGGGAGCGACCTACCACTCTCCCCAGCCGGGCGGGCTGACGGTCCCGGTCACCCCCCGGGGATCGACCGGCATGCGGGTCTTCCCCGCTTCGTAGACGGCGAAGCAGAGCCGGAGGACGTCGGTGGCCTCGGCGGCGGTCATGGCGGCCGCGGTGCCGTGCAGCAGCGCGTCAACGAAGTGCTGGGACGACCGCGCGAACCCGGTGCCCCAATCGGCGTCGAGGTCGGTGTACTCCGTCGTCTTGATCTCGTGCGCGGTTCCCGTGAACAGCATGACGGGAGCGAGGTCGAGCATCTCGCCGGTGGCCCTTGTCACCCAGATCTGTCCCTCGTCGCCGGTGATCTCGAAGAACTCGTCGGCGCCGTAGTACGAGGAGCGCATGTAGAAGTTGGGCGCGTACTGGACCTCCATGGTGCCGAGCACGTCGGGGTCCTCGTACTCGAAGAGGACGGCACAGGGCTCGAAGAAGAGGTCGCGCCGCCGCACGACGGCCTGCACGGAAGTGATGTCGAGGTCCAACAGCCACAACGCCATCGCGTACTTGTGCACCATGTCGTCGAAGAGGTGCCCGCCCGGGCTCCGCTTGTCGAGGCGCCAGCCGTAGCCCTCGGGGCGCAGGGAGGCCTGGAAGGCGGAGTCGGTCTGGCCGACCAGAGTCCGGATACGCAACGACGTCGGCTTGCCGATGGCACCCTCGGCGACGAGGCGCTTGGCCAGTTCGAGCGGAGGGTAGTGCACGAAGCACTCGCTGATGCGCAGGGTGCGACCCACCCGTTCGGCCACCGCCTGCATCTCGAGGGCATCGTCGATCGAGTTGGCCACCGGCTTCTGGACCGATACGTGCTTGCCGGCCTCGAGCGCGGCGATCACGTGGTCGTGGTGCAGGTGGGTGGGCGTCAGGATCTCCACGGCGTCGATGGAGTCGTCCGCCAGCATGTCGGCCAGGTCGGCGTGGTACGACTTCGCGCCCCACTCCTTGGCCGCTTGTCGGCCGATCTCCTCGTCGGTGTCGCACACGGCGACGATGTCGCAGCGGGGGTCTTCGAGGTACCCCCGCACGTTCATGGCCGCGATGTTGCCGGCGCCCAACACTCCGAGCCGGACTCTGTCCATGAGATCCTCCCTTGGCCGACGCCGCCGCCTACGGGTCGGTTCCGAATGCGCCCCTGTCCCGGGCGGTGGAGATCTGATTGTCGTCATAACCCAGCACCGAGCGCAAGACCGCCTCGGTGTGCTCGCCCACGGTGGGTGCCTTGGCGGGATGCGGCAGCTCCTCGCCGACGAAGTGCAGCGGCGTGAAGAGTTGGTCCGCCCCCATGTCGGACGCCGGCAGGAGCGGGAAGCGGTCGGTGAACTGGGGATCCTCGAGCAACGTCCGGGGCGTGTTGACCGGCGCGATCGGCGTGTTGACCCGACCGCCGAACTCCAGCCACTCCTGGGCCGTCTTGGTGCGGAAGATGGCGCGCAGCTCCTGTCGGAGCTCCCGGTTCCCCCGCGCGTGGTCGGCGTACTTGGAGCCGGGCCAGCGCTCGAAGAGGTCGACCCGGTCGACGGCCTCGCAGAAGTTCTTCCAGAAAGCCTGCTCGGAAGCCATGAAGAGGACGTGGCGCTGGTCGGCCGTCTCGTACACCTGGTAGCGCACGCCTTCGACCATGCCGGCGGTTCCCGGGGCTCGGCGCTCGTAGTTGTCGGCCTTGTTGCCCGTCACCTCGGATTCCGGTCGCTCGTAGGCCCGCCAGGTCTCGGAGCGGTACCAGTCCATCGCCGCCGCGGCGTCGGATTGGGCCAGATCGATGTAGGCGCTCTCGCCGGACCCGCGGCGGAGAACGGCGGCCAAAATGCCCAGCGCACCGTAGAGCGGGCCGGCGTTGATGCCGATGGAGACGTGCTCGGGCAGGTAGGTGAAGCCCTCGTCGTCGGTGGCGACGTTCACGATGCCGGCCCAGGTGTCGTAGGCGACGCCGTGGCTCGGGTAGTCCCGGTAGGGACCGGTCATGCCGTAGCCCGAGATGGTGCAGAAGACGATCCTGGGATTGAGGACCCGCAGGTCGTCGTAGCCGACGCCGCGCCGTGCCAGTGCGCCCGGCCGCATGGCCTCCACCACGACGTCGGCGCCGGTGGCCAGTTCCTTCAGGATGGCGACGCCGGCGTCGGTGCGCAGATCGAGCACCAGGGAGCGCTTCCCCCGGTTGAGGTGCAGGTGCATGAGCGACGTGCCCTCGACGATCGGCCACGTCATCTCGCGGATGTAGTCGCCGGCGGGCGGCTCGACCTTGATCACGTCGGCACCGAGGTCGACCAAGGCGGTGGTGATGGCGGCCGGGCCCAGGGCCGAGCACTCGATGATCCTCATGCCGTGCAGGGGTGGCGTCGTCGCCATCAGACCTCCTCTCGTCGAGGCCGGATCGTAGCGGCCACCGGCCCGGGCGCCCGAGGCCGGGCCCCGACATACTGGGGCGATGAAGACAGAGGTCTCGGAGGCCCTCGACGATGCCCTGACCGCCTTCGCCGGCACCGCCCCCACCTACGGTCCCCTCGGCCTGGCCAACCACGGGCCCATGGTGGCCGAGGCGCTGGCGCACCTGGGCCGCGCCGACGCCATCCCGGGCTGGGTGGCGCGCTGATCGGCGCCGGCTGGACGACGCGCCGGCGCCGGCGCACCGGCCTCTGTTCGAAACGGAGTGGCAGGCCGCGCTCGGCGACGAGGCGCGCTATGCCGAGTGGCTCGCCCTCTTCGAGCGCGAGATCGCCGACCGACCCGCGGCCGCGGTCGTGGGCGAGTGGGCCCCGCGCCTGCTACCGGGCACGGTGGGGGCGGCGACGCACGGCCTCATCCGCACCGGCCACGCGGTGCGCGGGCTCGGCGCGGCCGACACGCCCCCGCGCCGTCTCGAGGTTGGGACCGCGCTGGCCTTCTGGGCCTCGAGCTACCAGGAGCTTCCCGGGCCGCCGTTGCTGATCGGGAACGAGGGCGTGGCACAGGCGCTGGCCGACCTGCCCTACCTTGAGGATCCGCCGGCCGCCGTGCTCATCAGCGACCGCGTGGCCGCGATCGCCGGGATCGCCGACGAATTCGAGCAGGCGGTCGCATCGCTCGGCTGGACCGGCGGTGCGGTGGGCCTGCTCGACGAGCTGGCCACGGGCGGGTCGCTCGCTTACCTGCGCAACGCCGACGCCGGCGGGGCGATCGGCCTCCTGCACGCGGTGACGTCGCCACTGGCCTGCGAGTTGCTGCTTCCCTGGCTGGCGGAGGAGGACAGGGACGCCGCCCTCGGCTACGTCTGGCAGGCGGCGGCGGCCTTACATGTCGCCTACGACATCGACCGGCTCGCGCCCGCGCCCTCGGATGCACCCCCGTCCACCGATGTCCTGGTGGATCGTGCCCTGGCCTCGGGTGACGAGCACGCCATCAAGTTGACGGAGGCCGCGCTCCGCAGCTTCGCTCGCAGCGGCAGTGCCGTGCTGCTGTTGGCCGCGGCCGACGCCTGCGACCGTCTCTGATCCGGTCTGCCCGCGGCGCGCGCCGTGGGGCCCGTGGGTAGATTCGGCGCAATGGAATACCGCACACTCGGAAGGACCGGTCTCAAAGTCAGTCCCCTCTGCCTCGGGGCGATGATGTTCGGCTCCTTCGGAAACACCGACCATGACGACTCCATCCGCATCATCCACGCTGCGCTCGACGCCGGCATCAACTTCGTCGACACCGCGGACGTCTACTCGTTCGGCGAGTCGGAGGAGATCGTCGGCAAGGCCTTGGCCCAGACCAAGCGGCACAAGGTGGTCCTGGCCACGAAGGTGCACGGCCAGATGGGGCAGGATCCCAACGCGCAGGGCAACTCGCGGCGCTGGATCATGGCCGCCTGCGACAACAGCCTGCGCCGCCTCGGCGTCGATTACATCGACCTCTACCAGATCCACCGGCCCTCACCCGAGACCGACATCGACGAGACCCTGGGCGCGCTGACCGATCTGGTGCGGGCGGGCAAGATCCGCTACTTCGGCAGCTCCACCTTCCCCGCCCACGAGACCGTCGAGGCGCAGTGGGTGGCCGAGCGCCGGGCCCGCGAGCGCTTCGTCACGGAGCAGCCGCCGTATTCGATTCTGGTGCGCAGCATCGAGAAAGACGTGCTGCCGACGTGCCAGAAGTACGGCATGGGCGTGCTGTCGTGGAGCCCGCTGGCGGGTGGCTGGCTCTCCGGCGCGTTCGGGCCGGGCCGGGAGAACACGAGTCGCCGCGCCGCCTTCCTGCCGCATCACTACGACCTGGAGGTACCGGGGAACCGGGCCAAACTCGAGGCCGTCACGCAGCTGACCGAACTGGCCGACGGCGCCGGCCTGTCGCTGATTCAGCTCGCCCTCGGCTTCGTGCTCGAGCACCCGGGCGTGACGTCACCGATCATCGGGCCCCGCACCATGGAGCACCTGGAGTCGCAACTGCCGGCACTGGAGCTCCGCCTGAGCACCGATGTGCTCGACCGCGTCGACGAGATCGTGGCACCGGGCACCGACCTCAACGACACCGACGTCGGCTGGGTCCCCGCCGCCGTCGCGGACGCCTCGCTCCGCCGCCGCCCGCGCTGAACGCCGCGGCTCCCGGGCGACCGGCCTCTCCGAACAGGCGCGACCCGAGAGCCCGTCGGGAGCCGTCTTGACTACGGTGACCCCCGGGGTTCGAGACGGGGAGAGATCTGGTGCCGACGCGACGCGAGGTGCTCAAGGGCGGTGGCGGGGCGGTGCTGGCCGGTCTGGCGGCCTCCTCCGTCACCTCCGACGCGGTCGGGGCCGCCACGGCACCCGGTGCAGCCGGGTCCTCGGCCGCCGACTCGGGACAAGCACTGCCGCGCGCACCCGGATTCCGGCCGGGGGGACCGGGGCCTCTGTACTGGAGCACCTACGGCTACGAGAACGTGACGAACACACTCATCCCCGAGGCCGTCTGGAAGGCCAACGTCGACTGGGTGGCCGAGACGTTCCGCGACGACGGCTACTCCATGGTCTGCACGGATGGGTGGATCGACCACACCCAGAAGATCACCCCGCACGGCTACATCGTGAGCCAGGCGGACGACTGGGAGCACGACTGGGCCTGGTGGGCCAACTACCTCAAGGGCAAGGGAATGCAGCTCGGCGTCTACTACAACCCCTTGTGGGCCACCCTGTCCGCGGTCTCGAACCCATCCGTCACCGTCATCGGCCGGCCCGAAGTCAAGGTGGCCGACATCGTCAACCCGAACGACTACTTCGACGGAGGCGGGCTCCTGCAATGGGTGGACACCACCCGCGACGGGGCGGAGGAATACGTGAAGGGGTACGTCACCCACTTCCGCCAACTCGGTGCCGTGTTCCTGCGGATCGACTTTCTGGCGTACTACGAGACCGGGTTCGACCAGAACGACGGCACGGTGGGGGTGAACCACGGCCGTGACTCCTACCTGCGGGCGCTGGCCTGGATGCGGGAGGCGGCGGCCGACATGCAGCTGAGCCTCGTGATGCCCAATCTGTTCGACCACGGGTCGGGGGAACGTCAGTACGGCGATCTGATCCGGATCGACAACGACGCGAGCTTCGGTACCTGGTTCAACCTGAGTGGCGGCCGCCAGTCCTGGCAGCCCGAGTGGTCACAGTGGAACAGTCCCTTCGTCGGGTTCACCGGGTTCGCCGACATCTCCGGTCGGGGGCAGATGATCCTCGACGGCGACCCGTTGATCATGCAGTCGTTCACCCGTGACGAAGAGCGCCAGAGCGCCATCAATCTCTTCACCATGGCCGGGGCCGCCATCGCCATCACCGATCGCGTCGACACCATCGGGGACAACGCCCACGTCTTCCAGAATCACGAGGTGCTGGCCCTGCACAAGGCCGGACTGGTCGGCAAGCCGGTCTTCAACAACGGCCACGCATTCGAGTACGACCCCTCCAGTCGGGACCCGGAGCGCTGGATCGGCCAGTTGCCCGACGGGAGCTGGGCGGTCGCCCTGTTCAACCGCGCCGACGGCCCGGCCGGCGTGACCAAGTCGCTCGACTTCGCCACCGTCCTCGGCTTCACCGGTCCGGCAACGGTCCGGGACCTCTGGGCCCACCAGGACCTGGGCTCCATGACCAGCTACCAGGTGACCCTGGGGCCTCACGCCTCGGCGCTCTTGTCGATCGTGCCGCACGGTCCCGCCCATTTCCAGGCCGAGGTGGGCGCGTGGGCGGGATCGGCCGGGTTCGAGAACACCTTTGGCGGCCACGAAGGCATGGGCTACGTCACCGGACTCGACACCGAAGGGAGCAGTGTGGCCGTCGCCATGTCGGCGCCCCGGGCCGGCAGTCGCCGGCTCCTGTGCCGGGTGGCCAACGCCACCGGGAGCCCGTCGACGCTGACCGTGCGTGCGCTCGACCCGCAGACCGGCCACGTCCACGGCACGGCCACGCTCCTTGTGCCGAGCGCCACGGCCTGGACCGAGTGGCGGACCGTGCCGGTGACGCTGACCATGGCGGCGGGAGTGAACCTCGTGGCATGCGGCGTCGAGTCGCCCGCCGAGGGTGGGGTCAATCTCGACTCGCTGGCCCTGGCCTGAGCCTGAGGTCCGGCCCGTCGCCGAACGGCTCGGCCCCTTCTCTCACGGTGCGAGCAACGCACGCAACGAGGTGCCGGCCAACCGGCCCGCCTCCTCCGGGGGCAGGGCATGGAGGGCGTCGGAGAACACCTCGACACCGAGCGGTGCCGTCGTGCCGGTCTCACGGAGATCGGCCAGCAAGGTGCGCAGGGCCAACTCGCCTTCTCCCGGCAGCAGCCGTTCGTGCAACGTGGCATGGAGCGGCTCGGGCTCGGGAACGGCGGGCGCGTCGCACAACTGGATGCCGAGGATGGACGTGCCCGGAAGGGAGCGGAGCAGCGCGCCGTCCGGTTCGCTCCGGAAGTAGTGCCAGGCGTCGAGCATGATGCCGCCGTTGGGACGATCGGCGGAACGCACGACCCCCCAGGCCGTCGCCAGATCGGGGATCCTCGACCACGGGAGGAACTCCAGGTGGACGACCAGTCCGTGGTCGGCCGCCCGGTCGCACAATCCGGCGAAGGCCGTCGCCGCCTCGTCCAGGGACCACGAGCCCCCGAAGACATCGACTGCGTTCAGCGAGCGCGCCTGCACGCCTTCGGCGACGGCGAACAGCTCCCGCTCGCCGAAACCGAAGATCCGTTCCTGGTCGAGCTCGGGTGGAATGTGGACCTCCGACGCGCCGGGGAGCCACCACCAACACGGGTCGAGCTCGGCCACCGACAAGCCGTGGTCGGCCAGGAGCAGGCGGATGTCGAGGTCGGTCAGCCCCTCCTCGCGTGCCACCTGGTAGTCGCGCCCCCACAACGAGATCCCGGTGAAGCCGCCGGCCTTGGCGGCGGCGAGCCGCTCGCCGAAGGAGATGCCCGTCGCCAGCGTGCCCGAGCAGAGCACGGTGTCACCCGCGGCGAGCGTCACCGGCCTGCCGAAAGCCGTGGGGAAGACCGCGCGCGGACGGGCCACCGCGGTCGTCGGGTTTGGTCACTATCGTTCCCTCCGTGCCCGAGAACGGTACCGGAGCCCACGAGATCGCCGCCGCCGGTGCCTAGGCTCGTCCTGCACAACGCCACCGTGGTCGACGCGGACGGCGCCCGTCCCCAGACCGACGTGGCGATCGAGGATCGTCGCATCGCCCTCGTCCGCACCGGCGCGCTGGTCGAGACCGGCCCCGAGGACCGCGTGGTCGACCTCGACGGGCGCACCGTCATGCCGGGAATGGTCAGCAGCCACTTCCACGCCACCTATCACGAGCTCGGCTCCAAGACGGCCCCGTTCGGACTGGAAGAGCCGCCGGCGCTGCAGGCCGTGCGGGCGGCGCACCATCTCGAGCTGCTGGTGCGCCGCGGCTTCACGGGCGCGGTCAGCGCGGGCGCGCCCTTTGCCATCGACGCGTCCATGAAGGCCGCCATCGCGGAGGGGCTGTTCCCGGGTCCCCGACTGATGGCCGGCAGCCGTGACGTCAGCACAACGGGGCACGCCGGCGACAAGAGCTTCCCGTGGTATTGGGATGTCGGCGCCCGCGGCGCCATTCACCGCTCCGACGGACCCAACGACTTCCGCCGTGCCGTGCGCGAGGAGATCAAGCAGGGCGCCGAGATCATCAAGATGTTCGTGACGGGCGGCCACGGGACTGTTGCGCCGAGCGAGCAGACCGAGATGACCCCCGAGGAGATCACGGCGGGAATCGAGGCGGCCCACCAGCGCGGCGCGCTGGTGCGCGGCCACATCGCCAACCGCGAGGCCCTCCACATGGCGCTCGATGCCGGCATCGACGTCGTCGACCATGGCGACGGGCTCGACGCGCTGGCCATCGAACGGATGGTCGAGCTCGGCACCTTCCTCGTGCCGAGCCAGTTGTTCCCGGTCCGTTTCGCCGAAGTGATGGGCGCCGGCGGGCTCGGGTTCACCGCCGCCATGTCCGAGGACATCGAGCGGGCACTCGCCGTCCTGCCCAAGGCCAACGCGGCCGGTGTCAAGCTCCTCTGTGGCGACGACTACGGGGCCATCGGCCTGCCGCACGGCCGGTATGCCGACGAGCTCGAGTTCTACGTGAAGGAGGCCGGGATCCCGCCCCTCGACGTGCTCCGCTGGGCCACCCGGAACGGGGCCGAGCTGATGGGCCGGTCCCACGAGCTCGGCTCGGTGCAGGAGGGCTACCTGGCCGACCTGCTCGTCGTCGACGGAGACCCGCTCGCCGACATCGCCGTGCTGCAGGACCAGGCGAGGCTGCTGGCCGTCATGAAAGGCGGCACCCTCGTGAAGGACGACCTGGGTGCGCTCGCCTTCGGCTGAGGGCGCCTGTACCCTCCCGTGCGCATGATCATCATCGCCGGCTCTCTCAGCTTCGACCCTTCGGACCGGGACGACGTGCTGGCCAGCCTGACCGAGGTGACCGAGGCGAGCCGGCGTGACGCCGGTTGCCTCGAGTACTTCTGGGGCGAGGACCTCGAGACGCCCAACACGTTCCGGTTCTTCGAGTGCTGGGAGTCACAGGAGCTGCTCGACGCGCATCTCGCCGCGCCGCACGAGGTCGCCTTCGGCGAACGGAACCTGCATCGCATCACCGGGGCGACCGCGAGCTTCTTCGACGCGTCCCGCACCGCCCCGAGCGGTGTGCCCGCGGCCGACTGAGCGCCGCGCCTCACTGCGGAGCGAAGTACCGGGGGAGCGATCCGGTCGGGACGCTCGCGCCGTTGGTCTGCCCCTCCTGCAGGTGGCCGAGCTCCATCCAGTACGGGAGGATCGCCGGCGCCAGGTAGTCGCCGCCGCCTCCGGGTTGCACGTTGAAGTGGCTGCCGTCGCTCTCCCGCACCGGGACGCCGTCGAGATCCCCGGTGTAGTGACCACCCGGACAGACGTACGAGTTCAGATTCTGCACGTAGACGTGGTCCGGGTGCGTGGCCGCCACCTTGCGGAGCAACGTGTTGTACGCGTCCCGCCGGGCCGAGCTGTCCTGCGGCCAGGGCGTACCGTCGGGCTGCTCGCCGGTGCTCTGGCAGGGCTTGGTCATGAAGACCATGAGCGCGCCGCCCGCCGTGGCGATGCGCACGGCCTTCTGCAGTTGGCTCTCCACGTACGCCGCGAACGCCGGGTTCAAGATGTTGGTCATGTGGCCGCGAAAGAGGCGGTCGAGGATCTCGCCACCGCCGGCCAGGAGCACCACCACGTTCGGCCGCAGCTGGCGGACCCAATCGGCCCAGGCTGTCGTCCAGGCCTGGCAGGGAACGTTCTGTGCCGGCCCGAAGACCCCACCCGGGGGGCAGTCCGCGCTCTGGGGGTGCGGCGTGCACGGCGCGCCGACGACGAACGTCCCACCGGACTGCTCTCCCGTTGTCCCGTCGGCCACGCCGCACCCCAGGATCCCCTCGTTGAGCAGGTGCAGGTCGTCGTACCTCTTCGGATGGGCGGACAGCGCGCCCTCCAGCCCGATCCCCAGTGTCAGGGCCTGGGAGTCGCCGACCAGGAGGACCCGGGTCGGCGCGGCGTCGTAGGTCGGCGGAACGGCCGAGGTGACGGTGGTCGCCGGCACGGCCCCGGTGGCGGCGGCGCCGCTGGCGAAGGTGTCGGCCGCCGGCATGGTGGCCAGGACGATGGCGAGCACGACGACGCCCACGGCGGGAAGCGTGAACACCTGCGCCCGGAATCGGGTGAAGAACGTGCCCTGCCGGATCGGTCGTTCCACCAGGAAGAAGGACAGCATCGCGACCCCGATGGTGGGGATGACCCGGACCACGAAGAGGGGCCAGCCGCTCAGGCCCGTCCGCTCCTCATTGATGAAGGTGAAGAGCGGGAAGTGCCAGAGGTACGTGCCGTAGGAGATCCGCCCGATGAAGGTGAAGGGCCGGAAGGACAACAGCCGGGCCACCGGTGAGCACTGGGCACAGGACACGCTGAGGAGGACGGCACACGCAGCGAGCGCGGCAATGAGGAACCCGCCGCGATAGGCGAAGGCATCATCGGAGTGCACGGTCGCGCAGAGGACGCCGCTGACGACGAGGCCCAGGGCGCCGATCGCCGTCAACGCCAGGCGCGCCCGTGGCGTGCGGGCCTGCCAGTCCTGCTCGTCACCCTTCCGCCGGCGTTCGGCCCACAGACGCAGGCCGATGGCGAGCGTGGCCCCGACCAAAATGGACTGCGCATGGGTGTCGGTGCCGAAGTAGAGGCGGTTGATGTCGGTGGGGTTGTAGAGGAGGGCCATCTCCATGGCGGAGGCCAGCGCTCCGGTGACGGCCACGACGAAAAGGGCCCACAACGAGCGCGTGAGCTTCAAGACGCCGAGAAAGACGAGTGGCCAGACCAGGTAGAACTGCTCCTCGACGGCGAGGGACCAGGTGTGGATCAACGGCGAGGTGAGGCCGGTCATGTGGAAGTAGTTCGAACCGGCCGCGATGGAGTGCCAGTTGGCGAAATAGAAGAGGGCGGAGAGCGCGTCACCACGGAGCGTCGGGTAGGTCCCGGCCGGGACGAAGGCGCCGTAGATGATGGCGACCCCGACGAGCATGACGAGGAGGGCGGGCAGCAACCGCCGAGCGCGGCGAGCCCAAAAGGCCCCGAGCTTGATGGTGCCCTTCCTGTGCCACTCCACGATCAGCAGTGATGTGATGAGGAACCCCGACAAGGCGAAGAAGCTGTCGAGGAGGAAGAAGCCGCCCGCGGTCAGGTAGACGCCGGCGTGCACGCCCAGGATGCCCAGCATGGCGACACCTCTGATCCCGTCGAGAGCGGGCAGGTAGGCCAGCGTGGCTCCCTTGCGTGGAGCGTCGGGAGAGACGCCTCCAGCCATCACCCGGAGCGTACCGTGTGGGGCACGAGCATCAGGGGGACGCCCGAGGCCCGCCCGCGACCTGACCTCGGTATAGTCACCGGGGCACTGGGCCAAGCGGCACTGGGTCACGGGGACGGTGCCAAGGGAACGGCGCCAAAGGGGGATGTCCATGTCACGGATGAGACGGCACGATTCGATCGTGCCCAGGGCTGGAACGGTCCTCGCTGCGGCGGCGACGCTCGTCGCGCTCTTCCCGCTCACGCTTGCCGCCGAGCAGGAGGCCGGTGCCGTCACGTCGACGTCCGCCGACGTGACCTTCCACAGCGCAGCCACCCTGACCGGCCCGATCACAACGGGTCATATCGTCGAGCCGCTCTCGGCCCACCCGCTCGAACTCGCCGCCAACGGGTACGTCGAACACGAGTACTTCGCGTCGGGGACGGCCATGGCATTCAAGGCCGACTCCATGCCGAGCGACGGGAAGTGGACGATATCGCCGACGACGACGGCTGCGTACAAGACCAGGATCCTGGTGCGCGAGCCGACCAACCCGGCTCACTTCAACGGCACCGTCATTGTGGAGTGGATGAACGTGTCGGCCGGGGAGTCCGCACCCGATTGGGACTTCCTCAACCCGATGCTGATGCGCGACGGCTACGCGTACGTCGGGGTCTCGGCCCAGGCGCTGGGTGTAAACGGTGGCAAGGCTCTGCTCGGCACACCCGGCTCGTCCGGCGGACCGAGCGGTCTGGTCAACGAGGAGCCAGCCCGCTACGGAACGCTGCACCACCCTGGCGATCAGTACGCACTCGACATGTTCGCCCAGATCGGGCAGGCCCTCCGCGCGCCCCATCCCGCTGCGCTCGGAGGTCTGAAGCCCAAGCACGTCCTCGCCATCGGCGAGTCCCAGTCCGCCTTCTACCTGACGACGTTCGCCGACGCGCTGCAGCCGAGGACCAACGTCTTCGACGGCATCTTCATCCACAGCCGGGGCGGATCGGGCGCCTCGCTCCAGGGAACGTCCATCGCGTCGAGCAGCGGCCCGGACAACCTGCGCATCCGCACCGACCTCAAGGTCCCCGTCTTCATGTCCGAGACCCAGACCGACTTGATACAGCTCGGGTACGCCCCCGCGCAGCAGCCCAACACCGACAAGATCCGCACCTGGGAGATCGCCGGGACCTCGCACGCCGACGCCTACTTCGTGGGTGCGGCATCGAGCGTCCTCGGCTGCACCACCCCCGTCAACAGCGGCCCCCAGCACAACGTGGTGCAGGCGGCCTTCACCGCCTTCGACAAGTGGGTCGACAACGGCACCCCGCCGCCGAGCCCGCCGCCCTTCCGCCTGTTGAGCACCCACCCGGCCGCCCTGGCTTTGGACGCGCACGGCAACGTGATCGGTGGGGTGCGCACGCCGGCCGTCGACGTGCCGGTCTCGACCCTCAGCGGCGCACCGGCGCCCGGGGCCAATGCCATCTGCGCCCTCTTCGGGTCGACCGTGGCGTTCAGCCCGTCCGAGCTTGCCAGCCTGTACGGGAGCAAGAGCAACTACATCGCCGAGTACACCAAGAGCCTCGACAAGGCCATCGCCGGGGGGTACATCCTCAGTGCGGACAAGGCGTCGCTGCTCGCCCAGGCCGAGCAGGTGCAGTTCCCCGGCTGACGCCGGGACCGGTCAGCGACGCGCCGCCAACGCGGCGAACGCCACCGGCGGCCCCTCCTCCAGACGCCGCCGGATCGCCCCGGCGCAGGCCTCGGCCGAGCTCGACGACGTGTCCACCTGCAGGTCGTAGATCCCCGGGTCGTGCACCGCCCGCTCCCAGAGGTACACGACGTCGGGGACTGTTCCACCGGGCTCGCTGGTGACGTAGTTCGCACCGCCCGCACCCGCATCCCGCCGGTCCATGATCACCGCAATGGAGCAGCGGACACCGATGAAATAGGCCGGCAGTCCCTGCAGTGTCGCGGCCGCCTTGGGCAGGATGCCCAGCGGCCTGGAGTAGTCGTCGTGATGGCCGACATCGACGACGATGTTGCGCCCCAGCCGGCTGCACGCGCGCACCGATGCGTAGAGTGCGCCGAACAGCGCCACCACGGTGTCCTCCAGGTCGGGCCGTTCGCCGCCGGGACGCAGGCCGATGCCGGGCCGGAACTGCTCGGGCGTCACCGCCGCGAAGGCATCGACGCCCAGGTTGAGCCACAGCGCACCGGAGGATCCCTGCAACGCGGACGCGATGCTCGATTTCCCCGAGCGCGGCGTCCCGTTCAGGACGACGATGGTCCCGGGGACCGTGCCGATCAGGCCGTCTCCTGGCGCGGCATCGACTGCTGCGCCGGGACGGGGTACACCGGCATGGCGCTGGCCGGCGCCACCTCCAAGATGGAGGCCTCCGTGCATCCCAACGCCATGACATTGGCCATCTGGTCCTGGGACGTGGAGGGCAACGTGGGCACGGACGCGTCGCCGCTGCGCAGGTGCAGCGCCGAGGTCAGGTCGCCCGCCACCCGCCGGCGCCAGGCCGAGACGTTGGGGGCCTTCACCCCGAAGCGCTCCTCTAGGAAACGCAGCTGCGACGTGTGGTCGAACACCTCGGACGCCACGTGCCCGCCTCGGCTGAAGGGCGAGAGCACCAGCATCGGCACCCGGAAGCCCATGCCGACCGGCCCGGCCATGCCCTGGGCCTCGCTCGGCAGCGGCGACACCGTGACGTACTCCCCGGGCGTACCGTGGGGCGCCACCGGCGGCGGCACGTGGTCGAAGAACCCGTCGTTCTCGTCGTACATGTGGAAGAGCACCGTCTTGGACCACACCTCCCGGTTCGATGTCAGCGCGGCCAGCACCTGGCTCGTGAACCACTCACCGAGGGCGGGGGGCGACGACGGGTGCTCGTCGTAGCCGGCGGGCGGGATGATCCAGCTGACGGACGGCAACTGTCCCGACGCGATGTCGGCGGTGAAGTCGTTCGGGTACAGCGGGAGGAAGGCCTTCTGGTACAGCGTCGACGAGGGGTTCTGGTACTGGCTGAAGTAGGGGAGGATGGCGTCGCTGAGGATGCCGTGTTGCTGGAAGAACGGCTCGGTGTAGATGGTGCCCACCGGGTTGTACACCTTCCAGCTCACCCCGGCGTCCTCCAGCACCTCGGGCATGGTGTCCCAGTGCACGCTCCCGACGGCGTCGGGCAACCCGTTGGTGATGAGGACCGGCCCGCCGGCGTGGCCCGCGGGATCGACCGTGCCCGAGAGCGACATGAGCCGGTTCGGGTGCGTCGGCCCGAGCACCGAGCAGTGGTAGTTGTCGCAGAGGGTGAACGCGTCGGCCAGCGCGTAGTAGAAGGGCAGGTCCTGCCGGCGGTAGTAGCCCATGGTGAGGACGCCGTGCTCGGGCCCTTGGAACTGCGACTGCACGTGCGTGCTGACGAAGGCGCCGTTGGTGCCGCCGTTCCAGCTCATGTGCTCCCCCTGCCAGCTGTGGTCGAGGTCCTGGGTGCACTCGCCCATGCCCGAGGAGCTGTCGAGATGGAAGGGGAGCAGCGTGCGGTCGCGCCCGCCCGGCCAGGCCTGGGCGAAGTTCCCGAGGGAGCCGTGCGGGTGGTCGTCGAAGCCCCGCACGCCGGGATAGGTCCCGTAGTAGTGGTCGAAGGAGCGGTTCTCCTGCATGAGGAACACGACGTGCTCGATGGCGCCGAGATCCGAGCCGGCCGGATTGGTCCGGGCGGCCAGCTGCGCCATGGCGGCGCCGGCACCCTCGCCCCGGCTGGCCGCGGCCAGCACCGCGGCGCCGCCGGTCGCCAGCGCGGCGGCGAGCAGCGTGCGGCGATCGAAGCGCGACCGGCCGAAGGAGCCGTCCTGCGTCATGCGGGCTCAATCAGTGCGGGGTCGTTGTTGCGGACGTTGCCGATGCGCGGCCCGACGGGATGGTGCACCACCGTGCCCGCCGGCGGGGGCCGCAGCAGCGCGCGCAGCTCCTCGACGTCCTCGTTGGCCGGGTCGAGCCACAGGTCGAAGGTGGCCGGGTCGAGGATCACCGGCATGCGGTCGTGGATGCCGGACATGTCGACGCCGGCGGGCGAGGTGATCACGGTGCAGCTCCTTATGACGGGCGTGTCCGGCGCCGCGTTCTTGTCGCGCCAGCGCTCGGCCAGGCCGGCGAAGGCCATCGGCTCGCCGTCGGTGCGGCTGAAGTAGTGCGGCTGCTTGCTGCCGGTCTTCGTCTTGCGCCACTCGTAGAAGCCGTCGGCGGGGACGATGATGCGCCGCTCCCGGAAGGCCTCGCGGAACGACGCCCTGGTGGCCACGGTCTCACTGCGCGCGTTGAAGAGCCGGCTGCCCGACTTGGCGTCCTTTGACCACCAGGGGATGAGCCCCCAGCGGAAGGACATGAGGATGCGCTCGGGAGTGCCGGGGAGCTCGCCGCCCCCTTCCGCCGGACCCGGTCGCGGCGGCCGGTCCCGGACGCCCAGGACCTGGTCGGTCGGGGCGACGTTCCAGCTGGGGGCGTGCTCCCCGTCGGCGCCCTCGGCCACCGCCGCCCCGAAGTAGCGGGCGATCTTTGCCGGGGGAGTGTAGAGAGCGAAGCGTCCGCACATGCGGGCTGCATTGTGGCCCACCAGGGTGGCCGGGGCGCGCCCAGCTCCTGACCTGGGCGTTCGGCTCCCCGAGCGGGCGGCACACAGCCTGGCTAAGGTGCGAACATATGTTCGTCTTTTCTGTCGGGGACCCGTCGTCCCCCCGTTCCCGGGACCTCCCCACCGGGCTGGCCGACCGGGTGCGGCCCGCCACACCCGTCGCCGGGCGGACCCTGCCGGTGCCCCCGCCACTGGCCCCGCTCTTCCCCGCCGGTTCCCTGCGGCGGGGAACGACCACCACGGTGGCGGGCCCCGCCGGCCACGGCGCCACCACCCTGGCCCTGGCGCTCCTGGCCGCGGCATCGACCGCCGGGAGCTGGTGCGCCGCCGTGGGACTGCCCGACCCCGGGGTCGTGGCGGCGGCCGGCCTCGGGCTCGACCTGCGGCGCGTCGTCTTCGTGCCCCACCCGGGCAACGGGTGGGCCGAGGCGGCCGGTGACCTCCTCTCGGGGGTCGACGCCGTCCTGGTCCGCCCGCCCGGCCGGGCCCGCCTGACGGCGGCGCGCCACCTGACGGCCCGCGCCCGCGAGCGTCAGGCGGCCCTGGTGGTCCTCCTCGAGGGTCCGGGCGCCTGGCCCGAGGGCGGCGACCTGGCGCTCTCGGTCGGGGCGGTCGAGTGGGAGGGCGTCGGCCGGGGCCACGGGCACCTGCGGGGCCGCCGGGCCGAGGTGCGGGTCAGCGGGCGCCGCGCCGCCGGCCGGGTCAGCGAGTGCTCGCTCTGGCTCCCCGCCGGCTCGGGCGCAGTCGAGGACGTGGCGGACGGGGACGCGGGGACCGGAGTGGAGGGGGGCCGGCCGGCGGGGGCCGGCCCCGGTAACGGGCCGGAGGCGGCCTGAGCGGAGCGGTGGAGAAGAAGTGGTGGAACGGTTGGTCGTCATCTGGTGCCCCGAGCTCATGGAGGAAGGGGCGACGGGGGAGGAGGCCCGGCGGTTCGCTCGCGTGCTGGCGCGGGCCGGCGAGCTCTGCCCCTGGGTCCATCCGGTCCGCCTCGGGGTCGGCGCGCTGCCCGCCCGCGGGCCCGCCCGGTTCTTCGGGGGCGAGGAGGCGGTGGTGTCCCGCCTGGCCGGCATCGTGGACGAGGAGGCCACCATCGGCGTGGCCGACGGGCTCTTCGCGGCCCTGCTGGCCGCCCGCTCGGGGCTGATCGTCCCGCCCGGGGGGACGGCGGACTTCTTGGGCCCGTGGTCGGTGGCCACGCTGGCCCGCCCCGACCTGGCCGTCACCTTGCAGCGGCTGGGGGTGACCACCCTGGCGCAGCTGGCCGCACTGCCCGCGGCCAGCGTCTCGGACCGCTTCGGGGCGGACGCGGCCGCCTGCCACGCGGTGGCCCGGGGTGAGAGTGGGGAACTGGCCGGGCTGCGTGACCGCACGATCGAGCGGCGGCTCCGGGTGGCCCGGGGCGAGGACCCCGACCGGGGCCCCGACGTCGCGCCCCCGCCCTCCCAGCCCGGCTTCTTCGGTGGTGCCTCGGAGGCGGACGCCCGGGCCGCCCGTTCCTTCGTCCGGGTGCAGGAACGCCTGGGGGTGGAGGCCGTGCTGATGGGACGGCTGCGCGGCGGACGGGACCCGGCCGGCCAGTCGGTGCTGCTGCCCTGGGGCAGCCCCGAGGTGGAGACGGCGGCGGGCGCTGCCCCGTGGCCGGGGCGACTGCCCCCACCGGCGCCGACCGACGTGCTGCGGGTCCCGCTGCGGGCCGAGGTGGTCGACGGCGCCGGCCGTGCCGTCGAGGTCAGCGGGCGGGGGCTGCTCACCGCAGGGATCGAGCAGCTGTCGGTCGCGGGCGGTCCCTGGCAGCCGGTGCTGGGGTGGGCCGGCCCCTGGCCGGTGACCGAGCGCTGGTGGTCGGTGCGCAGGCGCCGGGCCCGCCTGCAGGTGGTCACCGCGGAGGGGGTGGCGCGCCTGCTCTGCACCGAACGGGGGCGGTGGTGGGTGGAGGCGGTCTATGACTGAGGCCTACGCCGAGCTGCATGCCCACTCGGGGTTCAGCTTCCTCGATGGCAGCAGCGACCCCGAGGAGCTGGTGGCCGAGGCGGACCGGCTCGGGCTGGCCGCGCTGGCGCTGACGGACCATCACGGCTTCTACGGTGTGGTGCGCTTCGCCGAGGCGGCGCGGGTGTACGGGTTGGCGACCGTCTTCGGCTCCGAGGTGACGCTGGCGCCGGCCGGCGCGCGCACCGGCGAGCCCGACCCGACCGGCGCGCATCTCGTGCTGCTGGCGCGGGATCCCGACGGCTACGCACGGCTCTCGACCGTGCTGGCCGACGCGCACCTGGCGGGCGGGGAGAAGGGGAAGCCCCTCTTCACCCTCGACGCGCTGGCCCGCGCCGCGGGGGACCACTGGCTGGTGCTGAGTGGCTGCCGGAAGGGGGCGGTCCCCGCCGCGCTGATGGAGGCCGGGCCCCGGGCGGCCTCCCGGGAGGTGGGGCGCCTCGTCGACGCGTTCGGGCGCGCCAACGTCGCGCTGGAGCTGTGGGACCACGGGGACCCCCTCGACACGGCCCGTAACGACGCGCTGGCGCATCTGTCCGTCGAGTGGGGCGTCGACGCCGTGGCCACCAACAACGTGCACTACGCCACGCCGGCCGGCTTCCGGCTCGCCACCACGCTCGCCGCGGTGCGGGCGCGGCGCCCCCTGACCGAGCTGGAGGGCTGGCTGCCCTCGGCCCCGGCGGCCTGCCTGCGCTCCGCCGCCGAGCAGGCCCGGCGCTTCGCCCGCTGGCCCGGCGTGGTGGCGCGCGCCGCCGAGCTCGGGCGTGCCTGCGCCTTCGACCTGCGCCTGGTCGCGCCGCGGCTGCCCGACTTCCCCGTCCCCGCGGGCATGGACGAGCAGGGCTACCTGCGCCAGCTGGTGACCGAGGGAGCCACGGCGCGCTACGGGCCGCCCGGGGCCGAGCGGGTGCCCGGCGCGTGGAAGCAGATCGAGCACGAGCTCGCGGTGATCGGCCAGCTCGGCTTCGCCGGCTACTTCCTCGTCGTGTGGGACATCGCGCGGGTGTGCAAGCGCCTCGACATCTACTGCCAGGGGCGTGGCTCGGCGGCCAACTCGGCCGTCTGCTACGCCCTCGGCGTCACCAACGTCGACGCGGTCGACCTCGGGCTGCTCTTCGAGCGCTTCCTGTCCCCGGCGCGCGACGGGCCGCCGGACATCGACGTGGACATCGAGTCGGAGCGGCGGGAGGAGGTCATTCAGTACGTGTACGAGCGCTACGGCCGGCGCCACGCGGCACAGGTGGCCAACGTCATCACGTACCGGCCCCGCTCGGCCGTGCGCGACGTGGGCAAGGCGTTCGGCTTCACCCCCGCGCAGGTGGACGCCTGGGCGGCGGGCATCGACGCCGGCCACGGGCGCGGGGCGTCCTCGGCGGCGGCGGTGCACGAGGCGGTCGCCGAGGTCGGTGCGGGCGGTGCGGGCGGTGCGGCCGGTGCGGGCAGCGGGGTGCCGCCGCTGGTGGCCGAGCTGGCGGCCGAGGTGCTGGACCGGCCGCGCCACCTGGGCATCCACTCGGCCGGCATGGTGCTGTGCGACCGGCCGGTGGTCGAGGTGTGCCCGGTGGAGTGGGGGCGCATGCCGGGGCGCAGCGTGCTGCAGTGGGACAAGGACGACTGCGCCGCCATCGGGCTGGTGAAGTTCGACCTGCTCGGCCTCGGCATGCTCGAGGCGCTGCACCGCATGGTCGACCTGGTGCGCGCCTTCTACGGGGTGGAGGTCGACCTGGGGCAGCTGCCCCAGGAGGATGCGGTCTACGACCTCCTGTGCCGGGCCGACACGGTCGGGGTCTTCCAGGTGGAGAGCCGGGCCCAGATGGGGACGCTGCCGCGGGTGGCGCCACGCAATTTCTACGACATCGCCATCGAGGTGGCACTGATCCGGCCCGGCCCCATTCAGGGTCATGCGGTGAACCCCTACATCCGGCGGCGGCGGGGCGAGGAGGACATCACCTACCTGCATCCGCTGCTCGAGCCGATCCTCAGGCGCACGCTCGGTGTCCCGCTCTTCCAGGAGCAGCTGATGGAGATGGCCGTGGCCATCG
Organism: uncultured Acidimicrobiaceae bacterium; assembly: GCA_963828825.1. Classification (GTDB taxonomy): domain Bacteria; phylum Actinomycetota; class Acidimicrobiia; order Acidimicrobiales; family RAAP-2; genus Bog-473. Next base: position 236,242 of record CAWHGF010000007.1, on the reverse strand, counting down.
CCGGCTTCAGCGCGGCCGATGCCGACGAGCTGCGCCAGGCCATGGCCGCCAAGCGCTCGGCGGCGCGCATGGAGAAGATGCGGGCGCGCCTCTACGACGGGATGATGGAGCGCGGCGTGACGGGCGCGGTGGCGGACCAGGTCTTCGACGCGCTGGCCGCCTTCGCCAACTTCGGCTTCCCCGAGTCGCACTCGGTGTCGTTCGCCCACCTGGTGTACTCCTCGGCCTGGCTGAAGCTGCACTATCCAGCGGCCTTCACCGCGGGGCTGTTGAACTCGCAGCCCATGGGGTTCTGGTCGCCCCAGTCGCTGGTGGCCGACGCCCGCCGGCACGGCGTGCGCGTGCGCCGTCCCCACGTGAACCGCTCCGAGGTGGGGGCGTCGCTCGAGGCCGGGGACCCCGGTGAGGCGGTCCTGCGCCTCGGGTTGGGGTCGGTGCGCGGGGTGGGCGACACCACGGCGGCGCGCATCGTGGCCGGTCGCCCCTGGCGCGGCGGCGAGGACCTGGTGCGGCGGGCCGGGGCGACCCAGGCCCAGCTCGAGACGCTGGCCGCCGCCGGCGCGCTCGACCCCGAGGCGCCCGAGGCCGAGGACCGCGGCACGACGGCCTCCCGGCGCCGGCTGCTGTGGGCGGCCGGGGCGGCGGCCCAGGGCACGCCGGACCGCCTGCCCGGGATCGTGGTGGGGGCCGAGGCGCCGCCGCTGCCCGTGCCCAGCCCCTACGACGCGGTGGGCGACGACCTGTGGGCGCTGGGGCTGGCGCCCGAGCGCACGGCCATGCATCTGGCCCGGGAGCGGCTCGAGGCCATGGACGTGCGGACGGCGGTCGCGCTGGAGGTGTGCGCCGACGGCGAGCGCGCCTCGGTGGCCGGCGTGGTGACGCACCGCCAGCACCCCGAGACGGCCGGGGGCGCGGTCTTCGTCAACCTGGAGGACGAGACGGGCCACGTGAACGTGGTCTTCTCCCGCGGCGCCTGGGCCCGCTGGAAGCACGTGGCCCGCCACGCGCCCGTGTTGCTGATCCGCGGACGGGTACGCAAGGGGCAGGGGGCGGTCAGCTTCGACGCCGAGCGGGTGGAGGCGCTGGTGGTGGGGACGGCGGTGCCGGCGAGCCGGGACTTCCGCTAGGAGGCGGGCACGGATCTCCCCATGACGTCGGGGCCTTCTCCACTCTCACCTGGCAGACTGACGATGTCCGACCAAGGGAGCATTCCATGATCCGTGTGTCCGTCTTCTACCCGGTGACCGAGGGCGCGTCGTTCGACCACGACTACTACCGGGAGAAGCACGTCCCGCTGGTCGTGCGCACCTGGGCGCCCCGGAACGCCGAGATCGACAAGGGCGTGAACGGCCCGCACGTGGCCGCGGTCCACCTGACGTTCGACTCCCTCGACGCGCTGCAGCAGGCCATGGCCGCCGAGGGCACGGCCGACGTGCAGGCCGACGTCGCCAACTACACGTCCATCACCCCCGTCCTGCAGACCAGCGAAATTGTCGCCTGAGGTCCCCGGGGCGTGCCCAGGAACACCGCGCTCGACCCGGGCCGGAGGTGTGCCGCGGAAGAGCCTGAACGGGGTCGAACCGACCAACAACTGAGGAGGGAGCAACCGTGCTGCTGAAGGGTCTGAACCATGTCGCCGTGATCACCAACGACGCATCTCGCCTCAACGACTTCTACCGGGAGGTCTTCGACGCCGAGATCCTCCGGGACGGGCCCGAGCCCCCCGCCAGCCAGGGTCCCCGCCTCTCCATCATCAAGATCGGTGATTGGTCCGAGCTCAACGTCTTCGAGATAGAGGGGAACACCGAAGCCGACCGCCAGGTTCCGATGTTCGGTCGCGGCCGTCTCGATCATCTGGCCCTCCAGGCCGCGTCACTGGAGGACTTCGAGACGATCCGCGAACGGCTCATGGCCCGTGGCGCGGCCGACGACTTCGTGACCGACTTCGGCCCGATGCTCAGCCTCTTCTTCCGGGATCCCGACAGTCTGGAGTGCGAGGTCTGTGTCGAGAATCCCGACGCGGTTCCCGGCGTCTTCCACCCGCCCGGGACCCGGGCCGCCCGCTACTCCTGAGTGGCGCGGGACGCGAGGAGTGGATGACGTCGAAGCGATCAAGCGGCTGAAGGCGCGCTACTTCCGGACGATGGACACCAAGGACTGGGCGGGCATGCGCCAGGTGTTCGCCGACGATGTCGTCATGGACACGACGGACTCGGGCGGCGGCATCGTCACCGGTGCGGATGCCTTCCTCGAGTTCCTCCAACAGACGCTGGCCGGTGCCGTCACGGTGCACCACGGCCACATGCCCGAGATCGACCTCACGTCATCCACCACCGCAACCGGCATCTGGGCGCTGCACGACGTCATCGTGTGGCCGGACGGAAGCCGGCTGCAGGGCGACGGCCACTATCACGAGACCTATGAGCTGGTGGAAGGGGCCTGGCGGATCAAGACCTCGACGCTGACCCGCTTGCGCATGGACTTCACCGGCGCTGATTCGTAGCGCACCAGGTGGCGGAACGGGGCGAGATGCGGACCGCCTCCGGACGCGGGACACGAACCGATCACTCTCGGGTTGCGAGCAGCACGGCGTCATGGACGGTGGCTTCGACACCTTCAGGTGTGGTGGCTGGCCGCGGCCGGGCCTCGTTCACGACGACCGTCCACGAGGCGTCGAGCAGGCGGGCGATCTCGTCGGCCGTGTAGAACCGGTCCGGCATTGGCGGCCGGTCCACCCCCGTGGCCAGATCCGACGGGTGGTGCCCGACCACCAACAGCGTTCCTCCCGCCCGAACGGATGCGGCCAGCCTGGCGAGCAATCGACCGCGTGGCTCGGGCGGCAGCTGCATGAACTGCGCCGAGACGAGGTCGAAGGCGCCCTGCTCCGGCGCGTTGACGAGAAGGTCGACGTGCCGCCATTCGATGCGCGCCGCGGCTGCGGGCTCGGCGTCCCGAGCGTGCCGGGCGGCCCGGCCGAGGGCGACGCGGGAGATGTCCGTCGCCACCACTTCCCACCCGCGTTGTGCCAGCCAGACCGCATCGGCCCCCTCGCCGCACCCCGCGTCGAGCGCCCGACCGGGCACACGGTCGGCGATCTCGGCGACGAGCTGCGGGTTGGGGTTGCCGCTCCAGATGTGCGGCGACGACCGATAGCGCTCGTTCCAGAAATCCTCGTCGAGCCTGGGCCCGGTGTCGTGATGGTGCCCGCTCACACCCTCGGTATGGCCAGCGCCGCCGAGGCTTCGTCCGGACCTACCGCGGCGCGCCCCACAGCCCGCCGATCCCGAGTGACCCGTCGCTCGGGTCGACCGGCTCGCTCGCGACACCCTCCTCCCGGGCCGTCGTCCCTCCGTCCCCGGCGGGCGTCGCCGAACCGGCCTCGCCCGGTCGCCGAGGAGGGTCGTCGAGGAAGTCCGCCGTCGGCACGAAGAACAGGCTGCCGGTCACCGCAGTGGAGAAATCGAGGATCCGGTCGTAGTTGCCGGGAGGGTCTCCGAGGAACATGCGTCGGAGCATCAGCTCGGTGACCGAAGGGGTGGCGGCGTAGCCGATGAAGTAGGTGCCGAACTGCCCGGCGCCCAACGACCCGAAGGGCATGTTGTCCCGCAGGATCTGACGCTGGGTGCCATCGGGCTCGACAATGGTGTTCAGCGCCACATGCGAGTTGGCCGGCTTGACCTCGTCGTCCATTTCGACGTTGGAGAGCTTGGCCCGTCCGATCGCCCGCTCCTGCTCCTCAACCGTCAGGGCATCCCAGGCTGCCATGTCGTGCAGGTACTTCTGGACGATGACATAGCTGCCGCCGGCGAACGCCGGATCCTCGGCCCCGATGGTCACCGCCGTATCGGCTGCCGCCCCGGTCGGATTCTCGGTTCCGTCCACGAAGCCGAGCAGGTCCCGCTCGTCGAAGTACTTGAACCCGTGAACCTCGTCGACGACGGTGGCGGCGCCCGCCAGCCGGCCGACCACGAGGGAGGCGAGCTCCCAGCACAGGTCCATCGTTGCGGCCCGGATGTGGAACAGGAGGTCACCGGCGGTGGCCACCGCGCGGTGCGGTTCTCCGTCGAGGGCCTCGAAGGCGTGCAGCTCGGCTGGCCGAGGGCCAGCGAAAAGGCGATCCCACGCTGCCGACCCCACTCCCGCCACGACGGCCAACCCGCCCTCGGGGGAACGGAAGCCGACCGTGCGGGCCAGTCCCGACAAGTCGGCCAGCAGCTCTTGGACGACCGACTCACCGCCGCCGTCGATCGTCAGGACGAGGATGACGGCGCTGGCCGTCAGGGGGGTGAGCACGGGCTGGGCCACCGGCGGCCCGGCGACGGCGGCCGGGCTCTGTGCGACATTCGCCATAGACGTTCTCCTGCAGTTCCTCTTCTGTGTGCTTGACGCCGAGGGCCAGGGGAGCCGAGGGGTCGGTTCGGGACGAGCGTAGTGGTGAGACGTCGCCCTGGGCCCAACGATCCGGCGGTCCGCCACGCCTGGAGCGTCTTGCCCGTTTCCTCCGGCTGGGATGCCGAGCGGCGCCGAGTGCCACGAGAGAGCGTACGAGCGCCTCCTGGGACCGGCGGGCGATGCGCGGCGGCCATTGGGTAGAGTCCCAGCGCGGGAGAAGGAGAGCTCCGTGGACGAGGGACGACCAGTTTCATACGAAGCGCTGCCCGTTGGTGCGGCCGTCCTGAGTGCCACCGATACGCAATTCGGGACGGTTGAACACGTACTGCAGATACCCGAACTCGATCTCTTCGACGGCATCGCGGTCAAGACCAAGCACGGACTGCGGTTCGTGGACAGAGATCAAGTCACCGAGATCACGACCACCCTCGTCCGGTGCGCGTTGACCGACGACGAGGCCGCGAACCTGCCTGCGCCCAAGGGTGCGCTCGTCTTGCATCCGGACACCGCCCGCGATGAGGGCCCGTCGCTGAGCGCTCGATACGGACGGCTCTTTGGACGTGAGAAATGGAAGGAACTGGAGTAGTTCTCTCGCCCCCGCCGGGCCTGTGGGGCCTCTGGGACAGCGACAATGTCTCGCTCTGGGGGAGTCATGTGCCGGTGTCTCGGTGCACCGATCCGGGCCCGCGAGGCAAACTACCGACGTGACCTTCGATCCGTACGCGCCATACGGAGCGGTTGTCGAAACGAGCGTGCGGGTCGTGACCTGGAATGTCTGGGGTCGCTACGGCCAGTGGCAACGGCGACAAGCGGCCATCGAGGACGCGCTGGCCTCGGTGAGACCCGACATCGTCTGCCTGGTCGAGTCCTGGTCGAGCACCGGGACCACGCAGGCAGAGCGCGTCGCCCGACGACTCGGCGTGGAACATCACCTGTTCGTCGGTGACTGGCAACAGGACGATTGGGTTTCGGGCATCGGCCTGGTCTCACGTTGGCCACTGTCGATCGTCGAACGACGGACGTTGCGGGGAGAGGGCGATTCGGGAGTCGGCGAGGTTCTGGCGGCGACGATCGAGGGCGAACGCGGGGCTCTCCAGCTTTTCGCCGTCATGCTGGACTACCCACTCGATGCCAGCGGAGTGCGCCAAGAGCAGGTCCGCCAGCTCGCGCAGCTCATTTCGGAGACCAGCCGCCGGCGCCACCCCGTGGTGGTGTGTGGCGACTTCAATGCTGGTCCCGACTCCGACGAGATCCGCATGCTCACGGGACGCAGCGCCACTGCTGCACCGGGTCTGGTCTTTTACGACGCGTGGGAGGTGGCCGGAGACGGAACAGCGGGCCATACGTGGTGCAACCGCAACCCTCTCGCTGCGGTCGCGATGTACCCCGATCGACGGTTCGACTACGTGTTCTCGGCCTGGCCGCGGCTTGGTGCGGTGGGTCATCCCACCCACTGTGAGCTGCTCGGCGTCGTGCCCGCCGACCAGCTGCAACCGTCCGACCACTACGGTGTCCTCTGCGACCTTCGCTACTGAGGCGAACTCACAGGACTCCCTCCGAGCTTCGTATGCTCGGTCAATGAGCGGCGCCACTCAAGCCTGGATCGATCTGTCCCCGCCCTGGAGAGCGGCGTTCGACGAAGCCTGGATGTCCTGGCGGCAGGGGTCGCTGGGGGTCGGTGCTGCAGTTGTCGACGGCGACGAAGAAATCGTGGCCCGTGGTCACAATCAGTTCTTCCACTCAGGTCCGGGACCGATCTCGTCAACCTACATGGCTCATGCCGAGATGAATGCCCTCGCACAACTGCCGATTGGCCGCGAACACAAGTTCAGTATCTACTCGAGCTTCGAGCCGTGTTCCATGTGTACGAGTGCTCTCCTCTTCTATCGGATCGAGCGGATCGCGTTCGCGTCCATTGATCCGGTGTGGCCGGGCATGCACGAGTGGTTTCTCTCCGCGCCATGGGCATCGCGGCACCATTTCACGCGTGAATGCCTCGGTGGTGAGTTGGGCGCGTTCGGCTACGTTCTCCACGTTTCGAAGTTGGCGGCGATTGCGCCGAGCCATGTCCTCGAAGCTCATCAACAGCTCACACCCCGGTTCTTCGATCTCGCCACGAACCCGAAGTTCGTTGCCTTGTTGACCAACCTTGCCACCACCGGCGAACCGGCGACAACGGACATCGTTCTGGCGAACCTGTGGACGGACCTCGTTCGACTCACGCCCTAGCCGTCGCTCCCGGCAATGCAATGGAGCACCGCGATGCCGACCCGGTCGTCACCCAGTCGACGATTCCGTCATCGCGTCCACTTCTTCTGCCACCGCTTCCATCGGTCGATCCTTGCCTGGGCCTGGGCATCGCCTGCCTTCGCGGCCTCTCCGTTTCGCTTCGTCGAGACCCGGTAGAGAAGGTCGCCCAACAGGATGATGACCATCCCACCCAGGAACCCAACCGCCCAATTGGTGATGGCGAGCGCCAGCATGGCGAGGGGCGCGCACACGACGAGTCCGAGAAAGACGGCGTCGAAGAGGAACTGACCGGTCCCGCCTGTCCCGCTCGTGGAGCTGCGATGCCAAAGGACCAGTCCGGTCAAGAGGCCAAGAGCGAGCCCTCCCCCGACGATCAGGCGGGTCGAATGTGAATCCCAAAAGCGGGCGAGGCGCTGGGAGCGAGTGGGCGGTGAAAGGTAGGACGAATGCGGTCGTCCTGACGTCAGGTCATCCAATTGGGTCGGCGGCGAGGTGTTGATCCCCCAACGCTAGATGCGCGGTCAGGTCCACGCCAAGGACCCTCCACCCGCCCGTGTCCAGCTGGGATACCCGGTGATCCGCCGGCCCCTGTAGTCGTAACTCGCTCGATGAGCGGAGTTCCAAGCCCGTGCCGTGGTCTGCCACTCGAGCGTTTTGCCGTCTCAAAATCGCCGTCCCGCCAGCCCGTTCGTTGTCCTCGGGGAAGACACTCTGCGATTCGTCGCTCGTCCACAGCCCCCATCTCTTCACCCCTACCGTTTCAAGCGTTTCGGGGGTGCCCGAGTCGTGCTGCCACAGCCGCACGGTGGCACCCCCGCCCGAACCGGGCACCCTGTTGGAGCCTCAGTCCCGAATCAGTTCGTCGGAAATACCAACGTCCCTGAGAAGTGCCCGAGTCAAGGTGCTCATCTGGCTGTAGGGCAGGCTGGTCGTGTCCCACCACTCAACGGCCGATGTTTCATCACCGTCCGCCGTCGGTGTTCCGCCCATAATCGTGGCGTCGTAGACCGTGACGACGTATGACGTCTGATCTCCGTTGGGATAGGTCAGCCGATACTCCGGGCCACCCAACACTGCCAGAACCGGTCCGAGCTCCAGTTCGACCCCGGCCTCCTCTTGGGCTTCACGGAGGGCGGCCTCCCGCGGTGACTCATCGGGCTCAATCGCTCCACCGATGGTTGCCCATAGTCCAGAGTCGATGAGTCGGACGAGGAGCACCCTGCCGCGGTCATCCCTGGGAAGTACGGCGGCCGAAGGGAGCACGAGAAGTTCGTTCCCGATGAGGTCTCGGAGCCTTCGTATGAAGGGAGACATTGCCACGGAGCCACGCTACAAGGAATGCGGATTGGCGCTTGGGCTCGGCCAGCGGAACAGCCATCCTTTGCCGGACCCCCGTTGTGCCGAAGCATCCCGTGATGCCGGCGACGGGGACACTCGGGCGTTGTGCGCAGGACCCACTTTGTAGGATCGGAGAGTGGGTTCCGAGAGGGAGCGAGTCGGTCGGTCATTCGCGTCGGGGAACACCATGGGCGATACCGAGTGGTGATCGAGGCGTCGGCTCCCGTGCGGATTTGCGACAACGGTGGGTGGACCGACACTTGGTTTGGGGGTCCGGGGCGGATTCTGAATATCGCAGTGGCGCCGGGAGTACAGGTTTCGATCCGCGCAACAGTTGGTCGAGACCCGGTGGTGTTCGATGTGGAAACCTTCGGCGACCGGTACTCCATCGTCCCGAGAGCGCCTCGGGTCGCGCGCCACCCGTTGTTGGAGGCGGCTATCGACTCGTTCCCACCCCCAAGAGGCCTCGCCGTGGAAGTGAGTGTTCGGTCCGGCGTCCCGGCAGGATGCGGCACCGGTACGTCGGCGGCGGTTGCGGTTGCCCTGCTGGGCGGATTGGCAGCCTTGCGCCTGGAGAAACGCTCGCGGCGCGACATCGCCTATTCAGCGCATCGGCTCGAAGTCGATAGTCTCGGCGGCCAGACCGGGATCCAGGACCAGCTGAGCGCGGCGTTCGGCGGGATCAACTTCCTCGAGATCGAGACGTATCCCGAAGCCAGGGTGTACCCACTTCCGATCTGGGAGGAACTTAGCCCCCGGCTGACGCTGGTCTTCCTTGGTCACGCCCACGACTCCTCGGCCGTCCACCGCCAGGTCATCGAGGATGTGGCGTGTCTCGGCTCGGGGGTGTTTTCGCGGTTGCGAGATGCAGCGGTCGCGGCTCGCGACGCCGTCCTTGCCCGGGATCTCCACGCTTTCGGTCAGGCGATGATCGCCAACACCGAGGCGCAGGGGTCCCTGCATCATGGACTTGTGGGCGTGGACGCAAGGCGGGTGATCGAGTTCGCGGCGGCGCGAGGCGCGGTCGGGTGGAAGGTCAATGGGGCCGGAGGAGATGGCGGCTCAGTCACGATCTTGAGCGACACCCAGCAGACCAAAGACGCACTTGAACGCAGCATCACCGTCTTGGACAAGCGCTACCGGGTGCTGCCCATCCAACTCAGCACAGTTGGGCTCGAAGTTCGGGGTGCCCTCTAGCCGACTGCCGTTGGACGAGCCCGCTGACGGTGCTGGACGTCTCTCTGAGAGTCAGGTCACCTCAAAGGGACTGCGCTCGTCGCGCAGTACCAGCAGCAAGTTGTCTACCGCACATTGCGCCATGGCGCTCCTGGTCTCCCTCGTTGCCGAGCCGATATGGGGAACGATGATGAGGTTCGGCGCGTTCAACAGGGGATCATCTGGGTGTGGCGGCTCTTCCTGAAGCACGTCCAAGCCAGCGCCAGCGATCGTTCCCTCCGTCAACGCCGAGGTCAGAGCAGTTTGATCTACCACTCCACCCCGTGATGTGTTCACAAGAAACCCCGTGGACTTCATCAAATTGAATTCGTCTCGACCCATCAGGTTCCGCGTGTCGGCATTGAGATCAACGTGAAGCGAAACGAAGTCAGCGTCTGGTAATCCTTTGGCGAGATCACCCGTCCGATCAACGCCATTGACAATTGGTAGTCCGCTCCGGGTGTCGACGTACTGCACATGCATCTTCGCGGCCAAGGCCCGCCGCGCCACCGCCTGACCAATGCGACCGAATCCCACAAGGAGCAACCTTTTCCCAGCCAGGTCGCTACCGAACGAGACCTCATTCCACCGACCGCTGGTTACGGCACGAATTCCCTCGGGGATACGCCGGGCGAGCATGATCATGAGTGCCATTGTCAGGTCCGCCACTGCGTCGCTGAGCACCGGGGTGATCGTGACCGCTATTTTCTTCGCCCGTGCCGCGTCGAGATCAATGTGATCAAGTCCGACGCTCATCGTGCTGATTGCTCGAAGCTTCGGCGCCCCTGCGATCACTTCTCGGTCAACAATGACATTCGAACTCACCAGTAGGCCCTCGGCCTCGGCGAGTGCGGCCTCGAAGAGGCCATCTTCGGATCTGCCAGCGGGGAGCACGGTGAGCTCATACGCAGCGAGCTGGTCCACCAAGGACTGGGCTAGCGGCAGTGCGATCACGACCTTTGAGCGCTCGGACATCGCCGTCACAGGTACGGAGACGTTGCTTCAGGACCAGCACTTGGTCGAACCTGCTCCAGCGCATCTCGGGCACCGAGTCCCAACAGCCTCATGTCAGACGCGACCTCGACCAGTCGAAACCCCTGCCGCAGCCGCTTTATCGCTGTCTGCGCGTTCCCGGCAATGCCGGGTATCACGTCGTGACGATGGCATGCATCGATCACCCTCTCCAGCGCGTCCGTAAAGCTCTGGTCAGACTGGTCTGGTGCGGGAGGGAGACCCAGAGTAACGCTCAAGTCCGCTGGCCCCACATAGACGGCGTCGACGCCGGGCGTCGACACGATTTCGTCGACGTTGTCGACCGCGAGGCGGGTCTCCACCATCACGATGCAGGTCACCTCGTGATTGGCGCGCTCAAAATAGTCAGACCCCGCGTAGTAGTTCGCCCGGAGTGGCCCATAGCTACGACTGCCCGATGGCGCATAGCGGCACGCCGAGACTGCCGCACTCGCCTCTTCTCGGGAATTCACCATCGGCACGATGATCCCCCATGCGCCCGCATCGAGACACTTGCCAATGATGCCCGGCTCGTTCCAAGGCACCCGCACCAGAGGCACGGTCTCTGTTGAGGAGATGCCCTGAAGCATTCGGACCATCTCGGAGTAGTCGATCAGGCCGTGTTGTAGATCGATGCAGACCCAGTCGAATCCACAGTGAGCCATGACCTCGGCGGACACACTGCTCGGCACAGTCAACCACCCACCGAGGGCGGCGCCCTGTTGGGCCCAGATGGCTCGTAACGAGTTCTGACGCATCGTTCCTCCTCGACGGTGATCCTACGTGCGGCGCACTTGTCAGTACGGCCCGGGGGAGGGAGACCCTCTCGGGTCGAGGCAGCCCCCGAGCCGGAGTGAGGCCATCCGCCGGGCGCTACGGCTACCCGGGTATGACCGATAGGGGCCTACTCGGCCAAGGCCTCACGAGCGTTCCGCAAAACCACTCGGCGTTGGAATTCGAGTCTGGAAGTCGGCAATATTGACTGGCTCAGCCCAGGAAGTTTGTAATGGCGACGGCTAGCGCCAGTGCGGCGTTCTGTTGGAAAGCCGACGTGGTGAGGAGGGCCACGTCCGTTGGGTTCTGCATGTTCCCACACTCGATCAGGACCTTGGGAACCGTGGTCAGATTGAGCCCGGCCAGGTCGTCTCTAAAGACGACCCCGTTGGTGCCGTCGTAGGTGCTGACCGGCATGCCGGTGGTGGCCAAGAAGGTGGCCCGCACGTCAGTCCCGAACGCCACGGAGGGCGCGATGACTGAGTCGTTCGGGCCGTCGGCCACCGGCTCGAGGACGGCGAACCCTCGGCCGCTAACCGGACCGCCGTCGGCGTGGATGTCTATGGCCACGTCTGCATGGGCTTCGTTGATGATCTGGGCCCGCTGGTCGACGCAGGGCCCTACGCCCGAGTTGCTCGAGCGGGTCAGTACCACCTTGGCTCCTTCGGTCTGAAGGTCGGCCGTGAGGTACTGGGCCACGTTCCAGTTGAACTGTGCCTCGGTGTAGCCTCCGGCAGTCTCGGTCCCGGTGGTGTCGCAGTCCTCCTCGGTGCGCCCGTTGAAGACCTGGGTGTTCAAGAAGCTGGGGTCGGTGTAGTTGAGCCCGTTGTGGCCAGGGTCGATCCCGACCACCTTGCCGGCCAGCGGCTGTCCGGCAGGCAGCACCCCCCCGGCCGCCCCAGCGGCAGTGGTCGAGGTCGTCGTCGGTGGCGCCGTGGTGGTGGTGGTCGTCGTCGTTGTTGTTGTCGTGCTGGGAACAGGTGCTGTGCTCGTGGTGGTCGAGGGGCTGACCGCCGGTTGCGCGGGCGACGAAGTGCACGCGGCTCCCAACACCGCGAGGGGTACAAGCGCTCCGGCAGCCATGACGCCCCGTCGGCCAGGGGCGCGGCGGCGTGCTGTCGTCGGCTGAAGTGGCATCGGATCCTTCAGGGTACTTAGAACTGCACGTTCGTCGGCGGTTGGCCGACACTTGCCCGCAACGCGTTGTAGGCGGCGAGGAACGTCGCCTTGTCCGACGTCGCCGCGGCGTTGTCCGAGCTCGAGGCACTCAGACAGTCCTGGAAGATGAACGCCTCGGTCCCGTTGTTGGCTTCGTTGAGGCAGTTGGCCAGGTCGTTGTCGTCCTTGAGGCTGTCGTTGAAGGCGGTGACCAGGTCTATGCTGACGCCCTGGGCCGTGGGTGTCGCCGCGTTGAGCGCTTGCGCCGCGGCGGCCAGCGAGGTCCTGCTGGCCACGATGCTCGTGATCTGTTGTTCGGCTTCGGGCAGGGTCAGGGAGGTGAAGCCGCCGTCGGCAGCGGTCTGGAGCTGGGTGTAGAACGTGTTGACCGCCTGGTAGGCCGAAGTCGACTGGTTCAGCAGCGCCAGCACCTGGTTGGAAAAGGTGGTGTTCGCTGCGTTGGCGAGTGCGCTGGAATCGACCGCCGTGTCGAAAGCCACCACCTTGGCCGAAGAGGGGAACGGCGCTTTGGCCGCGGCACGCAGGGTCGGTCCTAAGGCGGCGAACTTGTTCTGGGCGTCGAGCCCGATCCCCGAGAGCTGCGAGAGTTGCGGGCTCGACGGATTGGCCAACACGGTCCCCGCGGTTCGGAGCCACGAGGTCTCGGCGCTGAGCGCGGCGTTAACCTCGGTAGCTAGGGACTGATCCGATGTCGAAGTTGGCTTGAGGCCGTTGATGTTCTGCTGGGCGTTCTGGGTGTCGCTCTGAGTCGAGGTAATCAGCGTGGTCACTCCAGATGCGCTGCCGCCCGGCTTCAGCAGTGCGACGAGGTAGTCGATTTTTTTGTTGTCGGTCAACACTGGAGCGATGTAGCGCGCCGCCTGGGCGCTATAGGTCGGACCCTGCGGCGAGTTGTTCGACAGGGCCAACGTCGTACCGACGGCCGCCCCGACGAGGACCACGGCTGCAGCTATCACGCCGCCGATCACGAGACCTCGGCGCGGACCGCTGTGAGCAGGCGGTGCCGGTTCGCTCGGCGTTGCTGCGGGCGTGCCACGCGGCGGTGTATCGGCCGCCGCAGGTGCGGTCGCAACGCTCGCCTGCTGGAACACCGGCTCCGTGGGCGATGCCGCTACGGAGGACGCTCCGCTCGCCGATGCCTCGGGCGCCAAGGCCACGATGGGGGCGTCCTCAGCTGCCAAGGGGGTGCCACAGCCCTGACAGAAGCGGGTCCCCTGTACCCGCGCACCGCAGTTCCCACAAAACGCAGGCACTTCGCTGGAATCGCCGCCTACAACCGCCATGACTTCAGGTTACGCAAGGGGTGTCTCGAGGTCTATAGGTCCGTGCTTGCCGGATCGGGCATTTGTGGTGCTGTTGACGCAGTGCGGAGTGCTCTCTTTGGGGCTGGTTCGTCGCTTCTATGTCCTTGCCGCGAAGCAGTTAGAGCCCAGCGACGGCGGGATGCCCTTCCAGCCCCTGACGCTACGGCAGGGACTCCACATCATCGACGCTGCCAGATCCGTAATCGCTGACGACCACGGTTGACCCGTCAGGGTCACGGCAATGTCCCTTGGAAAGTCACCAGCGGCGACGTACCCGACCAGACGAAGTGAGTTCTTGTCGGCTGCGACGACGGCCAGGCTTGAGGTCGCCCCGTTGGCGTTGAAGCGGGGCGAGGGCCATTCCCTACAGGGGCCTCGCCAACTTGGACCGGCCGATTAACGCAGACGCCGGGTGCGAGCCGAGGTCAGGGGCGGAGAACTCGACGTCGGCCGCGCGTCAGTGCACGTGTGGCGATTCTGGTCTGGGGACGGTCGGCGTCGGCGCGTCCCGGGCGCTCAGGTGACGACGAGCCCGCGGCCGGTCACGAGTGGGAGATCGAGCGCGGTGACGAGGCCAGGTCGGGCCGCGATCACTGCCGGCACGGCATTGACGATCCGCATGGCAGTCGCCTTCAGCCCGGCCGTGTTGTGGTCCCCGTCGGTACCCATGAGCTGCAGGTCGAGCGTGTAGTTCGGCTCGCCCTTGATCTCGACCCGGTAGCAACCTTGTCCGGCCGGCTGCGGCCACTCCGCCCCGAGGTCATCGCGCAAGCGAGTCACATGCTCGAGCACGACCACGGTGCGGTCACCGACCATGCCCCGCACTTCGAAGTGCAGCGCGGCGGCCGTGCCCGTCTTGATGGTGCCGGCGTCGACACCGAAGTCCTCGGGCGCGGCCTCGCGCTCATACCACTCGGTCACGTCCGTCAGCGTCACGCCCAGGCCGGCGGCGATCTGGCGCACGACCGAGCCCCAGGCCATTGTGAGCACGCCGGGGGTGAGTAGGAACGGCACCTCGTCCATGGCCCCGCCGAAGCCCATGATGCCGAAGAGCACCATGGGCTGGTTGTAGGTGTTGTAGTTGAGGATCTCGGAACAGCGCACCTCTTCAATGCGCTCGCTGACGCCGGACAGGACCAGCGGGAGGGCGTCGTTGGCGAACCCGGGGTCGACCCCGTTCACGAAGATGGAGACGCCCGCCTTCTCGGCGGCGGCGATGACCGGTGACGCCAGAGGATCGTCCGGCGCGGGGTACTGCAGCATCACCGGGCTTGAGGAGACGACATTGATGCCGGCGGCCAGGAAGCGCTCCAGGTCGGTCAGGGCCTCGAAGAGGCGGTCGTCAGCCATGGCGGTGTGGACGATGCAGTCCGGCTGGAGCGCGAGGAGGGTGTCGACGTCGTTCGTTGCGGCCACTCCGAAGATTTCGACGAGCCCGGCCAGCTCTCCGGCATCGTGACCGATCTTGCCCGGGTTCGAAACGTAGACACCGATCAGCTCGAGCTCGGGATGGGCGTGGATTCCCGCCAGGGCATGGCGCCCGACATTGCCGGTACTCCACTGCACGACGCGGTACGGCATGGGGGTGCCTCCTTAGAGGTCGGGGAGAGGGAATTCAAGGTTGGGCGACTGCAGGCCGCCGTCGACCTCGATGATCTTGCCAGTGACGTAGGAGCCGGCGGGTGACGCGAGATAGAGGATGGCCAACGCGATGTCGTCGACGTGGCCCAGGCGCTTCAGCGGGGTGGCCTCCTCCATGGAGGTGCGCAGTTCGTCGCTCGACATGACGATGTCCAGTGCCGAGGTGGCGGTCGAGCCGACGCCGATGGCGTTCACCCGGATGCGCGGCGCCAGGTCGCGTGAGGCCAGCCGCGTGTACTGCTCGAGGGCGCCCTTCACGGTGCCGTATCCCACGTAGCCGCGTCCGGCCACGTGTCCCATCACCGAGGAGATGCTGACGATGGCCCCGCCCGGGTGCTCGCCTTCGAGCATGCGCGGCACCGCTGCCCGGACGAGCGCGTGGCCGGCCGAGACGTTGAAGCGGAAGGCCTCCTCCAAGAAGCGTGGCGATGTATCGAGCAGCGGCCGCGGCATGGTGCCGCCCATGTTGTTGACGACGATGTCGAGACGGCCCAGCTCGGTGAAGGCCGTTTCGGCGAGGGACGCCATGAGATCGAAGTCGGTCAAGTCACCGGGCACCACGATGGCGCGGCGGCCGGCCGCCTCGACCTGCTTCGCCACGGCGCGCAGCTGGTCCTCTGTGCGGGCGGCCAGGACGACGTCGGCGCCGGCCTCGGACAGCGCCACTGCGGTGGCGGCGCCGATGCCGCGCCCACTGGCGGTGACGATGGCGACCTGGTCGGTGACGAGGAATCGATCGAGGATCATCCGGCGAATGTAGTTGGCCGCCCCGAGGGGTGCCCCGGGTACCTCAACCGGGGACGGGTCCTCCCGCGCCGCCGGAGTCGCCGCTTCCGGGCGCCGGTGTCCCGATCCGCGCGACCAGATCGGCCCAGCCCATCTGGTCCTCCAGAACCGGGAAGGGCTTGGGCATGACCTTGGCCTTCACGTCGTCGGGCAGGCTCAGGTCACCACCGGTGTGCCCGACGCTGAACACGCGCTCGGGCCTGCCGCGACCCACCATGGCAACGGCCCACCGCCACAGCGCGGTGAAGCGGTGGCCGAACCCGTTGAGGAAGGTGAGGTGCACGAACATCCAGACGATGAACCCCGGGAATCCGCTCAGACGCAGGGGGCCGACGCTGACCATCGCCTTGAAGCGGCCGATGGCGGCGGCGCTGCCGAGGTCGCGGTACTTGAACGGCACGCTGTCGGCGCCCTTCAGGCGCCGCTTGATCGTGTTGGCGGCATGCAGGCCTCCTTGCATGGCCACCTCGCAGACGCCCGGAAGGTCGTTGAGGGAAGCCATGTCGCCGATGGCGAAGACCTCGGGGTGCCCCGGCAGGCTGAGATCTGGGAGGACGGCAATCCTGCCCGCGCGGTCCGTCTCGGCTCCGGTGGCCTCGGCGAGCAGGCCGGCCAGCGGCGAGGCCTGGACGCCAGCGGCCCAGATGACGGTGCCGCACTCGTAGCGCCCCTTCTCACCGTCGGCGCTCTCGGTGTCGACTCCGAACGGGTCGACGCCGACGACGCGGAGACCCATGCGCAACTCGACGCCCATCTTCTCGAGCTCGACACGCGTTCGCCCCGAGAGTTGGCGGCCGAAGTTGGCCAGGGGCTCCTGGCCGCCGTCGACGAGGATGACCCGGACCGTCGCGGGATCGATGCTGCGAAAGTCCTTCGTGAGGCTGCGATACGCCAGCTCGCGGATCTGTCCGGCGAGCTCGACGCCGGTCGGCCCGGCTCCGACGATCACGAAGGTCATCCAGAACCGCTGCAGTGCGGCGTCGCGTAGGTTCTCGGCGATCTCGAGCGCGCCGTAGACACGGCGCCGCAGCTCCATGGCGTCGTCGATCGTCTTCATGCCCGGGGCGATCAGGGCGAACTCGTCGTGGCCGAAGTAGGACTGCCCCGCCCCGGCCGCCACAATGAGGCTGTCGTAGGCGTACTCCCCGATTTCACCCGGGAGCGGCGGCGGTGTGCACGACCCGTCGGTCCAGGTCGAACCCGGTCACCTTGGACAGGACGACGTCGACGTTCTTGCGCCGCCGCAGGGTGTGGCGCAGGACGGGGGAGATCGAGCCGGGCGAGAGGATGCCCGTCGCCACCTGGTAGAGCAGGGGCTGGAACAGGTGGTGGTTCCGCTGGTCGATGAGCGTGACGTCGACGTCCATGCCGGCGAGCAGCCGGGTGGCGGGCAGGCCGCCGAACCCGCCCCCGACGACGACGACGCGGTGGCGTTGCGTTGCGCTCACGACGGCTCCTTTCGTAGGGAGGCGAGGGCCTCGCCCTCAGGGTACGACGTCGTCATCGGGCAGGTCGGATTGCACCTCTCACGCCGCTTCGCCGCACGGCGGCGGCTCTCTCTTCTTTCAGGCCGGGCTTCGTGCCCGAGCTCGTTACAGCGCCCCCTCGCCGCGCTCGGCCTCAATCAGCCGGCCGACCGCGTCGATGAGCGCCAGGTGGGTGAAGGCCTGGGGAAAGTTCCCCAGGTGCTCGCCCGTCGCGGCGTCGATCTCCTCGGCATAGAGCTGCAGGGGCCCGGCGAAATTCAGCAGCTTCTTGCACAGGGCGCGGGCGCGCTCGTGCTCGCCGATCATGGCCAGCGCGGTGACGAGCCAGAAGGAGCAGATGGTGAACGTGCCTTCTTTGCCTGCGAATCCGGTGTCGGTCGTATCGACCTTGTAGCGCAGAACCAGCCCGTCCTCTGTCAGCTCGTCGGCGATGGCAATCACGGTGGTCCGCACCCGTTCGTCATCGGGTGGCAGGAACTCCAGGATGGGGATCAACAGGAGAGAGGCGTCGAGCTCCTCGTTGCCGTAGTGCTGGCGGAAGCGACCGTTGGCGTCGACGCCCTTGTCGAGGATCTCTGTCTTGAGCTCGTCGGCCGCCTTGCGCCACTGCTCGGCCCGCTCGTGGTCCTGGCGGGTGCGGGCCATGTCAGCGCCCCGGTCCATGGCGACCCAGCACAAGACCTTGGAAGCGGTGAATTGCTGGGGCTCACCCCGGATCTCCCAGATGCCCTGGTCGGGGTCGCCCGCGTGCGTGATGGCCGCATCGACCAGTTTCGCCAGACCCTCCCAGACGGGCTTGACGATCTGCGCCGCGCCCTGGCGGAGGTGGATGTCGACGGCATCGAGGATCATCCCCCAGACGTCGTTCTGGTGCTGGTCCCAGGCACCATTGCCCACCCGCACCGGCCGCGACTCCCGCCAACCCGACAGATGGTCGAGCGTGGACTCCGAGAGATCCTTGCGGCCGTCGATGCCGTACATGATCTGCAGGTTGAACTCGCCGGTTCCCGCGGCCATCGCTTCGAGCACGAAAGCGAAGTACTCGAGCGCCTCCCAGTCGAACCCGAGGCGGTAGAGCGAGCGCAACATGAAGGACGAGTCGCGGATCCACGTGTAGCGATAGTCCCAGTTCCGGGCGCCCCCCGGGAGTTTCGGGCAGCGAGGTGGTGGGCGCCGCCATGATGGCGCCGCTCGGGGCGTAGCTCAGGCCCTTGAGCGTGAGCGCGCTGCGCTCCATGTAGCTGCGCCATGGATGGTCGGGAAAGGTGCCGTTCGAGAGCCAGTCCCGCCAGTAGATGACCGTCGCCGCGAGTTGGGCCTGCGCTTCGTCCAGGTTGGTGGGTTGGCTGCCGGACCACGACAGCGAGACAAATGCGCTCTGGCCCTTCGCGAGCGTCGAGCGGCCGTAGCAACGGGCGCCCGCAGCTCCGAGGCGGAGTGACGACGTCACGGTGAGCAGGGGGTCACCGACCGGCGGGCAGCAGGTCATGGTCTCGTAACCGTCCCCCTCGTAGGTCCACATGCCGGTCTGGGCCCCGTACTCGAAGACGGGCACCGACGTTGATGACGACCTCGACATGGCCCTCGATACAGGTGGCCAGGCGCAGGAGCGTGCCACTGGCCGCGGCGTCGCCCGGGGCACGTCGGTAGTCGGCCCGTCGGGCCCCGTCCACCACGGGCTGCACCACCAGCATGTCCTGCACGAGCAGCCATCCGTTCGGCGTGTGCCAGGTGGTCTCGAGCACCATGGTCCCGGGGATGTAGCGCCGCTGGTGCGGCACGTGGGTGCCCATGGGCCCGAAGCGGAAGTTGCCGGCCGTCCGGTCGAGGATGGCGGCGAAGACGCTGGGCGAGTCCGGTCGGGGCAGGCAGAACCACTCGACCGAGCCGTCGGGGGCGACGAGGCAGTTGTTCTCGCAGTCCGAGAGGAACCCGTACTCGGCGATCGGGGGAAAGCTGTCCGAGAGGACGTCCGTGGCGGATTCTTCTGTCACTCCCGTGATGCTAGGCACACGGGATGCACGCCCGCACGGGGATTGATCCCTCGACGGGCGATTCGGGACGCAACGGTCACGCAACGGGTGACAAATCGGGAAACGAAACCGCAAGGAGGACCCAAGCCGCTTTCGGGGGATGGCGTCCCTGGGTAGCGTAAGGATGCTCGTTCGAGACCGTGTCCGGAGCGGCGCGGAGACGGAGGTACCACCATGGCCGAGGAACTCGAGGGCAAAGTCGCCATCGTCACCGGAGGCAACACCGGCATCGGCAGCGCAGTGGTGCTCGCTCTGGCCGAGAAGGGCGCCAAGGTCGTTATCGACTACATCAGCAACGAGGAGGCCGACCGAGGAGCTGGAGCAGAAGATCGCCGGCCTGGGGGAGAAGGCGGTCGGCGTCGAGGCGGACGTCTCGAAGATCGAAGACTTGCAGCGGATGGTCGACACGGCGGTCTCGAGCTTCGGGCGGCTCGACGTCATGGTCAACAACGCGGGGATTGAGACGCGGACCTCGGTCCTCGACACCACCGAGGGGCAGTTCGAGAAGGTCATCGCCGTAAACCTGAAGAGCGCGTTCTTCGGGACGCAGCTGGCCGCCAAGCAGATGATCGCCCAGGGCGGAGGCGGCCGCATCATCAACATGACGTCGGTCCACGAGGACTGGCCCATGCCGGGCAACACCGCCTACTGCCTCTCCAAGGGCGGCATGCGCATGCTGACCAGGACCGCCGGCGTGGAGCTGGCGCCGCACAACATCTGCGTCGTCGGTGTCGGGCCCGGGGCGGTCGACACGCCGATCAACGCGCAGACCGTCGCCGACCCCGCCGCGCTGGCCAAGCTGAACAGTGCCATCCCGATCGGACGTCTGGCCAAGCCCGAGGAGATCGCCTCGGTGGTGGCCTTCCTGGCGGGCGACGGGGCCAGCTACATCACGGCGACGACGATCTTCGCCGACGGCGGCATCATGCAGAGCAGCCCCGGGCTCTGATTGGCCGGTCCGAGCCGGCGCGACTACGAGGTCTCGGTCGGCGCGGCGTTGCCGGCGGCGGCGTCTACCGGGGTCCCGCTGCCGCTCACGCGTGGCACGGAGAGCCGCTTCCGGAAGGTGTGGTAGCTCCAGATCTGGTAGCAGACCACGATGGGGAGGAAGACGAGCGCCACGACTGTCATCACCCTCAACGAGTAAGGGGGACTGGCCGAGTTCTTGACGGTCAGGTTGTAAGCCGCGTTGGTGCTCGAGATCAGCAACCGCGGGTAGAGCTCGCTGAAGAGCGCTCCGACTGTGCCGGCGATACCGATGGCCGCCGCGGTGAAGGCCCATCCCTCCGCCTTGGCCTGGGCGGCCCAGGCCGCGCCGATCACGGCGATGAGTCCCAGCGCCTCAATCGGCTTGGGCACGAAGCCGGTGCTCAGGCCGACGTGGATCCACGTCATGAATCCGAACGTGACCAGGATCGCCACCCCTCCGATGGCGGCCGACGCCCGCTGCGCCCTGTCGTGGAGCTCGCCGGTCGTCTTCAGGGTCAGGTAGGTCGCGCCCATCAACAGCGAGAGGACGAGCACCGTGAGGCCCGACCACAGCCCGAACGGCGTGAGCAGATCGAAGAAGTTCCCGGTGAATTCGTGCGAACTGTTGATGGGCAGTCCGTGGAGCAGATCACCCAGCGCCACCCCGAGGAGGAACGGGACGAGGGCGCTGCCCACCGTCAGGGCCCAGCGCCAGGAACTACGCCAGCGGGGGTCGTCGAACTTGCGCTGGTACTCGAAGGAGACTCCGCGCGCCATCAGGGCGGCCAGCACGATCACCACGGCCAGGTAGAGGCCGGAGAGCCAGGTCGCGTACCAGCCAGGGAATACGGCAAACGTCGCTCCGCCCGCCACAACCAGCCAGACCTCATTGCCGTCCCACACCGGTCCGATGGTGTTGACCAGCACGCGCCGCTCCACGTCGGTGCGCCCGATGAACGAGTGCAGCATCCCGACCCCGAAATCGAAGCCTTCCAACACGAAGAAGGCGACCCAGATGACGGTGATGATGACGAACCAGAGATCGCCGAGTGTGATTCCTCCCATATCGGCCTCCTAGTAGACGAGGGCCAGGTCGTCATCGTCCTCATGGGACGAGTCGAGCTCGGCGTCAGTGGTTGAGCCTGTGGTGGTGGTGCCGCTGCTGCCGCCTGTGCTGTCATCGGTGATCTTGGCCAGCGGGTCGTCACCGAGCGACCGGCGGCCGAAGCGGATCATCAGCCAGGTGTTGACGACACCGAGCACGGCGTAAATCAGGTAGAAGATGACGAGCGAGATCCAGATCTCCGTCGCCGAGACCGAGCTGGACACGCCGTTCTTCGTCAACATGAGTCCCTGGACGATCCACGGCTGACGACCGTTCTCGGTGAGCATCCAGCCGCACGTGTTGACCAGGAAGGGCAGGATGACCACCCAGGGCGCGATGCGCAGGAACCAGCTGGCGCGTTCGAGCCGGCGCCGATAGAGAAGCCAGGCCCCCCACAGCGCGAAGAGGAAGATCAGGGAGCCCAGGTAGGCCATCACGCGCATCGACCAGTACTGAATGAAGACGTTGGGGACGTAGTTCCCCGGTCCGTATTCCTTCTGGTACTCGGCATTGAGGTTGTTGAGTCCCTGCACCGTGCCATCGACGTGGTTGGTGGCCAGGATGGACAGCAGGTCGGGGACCTCGAAGATCTGGGTGGGTGTCTGGTCGTTGTTCCCGCCGCCGATCTGGAAGAGGGAGAAGGCACAGTGGCTGTCGCAGGTGCTCCACAGCGCCTCGGCCGCGGCGATCTTCATGGGCTGGTAGGTCCCTTCGACCACGCCGAGCTCGCTCCCCACGAAGAGGTTCAAGGCGACCGACGGCAACAGGACGACGAGCGAGATCACGGCCGTGCGGCGGAAGGCCTCGACCTGGTTCTTGCGGTGGAGGTGCCAGGCCGAGACACCGAACATGATCACGGCGCCCGTCACCAGCGAGGCCAGGACCACGTGGGTGTACCCCCAGAGGAAGACGGGATTGGTGAAGAGGGCCCAGACGTTGTCGAGCTGAGGTTGATGGGTGCTGTCGTTCGTCGTGTAGCCGACGGGATTCTGCATCCAGGAGTTGGCCGCCATGATGAAGGCGGCCGAGAGCAGCGTTCCCAACGTCACCATCCAGATGCAGGTCAGATGAGCCTTTTTCGACAGGCGATTCCAGCCGAAGATCCAGATGCCGAGGAAAGTCGATTCCAGGAAGAAGGCGCCGAGGCCCTCCATGGCCAGCGGACCGCCGAACACGTTGCCCACCAGCCGGGAGTAGGCGGACCAGTTCATGCCGAACTCGAACTCCTGGATGAGTCCCGTCACGACACCGACCGCCACGTTGATCAGGAGCAGCGACCCGAAGAAGCGGGCCAACCGCCGGTACGTGTCGTCCCCATTGCGGTACCACGCCGTCTGCAGCAGAGACGACCAGAAACGCGAGGCCGATGGTCACCGGCACGAAGAGGAAGTGGTAGATGCTGGTACTGGCGAACTGCCAGCGGGCCAGGTCGAGGCTCACGGGGTGTCGCTCCCTTCATTGAGGACGGCCGAGAGACCCTCGAGGGACGGAGGCCGCGGTTCGACCGGGGGCCGGTCGTTCATCAGCTCGTCCCACCACAGGCCGGCGTAGCGACCGCCGGCCATGACGAGGTCACTGTGCGTGCCGCGCTCGACGACGCGACCCTCGTCGAGGACGACGATCTCGTCCACCTGCTCCAGCCCGGGCAGCCGGTGGGTGATGAGCAGGGTGGAACGGCCCTCAGTGAGCGCGAGCAGGTCGGCGGTGAGCGCGTCGGCGGCGGGGTGATCGAGATGTTCGCCCGGCTCGTCGAGCACCAGGATGGGGAAGTCGGCCAACAGGGCGCGGGCGACGGCGACCCGTTGGCGCTGCCCTCCCGAGAGGCGCCGGCCCATCGGGCCCACCGCGGTGGCGAGGCCGTTGGGGAGCCCCGCCAGCCACTGTCCGAGTCCGACCCGGGTCGAGCGCGCCGGCCAGTTCGGCGTCAGTGGCGCTGCGGCGGCCCACGCGGAGGTTTTCGGCCAGCGTCGTGTCGAAGAGATGGGGACTCTGCTCGACCAGCCCGACGACCTTTCGCACATCGTCCGCCGCCAGGCGTTCCAGGGGCACCCCGTCGAGCGAGGCCTCCCCTTCATCGGCCGGCAGGAACCGCACCAGCACGTCGGCCAGCGTGGACTTGCCCGCCCCGCTCGGGCCCACAAGGGCGACGCGCCGCCCGGGCATCAGGTGCAGGTCCACTCCCCGCAGCGCGGCGCGCCCGGCGCCCGGGTAGGAGGCCCACACCGCCCGCAGGATCACCGAGTGCGGCCCGCTCCCCAGCGTCACCGGGGCAGGCGGGTCGTTGACCACCGGCGGCGCGTCGACGGCCTCGAACACCCGCGCCGCCGCCACACGGGAGCGTTGGAGGGCCTGGGTGGCGGCGGGCAGCGGCGAGGCCAGCTCGAAGGCGGCGAGCGGGACCAGGGCCAAGACCGCGAGGAGCGCGCCATTGAGCGATCCCCGGTGGGTCGCCTCGACGCCGAGCGTCAAGGCACCCCAACTGGCCAGTCCCGCCAGCGCGGTGGTGAGGCCGAGACCGATGCCGGTGGTGCCGGCACCGTGCCGCGCCACCCGGCGCATTTGGCTGTCTGACTCGTCGATGCGGCCCAGCTGGCTCCCGACTGCGCCCATGACGAGCAGCTCGGGCGCGCCCTCCACGAGATCCACCATGCGCGCCGTGAGCTCACCGCGCACCGTGGCCTGCCGGGACTCCTCGCGCCGGGCCAGGCGCCCGGTCAGCCAGGGGACGGCGGTGGCCGACAGGACGAGAGCGACGAGGAGGACGACGCCCGCCTGCGGCAGGAACCACCACAGGGCCGCCACCGTCCCGGCGCCGACGAGCGCGGCCACCAGGAACGGCTGCAGGACCCGCAGCACCACGTCCTGGAGCGAGTCCACGTCGTCGACGAACCGTGCCACGAGGTCGCCTCGGCGGAAGACCGGGAGGCCGGCCGGAGCGACCGCTTCGAGCCGCTCGAACACGCGCACGCGCAGGTCGGCCAGCACGCGGAGCGCGGCGTCGTGGCCCACCAAGCGCTCGCCGTAGCGGAGGAATCCCCGCGAGAGCCCGAAGAACTGCACCCCCACGATGGCCAGCGTGAGCGACGCCTCGGAGGGGCGCTGGGCGGCGCGCGAGATCAGCCAGGCCGACGTTCCCATGAGCGCGATCGACGCCCCGATCGCACCGGCGCCGAAAAGCGAGGCCGCGGCGAGGCGACGGCGGGCGCTGTGCGCGATCCCGAGGGTCCGGGCGATGCCGGCGCGGGCGTCGCTCACGACATGAACTCGACCGGCGCGGGCAGCTCGGCGACCCGGTCGGCCAGAGCCGCGAGCGCAGGACGGTGGGCCACGATCACCGCGGTGCGGCCACTGACCAGGCGGCGCACACCCTCGAGCACTGCGGCCTCCGTCTCGCCATCGAGGCTGGCCGTAGGCTCGTCGAGCAGGAGGAGTGGTGCGTCCCGTACGAAAGCCCGGGCAAGGCACACACGCTGGCGCTCGCCGGCCGAGAGCCCGGCTCCTCCCTGGCCGAGCAGGGTGTCGGCGCCGTGCGGCAGTCGACCCACGACCTCGGTCAGGCCGGCGTCCTCGAGCGCGGCTGCCACCGCGGCGTCGGACGCGTCGGAGCGGCCGAGGCGGATGTTCTCGGCCACCGAGCGGGCGAAGAGGTGGGGCCGCTGCGGCACCCAGGCGATCCGGCTGCGCCAGTCCTCGAGGTCGAGGTCAGCCAGGTCGACACCACCGAGGGACACGGACCCGCCGTCAGGGACGCGCAGGCCGAGGATGACCGAGAGGAGCGTCGACTTGCCACAGCCGCTGGGCCCGGTGAGCGCCACCGTCTCCCCAGGGTGGACGACGAGCTCGGCTCCGTCGAGCGCGGGCACGCGCCGACCCGGGTAGGTGATCTCCAGGCCGCTGACCCGGATGGCCGTCTCGGCCGCTCTGATGGTGCCGCCCGTCGGGGCCACGGCCGGTTCCTCCAAAAAGGCGAAGATCTCCTGAGCCGCCTGCATGCCGTCCGCACTGGCGTGGAAGTTGGCTCCCAGAGCGCGCAACGGCAGGTAGGCCTCTGGGGCCAGGACCAACACGAACAGGGCGTCGCGAAATGACATGTCGCCGCCGAGGAGGCGCAGTCCCACGGCCACTGCAACCAGCGCGACCGACACCGTGGCCAAGAGCTCCAGAATGAGCGAGGACAGGAACGTGAGCCGCAGCGTGGAAAGGGTGGTGGCGCGATAGCGGTCGGTGACGTCGGCGATGGAGCGGGCCTGCGCCTTGGCTCGCCCGAAGACCTTGAGTGTGGGCAGGCCGGCCACCACGTCGAGGAAATGCCCGGCCAGTTTGTGGAGGGAGCGCATGCGGGCCGCCGTGCGGTCCTTCATCGTGGCGCCGACGAGGGCCATGAAGATCGGGATCAGGGGCAGGCTCACGGCGATCAGCACGGCGCTCAGCCAATCCGCCCCGGCGACGACGGCGATGACGGCGACGGGCACGATGACGGCCAGGAAGAGCTGGGGCAGGTAGCGAGCGAAGTAGCCGTCGAGCGCGTCGATGCCCGACGTCATGAGCGTGCTGAGCCGGCCCGAGTCCTTCCGCTCGAGCCCGGCCGGCCCGAGCGCGGCCACGTGCTCGGCGGCGGCCCGCCGTAGCTCTGACTTGGCCGAGGCGGACGCCCGGTGCGCGGTGCGTTCGGCGCCCCAGGCGAGCACGGACCGGCCGGCGACCACGGCCAGCAGCGCGAGCAGCGATCCGCGCAGCGAGGCCAACGTCCGGTGGTCGAGGAATGCGCCGGCGACGATATGTGCGATCAGCCAGGCCTGCGCGATCAGCAGCAGCGCGGTGGCGCCCCCTATGGCGACGGCCAGCATGAGGAAGCGGCGCGTCGTGCGTGCGTAGTGGAGGAGCCGGGGGTCCAGGGGACCTCCGCGCCGCTCCCGGGCCGGACCGGAGGGGGGATGGTCCTTGGTCGCCTGCGCTGCGTCCACCGTGCCCCCTCTTTAGTACGCCGCCGCCACCGCCGCACGCGATGTCCGCCGCGGTTTCTTGACGGCCGGCGGCCCGGCGCACCAGGGTGGCGCCGTGGCCCGCACCCTCTCCAACCCCGACCCGGGGCTGTGCCGGGGAGCGGCCGATCTCGTGCCGGCCGTGGAGGGTGGTCCCAGGTGAGCGCCGTCACCGTCGTCGACCACCCCGTCCTCGCCCACCGGGTGGCGCAGCTGCGCGACCGCCACACCGGCGGCGACACCTTCCGCCAGCTGATCTCGGAGGTGTCCGGCCTCCTGGCGTACGAGGCTCTACGCGACCTCGGCACCGACCCGGGCACGGTCGACACGCCCGTGGCCGACGGCGCCCCGGCGGACCGCGTGGCCGAGGTGGTGCTGCTGGTGCCGATCCTGCGCGCCGGCCTGGGCATGGTGCAGGCGATCCAGGAGATCGTGCCCCTGACCGAGGTGGCGCACGTGGGCCTGCGCCGGAACGACGCCACGCTGCGTTCCGAGGTCTATCTGAACCGTTTGCCCCGCGACCTCGCAGGCCGCCGGGTCATCGTCTGCGACCCCATGCTTGCGACCGGCGGATCACTCGGGCAGGTCTGCGCCATGGTGCGTGAACGTGGCGCGGCAGAGGTCATTGCCCTGTGCATCCTGGCCTCCGCCCCGGGCCTGGCCGCCTTCGGGGCCGACCACCCCGGCGTGCGCGTCTACTGCGTCGCCGTGGACCCCGAGCTCGACGACGCCGGCTTCATCGTGCCGGGGCTGGGCGACGCCGGGGACCGTCTCTTCGGGCCACCGGACTGATCCGCCGGGCGACACCGGTTTCTGCCTACAGGCCGATGTCCTCGTGCCAGACCTCGGGGTTCGCCTCGATGTAGTCACCCAGCAGCTGGATGCACTCCGCATCGTCGAGCAGGACGACGCGGCAGCCGTGCTCGGCCACCCAGGCGTGCCCACCCTCGAAGTTGCGCGCCTCGCCGATGACCACCGTGCCGATCCCGAACTGGCGCAGCAGGCCGCTGCAGTACCAACACGGTGAGAGCGTCGTGACCATGACGCAGTCGGCGTAGTCGCGCCGGCGCCCGGCGGCCCGGAAGGCGGCCGTCTCGGCGTGCATGGAGGGATCGCCGTCCTGGACCCGTCGGTTGTGCCCGCGCCCGAGCAGCGTCCCGTCGGCGTGGAAGAGGGCAGCGCCGATCGGGAGACCACCCTCGGACACACCGTGGCGCGCCTCGGCCAGGGCGACGGCGAGCATCTCGCGCACGAGCACCTCGCCGAGCGGCTCCGCGTGGGACATATGCTCGGAGGGGAGAGTCATGTCCACGGCCGCCGATCGTACCTACACGACCACCGTGGGGAGCCAAATGGTGGAGCTCCCTCTCGTCGCGCTCTCCGACGAGCTGACCATCGCGCTCCTGATCTGTGTGGACATGGGCGTGTCATTCGCGGAGACGGCCGGGCGCGAGTTGGCCGAGCTGATGCGGCCGGCGCAGCCCGAGATCATCGTGTCCGTCGCCACCATGGGTATCCCGCTGGCCATCGAGGCCAGCCGCGCCCTGGGCCTGGACGACTACGTGATCCTGCACAAGACCCCCAAGATCCACCTGGGCGAGGAGTGGGCCGAGCAGGTGCACTCCATCACGACGGACACGCCGCAGCGCCTGCGCATGGATCCGGCCCGGGTCGCAGCCGTGCGCGGCCGGCGGGTGGCGATCGTCGACGACGTCATCTCCACCGGTGCGTCGCTCTCCGCGGCGCTGCGCCTGGTCCGTCGCATCAATGCGGAGCCCGTCGTCATCGGGACGCTCATGACCGAGGGCGGCGGCTGGAGGCGCGCCCTGGGGGAGGACGCGGCCCTGGTCCGCAGCCTCGGCACCATGCCCCTGTTCCATCCCGATTCCTCCGGGGGGCTCGTCGAAGACTGGGATTGAGATCTCGACCGCCGCTGCGTCACCCGACCGGCAGCAGCCCCTCTTCCCTGAGCAGTTGGTCCTGCGCGTCGGCCTCCTTGTGGACCTTGCGGACGGCGAGCACGAGGTAGACCAGCGCGGCCACCCCCATGCCGAGGAAGATGCTGAAGTCACCGCCGTAGTGGGAGGCGTCCTGGGTGTGGTCGGTGACCTCGTTCATCCAGCGCGGGACCCGGAAGTAGTAGGTCGGGTTGACGAAGAGCGCCGAGATGGCGGCGTACATGCCGACCACCTGGGCGATGATGGCCGCCCAGTGGATGCCGCCGTTGCGCCAGTACAGCGAGGTGCGACCCGTCTTCTGCAGCTCGCTCGGCACGTAGCGGTAGCGCCGCAGCGCCCAGTCGACCAGGAAGATGGCGCTCCAGGGCGCGATCCACACGATGACCAGGTCGACGAAGTCGGACAGGTACTCGGTGAAGGAGCCGCTGAAGATCGCCCACATGGTGACGCCGAGCGCGATGATGCAGTCGATGACCACCGCCTGGTACCGCTTCACCGGGATCCCGATGGCCTGCATGGTCACGCCCGAGGAGTACATGTCGAGGCTGTTGATGCCGAAGAGCTGCACCACGGCGAAGAGCAGGAAGACGACGACGAACCAGGCCGGGATGGCGCTCTGGTGGGCGAAGGGGAGGAAGCCGCCCGCCCCCGTCCCGATGTCGAGGACGAAGGTGCCCACCACCGCGCCCAGCGTCATGATGAGGATCTCGGGCACCGCCGTGCCGAGGAAGACCCAGCCGACGATGCCCTTCTTCGAGGTGTCGGTCGGGCAGTAGCGGGTGTAGTCGTTGCCGCACTCGGCCCACCCGAGGCCGCTCAACGCGATGGTGAAGGCGAGCGCCTCGGTGAAGGCCTGCCAGTCGCCGCTGGACTTCACGACGTGCAGGTTGGCGTGGGGGATGGCGAAGCCCAGCATGATGGCGAAGAGGATGACGAAGGGGAGGATGAGCCAGCGCAGGGTCTTCACGATGGCGGCGTGGCCCAGGAAGGGCAGGATGCCCTGGACGAGCACGGCGGCGATGACCAGGATGACCTTGGCCGGGCTCCCCGGCAGGTACCCCGCCTTGGTCATGAGGACGAGCCCCGCCCCCACGATGAGGATCAGGCCCTCGACCTCGAAGCCGATCTGGGTCAGCCAGTTGAAGACGGACATCGGCCGCGACCCGTTGGGCCCGAAGGGGGCCCGGTTGATGGCGAAGACCGCCGTGCCGGTGTTCGGCCCCTGCAGCGAGCACAGCCCGAGCAGGAAGTAGGACAGGTTGCCCAGCACGATGACGAAGATCACCTGGGCGAACGTCAGCCCGAACGTCATGAGGATGGCGCCGTAAATGAAGTACTCGATCTGGACGCTCGCACCGGCCCACATGCCGAAGATGTCCCTCGGGGTGGCCCAGCGTTCGCTCTCGGGGATGAAGTCGATGCCGTGCTGCTCGACGTGGAATGCGTCCTCGATGTCCGGATCGTGAATGACCGCCAGATCCTCTGCGATCGCCACCGTCAATACCTCCTTGTCGTCGCCTCCGCGGAGGCGCGGATGCCCCCGGAGGGCGACCGGAGGTGCGGGCTCATGCCCGGGCTGCCCCCCGGCAGCCGCCTACGGTCTCGCGTCCACGCTCCCACCTGTCAGGTCCGGTGCGCGCCCCTGGGAGCGACCGAAGGTGTGCCGGCCCACACAATGTGTGCTGGCGGGCCCCGCGGTCAAGTGGTATCCGTGAACGGTGCATGAACACCGGCGCGAGACACGGGGTCTGCACGGGACGTTGATGATCTGCGGGACCACGTCGGATGCGGGCAAGTCGACGGTCACCACCGGGCTGTGCCGCCTGCTGGCCCGCCGCGGGGTCGCGGTGGCCCCCTTCAAGGGTCAGAACATGTCGCTCAACGCAATGGTCACCGCCGACGGTGGCGAGATCGGCCGGGCCCAGTGGGTCCAGGCACACGCCGCCGGCGCCGACCCCGAGGTCGCCATGAACCCCGTGCTGCTCAAGCCGATGGGCGCCCGCTCCTGCGAGGTGGTGGTCATGGGCCGCCCGGCCGGGGTCCAGGAGGCCGGCGGTGCCCAGGAGTCCCGGCACGAGCTCGTCGACGTGGTCGACGCCGCGCTGGCCTCGCTGCGCGCCCGCTTCGACGTCGTGATCTGCGAGGGCGCCGGCAGCCCGGCCGAGATCAATCTGCTGGACCACGACCTGGTGAACCTCGGCCTGGCCGGGCGGGCGGCCATCCCCGCCGTCGTGGTCGGGGACATCGACCGCGGCGGCGTCTTCGCGCACCTGTTCGGCACGGTGGCGATCCTGCCCGACAAGCTGTCCTCACACGTGCGCGGCTTCGTCATCAACAACCTCCGCGGGGACCGCGCTCTGCTCGGCAGCGCCATGGCCGACCTGGAAGACCGCTGCGGCGTCCCCACTCTCGGCGTCCTGCCCCACCTCGGGACTCTCCCGCTCGATGCCGAGGACGCGCTCGCCCTGGACGGCCCGGCGGGCCCGCCGCCCGCCACCGCCGGACTCGATGTGGCGGCCATCCGCCTGCCGCATCTCTCCAACTTCACCGACCTGGACCCGCTCGCCGTCGAGCCCGGCGTCCACGTCCGCTGGGTCGAGCATGCCGGCGCGCTCGGGAGCCCGGACCTGGTCGTCCTGGGCGGCAGCCGGGCCACCATTGCGGACCTGCGCTGGCTCCGGGAGAGCGGGCTGGCCGGCGCGCTCGATCCGCGGCGGCATGCTCCCGCACCCCCGGTGATCCTCGGCATCTGCGGTGGGTTCCAGATGCTCGGTGAGGTCATCGACGACCCCGCCGCCGTGGAGTCGGCCGACGTCGCGCTGCCCGGGCTGGGGTGGCTCCGGGTCCGCACGGTCTACGACGTCGAGAAGGTCACGCGCCTCGCCGTGACCACGGGACCCGACGGCGCGCCCCTACGCGGCTACGAGATCCGGCACGGGCGCATCGTCGCCCAACCCGGTTGTTCCGCCTGGCTCGGCGCCGACGGTGAAGACGCGGGCGTCGCCGGAGCCCAGGACGGAACCGGTGCCATTCTCGGCACGACGCTGCACGGTCTCTTCGAGGAGGACGGTTTCCGCTCGTGGTTCCTCGCCGACGTCGTGGCGAGGCGGGGACAGACGTGGCGGCCGTCGGGGATCTCCTACGCCGCCACGCGCGAGCGGCAGATCGACCGGATCGCCGACGCCTGTGCGGAGTACCTCGACACCGACCAGCTGTGGCGGCTGGTGGAGGAGGGGCCGCTCAGCCCCCGAGCTCGGCCCGCATGAAGGCGACCGCCTTGTCCTGCATGTCCCGGGCCTGATGCTCAATGAAGCGCTCGACGATGGGCCCGGCGCCGAAGATCTTGACTCGCGCGTCGAGCGAGAACGTCTCGAGCGTGCTGTCGCCCTGGCGGGCCAGGGCGATGCGGCCCTCGATCTGCGTCTTGTCGGCCATGGTCCCCGGCGTCATGGTGAACGTGGTCGTCGTGCTGGCCGGGTCGTAGGTGCTCACCTCGGAGGTGACGACCTCCTCGCCGAAGATCTTGCGCACCGGTCCCGGCATGCTGGGTCGCTGCGCGTAGCGCAGCGTGCGTACCAGGCCCCTTGTGAGGTCGCCCTCTTGTGACACCACCTCGGCCGAGGTGGAGCCGAGCGCGTCGAAGTGCAACCGGACCACGAACTCGGGGTCGTAGTAGAGGGCCCAGAAGGCCTCGGGATCGCAGTCCCAGGTGTAGTCGAGCGACAGCTTCATGGTGCCAGGTCGAAGAGCATGTGGTGCCCGAGGTCGCCGACGAGGTCGATCGTGATGTGCATGGTGATGACCCGCCAGCTGCCATCGACCTGTGCGTAGGTGTGCCGGTAACGCCCGGCGATCACCGGCTGCAGTGCCAGCTCGCCCGGCACCGCCTGCAGCACCGTGAAGTACGAGCGGCTGGACGCCGTCGCGCCGTCATCGGCGACGTCGACCATCACGTTCGTCATGACGTGCTTGGTGCGGGGCGTCCCATCTTCGTAGCGACGCGTCGTGCGCGTGTAGAGGGCGGCAATGGCGTCGCGGCCCTCCACCGCGTCGCCGAATCCTTCGAAGGTCAAGGTGGCGTGGGCGAAGACCTCGGCCACCCCGGCGAAGTCGCCCGCGTCAATCCGCTCGGCGTAGGTGTAGATCAGCTTGGTAATCGCCTCGGTCGGCGTCTCCGGCACGAAGGAGATTGTGGCACCGATCACTGGCCGAGGAGGCGCCCCATCGCTCCGGCCACCCGGCTCGGCCGCCCGCGGCGGGTCTCACTGCGGTCGGCCAGCTTCATGGCCCACAGCCCGGCGTTCACGCCGAGCCAGCGGAGGGGCTCGGGCTCCCAGCGTGGCGAGAGGTGCCCGACCCAGGGGAGCTCGGTCAGTGGCGTGACTGCCCCGGTGATGAGGTCGGCCAGTGTCCGACCGGCCAGGTTGGTGGTGGCCACCCCGTCACCGACGTACCCTCCCGCCCAGGCCAGGCCCGTGGCGCGGTCGATCCCGACAGATGAGTGCCAGTCCCGCGGGATGCCGAGCGGCCCGCCCCAGGCGTGTGTGAAGCGGGCATCACCGAGCTCGGGGAAGAGCTCGGTGAGCGTCTGGCGCAGCAGGGCGTGCACGGCCGGCTCGCTGTCGAAGGTGGCGCGCACGCTCGACCCGTAGTGGTACGGCGCCCCCCGTCCGCCGAAAGCGATGCGGCCATCGGCCGTGCGTTGCCCGTAAATGATCATGTGGCGGTGATCGGCGAAGGTGGCCCGGCTCTCCAGTCCGGCCCGTGACCAGAAGGCCGCGCCGAGGGGCTCGGTGGCCACCATGAGCGAGTACACCGGGACGATGGCGCGCTCCAGGCCGGGCAGGGTGGGCGTCCAGGCCTCGGTGGCCCGCACCACGAAGTCGGCCCGCACGGTGCCCCCGCTGGTGATCACCGAAGGTCGGTCGCCCGCTTCACCGGCTCGGATATCGACCACCTCGGTGTGCTCGTAGACGCGCACCCCGTGCCGCTCGACGGCGTCCGCGAGACCCCGGGCCAGGAGCGCCGGCTGCACCACCGCGCAGTGCGGCGTGAAGGTCGCGCCGATGGCCCCGGCGGCACCGATCAGTTGGCCCGTCTCGTCGGGACCGAGCCAGCGCACATCGTCTTCGCCGAACCCGAGTGCCCGCGCCTCGTCGACCTCCGCCAGCGCCCGTACCCATTGGGCCTCGCTGCGCACCAGGTCGATCGAACCTCCCTTGGCAAAGTGGCAATCGATACCCTCGCTCATCGCGCTGGCCCCGACGATGTCGACCGTCTCCTGCATGGCCCGACGCATCGCTCGCATGGCGTCGATCCCATGCTGGCGCGCCAACGCCGCGTCGGAGGTGGCGAACAGCGCCGAGCACCAGCCTCCGTTGCGGCCCGAGGCCCCGAAGCCGGCCACCTCCCGCTCCAGCACGGCCACGCGCAGCGAGGGGTCCACCAGCGCCAGCGAGTGCGCCGTCCAGAGACCGGTGAAGCCGGCGCCGACGATGCAGACGTCGACGTCGAGGTCCTCGGTGAGCGCGGGACGGGGCGGCAGCGGGACGGGGATGGCCTCCCACCACAGTGAGAGCCGCTGGTAGCCCGATACGGCTCCCGGCCCTACAGCCGGCGCCACGCCTCGGCGAGCACCTCGCGCAGTGTGGAGGCGATGAAGTCGATCTCCTCCTGGCCGCAGATGAGTGGCGGGGACAGCTGCACGACGGGATCGCCACGGTCGTCGGCGCGGCAGATCAGCCCCGCCTCGAACAACGCGCCAGAGAGAAAGCCGCGCAGGAGGCGTTCAGACTCGACGTCGTCGAAGGAAAGGCGTGTCTCCTTGTCCTTCACGAGCTCAATCCCGTAGAAGAAGCCGGCACCGCGCACGTTGCCGACGATGGGCAGATCGGAGAGGCCGTCGAGCGCGCTGCGGAACGAGGCCTCCGTCGACTGCACGTGCTGCAGGATCTGCTCGCCCTCGAAGACGTCCAGGTTGGCCAGTGCCACCGCGCAACTGACCGGGTGCCCGGCGAAGGTGAACCCGTGCAGGAAGGACGCCCCGGGCCTGAGGAACGGCTCCATCAGGCGGTCCGAGGCGATCATTGCCCCGAGGGGCGCGTAGCCCGAGGTCAGGCCCTTGGCCACGGTGATGATGTCGGGCTGGTAGTCGTAGCGCAACGCACCGAACCAGTGGCCGAGGCGCCCGAACGCGCAGATGACCTCGTCGGAGACCAGGAGCACTCCGTGGCGGTCGCAGATCTCGCGCACCCGCTCGAAGTAGCCCGGAGGCGGAGGGAAGCACCCGCCGGCGTTTTGCACCGGCTCGAGGAATACCGCCGCCACCGTGTCGGGCCCCTCCCGTTCGATGGCCCGGTCGATCTCGTCAGCCGCCCACCGGCCGAAGGCGACCTCGTCGTCGGCGAATATCTCAGCCCGGTAGAAGTTCGTGTTGGGCACCTTGATCGCACCGGGCACCAGGGGCTCGAAGGGCGTGCGCAGTTCGGGGATGCCGGTGATGGAGAGCGCGCCCATCGACGTGCCGTGGTACGCGATGTAGCGGCTGATGACCTTCGTCCGCTGGGGCTGCCCCTGCATGCGGAAGTACTGGCGGGCCAGCTTCCAGGCCGACTCCACCGCCTCGGAGCCGCCGGTGGTGAAGAAGACGCGGTTGAGGTCCCCGGGGGCGTAGCTCGCCACCCGCTCGGCCAGCTCAATGGCGCGGGGGTGGGCGTAGGTCCACAGCGGGAAGTAGGCGAGCGTTCCCGCCTGCTTGGCGCCGGCCTCGGCGAGCTCGGTCCGGCCGTGGCCGAGCTGTGACGTGAACAACCCCGCCAGGCCGTCGAGATAACGCTTGCCGTGCTGGTCCCAGACGTACGCGCCCTCGCCGCGCACGATCACGGGCACCTCGTGGTCATCGTAGGAGCCCATTCGACTGAAGTGCATCCACAGATTGCGCCGCGCCTGATCACTCAGATTGGAATTTTCCGGACTGGTGGTGCTCATTGTTCCTCCGCGTTGGGGGTTGGGCCGCTCATCGCGTGCCCCAGGTGTAGGTCTGCTTGGCCAACTTCAGGTAGAGGAACGTCTCCGTGGAGCGCACCCCCGGGATGGAGCGCACGGAGTCGTTGAGGACCTGCAGCAGACGCTCGTCGTCCTCACAGACGATCTCGACCAAGATGTCGAAGGAGCCCGCGCACATCACGACGTAGTCGACCTCGTGCATGCCCGAGAGCTTCTCGGCCACCCCGCGCACATCCCCCTCCACCGAGATCCCGATCATGGCCTGACGGGTGAAGCCCAGCTGCAGCGGGTCGGTGACCGCCACGATCTGCATGATTCCCGACTCCCGCAGGCGCTGGACGCGCCGGCGCACGGCCGCCTCGGACAGCCCGACCTCCTCGGCGATCGCCCCGTAGGGCTGGCGCCCGTCGCGCTGCAGCGCCTCGATGATCGCCCGGTTGGGCGCGTCGAGCAGGGTGCTCGTTGCCGCCTGCGCCGGGTCGCTCTGCATGCCCGTCTCCACCGACTCATCGCCGCCGGTCATGTCATACCTCGCTTCGTTCGCCCGTTGCGGAGTAAGAACCCCGATCTGCAGAATTGTGTCATCTTCGGTGGCCCAGTCAAGCAGAATTCGTCACATTGCGGTCCGGATCTTGCGGAAACGCTTGTCGGTAGCGTGATGTTCTGTGATCCTGTAGTCAACGGCCAGGGAGCAAAGGAGCCGCATGCGCAAACTGCAGAACTTCGTCGGCGGCGTCTACCGGGACGCTCAGGACGGGTCCACCGCACCCCTGGTCGACCCCAGTACCGGCGAGCCGTTCGCCGAGGCGCCCGTCTCCGGGGCGGCCGACATCGACCACGCGCTCGGGGTGGCGGCGGACGCCTTCACCTCCTGGCGGCGCACCACTCCCTCCGAGCGCAGCCTGGCGCTCATCCGAATCGCTGACGCCCTCGAGGCCCGGGCCGAGGACCTGGTCCGGGCCGAGTCCGAGAACACGGGCAAGCCGTTCCAGCTGACCATGGACGAAGAGATCCCGCCGATGGTCGACCAGATCCGCTTCTTCGCCGGCGCCGCTCGCAACCTCGAGGGGCTCGCCGCGGCGGAGTACATGGCCGGGCACACGTCGTTCGTGCGACGCGAGCCGGTCGGCGTCTGCGGTGCCGTCACGCCCTGGAACTACCCCATGATGATGGCGGTGTGGAAGTTCGCCCCGGCGTTGGCGGCCGGGAACACCATGGTGCTCAAGCCGTCGGACACGACCCCGGTCACCGCGTTGCTCATGGCACAGATCATGGCCGAGCACCTCCCGCCCGGTGTCTTCAACGTCGTGTGTGGTGACCGCGACACGGGCCGGGCGCTGGTGGTGCACGACACGCCGGCCATGGTCTCGGTCACGGGCTCGGTGCGGGCAGGGATGGAGGTCGCAGCGGCAGCCGCACCCACCCTCAAGCGGGTCCACCTGGAACTGGGCGGCAAGGCACCCGTCATCGTGTTCGACGACGCGGACCCGGCTGGGGCGGCCGAGGGCATCGCCGGCGCCGGCTACTTCAATGCCGGGCAGGACTGCACGGCCGCCACGCGTGTCCTGGCCGGGCCACGGGTGCACGAGGAGCTCCTCGCCGCACTGGTCGAGCAGGCCGAGGGCACGACCGTCGGAGGGACCGACAACGGGGACGCCGACTACGGGCCGCTCAACAACGCCAACCAACTCGAGCGCGTCCGTGGTTTCCTCGAGCGCATGCCGGCACACGCGTCGGTGGCGACCGGTGGGACCCCTGTCGGCGAACGCGGCTACTGCTTCGCGCCGACGGTCGTCGCCGGGCTGCGCCAGGACGACGAGCTCGTGCAGTCCGAAGTGTTCGGACCGGTGATCACGGTGCAGGAGTTCAGTGACGAGGCGGAGGCGCTCGAGTGGGCCAACGGGGTGGAGTACGGCCTGGCCTCGTCGGTATGGACCCGCGACCACGGCCGGGCCATGCGCATGGCGCGCGACCTCGACTTCGGCTGCGTGTGGATCAACACGCACATCCCGCTGGTGGCGGAGATGCCCCACGGGGGCTTCAAGCGCTCAGGGTACGGCAAGGACCTTTCGGCCTACGGGTTCGAGGACTACACGCGCATCAAACACGTGATGAGCAACATCGAGGAGTAACCGATGATCGTCGGGGTTCCCAGCGAGGTGAAGGCGGACGAGTGGCGGGTCGCGCTGACGCCGGCCGGCGTGCGCGAGTTCACCTCGGCCGGTCACACGGTCTACGTCCAGAAAGGCGCGGGCGACGGCTCGTCCATGTCCGATGCCGAGTTCGTCCGGACCGGGGCGAAGATCCTCGATACGGCCGAGGAGGTGTGGGCCGCCGCCGACCTCGTCTGCAAGGTGAAGGAGCCCGTCGCCGAGGAATATCCGCTCCTCGGGGCCAGACAGGGCCAGACGCTCTTCACCTACTTGCACCTCGCTGCCTCACGCGAGTGCACCGATGCGCTCCTCGCCGCCGACAACGTGGCGATCGCCTACGAGACCGTGCGTCAGGAGGACAATTCTCTGCCGCTGCTGGCGCCCATGAGCGAGGTCGCCGGGAGGATGGCGCCGCTCATGGGGTCCCATCACCTCATGCGGCCCGGTGGCGGCAGGGGAGTCCTGGTGTGTGGTGTCCCCGGGGTGCGCGCTGCCCGGGTTGTCATCCTCGGCGCCGGCGTGGCCGGCTTCGCCGCGGCCACCATGGCCGTTGGCATGCACTCGGAGGTCTTCGTGCTCGACCGCAATCTCGACCGCTTGCGCGAAGTGGACCACCACTTCCGGGGCGCGCTCGAGACCGTTGCCTCCTCGGAGCATGCCATTGAGGAGGTCTGCCTCGAGGCCGACATTGTGATCGGGGCCGTGCTCGTGGTGGGGGCGCGGGCACCACGCCTCGTTTCGGACGCGCTGGTCGAGAGGATGCGGCACGGCTCGGTGCTGGTCGATATCTCCGTCGACCAGGGTGGCTGTTTCGAGTCGACTCGTCCGACGACGCACTCGGACCCGACGTTCTCTGTGCACGGGTCGGTCTTCTACTGCGTGGCCAACATGCCCGGCGCGGTGCCGCACACGTCGACGCACGCGCTAGCCAACGCCACGTTGCCCTACGCACTCCGCATCGCCGACCAGGGGTGGCGGGCCGCGGTGCAGACCGACCCTGCCCTCGCCGAAGGCGTGAACGTGGCCGACGGCCAGGTCGTCTACAAGCCGGTGGCCGATGCCCACGGCATGGCGTTCACGCCGCTGGCCAAGCTGTTGGACTGACTCAGCCGAGCCGGGAGCCGACCACAGAGACGAACGACACCATCTCCCCCGGGTAGCCGCCGAGGTTGTGTGTCATGGCCAGGCCGCGGTCCGTCGTGGTGATCTGGCGGTCCGGCGGTGCCTCCCCGCGCATCTGCAGCCAGCACTCGAAGAACATGCGCAGACCGGAGGCGCCCACCGGGTGTCCGAACGACTTCAACCCGCCGTCGGGGTTGACCGGCAGCTCGCCGTCGAGGTTGAAGGTGCCGGCGAGGACCTCCTTCCATGCGGTCCCCCGGGCAGCGAAGCCCAGGTCCTCCATCAGCACCAGCTCGGTCGGTGTGAAGCAGTCGTGCACCTCCGCCATGGCCAGCTGCCGCCGGGGATCGGTGATACCCGCCTGCGCGTAGGCGTCGGCCGCGGCGGCCTCGCATTCGGGGAAGTGGGTGTAGTCGTAGCCGGGATCGATGAGGCCCGACCCGCTCCCCGCCGCCAACGAGAGCGCCTTGATGTAGATCGGCTTGTCCGTGTATTTGAGCGCGTCCTCCGCCCGCACCACGATGGCCGCCGCTGCACCGTCGGCCACACCGGCACAGTCGAACACGCCGAGGGTGCCGGCCAGCCGAGGAGCGCCCAGCGCGGTCTCCTTGGTGATTTCGCGACGGAATTGGGCCCGCGGGTTGCGGGCGCCGTTGTGGTGGTTCTTCACCGCAATGGAGGCCAGCACGTCGGCCATGGTCTCGTCGTCCACCCCGTACTTCTGCCCGTAGGCCGGGGCCACCATGGAGAACATCGCCGCCGCCGTCAGGGTGCGGGCCGTCCCGTCGCCCGGCGGGTTCATGGCGTTGAGACCCTGGAACCCGCTGTCCTTCACCTTCTCCGCGCCGACGGCCATGGCCACGTCATAGGCCCCCGACGCCACGGCGTAGACGGCGCCGCGCAGCGCTTCGGAGCCGGTGGTGCAGTAGTTCTCCACCCGTGTGACCGGCTTGTTGTGCAGCTGCAGCGGCCGGGCCAGCGCGATGCCGCTCATGCCGCTCTGGGCTGTCCCGAACCAGTACGCGTCGATGTCGTCCTTGGACACACCGGCCGAGGCGAAGGCCTCGGTGCTGGCGTCGACGATCAGGTCGTCGAGACCGTTGTCCCACAGCTCGGCGAATTTCGTGCAGCCCATGCCGACGATGGCGACCTTGTCGTAAATACCGTGCGAGCCCATCAGGCCCCTCCTCCCGTTCGCACCGGCCGCGCCTTCCAGAAGTAGTCATGGATGCCGTCCGCACTGAACAGCCGGCGGAACGTCATCTCGACCCGGCTGCCCGCGCCGATCTCCTCCGGGTCGGCATCGGTCAGCTCGACCGGATACCGACCGCCCCCGTCGAAGTCGACGACGGCGAACACGATCGGCGGGCTCGGCGAGTACGCCAGGCGGTCGATGGTGGAGGTGACCACGGTGCCGGTGGCGTCCGCCATGGCGACCGGCTCCATGTCGTCGACCGCTCCCCCCTCCATGGAGACACGCGAGGGCGGGAGGTGGACTGCGCCCGAACTGCGATCCTTCGATCCGACGAAACCGAACTTCCATTGTTCGTTGCGATG
This sequence comes from uncultured Acidimicrobiaceae bacterium, assembly GCA_963828825.1. Classification (GTDB taxonomy): domain Bacteria; phylum Actinomycetota; class Acidimicrobiia; order Acidimicrobiales; family RAAP-2; genus Bog-473. Next base: position 195,981 of record CAWHGF010000007.1, on the reverse strand, counting down.
GGCCGCCGAGCTCGACACCCGGGCCGGCTCGGGGCGCCGGGGGGGCTCAGGCTGGAGCTGCCCCCGCCAGGCCAGGAACTTGGCGTAGGGGAGGGGTGCGCCGTGCGCGACCTGATCGGCGACGGGGCGGACCGGCTGCCAGCCGGCCAGCGCCTCGGTCGTGCGCAGGACGACGGCGTCGGCCCCATCGGCCAGGTGCAACGCCACGACGGTCGTTCCGGCCGGAGTGCCCGAGGCGGCCATCAATTCCAGGGCGCTGGTGAGGACGAGGAGCGGGTGGGCCGTGCCCGTCTGACCGACGCTCGAGGTCAGGTCGTCCACCACCGATTCTCCCGGTCCCAACTTCTTGACCAGGCCCGTGACGGCACGCCCGTGCATACCCGTGACGACGAGCCGACCGACGTCCCCAGCCTCCAGGCCGGCCGACTTCAGCGCCCTGGCCAGCGCATCTTGGCCGAGAGCCAGGTAGCGATTCTCACCGAAACGCTCCTCCCAAAGCTTGGAGGTTCGGTCGCCCGGCGCCCGCCAGCGGTCGGTGAATTCGTCTGTCGCCGAGGCGGCGGCGACGAATTCGACCAGCACTCCCGGCCCGTCCCCGACAAGGACGGCGGCGCCGGCATCGCCGCCGGCGGACTCGTCCGCGCTCGTGGGCAGCCCGTCGCGCATGTCCCCGGCCACGACCAGGTTCGTCCCGGTTCCTCGCAGCGCCGCAATTAGGCAGCCAGCGCCCGACCGCAGTGCGCCCCCGAAGTCGTACGCAGCGACGTCGCTCGGCAGCCGCAGTGCCGCGGCAATTGCAGTTGCGTTGGTCTTGTCCAGATAGGCCGGCGCCGAGGTGGCGAACCAGAGTGCCTCGGGGGTGTGGCCCGGTGCCGAGCGCAGGGCGAGTCGGGCTGCTTCGACCCCCAGGGTGGTGGTGTCCTCGTCGTGCGACGCGACGGCGCGGCTGCCCTTCCCGCCGCCACTGCCCATGAAGGCCCCGATGTCCGCCCGGGCCAGCCGGCGGTAGGGCACGTAGCCCGCCACGCTGATGATGCCTCGCACGGCCGACGAGCCTAACGGGTGCCGGGAGGCCGACTGACTGGTCGTCGGGTCGACCCGCGAGCGGGCGGAGCGGGCAAACTGTCCATATGGCGGACCTGCCGGTTCCTGAAAGCCAGCGCCCGCCGCAGGGGGGCGGAGGAGGGCTGACCGAGCGCGTAGCCGACGCGGACCGGGACCGGACCGTGACCCAACTGCGGGAGCACGTGGTGGAAGGCAGGCTCACGCTCGACGAGTTCTCGGAACGGGTCGGATTGGCATTCCAGGCCCGGACCCGGGGCGACCTGCTTGCGGTCATGGCCGACTTGCCGCAGGCACCCCTCCCCGGCGATCGCCTGCCGGAGACCCCGACCAAGAAGAAGCGGCGTTGGCACGTCGCGGTCATGAGCGGCCACAGCACCAAGGGTCGCTGGCGCATCAGCGGGAAGACGAATGCCGTGGCCGTCATGGGCGGGTGTGACATGGACCTGCGCAGGGCGGAGATCGAAGGGCCCGAGATCGAGATCACCGCCGTGGCCTTCTGGGGCGGGGTCGACATCATCGTGCCCGAGGGTTTCGATGTCGAGCTGCGGGGGTTCTCCTTCATGGGCGGGCGCAACCTGAGGCTGCGCGACGTGCCGATCGTCCCGGGCTCGCCCCGGATCGTGGTCCGCGGCTTCGCTGTCATGGGGGGTATCGACGTCAAGAGTCGCCCGAACCGGTCGGGCAAGCAGCTCGCCCGGGCCGCGGCGCGAGCCGCGGGACTCGCTGTGGCCGACGCGGTGGCAGATCCCGCCGAACTGGCGGCGCTCGGCCAGGACATCCGGCGCCAGCTGCGCGGCCAGCGCAATGAGCAACGGCGCGACCAGCGCGATCGAGAGCGGGTGGACCGCGGGAGCAGGGCCGCCGCCGCTGGGGACAGCGCGCTTCCCACCGACGGCACGGTCACGATCCTGTTCTGCGACATGGTCGACTACGCCGGCATGACCGAGCGGCTGGGCGACCAGGTCTCCCGCGAGGTCCTGCGCCAGCACCACCGCATCGTGCGCGACGCCATCGGCCGCCACGGTGGACGCGAGATCAGCGTCCAGGGGGACGGCTTCATGGTGGCCTTCGGAGGCGTGGCTCGCGCCCTCCGATGTGCCATCGACGTCCAGCGGGCGTTCCTCGCCCACGTCCCGTCCGACGAGGGCGAGCCCATTGCGGTCCACATCGGCATCCACACCGGTGACGCGGTGGACGAGGGTGACGACTACCTCGGGCACACGGTGATCGTGGCGAGCCGGTTGGCGGACGCAGCCGCCGCGGGCGAGATCCTCGTCTCGTCCTTGTCGGAGCAGCTCGTCCAGGGGTCCGGCGAGTTCACGTTCGACGGCCACCGCGAGACGTCGCTCAAGGGGATGGCGCGGGCGCAACCGTCAGCCACCCTCGCATGGGCCGAGTGAACGGGTGGACGGCAAGGACAGCTGGCGGGACGCCGGACTCTACGACCCGCTCGATCCCGCTGCCGCCGAGCGACTGGCGCTCCTCGAGTACCTGACCGATCGGGGGGCCACCATCGAGCAGATGGTGGAGGCCCATCGATTGGGAACCCTGCCCGGGGTGGCCGGCGACCTGGTGACCCAGGGCAGATCCGAGATGGTGACCGTGGCCGACATCGCGGCACGCCTTGGAATGCCCGTGTCGCGCGTCATGCGGGTGTTGCTGGCAGCCGGGATCCCGGCCCAGCGCGACACCGAGGTGCCCGCAGATCTGGCGTCGCTGATGGCGGCCTTCGAGCAAGCGGCGGCGATCTTGGGTGAGGAGGCGATTCTCGCCTTCACGCGGGTGCTGGGCGCCGCCGCCAACAACGTTGCTGAGGCGGCCATCGCTCTCTTCTTCTCTGAGCTGGGGCCGGGGACTATCCGCCAGGGTCCCGACGAGCTCGCCCGGGCCCGTCTCGCCGAGGCGGCGACAATCTCCTTCACCGAGGTGCCGGACGTCCTCGCGCTCTTGGTGATGGATGCCTTCGAGCGGGCGCAGCGCCGGGCCGGGGCGGCCCGGTCTTGGCTGGGCCCCACCCCTGCCGCCGACGGTGAGGCCGAGGGCCCGACCGAGATTGTCGCACTGGGTTTTGTGGACCTGGTGGGCTCGACCGCCTGGGCGCAGGCGACCAGCTTGCGCGACCAGAACCTGGCGCTGACCCGGTTCGAGTCGGCCGCCTGGACGAGCGCGGTCCTCGCCGGCGGCCGGGTCATCAAGACGATCGGCGACGAGGCCTTCTTCGCGGCGCCGACAGCGGAGGCCGCGTGTCGGATCGGGGTCGAGGTCTGCCGGGCCGCTGCCGAGGACGAGGTCCTGCCCCCTGCCCGCGGGGCGGTGGGCATCGGCCCCGCCACACCCCGGGAAGGCGACTACTACGGGCCCCTCGTCAACCTCCTGTCTCGGCTGGTGAAGACGGGCGCTCCTGGTGAAGTCGTGGTGACCGAGGCGGTGGCGAGAGACCTGTCCCGCGACATCTGGTCGCTGCGTCCGCTCGAGCCGGCCGAGCTCCGGGGGATCGAGGACCCCGTTCGGGCGTTCATCGTGACACCACATGGGGAGGAGGTCACACAGACCTGAGCCGTGTCGGCCGTGCTTTCTCCACTTGGGGATGAGGGGCGGGTGGCCAGGAAGACGCCTGCGTCGGCTGCGGAACGAACGTGTTAACACCCAGCTCATCATCTGTTAACACCTCTGCTCGCCGGGCCAGCGGGATGTCCAATGCCCTGATGTCCGCGGCAGCAGCGGTGCGAGGGGTGGACAGCACCTTGCTCGTTCCGAACACAATCGCTTCACCCTGGACACTTCAGCTCGTCCCCATCCCGACGTCCTGGTCCCATGGTGCTGGGCGCCGACGAGCGGGGGCGGTGCCGGGCTGGACGGCCCAGTCTCGGCTCGGCTGCACCCTGCCGCCGACGGTGAGGCCGAGGCCCTCATGCTCACCCGAGTCGCCGCCTGGACGAGTCTCGCCCTTGCCGGCCGCGGGGCCACCAAGACGATGGGCGACGAACACGTCTTTCGCCGAGACGGCCGCCGGGACCGCGATCGGCGCTCCGGGCGCAGGGGGCGTTGACCCGTTGCCGGCGGCCGCGACCCGGTTCCCAGACAACTGGCCGCTGCTCCGCGGGGAGGGAGGAGTCGCTGCCAGGCCCATCCGTGCACCGCACCCGCAACACCTGGTCGGTTCCGAGTGCGCCCTCGTGCACAGGCGTCGGCTCGGTGAGTGCAGCATCTGAACCCGTTAACACCTCGACGGACAAGGGTGCCGCATCGCCCGCATCGGCAGCAGCAGCCCCACGATCTGCTCGTCCCCCGGAAGCCAGGAGTTGAGCGGCCGGGGTCCCCGTCCTCGGCCTCGCCCGGGCTCCAACCAACCGGGCTCGAGCGCGTGATCAGGTCTGTGTGCCTGAGGTGCACCCGGGCCGTGACATCCACAACCTGGTTGCCACCATTCTGCGCCGAGGATGTAAACACCCAGGGTTACTGTTAACAGGCCATGGCCACGACCAAGTCCAGTGTTGTTGGCATCCGTCTCGACCACGAACGGCGCGCCTGGGTCGAAGGGGAGGCAGCACGTCTCGGTGTCTCGGTGCGTGGACTCTTCGAGGGGATGATCGACGAGGCCCGTTCCGGCGAAGCTGTCGGCGCCGCCCGAGCCGTCGCTGGGTTGGGCTCCGCGGCTTCGGGCCCCGCTGGGGGTCCACCCGTGGAAGAAACGACGGCAAAATCCAATCCCGAAGACGAAGCAACTGGAGCGCCGACCGGCAGCGTTAACACCGATTCGTCATCGCCCCTGCGCGCGTTGCCGGGACGGTCGCTCTTGCCCGACTTTGGATCGGTCACTGCCCTCCCGGGTGGTCTCATCCGTGGCGCGTGTTCGCTCACCGCCAGCCTGATCGAGTCGGGTGGTCGGTGCGCGACCAAGAGGCTCGGTGGCTGCGTGTTAACGAGGCACCGAAGCGACCGCTCGGTGTAAACACCGCCGTACCAACCGGTGCGGACGGGGAAAACTGGAGCCGCGCAGCCCCTTGCTAATTGTTTCACGAGGAACACCGTCCTCATCAAAAGCACGACATCGAACCTGCGCTGACGATGCTTCGGAGCCCTCCTATCGCGATGTGTGCCGGCCGTCGGACACCGCCAACGCAGGGTGCGGGGGGTTCCCCGCGGCACCTTCCGACATCGAAACTCGGCACTCTCCATTGACGACCGCCTGTGTCGATTTTCTTCGCCATTGGCTGGCATAGCCGAGCCGACCGCGTTCTTCGGGTTCGTTGCGGTTCGACGGTCGCCGGGTCGCGCGCTTTTGAAGTGGGTGACCTTCTCATGCCACGCGCGCTCTTGTTGTGGCCGTCATCCTCGCCTTCGCGCCGCCGTCCACTCTCCGATCCCTGGCTGGCGGGATCATCACTGTCGTCAAGCGCAGAAGTGCAGGAGGGTTGCGTGGAAGATGTACCGACCAATCGAAACGTTCTTGTGGTTCGAACACGAAGAGGCCTGCTGTCGTCAGAGCCGGAACGGAAGAGGCGCACCTCTCGTCTGCCGCCGGAGCACCAGCGAAACGTGATCCCAGGCTCCGACCCTGAGGGAACTGCGGGGGGTGCCCTATGATGTCGGGCCATATCTGACGCGCCGTCAGATCCGGCTCGATGGGCGATGTGGAGGCAGCGATGGATTTCGAGTTCTCGCCTGAGCAACTGGCCTTTGTGAAAGACGTCGAGAGCTTTCTCGACAGCAACGACGATCCTGATGTGTTCGATCTGACTCGGGAGAACATGGCGCAGATCGTGGACACGCCCAAACGGCGTGCCTTCATGGCTTCCCTGGGCGAGCAGGGTTGGCTCGGTATGACGTGGCCAAAGGAATACGGCGGCTCCGAGGGCGAGGGCGTCTACGAGTACCTCTTGAATGAGCGGCTGGCCGGCCGAGGTGGTCCCCAGATCGGCAAGGGCGTCGGCATCATCGGCAAGACGCTCATCCGTCACGGAAACGACCGCTTGAAGTCCGAGTTCCTCCCCAAGATCCTGCGGAACGAGGTCGAGTTCGCGGTCGGCTACTCCGAACCGAATGCCGGCTCCGACGCGGCCTCCATGCAGCTGAAGGCCACTCGAGACGACGGCGGCTGGATCCTCAACGGCCAGAAGACGTGGACGACCTCGGCCCACTTCGCCGAGTGGTACTGGGTCGGGGCCCGCACGGACCCGGACTCCAAACACGCCGGGATCACGCTCTTTCTGGTGCCGATCGACCAGCCGAACATCACTGTGAACGCCATCTGGACCATGGGTGACGAGCGCACCAATGAGGTGTTCCTCAACGATGTCTTTGTCCCTGATGACTATGTGGTGGGGGAGGTGGGCCGAGGATTCCAGTACATCTCGGAGGCACTCGACCTCGAGCGCTTCACGATGTTCACCTTCTCGCCCATTCAGCAGCGCTTCGAGTTGCTCGTCGAATACGTGCGGACGACGGCGCGCGACGGTGTGCCGTTAAAGGACGATCCGGTGATTCGCCAACGCCTGGCCCAGCTGGCCACCCAGCTCGAGGTGGCCCGGGTGATGGGTCTGAAGTTCGTCTACGAGTCGTCCAAGGGCGGCGCTGCACCCACCGCCGAGGCCTCCGAGTACAAGCTCTTCGCTACGGAGCTCTCAAAGCGCCTGGCCAACGCATCCATGGACATCGCCGGTCCTGGCAGTCAGCTCCGGGTCAAGACCGCGGAGGCCCCGATGGCCGGTCGGTCCGAGTCCACCTATCGCTACACGGTGATCGACACCATCGGTGGTGGAGCGTCGGAGATCCAGAAGAACATCATTGCCCGGCGCAAGCTCGGACTGCCGAAGAACTTCTGAGGTGGACGCAGGCACTTCGTCCGGAGGTCCCCTCGGAGGGATCCTCGTACTCGACCTGTCGACGGTCGGTCCGGCGGCGCGTTGCACGCGTCTGCTGGCCGACTACGGCGCGCTGGTCGTCAAGATCGGACCGGTTCCGTCCGCTGATGCGTCGCCGATTCAGCCGCCGTACTTCGCCTACAGCGGTCATCGCGGCATGCGTCGCGCTCTCGTGGACCTGAAGGACGACGAGGGTCGAAAGGCGTTCCTCGCACTCGCCCGGAAGGCCGACGTGGTGGTCGAGAGCTTCCGGCCGGGCGTCGTCGACCGGTTGGGTGTGGGATACGGAGCGGTCTCGGCCTGCAACCCGGGTGTCATATACTGCTCGACCAGCGGTTATGGCCAAACCGGCCCTTCGGCGCTCTGGGCTGGGCACGACATCGACTACCTGGCGGTCGGCGGCTTTCTGGCCATGAGCACGCCAGGCCTGGACGGCGCGCCGCCGATCCCGGGTGCGACGGTGGCCGACGCCGCGGCGGGCGGCATGCAGGCCGCACTCGCCATCACAGCCGCCCTGGCCGGACGAGCGACGACGGGGCGCGGTGTCTATCTCGACGTGTCAGTGGCGGAAGGGGTCCTGTGGTTGACGTCGTTGGCGCTCGACGAGCAACTGGCTCTGGGCGGCGACATCCGGCCCGGGCACGACGTCCTGTCGGGGCGTTACGCCTGCTACGGCACCTATGCAACGTCCGACCGGAAGTGGCTGGCCGTCGGCGCCATTGAGGCGAAGTTCTTCGCCAACCTCTGTACCGCGCTGGGTTGTCCGGAGCTGGCGGCGTCGCAATTCGAGGACGACGCGCAGCCCGCCATCCGCGCGGTCTTCGCTGCCGCCTTCGCCAGTCGGACACGGGACGAATGGGTCGCTGTGCTGGCGGAGGCCGACACCTGCGTCGCCCCGGTCCTCCAGATCGCCGAGGTGGCCGGCTACCCGCAGTTCGCCGCCCGCGGCGTGGTGACGGAGACGTCGCATCCGACGGAAGGTGCTTTTTCGCAGCTCGCACCCCTGCTCGCCGGCATGGAGCGCTCCGGCGGGGAGGCACCGTTGCCCGACATGACGCAGACGGACACAGAACACCTCTTGAAAGAGGCCGGTGTGGACGGTGAAAGGGTCGCCCGCTGGATGGCGAAGAAGGTCGTGGCATGAGGAGCGACGCGCTGGCCGAGATGCGCGACCTCATCGGGAAGGAGCAATACCACGAGGTGGGGGAGTTCCCAGTGGAGCGCGGCTACGTATGGACCTCGTGCGCGTCGGTGGAGAACGACAACCCCCTCTACTGGGATGACGACGTCGCTGGCCTGTTGACCGGTGGTCCGGTGGCACCGCCATCCATGGTCTCGGTCTGGTTCCGGCCGCACCACTGGGCACCCGGACGGACGGAACAGGCTCTCCCTCTTCAGGTCCACTTCGACCTGAAGGAGGCTTTCGGTCTGCCCGAGGCGGTCATGACCGACAACACCATTGAATTCCACACGCCGGTGCGCATCGGTGACGTCTTGCGGACGCATCAGGTGTTGCGTTCGGTCAGCGACGAAAAGACCACGAAGCTCGGCACGGGACGTTTCTGGGTGATCGAGGTGGTGTACGCCAATCAGGAGGGCGAGCTTGTGGCGCTCGAGTCCTACACCGGCTTCGGCTACCGGCGGGGTGCTGCCGCATGACGGTGTCCGTTGCTCCCCGGCTGTTGTTCCCCGACGTCGCCCCCGGTGACGAACTGCCTGAGCTGGACTATGACGTCAGCGCGACCACGGTCGTCCTCGGCGCTCTGGCCACCCGGGATTGGCGCCCGATGCACCACGACAAGGACTTTGCCGTCGAACGCAACGGGACACAGGACATCTTCTTGAACACGCCCAACCAGGCCGCCTGGTTCGAGCGCTACCTGACCGATTGGACCGGGCCACACGGCCGGCTGGCCCGGGTCACCTTCCGCATGAAGGGTTCGGTTTTCCCTGGCGACACCATGTCGCTGCGTGGCGTGGTGGAGTCGACCGAGGTCGACGATGTCGGCTGTGGCTTTGCTTCGGTCGCCGTGACACTGTCGGTCGGCGGTGACGGCAAGACCACCTGCGCCGCCCGCGTCGCACTGCCCCGGAGCCCCGACGACAACCCGTGGGCCCGCCGCGGCGACCAATGGCGACCGTCGCCGTGAGCCCCGCGCCCAATGCCGTCTCATGTCCGTGCCTCTATGCCCTCAAGCAGGAAAGAGAATCTGAGTGTTAGATCTTGATTTCGACCAGGAGCAGGAGCTGCTGCGCCAGACGGTGCGTGACGTCCTCGGGCGGCACTGTCCGCTCGAGGTGGTGCGCGCGATGGAGGACGACCCCGTCGGGTACCCACCGGCGCTGTGGATCCAACTGGGCGAGCTCGATCTCATCGGATTGCTCCTCCCCGAACAGTACGGGGGTTCGGCGATGTCCCTCGTCGAGGGCGTCGCACTCTACGAGGAGCTCGGCCGTGCGCTGGCTCCGACGCCGCACTTCGTCAGCGCAGTCATGAGCGGGGGCGTCCTCGCTGCCGCCGGGAGCGGCGCCCAGAAAGAGCAGTGGCTGCGGCGGGTCGCCTCGGGCGAGGCCATCTTCACTCCGGCCTGGCTGGAGCCCGAGAACGGGTTCTCGCCCCGCGGTGTGGAGACACGGGCTGGCAGCGAGGGCTCGGAATACCGACTCAATGGGAAAAAGCGCCACGTGGCCTTCGCCGCGGCGGCCGACCGGCTTGTCGTGCTGGCCCGCACCGGTGACGCAGCCGAAGCCGTCGACCTGTTTCTCGTGAACCCCGCCGCGAGCGGGGTGAGCCTGCGCCAACAATTCAGCCTTTCGTCCGACACGCAGTACGAGGTCACCTTGTCCGATGTGGTTGTGAGCGAGGACGACCGCATCGGGTCGTCCGGCACCGGCTGGGCCACCTGGCAGGAGGTGCTCGAGCCCGCGCTGGTGCTGTTGGCGGCGCAGGCCGTCGGTGGTGCTCGGTACGCCCTCGAGATCACCACGCAATACGCCAAGGACCGGCACCAATTCGACAAGCCGCTCGGCGCGTTCCAGGCACTGGCCCACTATCTCGCCGATGCTGTCACCAATCTCGACGGTGCCGAGCAGCTCGTGCACGAGGCCGCGTGGGCCGGCGCAACGGGCCGGCCTCTCGGGTCGTTGGCACCGATGGCCAAGCTGTTCGCCTGTTCGACCTTCCGCGACATCACCGCCATGGCCCAGCAGATCTTCGGCGGCATCGGGTTCACGCTCGACTTCGACATTCAGCTCTACTTCCGGCGGGCCAAGCAGCAGCAACTGATGTGGGCCAATGACCGCGCGCTCGAGGACGCGGTCGCTGCCTCTCTCTTCGACTGAGTCTGATGCCCCGTCTGTGACTACGGAGTCGAGCCCTGCGATGCCGGCTGTGCGAGAGCGGCCTCCAGCATTGCCTTCATGATCGGGCCAGCCACGCCAGCCCCCGTGTCGACGAAGTTCTGATAAGGAACGACAACGGCTACTGCGATCTGAGGATTATTCGCCGGTGCAAACCCGATCATCCAGTCGTCCGTGTTGGCGCTCGGGTTGCCGGTTTGTGCCGTACCTGTCTTCACTGCAGCATCAAGCGACGCGGGGAAGCCGACAGTGTCGGCAGTACCGCGCGTGACGACGGCCTGCATCAGCGATGTCACGCTGGCCGCGGCCTGCGGAGAGGCTGCTGTCATCCAGGGGATGGGCTGATGCGACATCACCAGGGCTCCCTGGTCGTCGTGAATCTGCTGGACCAGGTAGGGCTCCATGATCACGCCGCCGTTGGCGATGCCCGCAACGACGAGCGCATTCGACAACGCGCTGACTGTGACATTGAACTGCCCGATCGCCGAGTAGGCGAGATACGCCTGGTTCGGTGGAGAAATCGACGAGGCTGACGGGAAGAACGGGGTCGCGACCCAAGCCTTGGGCAGGTCGATGGGCGGGGTCGAGTTGTAGCCGAACAACTCAGCCTGTTTCACCAACGTGGGGGCCCCGAGCGCAATCCCGAGCAGTCCATAGCCTGGGTCACACGACTGGGGAAGCATCGCCTGAATGTCTCCGCCGCAGACCGTTCCGCCGTCGTTGGTGAGCAGTTTGTTGGAATTCGGCAGCGGTGTCGACGATGCAGGAGTAAAGGTGAAGTTCGAGAGCTGCGGCGCGAGATTGTAAACGGCAGTGGTTGTCACGACTTTGAACGTCGAGCCGGGGAAGAACGTCGACGCGGTCGCCAAAGGCAAACCGGGGTAGAACCCTTCCGAATCCTTCTGGTTGAAGTCGGAGTGACCGGCGAGTGTTTCGGCAGCCACGCTCGGTGAGGCCAGGGCGTTCGGGTCGAATGTGGGTGTCGAGTAATCCGCAACCACTGCTCCCGTCTTGGGAATTACGGCCACAACGCCGGCATCCTTGTTCGCTCCGGTGATCTGGCTCAGGGCAGTCCGGGCTGCCTGCTGCAGGGTCGGATCAATCGTCAGTGTCAGGTTGTCCCTCGACGTCTGCAGGGGCGAAAGCCCCAGAGTCTGCGAAAAGGTCTGCGCGGGCAGCGTGTGCGTGATGAGGTCCTCGTTGTACTCGTTCTCAATCCCGGCCGTTCCGTAGTACTCCGAGGAGTACCCGACCACCTGGGAATACAGCGAGTCCTGAGGGTACTGCCGGACATAGTGATAGGGACCCGATGAGGATTTGACGGATTCCGCGACAAGTGTGCCGTCCGATGCGTAGATGTTGCCCCGCTGGTTGTCGTACTGCTTGCCTTGGTTTCGTGGGTTGAATGCGGATGCGCGTAACGAGGGGGCCTTGACCAGCTGAATGTTCACGAGCTGAACGATCACCAGGCCCAGACCGACCACCATGATGAGGCCGAGCCATCGGATGCGACGTCCCATCAGTTCGACGACGACCGCTTCGTTGGCGAGCGGAACATGGCCAGAATGGTACGCGGCGAGACCTCGGCGGGAGTCCTATGGGTCAAGCGTCATGCCTGATTGAAAGGTAGACGGAGCAATGCGTTGGTCCCCGTAGCGGTCCTTGCTAGCTTGCCGCGCCCATGGCGCGTGACACGCTGAGCATCGAGGAGGCTCGCCGGGTGGCGTTGGCGGCCCAGGGGCTTCGTGGTGCCCGCGTGACGACGGGTGGTGTGGCGGCCATGGTGCGCCGACTCGGCGCCGTGCAGCTCGACACGATTTCTGTCTTGGCGCGTTCGCACGAACTGGTGGCGTATGCCCGCCTGGGGGCGATCGGGCGGGGCCGCATCGAGCGGGCGTACTGGGGACCGAAGAGCGAGACGTTCGAATACTGGTCCCATGCCGCTTGTGTGCTGCCGCTCGAGGACTGGCCGGCCTACGGGTTCAAGCGACGGGCCCGGCGCGCCAAGGGCAGCCGCTGGCATGTGCTGGAGGAGCGGGACAAGACCTGCAACGAGGTCGTCGCCCGTCTGCGCAGCGAGGGCCCGCTCACGGCGAATGAACTGGGCGGTGCCAAGAAGGGCGGCCCCTGGTGGGACTGGTCCGAAACCAAGATCGCAGCGGAGTGGTTGCTCGACATCGGCGAGCTGGTCTGCCGGGAGCGCCGGGGCTTCGCCCGCGTCTACGACCTGGCCGAGCGCGCCATCCCGCCTGATCTGCTGACCCAGGAGTGGAGCGACGAGGACTGCGCGCTCCGCCTCGTGGTGGCGGCCGGGCGTTCGCTCGGCGTGGCCACCGAGGCCGACCTGGCGGTGTACCACGGCCTCCCCCGTTCCCTGGTCCGACGGGTGCTGCCCTCTTCGGGGTTGACGGAGGTCTCGATTCAAGGCTGGAAGCAGGCCGCCTATCTCGATTCGCTCGCCCTGGCGTCCCTGGGTGCCCGGGCTCGGGGCAGGAATGTCCTGCTTTCCCCGTTCGATTCACTCATCTGGTATCGAGAACGCGTCGAGCGTCTCTTCGGGCTGCGTCACCGGCTCGAGGCCTACACGCCGAAAGAGAAGCGCATCTACGGGTACTTCGCCATGCCCGTGCTCGCCGGCACACGCATCGTCGGTCTCGTCGACCCGGGCCGGCGGGGTGATGTCCTCGTGGCCAAGCAGGTCACGCTGCTCCGGCCGGGTGCGGCGTCACAGGTGGCCGGAGCGATCGCGGAGGCGGCGTCGTGGGTCGACTGTACGGAGTGTGCCATTGAGCGAGTGGAGCCACCGTCGGCACGAGCGGAGCTCGAAGCGGAGGTTGCTGCGGCCTCTGCCGGCGACTGAGCTCGGCTCAGGCTGTGGCCGAGCGCGCGGCGATCTGCTCGAAGATCGCCACGTCGCCTCCGTACGGTCCCGTTTGCGCGGGATGGTGGACGACGAACTGGTCGAACCCGAGCTCGTCATAGGGGGCCACCAGCTCGTCGAACTGATCGAGCGACTCAATGACCGGCTCGGTCGGCGTCCAGAGAAGCACCTTGCCCACGCTCGACGGTTCCCGACCGACGGAGCGACACGCCTCCTCAAGGAGCGGAAGTTGTCGGCGCACCGCTTCAAGCACGGTCTCGGGCGTGCGGGCCCCGCCCCCGGTGGGACCGATGGTGACCCAGTCGCGTCCGTATCTGGCGGCGAGCCGCAGACCTTTGGGCCCGCCAGCGGCGATGGTGAGGGGGAGCGGGTGCTGGAGCGCTCCCGGTGTGCTGGGTGCCTCGTCCGCCGTGTAGTGCGCCGTGCGGATCGACGTCTGTGTCGTGGGCTCCCCGTCCACAATCGCCTGCAGCACCTGGAGGAACTCCCCGAAGCGCGTCATGCGTTCCCCGCGCGCCCACGGCTCCTGGCCGAGTGCCGTGGCGTCCGGGCCTTCGCTGCCCGGTCCCAGACCGAGGTCGAGGCGGCCGCCGCTCAGGTCGTCGAGCGCGAGGGCGTCGCGCGCCAAGGTGACCGGATGGCGGAAGTTCGGCGTGGCGACGAGCGTGCCCAGTCGGACGCGCTCGGTCACGGCAGCCGCGGCGGCGAGCACGGGCACCGCGGCGTGCCAGGGTCCGTCCGGCATGCCACCCCAGCGGATGTGGTCGTACGTCCACGCCGTATGGAATCCGGCGCGGTCGGCCCACTCCCACCGCGGACGCGCCTCGCTCCAGCGGTCGGAGGGCAGGATCACGAGGCCGATGCGCACGCCGCCGAACCTACCTGGGACGGATACGTTGTCGCTGTGGCCAACGAGAAGGAATCGAAACGGTGGAACGACGACCGCTGGGTGGCGTCGTGGACCCAGAGGGAACGGCTCACTGAAGCCCTGTCGCCTTACCTCCTGAAGGTGGTCGCCGCACGGTCGGGCCAGCGGGTGTGCGAGATCGGGTGTGGTGGTGGGCTCCTTTCCATCTCGCTGGCGGAGGCCGTAGCACCGGAGGGACAGGTGGTCGGGATCGACATCTCCACACCCCTGGTCGAGCTGGCACGGGATCGGGCGCGCCAGGCGGGCGCCGACAACGTCGAGTTCGTGGCGATGGACGCACAGACCGATCGCTTCGCTGGGGAGCCCTTTGACCTCGCGGTGAGCCAGTTGGGCGTGATGTTCTTCGATGAGCCGACGGCGGCGTTCGGCGCCATCCGCGGGGCGCTCCGCCCGGGCGGGCGGCTGGTGTTCGCATGCTGGCAGGGGGTGGAGCAGAACCCGTGGCACACGAGCACCGCATTGCGGCCGTTCGTCCCGCCGCCCCCGGTCCCGCCTCCGGGCAAGAGCCCCGTGGGACCGTTCTCCCTCGGGGACCATGAGTACGCGTGCGATGTCCTGGGTGGCGCAGGGTTCACCGCGGTCGAGAGCACGGCGCTCGAGGTCGCGGTCCGGGCACCGGCCAGTGCGGTGGTCGACACCTCGTTGCTCCAATTCATGGGCGTGGGGCCCGAGCGTCTGGCAGAGGCGGAGGCCGTGGTCGAGCGCCATCTCGAGCAGTTCGTCGTCGGTCCCGACGTCTACGAGTACCCCCTGGCGTTCCGGGTCTACGAGGCCGTCAACGGCTGATGGCCGGCTACAGCGGGACGCCGCTGCCCAAGAAGCTGGGCATCACCGACGGCTCGACGGTGGCGCTCGTCGGCGCGCCCCCCGGCGTCATCAGCGTTCTGCCGGCGGGCGTGACCGTCAAGGGTCAGGCCCGGGGGAAGGCGGACGTCGTGGTGGCCTTCTTCACCGAACGAGGAGACTTCGAGCGTCGCATCGAGGCCCTGGGTCGCATGATCTTTCCGTCCGGTGGCCTCTGGGTGGCCTGGCCCAAACGTTCCTCGGGTCGGGCGACCACCGTGGACGAGAACGTGGTGCGCGAGGTCGCCCTTCCCCTCGGGCTGGTGGACAACAAGGTGTGCGCCATCGACGAGATCTGGTCGGGTCTGCGCATCGTGTGGCGGCGCGAGCTCCGCACCTAGAGGAAGCCGAACTGCGACAGGGGCCAGATCCGCAGATCGACCTTGCCGACGATCGTGGACTCGGCGATAGGGCCCCAGAAGCGGCTGTCGCATGACCGGGACCGGTTGTCGCCCATGACGTAGACGTCTCCTTCGGGGATGCGATAGGGGCTGTGCAGCGAATAGGCATTGTTCGACGGCCCTGGGTAATTGTCGGTCCGGACGTCCGGTGGGAGGAAAGGCTCGGGGAGGAGGCGCCCGTTGATGTAGACGCTCCCGTCCGACAGCGAGATGGTTTCACCCGGAAGGCCGATCACGCGCTTGACGAGGTCCGACACCGGTGGGCCTGCGCAGTCCTCGTTGGGCGGTGTCGAGAACACGACGATGTTGCCGCGGTCGACGCCATGGAGGTGGTAGCTCAGCTTGTTCACCACGATCCGGTCCCCGATCTGGAGGGTCGGCTCCATGGAGCCCGAGGGGATGGAGTACGTGGCGACCACGAACGTCCGGAGCAGGACGGCGACGAGGATCGCGACGACGACCACCCCGAGCAGCTCCACGATCCAGCGGGAGGAAGGCCGTCCTTCCTGGTCCGCCGCCCCGGCGTCCACAGCCGGATCCGGGCCGCCGGCCGCCTGCTGGTCGTCGTCCATGTCCGAAAAAGTATGACCCCGCCGCCTCGGCTGAGTGGAGCAATGCGGCCCTGTCACGCCCCCGAGGCAGTATGGGGACCGTGGTCAGCGCGGTCATCTTCGACTTCTACGGCACCCTCGCCCATTTTGCCGACACGGAAGTCTCCAACTACGAGACAGTCTTCGCCGCTCACGGGTACACGCCGGAACGGGCCGTCCTGGACAACTACTTCTCCCGCTACGACGGGGTCGAGCACACCGAGCACTCGGCCAGCGAGGAGGCCTACGAGGCCTGGGTGCGGGTGCGCCTGCGTGACCTCACCGGTGCCTGCGGCGTGCCGGATCCGCACGTCGAGGACCTCGTCGACGCCCTGCGGGCGTCAGACCAGGGACCGATGGTGGCCTATCCAGAAGCGGCCGTGACGTTGTCGGCCCTGCGCCAGGCCGGACTGGCGATCGGCGTCTGCTCGAACTGGGGCTGGGAGCTCAACGGGTTCCTCGACGAGGTCGGGCTGCTGCCCTTGGTCGACGCGGGGGTCACCTCAGCCCGCGCCGGGTCCCGCAAGCCGCACCCCGACATCTACGGCGCATCGGTCAGGGCTCTGGGCGTGGACACGCCGGACGTGGTCTTCGTCGGCGATTCGTGGGGGCCCGACGTGCGGGGACCACGACGGATCGGCATGACCGCGGTGCACGTGTGGCGTCAGGAGGAACGGCGTGGGCAGAGCCCACCGGACCTCGAGCCCGGTGACTACCGGGTCGGTGACCTGACGGAGGTCCTCCAGATCGTCGGGAACCTACGCGCCACCCGGTCGGCGAAGAGTGGGCGGATCGGGAGCCCAGTCGGGCCGTAGCCGGGTTCCCGAAAAAGCCGTGGCTGCAGAGAGCGACCTCACGGGGAGCCCAGCGGAGGTCGCCCGTTCTCGGCCAGGCCGGCGGCCAAGGCCGCCCGGTCGTCGTCGGTGAGGGGCGCGAACCGGATGTCCGAGCTGCCGAGCGGTCGCCACCAGACCGCGTCGTCGCAGGCCCAGGCCTCGGACCGTAGCCCGACCTTGGTGACCTTCCCGGTGGCCGTCTGGGGGAGCGAAGGCGAGACCCGGACGTAGCGGGGTAGCCACTTCGGGCCCAGATCGGGCTGTGCCATCAGCCACGCCGCGAAGGCGTCGGGGTCGAAGGCTTTTCCCGGCACCATCTCGAGCGCCACCATGAGCTGGTCGCCCGCACCCGATGCCGTATCGGGGACGGGGTAGACGGCCGCCACCGCCACGTCGGGATGGCGCGAGATGATCGCCTCGACCGGGCCGGCGGCGAAGTTCTCGGAATCGACTCGCAGCCAGTCCCCGGTGCGGCCGGCGAAGTAGAAGAACCCGTCGGCGTCGACGTAGCCGAGGTCGCCGGTCCAGTACCAGCCGCGGCGCAACCGTTCCCGTTCGGCGTCCTCGCGTTGGTAGTAGCCCTCGAAGCTACCCCGGCCGCTGCGGTTGACGAGCTCACCGATGGCCGCGCCCGCATTGAGGAGCCGACCTTCGGCGTCGAACTGCGCCGGCGGGCATTCCTCACCGGTCTCGGGGCTGATGACGGTGAGGTCGACGCCGTTGACCGGCTTGCCCAGCGCGCCCTTGGGCATGTCGAGTACGGGGTTGATGGCCGCCCCCCCTTCGCTCTGCCCGTAGCCCTCAATCAGGTAGCACCCGAAGCGCTTTCGGAAGCGATCGCGGTCGCGCACCGACGCCTCCGTGCCGAAGGCGCTCTTCAACGTGTTGTCGGCATCGTCGGGCCGCTCAGGGGTGGCCAGGATGTAGGCGATCGCCTTTCCCACGTAGCTGAACTTGGTGGCGCCAAAGTGCCGCACGTCGTCGATGAAGGCCGAGGCACTGAAGCGCGGGCGGGTGGCGATGGCCGCGCCCATCAGCACCGAGGGTCCCCACAACGCCATCAGCGCGTTGCCATGGAACAAGGGCATGGGGCAGTAGCAGACATCTGCGGGCGTGTAGCCATAGCCGGGTCCGGCGACCTCGGCGATGCCGGCCAGCCTGCCCTGTGTGCAACGGACCGCCTTGGGCGCGCCCGTGGTCCCGGAAGTGAAGATCAGGAGGTAGAGCGCGCTCTCGTCAATGGCGTCGACGTTCTGCACGAGGTGCTCGGCCTCGGCGCCGTCGGCGAACGCCCTCAGGAGGGCGTCGTAGGGCGCGGTCCCGATCACGAGGATCTTGTCGTCGTCGACACCGAGCGGGAGTCCCTGCAGGAGGGCGGCGCCCTCCGTGTCAGTGACGATCACGGCGCAGTCGGTGGCCCGCACGTCGGCGGCGAGAGCCTCCCCCCGTCTCGTCGGGTTGATCCCCACAATGGCCGCCCCGGCCAGCGCGGCCCCGTTCAGCCAGAAGAGGTACTCGGCGCCGTTGGGCAGGAGCACCCCGATGTGCGGCTTGGCGCTCTCGAAGAGGGAGCGGGCCAGGGCGCCTCGCGTGGCGCCCTCGCGCACCGCTTGGCGCCAGGTCCAGCGCAGGTCGGCGTCCATGACGCCGGTGCGGTCGTCCTCCGCGTGGGCGGCCAGCAGGGCGGCCACGGTCGTCACGGCAGGGCCCGCCGCACCAGGCTGCGGTCGATGGCGTCGACCGTCGCCGCGCCGCAGAGATGCATGGCCCGCCGCAGCTCCGTCTCGTACCAGCGCAGCAGCGCCGCCACCCCGTCCGCCCCCCCGGTGGCCAGGGCCCACAGGGACGGCCGCCCGACCAGGGTGGCCCGTGCCCCGAGCGCCAGGGCCTTCACCACGTCGGGGGCGCGCCGCACGCCACCGTCGACGTAGACCTCGGCCCGCCCGTCGACCGCGTCCACGATCTCGGCCAGGATGTCGGCCGTCGCCGGCGCGTCGGCGAGCTGGCGGGCGCCGTGGTTCGACACCACGATGGCGGCCGCCCCCGCGTCCACGCAGCGCAGGGCGTCGTCGGCCCGCTGCACCCCCTTGACGACGACCGGCAGCGCGCTCAGCTCGGCCAGCCACCCGATGTCGTCGGGCGTGAGCGCCGGCTCGAACTCGTTCGTCACGACGGCCATGAAACCGCCCTCGCGCGCGCTGTCGGTGCTGTCGCCGGCCAGGTTGGGCAGGGCCAGGTCGTCGGGCAGGTGCACGCCGATGCGCCACTCGCGCAGGCGGAGGCCCGAGACGGGCGCGTCGACGGTCATCACGAGGGCGCGGTAGCCGTGCGCGGCGGCGCGGCGCACCAGCTCCTCGGTGCGGGCCCGCTCCCGCAAGATGTAGATCTGCATCCAGCGCACCGCGTCCGGAGTCGCCGCGGCGACGTCCTCGAGCGGGCAGGTGGCCAGGGAGGACAGGATCAGCAGTGCGCCGGCCTCGGCGGCGCCCCGGGCGCAGGCGACCTCCCCCTCGGCGTGGGCCAGGCCCTGTATCGCCGTCGGCGCGATCGCCACGGGCGAGCTGACGGGGCTGCCGAGCAGGGTGGTGGCGGTCGAGACCTCCGAGAGCCCGGCCAGCACGTGGGGGTGGAGCTGCCAGCGGCTCCAGGCCGCCACGTTGCCCAGGAGCAGGCGCTCGTCGTCGGCGCCGCCCGAGTAGTAGGCGTAGGCCATCTCGCCGACGGCGTGCCGGGCGTCGCGCTCGAGGTCCTCGAGCGACAGGTCGGTGACGAGGGGCGCTGCCCCGCTCAGCCGGACGGGGTTGTGCCCCAGAGCGGCGGTCCTGGCAGGATGAGCGGGCACGGGCCGCATGGTAGGCGCGCCCGAACTCGTGGACAGCGGAGGTGCGGTGCGTTTCTCGTATGCGGAGTCGATGACGGATCCGTCGTACTACCTGCCACTGGCGCGGGCGGCGGAGGCGGCCGGCTACGACTCCATGGTCGTGCCCGACAGCATCTGCTATCCCGAGGTGTCCGACACCACCTACCCATTCAACCCCGACGGCACCAGGGAGTTCCTCGAGGACAAGCCCTTCTTGGAGCCCTTCTCGCTGATCCCCGCCATGGGGGCGGTCACCGAGCGCCTGCGCTTCGTGACGTTCGTGATCAAGCTCCCGATCCGCCAGCCGGTGCTCATCACCAAGCAGGTCAGCTCCACCGCCGTGCTGACCGGGAACCGCCTCCTGCTCGGGGTGGGCACGAGCCCGTGGCCCGAGGACTACGAGATCTGCGGCGTGCCGTGGGAGCGCCGGGGCAAGCGCATGGACGAGGAGATCGCCATCATGCGCGGCCTCATGGCCGGCGGGTTCTTCGAGTTCCACGGCGAGGTCTTCGACGTACCGTCCATCAAAATGTCTCCGACGCCGAGCCTTCCCGTGCCGATCCTGATCGGCGGGCACCACGAAGCCGCCCTGAAGCGGGCCGCCATCGACGGCGACGGCTGGTTGCACGGCGGGGGCGACCCGGCCGACCTCCCCGGACTGCTGGCCCGCCTGGCCGAGCTGCGCCGCGAGCACGGCACCGAGGACAAGCCGTTCGAGACGCACGTGATCTCGCTGGACGCCTACACACCGGACGGCGTGCAGCGCCTGGAGGAGCTCGGCGTCACCGACGTGATCGTCGGCTTCCGCTGGCCCTACGGCACCGAGCAGGACACCGAGAGCCTGCAGACAAAGGTCGACAATCTCACTCGTTTTGCCGACGAGGTCATCGCCAAGGTCCGCTGAGAGGGAGGGACACAACTCGATATGACCGACGAACCGCTCAACGCCCGCGAGCTCGGTATCCGCTCCCGCGCCGCCGTGGCCGCCGGCGACCGCGACGGCTGGCTCGCACTTTTCGCCGAGGACGCCGTCGTCGCCGACCCCCTCGGCCCGTCGCCGTTCGACCCCGAAGGCAAGGGCCACCAAGGACGCGAGCGCATTGCCGCCTTCTACGACAGCGTCATCGCCAACAGTGAGGCCATCAAGTTCGAGTTCAGCGAGTCCTACCTGTGCGGGGACGAGGCGGCCGAAGTGGGCGTCATCCGGACCACGCTGGCCGGAGGCACGCACGAGGCCGTCGTTCGGGGCGTCTACACCTACCGGAGTGACGGCGCCGGCAAGATCGCCGCCCTGCGCACCTACTGGGAGTTCGACGCGGTCGAGCTGATCGAGCTCGAGGGCTGAGGGGCCGTGCGTGTCATGGTCCGGGAGGGCCTCTTCACCGATGGTGAACCGCCGACCCTCCTGGCCAGCCGCTGCACCAACTGCCGCAACGTCCTCTTCCCGCGCGCCGACGCGTGCACCTACTGCGCCACCGAGGACCCGGAACCGGTCGAGCTGGTCCGGCCCGGGACCTTGTGGGCCTGGACGGCCGTCACCGCCCCGCCCCCCGGCTACGAGGGCGAGGTGCCCTTCGGCGTCGGCGTGGTGGAGCTGCCCGAGGGCGTGCGCGTCATCAGCCGCCTGACCGAGAGCAATCCGGGCGCGCTGGCGCAGGGCCAGCCCATGGAGCTCCGTGTCGTACCGCTGCACACCGACGCCAACGGCAACGACGTCGTCACCTACGCCTTCGCGCCGGCGGGCCTGTCGTGAGCGCGGTCGCCGTCAACGTCGCCGGCGTGGGCATGCACCCCTTCGGCCGCTTCGACGGCGTCTCCACGACGGACATGGGCGTCGTCGCCGTGCGCGCCGCGCTGCGCGAGGCGGGCGTCGGCAAGGGAGGCTTCCAGGCCGCCTTCTGCGGGACGGCCTACGGCGGCGTGGCGACGGGCCACAAGGTGCTGAGCCGGCTCGGCATGACGGGCATGCCCATCGTGGACGTGGAGGCCGGCTGCGCCAGCGGCGGCGCCGCGCTCATGCTCGCCGCCGCGGCCATCCGGGCCGGGCAGTACGACACCGTGCTCGTCTTCGGGACCGAGAAGATGCCCCGGGGGATCATCCGCTCCTCCTTCTTCGAGCCCTGGCAGGAGGAGGCGGGCCTGGCCGCCACTCCGGCCTTCTTCGGGCTGCGGGCCCAGCGCCTGTGCCTCACCTCAGGGGTCACCAAGGACCACCTGGCGCGGGTCGTGGTCAAGAACCGGCGCCACGGCGCGGCGAACCCCGACGCCATGTACCAGAAGGAGACCTCGGTCGAGGAGGTGCTGGCGTCGCGGGTCGTGTGCGAGCCGCTGCACCTCTTCATGCTGTGTTCGCCCAACGAGGGAGCCGCCGCGCTGGTCCTGCGCCGCGCCGACCTGGACTCGCCGCCGACGACGCCCGTCACGCTGGCCGCCGCCGTCCTGCGCTCGCACATCTCGGGCTCGGTCCTCAGCGAGTCCACCCCGCTGTCCGGCCTGGCCGACGACGACGTGCCGGCCCCGACGACGCTGGCCGCCACCGACGCCTACGAGGAGGCGGGTCTGGGCCCTTCCGACCTCCACGTGGTCGAGTGCCAGGACACCGACGCCGCCCGCGAGCTCGGCTCATGCGAGGAGCTGGGGCTGTGCGAGCCCGGCGGGTCAGCCGCCCTGCTTGATTCGGGGGCCACCGCCCTCGGCGGCCGGCTCCCGGTGAACCCGAGCGGGGGCCTCCTGTCGAAGGGCGAGCCGCTCGGCGCCTCTGCGCTCGGCCAGGTGGTCGAGCTGGTGCGCCAGCTCCGGGACGAGTGCGGACCGCGCCAGGTAGAGGGCGCCCGGGTCGCGCTGTCCCACACGGTGGGCCGCGGCGCCAACGCCGGCGTCGTCATCGTCACCCGCTGATCGCGCCACCATCACCTGAGACTTCGGCCAACGTTGACGCATTCATTGCCACTGCGGGTCGACGCACCTCTGACCGGGGAGAGAGCGAGATATCTGTGACAGCGCCGTATGCCGAGAGTCCCGGTCGATGGACGTTCCTCTTCTCGCGGGACGGTCACGCAGAGATGTCGTGGGCACCGACGCCCGATATGGCGAACCCTTTCGGGAGCGTCCACGGTGGAATTATCGCCACGGCGATCGATGAGGCCTGCGGGGCCGCCCTGATGCCGTTGATCGAGACCCCGTCCGCGCCCACCGTGTCCCTGAACGTCGAGTACTTGCACGCGGTCCAGATCGGAGGCACCTACACCGTGGTCGGTGACATCGTCCGCCGGGGCCGGGCGATGGCCATTGCGGACGCGCGCATAATGAACGAGGACGGGACGATGCTGGCCCGGGGCACCTGCTACTTCCAGATTCCCCGCCCGAAATAGCGCCTCACGTCGCGTCGAGCCGGCGCAGCACGTCGGGCAGCTCGGTGAGCGCGGCCACCACGGCGTCGGGTCGGGGGCCGTCCGCCGGGAACTCGACGGCGCCGTCGCGGTCGAGCCACACCGAGCGCCAGCCGGCGCGGTGGGCGCCGGCGACGTCGTTGACCGGATGGTCGCCGACGAGCACGCACACCTCGGGCCCGACGCCGAGCTCGCGCTCCACCACGTCGAAGATCCCCTTGTCCGGCTTGGCCACCCGGTGGTCCTGCGCGAAGACCACCGTCTCGAAGTAGCCGGCCAGTCCCGCCGTCTCGGGCTGGCGGCTGCCGTTGGAGAGTAGGCCGAGCCGATAGTCGGCGCGCAGCGTGTCGAGAGCAGGCAGCGTGTCGGGGAAGAGCGCGGGGTCACGGTCGCGGTGGACGAAATACGACTCGCTCAGCGCGCGGGCCAGCACCTCGTCCGCGGCCTCGTCACCGCCCTCGACGTCGCGCCGGCGCGCCAGCGTGCGGGCGAAGCCGTGCACGCGGAGCTCGGCCAGCGACCACACCTCGGGCATCGCCTCCGCCACGAAGGCGCGGTCGGCCTGGAGGTCCTCCCAGCGCAGCGCGTCGGCGAACGCGCCGGGTCGGGCGGCGCGTAGTTCGCCGGCGACGGCGACGAGCGCCTCGCGCATCACGCGCTCGAAATCCCACAACGTCTGGTCCCCGTCGAAGAGGACGGCCTCGATCACGGAGCGACGAGGACCACCTTGCCGAACTTGGCGCCGGCGGCGAAGCGGTCGTAGGCGTTCTGCGCCTCGGCGAGCGGGAACGTCTCGTAGACGGGGATCTGCAGCCGGCCGGCCACCAACGCCGGCAGCACGTGGGCCGCCACGTCGGCGGCCACGTCGGCCTTCTCGCGTCGGCTGCGGATGCGCAGGGTCGAGCCGCCGATGCTCACCCGCTTCTGCATGAGTTGCATGAGCTCGATCTCCATGCTGCCCCCGCCGCCGACGCCGATGACCACCACGCGGGCCCATGGCGCCAGATGCGGCAGGACGCCGGTCAGGCTGGGCGCGCCCACCAGCTCGAGCACGACGTCATACGGAGCGGACGCGGCCTCGTCGCCAGGCGCGATGACATTGTGCGCACCGAGGGCGGCCACCGCGTCGTGCCGGGCGGGGTCGCGCACGGTGGCCGTCACGACGGCACCCGCCTGCGCGGCGAGTTGGACGCCCGCGGTCCCGACGCCACCGGCGCCACCGCTCACCAGGACGCGCTCGCCCATCTGCAGGTCGGCCTGGCGGAAGAGGGCGTCGTAGGCGGTGGTGAAGACCTCGGGGAAGCCGCCCGCCTCCGTCCAGGGCAGGGCGTCGGGTACGGCCAGCGCGTGTGCCTCGTCGACGAGGGCCAGGGTCGCCTGCGCCCCCCCACCGACCACGGCCATGACCCGGTCGCCGGGGGAGAAGAGCGTGACCTGCCGGCCGACGGCCACCACCTCGCCGGCGAACTCCATGCCGGGGATGTCGGCGGGCCAGCCGGGCGGCGCTGGATAGAAGCCCGCCCGCTGCACCAGGTCCGCCGCGTTCAACCCGGCCGCCCGCACCGACACCAGGAGCTCGGTGTCGCCGGGGACGGGGTCGTCCCGCTGCTCCCAGTACAGCTGACCATCCCGGATCACGACGGCGTGCACGCCGGTCACCCTACGCGGGCCCCGGGCACGCAACCATCGGTGACCGGTAGGGTCGGTCCATGGCTCTCTACGACATCCCCATCCACACACTCCAGGGCGACGACGCCACGCTGGGCGACTACAAGGGCAAGACGCTGCTGCTCGTCAACGTGGCCTCCAAGTGCGGCCTCACCCCGCAGTACGAAGGGCTCGAGCGCCTGCAGAAGACCTACGGCGACCGCGGCTTCTCGGTCATCGGCTTCCCGAGCAACCAGTTCGTGGGCCAGGAGCCCGGGACGCCCGAGGAGATCGCACAGTTCTGCTCGGCCACCTACGGGGTGACCTTCCCGCTGACGGAGAAGATCGACGTGAACGGCGAGAACCGCCACCCGATCTACGCCGAGTTGACGGAGAAGGAGGACGCCGAGGGCAAGGCGGGTGACATCACGTGGAACTTCGAGAAGTTCCTCGTGTCCCCCAAGGGCGACATCGTGGCGCGCTACCGGCCCCAGGTGGAGCCCGAGGACCCGACTGTCGTGGGTGACATCGAGGCGCAGCTCACCGCTTGACTCCGCCGCACCCCGTTCCGGCGGGGTTCGCCGCGTCCATCTTCGACATGGACGGGCTCCTCATCGACTCCGAGATCCTCTGGCACGAGGCCGAGATCGAGATCCTCGGCGGTCTCGGCGTGCCCGTGGCCGCCGAGGGCTGCCGCTCGACCAAGGGCATGTTCGTGAGCGAGGTCACGGCGCACTGGTACGGGCTGCACCCGTGGCCGGGCGCCACGCCGACGCCCGACGAGGTGGCGGTGGCCGTGGTCGACCGTGTGATCGAGCTCATCGTGACCAAGGGTGTGCTCAAGCCGGGTGCCGCGCACGCCATCGACCTGTGCCGTGCACGCGTGCTGCCGCTGGCGGTCGCCTCATCGTCGCAGTACCGCCTCATCGATGCCGCGCTGGCGCACTTCGGGCTGCGCGAGCGGTTCGAGGTGGTGCACTCGGCCGAGGACGAGGACTACGGCAAGCCGCATCCCGCCGTCTTCCTCACGGCGGCGGCGAAGCTGGGCGCACCGCCCCGCCGCTGTCTCGTGTGGGAGGACGCGCCCGCCGGCGTGCTGGCGGCGAAGGCGTCGTCCATGACCTGCATCGCCGTGCCCGAAGAGGGCGAGGGCGATCAACCCGCCTTCGCGCTGGCCGACCTCGTGGTGGACTCGCTGCTCGAGGTCGACGACGCGTCGCTCGATGCGCTCGAGCGCGCCCTCAGCGGATCTCGTTGATGCGGATGAGGTTGCCCGCGGGGTCGCGCACGGCGCAGTCCCGTATCCCGTAGGGCTGCTCGGTCGGCTCCTGGGCGATCTCGGCACCGCTGGCCTGTAGCCGCGAGAAGGTGCCGTCGAGGTCCGCGGTGGCCAGGATGATGCGGGCATAACTGCCCTTGGCCATCATCTCGCCGATGGTGCGGCGTTCCTCGTCGGTGATGCCGGGATCGGCGGCCGGCGGCTCCAGGACGATGGCCGTGTCGGGCTGGCCGGCGGCGCCGACCGTGATCCAGCGCATGTCGCCGTAGCCGACGTCGGTGCGGACCTCGAAGCCGAGGACGTCGCGATAGAAGGCCAGCGATGCGTCGGGGTCGACATGGGGGAGGAAGGTCGAAGAGATGGTGAGGTCCATGGCGGTCATGCTAAGTGCGGCGCGGTGACCGGTGCTTCTCCATTCCTGATCGGTCTGGTCACTTGTCGCGCCACGCACGACGGCATCCCCACGGTCGCGCCTGCCGCATGGCGCCGGTAGGTGCCGGGCGACGTCCCGACGAGTTCGGTGAAGCGGGTGCTGAAGGTGCCCAGCGACGAGTAGCCGACCGCGAAACAGACCTCGGTGACGCTGAGGTCGCCACGGCGGAGCAGCGCCATGGCGCGCTCGATGCGCCGTGTCATGAGGTAGCCGTAGGGCGACTCGCCATAGGCGCGCCGGAAGGTGCGGCTGAGGTGCCCGGCCGACATGTGCGCGCCGTGGGCGAGCGCCTCGACGTCAAGCGGTTGGGCGAAGTCCCGGTCGATCCGGTCACGGACGCGGCGCAGCCAGGCGAGGTCGCGCAGGTGCTGCGTATCGGTCATCGGCGAGATTGTGCCACCGCTCAGGGCGACGAGAGCGCCCGCTCCAGGCGGGCCGCCACCTCGCGGTAACGCGCCACGGGAATGAGGTGCACGCCGTCGAACGCCGCCGAGTCGCGGAGGGCGACGACCAGGTCGCAGGCGACATCGACGCCGGCGTTGCGGTCCTTCTCCAGTCGCCGCACGAGATCGGGCGGGACGGTGAGGCCCGGGATGGTCAGGTTGCGGGCCATGCCGGCGCTGGCCACGACGATCACCCCCGCGTAGACGGGAACGCCGACTTCCACCTCGGCCCGCCAGGCCAGCAGGTCCTCGACCGAGAACCCGACCTGCACGCAGAAGAAGTCGGCGGCCAGCTTCCACGCCGGCACGGGGCGCAGCCCGCTGGCCGCGCCGAAGCGCATCGGCGTGCCGGTCCCCAGACCCGCGGCATAGGCGCGCCCCTCTGTCAGCATCGTCCGCACGTTGAGCTCGCTGGTGCGCGCGCCGGCCAGCGGCTCGTCCCCGTAGACGAAGAGGAACTGGTCCACGCCGTAGGCCGCCGCGGTCAGGAGATCGCGGCGGAACCCGAGCAGGTTGCGGTCGCGGGCATTGAGGCAGGCGATGGAGCGCCCGCCCATGGCCTGCACCTCGTGCGCGACGGCGACGCTCGACACGGTCGCCCGCCCGATGTGATTGTCGGGGATGAGGAACGTGGTGACCACCGGGCTCAGCACGCCGATCTGGTGGCGCACCCTCGTGAGGTCCGGCGTGGTCGCCGGCTCTATCTCGCAGACGATCTCGAATGTCATGAGACCGGGCTGAGTTGCTTCGTGAACCAGATGTGACGGGGCGGCACGGGGCGACCGTCGTCGCCGACCAGGACCCGCTCCCAGCCTGAAGACGCGTAGAGCGCCACGGCTTCGGGCTGGCGGTCGCCGGTGCCGAGGCGCAAGGAGGTCAGGCCCAGCTCGCGGGCGGCGTCCTCCACCCCGGCCATGAGCGTCCGGGCGATGCCGTGCCCCCGCCACGCCGGGTCGACCCAGAGGCGGCGGATCTGGCCGAGACCCGGCCGCAGGGTGCGCACGCCGACCCCGCCGGCGGGGGGTCCGGGGGCACCGCCGCGGCGGGCCACCAGGAAGGCCCCGGCCGGAGGGTCGAACATGGCGGAGGTGAGGCCCTTCTCGGCGTCTTCGAGCTCGCCGTAGCGCGTCACGATCTCCGCCTCGGCCTGCGCCACGACCCACCGCGACCCGTCGTCACCGTAGGGCTCGCGGGCCAACGTGAGAACGGAAGGGGGGCGGTGCATACCCTCTATCCTTTCCGACGTGGCCGGGGCGCCTGTTCCCGCCGCGCAAAGGCCGCCTCTCCCCGTGTTCGCACCCGTCCCCCCCGACATCGACTTCGTCGCCCTCGAGCAGGCCGAGCTGGCCCGCTGGGCGACCCATCGCGTCTTCGAACGCTCCATCGAGCAGCGCGAGGGCGCCCCGCCCTGGGTCTTCTACGAGGGACCGCCGACGGCCAACGGGATGCCGGGGCTGCACCACGCCTGGGCCCGGGTCTACAAGGACCTCTTCTGCCGCTTCCGCACCATGCGCGGCTCGTACGTGGCCCGCCGGGCCGGCTGGGACACCCATGGGCTCCCGGTCGAGGTGGAGGTGGAGAAGAGGCTCGGCATCACGGGCAAGGAGCAGATCGAGACGCAGGTGGGCATCGCCGAGTTCACCCGGCTGTGCCGCGAGTCGGTGTACTCCTACGTCGACGAGTTCGCCCGCCTGACGACGCGCATCGGCTACTGGGTCGACATGGATGCGGCCTACTGGACGTTGGACCCGTCGTACATCGAGTCGGTCTGGTGGCACCTGCAGCAGCTCTTCGACCAGGGGCTCTTGTACGAGGACCTCAAGGTGGTGCCGTACTGCCCCCGCTGCGGGACCGCCCTGTCGAGCCACGAGCTGGGGCAGGCCGACGTCTACCGGGACGAGGAGGACGAGTCGGCCTACGTGCGCCTGCGGCTGGTCGACCCCGATGCCGCGCTGGTCGGCCTCGGCCCGGCCGAGTGGCTGGCGGTGTGGACCACCACGCCGTGGACGCTGCTGTCGAACACGGGCGTGGCGGTGAACCCCGACCTCATCTACGCGGTCGTCGACGGGGTGGTGGTGGCCGACGACCTGGTGGACGCGGTGATGGGGGAGGGGGCGTCGGCCCGGGTCAGCGGGCGGTTCCCCGGCTCCGCCCTGGTCGGCCTGCACTACGAGCGCCCGTTCGACGACCTGGACCCTCCCCACGGTGCCGACGGGTGGCGGGTGGTGCCGGCTTCCTACGTGACCACGGAGGAGGGGACCGGCCTGGTGCACCTGGCGCCTGCCTTCGGCGAGGTCGACCGACAGATCGGCCGCGAGAACGGTCTGCCCTCCCTGAACCCGGTGGGCCCCGACGGCCGCTTCACCGACGCGGTGGCGTGGCTGGCCGGGCGCGACGTCCGGGAGGCCAACCACGACATCAACGACCGGCTCGAGTCCGCCGGCCTCCTGATACGCCGCCTCCCCTACGTGCACTCGTACCCGCACTGCTGGCGCTGCCGGACGCCGCTGATCTACTGGGGCAAGCCGAGCTGGTACATCGCCACGTCGACCCGCAAGGACGACCTGTTGGCAGCCAATCACACGGTCGACTGGCACCCGGCGTACATCCGGGACGGCCGTTTCGGCGAGTGGCTGGAGAACAACGTCGACTGGGCCTTGTCCCGCGACCGCTACTGGGGCACGCCGCTGCCGATCTGGCGCTGCGGGCGTGGGCACGTCCGTTGCGTCGGGTCGCTGATGGAGCTGTCCGACCTGTGCGGGCGCGACGTGACGGGGATCGACCCACACCGGCCGACGATCGACGGCGTGACGTTCGAGTGCCCGACGTGTGCGGCCGACGTCGGTCCCGTCGACGAAGTCGACGAGTTGTCGGTGTGCCGACGGGTCGAGCCGGTGATCGACGCCTGGTTCGACTCGGGCTCCATGCCGGCCGCGCAGGTTGGCTACCCGCACGTCGAGGGGTCGGCGGAGGCCTTCACGTTCCCGGCCGACTTCATCTCCGAGGCCATCGACCAGACCCGCGGCTGGTTCTACTCGCTGCTGGCCATCAACACCCTGGTCTTCGGCGAGAGCCCGTACCGCCACGTCGTCTGCCTCGGCCACATCGTCGACGCCGACGGCCGCAAGATGTCCAAGACGCTGGGCAACATCATCGATCCGTGGTCGATCCTCGACACCCGGGGCGCCGACGCCATGCGCTGGTGGATGTTCAGCCAGGGGTCGCCCTGGACCCCGACGTGGGCGACCCTCGGCGCCATCGACACCGCCATGCGGGACATGCTGCTCACGCTGTGGAACACGTTCAGCTTCTTCACGACGTACGCCTCGCTGAACGAGTTCGACCCCGCCGATCCCGCCATCCCGACGCCGGCCGAGCGCGGCCCGCTCGACCGCTGGATCCTGTCCCGCTTGGCCAGCACCACGTCGTCGGTCACCGATGCCCTGACGACATATGAGCCCCTGGCCGCGGCGACCGCCCTCGGGAGTCTTGTCGACGACCTCTCCAACTGGTACGTCCGTCGCAGCCGCCGCCGCTTCTGGCGCACCGACCCGGACGCGGCCGCCGGCGACACCCTGGCGGCGCAGGCGACGCTGCACACGGTGCTGACGACCCTGGCACTGCTGCTGGCGCCGCTGTGCCCGTTCGTGTCGGACGCCATGTGGCGGCAGCTCACCGGCGCTGTCGACGGCGAGTCGGTGCACCTGGCCGACTGGCCGACCGCCGACGCGGCCGGCGTCGCGCGCGACCCCGACCTCGAGGCGCAGATGGCGTTGGCCCGCCGGCTCACGTCGCTCGGCCGGGCCGCCCGCAGCGAGGCGGGAGTCAAGGTGCGCCAGCCGCTCAAGCGGGCCCTGGTCTTCCTCCCCGCCGATGCGCCGGAGATCCTGCGTGACATCGTCGCCGACGAGCTCAACGTCGACGAGGTCGACACCGCCGAGGAGCTGAGCGAGGTCATACAGTTCGAGCTCAAGCCGAACTTCCGCACGCTGGGTCCCCGTCTGGGCGACCTCGTCCGGGAGGTCCAGCCCGCTCTGGCTGTGCTGGACGGGGTCGCCGCCGCGGCCGCGCTCGAGGATGGCCGTCCCCTCACGGTCACGCTGGCGGGGGAGCCCGTGGAGCTGTCGCCCGAGGACGTGCAGCTGCGGGTGCAGGGTCAGCAGGGTTTCGCCGTCTCACGTGAGGGCGGAGAGGTCGTCGCGCTGGACCTGGACCTCGACGACGGGCTGCGCAAGCGGGGCCTCTCCCGCGACGTCGTGCGGCTGGTCCAGGACCTGCGCAAGGCCAGCGGTCTCGAGGTCTCCGACCGTATCCGCCTGCACGTGGTGGGCCTCGACGTCATCGCCGAGTTCTTCGACTACATCGCCCGCGAGGTGCTCGCCACCGAAATCGTCAGCGGGCCCGGCGAGGGGGAGGGGACCGTGCTCGAGCTCGACGACGGGATGCTCACCGAGCCAGTGCGGGTCTGGCTCGGACGAGACGCCTAATGGTGTGCCGCTCTCGTCGCGCCGGTCAGGGGCGCGGGTCTCCCGGGAGCAATGACCCGGTGAGCGCGACCTGGACGCCCCCGGTTGCCGCCGGGTCCAGCACGACGAGGTCGGCGTCTGCCCGTACGGCGGCCACCCCGGACCGAGCCGTGGCGTCGGCCGCCGCCTGCAGGTCCTCCACGCGCAACGCCATCAGGTGGGTGCACGGCCGCTCGTAGGCTCGCCCCCACAGGGACGGGTCCCCGGCCTCGCCCAACCGGTAGAGGGCGAGGGTGCAGTCGCCCAGCGACACGCCCGCCACCGGCTCGCCGAGCGCGGCTTCGGTGTGCTCGAAGGTGACAGCAGTGCCGAGCAGCGCGGCGAACCGGTCGGCCCACGCTCCGGGGTCGTCGACCAGCGCGCCAACGAAGGAGTGGTGCGTGGCCGGCGCGAGCACCGGTGGTGCCGGGGCGGGCCGAGCGCCGCCAAAGCGGGGGTCGACCGCGAGTTCGAACGTGCTCCACTGCAGGAACACGCCCCCGGTGTCGCGGGGATCGGTGAAGCACATCTCGGGCCGCGGGCGCGCCGCGATGCGGACCCCGTGGGCTTCGAGGTGCGCCATCGTTGCCTCGAGGTCCTCCACCTGGAGCGCCACCGAATGCATGCCGCCCCCGAACCGGGAGACGAATCGGGCCGCCCCACCCTCGACGATCGGCTGGCCGATCTCGATCGCGTTGTCGCCCACCCACGCCATGCCGCCCCGCCGCCCGATCCCGGGCTCGCTGGATTCCCCGTACTCGAGCACCGTCAGGCCCACGAGGGTGCCGAGGTTCCTGACGGCCAGGTCGTAGTCGGCCACCATCGCCGTCGAGTGGAACAGCCACCGCACGTGGTGCCGCCCGGTCATCGCCCCGCGGTCACCGGGAGCTCGACGCCCGTGATGTTGCGCGCGCCCGACCCCGCCAGGAAAACCACGGCGTCGGCGACGTCGCCAGGATCGATGTGGCGGCGCAGCGCTGCGCCGGCGGCCAGGCGCCGGGACACGTCGTCGACGCATTCCCCGGTGCGGGCGGCGATCGACTCCATCAGGGCGTCGAGTGGTGGCCCGGTGGTGAAGCCCGGCGTCACCACGTTGACGCGGACGCCGATCGGTCCCAGCTCCTTGGCCAGTGTCAGCGACGCGGTGACCATCGCCTGCTTGGTCGCCGTGTAGCGGGCGCGGCCCGGCGGGAGCGCATGCGTCCCGAACGTGCCGACCTGGATGATCGAACCCCCGCCGTTCTCGCCCATCGGGCCTGCGACCAGGCGGCTCAACTCCAGGGTCCCGATGACGTTGACCTCGAAGGCACGGCGCCAGATCTCCCAGTCCGCCTCTTCGATCGGCGCGTGGTCGCCGCCGAAGGTGGCCACGTTCACCAGGACGTCGATCCGGCCCAGGCGCGCCCGGACCTGTTCCACCAGGGCGCGGCAGGAGGCCAGATCCCCGATGTCGCATCTCACGGGCACGACCTGCCCTCCGGGCGCTGCGCCGAGCTCGGTCGCCAGCCGCTCGAGGCGGCCTGCGTCACGCGCGGCCACTGCGACGTCGGCCCCGGCCCGCCGGAGCGCCGCCGCGCAGGCCCGCCCGATGCCGGGTCCGGCGCCCGCGATGATCGCCGTCTTGCCATCCAGCCCGCTCACCGCGTCACCGCGTCACCGCGTGGCGGGTCAGTCGCCGAGGTCGGGTGCCCACTGCACGCCGTTGATGTGGCCCCCGCCGTCGACGAAGAGCGTGTTCCCCGTCATGTAGCGGGCGTCGTCGCTGGCCAGGAACACGGCGACGGGCGCGATGTCCTCCTCGGGATCGCCGAGGCGGCCCATGGGGTTGGCGGCGTCGGCCGCCGCCTCGAGCTCGGGATGGGCGGCGAACACGGCCCGGGACGCCGCGGTCTTGGCGCCGGGACAGATGACGTTGACCCGAATCTGCCAGGGGGCCCATTCGCGCGCCGCCGTCCGGCTGGCCGCGCGCAACGCCTCCTTCGCGATGTTGTACTGCGCCGTTCCCATGTGCGCGTTCACTCCGTTGAGTGAGCACATGTTGATCACGGACCCCGCTCGCTTGGTCTTCATGACGGGCAGCACGGCCTGCATACCCCAGAACGGGCCGAGCAGACCCATGGAGAGCCCCCACTGCAGCTGCTCGTCGGTCGTGGCCTCGAAGCGCCCCAGCGTCCCCCCGCCCCACGCATTGTTGACGAGCACGTCCACCGTGCCCCAGGTGTCGAGCGCAGCCGCCACCATGGTCTCGACGTCGCTCTTCGCGCTGGCGTCGGTGTGCAAGAGGCGGACGTCGGCGCCGAACTCGTCCCGACAGGCCGCGGCGACCCGCTCTCCGCTGTCGTCGTCGATCTCGGCCACCAGCACCCTGGCGCCCTCGGAGGCGAAGCGGCGCACGACGCCCCGGCCGATTCCATCACCTCCGCCCGTGACGATCGCCACTTTTTCGCGCAGTCGATCGGCCATCGGGGACCCACCGTAGCCACGTGATTGTCCCGACGATCGCTCCCCGGTGATGTCGTCAGCAGCCGGCGTCGAGCACCTTCAGCAGCGCCACCTCCAGGGCGACCCGGTCCCGGTCGTCGAGGTGGGCCACCAGGTGGCGGTCGATCCCGTCGATGTGGGCGGCCACGGCCCGGTCGAGCACGGCCCGCCCCTCGGGCGTCAACACGACATAGATACTCCGGCGATCGCTCGGGCAGTTCTCCCGTGCCACGAGTCCCGCCTCCACCATCCGGTCGACGAGGCGGGTCACACCGCCGGTCGTCAGCGCCACGTCGTAACTGAGGGCGCTCATGGTCAGCCGGCTCTCGGGCGCGCCCCCGATGTGGATGAGGACGTCGAAGAAGACCAGCGGGATCCCGACGTCCTGCTCGAGCTCGCGGCCGAGGCGGTCGGTCAACCGGCGGTGCGTCCGGACGATCAGGCCCATGAGCCGGATGCGGTCGTCGTCTATCTGGCCCAGGAGACCGCAGGTGCCTCCACCCTCACCGCCGGACTCGCCGTCGACGCCGTCGATCCCGTCGACCCCGCTCACACCCTCGTTGGGGCGCACCTCTCCCCGGTGCTGGTCTCCGCCGCTCGCCGGGATGGTCGCCGTTCCCATGTCGCTTTCCTCAGTCTCTCCCGAAAATCACCGCCACGCATAGTATATCTGATTGACAAGTATCTGTGTAGTCAGATACAGTGTTGGAAGCAAATCTGGACAGACCAAGGAGATCCTCAAATGACCACTACCACCAGCACTTCTACCCTCCCGAAGGTCGGGACCTACACGATCGACCCCGCCCACACCGACGTCGGCTTCGTCGCCCGCCACCTGGTTGGCACGAAGGTACGAGGCCGCTTCACCGACGTGGAGGGCAGCTTCACCGTGGCCGAGAAGCCCGAGGACTCGACCCTCCAGGCGACCGTCCAGGCCGCCAGCATCTTCACCGGCCAGGTCCAGCGGGACGAGCACCTGCGCACCAACGACTTCCTCGACGTTCCCAACCACCCGACGCTGACCCTGGTCGGCAAGGGACTGCGCCGGGTCGACGAGACCAACTGGGTGATCTCGACCGACCTGACCATCCGGGGCGTCACGAAGTCGGTCGACTTCGACCTCGAGTTCCTCGGGGAAGGCGCGTCGATGCAGGAGGGCAAGACCGTGGTCGCCTTCTCGGCCACCGCCACCATCGACCGCCGCGACTTCGGCGTCAGCTTCAACCACTCGCTGCTCGACGGCAGTGTCGTGGTGGGCAACAAGGTCGTGATCGAGATCGAGACCGAGGCCGCCCTGGCGGCGTGACCTGATCCGGCCCGGGCCCCCGGTCCGGCGCCGCTCGATACGCTCCTCGCCCATGGCGAGCCTGCGTGACCACACGGCCACCCCGATCCGTCCGGTCGAGTCGACGAGCCCGCATGTCCTGGCCGTCGACCTCGGCACGGGTGGACCGAAGGTGGCCGTTTTGGCGCCCACCGGCCGGGTCGTCGCGCACGCCTTCCGGGCGGTCGGAATCGATCTGACCCAGGACGGCGGCGCCGAGCAGTCGCCGGCGGCGTGGTGGGACGCCATCGCGTCGTCGGCCCGGCGGGCGCTGGCCGAAAGCGGGGTGGCGCCCGCGGACGTCGTCGGCATCGGCTGCACCGCGCAGTGGTCGGGCACCGTGCCCGTCGATGACGACGGGGCCGCCATCGGTGCGGCCATCAGCTGGATGGACTCCCGGGGCGCCCGCCCCGTGCGCGACACCGTGCGCGGGGCGCTCAACGTGCAGGGCTACTCCGCGTCCAAGCTGGCGAAATGGGTACGCCGCACCGGCGGCATCCCGAGCCTGTCGGGCAAGGACCCGGTGGGCCACATCCACTTCCTGCGCCAGCAGCGCCCCGACGTGTACGCCGCCGCCGCGGTCTTCCTCGAGCCGGTGGACTACCTGAACCTGCGCCTCACCGGATTGGCCCGGGCCTCGCACGACTCCATCACCTTGCACTGGGTGACCGACAACCGCGACATCGGCGCGATCTCATATGACGACTCGCTGATGGGGCTCGCCGGCCTGGAGCGCTCCACGCTGCCCGACCTGGTGCCGACCGGGAGTGTGCTCGGGGGCCTGACCCCGGCCGCCGCCGCCGAGCTCGGCCTGCTCCCGGGGACACCGGTCGTGGCCGGCACCGGGGACCTGCACTCCGCCGCCGTCGGCTCGGGCGCCGTGGCCGACTTCGCCGGCCACCTCTACATCGGCACCTCGAGCTGGGTCAGCTGCCACGTCCCCTTCAAGAAGACCGACCCGCTGACCAACATCGCCTCGATCCCCTCGGGCATCCCGGGCCGCTACCTGGTGGCCGACGAGCACGAGACGGGGGGCGCCTGCCTGACGTGGCTGCGCGACAACGTGCTGTTCCCCGCCGACGCCCTGTCCGACCCCGCCAACGGCGCCCCCGGCACGACTGGCGCACCCGACGACTTCTTCGGCACCCTGAACGACGTGGCCTCGTCGGTGCCGCCCGGAGCCCACGGCGTCATGTTCACGCCCTGGTTGAACGGCGAGCGCTCGCCGGTCGACGACCACACCATCCGGGGGGGCTTCCACAACATCTCGCTGTCGTCCACCCGGGCGGACATGGTGCGCGCCGTCTTCGAGGGCGTCGCGCTGAACTCGGCCTGGCTGCTGAACGCCGTGGAGAAGTTCACCAAGCGCCCCTTCGACTCGCTGGCCTTCGTCGGCGGCGGCGCCAACTCCGACCTCTGGTCGCAGATGCATGCCGACGCCACCGGCCGCACCATCCGCCAGATCGAGGACCCGGTGCTGGCCAACGTGCACGGCGCCGGACTGCTCACCCTCCTCGCCCTCGGCCGGCTGCAGATCGCCGACATCCCGGGCACCGTGACCGTCAAGGCCACCTATGAACCCGACCCGGCCGCCAGCGGGGTCTACACCGCGCTGCTCAAGGAGTT
The DNA here is from genome assembly GCA_963828825.1 of uncultured Acidimicrobiaceae bacterium. Taxonomy (GTDB): domain Bacteria; phylum Actinomycetota; class Acidimicrobiia; order Acidimicrobiales; family RAAP-2; genus Bog-473. Next base: position 159,226 of record CAWHGF010000007.1, on the reverse strand, counting down.
CGTCAACCTCTACGAGAAGACCAAGGGGATCCACAAGCGGCTGAACGGCCGCCGCCTGCAGCAGATCACCGGCTGACCCGGCGCAACAGCCCCGCCGCCGCCGCCCCGGACCCTTCGTCACGATCAGCGCCAGCGACGTCGTGACATAGCCGGCCAACTTCGTCCGCAGGTGCACGTCGGTGTAGGGCGGCACGTCGACGTGGAGGTCCTCCGGAGAGGCACCCAGCGTGTAGTCCATGTCGACGTGGTGGCCCGCACGCCGCAGCCGCTGCACCACGTCCTCGATGTCGCGGCGCCGGTAGAACACGGTCCCGCCCGCCTCGACCGTGCCCTCGTTCGACGACACCAGGTACTCGGTCGTGTGCACCGCCACGCCACCGGGCCGCAGGCAGTCCATCTGTGCGACCACGAAGTCCATCCCGGCCGCCAGCGTCCCGAGATGCTCGAGAGCGCACGACGACCACGCAAAGTCGAAGCCGTGCAAGTCCGCCGGAAGCGCGTTCATGTCGACGGGGCGGTAGGCCACCCGCTGCTCGAACTCCTCCGCCGCACACAGCCCGAACGCGTTCAAGTCCACCAGTCCGCTGGCCCACTCCACCTCGGAGTCCGTCCAGCCCGAAGCGACGGCGGACTCGTGCGGCTGGTCGGTGGCGACGACGTGACAGCCGGCGTCGGCGAAGAGCGCCACCAGCGGCTCCTGCCCCACGCCGAACCCGAGCCCCGTGCGCCCGGCGGCGAGCATGCCCCGCTCCCGCAGCGCCTCGGCGATGAAGAGCCACTCCCACATCTTGCGGTGGAACATCACCTCGCGGCCGTCGTCCCACATCGGCCGCAGCCGCTCGGCCCAGGCCCGCAGAGCCGGTGCACGCAGGGACTCGGCCGAGCACAGTTGCGAGCGCAGCATGACCGGGCGACCTTATCGGGGTGTCCGCCTCGCGCTGCCGCCGGACCCCTCCCGGAGGCGCGGGCCGGCCGCCCGCCGGCCGGCCGCCCGCCGCCTGCTAGATCCGCTCAAAGTTCCGTGCCAGCTCCCAGTCCGTGACGTGGCGGTTGCTCGCCAGCCACTCCTGCTCGGCCGTGTTGAGGAGGTGGTGGTGCACGTCGGGCCCGAAGGCCTCGAGCGCCACCGCGGAGTCGCGCAATTCGGCGATGGCCTCCACCAGCGTCGAGGGGATACGCGGCACGTCCGTGGCCTCGTACGCGTTGCGCGGGTAGGGATCGCCGGGCTCGAGCTCGTGGTCGATGCCGTACAGGCCCCCTGCGATGGAGGCTGCCAGCACGAGATACGGGTTCACGTCCGCCCCCGGGATCCTCGACTCCACCCGCCGCCCCGCCCCGTGCCCGACGAGGCGGAACCCGCACGTGCGGTTGTCCTCGCCGTACACGGCCGCCGTGGGGGCCCAGCTGCCGGGCACGTAGCGCCGGTACGAGTTCACCGTCGGTGCGGCGCACCAGGCAAGCTCGCGGGCGGCGTGCAGCTGCCCGGCGAGGAAGCGGCGCCCGAGGGTCGACAAGCCGCTCGGGTGCGACGCGGCGCGCCCGCCGTCGGAGCCGCCGCCGCCGGCCATGAGCGGCTCGCCGCTCTCGAGGTCCCACAGGCTGGTGTGCACGTGGCAGGACGATCCAACGTCGCCCATCGTCCACTTCGCCATGAACGTCGTTGCCCTTCCTTCCTGCGCGGCGATCTCCTTGATGCCGTTCTTGAAGACAAGATGACGGTCGGCTGTGACAAGCGACTCGTCGTACGTGACGTTCACCTCGTGCTGTCCGCGCCCCGCCTCTCCCTTGGAGAACTCCACCGGGATGTCGGCGGCGCACATCTCGTTGCGGATGCGACGCAGGACGTACTCCTCGCGTGTCGTCTGCAGGAGCTGATAGTCCTCGATGGTGGAGGTGTGCGGCGTCAGTCCCTTCCACCGCTTGGCGTCGGCCTCCTCGAATGAGTCCTTGAAGAGGAAGAACTCCAGCTCGGTGGCGCTGCAGACCCGCAGGCCGCGCTCGGCCGCCCGCTCCAGTTGGCGCCGCAGGATCTGGCGGGGCGACACCTCGACCGGCGCCCCGTCCTCGTCGGTGAGGTCGCAGATGACGAGGGCGGTGCCCTCGAGCCACGGGATCAGACGGGCCGTGGCGTAGTCGGGCCGGCAGACGAGGTCGCCGTAGCCGGTGTCCCAGTTGGTGAAGCGGTAGCCGGGCAGCGGGTTCATGTCGACGTCGACCGCCAACAGGTAGTCGCACGCCTCGATCCCGTGCTCGGCCACATGCGACGTGAAGAAGTCTGCCGTCACCCGCTTCCCGACCGGACGGCCGTGCATGTCGGGGAAGGCCAACACGACGGTGTCAACGGAACCGTCAGCGACGGCGGCATCGATGAGCTCACGTCCTGGCATGCGCACTTGTCTACCGCACGGCCGGCGAGCGTCCAGCCCGTATGTACGCTGGGCTGGTGATCCCGCTCGTCGGCGTCTCGACCTACGTGGCCGACGTGGCCTGGGGTTCGTGGGAGCGCCGGGCCGCCGTGCTGCCCGAGTCCTACTTCGAGCTGGTCGCGGCCGCGGGAGGACGACCCGTGCTCCTACCGCCGGCCAGCACCGCCCCCGGGGGCCCCGGCGCGGGCGCTGAGGAGGTGATCGCGGTTCTCGACGCTCTCGTCCTCACCGGTGGCGGCGACCTCGACCCGGCGGCCTACGGGCAGGAGCCGGACCCCGAGGTGGGAGGCATCGACCGCAATCGGGACGCCAGCGAGCGGGCCCTCCTCGTCGCGGCGCTCGAGGCCGACATGCCCGTGCTCGCCATCTGCCGGGGCTGCCAGGTGCTCAATGTCTATCTAGGTGGCACGCTGCACCAGCACCTACCCGATGTCGTCGGGAACCTTGACCACCGCCGCGCCCCGATGGTCTTCGGGGACGTGGACGTGGCGACAGTGCCGGGCACCGTGACTTCGTCTGTGTTCGGTGCACGGACCACCGTGCGCTGCTCGCACCACCAGGCCATCCACGACCTGGGCCGCGGCCTGGTGGTCACCGCCAGTGCCGCTGACGGCGTGGTCGAGGCGGTCGAGCTCCCGTCCGCCCGTTTCGTCCTCGCGATCCAGTGGCACCCCGAAGAGGGCATGGACCGCCGCCCGTTCGACGCCCTGGTCCGCGCCGCCCGGGCGTACATGGAAGAACGGTCGGTACGAACCAGTGCCGGTGCCGGCGCTGGCGCTGGCGCCTGATTTGTCCGGTTGCGCGGCCCACGGTCCCGCCCCCGCCCCGACCCAATCCGGACGTCACCCCTCCGCCGGCCCGCAACCCCCAGATGAGGTCCAGCAACCGGCCGTCGGGGGCCTCGCCAGGTAAGGTGCCGCCATGGCCAAGAGCGGTTCCCGCAAAGTCGTCAAACCGGTGGCTGCCGCTGCCGTGACGCTGGGGACGATCGCCAGCATCTGGTGGTTCGCGCTGAAGCCGCGCCGCAAGGCCAAGGGCAGCGGCGGGATCACGACCGAGAAGAAATAGGACGTAGCCCCTTCACCAGCGCCGGCAGGTATTCGCCGATCGGGCCCCACAAGAGCACGTCGGCGAGGGAGTCCATGTCGGTCGGTCCGCTGTTGACAATGATCGTCACGGCCCCGTGCCGCACCGCGACCGGTACCAAGCCGGCCGCCGGAAAGACGGCGAGGGTCGAGCCCACGGCCAGCAGCAGGTCGCAGTTGGCTGCCGCCTCCTCCGCCCGCAACAGGTCCTCGGCCACCAGGCTCTGGCCGAAGCTGATGGTGGCCGATTTGAGGATCCCGCCGCAGACGGCCCCGTCCTTATCCCCGATCTCCGCCGTGCAGGCCGGGTCGGTCTCGCCGGCACGAACCCGGTCGTGTACCGGCTCGGCCGGCTGGCGGTCGCCGCAACTCAGGCACATCACCTCGAGGGACGTGCCGTGGATCTCGACGATGCGCCCGGGGTCGCTGCCCGCCTTCTGGTGCAGCCCGTCGGTGTTCTGCGTGACCAGCAAGTCCAGCCGCCCGCTGCGTTCCAGGTCGACCAGCGCGCGATGCCCCGCATTCGGCTCGGCCGACCACATAGATGAGGTCAGGCGGTTCTGCCACGCACGCTCGCGCAACTCGGGGTCCGAGACGTAGGCCTGGAACGTCGCGAGCTTCTCGGCCTCGGGATCCTTGGTCCAGACGCCCTGCGGTCCGCGGAAGTCGGGGATGCCCGAGTCCGTCGAGATGCCGGCGCCCGTGAGCACGACGACTCGCCTCGACTGCTCGAGCAGCGAGCGGGCCCGTCCGATGTCGCCGCCATCGTCCTGAGCCGTCCCCACGAGAGGGCAATCGTATGGGCGTGCGGGCGTGCGGGCGTGCGGGCGTAGCCTGCCCCGATGCCCCGGGACGCCCCCACGGTCGAGGTTCTTCACCCCGCCGACGCCGAGGACCGCCAGCGCCGCGCCGCCGGCGCCATGCTCGCCGCCGGGTGTGTGGAGGGCGACCGCGTCGCCTTCGCCCTGGGGTCGTCGGCCGACCTCATATGTGCGGCGCTCGGCGCCACCCGCATCGGCCTCATCCCGGTGATGCTCAACGCCACGTCGACCCCGGCCGAACGGGACCAGCTCGCCGACGACGCCCGCCCCACTGTGCGCATCTTCACCCGTGCGGACCTGGCCCAGCTCATAGATGAGGGCGAGCCCACCGATCTGGCGCCCCATCCGCTCACCCGCTCCATGCACTACACGTCGGGCACCACGGGAAAGCCCAGGGGCGTCACGACGGGGCTGTGGGACGAGGCGACGGCCCGGGCCGTCTTCGAGGACGAGGCCGACGTCTGGCACTTCGGCCCCGATGACCTGCACATGGTCTGCTCGCCGATGTACCACACACCGTCCGTCCGCTTCGCCGGCTGCACCCTGCTGGCCGGCGGGTCGCTGGTCATCCTGGGCCGGTTCGACGCAGCGACCGCGCTCGATGTGCTGCGCCGTCACCGCCCCTCCACCTCGTTCATGGTGCCGACCCACCTGGAGCGCATCCTCCAGTCCCCCGACCTCGACCCCGACGAGCGCTTCGACTCGTTGCGCCTCCTCGCCCACGCCGGCGCCCCCTGCCCCGGGCCGGTCAAGCGGGCCGTCATGGCCCGGGTCGGCCCCGGCGTCGTCTGGGAGTTCTACGGCTCGACCGAGGCCCAGTTCACGGTGTGCCCTCCCGAAGACTGGCTCGAGCGCCCCGGCACCGTGGGCCGGGCGCGCCAGGGCCGCCGGCTCGACATCGTGCCGGTCATAGACGACTCCGTCCCTGACGACGCCGGCGGCACCATCTGGTGCGACATGCCGCCCTTCGCCCGCTTCAGTTATTGGGACGACCCCGCCGCCACGGCCGCCGCCTGGCGAGGGTCGTCCTGCACCGTCGGCGACCTCGGCCGTCTCGATCCCGACAACTTCCTCTACCTGACCGGCCGGCGCCACGACCTCATCATCAGCGGCGGCGTCAACGTCTACCCCGCCGAGGTCGAGAACGTCCTGGCCACTGTCGACGGCGTCGCCGAGGTGGCCGTCTTCGGCCTCCCCGACGAGCAGTGGGGCCAGCGGGTCTGTGCCGCCTACGTCTCTGACCGATCGTCGGCCGAGGGGGCCCTGCGGGCCGCCGCGACGGCCCGGCTCGCCCCGTACAAGCGGCCCAAGACGTACTTCGCCACCGAGCACCTCCCCCATACGGCCACCGGGAAGCTCATGCGACGGGCCGTACCCGAGCATCTTGGAATTGGGCCGCCCGGCTGAACCTTCGCCGTCAGCGGGTAAGACTCCTTCCATGCCTTTCGCCACCATCAACCCGGCCACCGGAAAGACGGAGAAGGAGTTCCCCGCCCACACCCCAGAGGAGGTGGAGGCGATCCTCGACCGCGCCGTGGCTGCCTTCGCCGAGTACAAGAAGACGACCTACGCCGAGCGGTCCCGCCACCTCGTCACCGCGGCCGAGCTCCTGGAGGGGGAGGTGCCCGACCTGGCGCGCATCCTCACGACCGAGATGGGCAAGACGTTCGCCGCCGCCAAGGCCGAGGTGTCGAAGTGCGCCGTCGGCCTGCGCTGGTTCGCCGACAACGCCGAGGCGCTGCTCGCCGACGAGCCCATCGCCACGACCGGGTCAACGTCCTACGTGCACTACCAGCCGATCGGCGCGGTGCTGGCCATCATGCCGTGGAACTTCCCGCTCTGGCAGGTCATTCGCTTCGCCGCGCCGGCGCTGATGGTGGGCAACGTCGGGCTGCTCAAGCACGCGTCCAACGTCCCGCAGACCGCGCTCGCCCTCGAGGACCTCTTCCGCCGGGCAGGGCTGCCCGACGGGGTCTTCACCAACCTGTTCGTGCCGTCGCGTGACATCGCCGAGCTCATCCATGACCCCCGCATCGCCGCCGTGACCCTCACCGGGAGCGAGCCGGCGGGCATGTCGGTGGCCGCGGCCGCCGGCGACGCCCTCAAGAAGACCGTGCTCGAGCTGGGCGGCTCCGACCCCTTCATCGTGCTGGCCTCGGCCGACCTCGATGCCACCGTGCGCACCGCCGTGACCGCCCGCGTGCAGAACAACGGCCAGTCGTGCATCGCGGCCAAGCGGTTCATCGTCACCGATGCGGTGGCGGACGAGTTCGAGTCCCGCTTCATCGAGGCCATGGACGAGCTCGTCGTGGGGGACCCCTTCGACCCCGCGACCAACATCGGGCCGATCGTGACCGAGGTGCAACGGGACGAGCTGGTGGGCCAGGTCGAGGAGGCCCGCCGCCAGGGTGCCACGGTCCACGCCGGAGCGACGCTGCCCGACGGCGACGGGTGGTGGTTCCCTCCGACGGTGTTGTCGGGCATCACCACCGACATGGCCGTGGCCCAGGAGGAGATCTTCGGGCCGGTGGCCATGGTGATCCGGGTTCGTGACGTGGACGCGGCCATCAAAGCGGCCAACGCCACCACCTTCGGGCTCGGCTCCAGCGTGTGGGGCAACGACCAGGCCGAGATCCGACAGTGCATCGAGGGGATCGAGGCCGGTGCCGTCTTCGTCAACGCCATGGTGGCCTCCATGCCCGAGCTGCCCTTCGGCGGCATCAAGAGGTCGGGCTACGGGCGGGAGCTGTCCGAGCTGGGGCTGAAGGAGTTCACCAACGCCAAGACCGTCTACGTCGCGTGATCGGCTGACCCGGCGCCACGGCGAGCACGGTGAGCAAGGCGGGCACAGTGAACAAGGCGAGCACAGGATAGCACGATCACCTACCTGGACCACGCCGCCACCACCCCGCTCCGGCCCGAGGTGGCCGCCGCCATGGCCGAGGTCCACGCGGGCGCCGGCGACGTCAGCCTCGGGAACCCGACGGGGAGCCATCCGGCCGCCCAGCGGGCGCGCCGCCTGCTCGAGGAGGCGCGCGAGGAGGTGGCCGCTTTCCTCGGACGGGATCCAGGCGAGATCGTCTTCACGTCCGGCGGCACCGAGTCGGCCAATCTGGCCGTGCTCGGGCCGGCCCAGGCGGCCCGGCAGGAGCGGGGCGAGGCCGTGGTCCTGTGCTCGGCCGTGGAGCACCCGGCCGTGCGGGAGTCGGCCCGGGCGGCGGCCAAGGCCGGCCTCGACATCCGCGAGCTGCCGGTGGACGAGTACGGCGTCGTGGATCCCGACGCGCTGGCCCGCACGCTGTCGTCGAGGGTGACGAGCGTGGCCGTCATGACGGCCAACAACGAGACCGGGGTGACCCAGCCGCTGTCCGACCTCATCGATGCGGTGCACCGCCGCGCCCCGAAGGCCTACGTGTTCACCGACGCCGTGCAGGCGGCGCCGTATCTCGACCTGGCCGACATCACCGCCGGCGCCGACATGGTGTCGCTCAGCGCGCACAAGGTCGGCGGTCCCGTCGGGGTGGGCGTGCTGGCGATCAGCAGCCGGGTCGTGATGGAACCCCGCCAGTACGGCGGTGGGCAGGAACGCGAGCGGCGGAGCGGCACCCAGGACGTGACGGGCGCGGTCGGGCTGGCCACGGCGCTGCGCCTGGTGTCGGCCGAGCGTGCGGCCGCCGCGCCACGGGTCGCCGGCCTGCGCGACCGGCTGTGCGACGGGCTGCTGGCCGCGGTGGACGGGGCGTACCGCACCGTACCGGCGGCTGCCGGGGCCGATGTGCTCCCGGGTCACCTCCACCTGTGCGTGCCGGGCGTCGAGCGGGAAGAGGTCCTGGTGGCCCTCGGAGAGCAGGGCGTCTGCGTCTCGGGCGGGTCGTCCTGCGCCAGTCGGCGCGCTCCAGCCGAGCCACGTCCTCGCCGCCATGGGCCTGGCGCCCGAGTTGGCGGCAGGTGCCCTCCGCTTCACCCTGGGGTATGGCACGACGGATGCCGACATCGACCGCGCCCTCGCCGTCGTCCCCGGCGTGGTGGCGTCACTGCGCCGGGGGGGCTGAGTCCCGGTGGCACACTGGTCCCATGCGGGTGCTCGTGGCCATGTCGGGAGGCGTCGACTCCTCCGTGGCCGCGGCGCTGCTGGTGGAGCAGGGCCATGAGGTCGTCGGCGCCACGCTCAAGCTGTGGGGCGGACCCTCGGACTCCGGCTGCTGCTCGGTGGCCGACGTCGAGGACGCCCGCCGCGTGGCCCAGCAGCTCGGCGTCACCCATCATGTCTTCAACCTGACGGAGGAGTTCGACCGCAAGGTCGTGGCGCCCTATGTGGGGGAGCATGCGCGGGGGCGGACGCCGAATCCGTGCATCGAGTGCAACCGCTCCATCAAGTTCGACCGCCTGCTGCACCGGGCCGACCGGCTCGGCTTCCACCGCCTGGCCACCGGCCACCACGCCCGCGTCGTTGCGCCACTGGGACCATCCGCACTCCAGCTGCGCCGGGGCGCCGACGCGGCCAAGGACCAGTCGTACGTGCTGTCGATGCTCGGGCAGGAGGCGCTGTCCCGTGTGCTGTTCCCGGTGGGCGACATGACCAAGGACGAGGTGCGGGCCAACGCCCGCCGTCTCGGCCTGCGGACCGCGGGCAAGCCCGACAGCCAGGACGTGTGCTTCATCGGCAGCGCCGAGGGCCGAGAAGGTTTCTTGTCCGGGCGGGTGGAGCTGCACGCCGCCGAGGTCGTCGATGGCGAGGGGCGCCTGGCCGGTTCCGTCGAGGCGGTCGAGCTCGTGACGGTGGGCCAGCGGCGCGGCATGGGCCATGGGAGCGACGGCAAGCGGCGCTACGTGACGCACGTCGACGTGGCGGCGCGCCGGGTGACCGTGGGCAGCGCCGCCGAGGCGCTGCGGTCTTCCGTGGTGTTGGCCGGGCCATCGCTCACCTGGGTCGATCAGCCGCTCGCCCCCGGGACCCGGGCGGTGGCGCAGGTCAGCGCGCACGGGCGCCCCGTGCCGTGCATCCTGGTGCCGGAGGGGGGCAACACCGGCATGGAGGTCCGCTTCGACGACCCGCAACGGCCCGTGGCGCCCGGCCAGACGGTGGCGCTCTACGACGCGCGCGACCCCGACGCCGTCGTGGGCGCGGGCATCGCCGCCTGACCGTGGCCAGTAGGGACGAGGTGGGCGGTATGGGCGCCGTCCCGAAGAAGGCGGCCGCCCGGGCCGAGGAGCTGCGGGCGCTGATCATGCACCACAACGAGCTGTACCACACGCTCGACGCGCCCGAGATCCCCGACGCCGAATATGACCTCCTCGTCGTGGAGCTGCGGCAGCTGGAGGCGGACAACCCCGCGCTGGCCACGCCCGACTCGCCGACGCACACCGTCGGCGCGGCGCCCTCGGGCCTGTTCCGAGAGGTCCGCCACCGGGTCCCGATGATGAGCCTGGACAACGCGTTCGACGAGGGAGAGCTGCGCGCCTGGGCCGAGCGGCTGCGGCGGCAGGCGCCCGACCTCGACCTGGAGGCGGTCGCCTTCTCCTGCGAGCCCAAGGTCGACGGCGTCGCCATGTCACTGACCTACGAGCGCGGGAAGCTGGTGCAGGCGGCGACGCGCGGGGACGGCGTGACGGGCGAGGACGTGACGGCGAACGTGGCCACCGTCAAGGATGTCCCCAAGGAAGTGGCCAAGGCGGGCGCACCGTACCCCGACCTGCTCGAGGTGCGCGGCGAGATCTACATGCCGGTGGCCGAGTTCGAGGCGATGAACAAGCGGCAGGCCGAGTTGGGGGAGCGGCTCTTCGTCAACCCGCGTAACTCCGCCGCCGGTGCGCTGCGCCAGAAGGACCCGGCCGTGACGGCGCAGCGGCCGCTGCACTTCTGGGCCTATGCGCTCGGCGTGGTGGAGGGCACGCCGGCGCGGAGCCGGTGGCCGGCGGCCACACAGACCGACACGCTGGCGAGGCTGGCCAGGGCCGGGTTCCCGGTGAGCCCCGACGCCCGACGGATCGTGGGCATGACGGCGGTGGTGGCGCGCTGCCATGAGCTGGCCGAGGTGCGCCACCAGCTGCCTTATGAGATCGACGGCGTGGTCTCCAAGGTGGACGAGCTCGCGCTGCACGACGTGTTCGGCGCCACCTCGCGGGCGCCCCGGTGGGCCATCGCCTTCAAGTTCCCGCCCGAGGAGCGCACGACCCGGCTCGTCGACATCATGGTCTCCATCGGGCGCACGGGCCGGGCGACGCCCTTCGCCCGGCTGGAGCCCGTCTTCGTAGGCGGCTCCACCGTCGGCGTGGCGACCCTGCACAACGAGGACCAGGTGGCGGCCAAGGACGTCCGGCCGGGTGACCTCGTCATCGTGCGCAAGGCGGGCGACGTCATCCCCGAGGTCGTGGGACCGGTGCGCGAGGGGCCCGGGGTGCCGAAGCGGCGCAAGCCGAAGTGGACGTTCCCGACGTCGTGTCCGTCCTGCGGTCAGCCGCTGGTGCGATTGCCGGGGGAGAGCGACACCTACTGCACCAACATCGACTGCCCGGCGCAGCGGGTGCAGCGGATCTCGCACTACGCGTCCGCGTGCTGCGATGGACATCGAGGGTCTGGGCGAGGAGCGCGTGCTGCAGTTGGTGGGTGCGGGCCTCCTGCACGATGCAGCCGACCTCTACGATCTCACCACCGAGCAGCTCGTCACCCTGGAGCGGTTCGGCGCATTGTCGGCGGCCAACCTGGTGGCGGGCATCGATGCCTCGCGGGCGCAGCCGCTGAGCCGGCTGCTGGTCGCGTTGGGGATCCGCCACGTCGGTCCGACGGGCGCTCGGGCGGTGGCGCAGCGCGTTCGGGTCCCTGGAGGCGATCGAGGCGGCGACCGTGGAGGAGCTGGCGGCGGTCGACGGCGTCGGCGGCATCATCGCGGCCAGCCTGGCCGAGTTCCTGTCGGCCGACACCAACGTGGCCGTGTTGGGGCGGCTGCGGCAGGCGGGGGTGACCATGACGGAGCCGGGGGCCGCCGGAACCTCGATTGGGGGAGCCGGGGCGGCGGCCCTCCCCCAGACGCTCGAGGGCAAGACGGTGGTGGTCACCGGCGCGGTCCCTGACTTCACGCGGGAGGGGGCGGAGGAGGCGATCCTGGCGCGGGGCGGCAAGTCGCCCGGGAGCGTGTCGAAGAAGACGTTCGTGCTCGTGGTGGGCGAGTCGCCCGGGGCCAGCAAGCTCAAGAAGGCCGAAGAGCTCGGCATCCCCACGCTCGACGGGGCGTCGTTCGAGTCGCTGCTCGAAAGCGGCGAATTGCCCGAGTGAGCGCGGCCGTTGCAGGTAGGGGGGTGTCCACCGAACGGGCGTCCGCGGTCGGTAGCCTGAGTTCGCCCCGATGCCCCTGATATCAGACTCCATCGGCCGGGTCCTAGGGAAGCGGTACCGGCTGCTCTCCGCACTGGGCACCGGCGCATCAGCCCACGTCTTCCTGGCGGAGGACGTGTCGTTGCAACGTCACGTCGCCGTGAAGGTTCTCCAACCCGGGTTGGCCACCGACGAGGCGTTCCTGAAGCGCTTCCGGGCCGAGGCGCGCTCGGTCGCCTCGCTGAACCACCCGCACGTGTTGCGTGTCTTCGACTGGGGTGAGGACCAGGACGGGCCGTACCTGGTGTTGGAGTATCTCGGCGGGGGATCGTTACGCGACTTGCTGGACCGCGACATCCGGCTCTCTCTGTCGCAGGCGGCCCAATTGGGGACGGAGGTGGCGCAGGGGTTGGCCTATGCGCATCTACGGGGACTGGTTCATCGCGATATAAAGCCGGCCAACTTGCTCTTCGACGAGGAGGGCCGGGTGCGGGTGGCCGACTTCGGCGTGGCCCGTGCGTTGGCGGAGGCGGCGTGGACCGAGCCGGCGGGAGCGATGGTGGGGACGGCTCGTTACATCTCGCCCGAGGCGGCCGAAGGGAAGCCGGTCGACGGGCGGGCGGACGTGTACTCGCTGGCGCTGGTCTTGTACGAGGCCGTGACGGGGACGGTGCCCTTCGTGACCGACACGACCATGGGCACGCTGGCGGCACGCATCGGCCAGCCACTGCCGCACCACGAGGCTCTGGGCCCGCTCGATGACGTGCTGGTCCGTGCCGCCGCGCCCGACGTCGCCTCCCGTCTGGACGCGGCGGGGTTGGCGGCCCGGTTGGGTGCGCTGGCCGCCGCGCTGCCGACGGCCTCTGCGTTGCCGCTGGTGATGCCACGGCTGGCGGACTCCGCCCCCATCAACGGGTTCCGGGCGCCCGGGGTGTCGGAGCTGACCGACTCGGGGATCGTGGCGGTGACGGCTGCGGGCGGCGCGGCGGGGACCGCGGTGGGAACGGACTCGACGGCGGTCGCTCCGGGGCTGGCGGGCGCACCAGTGGGGACGAAGGCGGGGCCGGGCGAGATCTTCGACGCCGAGCCCGATGGCGGCCGCGGCCGCCTCTTGGGCCGTGGTCGGAACTCGAGCTCCGGGGGGCCTCCGGCGCCGTTCCGGCCCCGGAAGAGCCGACGCACCTGGTGGATCGTGGGGGCGATCGTCGCCGCGGTGATCATCGCCGCCGGGCTGGTGACGGCGTTCGAGACCAAGGTGTTCACGCCGTCGCACCCGACGCCCGCTCTGGTCAATCTGCCGCTGGCGCAGGCCCGGGCGGCGGTGGACAAGGTCCATATGAACTTGAAAGAGGGCGCGCCGGTGACGTCGATCACCGTGGGCGCCGGCGACGTGGTTGAACAGAGCCCGAAACCTGGTCTGTCGCAGAAGGAAGGCTCGACGGTCACCGTCGTGCTCTCGTCCGGGAAGCCCGACGTGACCGTGCCGTCGCTCTCGGGCATGACCTGCGCACAGGCCACGACGGCCCTGCAATCGGCGCATTTCGAGTCCGTCTGCGCGCCCGGCACCTATAACAACAACGTGCCCGCACAGGTGCTGGTCCTCTGGTCGATCAATGCGACGCAGAACCCGACCAAGGCGCCCTACGGCGCCACCATCACGCTCGTCCCCTCACTCGGCCACGAGCCGGCCACCGTTCCGAGCATCCCGACCAGCTACACGTTCGCGCAGGCCCAGGCCGCCTTGCAGGCGGTAGGTCTGCAGGCGACCCAGAACAACGAGTCCAACGCGACCGTGCCTTCGGGGCAGGTGATCTCGACGTCTCCCGCCAGCGGCGCGCAGGCGCCCTACGGCTCGGCGGTGACCGTCAACATCTCGACCGGGCCTCCCACGACGACGGTTCCCAACGTCATCGGCGACTCGGTCACGCAGGCCGCCGCGGCCCTGCAGCAACAAGGGCTGAGCCCCTCAGGCGTCTCGGGCAGTCCGAGCAAGAACGTCAGTGGCACCCAGCCCTCGGTCGGGTCGACGGTGCCGACCGGCTCATCGGTCCAGCTCTTCACCAGCTAGCGGCGCGTGGCGCTCCCGTTCGACCCCGGCTGCGACCTCTGCGAGGCGGCGCGCCTGTCGGAGTGGCACCACGAGGACGACGTGTGCTGGGTGGCCGACTGCGAGGTGTGCGGCGTCCCCATGGTGGTGTGGAAGCAGCACGGTCCGACCCCGCCTGACAGCGACGTCGAGCACATGGTGACCCAGCTGACCAGGGTGGCCGATGCCCGTTTCGGTGAGGGTGAATGGTCGGTCGACCGGGTGATGCGCCAGATCCCCAATCACTTCCACGCCCACGGGCGCGATCCGAACTGGTGGTTCCGCCTCCGCGGCCTGCGCTGACGACGAACACACGTTGGTCACGCGTCGGCTGAGGGCCTTCGCGACGTAGGGAGTCCCTGGAGCAGCCACGTAGGGTGTCCCAGGTGGAGGGCCCGGGGGACGAGCGGAGCGACACCCTGCTCGACCCCGAATTCGACCCCGGCGGCGGCGCAATGGGGACGCTGGGGGCGGATGGATCCGTCGACACGAACTGGTTCGCCCTGCTGCACCGGCGCGTCACAGGACGGGCGATCCGCAGCCCCCGCTACCAGTGGTGGGCCCTGGTCGCCCTGCTGGCCGGGCTGCTCTCGCTCAACATCACCTTCACCGTCTTCGTCGTCGCATTGCCCACCGTCAAGGCGGACTTCAACACGAACTTCTCCGTCCTCGCCTGGGCCTCGACGGGGCCGCTGCTGGCCTTCGGCGTTGCCGCGCCCTTCTTCGGCAAGGCCGGGGATCTCTTCGGCCATCGCCGGCTCTACCAATTCGGCCTGCTCGGGGCCATGGTCAGTGCGATCCTCACGGCGACCGCGCCCAATGTCGGGATCCTGTTGTTCGCCGCGTGCCCTCGACGGAGTGCAGGGTGCGGCCACCGGCACGGCGTCGATGGCGATCATCCTGGAACTGTTCTCTCGTCAGGACCGCGTCAAGGCGCTCGGATGGTGGTCGCTCGTGGGGGCCGGAGGACCCGTGCTCGGCGTGACGCTGGGCTCGCCGGTGATCCAGTTCTTCGGTTGGCGGACGCTGTTCTGGGGGCAGCTGGCACTGCTCGCGATCGCCTCAGCGGTCGTCGCCCTCCTGCTGCCGTCGGCCCGGAGGGCACGTCGCAGCGTGGCGTCCGACGGTGTGCCGGCTGGCGAGCGCTCCCGCCGACGGGCGCGCTCGGGTGTCTGGGAGGGCATGGATTGGGTGGGCAGCTGGAGCCTGGCCGGGTCGGTGACAGCCGCCATGCTGGTCCTGAGCATCGGCCCCATCGCGGGCTGGACGTCTCCCGGCGTGATCACGTCGGGGGTCCTCGCGGTTGTCCTGACGGGCGTGTTCGTCCGGAGAGAGTTGACCTTCGCCACCCCCCTCATTCCCACCACCTACTGGCGCCGCCGGAACTTCATGTTCCCCATGGGGACGAAGGCGTTCTCGAGCTTCGCCTATTTCGGCGGCTTCTTCTTGTTCCCGCTCCTCATGGAGCAGGTCTACGGCTACAGCGTGTCGCAGGTCGGCTTCATCTCCGTGGCCCGACCGCTGCTGTTCGCCATCAGCGCCCCGATTGCGGGCTATATGACGGTGCGGACGGGGGAGCGGACGGCGACGCTGTTCGGCACGGGGTCGCTGCTCCTCTCGATGATCCTGTTCGCCACACTGAGTCCGTCGGCGGGGCTGCTGGTCATCGTCGTGGCGCTCGCCCTCTCGGGCATCGGCATGGGCGTCTCCATGCCGGCCACCTCGTCGACGATGTCCAACGAGCTGGCGGCCTCCGAGTACGGAGTCATGAGCGCCGCACAACTCCTCGCCGCCCAGGTCGGGGAAGTGGCCGGCATCCAGGCGGTCCTGACGATTCAGGAGTCGCTCGCCCGGCGCTCTGGCCTGAGCAGCGTGCACCAGAGCACGGCGTTGCTCCACAGTTTCAGCGTCCCGTTCTGGGTCGGCGCCGGCGTGGCCGCGCTGGCGGTGGTCTGCGCGCTGTTCATCCGGCCGCTGCCCCGCGAGGCGCGGGCCGCTCAGCTGCTCGCCGACACCGGCTGAGCTCGACCGGCTACTCGGTGATGTCGCGCAACCGGGTGGCCATCTCGGCGGCGCTGGGGTCGGCCGCCGCCGGAGCCGCCTGCAGCGCCATCAGCTTGGCCATGTCGCCCTCGACGCGCACCTTGCCCGCCATGAAGGCCTGCATGCCGGCCTGTGGGTTGCCCTCGATGAGGATTGCCTTGGCGGTGTCGTAATCCACGGTGACCTTGAGGTCCTGCGTCTCGAGGTGACCGGTGTCGAGCACGAGCTCGCCCCCTGACGTGTCGAGGTGGGCGAGGATGTCCTCGTCGGAGAACGGGACGGCGGTCACCACCAGGTTCATGCGCACCGCATGGGGGACAGGAGCAGTCTTGCCCTCGTACTCGGCGCGGATCTTCCGGGCTTCGTCAAGCCATTCGTCACTGAGGAACGGGTACGACGGCATTGCAGTGCTCCTTCGTCTTCTTGGTCTTGGTGGCGGAGTAGGACCTCGGTCGACCCGCCCCGGAGCCATCTGGCCGCCGGAACCCTACTCGTCTCACCGGTAGGCTGCTGCTCAGTGACTGCCTCCATAATCCCCGGTGCCGAGCCGTATTCCGCCACCGGCGACACCCGCGGGGCGTTGGTCCTGCACGGGTTCACCGGCAACCCGCAGTCGATGCGCGGACTGGCCCTGGCGCTGGCCGACGCCGGGTTCACCGTTGAGATGCCGCTGCTGCCGGGGCACGGCACCCAGATAGAGGACATGCTCGTAACCCGCTGGGAGGACTGGTCGGACGCGGCCGAAGCGGCCTACACCGAGTTGGCTGCCCGCAGCGACGGCGTCGTGGTCGTCGGACTTTCGATGGGCGGGACGTTGAGCGTCTGGTTGGCCGAGCATCATCCCGAGATTGCCGCGATCGCCGTCGTGAACCCGCTGCTCAGCCCGCCCGATGCGGATACGGTGGCCTTCATTCGGGCCATGATCGACGGCGGCGACGAGGTGGCACCCGGCATCGGCTCGGACATCGCAATGGAGGGTGCAGTCGAAGCCGCGTATCCCGGCCTCCCACTACAGGCAACGCTCTCCCTGTTCGCCGCCGTGGCGACGGTGGAGGCGGAGCTCGAATCTGTGAGCTGCCCCGTCCTCGTCTTCACCAGCGTGCAGGATCACGTCGTGGACCCGGTTTCGAGCGAGAAGCTGGTGGCCCGGGCCAAAGGGCCGGTGGAGCAGGTGCTGTTGGAGCGGAGCTTCCACGTCGCCACGCTGGACTGGGACAAGGACGAGATCGAGGCGCGAACGGTCGAGTTCGTCACCGGCGTGCTCCCGGCCCGCCCGTGACCCAAGAGACGACCCCAGGGGGCCTGAGTCGGGAGGACGTCGTGCACGTTGCCCGCCTGGCCCGGCTCGATCTGAGCGACGAGGAGATCGAGCTCTTCACGGCTCAGCTGCGGACCGTGCTCGACCACGCGGCCGATGTGTCGTCGCTGGACTTGTCACACCTCGAACCGTCGTCGCACCCGATCGCACTCCGCAACGTTCTGCGGGCCGACGAGCCCCGCCCGAGTCTGAACCGCGACGAGGTGCTGGCCGCTGCGCCGGCGGTGGAGGATCACCGCTTCCGTGTGCCTCGCATCGGGGGAGAAGCGTCGTGAGCACTGCGGTGTCCCTGGCCGCCGACGTCCGTACCGGCCAACGGTCGGCTCACGAGGTCGTAGACGAGGCGCTCGCGGCCGTGGCGTCAGGCGACGGCGAGCTCAACGCGTTCCTCAGCGTGCTGGGCGACGAAGCGCGAGCCGGTGCCGATGCCGTGGACGCCTCGGTGGCCGCCGGAAATGATCCGGGGCCGCTGGCAGGGGTGCCGGTGGCCCTGAAGGACAACCTCTGCACACGGGGAACGGTCACGTCGTGCGGCTCGAGGATTCTGGAGCGCTGGCGACCGCCCTACGAGGCGACCGTGGTGGAGGCGCTCCGCCGTGCGGGAGCGATCGCGCTGGGCAAGACGAACATGGACGAGTTCGCCATGGGCAGCTCGACGGAGAACTCGGCCTTCGGACCGACCCGCAACCCGCACCACACCGGCAAGGTCCCCGGCGGCAGCAGCGGTGGTTCGGCGGCGTCGGTGGCCGCAGGCTTCACGCCGCTCGCCCTCGGCTCGGACACGGGCGGGTCCATCCGCCAGCCCGCCGCGCTGTGCGGGGTGGTCGGGATGAAGCCCACCTACGGTCGCGTGTCCCGGTACGGGTTGGTGGCCTTCGCCAGCTCCCTCGATCAGATCGGTCCGTTTGCCGCGACCGTGGAGGACGCTGCGCTCCTCTTCGACGTCCTGGCGGGCCACGACCCGCTCGACAGCACGTCGTTACCGTCTCAGCCCGAGCCGACGCTCGTGACGGTGCACCATGGAGCCGAGGGCGTGAGGGTCGGGCTCTGCCGCGATCTCGTCGACGGCTGCGCGCCCGACGTGGTGGCCCGGGTACAGGAGGCGGCGGACGCCCTCGCCGGCGCCGGCGCCAAGGTGGAGGAGATGTCGGTGCCTGAGTTCGGGTACGGGCTGTCGGCCTACTACCTGATTGCGCCGGCGGAGGCGTCGTCCAACCTCGCCCGCTACGACGGTGTCCGTTACGGGCTGCGCGTCGACGGCGAGGACGCCGCGGCCATGAACACGGCGACCCGCACGGCGGGCTTCGGTGCGGAGGTCAAGCGGCGGATCATGCTGGGCACCTATGCGCTGTCCGCCGGCTACTACGACGCCTACTACGCGCAGGCGCAGCGGGTCCGCACGCTCGTGATGCAGGCGTTCGACCGGGCCTATGAGTCCTTCGACGTCCTGCTCGGCGCCACCGCACCGACGACGGCCTTCGATCTCGGGGCCAAGGTGGACGATCCGATGGCGATGTATATGAACGACGTCTGCACCATTCCCTCGAACCTCTCCGGACACCCGGCGGTCTCGGTGCCCTTCGGCACGGGTGCCGACGGCCTACCCGTGGGTGTGCAGGTGTTGGCGCCTGCGCTGCAGGAGGCCCTGCTCTTCCGCGTGGCCCGGGTGGTCGAGGTGCACGCGCCAGCGGGGGCAGGGTCGTGAGCGCGGACTGGGAGCTGGTCGTCGGGCTCGAAGTGCACTGCGAGCTGGCCACCACGACGAAGCTTTTTTGTGGGTGCCGCAACGCATTCGGTGACGAGCCCAACGTCAACATCTGCCCCATTTGCCTGGGTCTGCCGGGTTCGCTCCCCGTTCTGAACGAGCAGGCGGTGGAACTCGCCATGCGGATCGGCGCAGCCCTGCACTGTGAGATCCGGCCCTCCGAGTTCTCCCGCAAGAACTACTTCTATCCGGACCAGGCCAAGGACTACCAGATCAGTCAGTACGACCTGCCGTTGAACGTGGGTGGATGGCTCGAGCTCCCCGACGGGTTCCGCGTGGGCGTCACCCGGGCTCATATGGAGGAAGACACCGGGAAGCTCACGCACGTGGGGGCGAGCGGTCGTATCAATGCGGCTCTGCACGCATTGGTCGACTACAACCGCTCGGGGGTTCCTCTGGTCGAGATCGTGAGCGAACCCGATATCCGTTCTGTCGCCCACGCAAAGGCCTACGCCAGCGAGCTGCGCGGCATCCTCATGGCGACGGGCGCGTCCGACGGGCGCATGGAAGAGGGGTCGATGCGGGTGGACGCCAATGTCTCGGTGCGCCCGATCGGCAGCACCGTCTTCGGCACCCGCTGCGAGATCAAGAACCTGAATTCGCTTCGTTCGCTCGGCCGGGCGATCGAGTACGAGTCGGCGCGCCAGATCGCTCTCCTGGAGGCGGGTGGCACCGTGGACCAAGAGACCCGGCACTGGGACGAGTCGGCCGGTCGCACCGATTCGATGCGCTCCAAAGAAGAAGCCAATGACTACCGCTACTTTCCCGAGCCCGACCTGGTGTCCCTGGCCCCCGACGAAGCGTGGCAGGAGCACGTGCGGGCCGGCCTGGGCGCGATGCCGGCGGACCGCCGGGCGGTGCTGGCTTCCGCGCTCGGTGGGTCGCCGACGGGCGCCGAGACGGACCAGATCCACGCCGTCGTCGACCTGGGCCTCGACGAGTTGGTGACGGCTGCCGTTGACGCCGGCGCGCCCGTCGCGCTGGCCCTGGCACGTGCCGCCAACGAGGTCGCCGCACAGAGCGAAGCGGGGCTGCAGCTGGACCCGAAGACGTTGGCATCCGTGCTCGTCATGGAATCGGGTGGACAGCTCTCGGCGACCCAGTCCAAGGCGGTCTTGAGCGCGTTGCTCGAGCGCGGGGAGGAGACCCGGCGGCGCTGGCCAAGGAAATGGGCTTCGAGGCGCTCGGGTCCGACACCCTCGTGCGCGGTGCTCGACGAGGTGATCGCCGCCCACCCCGACGAGTGGGCGCGCTTCGTCGCCGGTGACGACAAGGTCATACAGGTCTTCATCGGGGCGGTCATGAAGGCCACTTCGGGGAAGGCGAACGGCAAGGAAGTGGCGGCGGAGCTGCGCCGCCGGCGCGGTTAACTCGGCGAGGAGTTAGCCCGACAACCCCGACCGTGGACCGGCCGTGACGGTCGTCCACAGCGGCGACGGGCGCGTGGCCATGGCCCGGTGGTGGTGGGGCCGACGAAGTGCAACTCCTCGTTGGCGTTCCCGGACATGGTCCATCCCCCGCTGTGCACCAAGTGATGGTGATGCAGGCACACGAGCGCGAGGTTTTCGAGGTCGGTCGGGCCGCCCGGCTTCCAGGGCACGACGTGGTGGATGTTGGTGAAGGTGACGTTGGTGCAGCCCGGGAAGCGGCAGTGGCGGTCCCGGCGCATGACCTCGCGGCGCTGGGCCGGGTTCGGTTCTCGGCGGGCCCGGCCCTCGTACATGGTGTGCCCGACGTCGTCGTCGACCCCGATGGCCACGGTGGCGTCACAGGTGATCTGGCGCACGGTCTCGACACTGATCAGGCCGTCGCGCTCGAGTTCGCCGCCCAGCTCGGTCGTCTCGCCTGACTCGTCGACCAGGGCGGCCAAGGGGACGTGGACGACGACGAAGTAGGGGCTGGGCGCCGCCGCGTTGCCCGTCCGGCCCGAGGAGCGGATCAGCGTCGACGAAAGCGTCGCAGAGGCGCTGGTCCCACGGCGTCTCGCCGTCGATGGGACCCGGCCCGGGCCCGGGCCTCGAGGCAGGTCCGGGTCTCGGCGAAGGACTCGGGGGGCAGCTGGACCCTCATGGTGCGGCACTGCTCGTTGAAGCGCAAATAGCGACGGTCGACCCGCCGCGCGGCCAGGGGATCCGCTCGGCGCAGTCGCGGAGCGGGCGAGGTCGGCCAACTGGCGCACCGAGCACTCCGTGGCCCGGTCACGCAGCGGGCGATCGGTCTCGGGGGTGGCCACGTCGGCCAGGGCGCGGACCTTGTCCAAGGACAGGTCGCCCGGCGCAGAGCGAGCCGACCAGGTGCGGGAGGTCCCAGGCCTTCTCGCCGAGGTGGGTGAGCGCGCGTGCGGTCGGCATCGAGACCCCGAAGCGCTCCACGGCCCAGGGCTCGGTCGAGGTGGCCCCCTCGTCTCGGTAGGCCTGGCGCCGGCCGACCTCGCCGAGCAGGACGACGATCGCCCCCTCGACGGCCGCCTTCTGGCGGAACAGCCCATCGAGGCGACCGGCGATCTCCTCGTTCGACAAGGCGGCCGCCGTCGGCGATGTGGTCGCGCTGCGAGAGTGGGAATCTCGGCCATCGGAGCGAGAACGGTCCCGCCCGGGCGAGGGGAGTCCGCGGATTTCGAATTAGTCGATGGGACCCACCATGTAGCGGTCGAGGGTGGGGCCGGCCCAGCGGGCGATATCCGCCGGTGTCGCTGTGGAGACCGGCGGCACACGGAGGATGTAGCGGGTGAAGGCCAGTCCCATCAGCTGCGAGGAGACGAGCGCACGCCGTTGGTGGGTCACAGCTTCGCTCTCACCCTCGTTCACCGGGCTGTTCTCCCAGACCCGTTCAGCGACGAACTCGCGCATCGCGTCGGCCACGCTGGCCGACGCCGCCATGCCCGCGACACAGGCGGCGAATGAGGAGCCCGTTCCTTCCGCGCGGTCCCACATCGTGAGAAAGCCCGTGATGACCATCGTGCCGGGGGTCGTCGATGACGTCGAGACGCCGGAGTGCTCCTGCTTCTGGACGGTGCGCGGGTCGAAGGGGAGGGCCATCGCCGCCACGAACAGGCTTGCCTTGCCGTCGAAGTAGTGGTGGACGAGGGCGGGGTCCACCCGGGCCTCGCGGGCCACGGCCCGCAGGCTCGCCCCGTCGTAGCCCTTGGCGGCGAAGACGCGCTTGGCCGCCTCGACGATCTCGCCCCTGGTGTCGGCGTTGCCCGGCCGGCGGCCGGCGGCCGCGGCCGCACTCATAGATGACCCACCCCGAATTTCCTCCGATGGGGGGATTCACCAGCGGAGAATTCTGTGCTACAACTCATCAATGGTGAATCTTATGGCGAATCAACCCTGATGGTGGACCACATGGCCGAGGAGCCCCAGGTGACGGCACTCGGAAGGTTTGCCGGCGCCTGCTACGACCGCCGGCGGACGGTACTGGTGCTGTGGATCCTGGCCATCATCGGCATCACGGTCGTCGCCCAGATGGTGGGCACGCACTTCGAGAACAAGTTCACGGCGGGCAACACCCCATCGCAGCAGGCGACCGACATCTTGCAGGCCAAGTTCCCCTCCAAAGCGGGCGACACCGCCGACGTCGTCTTCCACACGACGCGCGCCGATCACCAGCCCCGCCAACGAGGCGGCCATCAACAGGGTGGTGGCGAGTCTCGAGCCCCTGCCCTACGTCCAGAGCGTGACCAGCCCGTTCTCGGCCGCCGGTGCCCACCAGATCGCCCAGCCGAGCAGGGGCAACATCGCTTTCGCCGAGATCCAGTTCACCACCGACACCGCCGACATCCCCACGGCGGCCGTGAAGACGGTCATCACGACGGCCCAGGCCGCCGCCCACCAGGGCTTCCAGGTCGAGCTCGGCGGGAGCCCGATCTCCGCCGCCGCCACGGCCGCGCCCGGGCCCGAGCGAGGGCATCGGCATCACTGCCGCCATCCTCATCATGCTGCTGGCCTTCGGATCCGTGGTGGCCATGGGCCTCCCCGTGATCACCGCGCTCGCCGGGCTCGGGATCGGCATCGCCCTGCTGGAGCTCCTCACCCACGTCCTGACCGTGCCCAACTTCTCCCCGGAGATGGCCGCCATGATCGGCATCGGCGTCGGGATCGACTACGCGCTCTTCATCGTCACCCGCTACCGGCAGGGCATCTTCGAGGGCCGCGATCCCCGCAACGCCGTCGTGACCTCCCTTATGACGTCGGGGCGCTCCGTCCTCTTCGCCGGCAGCACCGTGGTGATCTCGCTGTTCGGCCTCTACCTCATCGGCCAGGCGTACATGATCGGTTTGGCGACGGCGTGCATCGCCGCCGTCCTGATGGTGCTCATCGCCGCCCTCACGCTGCTGCCCGCCATGTTGGGCTTCGCCGGCAACGCCATCGACAAGCTGCACGTCCCCCGCCTCCTCCAGACGGGCGGGCCGCCGCCCGAGAACGGGTTCTGGTACCGCTGGAGCCGCTTCGTGCAGCGCCGGGCCTGGGTCACCGGCATCGTGGCCGTGCTCGTGCTCGTGGCACTCGCGCTCCCGTTGTTCAGCATGCGGCTCGCCTTCACCGATGCCGGCAACGACCCGACCTCATTGACGACCCGGCAGGCCTACGACCTCCTGGCCCAGGGATTCGGCCCGGGGTTCAACGGACCGCTCGTCATCGCCGCCGACATGCGCGGGCCGACCGACCGAGCCACCGTCGACCACCTGCAGCAGGCGATCGCCGCACACCACGGCGGCATCGCCTTCGTTACGCCGCCCGAGTTCAACCGTGACGACACGGGCGCGGTCATCATCGTCTATCCGACCACGTCGCCGCAGTCGGCCCAGACCGGGACGCTGGTGCAGACCCTCCGCAACGACGTGATCCCGCCCGTCGTCGGAGGGACCAGTGTCAACGCGCAGGTCGGCGGGGAGACGGCCGGCAGCATCGATGCCGCCAACTTCCTCGGCCACCGGCTCTTCCTCGTGATCGGGGCCGTCCTGATCCTGTCCTTCATCCTGCTGATGGTGGTCTTCCGGTCGCTGGTGCTGCCGCTCAAGGCGGTGATCATGAACCTGTTCAGCGTGGGCGCCGCCTATGGCGTCATGGTGGCGGTGTTCCAGTGGGGCTGGGCCGGGCGCATCATCGGCATCGGCGAGACGGGCCCCATCGACCCGTGGATCCCCGTCGCGCTGTTCGTCGTGCTCTTCGGGCTCTCCATGGACTACGAGGTGTTCCTCCTCTCACGCATCCGCGAGGAGTGGCTGCGCACCCAGGACAACTCGCTGTCCGTGGCGGACGGCATCGCGGTGACGGGGCGGATCATCACGGCCGCGGCGGCCATCATGTTCTGCGTCTTCGCCTCGTTCGTGATCAAGGACCCGCTGCACATCCTCAAGGTCTTCGGGCTCGGGCTGGCCACCGCCGTCCTGGTCGACGCGACGATCGTGCGCATGATGCTGGTCCCGTCGATCATGGAGATCCTCGGCCCGGTCAACTGGTGGATGCCGGCGTGGATGGACCGCTCCATCCCGCAGATCGGCGTCGAGGTCACGCCCACGGCGCTGATTCCGCCGCGGGTGCCGGCACCCGTCTGAGCGGACAGGCGCGGCGCAGCGGCGCGGCAAGGGTCTGTCTGCCGCCACGCGGTCGCGTCCCCTCTGGTCCGGGCGATCCTGCCCGCTAGTTTGGAGCCGTGCAGAACGAAGAATCGGAGCCGGTGGCCACGTCCACGTTCGTGTCCATCAACCCCGGGCGCGACGTGCAGCGGGTCGGCACGGCGACCTTCCTCGGCGAGGACGTCACGAAGATCCACGACCCCGTCTGGGCGGTGATCGGCAACCTCGGAGACAGCCAGTGCTATCTCGGCGTCCCGCAGAAGGTGCAGGCCGTCCAGGCCGCCCTCCACCGCCGCATCGCCGCGGACGACCTGCCCGTCCGGTTGATCCCGCCCGCCTTCACCCTGGGTGTCTCGGACGGCCAGCTCAACGGCACGCCGCAGATGCGCTTCTCCCTGGTCGGTCGCGAGCTCGTCCACGACGTGGCGGACGTCCACCTGGCGGCGAACGGCGTCGCCGGGCTGGTCGCCGTCGTGGCGTGCGACAAGCCCCCGGTCGGGACCGTCGCCGCCGTGCTCGAGAACAACACGCCCGCCGTCATCCTCTCCGACGGCCCCATCAGGCCCGGGATCGATCCGGAGACGGGTGGCCGGATCGATCTCGTGTCGGCCTTCCAGGTGGTCGACCAGGACGCCGAGGTCCGCGCCCGGTTCGCCCTCAACGCCTGTCCCGGCCAGGGCAGCTGCGGGGGCATGTTCACCTACAACACCATGCAGACCTTCATCTCTGTTCTCGGGCTCGAACCGTTGCACATGGTGGCCCCGCCATCGGACGATCGGCGCCGGCTCAAGCGAGTTCCCCGATCAGACGATCGACTGCCTGCTCGCCATGACGAGCCGGGGCATCCGGCCGCGCGACATCGTGACCCCGGCGTCACTCCGCAACGCCATGACGGTCACCATCGCCATGGGCGGCTCCACCAATGTGCTTGCTGCACAGCGTCGAGATCGCCCGCGCCGCGGGCATCGACCTGTGGGAGCGACGTCCTCAGCCAGGACGACTTCAACCGGCTGGCGCGGCGACTACCGGTGCTGGTCAACATGCGACCCGTTCGGTGAGTACTCCATGGTGGACGTGGACGACAAGGGTGGACTGCAGGTCATCGTCCGCGAGCTCCTCGAGTCCGGCTTCCTCGACGGTGCGGCGATCACCTGCACGGGCGAGACCCTGGCCGAACAGGTCCGACGCCTGGCCCCGCCGGTGCCGGACCAGGACGTGATCTATCCGGTCGACAAGCCCTTCAAGGACACCGGAGGGCTTCGCCTGCTCCGCGGCAACCTTGCTCCCGAGGGTGGTGCGATCCTCAAGATCGCCGGGATCGAGGGTGGCGTCAGAGACGGCGTCTTCACCGGCCGTGCCCGCGTGTTCAACGGCGAGCGCGCCCTCATCGAGGCGCTCGACCGGCACCCGGAGACGTTCGGGGACAACGACATCGTGGTGATCCGCTACGAGGGGCCCCGGGGCGCACCGGGCATGCCCGAGCTGCTCGACCCCACCTCGAGGATCACGGCCCTGTGCCGCCAGCGGCACATCACGATCGCGCTGATGACCGACGCGCGGTTCTCGGGGGGCTCGGTCGGTCTGGTCATCGGCCACGTGGCGCCCGAGGCTCTCCTCGGGGGGCCGATCGCGCTCGTCGAGGACGGGGACACGATCGTGGTCGACCTCAACACGCGACCGCCTCGACTGCGCGCAACTCGACGAGAGCGGCGTCTTCGAGCGCCGCGCCGCCGCCTGGCGCCAGGCCGTCCAGGGCAACGGCGGCATCCACCCGGACGCCGTCCCCGTCACGGACCGGGTCCTGGCGCGGCATGCGTGCCACGGCGCTGCCCGCCCTCCTCGGCGGGCGGCATGGCCACGATCACCCAGGCATAGGTCCGGCGGCCCCGGCGGGGCGGCCCCCCCAAGGGGTTGTCGTATGACCTCGCACGTGGCACAATGTGCAGCTCATGCACGCCCGCAGCCACCGACCCGAGATTCTGGTACTCGTCACGTAGGGGCGCGCCCACACCGCAACGCGCCTCACGACCTCCCATCCCGGGGGGTCTTTTCAATTTCCGGCCCAGAATCGCAGCAGAGCAGAACAGGGGAAGCACATGAAGATGACAGGGGCCCAGGCCCTCATCAAGAGCCTCGAGATGCAGGGGGTCGACGTCATGTTCGGCCTGCCCGGCGGCGCCATCCTGCCCGTCTACGACCCGATCATCGACTCCTCCATCCGCCACATCCTGGTCCGCCACGAGCAGGGCGCCGGCCACATGGCCGAGGGCTACGCCATGGCCACGGGGCGGCCCGGCGTCGCCATGGTGACCAGCGGTCCCGGCGCCACCAACATCGTGACGCCGCTCGCCAACGCCTACATGGACTCGACCCCGCTGATCGTCGTCTCCGGCCAGGTGGCGACGGGCTCCATCGGCACCGACGCCTTCCAGGAGTGCGACATCACCGGCGTCACCATGGGCATCACCAAGCACAACTGGCTGATCAAGGACGTCGATGACATCCCGAGGGTGGTCGCCGCCGCCTTCCACGTCGCCACCACCGGGCGGCCGGGACCGGTTCTGATCGACCTGCCCAAGGACATCTCGAACGCCACCATGGAGTGGTACTGGCCGTCGTCTGTCGACGAGCTCGACCTGCCGGGCTACCACCCGGTGACGTTCGGCGACCCCGTGCTCATCGGCCAGGCGACCGAGCTGATCGCCCAGGCGCACCGTCCCGTGCTCTACGTGGGTGGGGGGGTCTTGAAGGCCCGGGCCGCCGAGGCGTTGCGCGCGCTGGCCGAGCGCACCGGGATCCCGGTGGTCACGACCTTGATGGCCCGGGGCGCCTTCCCCGACTCGCACCCCCAGGCGCTCGGCATGCCCGGCATGCACGGGCACTACACCGCGGTCACCGCCATGCAGCGGAGCGATCTCCTGGTCAGCCTCGGCGCACGATTCGACGACCGCGTCACCGGCAAGATCAGCGCCTTCGCCCCCGAGGCCAAGATCATCCACGTCGACATCGATCCCGCCGAGTTGGGCAAGGTGCGCATCCCCGACGTCGGGATCGCCGGCGACTGCCGCCAGGTCATAGAAGAGATGCTCCTCGCCATGGACGCCCGGGGCGACCTGCCTCCGGTGCGGGACCTCGCGCCGTGGTGGAGGCAGATCAACG
Source organism: uncultured Acidimicrobiaceae bacterium (assembly GCA_963828825.1). Taxonomy (GTDB): domain Bacteria; phylum Actinomycetota; class Acidimicrobiia; order Acidimicrobiales; family RAAP-2; genus Bog-473. The sequence goes on along the minus strand of CAWHGF010000007.1, from coordinate 131,630 downwards.
AGTGGCGGGAACGGTTCCCCCTCTACTACGAGGACGTCGAGGGCGGCGCCATCAAGCCGCAGAACGTGGTCGAGCAGCTCCGTGACGCGGCGCCGGTCGACACCGTGGTCGTCGCCGGCGTGGGTCAGCACCAGATGTGGGCCTCGCAGTACTGGAAGTTCGAGCTACCCCTACACCTGGGTGAACTCGGGCGGCGCCGGCACCATGGGCTTCGCCGTGCCCGCTGCCATCGGGGCCAAGGTGGGCCGTCCGGACCGCACCGTGTGGGCCATCGACGGCGACGGTTGCTTCCAGATGACGGCGCAGGAGCTCGTCACCGCCAGCTCCGAGCAGATCCCGGTGAAGATCGCCATCTTGAACAACGCCTACCTGGGCATGGTCCGCCAGTGGCAGGAGATGTTCTACGAGGAGCGCTACTCCGAGGTCTACCTCTCGCCCGACCTGCCCGACTACGTGAAGTGGGCCGAGGCCATGGGGTGCGTGGGGATCCGGGCCGAGACGCCCGAGGACGTGGGGCCCGCCATTGAGAAGGCCAACTCCGTCGACGACCGGCCCGTCGTGGTCGACTTCCGCACCGACGCCTTCGAGAAGGTGTACCCGATGGTGGCCGCCGGCTCCTCCAACGACGACATCGTCGTGCACCCCGACCAGCTGGCCGCCCGATGACGCCGACCCCGCTGCACGCGGTCTCTGGCGGCCGTGCGGCGCCCCGCCACCACATCCTGTCCGTGCTGGTCGAGAACAAGGCCGGCGTCCTGGCCCGGGTGGCCGGGCTCTTCAGCCGCCGCGGCTTCAACATCTACTCGTTGGCCGTCGCCCCGACGGACGAGGACGAGTACTTCAGCCGCATCACGATCGTGGTCGACGTGGAGTCCGCCCCCCTGGAGCAGGTGATCATGCAGCTCGACAAGCTGGTCAACGTCGTGTCAATTGACGAGCTGTCGCCGGCCGAGGCGGTCGAGCGGGAGCTGATGCTGGTCACGGTGGCGGTGGGGCCGACGGAGCGCTCGCAGGTGATCCAGCTGGTGGGGGTCTTCGGCGGCGAGGTGGTCAGCGTGGGCGCCGACCGCATCACCGTCATGCTGGCCGGCCGGCCCGAGAAGATCGACGACTTCGAGGGGCTGCTGGAGCACTACACCGTCGAGGAGCTCCAACGGACGGGCCGGGTCGCCCTGCCTAAGCTGGATCGCCGATAGAGAGAAAGAAAAGAGCTGACGACATGGCCACGATGTACTACGAATCCGATGCCGACCCCACGCTGATCGCCGGCCGCAAGGTGGCGATCCTGGGCTACGGCTCGCAGGGGCACGCCCACGCGCAGAACCTGCGCGAGTCCGGGGTGGACGTGCGCGTGGCGTTGCGCGACGGCAGCTCGAGCAGGCACAAGGCCGAGGAGGCCGGGCTGCGGGTGACGTCGTTGGCCGAGGCCGCCGACGAGGCCGACGTGATCATGATCCTGCTCCCCGACACCGAGCAGAAGGCGGCCTATGACGAGTTCGTGGCCCCGCACCTCAACGACGGCGACTGCCTGATGTTCGCCCACGGTTTCAACATCCGCTTCGGGCAGATCGTGCCGCCTCCGGGTGTCGACGTCACCATGGTGGCGCCCAAGGGGCCGGGCCACCTCGTCCGCCGCACCTACACCGAAGGCGGAGGGGTCCCGACGCTGATCGCCGTGCACCAGGACGCCACCGGGAAGGCGCGGGAGCTGGCGCTGTCCTACGCGCACGCCATCGGCGCCACGCGGGCCGGGGTCTTGGACACCACGTTCGACGAGGAGACCGAGACCGACCTCTTCGGAGAGCAGGTGGTGCTGTGCGGCGGCCTGACCGCCCTCGTCACCGCCGGCTTCGAGACGCTGGTGGGGGCGGGCTACCAGCCCGAGTCGGCCTACTTCGAGTGCCTGCACGAGCTGAAGCTCATCGTGGACCTGATGTACGAGCAGGGCATCGCCGGCATGCGCTACTCGATCTCGGACACGGCCGAGTACGGGGACCTGACCCGGGGCCCGCGGGTCATCAACGAGGCCGTCCGGGCCGAGATGCAGAAGATCCTCGAGGAGATCCGCAGCGGCGCCTTCGCCGAGGAGTGGATCGCCGAGAACCGGGCCGGGCGCCCCCGCTTCGAGGCCCTGCGCAAGGAGGGCCAGGCCCACCAGATCGAGACGGTCGGGCAGGAGCTGCGGGCGATGATGCCGTTCATCTCGGCCGGCAAGACCAAGGTGCAGGACGCCTCGGGCGGCTGATCACCGGGGGAAGGCCTTGATCTGACATCAAAGTGATGTCATAGTGACATCATGAAGATGTCACTGGTGGTCGACGGGCTGCGTTCCGACGTGGTCGCCGTCGGCGAGCTCGGGGACGACACGGTGGCCGAGGTGGCCGAGCGGATCGCCGATGTGCTGGGCCGGTCGGTGCCCGGGCGCGTCCTGGACCTCTTGTCCGACGCCGCCGCCGAGCTGACGGCGTCGCTCCCGGACGGGCGCGTCGACATCCGGGTGGCCGGCGACGACGTCGATATGACCTACGTCGAGGACGAGCCCTCGCCCGTGTCGGCGCCGGGAGACGGTGACGACCTCTCGGCGCGCATCACCCTGCGACTGGGCGAGGGCCTCAAGTCTCGCCTCGAGCGGGGCGCAGCGGCCGACGGGGTCTCGGTGAACACATTCGTCGTGCGCACGCTCGAGCGCCGTACGGCGAGCCGACGTGGCCGCACCGGGAACCGCCTGCACGGGTACGGAACGACATGAAGGGAGCACCGGACATGGAGAGGACGTTCGAGACCCCGGGAGGCGTGCGCCTCTACGTGGACAACCAGGTGGGCCTGGTCGTGGTCACCGCCCGCCCCACGAGCACCACCGTCGTCTCGCTCGAGGCCGACACGCCGGGAGGGGACGAGCTCGTCGAGCGGGCCACCGTCGGGTGCCGGCCGTGGGGGGACGGCCACGTGGTGGCGGTCAAGGTCCCGCATCTGCACGGCATGCGCTTCCCGCGCCGCAACGCGGTGACGGTGCGGGTCGAGGTGCCCGAAGGCGTCCAGGTCACCGTGGTGACCGCATCGGCCGACATCGAGATCGACGGGCCCGTCGGCGAGGCGGACGTCAAGACGGGGAGCGGCGACATCTCCACCGACGATGTGGCCGCCGACGTGACGGCCAAGACGGCGAGCGGCACCATCACCATGGGCAGGGTGGGAGGCGACATCCGGGCCCAGACGGCGTCGGGGGACGTGCGTTGCTCGAGCGTGGCGGGCGCCGCCGAGTTCTCCACCGCGTCGGGAGACCTCGAGCTGGGTGCGGCCGGCAGCCGGGTCGAGGTCAAGGCGACGTCGGGCAGCGTGCGCCTGGGTGAGCTCGCCCGCGGGGCCCGGGTGGTGAACGTGTCGGGGAGCGTGCGCGTCCTCGCCCTGGGTGAGGGCACTCTGCACGTCCGCTCCGTTTCGGGGGACGTGGCGGTCGGGGTGGCCAGGGACGTCGACCTCCATGTCGACGTGGAGACCGTCTCGGGCAGCGTGCACTCGGACATCCCGCTGAATGAGGCGCCGGCGCCGGGGCGGCGTCCGGAGACCCGGGTCGCCCTGAGCGTCCGCAGCGTCTCGGGCAACGTCGAGATCGGGCGCGCGCTCGAGCACGTCGCCTGACTACTCGAAGACGATCGGGAACTGCTCGAGGTTGTCCATCATGTCGGCGACGGGCGTGGTGGGGCAGACCTCGACGGTGTTCCACTGCGACAGGCCGGTGGCATAGACGAGCTGGGTCACCGCCTCGACGTTCGGCGCGTCGACCACCGAGACGGTGCGATGGCCGGGATCGAGATGGAGCGGTCCGGTCAGGAACGTGATGCCCGCCTCGGCCGAGAGCGTGGGCAGCGCCTGGCCCAGCCCCTGAATGGCGCGGGCCCGGCTGCGGGCATTCGAGGAGGGGCAGATGTCGGGCGAATGGTCGGCGAGGATGACGTACTGGGGCATGCCGTGTTCCTTCCATGGGGAGGGAGCGATCATCGCCCCCGTCATGAGTGCTGTCCAGCGTTCTCATGGCGCCGGGACAGCACACGTTGCGGCCCGACGTCTCGCCGCCTGGCGAGAGCCGGGCGGGCGCGGCCAACCGGCCGGTCACGCCGGACAGACTGTCGCCGTGCCCCGCCGGTCCGTACGGTCATTTGCCCTCGTCATGGGGCTGCTCGCCCTGGTGGGCGCCGCCGTGGCGGCGCCAGGCACGGCCTCGGCGACCTCCGTCTCGGGCATGCCGACGCTGCGCTCGCCGATCGTCACCCCCGGCGCTGCAGCGGTGTCGGGCCGGATCAGGGCCCCGGGCGGGCCCTCCCTCTACGACCGCGACGGCCGCGTGGTCTTCTTCCACGGCGTCGATGCGGTCTACAAGCACGCGCCCTACGAGCTGTACCCGGACCCGGGGAAGCCGTGGAACTTCAGCGCCGCCGACGCCTCGCTGATGTCGCGGCTCGGCTTCAACGTGGTGCGTCTGGGCATGACCTGGCGCGGCCTGGAGCCGGGGACCGCCCCGGCCAACGATCCGGCCATCTGCAGCCGCGGGACCCCGACGAATCCGGACCAGTTCAATCAGGCCGTCTTGGACAGCTATGTGCAGCGGTTGCGCACCACGGTGAACCTGCTCGGCCGGTTCCACATCTACACGATCCTCGACATGCACCAGGACGTGTACAACGAGGTGTTCGACGGAGAGGGTGCACCGAACTGGGCCGTCTGCACGAACGGCGTGCCGAGCGTGGACCCGCCCGGCCGCTGGTCTCTCGAATACGCCACCAAGGCCGCCGGCATCGCCTTTCACCACTTCTGGGACAACGACGTCAGGGGCGACCTGCAGGGCCAGTACGACCGCGTGTGGGGTGACGTGGCACGGGCTTTCCGAGGGAACCCCTGGGTCCTCGGGTACGACCCGTTCAACGAGCCGTTCTCCACGTCCCTCATCCGCTTCGGGGACGCGCACTTCGACGACCAGCTCGAGTGCTTCTACACCGGCACGGCCCGAGTCGGGTCCCCCTCGCACGGAGCGCCGGCGCTCCGGTGCCCGACGCATGATCCCGCTGAGGGAGTGGTGCCGACCATCCTGGCCAACGACCCCACCCATCTGATCTTCGACGAGCCCGACAATTACGCCAGCCGTGGCTTTCCCACCTTCATCGGCCCGATGAATTTCCCCAACCTCGTCTTCAACGTGCACATCTACTGCGGGTCCCGCAGCCCGGTCACCGGCAACCCGACCAACGTGGCCGCGTGCGCCCAGCAGGACACCGGTTCCTTGATTCGGCGCGCCGCGGACCGCCCGGCCATGGCCTCGGCGCGCCAGCCCGGTGGGCCGGCCTGGTTCGTGTCCGAGTTCGGCGCCACGAGCAACCCCGCGCTCGTCACCTCCGTCACGGCGGCGTTGGACGACGAGAAGGTCGGGTGGGCCTACTGGGCCTGGAAGTACTACGGCGACCCGACCGGGAGCTCGGCGGAGTCGCTCGTCATGGCCGACGGGCATCTGCGCGCGACGGCCCAGGTCCTCAGCCGCACCTACCCCCAGGCCGTGGCCGGCGTGCCGATCTCGTTCGACTTCTCGCCGACGACGGGTGTCTTCCATCTGGCCTATGTGCCGAACCACCACATTCGTGCGCCCACGGTGATCTTCGTGCCAACGGAGCTGCACTACCGGGATGGCTATTGCGCCCGCACCAGTGGAGCCCGGGTGACGTCGGCCCGGGGGAGCGACCAACTCCAGGTGCAGAACGCCAGGGTCGGCCACCTCGTCACCGTGGTCGTGACGCCGGGGCGTTGTCCCGCCGGCGGCGCCGTCTCGACCGAGGCATAGGGTGATGCCATGTGCCGCAACATCACCACGCTCCGCGGGCTCGAGCCCGTAGCCACCCCACAGGAAATAGAGGCGGCGGCGCGCCAGTACGTCCGCAAGGTCAGCGGCGTCCAGTCGACGTCGCCGCAGACCGAGGAGGCGTTCGAGCGCGCCGTGAGCCAGGTGACCAAGGCGACGACCTCGCTCCTGGCCACGCTGCCGCCACGCAAGCAGCCCCCGCCGACCCTGCCGCCGCTGCGCCGGATCGCCGCCAGGGCCGGCGCCCCACTCGCTTGACCAACCCTTGACAGGTTATATTCCTTCAGGGGAATATAACCTGTGTGACGGTCACTTTTGAAGTGCTGGCGGAGGAGGTCCGGCGCCGGATCCTCGACCTGCTGGTGGAGGCGGAGCGGCCGGTGGGCGACCTCGTCGGCCTCCTGTCGCTGAGCCAGCCGGCCGTCTCCAAGCACCTCAAGGTCCTGCGCGACGCCGGCCTGGTCGAGTCCCGGATCGACGCCCAGCGGCGCATCTACCGGGTCAGGCCCGAGCCGCTCCGTGAGGTCGACGACTGGCTGGTGCCGTACCGCCGTGGGTGGGCGGCCCACCTCAATGCCCTCGAGCGCCATCTGCAGATCATGGAGGGCAGCGACGGGGAGCCGTGGGCATGAGCCCGAGCGACGACTTCGGCACGTTCGAGCGAGCCGGGGGAGTCTCGATCCTGCGCTTCGAGCGCCGGCTGGCCCATCCGCAGCAGCGGGTGTGGCGGGCCCTCACCGAGGACGCGGACCTGGCCGCGTGGTTCCCCACCACCATCGAAGGGACGCGGCAGGCCGGGGCGGCACTGCACTTCTCGTTCCGCCAATCCGAGGGTGAGCCCTTCGACGGCGAGATGCTCGCCTTCGTCCCCCCGTCACTAATGGAGCTGCGCTGGGCCGACGACGTCCTGCGTTTCGAGCTCGAGCCGGATGGGGCGGGGTGCGTCCTACGCCTGCGCGTGACGTTCCCCGAACACGGGAAGGCGGCCCGCGACGCCGCGGGCTGGCACGTCTGCCTGGAGCGCCTCGTGCTCGCGTGCGACGGCGTCGACCCGCCCTGGGAGCCACCCGAGCGCTGGCGGGTCGTCCACCGCGGCTACGTGGAACGCCTCGGGCCCGAGGCGTCGGCCATCGGGCCGCCCCGGGAGTGGGAGCAGGTCCACGGCTCCGCGGACGGCCGGGACCGAGACGGAGCCGCCGGTCGGTTGTGACCGCCGGGCGGATCGAGGCTAAAAAAGTCACTCGAACGCCCTCTCCAGACTGGACGACCCCCATGAGCATGCAAGGCAAGGTCGCAGTCGTCACCGGGTCCAACGTGGGCATCGGTTTCGAGACAGCCGTCGGCCTGGCCGCCCGGGAGGCGACGACGGTGCTCGCCTGCCGGAACCAGGCGAAAGCGGAGGCGGCGGCCCGAGAGGTCACGCGGCGGACCTGGAACGACGACGTCCATGTCGTGCCCCTCGACCTGGCCGACCTGGCCTCGGTGCGCAAGGCCGCCGAGGAGGTTCGCACCCGCTGGGACCGCCTCGACGTCCTCGTCAACAACGCCGGCGGGACCTGGTCGTCGCGCCAGGAGACGGCGCAGGGGTTCGAGTACACGTTCGGCGTCAACCATCTCGGCCCCTTCTACCTGACGAACCTGCTGCTGCCGCGGCTACGCGCCGGCGCACCGTCCCGCATCATCAACCTGACTTCGGTGGGGCACCATGCGGCCCGCCGAGGTATGCGCTTCGAGGACCTCCAGAGCGAGAAGCACTACGAGGCGATGGAGGCCTACTGCCGCTCGAAGCTCGCCAACGTCCTGTTCACCCGCCAACTGGCCAGGCGGCTCGACGGCGACGGCGATGGCGATGGCGACGCCCTCACCGTCAACGCCGCCCATCCCGGTCCGGTCCGCAGCAGCTTCGGCATGGACGGCGACCTGCACGGGTTCATGGGCTTCGGCATCCGGCTGGCCCGTCCCTTCGAGATAAGCCCCAAGCGAGGCGCCAAGACCTCGCTCTACCTGGCCACGTCCCCCGACGTCGCCCGGAAGACGGGGCAGTACTGGGTCCGCTCCAAGCCGGGACACATGAGCCGCCGGGCCCGCGACGACGAGGCGGCGACACGCTTGTGGGACGAGAGCGAGCGGCTGATCGCCTCGGTCGGCTACGCCATCGGCTGAGGCGATCAGGCGTCCCCGGTCGCGGCTGCCCCCCAGGGCTTCAGCTCGCGAGGGCCCCCACCACGTGCGTGATGCAGCCGCACAGCGAGGCGACGTCGTCGGGTTCGATCGCCGGGAACATCGCGATCCGCAGCTGGTTGCGCCCGAGCTTGCGATAGGGCTCGGTGTCGACGATACCGTTGGCCCGCAGCACGGCCGCCACTGCCGCGGCATCCACCGCATCGACGAAGTCGATGGTGCCGACGACGTGGCTGCGATCGGCCGGGTTCTCGACGAACGGCCGGGCGAAGCCGGACTGCTCCGCCCATGTGTAGAGGATCTCGGCGGAGCGGTCGCAGCGCGAAGCGGTCCACTCCAGGCCGCCGTTGTCGTTCATCCAGTCGAGCTGCTCGGCCAGCATGAAGATGGTGGCCAACGCCGGCGTGTTGTACGTCTGGTCCAGCACCGAGTTGTCGACCGCCGTCTTGAGGTCCAAGAAGGTGGGGATCCACCGGCCCGAGGCGGCGATGCGCTCCACCCGCTGGAGCGCTGCGGGCGACAGGAGGGCGATCCAGAGGCCGCCGTCGCCGGCGAAGCACTTCTGCGGGGCGAGGTAGTAGGCGTCGAACTCGGCGGGATCGACCCGCAGGCCACCGCCACCGGAGGTGCCGTCCACCGCCACCAGTCCGCCACCATCGGCAGGGGCGGCTGCGCCCTGGGGCCGCCGGATGGGCATCGACACCCCGGTGGAGGTCTCGTTGTGGGTCAGCGCGTAGAGATCGACCGAGGGGTCGGCCGCCGGCTTGGGGTGGGTGCCGACCTCCGACTCAATGACCTGTGGGTCCTTGAGGTGCGGCGCCGCCTTGGCGCAGGCGGCGAACTTCGAGGAGAATTCGCCGAAGCTGAGATGCTGGCTCTGCTCCTCAATCAGGCCGAAGGTGGCCGCGTCCCAGAAGCAGGTCGTCCCCCCGTTGCCGAGCACGACCTCGTAACCGTCGGGGAGGGAGAAGAGCTGGCGCATCCCGGCGCGCACCCGGCCCACCTGTGCCTTCACCGTTTTCTGGCGGTGGCTGGTGCCCATGTAGGTGGTGGCCACGTCGGCGAGCGCGTCGATCTGGGCGGGCCGGACCTTCGAGGGCCCGGACCCGAAACGGCCGTCGGAGGGCAGCAATTCGGGGGGAATGATGATGTCGGGGACGTCTGGCACGTATGAGATCATTGCATCGTGACGACCACCCCTTCGACGACCGAGCTCCGCCGGATCTCTCGCCGGGCCGCCGCTGTGGCGCCGTCGGCCACCCTCGCCGTGGATGCGAAGGCCAAGGCGTTGCAGGCGGCGGGGGAGCACGTGATCGGCTTCGGGGCGGGCGAGCCGGACTTCCCCACGCCCGCGCACATCGTGGAGGCGGCCGTCGCGGCCTGCCGTGACCCGGCCAACCACCGTTACACGCCGACGGCAGGGATCCCGGCGCTGCGGGAGGCGATCGCTGCCAAGACGCGGCGCGACTCGGCCTACGAGGTGACCACCGGCCAGGTGCTCGTCACCAACGGCGGGAAGCAGGCGGTGGCCAACGCCTTCGCCGTGCTGTGCGACCCCGGCGACGAGGTGCTGGTGCTCGCCCCCTACTGGACGACGTACCCCGAGTCCATCGCCCTGGCGGGTGGGACACCGGTCGTGGTGTCGTCCGACGAGACGACCGGCTTCCGCTCCTCGGTCGAGGACCTCGAGGCGGCCTGGACCCCCAACACCAAGGCATTGCTCTTCGTCTCGCCGTCCAACCCCACCGGGGCGGTGTATCCCCGCGAGGAGATGGAGGCCATCGGTCGCTGGGCGCTGCGCAAGGGGATCTGGGTGCTGACCGACGAGATCTACGAGCATCTCGTCTACGGCGGTGCCGAGCACCACTCCATGCCCGTGCTGGTCCCCGAGCTGGCCGACCGCTGCCTGGTGGCCAACGGCGTGGCCAAGACCTATGCCATGACCGGCTGGCGGGTGGGATGGCTCATCGGCCCGACCGACGCCATTGCCGCGGCGACCAACATCCAGAGCCACGAGACCTCCAACGTGTCCAACGTGTCGCAGCGAGCCGCGCTCGCAGCCGTCGCCGGCAATCTCGACGACGTCGCCATGATGCGGGCGGCCTTCGACCGCCGGCGCCAGACGATGACCACGATGCTCAACGACATCGACGGCGTCGTGTGCGTGGAGCCCGAGGGCGCGTTCTACGCCTTCCCCTCGGTCAAGGGGCTGCTCGGTCGGAGCCTCCGGGGACAACGTCCGGCGAACAGCGCGGAGTTGGCTGAACTCTGCATCAACGAAGCCAAGGTGGCGGTCGTGCCCGGAGAGGCGTTCGGCGCGCCGGGCTACTTCCGTATGTCCTACGCGCTGGGCGACGCGGATCTGGTCGAGGGTGTGAGCCGGTTGGCCACGCTCTTCAGTGAAGCGCAAGACTGACCGACACATACCGGGGGAGTGAGGAGACCACCGCGGTGGCACGTGTACTGGTAACGGAGAAGATCGCGCAGAGCGGGCTCGACCTGCTGGCCGAGGCGGGCCACGAGGTCGACGTGCAGGAGGGCCTGAGCCCCGAGCAACTGCTCGGTGCGGTGGTGGGCGCGCAGGCGCTGATCATCCGCTCCGCCACGCAGGTGACCGGCGACGTGCTGGCCGCCGGGACGACGCTGTCCGTCGTGGGGCGGGCCGGCGTCGGGCTCGACAACGTCGACGTCGACGCGGCCACCGCGCGCGGTGTCATGGTGGTCAACGCCCCCACGTCGAACATTCTCTCGGTCGCCGAGCAGGCCATGGCGCTGCTGCTGGCCCAGGCGCGCAACATCCCGCAGGCGCACAGCGCCCTCGTGGCCGGGCGCTGGGAGCGTTCGAAGTGGGAGGGCGTCGAGCTGCACGGCAAGGTGCTCGGCGTGGTGGGCCTCGGCCGGGCCGGCTCGCTGGTGGCGCAGCGCGCCCACGCCTTCGGCATGGAGCTCATCGGCTACGACCCCTTCGTGTCCCACGAGCGGGCGCGGGCCATGGGCGTGCGCCTGGTCAGCATCGAGGAACTGGTGGCAGAAGCCGACTTCGTCTCCATCCACACGCCCAAGACGCCCGAGACCATCGGTCTGTTCGGCCGCGACCTCCTGGCCAAGGCCAAGCCGGGCATCCGCATCGTCAACACCGCCCGCGGTGGCATCGTCGACGAGGATGCGCTGGCCGAGGCCATCCGCGACGGCATCGTGGCCGGTGCCGGCCTCGACGTCTTCGCCAAGGAGCCCTGTACCGAATCGCCGCTCTTCGAGCTGCCGCAGGTGGTCGTCTCACCCCACCTGGGCGCGTCGACCGAGGAGGCGCAGGACAAGGCCGGCGTCACCATCGCCGAGCAGGTTCTGCTGGCGCTGGCCGGCGACTTCGTGCCCTACGCGGTGAACGTGGCGGCGCGCGACGTGTCCGAGACGGTCCGGGGCTTCATGGGGCTGGCCGAGGAGCTGGGCCGCTTCTTCGTCGGCCTGCACGACGGGCTGCCCGACGCCATCGACATGGAGTACCAGGGCGAGCTGGCGGGGGAGAGCACGGGCATCCTCACGTTGTCGGTCCTCAAGGGCATCTTCGGTGGCTCGACCGAGGTGCCGGTGTCCTACGTGAACGCGCCGCAGCTGGCCGAGCAGCGCGGCCTGCAGGTGCGCGAGTCCTCCACGGCGACATCGCACGACTACAAGTCGCTCATCACCCTGCGCTCGGGATCGCACTCGGTCGCCGGCACGCTCATCACCGCCGGCCTGCGCACCGAGCCCCGTATCGTCATCGTCGACGACCACATGGTGGAGGTGCCGCCGTCCACCCACATGCTCGTGGTGCGCAACGACGACCGTCCGGGCGTGATCGGGATCGTGGGGACGGCACTGGGGACGGCGGGCGTCTCCATCTCGTCGATGGCCGTCGGGCCGAGCCCCGAGTCCTCCACGGCGATGATGGTCATCTCCACGACGACCCCGACGCCCGACAACGTGATGGATCAGCTGCGGGGAGATGAGGGCATCCTCGACATCCACCGCGTCACGCTGTAGTCAGGACTGCGGCTTGCGCGGCACGGCCGGCCACGTGTCGAGGCTGCCGATGACGGGCTCGCCCCGGTGGAGTTCGCGTCGTGGTGCCCGGTCGAGCAGGACGGCGCGCACGACCGCCAGCGCCCCGATGACCAGGGCGGCGCGGAACAGAGTCGAGAGGAGCCGGCGCACCCGACCACGGTAGCGTGAGCGGGCATGGCCTCCCTGCAGAGCATCGCCCCGATCTTCCCCACTGCGGACATGGGCGCCATGCAGCTGCACTATGAGGCCCTCGGCTTCACCGTGCACGTGCATGGGGGTGGCTACGGCACGGTCGCCCGCGACGGGCTCCGCATCCACTTCAAGCTGGTGTCCGGGCCGGGACCGGCGGCGGAACCGGGCGCGGCCTATCTCGCGGTGGACGATGCCGACGCGCTGCACGCGGAGTGGCGGGCGGCCGCGGTGGGCGAGACCTCCGACCTGTTCGACCCCGGATTCGGCGTGTGGGAGGCGGCGCACACCGACGGCGACGGGAACCTGCTGCGCTTCGGTTCCGCCAACACGCCTTGACGCCCGCCGCACCCGATGGGACAATTAGAATGATGACAGTGAAGGCCACCGCATCCGACCTGCTGCTTACCTGACGGCGAACGTCACATCGCGTTCGCTCGCAACCTCCTGCGCCGAAAGGCCAGGAGGTTTTTTGTTGGGCCGGTGCCGGCCGAAGAAGAGAAGGGATGAAGCCCATGGCTGAGGGACAGAGAGGGAGTGGTGACGACATGGAGCGGGGTCACCTGGCCCTGCCCTGCGACCCGTCACCGATGCCCTTTGGGAAGTACCGCTCGCACGTGCCGCTCGTCCTGCACGACCGCACCTGGCCCGACCGCCAGTTCACCCGGGCCCCGCGCTGGGCCAGCGTGGACCTGCGCGACGGGAACCAGGCCCTGATCGACCCCATGGACCCCGAGCGCAAGCTGGCGCTGTTCCAGACGCTGGTCGACGTGGGCTTCAAGGAGATCGAGGTCGGCTTCCCCTCCGCATCCCAGACGGACTACGACTTCCAGCGCCTGATCATCGACGAGAACCTCATCCCGGCCGACGTCGAGATCCAGGTGTTGGTGCAGTGCCGGCAGGAGCTCATTGCCCGCACCTTCGAGTCGGTGGCGGGCGCGCCCCGTGCCGTCGTGCACTTCTACAACTCGGTGTCCGAGCTGCAGCGTCGCGTCGTGTTCGGCCTCGACAAGGCGGGCATCGTCGACATCGCAGTCAAGGCGGCGGAGCTGTGCAAGAAGTACGAGGCCCAGGTGAGCGGGACCGCCATCCGCTACGAGTACTCGCCCGAGAGCTTCACGGGGACCGAGCCGGAGTTCGCGGTCGAGATCTGCGAGGCGGTGATGGACGTCATCGAGCCGACGCCCGAGTCGCCGATGATCCTCAACCTGCCGGCCACCGTCGAGATGTACAGCCCGAACGTGTACGCCGACGTGATCGAATGGTTCGGCCGCACCATCAAGGACCGGGACTCCATCGTTCTCAGCCTGCACCCGCACAACGACCGCGGCACCGCGGTGGCGGCGGCCGAGTTGGCCGTGCTGGCCGGCGCCGACCGGGTGGAGGGCACGCTCTTCGGCAACGGCGAGCGCACCGGCAACGTCGACGTCGTGACCCTGGCCATGAACCTGTTCTCGCAGGGCATCGACCCCGCCCTGGACTTCGGCGACATTGAGAAGGTGCGCCGCGTGGCCGAGTACGCCACCCGGTTGCCGGTCCACCCGCGCCACCCCTACGCGGGCGACCTGGTGTACACCGCCTTCTCGGGCTCGCACCAGGACGCCATCAAGAAGGGCATGGCGGCGGTCGGGGACGACTACGACGAGTGGGAGGTGCCCTACCTGCCCATAGATCCGAAGCACACCGGGCGCACCTACGAGGCGATCATTCAGGTGAACAGCCAGTCGGGCAAGGGCGGCGTGGCCTACCTGATGGACACGGACCACGGGCTCGACCTGCCGCGCCGGCTGCAGGTCGAGTTCTCCAAGCGCGTGCAGGAGATCACCGAGGCGAGCGGCACGGTCATCCCCTCGGGGAAGATGCGGGACGTCTTCGAGGAGATCTACCTGCCCGAGGATGCGGGGCTGCGGCTGATCACGAGCGAGGTCTCGACCGGACGCGGCCACACCAGCGTCACGGCACAGCTGCTGGTCGACGGCCAGCACCGGACGGTGACGGGCCAGGGCAACGGGCCGATCGATGCGCTGGTCGCCGCCCTGAAGGCCGATCTCGGTATTGTGCTGGAGGTGAAGGACTACTCCGAGCACGCGCTGACCGAGGGTTCGGGCGCATCGGCGGTGGCGTACGTGGAGTGCGCCGGAGCCGACGGGTCGACCTGGTGGGGTGTGGGCCGCGACTCATCCATCCTGGACGCTTCGCTCGGCGCAGTGATCTCCGCGGCGAATCGGGCCCGCGGGGGGTGATCCGTCCGGCGGCCGAGGCGGACGTCCCGGAACTCGTGGCGATGATCCGCGAGCTGGCCGAGTTCGAGAATCTCTCGGACCAGCTGTCGATCACCGAGGACGACCTCGCCCGTACGCTCTTCGGGCCCGAGGCCTTTGCCTACGACTGGGTCGTCGACGACGGCGGCGGGGGGCTCGTCGGGCACGCCCTGTGGTACCGGACGTTCTCGACCTTCCTGGGCAAGACGGGGATCTGGCTCGAGGACATCTACGTCCGGCCGGAGCACCGCCGCCAGGGGCACGCCAGCCAGCTCCTCACCCGGCTGCGCCAGGAGACCGACGGCCGACTGGAGTGGGAGGTGCTCGAGTGGAACGTCCCCGCCATGGACTTCTACCAGCGCCTCGGCGCCCGGCCGATGGCCGGATGGACCCGCTACCGCTGGTTCGAGGGCTGACTCCCACTAATCTGTAGGACAGATAGTAGGAATCTTCCCAAGCTGCTTGACAGATTGTCCACCGTGGCGTCACTGTGGCTGTGGGAAGAGTGAGTACGGAAGGATCACCATGCGGTTGCTCAAGGACGATCTGCGGGAGTTGGACCTGTTTTCCGGGGCCAGCCGGTCCGAGCTGGCGGTCATCGCCCAACAGCTGACCAGGCTGAAGGTCAAGGCCGGGCGGGTCCTCGTGCGTGAGGGCGGAATCGGCAACGAGTTCATGATCATGGTCGACGGCATGGCCGAGGTGACCCAGGGTGGCCGGAGCATCGCCACCATCGGCCGGGGCGACCTGGTGGGCGAGATGGCCCTGCTGCAGCCGCACGGCTCCGGCCGGCGCAACGCCACCGTGACGGCGGTGACCGATGCCGAGATCTACGCCGGCTCGGCGATCGAGTTCCGCCGGATTTTGGAGGCCGCCCCATCGGTGGCCGCGAAGGTGCACCAGACGATCGCCTCCCGGACGCTCGTCGCGGCCTGAGAGCACCCGACGGCGGTCACCGCCGTCGCGGCCCCGACGGGCCTTGCCCGTTGGTAACCATTCTGTTACGGTAACGAAAGTGTTACCAGTAATGCCATCGCTCGTGGCGGCCGGGCCGATCGGCCCGCGTCGCTGACCCGTGCCGAACACGGAGGTCATGGGGGACCCGTTCGACGCTCTGGGCGATCCGACCCGCCGGGAGATCCTGCGCCTCCTCAGCGAAGGCGACAAGCCGGTCCACGAGATCGCGGCCGCCCTCCCCGTCAGCCGCCCGGCGGTCTCGCGCCACCTGCGCCTCCTGAAGGACGCGGGGATGGTGGCTGAGCGGCCTGACGGGAACCGCCGGATCTACCAGCTGCAGGACGGGGGCGTGCGGGCCGTCCAGGATTATCTCGAGGGGGTGTGGGGCGAAGCGGCCGCCCGGTTCCGGTTGTTGGCCGAGAACACCGCACCACGGCCCTCGCCATGACCGCTCCGTTGCGCATCAGCTTCGACGTCGACTGCCCGCCGCAGCATGCCTTCACGGTCTGGACGTCGAAGATCGGCACCTGGTGGCCGCCGGAGCACACGGTGAGCGGGAACCCGGCAGCCGTCGTCCTCGAAGGCGGCCGGGGTGGGCGGATTTACGAGCGGACATCGGCCGGTGAGCGGCACGAGTGGGGCGAGGTCACCGTCTGGGAGCCACCGCGGCGCCTGGCCTACCGGTGGCATCTGGGCCGAGACACTGCCGCGGCCACCGAGGTCGAGATCACCTTCGTGGGGGAGGGCGACGCCCACACGCGCGTGGAGATCGAGCACAGCGGTTGGGAGGCATTGGGCGACGAGGCGGACGCCTGGCGGGACCAGAACCGCGCCGGTTGGGACGCCCTGCTGCCGCACTTCGCGGCGGCGGTGAGGGAAGGAGCTGACTGATGGCGACAGGGAGCAAAGACGACCCGTGGGTGCTGAAGACCCCTCCGGGGAGCTCGGAGTACACGATGTACCGGGACGAAGAGTCCGATCCGGCGGTGTTGGTGTGCCAGGTCGGCTCGACGAAGCTCACCTACGACCTGCGCGCGATAGAGGACCTGCACCGCTGGCTGTCCGAGCAGGCCGACTGGGTCCCCCTTGGGGCGGCCGACGAGAACAAGCCGGCGGCGGAAGGGACCGTCGAGGCGTGGGGACGCTCTCCCGACAACCCTGTCGGGGGTTGGTATGGCCGGCGCAAGGGCTACCGGGGCCGCTTCGGGATGTACCTGCCGCCCTTGCTCGAAGTGCTGGGCCTGGCTGAGCTGACCCACCAGGCACGCAACAACGCCATGCGCGCCATCTGAACCGGGCCCGGACGACGAAAAAGAGGAGCACGACCATGGCAACGACCAAGGTGATCCGTTACCGCACGAAGCCCGAGCATGCCGACGAGAACGAGAGGCTGATCCGGGACGTGTTCGCCGAGCTGACTGACGGAGATCCCACCGGGCTCCACTACACGGCCTTCCGTCTCGACGACGGCGTGAGTTTTCTGCACGTGGCGGTCCTCGACGGCGAGGTGAACCCGCTGACGTCGTCCCCGGCCTTTGCCGCGTTCCAGGCCGGGATCGTGGAGCGCTGTGCCGAGGGACCGACCCCCGCTGACGCCACCGTGGTCGGGTCCCACGGTTTCATGCCGTAGCCACCACCTCGGGTCGGCCACCTGCCGCCGACCGGGCAACCCGACTTCGTCACCCCGAGAGGTCGAAGGCTGGAGGCAGGGAGTAGATCCGGTATAGCCCGAGCTGCTCCTCGCGATAATGCTCTTCTGAGGGACGACAGATCTCGGCCGGAGGCGACGTGTACCTGGAACTCACCGAAGAACAAAGGGATCTGCAGGCGCGGCTCCGCGAGTATTTCGAAGGGCTCGTCGTAGAGGTCGAGGGCTCGGCCCTGGACGAGCCGTCCTACATCCGGTACATCCGCCGGATGGGTCGTGACGGCTGGTTGGGCATTGGGTGGCCCCTCGAGTACGGCGGTCAGGCTCGTGGGGCGATCGATCAGATGATCTTCGTCGAGGAGTCCCACTGGGCCGGTGTGCCTCTCCCGCTCCTGACGTTGAACAGTGTCGGTCCGACCCTCATGGCCCTCGGCACCGACGAGCAGAAGCAGCGCCTCTTACCCGGCATTCTCAGGGGGGAGGTCCACTTCTCCATCGGCTACACCGAGCCATCGGCGGGCACCGACTTGGCCTCACTGAAGACCCGGGCCGTGCGCGACGGAGACGAGTACGTCATCAACGGCCAGAAGATCTTCACCAGCGCGATCCAGTATGCCGACTACGTCTGGCTGGCCGCCCGGACCGATCCCGACGTCCCCAAGCACAAAGGTCTGTCGGTCTTTCTCGTGCCCGTCGATTCCCCTGGCTTTCACTGGACCCCATTGGCCACCATTGCCGGCGACATCACCAGTTCAACCTTCTACGACGACGTGCGGGTCCCCGCAGAAAACCTTGTCGGAGCAGAGAACCAGGGCTGGAAGCTGATCACCAATCAGCTCAATCACGAGCGGGTGGCGATCTGCCCCGCCTCAGGTTTGCTCAGGAGTCTCGCGGAGGTACGTCGATGGGCCCAGGCGCACAGACTCGGGGATGGACGCAGAGTGATCGACCAGGAGTGGGTGCAGATCAGCCTGGCCAGAGTGCATGCCAAGGTCGAAGTGCTGAAGCTCTTGAACTGGAAGGTGGCGGGGGCTGCCGACAAAGGGTTGAATCCCGCCGATGCGTCGGCCACCAAGGTGTACGGAACGGAGCTCGCGCTGGAGGTTTCTCGACGGCTGCTCGAGGTGGTCGGACAAGCGGGCTACCTGGTCGAGGGTTCGCCGGGGGCCGTCCTGCGAGGTCGCCTGGAGCAACAGGCCCGGACGCAGACGATCTTCACCTTCGGGGGTGGGACGAATGAGGTCCAGCGCGACATCATCGCCATGATCGGGTTGGGCATGCCACGCGCTCCTCGGTGACGGCGACACCCGTACCGCCCGAGCGGTACCCTTGGAGAAGTGTTCGAACGTTTCACCGACCGGGCGCGGAGGGTGCTGACGTACGCGCAGGAGGAAGCCCGCCTCCTCAATCATTCCTTCATCGGCACCGAGCACATCCTTCTCGGGCTGATCCGCGAGGGCAACGGAGTCGGGGCTCAGGCGCTCCAGTCGCTCGGGATCTCCCTCGAGGCCGTGCGCGGGAAGGTCCAGGAGACGATCGGGATGGCCGGGGGCGCGCCGAGTGGTTCTCCTCCTTTCACACCGCGGGCCAAGAAAGTGCTTGAGTTGTCTCTCCGCGAGGCACTGCAACTGAATCACAGCTACATCGGCACCGAGCACATACTCCTCGGTCTCGTGCGGGAGGGCGAGGGCGTGGCCGCGACGGTGCTGGTGGGCCTCGGCGCCGACCTTGGCCGCGTGCGTCAGGAAGTGGTCAAACTCATGTCGGGCGGACCGGAACCACAACGTGGCGGGCGAGCGGATGAAACGGGGTCCACAACGACACACCCTCCGCTTTCGCTGGAGCCGTGCTGTCCACGATGCCGTGAGAGCCTGAGCGCGGTGGCGCATTTTCGCACGATTACCGTGCACCCCGACAGCGGACACGCGGATCCCATGTCGATCGATGTCGTGTACTGCGTTCGGTGCGGGACCAGTCTCCACATGTTCAAGAACGAGGGCCCGACCTAGATACGTCAGGGTCTCCCAATTCGTCCCAACAGGGCACATCCGAGGTCGCTTTGGCCGGTGGCCCAAAAGCGATCGAAGTGCCATAATCCAACCGTGCTCGTGGAGGGGCATCTGTACGGTGAACGTGTGTGGTTCTCCGACACCCGCGGGTCCGTTCGCAGGATGGGGATCTCGACGCACCCGGTCGATTCGACCATCGTCATCTCACTCTGGCAGGGCGACGTCTGCACCGGCACCTTTCGTTTACCCGCCAGGGACGCCGCCGGCGTCATTTCGACCCTGGCCTATGGGATGACGGAGGCAATCTCGGCTTCGGATCACGGCTCGGAAGTCGGCTCCGATCGACATGGCCCATCTTGGAGGCGATTCTTCCAGCGGTTGTTCGGGCGCCCGACGTCGAGATCCGGCACCCATCTCAAATTGCTCAGATAGCCGATCTCCGATGGCCTGCGGCCCGTCGAACTGTACCGCCAGGGCGAGGACTGGGAAGGCATGGACGACGCGGTGGGCCCGCCTGAGGGTTGGGGGTGTCGGACGCGCCCGTTCGCCGTCGACGCTCAGCCGAACCCGCCGCTCGGGATGTAGGGGCTGGGCGGCCCGTCCATGCCGCGCACCATGACCGGCCCGTAGGGCTGTAGCTCGATCCCGGCGGCGACGACCTCGCGGACGGCCCACTGCTGCGCCGAGGTCAGCCAGTT
This sequence comes from uncultured Acidimicrobiaceae bacterium, assembly GCA_963828825.1. Lineage (GTDB taxonomy): Bacteria > Actinomycetota > Acidimicrobiia > Acidimicrobiales > RAAP-2 > Bog-473. Next base: position 111,798 of record CAWHGF010000007.1, on the reverse strand, counting down.
GATCTCGATCGTCTCGCCCGCGGGGGCCTCCGCCAACATGGCCCGCAGCACCAGGGCGGCCGACTCCTCCTGACGGGCGCCGAGCGTCACGATGCGCTCGTCCTTGGCGACGGCGTAGCCCTGGTCCGCGTGGAGGAGGAGGCGGTTCCCGGGTTGGGCCAGCATGGCGACGATGTCGACGGTGCGTGCCGAACCGCGCACCTTGCGGTCGATGGCAGTCACCACTTCGAGCTCGCGCGCGCCGACCTGGTCCGGCTCGTAGCGGACGACCTCCGTAGGTCGCGCAACCGCGCCGGGGCGAATGGCGCCCCAGGCTGTCACGACCGGGTGCAGCGAGAACCCGAAGCCGGTGTAGAGCGCCATCGCCTTCGGATCACGGGAGCACTGGATCGTCCCTGGGCTGTGCGGATCGCCGTGGGAGAGGGCGAGCCGGAGCAGTTCGCGGCCGACGCCGCGGCCCTGACGGCCCGGCACCGTCCCCAGCTGCGACAGCATCCAGTAGTCCTCCCGCACGAAGGACTGCGACATCCCGACGATGGCCCCGCCCTCCTCGGCCACCCACGACCCGCCCGGGTCCGTGCCCAGGAAGTGGCGGGTGCGGTCCTGCCGACGACGTTCGTCCTGAATGGAGTTGCCGGTCACCGGGAGTCCGTGGCCGGCCGCAATGCCGAGCAGCCCGCTCTCGAAGGCCGCGACGGCCGCGGGCACGTCGGACTCCGTCATCTGGCGAAACGTCACCATCGGAGGACGCTCAGGCCGAAGGCAGGAAGGCGGGCCGCCCGCGTTCGAAATCGGTGATCTTGTCCGCGTGGCGCAGGGAGAGGCCGATGTCGTCCCACCCGTTGAGCAGGCGCTCGCGGGTGAACTCGTCGAGCGGGAAGGTGCCGGCCAACCCGGCCGCCGGCGCCTCGATCGTGCCCCGGGCCACGTCGATGGTGAGCTCGAGCGTCGGGTCCCGTGTCACCGCGTCGAGCAGGGCGCGGTCAAGGTCCTCGGTGACTTGGACCGGGAGAAGGCCTTGCTTGGTGGAGTTGTTGCGGAAGATGTCGGCGAAGCGCGACGAGACGACCGCCTGGAAACCGAAGTCCGTCAGGGCCCAGACGGCGTGCTCGCGGGAGGACCCCGTGCCGAAGTTGTGCCCCGCGACCAAAATAGTGGCCCCGGCGAACTCGGGTTTGTTGAGCACGAAGTTCCGGTCGTCGCGCCATTCGGAGAAGAGGCCGGCGCCGAAGCCGGTCCGCTCCACCCGCTTGAGCCAGTCCGAGGGGATGATCTGGTCGGTGTCGACGTCCGTGCGGTCGAGGGGCACGGCGCGTCCGGTCACGACGACGATGGGATCCATCAGCGCAGGTCCTCCGGTGTGGCGAACGCCCCCGCGACAGCCGTGGCGGCGGCGACGGCGGGGGAGACGAGGTGGGTGCGACCGCCGCGCCCCTGGCGACCCTCGAAGTTGCGGTTCGAGGTCGAGGCGCAGCGCTCACCGACGGCCAGCTTGTCGGGGTTCATGGCGAGGCACATGGAGCAGCCCGGCTCGCGCCACTCGAAGCCGGCGGTCATGAAGACCTTGTCGAGCCCCTCCGCCTCCGCCTGAGCTTTCACCCGGTGCGACCCGGGCACGGCCAGCGCCCGCAGACCCTTGTGCACGGTGCGGCCTTCCAGTACTGCGGCGGCGGCCCGGAAGTCCTCGATGCGCGAGTTCGTACAGCTGCCCAGGAACACGGTGTCGACACTGATCTCGCGCATGGGCGTCCCAGCCCGGAGCCCCATGTAGGCCAGGGCCCGGTTTGCGGACTCGCGGTCACCCGGGTCGGACATGGCGTCGGGGTCGGGCACGTTGCCCGCGATCGGCGCCACCTGTGCCGGGTTGGTGCCCCAGGTGACGTGCGGGGTGATCACTGCCGCGTCGAGCACGACCTCCTTGTCGAAGGTCGCGCCCTCGTCGGTGGGCAGGGTCCGCCAGTACGCCACCGCGTCGTCCCAGGCCTCACCCCGCGGGGCGCGGTCGCGATCCTTCACGTAGGCGAACGTCGTCTCGTCGGGTGCCACGAGACCAGCCCGCGCGCCACCTTCGATCGACATGTTGCACAGCGTCATCCTGCCCTCCATGGACAAGCTGCGGATGGCCGACCCCCGGTACTCGATGACGTGGCCGATGCCGCCACCGGTGCCGATGGTGCCGATGATCGCCAGCGCCACATCCTTCGCCGCCACGCCCGGTGCGAGGTCTCCCTCGACCGTGACGGCCATCGTCTTGGGGCGCACCTGCGGCAGCGTCTGGGTGGCCAGCACGTGCTCCACCTCGCTGGTGCCGATGCCGAAGGCGAGCGCGCCGAAGGCCCCGTGTGTGGAGGTGTGGCTGTCGCCGCAGACGATCGTCATGCCCGGCTGCGTCCAGCCCTGCTCGGGCCCGATGATGTGGACGATGCCCTGATTGATGTGCCCCATCGGGTAGCAGGTGATGCCGAATTCGGCCGTGTTGTCGTCGAGGACCTTCAACTGCTGGGCCGAGATCGGGTCGGCCACCGGTTTGTCGATGTCGGTGGTGGGGACGTTGTGGTCGGCCGTCGCCACGGTCAGGTCGGGTCGCCGTACCGTCCGGCCGGCCATGCGCAGCCCGTCGAAGGCCTGGGGCGAGGTCACCTCATGGAGCAGGTGGAGGTCGATGAAGACGAGGTCGGGCTCACCCTCGGCCGTGTGGACGACGTGGGCGTCCCAGATCTTCTCGGTGAGCGTACGGGGTGCCATCAGCGGTTGACGGCCGTGATGTGGACCTTGAGTCTGCCGCCCGGCGCCTGGTACTCGACGGCGTCGCCGGAGCCCCGCCCGATCAACACCTGGCCCAGCGGCGAACTGGGCGAGATCACGGGCAGGTCGCCCTGGCGCTCCTCAATGGAGCCCACGAAGAAGCGCTGGGTGTCGTCCTCGTCGTCGCCCTCGTAGCGGAGGGTCACCGTGCTGCCCAGCGAGACCGACCCGTCGCTCGAACCGGCCTCGTCGACGATTTCGACTTCCTTGAGCATCGCCTGCAGCTGGCGCACGCGTGACTCCATCTTGCCCTGGGCGTCCTTCGCTGCGTGGTAGTCGCCGTTCTCGCTCAGGTCGCCCAGCGCCCGGGCCGACTCAATGGCCTGGGCGATCTCGACCCGGCCCCGGGTGGTCAGGTCCTCGAGCTCGGCCACCAGGCGGTCGTAGGTGGCCTGGGTGAGCTTGGTCGTCTCGGTCTGGTTGGCGGAAGTGTTGGTCACAGCATGTACCTCCGGGAGGCGGATCTGCGGGCGGTGCGGTGCACTGCGCCGGCGACCCAAGGCTAATCGGCCCCACGTGGGTCGGCGGTCGCCCGGTGCACCCTTGGTTGACGGGAGGGCCCGGCTGCGAGAGACTGGTGGGGTTATGCGCCTCTCTGACCACTTTGTAGGCATTATTCACTAGGCGCGCACCCTCCCCGCGCGCCGTCGAACCGTCCACTGCGTGGGCGGTTTTTCAATTCCCGGCAGCTTCGGCGGTGCGAGGGCCACCGCGGCACGCACACACACCAGAGCACAGCGAGAAGAGCGAGCACAGGAGATGACCAAAGGAGTGAACAGCGGCGGCAGGCATCGGGTGGCCGTCATCGGCGGTGACGGCATCGGGCCGGAGGTCTGCGCCGAGGCGCTCAAGGTCGTCGCGGCGTCCGGGGTCGATCTCGACACCACCGACTTTGACCTCGGGGCCGCCCGCTACCAGCGCGACGGCACCGTCCTCTCGGACGAGACGCTGGAGGAGCTCCGTGGCTACGACGCCATCCTTCTCGGCGCCGTCGGCCCGCCCGTCGGCGACACCACCGTCCCGCCCGGCACCCTGGAACGGGGACTCCTGCTCAGGATCCGATTCGAGCTCGATCTCTATGTCAACCTGCGCCCGTTCAGCGGGGTGCCCGGGTCGATCGCCGAGGGCGCGAACTTCGCCGTGGTGCGGGAGAACACCGAAGGGATCTACGCCGGCGAAGGTGGGTTCCTGCGCAAGGGGACCCCGTACGAGGTGGCCACCCAGGGCTCCGTGAACACCCGCATGGGTGCGGAGCGCTGCGTGCGCTTCGCCTTCGAGCTGGCCGCCCGGCGCAGCAACCGCCTCACCCTCGTGCACAAGACGAATGTCCTGACCTTCGCCGGCGATCTGTGGAACCGCACCGTCACCGAGGTGGCCAGCGAGTACCCCGAGGTCGAGTGGGACTACAACCACGTCGATGCCGCGTGCATCTACATGGTGGAGCAGCCGAAGCGCTACGACGTGATCGTCACCGACAACCTCTTCGGCGACATCCTCACCGACCTCGCCGGAGCGGTCGCCGGCGGCATCGGCTTCGCCGCCTCGGCCAACCTCAATCCGGCGCGCACCGGACCCTCCCTCTTCGAGCCGGTGCACGGGGCCGCCCACGACATCGCGGGCAAGGGCATCGCCAACCCGCTGGCCGCCATCCATTCGGCCGCCCTCATGCTCGAGCACCTCGGAGAGGCCGACGCCGCCGGGCGCATTCTCAAGGCGCTCAGCGCCCAGGCCGATTCCATGTCAACGCCGTCCTCCTCTACCGAAGCGCTCTCCACCACTGCCGTGGGCGACGCCATCGCAGAAAGGCTGTAGCCGTCATGCCGATCACCACGACCGAGAAGATCTGGATGGATGGCGAGCTCGTCGACTGGGCCGACGCCACCGTGCACGTCCTGACGCACACCATGCACTACGGCTCCGGCGTCTTCGAGGGCATCCGGGCCTACCCCACCAGCCGCGGCGTCGCCGTGTTCCGGCTCGGTGACCACATCCGGCGCCTGTTCGCCTCAGCCAGGATCTTCCTCATCGACGTGCCGTACACCGTCGAGCAGATCATTGAGGCGACGCGGCTGGTCGTGCGCGCCAACGGCCTCAATGACGGCTGCTACATCCGCCCCCTCATCTACCTCGGGTACGGCGAGATGGGCCTCAATCCCCTGCCCTGCCCGGTCAACGTCTCGGTGGCTGCCTGGCCCTGGGGCACCTACCTGGGCGACGAGGGCATCGCCAACGGCGTGTCGTGCAAGATCAGCTCATGGAGGCGCCACGACCCCAACGCGGTGCCCACGGCGGCCAAGGGCACCGGCATGTACGCCAACTCCTCCCTGGCCAAGGTCGAGGCGATCAACGCGGGCTACGACGAGGCCATCCTCCTCGCCCCCAATGGCAACATCAGCGAGTGCACCGGTGAGAACATCTTCGTCGTGCGCGACGGCGTCATCAGCACGCCGCCGACGTCTGATGCCGGCGCGCTGGCGGGCATCACGCAGGACTCCGTCGAGACGATCGCGCGCGACCTCGGCTACGAGGTCCGCCACGAGCCCATCATCCGCACCGACCTCTACCTGGCGGACGAGGCCTTCCTCACCGGCACCGCCGCCGAGGTGGTGCCGATCCGCGCCGTCGACGACCGCCCCGTCGGGCCCGGCCACCCGGGCCGGATCACCAAGGAGATCCAGCAGACCTACTTCGCCACGGTCCGTGGTGAGGTGGACCAGTACAAGGAATGGCTGGACCATGTCGACTGACGCCGCGGGCGACGCCCACAGCCACGACGAGGTACGGCACACCCACGCGCACGGCCACAGCTCCCATGCCCACGACTTCGCCGTCCCCGAGCTGCCCGAGGCCGTCGACATCTTCGACACGATTCTGCGGGACGGCAGTCAGCAGGAGGGCCTCTCGCTCACGGTCGACGACAAGCTGCGGGTGGCCGAGCAGCTCGACCACCTCGGGGTCACCTTCATCGAGGGTGGCTGGCCCGGCGCGAATCCCAAGGACGTCGAGTTCTTCGCGTGGGCCAACAAGGAGCTGACTCTGACCAGCGCCACGCTGGTGGCGTTCGGCTCCACTCGGCGGGCCGGTGTGAAGCCGGAGACCGACGGCGTTCTGGCCAATCTCGTGGAGGCCGGCGCACCGATTGCCTGCATCGTGGCCAAGTCGTGGGACCGCCACGTCGCCGAGGCCCTGCGCACCTCCCTCGACGAGGCGGTGGCCATGGTGGCCGACTCGGTGCGGTTCCTGCGCGAGCACGACCTGCGGGTCTTCCTCGATGCGGAGCATTTCTTCGACGGCTACCGGCGCAACCCCGACTTCGCGCTGTCCGTCCTGGCGGCGGCGGAGGAAGCGGGCGCCGAGGCACTGGTGCTGTGCGACACCAACGGTGGATCGCTGCCCGACGACGTGGGGCAGGCGGTCGCCGACGTGCGGGAACGCACGAGCGCACAGCTCGGCATCCACTGCCACAACGACGCCGGCTGCGCGGTGGCCAACTCGCTGGTGGCCGTACAGGCCGGGGCGACCCAGGTGCAGGGGTGCATCAATGGCTACGGCGAGCGGGCGGGCAACACGGACCTGTCGGCGGCCATACCAAACCTGTCGCTCAAGCTCAACATCCGCACCATCCCGGCCGATCGCCTGGAGCGCCTGACACCGGTGGCGCACCACATCGCCGAGCTGGTCAACATCGCGCCCAACCCGCAGCAGCCCTACGTCGGCCACTCGGTCTTCGCACACAAGGGCGGCCTGCACGCCAGCGCCGTGGCGCGCAGCGCAGACCTCTACGAGCATGTCGAGCCCAACCTGGTGGGCAACGGGACCCGGGTTGTCGTCTCGGAGATGGCCGGCCGGTCGACGCTCGCCATGAAGGCCGAGGAGCTCGGGCTCGAGCTCGACGGCGAGGTCATCGGCCGGGTGCTCGACGAGCTCAAACGCCTGGAGCACGAGGGGTACCACTTCGAGGTGGCCGACGGTTCCCTGGAGCTCCTGCTGCGACGGGCGACCGGGTGGGTGGCCGACTTCTTCACGGTGGAGTCGTTCCGCGTCATCACGGACCACGACCAGCGGAACGAGGCCGACGGGTCCGCGGCCGCCCGGGCCGAGGCCTCGCCGGGGGTCATGACCGAGGCCACGGTGAAGGTGCACGTCGGGCAGGAGCGCGTCGTCGCCGTCGCCGAGGGCAACGGCCCGGTCAACGCACTGGACGGTGCCCTGCGCGCCGCCATCGGGAGCAAGTTCCCGCCACTCGACCACATCCACCTGACCGACTACCGGGTGCGCGTCCTCGACACCGGCAGGGGCACGGGAGCCGTGACGCGGGTCCTGGTGGACACGACGGACGGGCAACTGACCTGGACCACCATCGGGGTCTCGGAGAACATTATTGAGGCCAGCTGGCAGGCCCTCTACGATTCGATCGTCTTCGGGCTGTTGCACGCCTCTTGAGGCGGCCAACCGCGCCGCCCGTCACGTCGCCAGCGGGAGTACAGGGGGTCGTCCATGACCGTGTGGAGCCGGATCGCAGCATCCGTCGTCAAGCTCCCCCCGCCGCTGACGACTGCCGTCTCCGTCGAGCGTGGTCTGAGCGCCAAGATGCCCGACGGCGCGGAGCTCCTGGCGGACCGTTGGTACCCCACGGATCCGTCAGGCGAGTTGGCGACCGTGCTCATCCGTACCCCCTACGGGCGCTCCGTCATGGGCCCGCTCGGTCGCCTGTACGCGGAGCGCGGCTACCAGGTGATCGTCCAGAGCTGTCGCGGGACCTTCGGATCCGGGGGCGAGTTCGTCCCGGTACGCAACGAGCAGGCCGACGGGCACGCCACGCTCGAGTGGGTGGCGGCCCAGCCCTGGTTCGACGGCCGGCTCGTCATGTGGGGCGGGAGCTACCTCGGCATGACGCAGTGGGCCGTTGCGCAGGACGCACCGGACTTTCTCCGGGCACTCAGCCTCCAGGTCACCGCGGCGGACTTCCGCGACTCCGTGGTGTACCCCGGTGGCGCGTTCGCGCTCGAGACGGCGCTGGCCTGGCTGCACCAGATCAAGAACCAGGAGCTGGGGTGGCGCACCGTGCTGCGCACGCACCTGCGGGGCGCCCGCGTGGTGTCGACGTCGAGCGCCGTCCTCCCCATCGGGACGTGCGACACCGCTGCCATCGGCGAGCCCATGCCGTTCTATCAGGACTGGCTCGAGCACAGTGCTCTCGGTGACCCGTGGTGGGACGGTGTCGACTTCGGGCGCCGCCTGGAGCAGGTCCCGCCGGCCAGCTGCGTCGGCGGTTGGTACGACATCTTCCTCCGCTCGCAAGTGGACGACTACTCTGCGCTCCGACGTGCCGGGCGCACGGCCCGACTGACCATCGGCCCCTGGACGCACTCCAGCCCCGCCCTGTTCGCCGAGACCGTGCGCGACGGTCCACGGTGGTTCGACGCCCAGCTCGGGATGCGGGGCGAGGGGCCGTCGGACGCACCGGTGCGCGTCTTCGTCATGGGATCGCGCACCTGGCAGGAGTTCTCACTGTGGCCGCCGGCGGGGGAGACCGAGCGGTGGTATCTCGGAGGGGGGGGCACCCTCACGGAGTCCCCGCCGGACGACAGCGCGCCGGACAGGTACCACTACAACCCGAACGACCCGACCCCCGCCGTGGGCGGCCCGTCGCTCAACATGGCCACGGCGGGCCGCAAGCAGCAGGGCCGGCGCGAGCGGCGCCGCGACGTCCTCACCTACACCAGCCCCGTGCTCGCCGAGGACCGCACCGTCATCGGCCCGCTGACGGCGTCGCTCTACGTCCGCTCGTCGCTCGAGCACACCGACTTCTTCGTGCGCCTGTGCGACGTGTCGGAGAAGGGCAAGTCGTACAACCTGAGCGACGGCATCGTCCGGTTGGCGCCCGGCTCGGTCGAGAGACAGGAGGACGGTGTCTGGAAGCTCGACATCGCCATGTGGCCCACCGCCAACACGTTTCGGATCGGCCACCGCATCCGTCTCCAGGTGTCGAGTGGCGCGCACCCGCTCTTCAACCGCAACGCCGGTACCGGTGAGCCGCTGGCCACAGGTGCCAACCTGCGCTCCGCCGACCAGGAGGTCTTCCACGACTCGAAGCGCCCGTCGTCGATTGCGCTGCACGTCGTACGGCTGCTGCAGGACGGCATGCTCGGCGAGCGTGGAATGGGTTCGCCGGACCCCCTCGGCTAGTCTCCCGCGCATGACGCAGCCCACCTTCGTGCCCATCGCCGAGGCGGACCAGGTCCGGCCCGCCCGGCACCTCCACGTACCGGGGCCGTGGACCACCTCACGCCCCGCCGAACTGGTCGGGCCCACCATGCGTCGCGGCGCCGGCATCGGGACACCGGGGCCCGACTCCGGCTTCGCGCTCCGCTTGGCCCACCGTTTCGGGGACGAGCTCGAGTTAGGCGAGGGTGAGTCGGCGCACGATGTGCTGCTCGGCGTCGGCCTGGTGGCGTCCAAGCGGGCCGCCCTGTTCGGCCGGGCGCCCTGCATCCATGACGTCCGATTCGCACTCAACCTGTGGGGCTTTCTCGCTGACGCCCCTGCCGACGTCCGGGCCACGCGGCGGGTGGCGTTCTCCTCCATCTCCCACGACTACGTGGCCCAGCGGGCGCTCGTCGACTCCGTCCCCGAGGAGACGCTCCGGCTAAGCCCCGATGAGGTCCGTGCTGGGGGAGGTACCGCCGCCTAGGCGCGGCGCACATCACCGTCGTGGACGCAATCGGGGCGATCGACCGGCTCGAGATCGAGGCGGGCGGCTTGACCTTTACCGGCCGCGCCTGTGGCCCGCGGGACGGGCGCAAGGTCCTGCTCCTCCACGGTTTCCCGCAGACGTCTTGGGCCTGGCGCGACGAGTTGTGGGCGCTGGGACGGGCGGGGTATCGCGCCGTGGCGCCCGACCAGCGTGGCTACTGCACGGGCGCCCGCCCGGCAGAGGTGGGCGATTACGCCACCGAGCACCTACTGAACGACGTCGTCGCCCTGGCCGACTCCATGGAGATGGAGACGTTCGACCTCGTGGGTCACGACTGGGGCGGCATGCTGGCCTGGATCGTCGCCACGCGCCATCCCGGCCGCGTCCGCACGCTGAGCGTGGTGTCGACGCCGCACCCGCTCGCGCTGCGGGACGCGCTGCGCGGCACGGACCCCACCCAGGCGGCCTACGGCGCGTCCATGGATGCCTACCGCACTCCCGAGGTGCCGGAGCGGTTGCTGCTGGGCGCCGACGGCGGGGGCGGGGGGCTGGCCACGCTCTTGGCGGAGACCGGTCTCGACGACGAGGACGCCAGGATGTATGTCACCGCGCTCACCGAGCCGGGCGCCCTCACGGCGGCCCTCAATTGGTACCGGGCCATGGACGGCACCGCCATCGTCGGACTGGACCCGGTGTGCGTGCCCACGCTCTACGTCTGGTCCACCGGGGACGGCGCGTTCGGGTGGGCCGCCGCCCAGAACACCGCGGAGTGCGTGCAGGGTCCCTACACCTTTGAGGTACTGGACAACGTGTCGCACTGGATCCCCGAGATGGCGCCGGTCGAGCTGTCCGGTCTCCTGATCCGGCATCTGAACGCTCACTGACGGCGGACCCCGGTCGGCGAACCACACTGGCGAGCCGCCTGCGAGAATGGCACCGTGAGCACCTCGACCTTCGCCCTGACCGACGTCCAGCGAGACTTCCGCGAGTCCTTACGGACCTTCTGCGAGGAGAGGGTCGCCCCGCACGCGGCCGAATCCGACCGCAACGCCGAGTTCCCGTGGAAGTCGTTCGAGGCCTGCAAGGAGATGGAGCTGCCGGCACTTGGCATCCCGGAGGCCTACGGCGGCGCCGGCGCCGACACCGTCACGCAGGCCATCGCCATCGAGGAGTTGGCACGGGTCTGCGCCTCCACGGCGCTCAGCATCCTGATCTCCAAGCTGGGGATGCTGCCGGTGATGAATTGGGCCAGCGAGGAGCTCAAGCACGCGTACATGCCCCGGGTGGCCGCCGGCGAGATCCAGGCCAGCTACTGCCTGTCCGAGGCGGACGCCGGCAGTGACGTGGCCGCCATGCGGGCCCGGGCCGTGCGCGACGGGGACGACTACGTCCTCAGCGGCGCGAAGTACTGGATCACCAACGCCGGTATCTCCGACGTCTACATCGTCTTCGCCAAGACCGACCCCGATGCCGGCGGGCGCGGTATCTCGTGCTTCCTGGTGGAGAAGGAATGGGGTATCCGCATCGCCAAGCACGAGGACAAAATGGGCCTGCGGGGCAGCCCGACCGGCGAGGTGATGCTCGACGACGTCCGAGTCCCGGCCTCGCACCGCATCGGTCCCGAGGGCCAGGGCTTCACCATCGCCATGCACACGCTGGACCGCAGCCGGCCCACCATCGGGGCGCAGGCGGTCGGCATCGCTCAGGGCGCCATCGACTACGCAGGGACGTACATGAAGCAGCGCCAGGCCTTCGGCGCCCCTATCGCCGACCTGCAGGGCCTGCGCTTCATGCTGGCCGAGATGGCAATGCGCAACGAGGCGGCCCGCGCCCTGGTGTACCGCGCCTGCGCCATGGTGGACGATGACCCGACCGGGGAGCTCACGAAGTTCGGCGCGATGGCCAAGGCCTTTGCCTCCGACGCCTCCATGTCGATCACCGTCGACGCGGTGCAACTGCTCGGTGGCTACGGCTACACCAAGGACTTCCCCGTCGAGCGCTTCCTGCGCGACGCCAAGGTCACCCAGATTTACGAGGGCACCAACCAGGTGCAGAGAGTGGTCATCGCCCGGGAGCTGCTCAAGCACCTTTAGACGTCCCCGGCGTCGGGGGCACAGCCGACCCGGTCTTTCTCGGGCGGATCGCCGCCAAGGTGGGGCGTTGGCGCCCGGCGTTGCGGCCCGGGCAGACTTCCGGGATAGGCCGAAGGCCTGGTGCTAAAGTTAGAACAGGTTCTAGAAATGGCTCATCGAGGGCAGCCGGCCGAGGGCCGGGAGTGGCAGCAGGAGGAACGTCAGTCATGGCGCAGCCGGTAATCATCGAGGCGGTCCGCACCCCCATCGGGAAGCGCAACGGCTGGCTGTCGGGGCTCCGTGCGCCCGACATCCTGGGCGCCGCTCAGGTCGAGGTGGTCAAGCGGGCGGGGATCGACCCGGCGTCGGTCGAGCAGGTCGTCGGCGGCTGCGTCACCCAGGCGGGCGAGCAGGGCTTCAACGTGACGAGGACGGCCTGGCTCCTCGCCGGCTTGCCCTACGAGGTCGCTGCCACGACCGTCGACTGCCAGTGCGGCTCGTCGCAGCAGGCCAACCACTTTGTGAACAACCTGATCGCCGCCGGCGCCGTCGACGCGGCGATCGGGTGCGGCGTCGAGGCGATGAGCCGGGTTCCACTGGGGGCCAATGCGGCGGCCGGCGTCGGCCGGGCCATCCCCGCCGATCTGCCCTACGACATGCCCGACCAGTTCACGGCGGCCGAACGCATCGCCAAGAAGTACGACATCAGCCGCGCCGACGTCGACTGGCTCGGCCTGGAGTCGCAGAAGAAGGCGAGCGTGGCCCAGGCCGAGGACCGCTTCGCCCGCGAGCTCGTCTCCGTCGAGGCGCCCATCGTCGGTGAGGAGGGCCCACGGGGCGAGCACTCCGGCGAGAAGATGGTCGTGTCCAAGGACCAGGGCCCGCGCGACACCACGGCCGAGGGGTTGGCCAAGCTGAAGCCGGTGCTGCCCGACGGCATGCACACCGCAGGGAACTCCTCGCAGATCTCGGACGGCGCCGCGGCCGTGCTCTGGATGTCCGAGGACCGAGCCAAGGCCGAGGGCTTCCGGCCCCGGGCCCGAGTGGTGGCGCAGGTACTCGTGGGCTCCGATCCCTACTACCACCTCGACGGCCCCATCGCGGCGACGACCAAGGTGCTGGCCAAGGCCGGCATGACCATGAAGGACATCGACCTCTTCGAGGTGAACGAGGCCTTCGCCTCCGTCGTGATGAGCTGGGCCCGCGTGCACGACGCCGACCTGGACAAGGTCAACGTCAACGGCGGTGCCATTGCCATCGGCCACCCGGTGGGTGCGACGGGGAGCCGGTTGATCACGACGATCTTGCATGAGCTCGAGCGCAGCGACAAGACCTACGGGTTGGTGTCGATGTGCTGCGGCGGCGCGCTGGCGACGGGCACCATCATCGAGCGGCTGTAGGCGACGTCCGCCCTCACCTGCACCATCACATCATTCATACCGGCGCCTACCTCTGGAGGGGACCGTGGTCACGACTGAGCACCTGACGTTCGAACGCGACGGCGCCACCGCCATCGTCACCATGAACCGGCCGGAGGCGAAGAACGCGCTCAGCCTGCCCATGCTCGTCGGCATGAAGGACGCCTGGGAGGAGATCGACGGCAACGACGACATCCGCTGCGCCATCCTCACCGGCGCCGGCGGGACGTTCTGCGCCGGCATGGACCTCAAGGCCATGGGTGGCAGTGATGCCGAGAAGTACCAGTCCCGTATGGCCGAGGACCCCGACCTGCACTGGAAGGCGCTGCTGCGCCACTACGACCTGCGCAAGCCGCTCATCGCGGCCGTCGAGGGCTGGGCCGTGGCCGGCGGGACCGAGATCCTCCAGGCCACCCACATCCGGGTCGCCGGCGAAGGCGCCGTGTTCGGCGTCTTCGAGGCCAAGCGTGGCCTTTTCCCGCTCGGCGGCTCGACGGTGCGCCTGCGCCGGCAGATCCCCTACACCCTCGCCATGGAGCTGCTCCTCACCGCCCGGGAGGTACCGGCCGAGGAGGCGCTGCGCATCGGCCTGATCGGCCACGTCGTCCCCGACGGCACCGCGTTGGACAAGGCGCTCGAGATCGCCGCCGTCATCGGGACGAACGGGCCGCTGGCGGTGGAGGCGATCCTCAAGAGCGTGCGCGAGACCGAGGGGATGTCCGAGGTGGACGGCCTCGCCCGCGAGCTCGGGATCGGCTGGCCCGTCTTCGCCAGCAACGACGCCGCCGAGGGGCAGAAGGCCTTCGCCGAGAAGCGGCCACCCAAGTACACCCGCACGTGAGCGGGGGAGAACGCCGGCTCGACCCCCCGCCCGGCGGTGGGTTCCCGGGCGTCGACGGCCCGTCGACGACGGCGGGCGACGAGCCACTGAACGACCTGGCCGCCGCGGTGCGCCGGGTCATCGCAGTGGCGGTCGGCCAGCCACTGCGCGAGGAGCACGTCACAGAGGCGGCGACCAAGCTGGCGGCCGTGGCGGATCGCCTGGAGGCGGCCGCCCGGGAGGAGAAGCGGCCGCGTAACCAGCCCTTCGCCGAGGGGCACCCCCAGGACATCTTCTCGACCAGCCCGGTGATCGGCTTCGCCAATCCGGTGGCGCCGCCGGTCGAGGTGTGGGCCGTGGAGGGCGAGAACGGAGCCCGCGAAGTCCGGGGCCGGGTGACCTTCGGCTACGCGTATGAGGGGCCGCCGACATGCGTGCACGGCGGAGTCATCGCCGAGCTCTTCGACGAGCTGCTGGGGATGTCCAACATTCTCTCCGGTCAGGGGGCGATGACCGGGACCCTGACGATCCGCTACCGCCGGCCGACACCGCTGCTGGCCCCGCTCCAGCTGGCCGCCCGCCACACGGGCAAGGAGGGGCGCAAGGTCTTCGCCTGGGGCGGCATCTACTGCCAGGGCGAGCTGACGGCGGAGGCCGAGGGCATCTTCATCGAGGTCCCGCCCGGCCGCATGCTCGACATCGTCTCGGGCAACGCGCACCGCGCCGAGGTGCCACTGGTCGACCCGGACTGGCAGCGGGCGATGGCGCGGGACAGTGCGCCCAAGGGGCCATCAGGCACCTGAGGCACGCACGAAGCTGAAGCGCACGTGTCGCCGAGGGTTGTCGACGTTCAGGTCCACCAGCACGACGGACTGCCAGGTCCCCAGCGCCACCCGGCCCCCGAACACGGGCACCGTCACCGACGGGCTCACGAAGGCGGGCAGGACGTGATCGGCCCCGTGGCCCGGCGATCCATGCGCATGGCGGTAGCGGGCGTCGCGGGGGAGGAGTCGGTCCAGCGCAGCGAGCAGGTCGGTCTCGGATCCCGAGCCGGTCTCCATCAAGGCCACGCCGGCGGTGGCGTGCGGCACGAACACGTTGACCAACCCGTCGCCCAGCCCGGCGCAGAAGCGCTCGAGCTCGGTCGTCAGGTCGACGATGCGCTCGCGGGAGGAGTCGACACTCAGCTCGATCGTCTGCATCGACCACCCAGTCTGCCGTAGCGTGCCGCCGTGCGGCGCCTCCTTCTCGCAAGCCTGGCGGTGGCCGCGGCCATGGTGCTCGGGCCCCGCTCGGCCGGCGCGGCCACCGTGGCGCCGGGGCAGGACCACGCCTGCATCGTGGGAGCGCCGCCCCCCTCCATCGACTGGTCCGCGTTGGCCAACCCCATCCTGTCGTTCCCCTCCGTCGGCGTGAAGGACCAGGCGCTGCAGTGGTCGGGTGGGGCCTGGCACATGCTCTACAGCGACATGACCGAGACCAAGATGGCACCGCATGTCCACTTCAGTGTGGCCATCTCGTCGAGTCCGGGCCTACAGCACTGGACGTCACCGCGTGTCATCGCCGACAACGCCGCCTCGCCCGACATCGTCCGTTCACCCTCCGGGACGTTCATCGTCACCTACCAGACCCCGCAGGGGCTCGAGTACCGCACGAGTAGTAATGCCTCGCTGCGCACCTGGTCGGTCGCCCACCCGCTCGGCCACGGTTTGGCCCACCGCATGATCGACGCCGCGCTGGCCTTCACCGGCCGCGGCGTGATCCTCGGGTTCAAGGCGGGCACGACGGTACAGCACTTCGAGATCGCCTGGGCCCCGACGCTGTCCGGGACGTTCCATGTGGTTGGCCGACCCGACATCGTGCTGTACAACGACACAGTCGAGAACTACGAGTTCGTGACGGTCGACGGCTCCTGGCACCTCGTGGCGACATCGAACACCCTCGACCAGCCTTTCCTGTTCACCCTCGGCCCGGGCGATCCGGCGACACCGTCCACGTGGCTGCACTGGAGCGCCGGGCAGCGGCTCACCGTACCGAGCCAGTCGTTCAATAGCGGGAGCGGGATCTCCAGCGTCAGTTTCGAGCACGCCAACTCCGCCTTTCTCTGCGTGGGACCCCAAGGCGAGGACTACCTCACCTATGCCGGCAGCACCGAGCTCACCAGCTTCGGAGGCTGGGGTCACGCCCGCATCGGCCTGGCCCGGAGCAGCGACCTCGTGCACTGGCAGGTGCCACCGGGCTGATCGGGCCGTGGCTCGTTACGCCGCGTGACCGTGGATCGGGCGAAACTCGAGGAACGGCTGCGTACACGAACAACGACCGCTGTGCGTTCGGCGTACCGTCCACCACGATGGTCCGGCCACGACCGAGCTCCAAGAGTTCCTCGTCTCGACGTAGGCGCAGCGCCCGCAAAACGGTATTGATCTCCGTATGAGTACAGCCGATCCTCGACCGGGGGATGCGCTCTCCAAGGCCAGCCTCAGCCACGGCGATTGCCCGCGTTACCAACGACCTGACCATGGACTGGTGTCGGATCCCAACCAGTGTCCCGACGCAATGAGGCCAGTCGTGCCACGAAGTCGGACTGAAGGAATCACTCGATGGCCAGAAGCCACACTCTCACGAGCACCATGGAGTCGTCGGTGCTCGTGACTACCGAGGCCTCATCGATCCGTCGTCGGACGCCGTAACCATTGAGATATCAGGTCATAGGCCAAAAGGTTCGTCAGCTCTGTCGAACGGTGTAGACGGTTGCGCAGCCGAAATGTTGCTCTGACTGAAGGATCGAATGGAGTATTGGCGTAAGGTCGGTTCGGTCCTGGCAGTCCCCGAGCAAGAACCGTGCGCCGCTCGAGTGGACGAGGTTGATCGAAGCCGACGTACTGAGCTGTCCCGAGAAGAGCTTGTTGGCTTGGGTGACTCTTGCTGCATAGTCGGGCGTCCATGAGAAGATTCCAACCCACGTGGATCGCCCCGTCTCAGCCGGGACGATCTGTCCGAGATAGACCTGGGAAAGCACGGCACCACTCATGGGAGTTGAGTTCAGATAATCGAGAGCGTCCTTTTCGGAGGGCGTGAGGAAGTACGGCTCAGAACCGAAGACAGTCGGGCGGGCAAGGGAGCGCGCGTCTTCCAGTTCTTGCGCGACGGGAAACCCGATGAGCGCGGCAACAAGGATCGAACCGAGGATCACCCTGCTGCCGGCAGCGAGGGTGGCTCCGATTCGCTGCGTGCCAAGGACGGCCAGAACGGCCAGCGGGATGCTCAGGCCTTGGAGCGAATGCTTTGGAAACGTTCCTATATGAGTGAGTTGGATAAATTTGAGAACAGCGAACGCACCGAACGGCCAGATCCGTACGGCGAGGGCTTCAAACGTTTTGGGGTGCCCCAAATAGGCGAAAGCAGCGCACACACCTAGAGGCAGCACGACTGCCAAGAGGTCTTCTAGCGGCAAGTCCTGGGAGAAATCGACTCTTCCCGATAATGCCCATGAGGCATCAAAGCGACCCAACAGGGAGTAGTAGCCAAGTGGGAGCACGGCACCTGCCGCCGTAATCGCTGGCAGCACGAGAGATGCTCGTTGCTTCCGCCACCAAAGCAAGGCCTCTGTAGCCAGTACAATCAGCAGCAGGGTCGACCCTTGCCACGGTTGCAACCAGGCGCAAAGTAAAGCGCAAATCGGCGCCCAGGGACGGACTTGTCCATCCCGACGGTCCCGCTCATAGGTGATGAGAGTTCCAATCATCAGAGCGACGGCTATGGCGGTCAAGGGATAGCCCCAAAGATAGAAAACGGGCCACATCTCCCGCGCAAAGGAAAGAACGAAGATCCCTTGATTCCGGTGGGTGAGCTCCGCCAACTCCGCGACCGGAGAAATGTAGAAGAGGGCAAGGATCAGCGCACACCGGCGCGCTGCCTTTCCGGTAACGAGGCGACGTACGTACGTTCTTGCTGCGACAAACAACGCCACCGCAGCGATCGGGACCCACATCAAATATGAAAGCCAGGCGCTAAGGCCGAGGCGGACGAGGACGCCCGAGATCAGCAGGCCTGGTTCGAGAAAGTCATGGGCGCTCCCGGTTGTACGGAAGGGATCGCCGATCAGTACATGCTGCGCGGAATCGCGGATCCATCCCAGATACTGCATTTGGTCCCCCAGGTAGAGACCATTCGTGCCCGTCCACGATTGCAGACCTGTCTGTTGGGACTCGAGAACTCCAACGGTCCACATCGACACCCCAAGAAACGCCGCCAGCGTTACGAGGTCGAAGGCATCCATCCTCCAGCGCGCTCGGAGGACCGATGAGTCGCTCACGCGGCACGTTTAACACGGCAGCCCTTGGGTGGGCAAGGACCAGTCAGACTCGTGCACGATCTCTGGTGGGGTCGGTTTCGGCCCACCATGTGCGTCTCGTCCGCTGCCGGAGCCAGCGGCGGCGCTCTTATAACGTGACCGGCATCGTCGAGTCCAGATCGGTGGGTGCTGCCCGCGACAAGATGGTCACCCCCACCGCCATCACGCAGAAAGCGATGCCCGCGATGACCTTCTGGGCCGGGCTCACGGTGAATCGCTCGTCGAAGATCCAGACGCTCAACACGATCGCAACGGCAGGGTCGACCACGACGATCAGTGGTTGTGACACGCTCAACGGTCCGACCTGCAAGGCCGCCTGTTGGAGGACGGAGCCGAGGACCCCGGCAAGGAGCAACGCGTAGACGGGCCAGTGCTCCAGCATGCCTACCAAACCCGATGCGGCAAGCAGGTTCGTGGTCGCCTTAATGAAGCTGGCCATCAGAGCCCATGTGATCGAGGCCGCCGTGGCGTAGAGCGCGGCCCGACGCACGGGGGATCCCCAGTGCGCCATGACTGCCAGCACGGCGACAGCCCCGCCGAAGACGGCCAACGCGGAAAGCCAATCGGTCGCGTGCGGCTGCAGGCGGCCGCCATGGGGCTCGGCCGCGGACAGGAACACCGTCAGAGCCGCACACGTGACCAGCGCGGCGGTCCATGCCTTCTTGGCGATGTGCTGGTGGACCCAGAACCGACGCAGGACCAGTGCAAAGACCAACTCGGTGACCAGGAGGGCCTGGACGACCGAAAGCTGCCCGCCGTGGAGCGCGAGTGCCTGGAAGGCAAATCCACCTGCCGCGGCCGCCCATCCGAGGAGCCAGAGGGGCTGGCGGATCAGGTAGGTGACAAGACGCCAATTACGGTGCTTGTCGGACACACCGACACTGGCCGCGTGCTGGGTCATGAGGTGCACCGCGTTTGCCAGGGCGGCGGCCAGGGCAAAGATGATTGTCAGAGTCACGTCGCGGCTTCCGATCGGAATGTTCGTTGATCCACTCTGTCGCAGTTTCGCATCGTGGAGGTCTGCGACCACGCCGGACCTTTGCACCGGCACGCCCCCCTCGTCGCTAGGCGGGGCGCATTGCTCAATCGAGGATGCCCCGCCCCCGCACGGTGGAACCGGGAGCCCCCTGGCGGGTCTTCACTGAGTAGGCGGCGAGGCCCATTGAGCGAAACGTGACAACAATTCGGGACCTCCGGCGGATTGCTCCGGGCGGGCGTCACATTGCCTACGAACCCCTTCCGCACCTTGCCGCCAAACTGGCCCAGGAGTATCCCGAGATGGACATTCGGCAGCGGGCGCTGTCCAATCAGGACGACGAATGCAGTTTTGTTCATCTGTTGGAACCCCACCTGGGAGGCGTACAGCGGACTGAAGGAAGGTTGGGTTCGTCTCGACGTTCCTACAGAGTCGATCCCCGTGTCGACGGAACGCCTCGACGATCATGTACCCGATGGATGGCTACCCGATTTCGTAAAGATCGACGTCGAGGGAGCAGAACGCCTCGTGATCGAGGGAGCTATACGTGCCTTCCGGCTGGCCAAACCCACCATCGCCTTTGAGCACGGCTGGCACGGCGACCAGGACCGCGCTCGCTCAGAGCCGATCGACAGGCTCATCCGCGAGGATCTGGGCCTCCGCCTGTTCGATATGGATGGCAACGGCCCGTTGGAACTATCCGAGTTCTTTGAAGGACTCAAAACGCGATGGAACTGGGTGCGCACGGGCAGGCAGCTGTGGGGCAGGCCGGTGCAGCCGGTGCTGCAGGTGATCAAGGCCGTCCCGCGCCTCCGCCACCTGCCGTCACGCCGGCGAGAGTGGATGCTCAGTTAGGTGAGTCGTCAATCCAGGGTTGACGACTCGGGGTCGTCAATGTAAGGTTGACGGATGACTCCGGGTCCGACATTGCAGGAACTCATCGACGGTGTCCGGGCCGATGCGCCCGCTGAGGATCCTCTCCTCCAACTGTCCCAGGCCTCGAAGACCGTGGCCGACCTCGAAAAGACCACCGACGCTCTCCTTGGTCATTTCGTCGATCAATGCCGCCGAAGCGGGCAATCCTGGTCCGCGATAAGCGGTGCCCTTGGTGTGAGCAAGCAAGCGGCCCATAAGCGGTTCTCCTTTGAAGTTCCCAACTTCGAGCGATTCACTGAGCGAGCACGATCTGTCCTTGTCCGCTCCGAAGAAGAGGCGCAGAACCTCGGACATGGCTTCGTGGGAACTGAGCATCTCCTTCTTGCGCTTTTCGAGTCTCCCGACGGGCTGGCTGCACGAGTTCTGGGCGAAGCCCGTATCACAAGATCTACAGCCGAACGTCAGATCATGACGCAGATCAAGCGAGGGAGTGGATCAGAAGAGGGCAAACTTCCTTACACCCCGCGGGCGAAGGCGGCAGTTCGTAACGCCGTGGGGGAGGCGTTGAAACTGGGCCACAGCTACGTGGGGACCGAACACCTTCTGCTTGGCCTGTGTGTCGATCAGAACGGGGTCGCCGGCAAGGTGCTTATGGGATTGGGCGCCAACTACGACGACATCAGAGTGCGCGTTTCTGAGGCCTCTGCGAGCTACAAGAGCGAGTGACCTGTTCCACAATGTCGGGTTTGCAGAGTGGTTGCCGGAAGTCGTCTCTCCGGACCTGAGTGCGTTAGGCGGCGACTTCGGCGACGACGGCGGAGACGTTGTCGCGACCGCCACGAGTAACGGCCTGGTCGATCAGGTTGTCAACGACCGCGGTGACGTCGTCATGACTTGCCATGGCACCCGCGATCTCTGCGCCGGATAATTCGTTGAACAGACCGTCACTACAGACGACGAGGCGATCTCCTTCCTCGACGGCAAGTGTCCTGCGGTCGATCTCGACATCGGGCCCGACGCCAATTGCCCGGGTGAGAACCCCGTAGTGTGGGTGGAGAGGGGCTTCCTCGTCTCGCAGCTCTCCACGCTGGACGAGCTCGGCCGTCACGCTGTGGTCCTGAGTCAACTGGGTCAACGTACCCTCATGCCACAGATAGGCACGGCTGTCGCCGACATTGACCAGCACAAGGCGCCCGTCTTTGAGGAGTCCGGCCGCACAGATCGTGGTGCCCATGCCCTCCAACCCAGGGTGAGCAGCCGCACGGTCCCGGATGGCCCAGTTCGCCGCGCGAACCGCCGCTTCGAGTTCGTCGACCGATCGACCCGTAAAGGCAGCATGAACCACGCCTGCGGCCGCATTCGCTGCGATTTCGCCCCCCGGATGTCCGCCCAGCCCGTCTGCGACCAGCGCAAGACGATCGCTGCTGACTATGGCATCCTCGTTGTTCTCGCGGACGCGACCTCTGTCTGTGCGACCAGACGTTCTCAGTGTCGTCATCGGGACCTCCTCGGAATCGTCGTTCGTGATAACCGCGAACTCGGGAGCGTCTCTCGCTGCGAAGAGGCGCCGGGCAAGGGTGAGAGCTCTGTGGCGGTCGTGTGTATCGGTTTGCAGTCGTTGCGCCCAGGCATCGAGTTGCTCGCGGGAGGGCCGGCACAAGAACGCGCGGATGTCGGCCAGTGGCACGTCCGCCTGTCGCAGCGCATCAATCACCCGGGCATCGGACAACTGACCCGGCGAGTAGTACCGGTAACCCGAGGCCGGGTCCACCGCCGCCGGGGCGAGGAGGCCCTCGGCTGCGTATGTCCGAAGCCGTTTGGGGGACAAGCCAGAGCGCTGCGAGAACTCGCCTATTGGCATGAGGTCGTCCACGGCATAAAGCTTGAACCCTCCCCGACGGTGAGAGTCAAGTGGGTTGGCCGGAGGCCTCATCAACCTGTGGTCGTCTCCCGGTTGAACGGTGATCGCACCGGGTTCGCCGGGGGGGTGGCAGAGGTTGCACGACCTTGATCATCTGCAGCGCCGGCTGGTCCGGCCCCCACAACTCGGGCATCTCCTCAAGGGGCCGGAAGCCGCAGCCGAAATAGAAGGCCCGCGTGGCGGCGTACCCCGGGTCGGGGCGGCGCGGGCTGAGCGTCTTCACCTGCAGGAACTCGATGTCGCGGTCGGCCAGCCAGGACTCCGCGGCCTCCAGCAGGGCCCGTCCGATGCCCGCGCGATGGTGCTCCGGCAGCACGCCCATGACGACGATCTCCGCGGCGTACGGACTGTGGAGGCGGAGGGTCAGGATGCCGCTCTCGCGCCCTCCGAGGGTCGCGACGACGGTTGGCTCCGTGTCCGCCGCGGCCACGTACTCGGCCGCCGACTCCGGGATGCCGAACCACTTGGGCAGGGTGGCGAGGATGTCAGCGCAGATCGCGCCTGCACCCTCTTGTTGCACCCGGAGCTCCAGATCAGCGGGCCGGCTCATGGCGACTGGCGACTGGCGACTGGTGACAGTCAGACCGCCCGCTGCACCCCTTCCCAATAGGGGTCGCGCAGCTTGCGCTTGTAGAGCTTGCCGTTGGGGTCGCGGGGCATCTCGGTCGTGAAGTCGATCGTCTTGGGCGTCTTGAACTTGGCCAGCCTGCCG
The DNA here is from genome assembly GCA_963828825.1 of uncultured Acidimicrobiaceae bacterium. Taxonomy (GTDB): domain Bacteria; phylum Actinomycetota; class Acidimicrobiia; order Acidimicrobiales; family RAAP-2; genus Bog-473. The sequence continues at coordinate 89,147 of CAWHGF010000007.1, read as the reverse complement.
GCGCAGAAGGCCAGGATGTCCTCCGCCAGCGCATCGTCGGCCTCGACACCCTCGGCCGGTTCGATCACAGCTTTTACCTCTTCGCCCCAGTCGTCGTGGGGGATGCCGAACACGGCCGCGTCGCCCACCTTCGGGTGGGAGAGGAGGACGTTCTCGATCTCGGCCGGGTAGATGTTGGCCCCACCCGAAATGATCATGTCGATCTTGCGGTCGCGCAGGAACAGGTAGCCGTCCTCGTCGATGAAGCCGACGTCGCCCACCGTGAAGAAGGCGCCGATCCGGTTCTTCCTCGTCTTCTCCTTGTCACCGTGGTACTCGAAGTCGGCCGATTGCATCGCCATGTAGACGGTGCCGATGACGTTGGGCTCGGTGATCCGGTTGCCGTCGTCGTCGAAGACGGCGATCTCGCTGATCGGCCAGGGCTTGCCGACGGTGCCCGGCTTCAGCAGCCAGTCCTGTGCATTGACCAGCGTGCCACCGCCTTCGCTCGCCGCGTAGTACTCGTCGACGGCGTTGCCCCACCAGTCGATCATCTTGTGCTTGACGTCGATGGGGCACGGGGCCGCCGCGTGGATCATGTGCCGCAGCGAGGACACGTCGTACTTGTCGCGCACGTCCTCGGGCAGGGCCAGCAGGCGGTGGAACTGAGTCGGCACCATGTGTGAGGTGGTGACCCGCTGCTCCTCAATGAGCCGGAGCATGTCCTCGGGCTGCCATTTGTCCATCAGCACAATCGTGTGGCCGAGATGCAGCGACGCGCTCCCGAAACGCAACACCGCAGTGTGGTAGAGCGGCGAACCGATGATGTGGACGTTGTCGTCTTGGGGCTGAATCCCGAAGAGGAACAGCAACCCGGCGAGTCCGAGTGCGGCCTGCTCGGGCGTGACGCCGAGCAGCGAGCGGTAGATGCCCTTGGGATTTCCCGTCGTCCCCGACGTGTAGTTCATGACGTCGCCGAGGGTGCGGTCCTCGGGCAGGGTGGTCGGCTGCGCGTCGCGGACGGCGGTGTAGGAGGCGAAGCCGGGCACCTCGCCCACGGCGAGCCGGCCGGTGGCGTCGAGTCCAACCTCGTCCGCGGCCGCCGTGGCCACGTCTCCGAAGCGCTCATGGGTGACGAAGGCCTTGGCTCCCGAGTCCTCGAGGATGTAGGCGACTTCGGGTGCGACCAGGTGGTGGTTGATCGGGACCAGGTACCAGCCGGCCTGCAGTGCGGCCAGGTAGATCTCGAGCATCTCCGGACAGTTGGGGAGCAGGGTGGCCACCACGTCCCCCACGCCGAACCCCTGGGCCCGCAGCGTGTGCACGACTTGGTTGGCCCGGCCCAGCAGCTCACCGGCCTTGACCTCATCGCCCTCGGGCGTCACGAGGGCCACGTAGTCGGGGTTTTCCTGGGCCAGCGCCCAGAAGCCGAGGTCACCCATCAGCAGTCTCCTTGCAGGCTCGCGATCATGGCGGGCGCAAATGGCAGCCCCCGCCACCCGCAGGCTAGAACGTGTTCTAAGTTACGGCAATTTACCCGCGCCGGCCCGCGCCGGCCGGCGTGCCAGAGATCAGGAGAGTCGACCATGGCTGGGTTCCTCGAAGGGAAGGTCGTCGCCGTCACCGGCGGCGGCGGCGGCATCGGGCGTGCCGTCGCACGGGCCGCCGCGGACGAGGGGGCCAAGGTGCTGGTCGCCGACTTCGGCGTGGGCATGGCCGGGGAGGACCCGAGCAGCGAGGTCGCCGACGCCGTGGTGGCCGAGATCACCAAGGCGGGCGGCGAGGCCGTCGCCATCGCCGACGACATCTCCAAGATGGAGTCCGGCGAGCGCCTGGTGGCCACCGCCGTTGGGAAGTGGGGCCGCATCGACGGCGTCGTGGCCGTGGCCGGGATCCTGCGGGAGCGAATGCTCTTCAACATGTCCGAGGACGAATGGGACGCCGTCATCGCCACCCACCTGAAGGGCCACTTCACCGTGTTCCGGGCCGCCGCCGCCGTCATGCGCAAGCAGGAGGGCGGCGGGGCGCTCGTCGGGTTCACCTCGGGAGCGTTCCAGGGCAGCGTGGCGCAAGCCAACTACGCCGCGGCCAAGGGTGGCATCGTGTCGCTGGTGCGCTCGGCCGCCGTCGGCTTGCACCGCTACGGCGTGACGGCCAACGCCATCGCACCCGTGGCCAGGACCCGCATGTCGGCCAACGTGCCGTCCGAGCTGGCCGAGATGGGCGATGCCGAGGACGTTGCGCCCATGGTGGTGTACCTCCTCAGCGACCGGGCCAAGCATGTGACCGGGCAGGTCTACACGGTGGTCGGCTCCAAGATCGCCGTGTGGAACCAGCCCGTCGAGGTTCGGGCGATGTGGGCCGACGGTCGTTGGACGCCCGAGGAGATTGCGGAGCGCCTCGACGACAACATCGGGCAGGAGCGGATGGCGATGATCGACCGTCTGGAGCAGATCCGCCAAGCGGCGGCGTCGGGCGTGCGGCCCAACGCGTAACGCGGCGTCAGATGACCCGGTGCAGACGGGGACGGGGCTTCACCGCGTTGTAGATCTCCAACGAGTTCCCCTCGTGGTGGGCGGCGACGACGGCTGACGTGCCGAGAGGCTCGTCGGCGAACACCCGGCTCATGCTCTGGCCCCAGGCGACAGCCGAGCGCGCGATCTGGCGCTCGGGATGCTCCCAGGGGGGGATGCACATCTCAATCTGGTACATCGGCTCGAAGGTGACGACGTGGGTCGCTTCGCCGCCGTGAGCGGCGAGCCACGCCTCCTTCTCCTCTTCGGTCCAGATTTTCTCTGTCATTGGAATCCACGGCTGGACGGTGGCCATGCCCACGCACCTCCCTCTCTCCGCCATATCGGTTTCATCGCGAGAAGCCTTGAGAGTGCTGTGCCTTTCGCGAGAGACGGGATCGGGGTCCCGAACACCTCAGACGCGTATACGGCGCGTGGGCCGCCACGGATGTCGCAAAATTCCGGCAGCCGTTGCCGAATGCCCTCCGAGGCCGCCCCGCTGGCTCCACATCCACCAATTCCGGGGGGCGGATCCGTAGCCTTGCACCGGGACGAAGACCTGGCGGGAGCGGAATCATGAGCACTGGGGCCGACAAAGTAAAAAGACGGACCGCGGAGCAGACGGAAGCGATTCCCGAGATCCGTCCGTGGTGCGAGGTGGGATGGATATTTCGCGACGGCGATGCACGGGCGATTGAGCGCCAGGACGACCGATCCAAGGTGCGCCCCGCCCACGTGCACGACCAGCGCGACGAGTAGGCCGAAACCGCCGCCCGCGGGCACTGGCCCGACGGATCAGGCCGGCTGTTCCGCGGTTTCCACTGGCGCTACCGCGTCGGCCGCGTGGTGCGTCAGGAGCCATTGCTTCCAGCGGGCACGCGTGCGGACGAGGATGACGGCGCCGCCGATGACCAGGAGGACGCCGGCCAGCTGCACGAGGTCCGAGCCGAGTCGGCCGTCCTCACCCAACCAGAGGTGCTCGTCGAGAGAGCGCTCAATGCCCCACAGGACCATGGCGGTGCCGAGCACGATGCCCGAGGGGTAGCCCGCCCGGCGCGTCCCGTCCGACCAGCGGTCGAGCCGCCGCTCGATCGCGATCAGGATCAAGTAGACGCTGAAGTCCTCAATCGCCTGGAAGATCGGGACGGGGAGCCGGCGACCCGCCTGGCCGGCGTAGTACATCCCGAACCACTGGTGCGTCGGGTGGCCTCCGCCCGCCACCATGAGTTGGGGGCCCAGCAGGCGGCCCATCGCCCAGCACGCCAGGAGGACGGGCGCGGCCAGGTCGAGGGCCCGACCGAGGGGAAGCTCAGGGCAGCGTTGTCGGGTGAGGATGATGCCGACCGGCACGGCCAGGAGCAGGCCGCCGAAGGACGAGAGCCCGCCGTGCCAGATCGCAAAGATGTCGCCGGGGTTCTGGGTGTAGTAGCTGAGGTTCGACAGCACGTGCATCGCCCGGGCGCCCACGACCGCGGCCAGGATGATCCAGAGGAAGACGGGGACGAGCCAGTCGGTGCGGTAGCCGTTGTTCCTGAGGCGGCGTTCGAAATAGACGAACCCGAACCAGAACGTGAGCGCGAGGCCGATGCCGTAGGTGTGGACCTGGAGCGGCCCGATGTGGAAGTCGACGGGGATCGGTTTCATGGCTCGGCGCGCCAGGTTACGACCGGGAGCCGGACAAGCGGGCCCGGGGTCGGGGAATGCAGCGCGGCCGTGTCGGGAGGGGAAGGTGGGGCGGCTACGGCCGGCCGGCGCCGACGAAGTCGCCGCCGAGGCGGAGCCCGGTGAGCCATACCGATGCGCCGGTGTAGGGCGCCTCGATCATGGTGCCGGGGCCGACGTACATGGCCACGTGCTCCGACCCGCCTGGCCCGTAGAACAGAAGGTCACCCGGCTGGAGGTCGCTGATCGGTACCGGCGTCGAATCGGACATCTGGGCCCCTGAGTAGTGCGGCAAGCCGACCCCGACCTGGCCCCACGACCAGGCGGTCAGTCCGGAGCAGTCGAACCCGGGGCTGGCGGAACCCTTGGGTGACTCGCCCCCCCACACGTAGGGAACGCCGATTTGGCTCTCGGCTGCCTGCACGGCACCGGCACCTCCGGGAGAGGAGGGCGGGGGCGCGGCTTGGCTCAGAGCGGCCGGGACGGCGGTGTTGCCCGACGAGGATGCGGGCGCGGCCGCGGCGGCGGCCGCCGCAGCTGCGGCGGCCGCTTGGCGCTGCTTGGCGGCCTGGGCCGCGGCGGCGGCCTCCGCCTGCTCCTGTTGCTGGATCAGCGAGGCGATCTGCGTGTTCTCCTGGGCGAGCGCGCTCTTCTGCTGCTGCACGGCTTGCGCGTTCTGCGCCACCGCATTCTGCTCGACTGCCACCTGTGACTGGGCTTGCGATTGTTCGCCCTGGAGTTGGCTCACCTGGTCGTTCAAGGAGTTCTCAGCCGAGTGCAGGTTGTCGACGGCGAGGGAGATGTCGCCTTCGGCGACCGTGTTGTACTCCGTGGTCGCGCCCAGAGTCTGCTGGTTGCCGCTGAAGATCGGGTTCTGCGTGGCCGCCGTGCCGTCCGTGATGTAGTTGGCCACGGCCGCCTTGGAGAGGGTGGCCTTGTCATCGGACACCTGCTGCTGGTCTGCCGCCACCTTGGCCTTGGTCGTCGTAATGCTCGAGTTGATCTGCGTCAGGTGGTACTGGGCTGCGTCGTACTGCTGGCTCAGCGCCGACATCTGGTCCTGGGCCTGGGTCAGCGACGCCTCGATGGCGGCGGCCTTGGCCTTGGCGTCGGAGATGGCGTCACCGGCGGCCGGGCGCGCTGCGACGAACACAGTGCTGGTCAACACTGAGACAACGGTCAACGCGGGGATCCCGACCCGCTGGAGTACACGAGCACCCCTGGGAGACCGCGGCGCGGAGTGGTGGTGAACCCGCTCTACGTCAGTCACGATGGGGAACATTCTTATCGGACGCCCTCCATCGATTCAAACACCCTTGGTGCGAAACAGCTGTGTGCAGTAGTACTACAGGTACGAAGGTGCAGGTCACTAGTCAGAAGAACGAAATTCGAACTTTTTGTGAACAGTACGGAGATCACGAAGCCGTTTTGAGCGCACTACGGTCGAGCGCATGGGAGAGATGATCGAATTCGCGAGCAACGGGTCGACGGCAGGAGGCTATCTGGCCACTCCGGAGACCGGGAGTGGTCCCGGAGTGATCGTGATCCAGGAGTGGTGGGGACTCGTCGATCACATCGAGGACGTGTGCGACCGCTTCGCGGAGGCGGGCTTCGTCGCTCTGGCTCCGGACCTCTATCACGGGAAGAAGGTGCAACCCAGTGAGCCCGACGAGGCGGGCAAGGCAATGATGGCGATGCAGATGGAGCAGGCGGCCCGTGACATGAGCGGTGCGGTCGACGAGGTGCAGCGACGCAGCACCGGTGACAGGGTCGGGGTCATCGGGTTCTGCATGGGTGGCGGGTTGGCCCTCGTGCTCGCCACGCAGCGCCCGGACGCGGTGGCGGCGGTCGTTCCGTGTTACGGCATCATCCCGTGGCCGGACGCGCAGCCGGACTATGCCGCGATGTCTGCGGCGGTGCTGGGCCACTACGCCGAGAAGGACAGCTTCTTCACGCCGGAAGCCGCCAACGCGTTGGCGGACCAGTTACGCGCCATGGGGAAGTCGGTCGAGATCGTCATCTACCCCGGCACCGACCACGCGTTCTTCAACGACACGCGGCCCGAGGTGTACGACGCCGACGCGGCGGGCACGCTCTGGGACCGCACATTGGAGTTCTTCACCGCGCACCTTTCCTGAGTTCCTGCCGCGGGCGACACGCGACGCCACACGGCGACGGCGATCCGCGCTCCGACTTCGTAGGGCGAGTTCGCACGGCGACTACGACGCGGCGGCATCGGCCGGCCGACGGTGGTCGGCAGTGTGCGAGGCCCCGCCGGGAAGGCCCCCGGATCCTGTTTGTTACCATCGCTCCATGTCCGCACGCTCCCGTGACCTGCCCCGGCGCTCCTGCCTCTCGACCCCCGGTTCGAACGAGAAGTTCCTGGCCAAAGCCCCAACCGTGCCGGCCGACATGACCTTCCTCGACCTCGAGGACGCGGTGGCTCCGCTCGAGAAGGAGAGCGCCCGGCCCAAGGTGGTCGACGCCATCAAGAACCTCCCCTGGGACGATCGGGTGCTCTGCGTGAGGGTCAACGCCTGGGACACCGAGTGGACGTACGGCGACGTGATCGAGGTCGTGAGCAACTCCGGCGAGCGCCTGGACGAGATCATGTTGCCCAAGGTGCAGCGCGCCTCCGACGTCGTGGCCCTCGACCTGCTCTTGACCCAGGTCGAGAAGACCTCGGGGCTGCCGGTCGGCCACATTGGCATCGAGGCGCAGATCGAGACGGCGCGGGGGCTCATCAACGTCGACGACATCTGCGCGGCATCCCCTCGGCTCGAGACGATCATCTTCGGTCCGGCGGACTTCGCGGCCAGTATCGAGATGCCGGTGCTGACGGGCGGCGTGCCGATCCCCGAGTATCCCGGCGACCACTTCAACTACGTGTTCAGCCGCATCCTCATGGCAGGCCGGGCCAACGGACTGCAGGTGATCGACGGCCCGTTCCTCAAGGTGCGCGAGCTCGACGCGCTGCGGGAGTACTCCATGCGCGCCCGCATGCTGGGCTACGACGGGAAATGGGCTCTTACGCCGGACCAGGCGACGACGCTCAACGAGGTCTTCTCGCCCACGCAGGAGCAGTTCGACCACGCCTTCGACCTGCTGGAGGCCTACCGCAAGGCGACTGACGAGGACCGCAAGGGAGCCGTCATGTTCGGGGACGAGATGATCGACGAGGCCAGCCGGAAGATGGCGATCAAGTTCGTCAGCCGGGGAGAGCGGGCCGGCCTGACGCGCAGCGCCGGATAGGAGCGCCCTCCGGGTTCAGCCGATCAGGCGGCTCAACCGATCAGGCGGCTCAACCGATCAGGCGGCGCGCGATCACCTTGAGCGCCAACGTCTCGTCGGCACCTTCGAAGATGGAGAGCACACGCGCATCGACGAAGTAACGGCTCACCGGGAACTCCTCCGCGTAGCCCATCCCGCCGTGGATCTGCATGGCCTCGCGCGTCACCCATTCGGCGGCCCGGCAGACGTAGGCCTTGACCATGGACGCCTCGAGGGTTCCTTCGCCACGCGCCATGAGCCGTGCCACGTGGTACGAGCTCTGCCGTGTGGCCTGAATGATGACCGCCATGCGACCGAGCTTGGCCTGCGTCAGCTGGTAGTCGCCGATGGGTGACCCGAAGACCTTGCGTTCCGCTGCGTAGGAGACGGCCGCCTCGTAGGCAGCCTGCATGACACCGAGCGCGCGTGCGGCGGTCTGCAGCCGGCCGTTCTCGAAGCCCTGCATCTGGAGATAGAAGCCCCTGCCCAGACCCTCGGCCCCGCCGACCAGGTTGGCCTCGGGCACGAACCAGTTCTCGAACGCCAGCTCGTAGGAGTGCATGCCCCGGTAGCCGATCGTGTCGATCGGTCGTCCCTCGAGGCGTCCCACCGCCAGATCGGCAGGGCGGTCGGCCACGTCCTCCTGCGTGAACACGAAGCCGTGGCCGTTTCCGCGCGGCTTCTCGACCACGAACATGGAGATACCGCGGTGCGCGAGGGAGCGGTCGGGGTCCGTGCGGGCCAACAGCATGAGGACGTCCGCCCGGGCGGCGAAGGTGCACCACGTCTTGACGCCGTTGATCACCCACCCGCCGGCCACCGGCGTGGCGGCCGTCACGATGCCGGCCACGTCGGACCCGAAGTCGGGCTCCGTCACGGCGACCGCGGCGAGGATCTCGGCCGAGGCCAGCTTGGGCAGCCATCGCTTCTTCTGCTCCTCGGTCCCGCCGTAGACGAGGGCCCGGGTCAGGATCTCGGGCCGGGTGATGAGCGAGCCGCCGACGCCCAGAGAGCCCCAGCTCAGCTCCTCGGTGGCGACGACCATGCCCATGTAGTCGCTCTCCCCGCCCGTGGCGAAGCCGTCATACTCTTCGGGCACCGAGAGCCCGAAGCCGCCGAGCTCCGCCAGGCCTTCGATGACCTCCTCGGGGATGTCCAGGTTCTGGCGGTGCACGTGCTCGGCGTGGGGGCGGACCTTGTCCTCGGCGAAGCGGTGGAACGTCTCGCGCACCAGCTCGAAGTCCTCGCCCAGGTGGCGGGGACCCTCGCTGGTGGCCAGGCCGGCCAGCACGGCGGGATCGCGCTGCTCCTTCAGGAAGGCCGCCGCCGGCGCGTCCCAGCCGGTTTCGACGCCCCAGAGCGGTTCCCGACCGGCCACGCGGCCGATGAGGTCGGCGACGACGTCGGCCACGAACGCCGCGGCGATCCGAGCCTCGACCTCTCCGCGCGCGCCGTACTCGAGTGTCGCCCGCGCCGTCTCCACCGCGGCGGCCGCGTGGGCCACGTCGTAGGCGACCACCTGGTTGGCATCGATGCCGCCGCTCGCGCGGACCGCGGCGCAGGCCCGGTCCACCAGGCGTTGGGCCAGATCAACCGCGTCAGCGGCGCCGGCGAGGTCCGGTGCGGTGGGCGTCGTCACGGGGAGCGACCCTAATGGCTCCCCAAAGTGCCCCCCGTTCCGGGGGTGGGCGGTTCAGACCCGGCGGCCGATGACCGTCACCAGCGGGGGAAGGACCACCGGGTCGTCCCCGGGATCAATGCCGGTGAGCGACTCCAGATAGCGCGTGACAGGGCCGGGCCCGACGCCGGCCGGGGCCTCGGCCCAGGAGTCGACGACCTCGGAGCCCCGCGTCGCGCACGAGCGCCGGCAGGAGCGCGCCGACATCGGGGTGGCGGGCGTCCGGCATGGACAGGGCCGACCCGGCAATCCGGCCCGCCGACGTGATGGGCTCCTGCGCCACGACCCAGCCGCCGCGCCGGACCGCCACCGCCATCATGCGCACGACCGCCTCCGGCTCGATCACGTGGAGCAGGAGGAAGCGGCAGAAGGCGAGGTCGACTTCCTCGGGCAGGGAGAGATCTTCGCCGGCCTGGGTCAGTGCGATCACCTGCGCGTGCGCGGCGGCGGCGCGTGCCACTTCATCTCGCGCCGCGGGATCGCTGTCGACGGCGTAGACCCTCCCGTCCCGGCCGACCATCTCGGCCAGCGCCACGGTGACATCGCCTCCACCGGCGCCGACGTCCACGCAGCGCCAACCGGATCCGAGACCGAGCCGCGACAGCGCGGTGGCCAGAGGACGCCGGTAGACGTCGTCCCGCAGACCTTTCAGTTCGCCGACGGCGTCCGCGCCCACCTGCTCCACCATGGCTCCGCACTCTACGGGGCCGGCGAGCCCGACCCGCGCCCCGTTCGAGCGTTCCCTGTGGCCAGGTCGGCGACCGGTAACCTCCCTCTTCGTGAAAGTAACCATGCTGCTGTGTGACGCGGCCCAGGTGTCCGACGGCAAGCTCTTCATTCTGGGTGGCGGCTGGAGCATGACTGGCCCCGACCCCGTGCCCTCGGCCGTCGCGCTGAAGATCGACGTGGATTGGCACGAGGCCGAGGCCTCGCACCACTGGGAGCTCTTCCTGGAGGACGCCGATGGCCAGCCCGTGATGATGGAGACGGCGGAAGGGACCCAGCCGGTCGAGGTGCGCGGGGAGTTCACGGTGAGCCAGCCGCAGGGGATCCCGGAGGGGTCACCGATTGACGTGGCGCTCGCCGTCAACCTGGGACCGCTCCCGCTGGCGCCGGGCACCCGCTTTGCCTGGCGTCTGACCATCGACGGTGAGTCGCTGCCCGGGGCCTCGCTCGGCTTCACCACCCGGCCGCGCCCGCAGCTCGTAGACGAGTGACCGTCTACGACCGGCCGTTCGGCCGCTACCTCGAGGACTTCGTCCCCGGCGACATCTACCGGCATTGGCCGGGCAAGACCATCACCGAGTACGACGACCACCTGTTCTGCATGATGACCATGAACCACCACCCCTTGCACACCAACGCGTGGTTCGCGGAAAACGAGACCGTGCAGGGCAAGAACGTCGTGGTGGGCAATCTGGTCTACTCGCTCGCACTGGGCATGAGCGTGCCCGACGTCAGCGGTTCGTGCATCGCCAACCTCGAGGTCGAGTCGCTCCTGCACCGCTCGCCCACGTTCCACGGCGACACGATCTACGCCGAGACGCGGGTCCTCGAGGCCACGCCGTCGAGGTCCAAGGACGATCGGGGCATCGTGGCCGTCGAGACCAAGGCCTTCAACCAGCACGGCGCTGAGGTCTGCTACTTCCGGCGCAAGCTGATGGTGTGGAAGACGGCGGCCGCGCCGGCGCGGCAGCGTCCCTACGGCGACGACGTCTGGGACTGAGGCCCGGCCGCTCCAGGCCGATCGGGTCCGGCGCTTCCGCCGCCGCCTGCTGGCGTGGGGGGAGGAGCACCGCCGCGACCTGCCCTGGCGCCGCACGCGCGATCCATGGGCCATTCTGGTCTCCGAGGTCATGCTGCAGCAGACCCAGGTCGAGCGTGTCGTGCCCCATTACGAGCGTTTTCTCGCGGCCTTCCCGACGCCGGCGGCCTGCGCCGCGGCGGGGCCCGCGGCAGTGGTCCGCCTGTGGTCGGGGCTGGGCTACAACCGGCGGGCGCTCCACCTGCACCAGGCCGCGACGGCCGTGGTGGCCGACCACGGCGGCGTCGTGCCGCACGGGGATGCGGCCCTTCGCGCGCTGCCCGGGGTCGGGCCGTATACGGCCCGGGCGGTGCGCACGTTTGCCTTCGGGGACGACGTGGCCGCCGTCGACACCAACGGCGTGCGCGTCCTGGCCCGCGGCGTGGCGGGTGCCCCCCTCACGCTGCGGCGGGCGACGGCGCTCGGGGACCAGCTCGTGCCCGCCGGCCAGGCGTGGGAGTTCAACCAGGCGATCTTCGACCTCGGCGCCACCGTGTGCACGGCGGCGCGCCCCAACTGCACGCGCTGCCCGCTGCGCCGTCAATGCACCTGGCGGCGTCGGGCTGCCGATAGTGCCGACCCGTGGCGGCTGAGCCCCTCGGCGCGGCCGCAGAGCACCTTCGCGGGATCGGACCGCCAGGGCCGGGGGCGCTTGCTCGACGCGCTGCGCCGCGGCGGCGTGCGGCGGAGCAGACTCGCCGGCGCCTGCGGCTGGCCCGAGGACCCGGCGCGGGCCGAGCGCGTGGCGGCCGCGCTGGCGGCGGAAGGTTTCGCCGGGTGGTCCGGCGGGCGGGATCCCGTCCTCCGGCTGCGCGAGCGTCAGGCCGACGAGGTGGCCTCCAGCGCGTCGGGCTCCGTCAGGTCGCGGTCAGGAAGCTGATGATGTGCGGATTGACGGCCGTGGGCCGCTCAACGTGCAGGAAGTGGCCGGCGTCGTCCACGATCTCCACGGCCGAGCCCTCGGCCATGAAGTCGAGTGGGGATCCCATGGACGACAACAACATGCAGTTGTCGTCGCGGCCGTGGAGGTAGAGGGTCGGCTTGGGTGTCGGGAGCAAGGCGGCCGACTGCTCGTCGGCCAACTCGGGCACCTGGAGCGACGGGTCGTAGAGCGCGCGGTAGTACCCGATGGCGGCCACGATGTGCTCGGGATCACCGATGGACTCCTTGACACGGGCGACATCCCAGGTGCCGTCGTAGCCGGGTGACCAGTCGCGCCAGAGGTGGTCGATGAAGGAGAACTCATCGAGCGGCAGCGCCACCTCGGCCAGAGGGGACAAGAAGAAGAACATGTACCAGCTCCTCTGCAGCTGGGCGTAGGTCAAGAGCGACATGCCGATGGATGCCGTCGGGGGCACCGCCGCCGTCACGGCCCGGCGCCAGCGGTCGGGTTGGTGGGCCACGGCGCCGTAGGTGGCCAGGGCGCCCCAGTCGTGGCCGATCAGGACGGCGTCCTCTCCGCCGCCGAGCGCCTGGTGCAGCGCGTTGGCGTCCCGCACGAGGGCTCCCACCTGGTAGCGCCCGTCGGCGGGAATGGAGGTCGGGGCGTAGCCGCGCAGGAACGGCGCCACGGCGTGGTAGCCGGCGGCCGCCAGTTCGGGCAGGAGGTAACGCCAGGTGTGCGCCGTATCGGGGAACCCGTGCAGGCACAGGGCGAGCGGCCCACCGTCGGGCCCGTCGGTCAGGCAGGCGAAGTCCAGCCCGTTCGCAGTGATGGTCCGTTGCTCCATAGGTGCAGAACGTACTGCTCCGGCGCAGGGTAACGTCGTGTGGGTGAACGTCACGTTCTACGGCGTGCGGGGGTCGTGCCCGTGCTCGGGGGATCGGTACCGGCGCTACGGGGGTAACACCTCGTGCCTCGTGATCGACATCGAGGGGGACGAGCTACTGATCGTGGACCTGGGCACCGGCCTGCGTGCGTTCGGTGACGTCCTCCAGCGCGAGGTGCGAGCGCTCGGCACGCCGATGCACGCCACGGCGCTCCTCACCCACCTCCACTTCGACCACATTCTGGGCATCCCGTTCTTCAGCCCGCTGCACGACCCCGGCGCGCGCCTGACGGTGTACGGGCCGGCGCAGCCCAAGGGCACGCTGAAGGACGCGCTGCACGCCGCGGTGCAGCCACCCGTGTTCCCGATCCACATGGAGCAGTTCCGCGGCGAGCTCATCACCATCGACGTCGGGTCCGAGGACTTCTCCATCGGCTCGGCCAAGGTCATGGCCCGGCCCATCCCGCATGCCGGCGTGACACTCGGCTTCCGCGTTGAGGCCGAGGGCCGGTCCGTCGCCTACATGTCCGACCACCAGGCCCCGCTCGACCGGCGCGCCATTCCCGAAGCGGTGCTCGAGCTCTGCCAAGGGGTGGACCTGCTGATCCACGACGGCCAGTACACCGACGACGAGTTTTCGGCCAAGGCCGACTGGGGACACTCGACGGCCGCCTACGCCGTGCACGTGGCGGCCGAGACCGGGGCGAAGCGGCTCCTGCTCACGCATCACGACCCGTCGCACACCGACCGCGAGCTCGACCGCATTCTGAACCAGGCCCGCCGGCTTCCCGAAGCCAAGCTCGTGGAGGACGTCTCCTCGGCCCACGAATCCCAGGCGATCGACCTCGGCAAGGCGTAGGTCCAGGACACATGTCGGGCCTCGACCAGGCCCGGTTCCGCGAGGTGCTCGGCCACTTCGCCACCGGGATCACCATCGTCACCGCGCTCGAAGAGGGCGTGCCCGTCGGCTTCTCGTGCCAGTCGTTCGCCGCACTCTCCCTCGACCCGCCGATGGTGATCCTCGCCCCCGCCCGGAGCTCGACAAGCTGGCCCCGCATCGCCAAGGCGGGGGCATTCTGCGTGAACATCCTCGGGGAGCACCAAGAGGCGCTCTGCCGCTCCTTCGCCATCTCGGGCGGCGACAAGTTCGAGGGCGTCGGGTGGTCGCACGGCATGACGGGTGCACCCGTGATCGACGGTTCGCTGGCGGTCGTCGAATGCCGGCTCGGCGACATCTTCGACGGCGGCGACCACGAGCTGGTCACCGGTCACGTGGTGGCCATGGACATCGGCGAGGGCAGCCCGTTGCTGTTCTACCGGTCGGGCTACGGCCGCTTCGCCTCCTGACACGGCCCCTGCTGCTACCGTTCGCCCGATGCCAGAGCTGATCTCTTCCACCGTGATCGACGACGTCGTGCTGGTGCGCCCCGATGTGCACGGCGACGAGCGGGGCCGTTTCGTCGAGACCTACCGGCGCAGCTGGTTCCCCGACCGGCCAGAGATGGTGCAGGGCAACCGGTCGGAGAAGCAGGCGGGCGCGCTGGTCGGCCTGCACTTCCACTTGCACCAGGCCGACTACTGGTATGCCCTGCGCGGCCGGGTCCGCGTCGTCCTGCACGACCTGCGCGTCGGATCGAGAACCGACGGGGCGACCGAGGTCATTGAGCTCGACGGCGATGTCGATCAGGGTGTCTACATCCCGCCCGGGGTGGCCCACGGGTTCGCCGCTCTGAGCGACATCCTGCTGACGTATCTCGTCGACAATTATTACGACGACTCGGACGAGCACGGACTGGCCTGGGACGATCCCGCCGTCGGAGCCGACTGGGGCATCGCCGACCCCGTCCTGTCCAAGCGGGACCAGAGCAACCCCCGGCGCGACGACATCCCCGACGACATCCGGCCCCGCCTGGCCTCCTGAGGCGCCGGCGCCGGCGCCGGCGCCGCCCGCACCCGGTGCCGACCTCCCGGGCGCCCGGAGAGCGCATCTCGCACCCCTCCTTGCGGCTGGTCCGGCCGCGGTGATGCGCACCCCACAAATCCGGTTGAATAGGGGGCGGTGCTGATCGGTGGGGTAATCGGTGTCGTGGTCGTGCTCGGCATCGTCGCGCTCGTGCTCCTGCTCCGGCGGTCCCACGACGACGTGCACTCCGTGGAGCACTATCACCGCCAGCTGCACACGCTCGAGGAGATACGGACGCACCCCACGGGCGAGCGCCACAACGGCCACAACGGCAGCGACGGCGCGGGGTACCCCGCGAGCGCCTTCCGCGTCTCAGGATCGTCGACGGTGCGCCTCACCGAGCCCGGTGCACCGATCGTTCCGCCCGTCCCCCCGCCGCCGGTGCCCAATCCCGGCGAGCCGGTGGCGTTCGACGACGCCAACCCCGAGCCGGTCCCGGCGACCTTCATGACCGGGAACGAGGACCGGGTCATCCACTCCATCAACCATCGCCCCCGACGCATCGGCGGGCCGGCCGCCGCGGTCGTGGCCGTCCTGCTCCTCATCGCCGTGCTGATCATCACCGGACTGCACTCCAACACCCCGAAGCACCCCGGGAAGTCCGCCAACGCAGCCACCACGACACCTCCACACGCCGGCAGCGGTCATCACCATGCGACGACGCCGACCACCCCCACCACCACCGTGCCACCCGCCGTCTCGCCACCGACGACGGCTTCGGCGCACGCGGCGACCTACACGGTGGACGCGTCGAGTTACGCGCTCGAACGTCGCCGCCACAACCGGGGAGTGCTGGGTGGAGGTCACCAACAGCACGACAGGCTCGGTGCTGTTCACGGGCACACTCCAGAGCGGCCAGTCACACGCGGTCACCGCGACCGGACCGGTGACCGTGATCGCCGGCGCGCCCGCCGTCTTCACCGCCACCGTCAACGGTGCGCCGGTGACACTGCCGCCCGGCAACCAGGCGCCATTCACGCTCAACTTCCAGTCGGCCTCCGCGACATCGACGGCCTAGCCCGGGCGTCGGGCGGTCAGGCCTCTTTGGGCACCCCGAGGACGTCGAGGAGGAAGGCGTAGACCAGCGCCTCCTCTTTCCAGGCGTCGTAGCGGCCCGACGGCCCGCTGTGGCCCGCGCCGAGTTCGGTCTTGAGGAGCACCCTGGTCGAAGGCGATTCGGCCCGCAGTTTGGCCACCCACTTGGCCGGCTCCCAGTAGGCCACCCGGGGGTCGTTCAGCCCAGCCGTGACGAAGAGGTCGGGGTACGTACGCGGCGAGCCGTCCGGGTTCTGGCCGGTCACGTTGTCGTAAGGCGAGTAGGTGAGCATGCGGCGGTAGGCCGACTCGTCGGCCAGGGGATTGCCCCATTCCTCCCATTCGCCGACCGTCAACGGCAGCTCGTCGTCGAGCATGGTGGTCACGCAGTCGACGAAGGGCACCTCGGCCACGAGCGCCCGGAAGAGCTCGGGCGCCCGATTGGCCACCGCGCCGATGAGCAGGCCACCGGCCGAGGCGCCCCGGCCGACCAGCGCACCCGGGCGGGCGATCCCGGCGTCCAGCAGGTGGCGCCCGCAGGCGATGAAGTCCGAGAAGGTGTTGGCTTTGTGCTCCATCCGCCCACCGTCGTACCAGGCGCGCCCCATCTCCCCACCACCGCGCACGTGCGCGATGGCGAAGGCGACGCCGCGGTCCAAGAGCGAGAGTCGGTGGGGCGAGAAGGCCGGGTCGATGCTCATTTCGTAGGCGCCGTAGCCGTAGATGATGCACGGGGCGGGGAGCTCCAGGTCCTTGCGGTGGACCACCGAGAGCGGGACGCGCGTCCCGTCGGGGGCGACGGCCCACTCCCGGTAGGTGGTGTAGCGCGACGCGTCGAAGTCGCCCAGAACGGGCTCCTGCTTGAGCAGCGTCTCCTCGCGCTCCGCCAAAGTGACCTGCAGGACGCTCGAGGGCGTGACCAGCGACATGCGCCCGATGCGCAGCACGGGAGCGTCCGGCTCGGGGTTGGCACCGAGCCAGGTCGACGAGGGGCTCTCGATGGAGGGAATGATCCAGCCCGCCCGGAGCAGGTCGCCGGCGAAGGGGTCGCCCCGGTCCTGGTCGCGCTCGGGAAGCGGCAGGACGCGGACCCGGGTCTGCGCCTCGGCCCGCTCGCTCAGGACCAGGACGCTCGTGAAGGCATCGACGTCCTCGACCCGAACGCCGGGCCGGTGCGGCACCACCTCGCGCCACGCCGTGGTCGCCTTGCCGGTGCCCGGGGCGTCGTCGGGCGCGGCGAGGACGCGGAAGTCCTGGGCGTCGTCGTTGGTCAGGGCGACGAACCACCCGCCGCCCTCTGAGGAGAGATGGTCGACCGCGTACTCCACGCCTTCACGGCGAGGGAGGACGACCCGGGGCTCGGCGAGGGGGTCGGCGGAGGGGATGGCCAGCCACTCGGTGGTGTTGGTGCTGTGCAGGCCGATGAGCACGAACGCGGTGTCCCGGGTCGACCCCGTCCCGAGCGAGAACCGCCGATCAGCCTCCTCGAAGACGAGCACGTCGCCGGCCGGGTTGGTGCCCAGCCGATGGCGCCAGAGCTGGAAGGGCCGCTGCGCCTCGTCCATGCGGACGTAGAACACGTAGTCGGCCGCGGCCGACCAGGCCAGGCCGTACCCCGTCTCGGGCACCGACTCGGAGGCGGGGGCGACGTCGGCGTCGAGGGGCCGGAACTGCAACTGGTACTTCTCGTCGCCGCGGTGGTCGGTCGAAAAGGCCAGCCAGCGATGGTCGTGGCTCACCGCCGCACTGCCGACGGCGAAGTACTCCGTGCCCTCGGCCAGTGCGTTCTCGTCGAGCAGGATCTGCTCCTCCTCGCCGGGCTCTCCGGCCGGGGGCAGCTCCTCGATGCCGCGGGCGGGGCGCCGGCAGTGGATGCCGTAGTCCTTCCCCTCCTCGGTGCGGGAGTAGTACCACCACGGTCCCCGGCGGATCGGGACCGACATGTCGGTCTCCTTGATCCGGGCCTTCATCTCTTCGAAGAGGCCGCTGCGCAGGAGGCCGAGGGGGGCCGTCTCCTGTTCCGTGTACGCGTTCTCGGCTTCCAGATAGGCCAGGACCTCGGGGTCCTCACGCTGACGGAGCCAGAACCACGGGTCCTGGCGGTCGTCGCCATGGGCCGAAATGACATGGGGGCGCCGGGGTGCGCTGGGGGGGCTGGCCATAGGATGAGAGCCTGCCACGGCTGGCGACACGCCCGTAGACTCCGGAAGACGTTTCGGCTGGCCCGGGTAGTTGTTACTATCTCCATAGGGGAAATTCCCCCTCATTCCTCCGACAGGAGCCACATGGCCACCACGGATCTCGACCTCGGGCGATACCAGCTCGGGTGGAGTGACGCCGAGGACTACGTCTTCAAGCCCAAGAAGGGCCTGAACGAGTCGATCGTGCGCGAGATGTCGGAGATGAAGAAGGAGCCCGAGTGGATGCGGGACTTCCGGCTCCGCGCGCTCAAGCACTTCGAGCGCAAGCCGATGGCGCCGTGGTTCGCCACGCAGATGCCGAACCTGGACTTCGACGACATCTTCTATTACATCAAGCCCACCGGCGGGCAGGTGGACAAGTGGGAAGACCTGCCTGACGCCATCAAGAACACGTACGAGAAGCTCGGGATCCCCGAGGCCGAGCGCAAGTACCTGTCGGGCGTCACCGCTCAGTACGAAAGCGAAGTGGTATTCCACCGCAACCGCGAGGACCTCGAGCAGCAGGGCGTCTTCTTCTGCGACATGGACACCGCCGTGCGCGAGTACCCCGAGCTCGTGCGCAAGTGGTTCGGCAAGATCATCCCGCCCAACGACAACAAGTTCGCCGCCCTGAATTCGGCCGTGTGGTCGGGGGGCTCGTTCATCTACGTCCCACCGGGCGTGAAGGTGGACATGCCGCTGCAGGCATACTTCCGGATCAACGCCGAGAACATGGGCCAGTTCGAGCGCACGCTGATCATCGCCGACGAGGGTTCCCAGGTGCACTACATCGAGGGCTGCTCCGCCCCCGTGTACTCGACCGACTCGTTGCACTCGGCGGTCGTCGAGCTTGTGGCCCTGCCGGGGTCGCGCATCACGTACACCACCATTCAGAACTGGTCGACCAACGTCTACAACCTGGTCACCAAGAGGGCCCGGGCCGAGGCCGAGGCGCACGTCGAGTGGATCGACGGCAACATCGGCTCACGCCTCACCATGAAGTACCCGTCGGTGTACCTGATGGGGCCCAAGGCGAGCGGAGAGGTTCTCTCCGTGGCCTACGCCGGCGCGGGCCAGCACCAGGACGCGGGGGCCAAGATGTACCACATCGCCCCCGAGACGACCTCGACGATCGTGTCGAAGTCGATTTCCAAGGACGGCGGCATCACCACCTACCGGGGCAAGGTGCACGTGGATCCCGAGGCGTACGGCGCCAAGTCCTTCGTGCGCTGCGACGCCCTCCTCCTTGACGAGGAGTCGATCTCCGAGACGAAGCCCTACATGGAGGTCGGCGAGCGCAGCGCCCGCATCGGCCACGAGGCGACCGTCTCGAAGGTGGGCGACGACCAGCTCTTCTACCTGATGAGCCGGGGTCTCTCCGAACAGCAGGCCATGGGCATGATCGTCAACGGCTTCATTGAGCCGGTGACCCGCACCCTGCCCATGGAGTATGCGGTGGAGTGGAGCCGCCTCATTGAGCTGCAGATGGAAGGGTCGGTCGGCTGAACCGGCGCAACCCCTGCGGCGTGGCAGCATAGAACCGTGCCGATGCGCGAGGAATGTACGCATTTCCAGAGCCGGACTTACGCGTCGGGCGAGGCCGCCCGTTTCTGCGTGCTCGACCTCGCCCCCGAGGCGCCGTGGCGCTGCCCGGAGAATTGCCCCTCCTACCACCGGCGCATGGCCGACGTGGGCTGGGTGCACGGCAGCCTGGTGGAGCCCGCACTCGAGGAAGAGCCGGGTCAGAGCGGCGAGGACGTGGCCGAGCTGCTGGGCTCGGCCGAAGACATCGTGAACGGCGTTGCCCCGGACGTGCTCGACTCCGTACGAGCCGAGGACGCCCGCCGGGATCGCTCCGCCAACCGCTGGTGGCGCCGCAAGCGCTGAGCCTTGCCGCGGGCGGGGTAGGGACGCGTCACGAGGCGTTCGCCGGCATCAGCGACCGGTGAATTTCGGCGACCGCTTCTCCATGAAGGCGGTCACCGCCTCGGTCAGGTCGTCAGAGGCCAGCATCCCGGCGTTCCAGGTGGCCACGTAGTCCAGGCCCTCGGCGACGGTCCGGCCCTCGTTGGCCGCCAGGATGGCCTTGGTGCCCTGTACCGCAAGAGGGGAGTTGGCGGCAATCTCCGCCGCCAAGGAGCGGACCGCCTTGTGCACCCCGTCGGCGTCCGCCGCCAGGTCGTTCACCAGCCCGATCTCCCTGGCCCGCTCCGCGCTGATGTCCTTGGCGGTGAAGGCCAGCTCGGCCAGGTGCCCCGCGCTGATGATGGCGGGCAGCCGTTGCAGGCTTCCCAGGTCGGCGACGATCGCCATCTTCGCCTCGCGCACCGAGAAGACGGCATCGGCGGAGGCTAGCCGGATGTCGCAGGCGGCGATCAGATCGACGCCACCGCCGATGCAGTAGCCGTGCACGGCCGCGACGACGGGCTTGGGGCAGCGCGCCACCGCGGTGATGGAGTCCTGCAGCCGGAGGACATTGGTGCGGGCGGCCCGGGCCCGCGCCGCCGCGGACGAGTGCGACGAACCGCCCCCGCCCTCGGTGAGCGTGGTGCCCATCTCCTTCAGGTCGAGGCCGACCGAAAAGTGCGGCCCCTTGGCTGCCACGACGACGACCCGCACGGCGGTGTCGGCCGACAGCAGGTCCATGGCCCGGGGCAGGTCCTGCCACAGGTCGGTTCCCATGGCGTTGCGGGCCTCGGGCCGGTCCAGCCAGAGGGTGGCCACGGCCTCCGCCTCGTCGTGCTCGATGGTCAGCACCGGTGATTGGAAATCGTCGATCTCTCCCATGCCCGAAGGCTAATGCGCCTGGTGGGGGCGCCACTGGGGGACCAGTAGAGTGCATGGGCCACATTGGCATTCCCGAAAGAGGACGTGACCCTGCACACCTTCACCGCCGAGGCTTCTGCGGGCCTGGCTGGACCGGACTGGCTCCGCGAACGGCGGAGCTCCGGCTACGAGGCTCTCGCATCGTCCACGCTGCCCTCGGAGAGCGAAGAGGTCTGGCGCTACACACCCATCGACCGCCTGGTCCTCGACGATTTCGCGCCGCCCGCGAATGGCGCGCCGGCCCCCGCGGGCGACCAGCTCCTCGCCGCCCTGACCACGGCGCTGGGCCCGGTGGCCGGAAGCGTGCTCGTGCACAACGGGCGCGCCGGCACCTTCACCACGCCTGGCCCTGAGGGGCCAGGGTTCGCGTTCGGGCGGGCCGAGGACGTGCCCGAGTCGTCCACCATGTTGGGAGCCGTGCAACAGGCTGGCGACGCGTTGGTGCGTCTCAACGACGCCTTCGCGCCGGACCCGGTGTTCGTGGACGTACCCGCCGGCGTGGACGTGGGTGCCCCGGTCCTCGTCGTGCACTGGTGCGACGCCGCTTCCGCCTTCCCCCGCACGAGCGTGCGCGTCGGAGGGGGATCACGCCTGTCCGTCGTCGAGGTCTTCGCCGGGGCCGAGAGCGTGGAACGGACCCTCCTGGTCCCGGTCACCGAGCTGGCCGCCGCGGACGGCGCGTCGGTGTCCTATGTCTCCCTGCAGATCCTGGGTGGCGCCGCCTGGTCCATCGCCCGCCTGGCCGCCCGCGGCGGCACCGGCTCCACGGTGCGCACCTTCACCGTGGGCCTCGGTGGCTCCTACGACCGGGTGCGGGCCGACGTCTCGGTCGAGGGGCGCGACGCCCGCAGCGAGATCCTCTCGGCCTATCTCGGGGACGGGTCCCAGGTGCACGACATCCGTACCCTGCAGGATCACGTCGCACCGCGCACCACGAGCGAGCTGCTGTGCCAGGGTGCCGTCGCCGGGACGTCGCGCTCGGTTTACAGCGGGCTGATCCGGGTGCACCGCGGGGCGGTGCGCAGCGACGCCCGCCAGACCAACCACAACCTCGTCCTCGACGAGGGGGCCCACGCCGACTCGGTGCCCAACCTCGACATCTTGGAGAACGACGTGCGCTGCTCCCATGCCTCGACCGTGGGGCCGGTCGACGAGGACCAGCAGTACTACATCGAGTCGCGGGGCGTGGCACCCCAGGTGGCCGAGGGGCTCATCGTGCGCGGCTTCTTCGATGCCATCATCGACCGTTCCCCCGTCCCCGAGATGGTCCCGTTCCTGCAGCGTGAGGTGCACGAACGTCTCGACGTCGCCCTCGGTGGCCGAGCGCTGCCCGCCGGTGTCTGAGACCGTGGCGCTCTGCGCGCCCGACGACCTGGCCTCCGGGGAGGCGCGGCGCTTCGATGTGTCCGGCCGCCGCATCGCGCTGGTGCGCATCGGCGACGACTTCTACGCGGTCAACGACGAATGCAGCCACGAGGACTATTCACTGTCCGATGGCGAGGTGTGGGCCGAGGAACGTCAGATCGAATGCCCCCGTCACGGCAGCACGTTCGACCTCCTCACCGGCGAACCCTGCTCGTTGCCGGCGACGCAGCCCGTCGCGGTCTATGAGGTCGAGGTGGACGACGACACCGTCGCCGTGGTACTGCCGTGACCGCCGAGCACGTGTTGAAGGTCCGCGACCTCCACGCGTCGGCCGGTGGCAAAGAGGTGCTGCACGGCATCGACCTCACGGTGCGCAGCGGTGAGGTCCACGTGATCATGGGCCCCAACGGCTCGGGCAAGAGCACACTGGCCCACACGCTCATGGGACGGCCGGGCACCGAGGTGACGGCGGGCTCCATCACCATGGACGGGCAGGAGCTCACCGGCCTGCCGGCATGGGAGCGGGCGCGTGCCGGTCTGTTCCTTGCGCTGCAGCATCCCGTGGAGGTTCCCGGGGTGAGCCTCCACTCGCTGTTGGCCGCGGCGGCGGCCGGCGGCAGCGTGGGCGAGGTCGGTGTGGTGCCGGCCGTCACCCTGCAAGAGCGCATGCAGGAGGAAGCCAAGGCCATCGGTCTCGACGCCCGCCTGTTGCGCCGGCCGCTCAACGTCGACCTTTCCGGTGGCGAGCGCAAGCGCACCGAGATGGTCCAGCTGGGGGTGATCCGGCCGGCCATCTGCATCCTCGATGAGGTCGACTCGGGTCTCGACGTCGATGCGCTGGGCGAAGTGGCGCGCCGCCTGCAGCACGACACGACCGCGTGGGGCGTGGGGCTGCTGGCCATCACCCACTTCAACCGTTTCCTGGTGCAGCTCGAGGCGGATCTCGTGCACGTTCTGGTCGACGGCCGCATAGTTGCCACGGGCGATGCAGCGCTGGCGCTGCAGCTCGAGCAGACCGGATACGCGGGGTACCAGGAAAAACGCTGAACGGCGGCGGCCGACGCGGGGGACGCACCCCCACGCCCCTGCCGCCACCTGCGCAATGGTGCTTGGTACCGTTCATGTCCATGGCGAACGGTCGTCCGCTGGGCGACGGGTCGGATCGCTCCCCCGAGAAAGGCCGCGGCAAGCACGCGAACCAGGAGGGGTTGGCCGCACTCGGCCGCCAGATGCGCGCCGGTCCCGAGGGCGAGGGCCAGAACGTGGCCAACGAGTCGGGTCTGCGGGCGCTGGGTGCGCGCATCGACTCCGAGCGCAGGCGGCCCAAGGTGCGCCGCAGCGGGAAGCCGAAATGGAGCGCGCGCAAGAAGACGGTGGTGACGCTCCTGACGGTGATCGTCCTCCTGGTGGCGTTCGTCGGTGGCGGCTACGCCTACCTGCGATACCGCTACGACCAGATCAGCAAGATCCACGTCAGCGCCGAGGTGGCCGCCGCGAACGGAGCGCCCTTCACGCTCCTGGTCATCGGCTCGGACAGCCGGGTCGGCGAGGGCACGGCGTTCGGCTCTGCCTCGGTGGTCACCGGCCAGCGCAGCGACGTGGTGCAGCTGTGGCGGGTGACGCCGTCGACCAAGCAGATCCAGATCGTCTCCATCCCGCGCGACACCGTCGTGTCCATGCTCGGGTCCGATGTCTCGCAGTTCGGCGCCTACAACCGGATCAACTCCTCCTACAACTCGGGCGCCAACCAGCTCGTCCGGACGATCACGGCCAACTTCGGCATCCCGATCAACCACGTGGTCCAGGTCGACTTCGCGGGTTTCCAGGATTCCGTCAACGCGCTGGGCGGCATCTATCTCGACTTCCCCTACCCGGCCAAGGACTCCTACTCCGGGCTCAACATCACGACCACGGGCTGCCAGCTGCTCAACGGCACCCAGGCCCTGGCCGTCGCGCGGGCCCGTCACTACGAGTACTACGCCGACGGCTACTGGCAGTACGACCCGACGAGTGACTTCGGGCGGATCCAGCGCCAAGACGTCTTCATCAAGGCCCTCATCAGCACGGCCAAGTCGAAGGTGAACCCGCTGACGGTCAACTCGTTCATCGGCTCCATCCACGAGGGCATCCAGATTGACGACGGGTTGAGCTTCAACGAGCTCATCGGGCTGGCGCTGGCCTACCACGACTACAACCCGAACAACCTACAAACGCAGACCCTGCCGACCGACGCGGCCAACGACTTCGACGGCGGCAGCCTGGGTGATGTGCTGACGGTGGACCAGCCGGCAGCCCAGCAGTTGCTGGTGAGCATCTTCGGCTCGAGCCTGACCACGCCCACGAACCCGCCACCCGACGCCAACGGCGACCCCAACCCGCCGCCCACCATCACGCCGACGACGGCGCCTCCCAGTACGAGCTCTCCCTCCGCGCCGGCCACCACAACCCCGACGACCACACCACCGCCGTCGTTCAACCCGACCATCTGCAGCCCAAGCTGAGCCGTCGGGTTCTCCCCACGGACTCTTCACCGATCTGTTCATAGTTCCGGGAGGTCCCCCTAGGCCCTCGCCCTGCAGCTCGAGCAGCCCGACCTGAGCCGTCCGGGTTCTCCCCACGGACTCTTCACCGATCTGTTTATGGTTCCGGGACCCCTCGCCCTCGCCACAGCGGCTCGCCGTTGAGCGGCGTCCGGCTCAGGAGGCTGCGGTCGCCACCTCGTCGAGGCCCTGGGCCAGAGCGTTCCAGCTCAGGGTGGCGCACTTGATGCGCACCGGGAACTTCACCACGCCCTGGAGCGCGGCGAGCTCGCCCAGCTTGTCGAGGTCGATCTCCTCGGGCTCG
Source organism: uncultured Acidimicrobiaceae bacterium (assembly GCA_963828825.1). Lineage (GTDB taxonomy): Bacteria > Actinomycetota > Acidimicrobiia > Acidimicrobiales > RAAP-2 > Bog-473. The sequence goes on along the minus strand of CAWHGF010000007.1, from coordinate 64,259 downwards.
CCCTCCACGACCTCGGCGCCGTTCCCGTCGCTCTCCGGGCCGAGGTTGGCCTCGTGGATGGACATCATCCCCTTGAAAGTGGAGATCAGGCGGCGCACCTCGCCGACCGGCTTGCCCTTGACGGCCGCCGACATCAGGGAGGCCGAGGACTGGCTGATGGAGCAGCCCGAGCCGCCGATCTTGAGGTCGGCCAGCTTGCCGTCCTCGACGACCATCGACACCACGACCTCGTCGCCGCACAGCGGGTTGAAGCCCTCCACGCGGTGGGCGGGAGGGGAGTCCAGCTCGCCGCGGTTCCGGGGCGAGCGGTAGTGGTCGAGGATGATCTCGCGGTACAACTCTTCGAGGTCGGCCATTAGCCGAACAATCTACCGGCTTCCAGCAATCCCTCGATCAGGACCTCAATGTCGTGCTCGTCGCTGAACAACGACAACGAGGCGCGGGCGGTGGCCTGGACGCCCAGGCGCCGCATCAGCGGCTTGGCGCAGTGGTGGCCCGGTCGGACGCACACGCCGAACTGGTCGAGCACCTGGGCCAGATCGTGCGCGTGCACGTCCCGGTAGGCCAGTGACACGACGCCGCCGCGGTCGTCACCGGGCGGCGGCCCGAAGACCCGCACGTCTGAGCCCAGCTTCTCGTCCAGGCGGGCCAGCGCGTGGTAGGTCAGCGCCAGCTCGTGGGCCCGGATGCGGTCCATCCCGATGTCGCCCAGGTAGGCGATGGCCGCCGTCAGGCCCACCGCCTCGGCGATGGGCGGCGTGCCGGCCTCGAAGCGGGCCGGGGGCGGCGCCGGCCGGAAGCTGTCCAGCTTGACGTCGAGGATCATGCCGCCGCCGCCGAGGAAGGGCGGCATGGCCTCGAGCAGCTCGGCGCGGCCCCAGAGGACGCCGATGCCGGTCGGTCCCATCATCTTGTGGCCCGAGAACCCGATGAAGTCGACGCCGAGGTCGCGCACGTCGACCGGCGAGTGCGGGACGAGCTGTGCGCCGTCGGCCACCACGAGGGCGCCGGCGCCGTGGGCCACCTCCGTGATGTGGCGCACCGGGTTGATGGTGCCGAGCACGTTGGACATCGTCGACAGGCCGACGACCTTGACGCCGTCGACCAGGCGATCGAGGTCGTCGAGCACGAGGCGGCCGTCGCCGTCGATCGGGATGTAGCGCAGGTCGAGCCCGCCCAGCTCCTCGGAGAGGATCATCCACGGCACGATGTTGGCGTGGTGCTCCATTTCGGTCAGGAGCACGGCGTCGCCGGCGCGCAGATTGGCCCGTCCCCAGGACTGGGCCACCAGGTTGAGCGACTCGGTGGTGTTCTTGGTGAAGACCACCTCGCGCGCGGGGTCGGGCGCACCGATGAACCGCCCGGCCACGATGCGGGCCCGCTCGTACAGCGCGGTGGCCTCCTCGGCGGTGGCGTAGACGCCGCGGTGCACGTTGGCGTGCGTCGTCTCGTAGTAGTGCGCCATGGCGCCGATGACGGCCTGGGGCTGCAGCGCGGAGGAGGCCGAGTCGAGATAGACGATCGGGAGCCCGTTGACGCGGCGGGTCAGGAGCGGGAAATCCTTGCGCAACGCCTCGACGTTGAGGGGCGGCGCGGCAGGCGCGGTGCCCGGCGTCGAAGCGGGAGTGGGAGTGGTCTCCGTCATCGCCAGGCCTCGTACCCCTCGGTCTCGACGCGGGAGGCAAGCTCGGGGCCTCCACTGGCCACGACGCGCCCGTCCATCAAGATGTGCACGACGTCGGGCACGAGCTCCTCGAGCAGGCGCGTGTAGTGGGTGATGGCGAGCACCCCGAGGTCCGGGTGCTCCTCGCGCACCGCCCGCACGCCGCGCCCGACGACGCGCAGCGCGTCGATGTCGAGGCCCGAGTCCGTCTCGTCGAGGACGGCGACCAGAGGCTCGAGCAGGGCCATCTGCAGGATCTCGTTGCGCTTCTTCTCGCCGCCGCTGAAGCCCTGGTTGAGGTGCCGGCTGGCGAACGAGGTGTCCATGCCGAGGCGCTCCATCCACTCGGTCATGAGCACCCGCACCTCCAGGACTGAGACCTCGTCGGTGCCCTTGCGGGCGGCCATGGCCTGGCGCAGGAACTGGGTCACCGACACGCCCTCGATCGACTCGGGGTACTGGAAGGCCAGGAAGAGGCCGGCCTTGGCCCGCACGTCGGTCGCCCAGCCGGTGACGTCCTCGCCCTGCAGGAGGATGGAGCCGGCGGTCACCGTGTACGCGGGGTGCCCCATCAACGCGCCGGCCAGGGTGGACTTGCCGGCACCGTTGGGGCCCATGAGCGCGTGGATCTCGCCCGCCCCGACGGTCAGGTCGACGCCGCGCAGGATGGCGCCGTCCTCCGCCGAGACGTGGAGGTCCCGGATCTCGAGCAGCGCGGGTGCGGTGGTCATCGCCTAAAGCTTACCGTTTTAGTCAGGTATTCCGACAGGGCCCGCCGGGACGGGTCCGCCGGGCTCCTCGCGGCGGTCCTCACCAACCTCGCTCGACCCATTCATCCAGGTGGGGGGACTCGTTGCCGACCGTGGTGGCATCCCCGTGGCCCGGCAGGACGAGGGTGTCCGGGTCGAAGGCGGCGAAGATCCGCCGGTCGATGGACGCAATGATGGTGTCGAAGTCGGCGTTCTCGAACGACGTGTTGCCCGGTCCCCCCGGGAAGAGGGTGTCGCCCGTGAACAGGAGGTTCGTCCCCTCGACGGCGAAGCAGATGGAGCCCGGCGTGTGGCCCGGGGTGGCCAGGGTCTTGATGCGCAGGTCGCCCACGCGCAGCTGCTCGTCGTCCTCCAGGAGAAGGTCGTAGCTGGGCAGCATGCCCGCATCGGCGCTGGTCACGGCCACCGAGATACCGGCGTCGCGCACGGCGGGCACGGCCTGGATGTGGTCCCAGTGCCCGTGGGTCTCCACCACCTGGTTCACACCCAAGCGCTTGCAGATCTCGAGCAGTTCCTCGTGCTCGTTGGCGGCGTCAATGAGCATGGCGTCGCCGGTGCGCCGACAACGCAGGATGTAGACGTTGTTGTCCATCGGGCCCACCACAATCTGGTGGACCTCCGCGGCCGCGTCGCTCCAAATCTGCTCCAGCCTTCCCATGACCCCAGCGTGGCACAGCCGGGAGGCGTCTGGTCGCGCCACTCGCTCGTCTGGTAGACACGCTGGTAGACCAAGCGATGCACCGCCGGCCGGGCTGCCGGGGGAAGAGGTAGAGGAGCCCTGGCATGAATTTCGCCTTCAGTGACGAGCAGGAGGAGCTGCGCGCCGCGGTGCGCCGGTTCCTGACCGAGAAGTCGCCCGAGAGCGAGGTCCGGCGACTGATGGACACCACCGACGGCTACGACCCCGCCGTGTGGAGCCAGATGGCGGACCAGCTGGGCCTGCAGTCGCTGACCATCCCCGAGGAGTTCGGCGGCTCGGGCTTCACCTACGTCGAGCTCCTCGTCGTGCTGGAGGAGATGGGCGCCGCCCTGCTGTGCGCGCCGTTCTTCTCGTCCGTGGCGCTGGCGGCCAACGCGCTGCTCACCTCCGGCGACGACGAGGCCAAGAAGAGCTACCTGCCCGGGATCGCCTCGGGCGAGACGATCGGGACCCTGGCCATCACCGAGGACAACGGGAAGTGGGACTTCAGCGGGATCGAGTGCACGGCCACGCAGAAGGGCGACGGCTGGGTCCTCAACGGCCACAAGATGTTCGTCATCGACGGGCACGTGGCCAACCTCATCATCGTGGCCGCCCGTACGGCCAAGGGCGTGTCGCTCTTCGCGGTGCCCGGTGAAGGGTCGGGACTGACGCGCACGCCGTTGCCGACGATGGACCAGACGCGCAAGCAGGCCCGGCTCGAGTTCGCCGACACGCCGGCCACCCTCATCGGTACCGATGGTGGCGCGGAGTCCGGCCTGTCCAAGACGCTTGACCTCGCCGCGGTGGCGCTGGCCGCCGAGCAGGTCGGCGGCGCCCAGCACGTGCTCGATGCATCGGTCGAGTACGCCAAGACGCGGATCCAGTTCGGCCGGCCCATCGGCAGCTTCCAGGCCATCAAGCACAAGTGCGCCGACATGCTGCTGGAGGTCGAGTCGGCCAAGTCGGCCGCCTACTACGCCGCCTGGGCGGCGGCCGAGGACTCCGACGAGCTGCCCGTCGTGGCCAGCCTGGCCAAGTCGTACTGCTCGGAGGCCTACTTCCACTCGGCGGCCGAGAACATCCAGATCCACGGTGGCATCGGCTTCACCTGGGAGCACCCCGCCCACCTCTACTTCAAGCGGGCCAAGTCATCCGAGCTGTTGCTGGGCGACCCCTCGTACCACCGCGAGCTGCTGGCACAGCGCATCGGGATCTGACATGCCGGGGCCATTCAGGCTCCGGCCGGGACCGGCGGGCGACCTGGCGACGTACGCCAGCAGCACCCTGCCGGGCGCGCCCGTGCACGGCCACATTCTGCTCGTCCACGACCTGCCGCGATCCAAGGGTGCGGCGGCCGACGTCGCGCTGACCTACCCGGCCCTGGCCGACCGGCTGACCCGCGAGTCGAGCTGGCGCGTCGTCACCGCAGCGCTGCGCGGCGCCGGCGAGTCGGCGGGCGACTTCTCGGCGCTGGGGTGGCTCGACGACCTGGCCTCCCTGGCCTCGAGCGAGGTCCCCGAGTCGGCCCCCCGCCTGGTGGTGGGCTTCGGGTTCGGCGGGGTGCTGGCGCTGCACCTGGCCGCCGGCGACGAGCGGGTGGCGGGGGTGGCCTGTCTCGGCACCCCGGCCGATCTGGGCCCGCTGGCCGCCGACCCTGAAGGGCTGCTGGCGCGCTGCCGCCGGACCGGGGTGACAAAAACGCCCGGATTCCCGGCCTCGCTCGACGCCTGGGCCAAGGAGCTCTCCGTCGTGCATCCGGCCGAGGACGCGGCGCTGCTCAAGGGGCGGCCGCTCCTGATGGTCCACGGCTCCGACGACCCCGAGGTGCCCGTGGCGGACGCCCGGGCCCTGGCCGACGCGGCCACCGGACCCTCGGAGCTGCACACCGTCTTCGGCGTCGGTCACTGGCTCCGCGCCGACCCCCGGGTCATCGCCATCCTGGTGGGCTGGCTGGAGCGCCGTCACTAGCGCACCGAGGACGCCGGAGCCGGGCATCCCAGGTCCGGAGTTCGGGACCAGATCCCGAGAAGGCGCTCAACGCGCGGGCCGGATGTGCCGATGGGAACCGAGTGTCGGGATGGGGAGGATCGAAGTTCACCGTGGCCCTCGACCTGGCCGAGCCTGCGGAGACGGCGGAGCCGGCCGAGCGGACCGAGGCCGACGACCCCCGGGTCACCGCCGAGGCGGCTCACTACTCAACGCTCGATCGATCGCAACGCGTAACGCCCGTGCGGCGTGACGAGCGTCGGTGGCTTGGGTCAAATACCGCACAACGACGAAATGGCGGACACCGCCACCCGTCAGAGCCGGGATCTTCTCAGGGGTCACGCCGCCTGTCACGAAGACAGGAACACTGGAGCGTGCACTGGCCTGAGTGACGTACCCCAGCCCGGTCCCCGCGTGGCCGGGCTTGGTCGGCGTCGCCTCCACCGGCCCCGCCGAGATGTAGGTGACGTCCTGGTCCGCCGCGCCCTCGAGGTCGGCCGGGCCGTGCGTCGACAGCCCGACGATGGCGTCGGGGCCCAGGATGCGCCGGGCCAGCGAGACCGGTGCGTCGTCCTGGCCGACGTGGACGCCGTCCGCCCCCGCCTCGAGCGCGAGATCGGGCCGGTCGTTCAGCACGAACGGCACGCCATGGTCGCGGCACACCGCGGCCGCCAGCGTGGCCCGGGCCAGAAGCGGCCTGGCCTCGAGCTGCTTGTCGCGTAGTTGGACGACGTCGACGCCGCCCGCGATGCATTCGCCGAGGAAGGCGGCCAGGTCCGGCCGGTCCGGCGTACACAGGTAGAGGCGGCGCTCGGAGAGGTCCGGCGCCCCGCTCACGCGCCGGCGCGGGCCTTGGCCTTGGCCTTCAACGACTTCTTGGTGGCCCTGACCTTGGCCAGGCTCTCGGGGTCGGTGATGTCGGCCACCGACAGGTAGCTGCCGGCGTTGCCGTAGGGGGTGCTGACGGTGCGCCAGCCCTCCGGGCAGACACCCAACTGCTTGGCCAGCAGTGCGGCGAAGATCTTCGCCTTCTGCTCGCCGAAGCCCGGCAGCGCACGCAGCCGGCCGATGAGCTCGTCGCCGCTGCGCACGCCCTTCCAGATGGACTCGGCCTTGTTCCCGTACTCGTCGGCCACGGCGCGGCAGACGGCCTGCACCCGGCCCGCCATCGACCCGGGGTAGCGGTGCAGGGCCGGCCGTTCCCGGAAGATGGAGGCGAGCTCCTCGGGTTCCATGGCGGCGATGGCCGCGGCATCGAGCGGACCCTTCGTGCCCAGCCGGTGGAGCAGGTCGGCGGGCGAGGAGAAGGCCTTCTCGATCGTCACCTGCTGGTCCAGCACCATCCCGATCAGCAGGGCCAGGGGGTCGCGGCTCAGGACCGCGTCCGCCTCGTCGTCGCCGGTGATGTGGAGCGCGATCCGTGCCATGGGAAGATCTTGGCACGGCGACCGGCCCGACCCGGAAGTGACCACGGGCGCCCGGCGCGGGCAGACTCTCGCCATGCACATCCCGGCCAAGGTCGACTACGGAATCCGGGCCTTGCTGGCGCTGGCCGCCGCCGGGACGCCGCAGACGGCCGAGTACCTGGCCGGCGAGCAGGGCCTGCCGCCCCGATTCCTCGGGGCGATCCTGGCCGACCTGCGCCGCGCCGGCGTGGTGGCCAGCCAGCGGGGGGCCGAGGGCGGGTACCGGCTCGCCCGCAGCCCCGATGCCATCACCATCGCCGACGTCATCCGCGCCCTGGACGGCCCGCTGGCCGAGGTGCGGGGCTACCGGCCCGAGGCCACCAGCTACGACGGCGCCGCCGAGAACCTCCAGCAGGTCTGGGTCGCCGTCCGGGCGAGCCTGCGGTCGGTGCTCGAGAAGATCACCCTGACCGACGTGATTTCGGGGAACCTCCCTCCGCACGTGCAGAAGCTCGTCACGGACCCGGATGCCTGGGTCGCCCACTGACGGCGAGGGGGCGGCATCGGTTGCCGTGCCGGTCAGCGACTACCTGTGGTTCGTCGACCTGGCGCTCGGCCAAATGACCGCCATCGTCGAGGAGCTCGGTGACGAGCTGGTCAACCGCCGGCCCCCGTTCCGCGACACCAACTCCGCCTACGTGATCCTGACCCACTGCCTCGGCGTCATGGAGTATTGGGGCGGCGCCACGGTGGCCGAGCGCCCGGTCCAGCGAGACCGCGCCGCCGAGTTCAGCGCGAGCGGCGACGTCGCCGGGCTGCTGCGGCGTAGCGACCACGCCCGTCGACGCCTGCGCGAGGACATCGTGGGCCTCCACTCGACGGCCCTACCGGTCAGCGTGCGGCGCGACCCCGAGGAGCCGACGCCCTACACCGAGACCAAGGGTGCCGTGCTGCTCCACATTCTGGAGGAGCTGTTCCAGCATCTCGGGCAGATGGAGATCACCCGCGACGCCCTCGTCGCGAGCCGGCGCCGGTGACGTCCGGCGGCGACCCGGCGCCGGTCGCCTGCAGCCTCGACGCGGTCTCGCTGGGGGAGCGGGCCGACGAATGGCGGGCCCTCGTGGCCTCGTCGGTCACCTCCCTGCAGTCCGGGGACACCGCCGTGCGCCTCGTCCTGCGCGAGTCGGAGGCTGCGCTCACGGCGGCGGTGGCGCTGGCCCAACGCGAGAAGCAGTGCTGCCCCTTCTTCGACGTGTCCGTCGTCCTGGAGGCCGACCGGCGCACGCTGGTCCTGGCCGTGCCGGACGGCGCCGAGGAGGTGCTGGCGGCGTTCGTCGCCCTGCTCTCCGCCTGACTCGGGTCAGACCACGAAGGGAGCGGCGCCCGAGGTGTCGATGCCGAGGTCGGCGATCGCCCCGGCCACCATGGAGGGCTCGATCTTTCCGCCCAGGGCGAGCTGTTGCAGCACCGCGACGACCAGGTTGGCGCTGTCGACCTCGAAGTACGAGCGGAGGGCGTCGCGTGCGTCGGAGCGCCCGAAGCCGTCGGTCCCGAGCGACGTGTAGGGACGGTCCACGAAGCGCGCCACCTGGTCGGGCACGCCGCGCATGTAGTCCGTGATGGCCACCACGGGATCGGGCCCGTCGCCGAGCGCCGTGGTGATGTTCGCGGTACGGGGCTCGGCCTCGGGGTGCAGCCGGTTCCACCGTTCCACCTCGAGGGCCTCGGTGCGCAGGTTGGTCCACGACGTCACCGCCCAGGTGTCGGCGGCGACGTCGTAGCGCTCGGCCAGGATGCGCTGGGCGTCCACTGCGATGCTCCACATCGGCCCGGAGAAGCACAACGACGCCCGCAGGTCGCCCCTGGTCTCGGGCGCCGGGGTGAAGCGGTAGACCCCGTCGATGATCCCCTTGCGGATGGCGTCCCCCTCCGCCCCCCTGGGCAGCGCCGGCATCGGGTAGTTCTCGTTGTAGAGCGTGAGGTACCAGAAGCGGTCCCTGGGGTCCGGTCCGAGCATCTCGGTGACCGCCGCCTCCATGATCACGGCCACCTCGTAGGCGAACGAGGCGTCGTAGACCAGGGCCGCCGGATTGGTGGAGGCCAGCAGGGGTGACTGCCCGTCGTCGTGCTGCAGCCCCTCGCCCATGAGGGTGGTCCGACCGGCCGTGCAGCCGGCCAGGATGCCGCGCCCCTGCATGTCACCCAGTGCCCAGGCCAGGTCACCGACGCGCTGGAAGCCGAACATGGAATAGAAGAGGTAGACGGGGACCATCGGCTGTCCCCAGGTGGCATACGCGGTGGACAGCGCGATGAAGGTGGCGAGCGCGCCGGCCTCGGTGATGCCTTCCTGGAGCATCTGCCCCGACGAGCTCTCCGCGTAGTTCAGCGGCAGGTCGGCGTCGACCGGGATGTAGTTCTGGCCGTCGGGCGCGTAGATCTTGGCCTCCGCGATGAGCGGCTCGAGCCCGAAGGTGCGGGCCTCGTCCGAGACGATCGGCGCCACCAGCGAGCCCACCGTGGGGTCGCGCACCAGGTTGCGCAGCAACCGGGCGAACACCATGGTGGTCGACGCCGCCTGCTTCCCCGACCCGGCCGCGAACTCCTCGAACACCTTGGCGTCGGGTCGCAGCGCCGGCGTGGGCCGGACCACGCGGACGGGGAGCGGGCCGTCGAGGACGCGGCCCCGCGCCCGCAGGTACTCCATGGCGTCGGAGCCCTCGGCGGGGCGGATGTAGGGCGGGTCGCCCTCGAGCGCGGCGTCGGGGATGTCGTCAGTCAGGTAGAGGCGGTCGCGCAGCGTGCGCACCTGAGCCTTGGTCATCTTCTTGATCTGGTGGGTGGCGTTGCGCGCCTCGATCTCGGGGCCGAGCGTCCACCCCTTGATGGTCTTGGCCAGGATGACGGTGGGGGAGCCCTTCTGCTCGGTGGCGAGCTTGTAGGCGGCGTAGAGCTTGCGGTAGTCGTGCCCGCCGCGGGGGAGCGACACCAGCTCGTCGTCGCTCAGGTCCTCGACCAGCTTGCGCAGACGGGGATCGGGGCCGAAGAAGTGCTCGCGGATGTACGCCCCCGACTCGACGGCGAGCTTCTGGTACTCGCCGTCGACGGTGGTGTTCATGCGGTCCAGCAGGACGCCGTCGACGTCCTTGGCCAACAACGCGTCCCAGCGCGAGCCCCAGATCACCTTGATGACGTTCCAGCCCGCGCCCCGGAAGACCGCCTCGAGCTCCTGGATGATCTTGCCGTTGCCGCGCACCGGCCCGTCGAGCCTCTGCAGGTTGCAGTTGACGACGAAGATGAGATTGTCCAGGTGCTCGCGGCCGGCCACGCCGAGGGCGCCGCTGGACTCGGGCTCGTCCATCTCGCCGTCACCCACGAAGCACCAGACCCGGCTGCCGCTCGTGTCGACGAGGCGGCGCAGGTTGAGGTAGCGGTTCACGTGGGCCTGGTAGATGGCGGCGATGGGCCCCAGCCCCATCGACACGGTTGGGAACTCCCAGAAGTCGGGCAGCGAGCGCGGGTGAGGGTAGCTGGGCAGGCCGCCGCCGCCCACCTCGTGGCGGAAGTTGTCGAGCTCCTTCTCGGTCAGGCGGCCCTCGACGTAGGCCCGGGCGTAGATGCCGGGCGACGCGTGCCCCTGGAAGAAGACCTGGTCCCCGAAGCCGCCGTCGGCCTTGCCGCGGAAGAAGTGGTTGAAGCCGACCTCGTAGAGCGCCGCCGAGCTGGCGTAGGTCGACAGATGCCCGCCGATGCCCTCGGTGCGAGCGTTGGCCCGGGTGACCATGGCGGCCGCGTTCCAGCGGATGTAGGCGCGGATGCGCCGCTCCTGGTACTCGTCACCCGGGAACCAGGGTTCGGCATCGGCCGGGATCGTATTGACGTACGGGGTCGAAACGGTGGCCGGGAACTCGACCTGCTTGGTGCGCGCCCGCTCCAGGAGCTTCATGAGCAGGTACCGCGCCCGGGCCCGGCCGCGGGCGTCCACGATGGCGTCGAACGAGTCGAGCCACTCCTCCGTCTCGCCCGGATCGGTGTCGGGGACCTGGTGGCTGATCCCATCGAACAGCATTTCCCCACGGTACCGGCAGGCGGGGCACCACCACGACCACCGGTCGGGGGTGTGACACATTTGTCCCATGTCACCAGAGACCGGACCCATCGTCGTCTACACGGACGGCGCGTGCAGGGGCAATCCCGGACCGGGCGGGTGGGCCTGGGCCGTGCCCGGCGGCACCTACGCCAGCGGCGCCGAGGCCCGCACGACCAACCAGCGCATGGAGATCATGGCGGCGCTGCAGGCCCTGCGGTCCCTGACCCGCGACGCACCCAACGGCGTGGAGGTGGTGAGTGACTCGACCTACGTCGTCAAGTGCTTCACCGACGGGTGGTGGCGGGGCTGGCAGCGTCGCAACTGGAAGAACTCGCAGAACAAGCCAGTGGCCAACCGCGACCTGTGGGAGCCGCTCCTCGCACTCGCACTCTCCCAAGATGTCGCGGTCAGCTTCCGTTGGGTCAAGGGACATTCAGGTGACCCCTGGAACGACCGGGTCGACGAGCTGGCCACCCAGGCGGCCGATCTGGGGGCCGGCACCACGGGCTGAACGGGTCGCTGCGGAGGACTGCGGGGTACGGTCCGAACGGTAGGCTGCAGGGGCAGCGCGCAGGGCATGAGAGGACTCTCGCCAGTGCGATCGGGATGTTCCGGGGAGGCCGAGCGCACCGGACGGACGTCGTGAGCACAGGGAGAGACAGACGATGGCAGGCGAGGACGAGTTCGACATCGTCGTGATCGGCGGTGGTCCCGGCGGCTACGCCACTGCGCTCTACGGCGCCGCGGCGGGACTCTCGGTCGCCATCGTCGAGCGGGACAAGGTCGGCGGCACCTGCCTGCACCGCGGCTGCATCCCGGCCAAGGAATTCCTCGAGACCGCCGCGGTGTACCGGACGGTCGAGGGCTCCAAGGAGTTCGGCGTCGGTGTCTCCGGGGTCTCGGTCGACTTCGCCGTGAGCCAGGACCGCAAGAACGCCGTGGTGGGCAAGCTCTACAAGGGCCTGGCCGGCCTGCTCAAGGGCCGAAAGGTCACCACCCTGTCGGGCACGGGCACGCTCAAGGCGGACCATCGCGTCGAGGTGGTCGACGGGGAGGACGCCGGCCGGGTCGCCGTGGGCCGCAACGTGGTGCTGGCCGCCGGATCGGTGCCGCACCTGCTGCCAGGCTTCGAGGTCGACGGCCGCCTGATCATGACCTCGGACGAGTTCCTCGACCTCAAGGAGCTCCCGGCCTCGGTCGTGGTCATCGGCGGCGGGGTCGTGGGGTGCGAGTTCGCCTCACTCCTGGCCGACCTCGGCTCCAAGGTGACGATTCTGGAGGCGCTCGACTCCATCCTCCCGGGCTGCGACGACGACATCATCCGCCTGCTCGTCCGCTCCTTCAAGAAGCGGGGCATCGACATCATCACCGGCGTCAAGGTCGAGGGGCACACACCGTCAAACGACGGCACGACGACGACGGTCAAGGCGGGGGACCAGACCTTCGACGTGGAAGCGGTCGTCGTGTCGGTGGGCCGGCGCCCCCGCACCGAGGGACTGGTGGCCGACGGGGTGGGCGTCCAGATCGACGGGCGCGGCTTCGTGGTGACCGACGAGTACCAGCGCACCGGCGTCGACGGCGTGTGGGCCGTCGGTGACATCGTGGCGGGCACCCCGCAGCTGGCCCACGTCGGGTTCGCCGAGGCCATCGTGGCGGTGAAGGGCATGCTGGGCGAGCCCGTCGTGCCGGTCGACAACGGCAAGGTGCCCTGGGCCATCTACTGCCACCCCGAGGTCGCCTTCTGCGGCATGACCGAGGCACAGGCCAACGCGGCGGGCATCCCGGTGATGACCAAGAAGGACCCCTACGGCGGCAACAGCCGGGCGCAGATCATCGGCGACACCGAGGGCGTGGTGAAGATCATCGCCGAGCAACGGCCCGATGGGACGGCCGGGCGGATCCTGGGCGTGCACCTCTGCGGGCCCTGGGTGACCGAGCAGCTCGGGGCCGGTTACCTCGCCGTCAACTGGGAGGCCTTCCCCGAAGAGGTGGCGCAGTTCATTCAGCCGCACCCCTCTTTGTCTGAGACATTCGGTGAGACCATGCTCGCGTTGAGCGGAAGGGGACTGCACGTTGGCTGACGTGATGATGCCGCAACTCGGCGAGACGGTGACCGAAGGAACGATTACCCGCTGGATGAAGGCTGTCGGCGACGCGGTCGAGCGGGACGAGCCGCTCTTCGAGGTCTCGACGGACAAGGTCGACTCGGAGGTGCCCTCGCCCGCGGCGGGTGTCCTCAGCGAGATCCTCGTCCCCGAGGGCGAGACGGTCGAGGTCGGCGTGAGGCTGGCCGTGATCGGCGATGGTGCCGCGTCGGCCGCGTCGGCCGCGTCGGCCGCGTCGGACGGTGCACCCGCCGCGGTGGCGGCCGAGCCCGAGCCGCCCGCGGCCGCTCCTGTTGTTGCCGAGCCCGCACCCGCACCGGTGGCATCCCAGGAGGTGGCGCCCCCGCCCCGGCCAGCGCCACCGCCAGCGCCAACGCCCCCGCCAACGAGCGCCCCCACGCCGGCGCCCACGCCCGTCGCACAGAGCAACGGGGACGGCGTCGGGCCCCACGTGCTGTCGCCGATGGTGCGCAAGCTTCTGGCCGAGAACGGGATCAGCGAATCCGAGGTGACGGGCACAGGCTCCGGGGGGCGCATCACCCGGGATGACGCCCTGCGCGTGGTGGACGCGCGCCGGGCGGCCGCCGCCGCGCCACCAACACCACCACCACCACCACCATCGCCGCCACCGCCACCGCCACCTGCAGCCCCATCAGCCGCACCGGTCGCGCAGGCCGCGCCCGCCCCGCCCGTGGCGCGGGTGGCGCAGGCACCGCCGGTCTCCATGGCGTCGTTCCGGGCCGCCGGGGACCAGGTCGTGCCCTTCTCCAACATGCGGCGCCGCACAGCGGAGCACATGGTGCGCTCGAAGGCCACCTCACCCCACGCGTTCATCGCCAACGAGGTTGACTTCGAGACCGTCGAGCGCGTGCGCACGGCCTGGGGCGAGCGCTTCAAGGCCGAGGAGGGGTTCGCGCTCGACGTACCTCCCGTTCGTCGCCCGGGCGGCGGTGGAGGCGTTGCGCGACTTCCCCTTGCTCAACGCGTCCGTCGTCGACGACTCGCTGCTGGTCCACGCCGAAGTGAACCTCGGGATCGCGGTCGACCTCTCGCACGAGGGCCTGATCGTGCCGGTCATCCACCGGGCCGAAGAGGTCACGCTGCGCGGCGTGGCCCGGCGCATCCGCGACCTGGCCGAGCGGGCCCGCGGCCGCCAGCTCAACGCGGACGACATCGCCGGCGGGACGTTCTCCATCACCAACGACGGCCCCTTCGGCACCTATTTCACGGTCCCGATCATCAACCAGCCGCAGGTGGCGATCCTGGCGACCGACGGCATCGCCCGCCGGCCGGTGGTGGTGACGCAAGCCGACGGGTCCGAGTCCATCGCCATCCACTCGACCGGGATCCTCGGCGTCAGCTGGGACCACCGGGCGGTCGACGGCGCCTACGTCTCGCTCTTCCTGGCCAAGGTCTCGGAGCTGCTGGGGAGCCGCGACTGGGCTGCGGAGCTGTAAGGCCGCGCCGGTGCTGCGCGTCCGGTCGCTCGGGACGGTTCGCTACGACGAGGCGTACGCGCTGCAGCACGCCCTGGCGACCGAGGCGACAGACGACTACCTGCTGGTCCTGCAACACCCCCACACGTACACGCTGGGTACCCACGCCGACGAGCGCCATGTGCTGGTCGACCCGGCACTGGTCGGTGCGGTGCTCGAGCGTACCGACCGCGGCGGCGACGTCACGTACCACGGGCCGGGCCAGCTGGTGGCCTACCCGGTCGTCACGGTGGCCGACGACCCGGCGTCGGGTCCGGCGCACGTGCACCGACTCGAGCTGGTGGTGACGCAGACGCTGGCCGACCTCGGACTGGGCGGGGCGACGAGCGAGGACGAGTATCCAGGCGTGTGGCTCGACGCCGGTGGCCCGCGTGCCCGGAAGATCGCGGCGATCGGGGTGCGGACCCTGCGCGCCGGCCAGGGGCGCCGCCGGACCCTCCACGGCGTCGCCCTCAACGTGAGCTCCGACCTCGCCATGTTCGGTCACATCGTGCCGTGCGGCATCGCCGATCGGGGGGTGACGTCGCTGGCTGTCGAGGGCATCGATGTCCCGATGGACGCGGTGGTCGACGCGTTCGTGGCGCGCGCCGCCGCGGCCTTCGGGGCGGGGGGCGTGGAGCGCCACGACGTCGTCCGTGGCCCGGCCCTCCTGCAGGGTCAGTCGATGGCAGCGGGGGAGCGCCCACTCCTCCGCCGGCTGCGCCAGGCGGGAGTTGCGCCCGAGGCGGGCCTCGATATCGGGCAACGCAAGCCGGACTGGGTGCGGGTGCCCGTGCGCATCGGGAAGGGCTATCGCCAGCTGGGTGCCACGGTCCACGACCTCGGGCTTGTCACCGTGTGCGAGGAGGCGGGGTGCCCGAATATCTACGAGTGCTGGGCCGACGGCACGGCCACCTTCATGATCAACGGCGAACGCTGCACGCGCGCGTGCGGCTTCTGCCAGGTGGATACGCGCCATCCGCTCCCGCTGTCGCCCGACGAGCCCGAGCGGGTGGCGCAGGCGGTCGAGCGGATGCGGCTCGGGCATGCCGTGGTCACCTGCGTGGCCCGCGACGACCTGCCCGACGGCGGCGCCGGTGCCATGGCGGAGACCATCAGGGCCATCCGATCGCGCACGCCCGGGACGACGGTGGAAGTGTTGATTTCGGATTGCCGGGGTGACGCGGCGTCGCTGGAGACCATCTTCGAGGCCCGCCCGGACGTGTTGAACCACAACATCGAGACGGTGGCCCGCCTCCAGCGAGCTGTGCGGCCATCTGCCGGCTATGCCCGCAGCCTGGGCGTGCTGGCCCGTGCGGGACAGGCGGGCCTGGTGACCAAGTCGGGCCTGATGGTGGGGCTGGGCGAGGACGAGGACGAGGTCGTCGCGACCATGGCGGACCTGCGCGGCGTGGGCGTTTCCATCGTCACGATCGGCCAGTACCTGCGGCCGAGCCGGGACCACCTCCCGGTCTCGCGCTACTGGACGCCCGAGGAGTTCGAGCGCCTGCGCGACGCGGGGACGGAGCTCGGCGTGGCCCATGTGGAGGCGTCACCGCTCACCCGCTCGAGCTACCACGCCCGCGAGGCGGCGATGGCCGCCGGTCAGGGGTCCTGAACACGTCCGAGCACCGGGCCTGCCTTGCGCTCATTCGTCGCAGCGGCAAGGCGGGGCGGCCGACCTGGAGCTCTGCCTCCCACCATGAATGGTGGCGGTCGCTCAAGCACCCGAGGCCCATCGGAGACAGACTCTCGAGAAATGACCGAACTGCCCTCTACCCGGTACACCAGGACCGCCGACGGCGCCTACCTGGCCTACCAGGTATGCGGCGAGGGACCCTTGGACGTGGTGCTGCCGATAACGGGAAGCGGAGCAGTCGAACTGATTTGGGATGAGCCGAGCTTCAACGAATTCATTTCTCGGCTGGCCAGCTTCTCCCGGCTCATCACATTCGATCCGCGTGGGTTCGGCAGTTCGGGTCGACTCGATGCGGGTGCGATTCCGGCGGTGCAGGCCTGGAAGGACGACATCGGCGCCGTCATGGACGCCGTTGACTCCCCACGGGCGGCCTTCCTTGCGTGGGGCGAAGCGACTGGAGCGACGATGTTCTTTGCCGCGACGTACCCCGAGCGAGTGGAGAGCATCGTGCTGATCAACCCCTACGCGCGCTACGCCCGTAATGAAGAGACCCCCTGGGGGCTGCCGGCAGAAATGATCCCCTCCTATGTTGCCAACATCGAGGAAGTCTGGGGAACTGGGGTGTGTAGCGAGATCCTGGGGCCGAGCATGATCCACACCGAGGAGGATCGGCAGCACTGGGGCCGCATCGAGCGTCTCACCGCCAGTCCGGACGTCCTCGCGGCCAGCAGCCGCGCCATCATGGAGAGTGATGTCACCCCTGTGCTGCCGGCGCTCCAGGCTCCAACCCTTGTGATCAGCCGGCGGGGAGATCGTCACGTCCGTCCTGAACACGGACAGTCCATCGCACAGCGAATTTCGGGTGCCCGGTTTGTCGAGATGGCGGGGCACGATCATCTGCCTTTCGCTGGTCGAGCGGAACCGCTCCTCTCGGAGATCGAGGAGTTCCTCACCGGTATCACACCGACGCCCGTCCTCGATCGCGTGTTGGTGACCGTCCTCTTCACCGACATCGTCGGTTCAACGGATCATGTGGCCCAGGTCGGCGACCACCAGTGGCGAGAATCGCTCAACCGCTACGACAACATGGTTCAGCGCCACCTCGAGCGGTTCCGCGGTCGTTTGATAAAGAGCACCGGGGACGGCACCCTCGCCACGTTCGACGGGCCGGCCCGGGCCATCGAGTGTGCCCGCGCCATCGCCGAGACTGTCAAGGGGCTCGGTCTGGATGTCCGCGCCGGTCTTCATACGGGCGAGGTGGAATTCCGGGGTCAGGACGTGGCGGGCGTGGCCGTGCACATCGCGGCACGCGTGTCATCGCTGGCCGTGGCGGGCGAGGTGCTCGTCTCCCGAACGGTAACCGACCTTGTTGCGGGAGCTGGAATGGAATTCGAAGACCGTGGCGAATACCAGTTGAAGGGGGTTCCCGGTGATTGGCGGGTGTTCTCGGTGAAGCCCTAATGCCGACCTGTCTCTGCACCGGTACGTGAGTGTGGCACGGCAGTTTCATTACGCCATTGACAAGCGCTATCTGCCAGTGTTGGTGCCCTTTTTCCTGCGGCCGTCAAAGGACGGTGTCACGCTCACCGAGGAGGGCGAGTTCGTCGCCACTTTCGGTCTCTTCAGGATCACCACGCCGCTGGCCAACATCACCGGTGCGCACGTCACTCGGCGCTACCGCTGGTGGACGGCGTGTGGGGTCCGCATGTCCCGTGCGGATGACGGATTGACCTTCGGGACCAACCATGACGGAGGTGTCTGCGTTCATTTCGCTGAAAAGGTGCCGTCGCGACTTCGTCGAAGCGGCCATTCGGCTCTCACCGTGACCGTCGCCGACTTGGAGGGACTGACACAGGCGCTCAGCGGAGACGGCCACAAGCCGCCCGGAGGACCGAATTCGTAGGCTGAGATCCGCAGGGCCTGCGACAACCGTCCCTCACCCGGGCGGAGCGAAGAACTCCAGAGCAATGTTGTCGGGGTCGCGGAACGAGAGTCCTGATCCATACGGGGCATCGACGACACCGCCGTTCTCAATGCCGAGCTCGTTGAGCTTGGACTCCCATTGCTCGAGCTCGGCGCGGTTGGCGCAGGCAAACGCGAGGTGGTCCAGGCCCGGCCGGCGTTCGTCGAACGGATCAGACCCGTGCGGGTCCGGGAACTTATGGATGCCGACCAACGTCTGGCCTCCAAGGAGCCACACAACGTGGTGGAACGGACCCGTGTCCTCATCGATGACAGGCGGACTTCCAATCAGGTTCTGGTACCACGGACGGCTTTGCTCCAGATCGGTGACGGTGAGAGCCACATGGGTGACGCCGGGGAATTCGGGCACGATGTCCTCCTTTACGCGCGTTGCTCGCCACCATAACCCTTCGACCTGGCCCCCTCTTGAGGTGTGTGCCGTCGAGGGCGCTGCGGAACTCGGCTCTGGCACAGGTTGTCGAAGCGAGGGGTCCAGAGCCTCCGCCATTGTGGGCGGTCCCGGAATCTCCAGCGCGATCAGATCGGGCTGGTGCCGCCGTGCTCAGCCTGACGCAGAAGGAGGGGTGACAGCGCTCCGCCCAACCTCAATTGGGCACGCCGAAGTGTGTCGCCAACGCGGCTGCGGTGCGCGGGTTGTGACGCGATGACACTGAGGAGGTACCGAAGTCCCAGAAGGTGGCCTCGTACACGTTGTGCGAGGCGATCCACTTGGCCATGAGGTTGACCCACGTGGCGTTGTCGCCTCCGCAGGTCTCGTCGTTCCGAGACGAGATCGGTTGCCCGCTCTTACTGCACGTCCCCCAGCCCAGTCCCCATTCGGGGAGGACGATCCGTTTGTGGTGGGCAGCGGCGAAGGAGGAGAGCCAGTCGAGCCCGAACGCTTGTGTCTGCATGTGACGGAACTCGGCCGTGGCCCCGGGGTAGACCTGGGACTCGACGTCGTAGACATCGAGGCCGACATAGTCCACGTACGCGTCACCGGGGTAGTAGTTCGCCAGATCACCGACGGCCAGATCCCCCCGGGTCGGGTTCCACTCGAATGTAAAGTGCGCCCCAGGCACCGAGCGCATGGTCGTGACGATGTCCGCGAAGTACTTGGCGAATGCGGATGCACATCCGTGGGCCGCCCACGGGAACCACCCACCGTTGAACTCCCAGCCGGGCCGGATGATCGAATTTGGGAACCCGGCGTTGACGATGTTCGTGGCGACGGTCTGAAAGTAGTGGTCGAACTTGCCCGTGGCTCCCTCCGTGAGGCCCGCGCAGCTTCCGCCGGCGTCCGAAGAGTTGCTGTCCGGCGTATAGGTGTCGGGGAGCATGTTGACCCCCCAGATCATCGTGTAGCCCTTCCCCTTCCATTTGGCGTACGGGTAGCGGGTCTCGGTGATGGTGCGCCAGGTGGAGCCGTTGAGGAAGTCCATGGCGAAGTGCGGATGGGTGCCGAGCGTGGTGGCGAATGCCCGGACCGTGGGCGGATCGGACGCGCCGGCGTACACGCCGAGTACTTGAGGTGGTGCAGTCGCCCCAACGGGAACAGGGCTCACCGTGCCGGCCACAACGGTGGCGACCAAGGCGATCACGGCGACGAAGCCGAGCGCAGGGGCGGCGGCGAACCGATGGAGGTGCGCCCGCCCTGCGAACCATCTTCTCGTCACGCCAGCTTCCTCCCACCTCGGTTGTCGCCCGAGCGTGTCGACGGGCGCAACGCCTTGAAAGCCGTTCCGCCTCCCTTGTCCGCCCAGCACGTGGCCCACACCCACAATCGCCGCCGCCGTGCGCCGATCAGGCGTGCGGTGGAGTTGACCGGTACTACGGCATGGGCCCGGAGAACGATTGGCTCCGGACCCTCAATTGGGCGTGGATGATGGGCGAACTTCAGGCCATTACTCCTGGGCGCATGGTAGAGCCGAGTCCGTGCTTGCGGTACGCGGGTGCCGGGGGGCGCTGGGTCTCCCAGGCCCCGGTCGCTTGCTCCCGGGGCCTCAGCGAACGAATCGTTGGCCTGTCGTGTTCTGGTGGTCCACCCTTTGCCAGCACCGAGGCCAGCGCCAGGTCGGGGGCCCAAATGAGGACGGCCGGCCGACTGGGAGGTTCCTGTACATCTCGTAGGAACCCGTGGGGGCTCGCTCCCACCCCGCCACCACGGAGCAGAGGCGAGAACAAAACGTCCCCCGGGCCGCCTAAATTCGTGCGGGTGCGGCGGTCGACACTCATAGTCGTTGCTCTGGTGAGTCTGCTTGCGTTTGCACTCCTGGCCTCCGCCCTGGCGCATGGCCACGGCCTCTACCGCTTCGAGCGTCCCTTGCTCAGATCACTGGGCTCCCCGTCTTCCGTCGACGCCTGGGCTGATTTCGCCGACCTGCTCGCCGTCCCTGCGATCATCGCCGTCTTCGTGGTCACCTTCGCCTTTGGTGCTCTGCGCCGGTGCCTCGTGCGGGTCGCAGTCTACGCAGGGTTTGCCGCCGTGGCCTTCCTGATAAGCGAGCACGTCGCCAAGCCGCTCGTCCACGAGACGTACAACGGCCAGCTCACCTTCCCGTCCGGAAACGTCACGGCGGCGTGCGCGGCGGCAGTGGCCATGTGGATGGCACTCTATCCACTGCTCGGAAGGTGGGCACGCATCATCACGTTCGCGCTCGGCACGGCCTGGGTCCTGCTGATGTCGCTGGCCGTCGTCGGCGCCCACTGGCACACCCCGTTTGACGCCCTCGGGTCCGTGTTGTTGTCGATCGGCGTCGTCACTGCGGGCGCCGCGGTTTACGAGCGGGGGGCGAATCGTGGAGCCACTGGGACTGTGGGTGAGGATCGCGTTCTGGTTGGAGACAGAAGGTGATGCTCTGACGAAGACGTCAGAGCCCGGTGAGCCCGCACGTCATCCGGCATGCCGCTGACCCATTGAGCGGGCCGGCCAGCGAGATAGTCTCCCGTTGGGCTCGGGACTGTTCACCGTTCCGCAGTCGATCCGCCTTCGTTGGTGGTGGTGACGGTGACGGTCTTCCGTTGCCTCGCCTGAGATCACCGAGTGAGATATGGAGCTGAGCATGAGCGAAGGCGCCGGCCCGTCGAAGAACGAGGTCCTCGATCTGCTCGGGGGACGACCGGGATGGCGGCTCGAGCCGAGCACGACACCGGGAACGACACCGATGTGGTGCTTCGTCTTCAATGGCAAGATCGAATTCTCGGTGACGGCCGACGGCGGGTCGATCCGTCTCTACGTCATGAACACCGACCGGGAGATCGTGTTCAAGAACGCGGACGGACTCATGGCGTGGTTGCGCACCAATCGGGTGGAGGCGGTCCAGGAGCCAGTTTCTCGCGCTCCGCGAAAGTCACGGTTTCGCAAGTTGACCGAGTGGAGTTGACCCCCATGGATCTCAGGGAGCTTCGACAGCGCCGCCTCCTCGTTTCGCGCCGCTCGGACCCCGCCGATGACTCAGGGCGCGACCAGTTCGATGGCGATGCCATCGGGGTCGCGCAGCTGCAGCGAAGGGCGGCGCAGGTCGCAGCGGTGCGGACTAAATTCGGTCCGGTGTCTTACGGCTGCCGAGCACTCGACGGACTTACCCGGCGGGCCACGTTGAGCCATCAGGGACGAGGCGGCGCTGATGCTCGTATGGCTCAACGCGCGACCCCGACGTCGAGCGCAACAACTCGCTGGCGCGCGTCGCCATTTCGGCGAGCGCAGCCACTACCTCGGTGACGACACCGTCCTGTCGGGGAATCAAGGCCTCGCCGAAATCGCCGATTCCGCGCAGGCCTGGTGGCAGCTCGACTTGGACACCATGGGCCGATGGCAGGTTGACCGGGTTGTCGGGATGAAAGCCGAGCCGTACCCGCTCATCGGCGACGTGGTAACACTCAAAGCGCCGGTGGAGCAGCGTGCGCGCCGCGTCGAGCAGTTGCGCATTCAGCCCTCCCACGATGATGCCCCGCAATGGCCCGGTCTGTTTCCCCCGAATCGCTGGACCGTACGGCTCGACGATCAGGCCACGGTCGGGATCTAACCAGAGGGCAAAGCCGTCGCGCCCGAACCCGTGCACCGATATCGCAACGTCCACGTGCTCCAAGAAAGCCCGCAAATTCGCCGAGTGGACGGGGTCGTGCAAACGCGAGGTGAGATGGACCCGCCGCCCAGAAGGCTGGACGATGGCGTAGTAGGACGCGCCCGTTTGCTCGGCGGCCCGGCTGGCGATCTGCTCGGTGCCCCGGTCCTGCGATCCGCCGTGCAGCGCCATGAAACCGACGGAGGAGCGCAGAAAGCATTCCTCCCTGACCCCGGGCATCACAAGGAGCTCGGCCAGGTTCATGTCCTCAGGTTCGCACGCGGCCAGTCGGTCACGCCGCCATCTCGCACGCCACGATGTCTCGAGATATTGCCTACGGACTCTGATCTGGCTTCTGATCTGGGCTTTTGTAAGTGCCCCCGGAAGAATCGAACCTTCGACCACGGTTTAGGAATCAGTTGGGATCTTTCCAGCCAGCTCGCTCCCATCGCGCTCTGGCTGGTGAGCATGCTGGAGAATCCATGCGGTGCCGGTCGATCCGAGCAGTACTTGGGCATTTGATTCCCAAGGGATCACCCAAGGAAGTTGGTGATCGGCAACGGAATGGTGCGCGTGACGAATGGTCGCGGCCCGTTCACGATCTCACCGTGGGTTGGTTTCGCGATCTTGTGCTGCGACACGCCATCGCTCGTGCTCATGGGCGGTGTCCTGGCGGTTCGTCGGGAAGCGTAGGCTTTTCCGAAAGGGGTTGATCGTCCGATGGGTACGGTCCGGCGCCCGGGCTGTCAGGGATCGAGTGGAGCACTCCTCAGAACGAACAGAAGGGAATATCAGGTGGCTGCGATACCACCCCGTGAGCTCGTTTGTTCACCAAGGCTGGATCCTCGGTAACCGGTATGGCCGGCTAGAAAGGGCACCACCGCATCTACATCGAGCGGCTCGGCGTAGAGATACCCCTGTCCGCTGTCGCACTCCTCTCGCTCGAGCTGCACATACTGCTCGGAGCCCTCGATCCCCTCGGCGAGCGTCTCGAGGCCCAGGGTCTTCCCCAACTGGACCAGCGTGTGAATGAGAACAACCGACTCGGGAGAGCTGGCCATGGAGGCGATGAACGAACGGTCGATCTTGAGGGTGTCGACGGGGAACTGCTGGAGGTATGCGAGGGACGAGTAGCCGGTGCCGAAGTCATCGATTGCGATGCGGATGCCCGTCGCCTTGAGAGCGGCCAGCCGGGGTATCACGGCTGCCATGTCGCGCATGATCGCTGTCTCGGTGATCTCGATGATCAGGGAACCCGGGTCGAACCCCGAGGAGAGCAACGCAAAGCGCACGTCATCGAGCAATTGAGCGGTTTCGAGCTGGCGAGCCGAGACGTTCACTGAGACGTCCAGGCGGTATCCGAGGTCGTGCCAGCGGGCTCCCTGGCGACAGGCCTCTTCAATCACCCACCGACCGACGTCGACGATCATCCCAGACTCCTCCAGGACGTGAATGAAGGTGTCGGGACCCACGACACCTCGCACGGGGTGATCCCACCGCAACAGGGCCTCGACACCGGTGGTCTCCCCGCTGGCCAGATTGAAGATGGGCTGGTAGACGACGAAGTACTGATCGGCGGCCAGGGCGTCTCTGAGGTCCATCTCCAACAGAAGGTGATCCTGGACGGCGGCGTGCATCTCGGGTTCGAAGACTATGAAGCGGTCTCTGCCGGCCGCCTTCGCAGCGTAGAGAGCGATATCGGCGTCCCGAAGCAGTTCGGCGGCCGTCGGCCGCGCCCCAACGGCGATCCCGATGCTGGCCGTCAGGGTCACGGGTGAGGACGACATCTCCAACTCGAACGGGGGTCGGAGCACCTCGAGTAGTCGCTCGGCGACGAGTTCGGGACCGGCGTCCATGGTGGTGCCATCGACCAGGACGACGAACTCGTCCCCACCCAAGCGGCCGACGGAATCGGACTCTCGCATCGTCACCAACAGTCGCTCGGTGACCGCCTGGAGTAGCTGGTCCCCAACCCCGTGCCCCTGGGTGTCGTTGACCTCCTTGAATCCGTCGAGATCGATGAACAAGGCGGCGACCGGGACGTGAGCCCGCCGGGCTCGGGCCAACATCTGCTCAGTGCGGTCGATGATCAGTGCCCGGTTGGGCAGACCGGTCAGGGCATCGTGCACCGCTTGGAAACGGATCTGGTCGACGAGGCGCGCATTGGAGATGGCGATGGACGCCTGCGCAGCCAGACCCTTGAGCCGATCGGCGAGCCTCGGGGTGA
Organism: uncultured Acidimicrobiaceae bacterium; assembly: GCA_963828825.1. Taxonomy (GTDB): domain Bacteria; phylum Actinomycetota; class Acidimicrobiia; order Acidimicrobiales; family RAAP-2; genus Bog-473. The sequence continues at coordinate 40,193 of CAWHGF010000007.1, read as the reverse complement.
CGGCCAGGCGCTCGGGATCGTGGGTGACGCCAGCCACGATGAACCCCACCGTCTCGCCGGCCACGATGATCGGCGCCGACACACTTGCCAGAGTGCCCACCTCCGAGTACTTCGCCTCCACCAGGCCGCTCTCGTTGATGACATCGGTCTCGTTCGGCGTGTAGACCCGGGTTGCCGCGTTGGCGACGACCTCATCGGGATAGCCATATGCTCCCGCCAAGCGGAACTCCATCAGCTCGCCTGTGGCGGACCCATTGTCCAAGAAGATGGCGGCTCGGTCGCAGTCGATGACATCGGGTACCGCTCGGACCACTTTTGAGGCCATCTCACCAGTGCTCACGATCTCGGCCAGGGTGGTGGACAGCTCCAGCAGGATCGTGGCCGTGTTGGCCTGGTGCCGGGCGTCTTCGATGGCGTCTGCCGCATCGAGTGCGGCGGCCGCCAACCTGGCATACGTCTCAAGCGTGCCTCGACACTGGGCGGTGAAGACGCCGCCCTCCTCACCGATGGCGAGGATGCCGTAGTGGCACCGCGCCGATGTCACGTCGACGGCGATGACGCCCTCACGACCAGCACCACCTTCGAGCAGATCTTGGGCGATCTCGGATGCGGAGGCATTGCTGATTCCCTCGCAGTAGAGCTTTCGGGGAATCCCAGCCCGCTTCTCAAGAGCCAGCAATGCGCCGCCGGCACCGGCGGCGGCAATCGCAGAGTGAACGATTCCTTGAAGGACGTCCTCGTAGCGCTCGTTGGAGGCAAGGTCGGTGACCATGGCCTGGAGTTGCTCGAGGCGCGCCTCGAGCACTCTCGTTTGCATCTCGAGGACGTCGACACGCGACGTCTCTAGGTCGACCTCCTCCCAACTGAATCGGAACAAGCACGCGGCGTCGCCTCGGCATTGACACTTCTCCTCGATCACCGATGCCGGTGGATATCCAAAGAAGACCGGGATGATCGTGTATTGCCATGCGACGAAGTCACAGAATTCCGGATAGGGCTCGAATCCATTGATGAACCCCTCGCCAATGGTCCATTCGGTCGGCCCCACCTCCGTCATGACGTAGCGCCGGATCGGCACCAAGGGGTTTGAGCCATCGCCTGTGGCAAGAACTTCACCCGGCGAACCCAGCGCATGCATGCTCTGGGCAATCTCGGGATTGCGGGTCCTCATCGTGTGATAGCTGTCGAGGACATCAGGAACCGAATCAAACTCGACGCTTGCCTCTTGGAGAAGCCGCTTGAACTGCTGATAGGAGCTCCACGAGGAGATGCTGCTCAGCTCTTCAAGGTTGCGACGTTCGCCTGCCCGCAGCAGCACGCGGTCCATCGTTGCGGGCGACATCCGTTCCTGAAGGTAGGAAACGAGCATCTGGGTGTAAATGCCAGAGATATGGCGGTTCGCCTCCGGATCCGACCTACCAGCCATTCTTTGGAATCGGCACGTCCGAGATCATCTTTACCTGATCAGGGCCCACTTATCCTGGGTGTGACCACCCGAATTGGCCCCCACGGCGCCGTTTGGGACTTGGGCCCTCGGTACAGGACGCCTTCCTTGGGTAGGCACCAGGGCAGCCCAGAAGGGCTTTGCTGTCCGCGATGGTGCCGACCGAGACGCTCTTGTTGGTGCCCGCCACGGCACCGGCGCCATGCGACCGGGCCCAGCGTCGGGCCCGCGTCGTCCTCACGCGACGAAGTACTTGGCCTCTGGGTGGTGGCAGATGATGGCGTCGGTCGTCTGCTCGGGGTTGAGCTGGAACCCCTCGCTCACCGTCACGCCGATGCGGTCCCCGCCCAGCAGGTCCACGACCTTGGCGTTGTCGGTCAGGTCGGGGCACGCCGGGTAGCCCCACGAGTAGCGGCCCCCGCGGTACTGCTGGCGGAAGAGCCCGGTCAGCGTCGGGCCGTCCTCGCCCGCGAACCCGAGCTCCTCGCGGATCCGGCGGTGCCAGTACTCCGCCGTGGCCTCGGCCATCTCGACGCTGAGCCCGTGCAGGAAGAGGTACTCCTGGTAGTGGTTCTCGGCGAACAGGCGGGCCGTCTCCTCCGAGGCCCGCGCGCCGATGGTGCAGAGCATGAAGCTGGCGAAGTCCTCGTCCCCCGAGTCGCTCGGACGGAAGAAGTCGGCGATGCAGAGCCAGGGCTCCTTGCGCTGGCGCGGGAAGGTGAAGCGCATCCACTCCGAGGACCGGGTCTCGTCCTTCCAGATGACAAGGTCGTTGCCCTCGGCGTTGGCGGCGAAGTGGCCGTAGGCGACGGACGGCACCAGCAGGTCGGCCTCCTTGGCCTTGCTCATCTGCTCGCGCAGGGTCGCCCTCACCCGGTCCTTGAACTCGGTGTCGTTCTCGCCGCCCTCGGGCCGGAAGCCCCACTGGTTGCGGAAGAGCGCGGTCAGGTTGAGGTACTCGGCGATGTCGTCGATCGGGATCCCCACGGCCACCCGGCTGCCGACGAAGGGCGGGGCGAACAGCGGGTTGTCCGCCGCCACGTCGGCGCGGGCGGGCTGGCCCTCCACCGGGGTGGTGTCCTGGTCGTCCAGCCGGCTGCGCCGAGGGACGTTCTTCTCGGAGATCTCGCGCCCGAACAGGGGGTCGTCGTCGCCGTTGCGCTTCAGCTCGACGAGACGGTCCATGGTGCGCAGCCCCTCGAAGGCGTCGCGTCCGTAGAACAGCCGCCCGTCATAGACCTCGCGCAGGTCCCGCTCGACGTAGGTGCGGGTGAGGGCGGCGCCCCCCAGGAGGACCGGGATGTTCGACAGGGCGCGGTCGTTCAGCTCGACCAGGTTCTCGCGCATGATCAGCGTCGACTTCACCAGCAGCCCGCTCATGCCGATGGCGTCGGCCTTGTGCTCCTCGACCGCGCTGACCATCTCGTTGATGCCGATCTTGATCCCGAGGTTGACCACCTCGTAGCCGTTGTTGGTGAGAATGATGTCGACCAGGTTCTTCCCGATATCGTGCACGTCACCCTTGACCGTGGCCAGCACCACGGTGCCCTTGCCGCCCTGGTCCGACTTCTCCATGTGGGGCTCCAGGAAGGCCACCGCGCTCTTCATGGTCTCGGCCGACTGCAGCACGAAGGGCAGCTGCATCTCGCCCGAGGCGAAGCGCTCGCCGACGACCTTCATGCCCTCGAGCAGGATGTCGTTCACAATGGCCAGCGCCCCGGTGCCCGACTCGAGCGCCTCGGTCAGGTCGCCCTCCAGGCCGTTGCGGTTGCCGTCGATGATGCGCTGGGACAGGCGCCGGTCGACCGGCCAGTCGAGGTGCTCGTCGGCCGCCCCCGCGTTGACCTTGACGCCCTCGAACAGCGCCAGGAGCTCCTGCAGAGGGTCGTAGTCGTCGGTGCGGCGGTTGTAGACGAGGTCGAGGCACACCTCCTTCACCCTGTCCTCAATGCGGGACAGCGGGAGGATCTTGGACGCGTGCACGATCGCCGCGTCGAGCCCTGCCTCCACGCACTCGTGCAGGAACACCGAGTTGAGCACCTGGCGGGCCGCCGGGTTGAGGCCGAAGGACACGTTGGAGAGCCCGAGGATGGTGGAGACGCCGGGCAGCTCCGCCTTGATGGCCCGGATGCCCTCGATGGTCTCGATGCCGTCCTCCCGGCTCTCCTCCATTCCCGTCGACAGCGGCAGCGCGAGCGGGTCGAACAGCAGGTCCTCGGCCGCCAGGCCGTAGCGCTCCACGGCGATGTCGCGGATGTTGCGGGCCGCCCGCAGCTTCCACTCCGCCGTGCGGGCCTGGCCCTCCTCGTCGATGCAGGTGCAGACGACGGCGGCCCCGAACTCGCGGGCCAGCCGGAGGAAGGTGTCGAGCCGCGTCCCCGGCTGGTCGCCCTCCTCGAGGTTGACCGAGTTGAGGATGGGTCGGCCGCCGATCCACTCCAGCGCGGCGCGCACGACCGGGCCCTCGGTGGAGTCGACCATGAGCGGCACGCTCGACTGTGTGCAGAAGCGGCTGGCGATCTCGGTCATGTCGGCCACGCCGTCGGCGCCGGTGTAGTCGACGCAGACGTCAATGAGGTGCGAGCCCTCCTTGACCTGGTCGCGGGCCATGCCCACGCAGGTGTCCCAGTCGCCGTCCAGCATGGCCTCGCGGAAGGCCTTGGACCCGTTGGCGTTGGTCCGCTCGCCGACCACGAGGAACGAGGTGTCCTGCTTGAACGGGACCGAGGTGTAGATGGAGGCCGCGGCCGGCTCGTGGACCGGGGTGCGGGCCGCCGGGGTCACGCCGGCGCAGCGCTCGACCACGGCGGCCAGGTGGGCCGGCGTGGTCCCGCAGCACCCGCCGATGGCGGACACGCCGAACTCGGTCACGAAGCGGTGCAGGTGGTCGGCCAGGTCCTCGGGGGTCAGGTCGTAGTGCATGTTGCCGTCGACCACCGAGGGGAGGCCCGCATTGGGGACGCAGGCGATGGGGACGCGGCTGGCCCCCGACAGGTGGCGCAGCGCCTCGCTCATCTCGACCGGGCCCGTGGCGCAATTGAGGCCGACCACGTCGACCTGCATGGCATCGAGCACGGTCAGCGCGGCGCCGATCTCGGTGCCGGGCAGCATGCGGCCGGTCAGCTCGATCGTCACCTGCGTCTGCAGCGGGACGTAGCGGTCGAGCGCCACCATGGCGCGCCGGGCCCCGTTGACCGCGGCCTTGATCGACAGCAGGTCGAACTGCGTCTCAATGAGGAGCAGATCGACGCCGCCCTCGAGCAGCCCCAGTGCCTGCTCCTCGTAGGCGTCACGGAAGTCGGCGTACGAGATGTGCCCGAGCGTGGGGAACTTGGTGCCGGGGCCCATGGAGCCGGCCACCCAGCGCGGCCGCTCGGGCGTCGAGAACTCGTCGCGCACCGCACCGGCCAGCTCGGCGGCCTTGCGCGTCAGCTCGCGGGCGCGGTCGCCCAGGCCGTACTCGGCCAGGACGACCGAGGTCGAGCCGAAGGTGTCGGTCTCGACCACGTCGCAGCCGACCTCGTAGAAGGAGCGGTGCACCTGGGCGACGACCTCGGGTCGGGTCTCGACGAGCCATTCGTTACAGCCCTCGAGGTCGGGCCCGCCGAAGTCGTCCGGGCCCAGACCCAGGAGCTGGAGGTTCGTCCCCATGGCGCCGTCGAAGATGACGACCCGCTCGCGCAGCGCCTGCAGGTACGTGGAGGCAGCGGGGTCGAGCCGACCGAGGAGTTCTGGCGAGGGAGCGACCACCTACACAGGATACCGGCGGTCCCCGTGGTTCCCCGAACCGGCCCCGGTAGCATCCCGTCCGATGGCGCCACGGATCTACACCAAGAGGGGCGACGACGGGACGACGGGGTTGCTCTTCGGCGGCCGGGTGCGCAAGGACTCCTGGCGGATCGACCTGAACGGCGTCGTCGACGAGGCTCAGGCCGCCATCGGCGTGGCCCGGGCCGAGACGGCCGTGGGGACGGAGGTCAACGACCGCCTGACCGCACTGGCCCGCGACCTCTATGTGCTGATGGCGGAGGTGGCCACCGCCCCGGACAACCGATCGAAGCTCCGGGCGGGCTCCAGCCTGGTGACGCCGGACATGGTGGCCGCCCTGGAGGCGGGGATCGACGACCTCCTGGCCCGCTTCGACATGCCGAGCGACTTCACCGTGCCGGGGGAGAACCGGGTGTCCGCCGCGCTGGACCTGGCGCGCACGATCGTCCGCCGGGCCGAGCGTTTGGCCGTGGTCGAGCCGACGGAGGGCTCACTGGTGGGGATGTACCTGAACCGGCTTTCCGATCTGTTGTGGGCGATGGCGCGCTGGCAGGAGGGGCCGGAGCACATCTTGTCCAAGGCGTCCGCCCCGTAGGCGCGGGTCACCACCGACCCCGGTGGATCCGTTCGGAGGAGCTCGGACCGGCCCGGTCCAGCGACGCCGACCGGTGGTCGCGGGCGTCGGGATGGCCGAGGAGCACGGCACAGAAGAGGCGCCAGCCCTCGGCGACACCGAGCCGGGCGGCCAGCTCGGCCTCCCCCCGGAACGTGCCCAGGATGCAGGCTCCCAGTCCGGCGTCGACCGCCCCCAACAGGACGGTCATGACACCGAAGGCCGCGTCGCCGATCCAGTAGGGGACGGGCCAGGCCGCCTCGCCGTCGCCCAGCCGCGCCGCGGCCTTGTCCCCTTCGGCGTACCGGGCGACATAGGCGTCGGGCGAGGTATAGGCGAGGAGGACCACAGGCGCCCGTGTCAGGCCGCCGGACCAGTCCTGGTAGTGGTGGCGCCACGTCTCGTCGGTCGTCGCGTCGAAATAGATCGCCGTCTGGCCCGGCCCCTCCAGGACGACCCAGGCCGTCCCCCGGGTGTTGCCGGCCGTCGGCGCGCGGAGGGCGGCCAGGAGGATCCGGTCGACCTCGGCGTGATCGACCGGCCTGGTGGAGAAGCTCCGCACCATGGCCCGTCGTCGGATGGCCTCGTGGAGCTCCACGGACGGGAGTCTCCCACCGGGGTGCCGGCCGGGGCAGACCCGCCCTAGGCCCGTCGACGCCGCCGACCTCATGCCACCGGATGTCCTCTGGGGAATGTTGACCCCGCTGGTAGTGTTTAACGGTTCGGTGCCGGCGTGTTGACGGCCCGGTGCGACCCGGAGGTTCGAAAGTGCCCACTCCCCGTGACCTGCTGAACGAGGCCAAGGCGTCCATCCGTGAGGTGGACCAGGCCGACGCGCAAGCCCTGTTGGAGGGAGGCGACGTGACGTTCCTCGACGTCCGGGAGCCCGACGAGTACGAGCAGGGCGCCCTGCCCGATGCCGTCCATCTGCCCCGCGGCCACCTCGAGTTCCAGGTCGAGGGCAAGCTCCCCGACAAGGCGGCGCCGATCGTCGTCTACTGCGCCGGGGGCGTGCGCTCCGCGTTCGCGGCCAAGACGATGGGCGACCTTGGCTACACGGACGTGCAGTCGATGATCGGCGGCTTCAACAAGTGGAAGGACGACGACCGCCCCTGGGCGGCGCCGCAGACCCTGACCCCGGCCCAGCGCAACCGTTACCAGCGCCACGTCCTGCTGCCCGAGGTGGGCGAGGTGGGTCAGCTGAAGCTGCTCGGATCGAAGGTGCTCCTGCTGGGCGCGGGCGGCCTGGGGTCACCGGCCGCCCTCTACCTGGCCGCCGCCGGCGTCGGGACGCTCGGGATCATCGACATGGACGTGGTCGATGAGTCCAACCTGCAGCGCCAGATCCTGCACAACATGGACCGGGTGGGTGACCGCAAGGTCGACTCGGCCAAGAAGACGCTGACGGCCCTGAACCCGGACGTGAACGTCGTCACCTACGACGTCCGTCTGGGCGCGGACAACATCCTCGACATCATCGACGGCTACGACGCCATTGTCGACGGGACCGACAACTTCCCGACCCGCTACCTCGTCAATGACGCCTCACTGCTGAAGCGGATCCCCGTGATCCACGGCTCCATCTTCCGCTTCGAGGGACAGGTCACGGTGTTCGACCCCTACAACGGTCCCTGCTACCGCTGCCTGATCCCCGAGCCGCCCCCGGCCGAGCTGGCGCCGTCGTGCTCCGAGGCCGGTGTGCTGGGTGTGCTGCCCGGCATCGTCGGGTCGATCCAGGCGGTCGAAACCATCAAGGTGCTCCTCGGGCTGGGCGATCCGCTGATCGGGCGGCTGCTCGCCTACGACGCGCTCGAGGAATCGTTCCGGACGTTCAAGGTACGCCGGGACCCGGCCTGCCCGGCCTGCGGGCCCGACGCCGAAGAGATCGTCATCGCCGAGTACGACGATCTCTGCATGCCGCACGCGCACTGAGCCTGCGGGCGGGTCGCTGCGCGCGGCCGACCCGCCCCGCATGGTGGCGGCATGACGCCGTCCGGCACCCAACGTGCGACCGAGTCGGGCCACCCCATGGGGCGGCGCCGTCCCCCGTGCGTAGAGTGGCCGCACGCCCCCGACCGACCTGCTCGCACGCCCTCTGCCCGAGGCCGGCACGCGGGCGACGCCGCCGGAACTGCCGGGGCTGACCTCGCGGCGGCTCAAGCGCAACCGCCGCTTCTGGGCGGTCGGCCTCGTCGTGCTGGCCCTGATCCTGATTCTCGTGATCAGCCGTGGCGGCGGCCACCCCTCGGCGGCGGGGCAGAGCCGCGGTGGGGCCGGCCACCATCACAGGCCCCGCCACCGCCAACCGGAACCCCCGCCTCGATCCGGACTGGAAGGGCGACAGGCAGACGGTCACCTGCCCCGACCCCCAGGACAAGCAGTACGTCTTCTACGCGCCGCCGTCCGCCATCTCGGCCTTCCAGGGCGCCGGCGTGACGCTCATCACGGAGGCCAACAACCATGGTGAGGACTGCGGGCCGGCCGGCCTGCAGACGGCGATCGCCACGCGGGCCCAGACGGGCTACACCATCCTGGGCATCGGCCAGAACGCGGTGCAGGCGTTTACCCCGTACACGACCGTCATCCACGGCCAGCACATCGCCATCATCGCCGCCACCCAGGTCATCGACTCCGATCTGCAGACGGCATGGACGGCGACGGCGACGAAGCCGGGCCTGGCGTCCGCCTACGACGTGAACGATCTGGTGGCCGCGGTGGAGGCGGCGCGCAAGACCGCCGACACCGTGATCGTCTACCTGCACTGGGGCACCGAGCTCGATGCGTGCCCCAACCCGTTGCAGGAGGCGCTCGCCCAGGCGCTGGTGCAGGCCGGAGCCGACATCGTCGTGGGCACCCACGCCCACGTCCTGCTCGGCGGCGCGTATCTCGGCTCGGCCTACGTCGATTACGGCCTGGGCAAGTTCGCCTTCTACGGCAACTCGCCCCCCGAGAACGCCAGCGGGTCGCTGGTGATCTCGGCCACGGGCCGGCACATCGACCAGGTCACCTGGCGCCCGGCCGTGATCGTCGACGACCTGCCCCAGCCGCTCTCGGGTGACGCCGCCACCGCCGCGCTGGCGGCGTGGAACCAGGCCCGCTCCTGCACCAACGTGTCGGTGACGCCCGGCGCGCCGGCGCCTCGGTGCAGACGGAGACCTCGCCCGCGTCGCCGGCGACCGTGCAAGCCCTCTCGACCGACTCGGGGTAGGCGGTGCCGCCCGGGCGACCCAGCAAGCGGGCCGGACGAGCAACTAGACAGGGGCCATGACTCAGACGGCGGCTTCGGCCCAGACCCTCCACGTCAACGGCGTCGACCTGGCGTGGTCCGAACGGGGGAGCAGTCCCGGGGGGACTCCGACCTTCGTGCTCTGCCACGGCTTCACCGGCTCCGCCCTCGACTTCGCACTCGAGGTCGACGCGCTGGCCGCCGACCGGCGTGTCGTCACGCTCGACCAGCGCGGGCACGGCCACTCGACGAAGACGGGGCACCTCGACGGCTACACCGTCGAGCAGCTCGCGGCGGACCTCACCGCCTTCCTGGAGGCGGTGGGCGCGGGCCCGGTCGACCTGCTGGGCCACTCCATGGGCGGCCGGGTCGTCATGGGCGTCACCCTGGCCCGTCCGGATCTCGTGCGCTCGCTCATCCTCATGGACACCAGCGCGTGGTCCTTCCTGCCGCCCGATGAGGACATTCGCGCCATGGTCCACGGCTTCATCAACAGGTTCGACCCGGCCGGAGGCATGCCCGCCACCTTCAGCATGGGCGGCCCCGAGGACGTCCTCATCGAGGCGCGCACGCCGGCCGAGTGGCGGAAGGAGAAGGACGCCATCTTCGCCGGCATGGACGCCTACGCCGTCAAGAGCCTCGGGACCGAGCTGATGGGTGACGCCGCCGACGAGGACGGCTCCCTGCGCGCCGACCTCCCCGCCATCGCCTGTCCGACCACCGTCATCGCGGGCGAGCACGACCGTCCGATGGTCGACCAGGCGCCGGCGCTGGCCGCCGAGGTGGCGGACGGCCGGCTGACCGTCATTCCCGGGGCGTACCACTCCCCACAGCTGACGCACGCCCCCGAGTGGCGGGCGGCCGTCCAGGCCCACCTGGCCTGGGCCGCGACGTCCCGAGGGGCACAGTGACCGAGGCCTCTCCACCGCAGGCCGGAGATCGGATCGAGCTCGCCGGCACGGACGTCGCCGTCCCCCCCTCGGCGTGGGGACATGGGCCTGGGGCGACAAGGGCACGTGGGGCATGGGCGGCTACGACCAGTCCCTGACGGAGGCGACCATCCGCGAGGCCTGGGAGGCCAGCATCGCGGCGGGCGTCGTCCTCTTCGACACGGCCGAGATCTACGGGGGTGGCGAGAGCGAGCGCTTCATCGGCCGGCTCCTCGCCGCCGACCCCGGCGTGCGCAACCGGGTCGTCATCGCGTCGAAGTTCATGCCGAGCCCGTGGAAGCTCAACGTGCGTGCCGCACTCCTCTCGGCGGCCCGCAACTCGCGTGAGCGGTTGGGGACGGACGTCATCGACCTCTATCAGATTCATGGGCCCGTGTCGCTGCGTTCCCATGACGCGCTGGCCGAGGCGCTGGCGGCGGCACACGCCGAGGGCATCGTGCGGGCCGTCGGCGTATCCAACTACTCGGCCAAGGAGACCCGGGCCATGGACGCCGCCCTGCGCAAGCGCGGCCTCCGCCTGGCCAGCAACCAGATCGAATTCTCGCTCCTGCGCGCCATGCCGCTGCGTGTCGGGCTCATCGGCACCTGCCGTGAACTGGGCGTCGTGCCCCTGGCCTACTCGCCCATCGGGCAGGGTCGCCTGACCGGCAAGTACTCGGTGGCCAACCCTCCGCCCCGCGGCCGCTCCTTCTCGGCGCACCCGATGGCCGAGGTGGACGCCATCGTGGCCCAGCTGCGCCGCATCGGCGACGCCCACGGAGACCGCACCCCGAGCCAGGTGGCGCTGGCTTGGCTCATCGCTCAGGGGGCCGTGCCCATCCCCGGGGCCAAGAACGGGGACCAGGCCCGGCAGAACGCGGGAGCCCTGGGCTGGCGCCTGACCGCCGAGGAGCTGGACCACCTCGACGCGGCCGCGCTCTACGGAAAGCGGGGGATCTCCCAGCGCGTGTGGCAGCACGGCTGACCTCGGCGGTACCGTCTTGAGGTGATCGCCGCGCTCGCCGACGCGGGACTCCCGCCACTGCGGGGGTCGCAGCTGCTCTCCACCCAGTTCGACTTCGTCCCGGTGGCCATGATCGTGGCCGCCCTGGCGCTCTACCTGTGGGGGGTGAGGAGGAACAACGCCCTCCACCCGCGCCACCCCTGGTCGGCCGGTAAGACGGCGGCATGGATCGGTGCGCTGTTCTGCACCGGGGTGGCCATCTTCAGCTTCGTCGGCGTCTACGACGGCGAGCTGTTCTGGGACCACATGGTCCAGCACCTGATCCTGATCATGGTGGCCGCTCCGCTCTTCGCCGTCGCCTCCCCCCTGGAGCTGGCGTGGCGTTCCACCACCGGCACCGCGCATATCGTCGTCACGGAGGCGTTGCGTTCCCGCGTGGCCACGTTCCTCGGGAACCCGATTGTGGCATTCGTGCTGTACGCCGTCGTGATCCCGGTCAGCCATCTGACAGTTTGGTACAACTACACGCTCACGCACGAGAGCGTGCACAACGCGGAGCATCTGGTGTTCCTGCTCGTCGGCTACATGTTCTGGCGGCAGATATTCGGGAACGACCCCAACCGCTACCGGCTTCACCCGGCGCTGCAGTTCTTCTACCTGTTCATGGCCATCCCGATCGACACCTTCACGGGACTGTCACTGGCCGGGGCGTCCCACGAGATGTTCCCCGCCTACTTCGCCACCCACCGGACCTGGGGCCCGTCCTACGTCACCGACCTCCACGTCGGCGGCGACATCATGTGGGTGGTGGGTGACACCCTGATGCTCTGGCCGATGATCCCGGTGGCGTTGCGTTGGATGCACATGGATGAGCGCAGGGCGGTGCGCATCGACCGGGAGCTCGACGCCCAGGCACTGGCCGAAGCCGCCGCCGCGGGCCCTGTGCCCGATCACCCGCCGAGGTCCATCAGCTCCACCCGCACCCCATCGGGGTCGGTGCAGTAGACGAAGTCGAGCGCCGTCCCGCCGAGGTCGATGGTCGTCCGGCTCGACTCGACGATGGCACCGCCGAGCGCCACCACCCGGGCCGCCGTCGCCACGAGGTCGTGCACCCGAAAGGACAGGTGGGTCAGACCGAGCTGGTTGACCGCCCGCCGCTCGCGGGCACCGAAGGGAGCCGGCTCCTCGAAAGCCAGGAGCTCAATGGCGGTCGGGCCCTTGCGGATGAACTGTGACGTCACGACCACGTCGGGCAAGTCCATGAGCCGGGCGAATTCGGAGCCGATGGCGTGCGACTCGGCCTTCTCGAAGCCGAACGCGTCGCAGTAGAAGCGCAGCGACCGCTCGAGGTCGCTCACGCAGATGCCGAAGTGCGAGAAGACAGGCTCGAGGGGGTCGCTCACGCCCCGTAGTCTGCCCTGTGTGGCCCGGCCCTCCGGATTCTCCGTAGGCTTCGTGTCGTGACACCGGAGAAGAAGGACCCCCAGGCCAGCCCCGAGCGCCGCACCGACTCGGGCATCACCATTCGGCCCGTCTACCGGTCGGAGGACCTCGAAGGCTGGGATCCGGCCGAGCAGCTGGGCGAGCCGGGGGCGTTCCCCTACACCCGGGGCATCCACTCGCAGATGTACCGCTCGAAGCTCTGGACGATGCGCCAGTACGCCGGCTTCGGCTCGGCGGAACAGACCAACCAGCGCTTCAAGTTCCTCCTCGAGGCCGGCCAGACCGGGCTGTCGTGCGCCTTCGACCTGCCGACCCAGATGGGCTACGACTCCGATCACGCCCGGGCCGAGGGCGAGGTGGGCAAGGTCGGCGTGGCCATCGACTCGCTGGCCGACATGCGCCTGCTCATGGCCGACCTCCCGATGGACAAAGTCACGACCTCCATGACGATCAACGCCACCGGTGCCATCCTGCTGCTGCTCTACCAGTTGGTGGCCGAGGAGCAGGGGGTGCCAAGCGAGAAGATCCGCGGCACCATCCAGAACGACATTTTGAAGGAGTACATCGCCCGCGGGACCTACATCTACCCACCGCGTCCATCCATGCGCCTCATTGTGGACACGTTCTCCTACTGCGCGGCCAACCTCCCGAGTTGGAACACGATCTCCATTTCGGGGTACCACATCCGCGAGGCCGGTTCGACGGCGGTGCAGGAGATCGCCTTCACCCTCGCCAACGGGATCGCCTACGTGGAGGCGGCCATGGCGGCGGGCATGGACGTCGACGCCTTCGCGCCCCGGCTGTCGTTCTTCTGGAACGCCCACAACAACCTCTTCGAGGAGGTGGCCAAGTACCGGGCCGCCCGGCGCATGTGGGCCCGCATCATGACCGAGCGGTTCGGTGCCAAGGACGAGCGTTCCAAGATGCTGCGCTTCCATACCCAGACCGGGGGGTCGACCTTGACCGCCCAGCAGCCCGAGAACAACATCGTCCGGGTCACGGTCCAGAGCCTGGCGGCCGCCCTCGGGGGGACACAGAGCCTGCACACGAACGGCTTCGACGAGGCCCTCGGACTGCCCACCACCCGGGCCGCCAAAATCGCCCTGCGCACCCAGCAGATCGTCGGGTTCGAGTCCGGTGTGGCCGACACGGTCGATCCGTTGGCCGGATCGTTCTTCGTGGAATCCCTCACGGACGAGGTGGAGCAGGCGGCGAACGAGTATCTGCAGCGGATCGAGCAGCTCGGCGGCGCGGTGGCCGCCATTGAAGCCAGGTTCATGCAGGAGGAGATCGAGGCGGCCGCCTACAGCTTCGCCAAGTCGGTCGACGACGGCGAGAAGGTGGTGGTGGGCGTCAACCGCTTCACCGACGCCGAAGGGGAGCTCACCGAGGTCTTCCCGATTGACGTGAAGCTCCAGCAGCTCCAGATCGACCGGACGAGGTCGGTGCGGGCCGAGCGGGACCAGGCCGCGGTGGACCGCGCCCTCGCCGCTGTCGCCGAGACGGCCAAGGGCGACGGCAACCTGCTCGTCCCCATGAAGGCCGCCCTCAAGCAGATGGCCACGCTCGGCGAGGTGTCCGACGTCCTGCGCGCGGAGTTCGGCGTCTACCAACCCGGGGGCTGAGGCGTGGCGGGGAAGGGGCCGACCAGGTTCTGGCCCCTGTTCGACCTCGTCGTCCGCACCCCGCGGTTGGAGCTGCGCCTGCTCCGGGAAGAGGAGTTCGCCGACGTCGTCGAGCTCGTCGACGGGGGGATCCACGACGCCGGGACGATGCCCTTCTTCGTGCCCTGGACCGACGCCGAGCCGCAGCAGCGTGCCCGGGAGGCCGCGCAGTGGATGTGGCGGCACCGGGCCAACTGGTCACCGGACAACTGGACCTTCACCGGCGGTGTCTTCGTGGACGGGAAGGCCGTCGGCGTGCAGGACCTGGGGGCCGAGCACTTCCGTGCCGTCCGCTCCGTCGAGACCGGGTCGTGGCTCGGCCGGGCCCACCAGGGCCGGGGTCTCGGTCGCGAGATGCGCGAGGCGGTCCTGCACCTGGCCTTCGCCGGCCTCGGCGCGGAGGAGGCGCTGAGCGGCGCCTTCGAGGACAATGTCGCCTCGATCGCCACGTCGCGTTCGGTCGGTTACGAGGAGAACGGGGAGGCGAGAGGGCACCGCCGCGACGGCTCGGGCCGCACGATCCGCTTCCGCATGGGACGAGACGCCTGGGAACGGCGCCGTCGCGCCGACATCGAGATCGTCGGGCTCGAGGGGTCCCTCGACATGTTCGTCGGCCCGCCCGTCTGACCCGCCGCGGGGGATCCGCCCGGCACCGAGGGGAGTGGCGCGGGACCACCTCGAGCACGCTCCAGCGCATCGGCAACCTCGCTCTGCCAGTCTCTGTCCTTGCTGAAATGGATGCCCGTCCACCCCTGTGGCGCGGCGGCTTCGACGTTGCCCAGGGTGTCATCGAGAAACACCACGGCAGGCCCGAGGCCGACGATCTCGAGGCGGCGCTCGGCCCGGTCGTAGAAGTCGAGGTCCTTCTTCATGGCTCCCAGGTCGCCCGAGAAGGCGGACCCGCTGATCGGGAGCATCGGCGCCAGGCGTTGCTCGAGGAACCGGGCTCTCCGAGGTTCCTGGTTCGAAACCAACGCCAGCGGGGTTCCCTGTGCGGCCCAGGCGTTGACCGCCTCCATGACCGTCGGCTCGACGAAGAAGTCCTCCTCGAACCAGCACTGCAGGGCGGCTTCCACGCCCATGTCCCAACCCAGCTCGTCGAAGGCATCGGCCAGGGCGGATTCGACGGCCCGTCGGCCGGTGATGACATCGGCCCAGGCTGCCGTGAAGAGGGTTTCGTCCAACCGGCTCCCATCGACGCGGAAGCGCGCGCTGAAGGCGGCCTGCCACGGCCCCCGACCACCGCGCTCGGGGTCGAGGATCACCCCGTCGACGTCGAGCGCCAGACACGCTCGAGAGGATGGACGTGAGGGGTCGGCGGCGGTCACGGCGCGGGCACGACCGTGTGCGGCCCCGGTCCCCTCAGCGAGGTCGCGATCTCCCGCCTCAACTGCCCGGCGCTGCGTCACGACGTGACTTCCGGCCGAGCCTGGAGAATTTGCCGAGGAGCCAGTACCCCCGGCGCTGCCGCACCGCACTCCGCCGCAAGGGATCGTCGGGCTCCAGATGTTCGACCGCACCGGCCACGACCTGATCGAACATCTCGGAGGCCTCCTTGGACCGCTTGAGCGCCACCAACTCTGTGGCAATGGCCCACTTCTGGTACAAGATCGTTCGCTGGTCTCCTCCATGGAGCTCCAGACCAGCGAGCGCCTCGGTGAACAGACCCAGGGCCATGTCGTGATTGCCGAGGTGGCGATGCGTCTGGGCGAGGTCGACCATGGCCTTGTACGTCTCGGGCCCGAGTGACCTCCGGGTCGACTCGAGCACGCGCACCCTCAGCGGGAACTCATCGCCGTAACGACGGAGCTTGCGCAGCGTGATGGCCAAGTTGGTGGCCGTTTGCACCGAGAGTTCACTGTCGGGGCCGCTTTCTCGGTCGGAGGACTCGAGGACGCGCTCCCAGAGCCGTCGTGCCGCCTCGTGCTCGCCGAGCCGACCGAGGACGATGGCCAGGTTGAACTCGGTCCTCGCCATCCGACCTACGTCGAGCTCGTCTGACCGGTTCTGCATGGACAGTGAGGTCGTCAGTACCTGTTCTGCCTCACGGAGCCGGCCGGCGTCGCGCAGGATCCGGCCCAGTTGCAGCATCGCGTCGAACGTCGCGGGGTCGGACTCCCCGTACAGCTCCTTGCGGGCATCCAGGAGAATCCAGGCCTCTTCCACCTCGCGTGACTCGTCCATCGGGGGCTGACGTTACCGGCCGCGACGGAATTTCGGATCGAACCTTCATCGGGAGTCCGGACTTCAAAGCCGCGCAATACCGTTTGGGACGCCCATTAGTCGGGTCAACAATGTGGTTGGGCAGAACAACGAGTCGGCTACGAAGGCTCCGTGATCGAGGCTGTACGTCGTCGCGATGCCAGCCACATTGGCGTCACACGGCCCCGAGCTCCCAGCCACTCTCGAAGGCGCGAGCGATCCGATACCCGGGTAGCCTCCGACGCCCCTGGATCCCGTTCCGGATCAGTGAACTAACCGCAGAGGTAGCCTGATAGCGGAAACGGGACCCGCTCGGTCGCGATGGACTAGTTGGCACGAGGGAAAATCAAGAACTGTTAACCACATGGGTGGTAGCTCAGTGCAGTTCGCCGTCAACGTCGCAGGTCCCTTCCGAGATGAAGCTGGCATTGGCGCGCACGGACGTCACATTGTCGAGATCATCCGCGCGGCTGGCTATCCCTGTCGGATCACATTGTGTGATTCGTCTCCGCATCGCAAGGCCGCCAGTATCCGCGAGAGCGATAACACAGACCTGCCCCTAGCCGTCAACGTTGTAGCAGTCAATATCGACTATCTCCCATACTTTCTCGACGAGGCGCCAGACTTCCTCAAAGACCGCTACACGATTGCGTACTGGATTTGGGAAACTGAACCATTGCCGGCCACATGGGCTGCGAGGGGCAATCTTGTCGATGAGGTGTGGGCGGGAAGCCGATACAGCGCTCTCATATTCGCGCGGTCACTACAACAACCGGTGCTGGCAGTTCCCTACGGGGTCATGCCAGCGGAGCCGGTACCAGTCAGTGTTTCTCGCGCTGACCTGATGCTGCCCTCGGGATTCCTCTTTCTCTTCTGCTTCGACGCTCTGAGCTTCGAACGCAAGAATCCGTGGGGATTGATCGAAGCCGAGGACACGATCAATCTCGGTGTCTCAGTGACGAGGCTATGGCTGAACACGCCGCGGCTTGGCAGGAAGCCCGTGACCGGTGGGGACCGGATGTCTTGGCGATACCGACGTGGGGCAAGTGACTCTCATTGCCGTGGGCCAATAAATGATGGGGTCCTGGTCAGGTGGATCCGCTGGAGGGGGTCAGGTCAGGGCTCCACGCTCACCTCTCCATTGTGTCCCTATGACTGGTGGGTGTCCCGGCACGCCAGGATCTTCTGGGCCGACGAACTTGTACCAGGCGGCTCTTTACTTAGGATCAGCTTATCGTTACTTAGTCGCCATTCCTACGATCGGTGCGTTCAACGGTTGACCACCACGTGAGCCAAGAAAACTCGCGTCCCCGTAGCTAAAGATGCCACCGTCCGAGGCCACGAACCAATAGCCACCACCATCGGGTGTGGCTGCCATTTCGACGATCGGTGCGTTCAACGGTTGACCACCACCTGAGCCAAGAAAACTCGCGTCCCCGTAGCTAAAGATGCCACCGTCCGAGGCCACCAACCAATAGCCACCACCATCGGGTGTGGCTGCCATTCCGACGATCGGCGTGTTCAGATGGATGGAACTCGCCGATCCCTCGAAGTTTGCGTCGCCGAAGGCGAAGATCCCGCCGTCGGAAGCCACCAGCCAGTAGCCCTTATTGTCGGAGGTGGCCGCCATGCCGACGATCGGCTGGTTCAAGTGGATCGAACCCGTCGAGCCGAAGAAGCCGGCGTCGCCGTAGCTAAAGATCCCGCCGTCGGAAGCCACCAGCCAGTAGCCCTTTCCGTCGGGGGTGGCCGCCATGTCGACGATCGGTTGGTTCAGGTGGATCGAACCCGTCGAGCCGTAGAAGGTGGCGTCGCCGTAGCTAAAGATCCCTCCGTCGGAGGCCACGAGCCAATAACCCTCGGAGTCCGGCGTCGTAGCCATGCCAACTACGGGTCGGTTGAGGTGCAAGCTCCCCGAGCCAAAGAAGCTTGTCTTTCCGTAGCTGAAGATCCCACCGTCTGAGGCGACCTCGTAGTAGCCGCTTCCGCCGTTCGCACCTTGAATGCCGAAGGGCACAGCGTGGAGCGAGATGGTGTCTGCTGCCGGGCATCCACCCGTGAAGACGCAGCCGAAATCGCCAGAGGTGAAGAGCGTCTCGCTCAGACCGTCGACGCCGATGAACTTCGAAACCAAGTTCGGGTCGTACCAGCCGAATCCGTTCGATTGATTGTAGAAACTTGTCCATGGGCCCCACGGCGTCGGCGATTGGTAGAACGAAAGCGTCGTCGTCCGGGTTTCGTCAGCACCGTTGCAGTTCGGGTTCTGCGACTGGGAGGCGAACGGCCAGCACGGATTGAAGGGGTAGTAGAAGCTGGTGAGCACGTAGCGCTGTAGACCCGGGATGTACTGCACGCTCGCCTGGCTCGAATTGGTGCGGCGCGGTGATCAGGATCGTGGCCTGGTTCATGTTGCTCGTCCAGTTCCGAGAATCATTTCCGCTGCCACCTGAAAAACCATTGTTCTCGTAAAATTGCCACTCTGTCGGATCGAGAGAGCCGATTTCCGACTTCAGTACGCGCCCGAGAATTTCGGAGCTCCCGTCGTAGGCAAAGCCGTCATTCGCCATGGCGTAGACGTACGAGTCTCCGCCGTTACCGTCGGTCGCCGACCACGCGGCATCGTCTTGTCCGTAATTGATGAAGAATACGTTGGCGAAGCGACTCCCTGGGAACATGGCGTTGTAATGTCCCGTCTTGGCGTTGCAAGGCGGCGCTGCCCCCGTGCTATCCGGTGTTGAAGTCCAAGTGGAAGTCCACGTTCGACCGTGATCGGTCGACTTGATGATGCTGGCATCCTCGGTGGCTTGGTAACCGCCCGGATATTGATTGGCGGAGTCACTTTGGCGTGAGACGACGAGATAGAGCGTACCGCTGACGGAAATGATGCCTCCGGACTTCCACGTGTCTTTGTCCGGGCAATCGGTCTGATCGCCTCGAGTACCGGCGAGGCCATAGCTGGTCATGCAGTTCGTGAAGGGAGAGGAGAGGTTCTCTGGATCGACACCCTCCACCTCATTGACGACCAGATTGCTCCCACCACCCGGACAGTGACTCTGGGGTGAGCCACCCTGACAGGTGAGGTCAAAGCCAGCACTGTCATCGGATGTGACATAGATGTTCCCGTCATCAGCCCACGTGTTGTACCAAGTGTCACCGCCCGTGGGTGGGTTTTGCTCGTTGCAGCCGCCGTAAACGAAGGGCGTGCCGAGAGTTCCCCCTGTTATGTCGGCACGCGCCAGTGGTACGCCGAGTCCTGTCGACATCGCCCATGACAAGCAACAGGCAACGACGATCATTGTGAAGAGACGGGTTGCCATTCGAATTGACGAACCCGATGGCGGCAGCGGCCGTGACATTCCGAATCGAGGCAAGTCACACGTGGATGGAGAACCTTCATCGGCTACACGAGAGGGGTCTTGCGCACGCATGGATCCTACGTCCTTGTCAAACACCCGGCAGGAACGTCATACGTAAATGGGCCTAGCACTTACCGCCATATGGGTCTCCGTGAGTGAGGTGAAATGCGAGTCGTAGCAAGGGTAGACGATGCAGTCACGCACCGCATTGGAAGAGCCGTGTGGAGGCCGCTGGCGTTCGGGTTCAGTTCCTCATTTCGGCCGAACGGCCTTGCTCTTGGGCGTGAATCTCAGTGATGGCCGCTTGCGCCACCAGACCCGCGCAAACACCGAAGGCCCGGCTTTCGTCCGAATCACTAACTTCGGTGTTCGTCCCCGCGTTCCCCGCCCGCCAAACAGCCGCACTGGTCGCGAGCGGCCGTTTCGTTCTCGATCGCCTCGGCCCGTCGTCTACTGGGGTGACTGCTTACTCGCAGTTCGCGCGCGCCTCATTGAGCTGAGCGGAAGCATCATTCCCGACGTCGCAGAACGCTCGCGCGCCTCTGCCGGACCCGCTTCCGACTGATCGCCCACCGTGGCGGACCCAACGCCGATCTACCCTCAATCCCGTGGACGGCATGCCCCAACCCGGCGACCGCTACGCCCAGGCCTTCATCGTCGAGCCGGGGCAGTGCTGGGCCATGGTTCACGACCGTCAAGGGCAAGCCGCGCACTGCCCCGAACCGCCCTCATGGACGGGCCGATGGTTTTCCCCCTCAGGCGACCGCTGGTGGCGGGTCTGGGCCTGTCCTGACCACTTGGACGGGCTGACGGAGCTGAGGGAGTTCGGCCGCCTAAGTGACCTGAGTCAGAAATAGATCGCGCTGGGGGAATTTTGCCCAGTTTCGTCGTGTTGCCTTTCGTCAGCGACGATTGGAGGCAGCAATGCGGCGATCCGTACTCGAACCAGTGGTGCTGAGCGACGACGAGCGCGAGACGCTCGAGCGGTGGGCGCGACGACCAAAGAGTGCCCAAGCCTTGGCGCTGCGGTGTCGGATTGTCCTGGCCTGCGCTGATGGCGGATACATGATCGAGGTCGCTGAACGATTGGAGGTCAATCCGCACACGGTGGGCAAGTGGCGCCGTCGGTTCCTCGCCGATCGGCTCGAAGGTCTCCACGACGAGCCCCGTCCGGGCGCGCCGCGCACCGTCTCCGACGATGACGTCGAAGCGGTGATCGTCAAGACACTCGAAGAGACCCCGGTCGACGCCACCCACTGGTCGACACGGTCGATGGCCAAGGCGACGGGGATGAGCCAGAGCGCGGTCAACCGGATCTGGCGGGCCTTCGGGCTCAAGCCACACCTGGTCGACACCTTCAAGCTCAGCCCCGATCCGCTCTTCGTAGACAAGGTCCGCGACATCGTGGGGCTCTACATCAACCCGCCCGATGGCGCCCTCGTCCTGTGCGTGGATGCAAAGACCCAGGTCCAAGCCCTCGATCGCACTGCACCGGTGCTCCCCCTTCGCCCGGGGCTCCCCGAGCGGCGCACCCATGACTACGAACGTCACGGCACCACCAACCTCTTTGCCGCCCTCGACGTGGCCTCAGGGCATGTGATCGCAGACATGACCGAGCGTCACCGTGCCGAGGAGTTCCGCCGCTTCTTGAACCTGATCAACCGCTCGGTCCCAGAACACCTCGACGTTCACCTCGTCGTCGACAACGTCTCGACTCACAAGACCCCCGAGATCAAGCGCTGGCTCCTGCGGCACCCACGCTTCACGCTGCACTTCACCCCGACCTACAGCTCGTGGATCAACCTCATTGAACGCTGGTTCGCCGAGCTCACTACCAAGTGGCTGCGCCGGGGCACGCACCGCTCGACCAAGGACCTCGAGGCATCGATCACGCACTGGGTGGACCAGTGGAACGAAGATCCCAAGCCCTTCGTCTGGCACAAGAGTGCCGACGAGATCCTCGAAACCCTTGCTACGTATTGTCAGCGAATGATTTCTGACTCAGGTCACTAGGAGCCAGTGCCTTCCACGCCGACCTTGGTGAGCGAACCGAAGCCCTCGAGCCAGACAAGCAACGCCTTGTAGCCAGCGGGGTCGGTGTCGAAGCGCTCCGTGCCGAGCAATGCGCCGAGCGGGTCGAGGGCGGCGGCGACGTGGACGTCGAGGTGGGTGTCGACGCCACCTGTCACATCCCGCGCAGCTTCTACGATGGTCATGGTCATCCCTTTCTCTCTCAACGGTGTGAGGGATGGCACGGCCGTTCCGGATCGGAGCGACGGGCGGTCCAGGTTGTTGTCGCAACCCGGACCAATCACCCCAACTCGGAGACGGGACGTGCCGCTTTGAATGTGCGATGCCGGCCGAACCTGCCAGCAATCTCGAAGCTATTGACCACCAGCAATGCAGCGGTGGATGATGCAGACCATTGTCACTGTTCGGGGGCACCCGGATCGCCCGGCCACAGGAGATGGCGAGCCTACGTCTGTACGCTCCGTGAGGTGATCCTTCTCGGCTCGCCTTGTTTGCGGCGTTCTCTTTCGTCTGTCAAGCCGATGCGACAGGGTGGGTACCATCAGTGCCACCGTCAAGGTCAATGCAAGGAGGTCTGGACATGCCGAAGTACCTGGTCGAGGCGAGCTACACCGCCGAAGGGATCAACGGACTGAAATCGGAAGGGGGCTCTGCTCGCGTCTCGGCTACAAAAGCGCTCATCGAAAAACTAGGGGGCACCCTTGAATGCTTCTACTTCGCCTTCGGGGACACCGACGCCTTCATCGTCGCAGACTTGCCGGATAACGCAACGGTCGCCGCAGTGCAGATGGCCGTCAACGGCAGCGGGACAATCAGCTCGCGCACGGTTGCGCTTCTCACAGCTAGCGAGATCGACGAGGCGGCAAAGCGGGACGTGCCGTTTCACCCGCCCACAGGCTAGTAAGAGGTTGGAGGGGGGCGGCCGACCGGGCGTACGGGGCCCCTGGGCGAACACGTATGATCTCCCGCGTCATGAAGGGTTCCATTCAGGCAGCCCTGCGCAGGCTGACGCAAGTGACAAGGCCACTTGCCATGCGATCAGCTGGGAAAGAGCAGTCCAGCACTTCGGTCGTCTGTCACGTTGGACGCCGTTCGGGTCGGAAGTACGAGACCCCGGTCGTTGCCGTCGAACACGACGAGGACTTTCTCATTGCCCTCCCATATGGCGAACGCACCGATTGGATGAAGAACGTTGTGGCAGGCGGGGAGGCGTCCGTCGTGAACCATGGGCGAACGTATCGAGTTGATCACCCGCAGGTCATCCCGATGGCCGAGGCGACCAGGTACTTCGGTCCGAAGGAGCAGAAGTTGCACCGGCGCTTTGCCGTAGCAACCTGTCTCCGGGTTCATCGAACCGCGGCTTAGTCACCGTCCCGGCAGCGAGGATTGAGGGGATACCCCTTCCGCTTAGACCCCCATCGGGATTGGGTGCCCCAGCAGCGCCTCAGCGAATGGAGCTGCCGATCCAAGTGGCGTTTCCACCGAATCGGTGATGGTGCCTGTTCTGCTCTCGCTTGCGCGCATCGCCCGCACGGCTGACCCATCCGCACTGCTCAACGATCGACTGTTCCACCCGGCCACACCTCATAGTGAAGGGTGAGCGATTTTTGCGCCCTACATTCGCCTAAGGGTCATTATACACCACGACGAGTGGTACCGATAAGTCGTGCCCTGGCCGCAAGAGCGTTACCGCACCCAGGGAACGGGCAGGAGTTGGTCGACCTGGTGAGTCCCCAATGGCTCTCTGCAAGAGGCGAGTGAGTGGAGACTCAGTTGGTGACGGTGATGCTCACATGGGAGCTGAAGGCGCTCCCACCCGGACCGAAGGCTTCCGACAACAGCGCGTAGGGGCCGTTGGGAACCGTCGTGGTGTCCCAGCTGTAGAACCATCCGTAGTAGGTGGGAGTGGCCGTGCCGACTAGGTGACCGGAGTAATCATAGGAGCCACCGAAGAGCCAGAACTGGACGCTGGTGGCATTCGAGGCAGAAGCATCCAAGGTGGCGGCGGTTCCGGACAGCGTTGCCCGGTTGCTGGGAATGATCACGCTGGTCGCCGGGGGCGGGTTATTGACAGTGATGCTCACATGGGAGCTGAAGGCGCTCCCACCCGGACCGAAGGCTTCCGACAACAGCGCGTAGGAGCCGTTGGGAACCGTCGTGGTGTCCCAGCTGTAGAGCCATCCGTAGTAGGTGGGAGTGGCCGTGCCGACTAGGTGACCGGAGTAACCATAGGAGCCACCGAAGAGCCAGAACTGGACGCTGGTGGCATTCGAGGCAGAGGCGTCAAGGTACGTCGATCCCGAAAGTGTCGCCCCGCTCGCAGGGAGTAGCACAGTGGTACTCGGCTGCGTCGGCGGAGTGGTGTTGGAGAGAATGATTCCACCCAAATCGCTGTTCAGCCCCGTGGCCATGCACGTTGGGGTGGCGGTGACACAGGAGACGCCGATCACCTGCTGTACCCCGCTCGGTATCGTCTGGCCCACCCAGCTCGTCCCGTTGGTGGTATTGAAGATTGCTCCCGGTGGGGTCGTCGAGAACGCTCCACCGACCGCAGAGCACACCGTCGTCGAGGCGCAGGCCACAGAACCGAGTGCCGCCGCGCCGACACTCTGCCGGCTCCACGTCGTCCCGCCATCAGTGGTGACCATGATTCCGCCCCCGCCCTCGGGCGAACCTGGAGCGAAACCGACGGCGTAGCAGACCGTCGCCGATGGACACGAGATGCCGAACATCTCGGCCATGCCCGATGGAGTCTCGTTGACCCAGGTCGTCCCACCGTTGGTCGTGTTGACCACGTCTCCCGAAGTTTCCATCGAATTAGCCCCCCCACCTACGGCGTAGCAGGCGGTGGCGGACGGGCAGGAGACGGCACTCAAGTCCGACACCCCGCTCGGCAAGGTCTGGCTTGCCCACGTCGCCCCGCCGTCGGTGGTCGCGATGGCGGTGCCCTGTCCGACGGCGACACAGCTACTCGTTGATGCACACGAAATGGAATTGAGTCCCGACGAAGGGACCGACTGATCGCTCCAGGTGGCGAATCCATCGGTGGTCTTGACCGCGACGTCCGTCGAGCCATTGAAGCCCACGCCATAGCATGTCATTGCGGACGGACACGAAATAGCCAACCCTCCCACCGCCGACACAGGGTAATTCGTCCAGGTCGCCCCCCCGTTTGTGGTGGCGATGACAATTACCTCCGAGCCGGTGGTCCCCGCCGCGTAGCAGTCCAGCGATGAGGGACACGAGATGGCGCCGAGCTGCACTCCGAAGGGAACGTCCGACTGATTTGTCCAGGTCGCCCCCCCGTTCGCGGTGGCGAGAATGGCTCCGGGGCCGAAGCCGGCCGCGACCCAACACTGAATCACCGAGGGACACGAAATGCCACCCAGCGGCGTCTCGGGCGACACAGTCTCACTTGTCCAGGTCGTCCCGCCGTTGGTGGTCGCGATGACGACGGCGGTCGGTCCGTTCTGCGCGAGTGCGTAACAGATCGTCGTTGACGGGCAGGAGACGTCAGTGGGGAGATCACCGGAGGGTATGGTCTGCGCCACCCACGTCGTCCCGCCATCAGTCGTAGCTATTGTCGTGGAGCCGACTCCATAACAAACGGTAACGCTGGGACACGAGAGGGCGGAGGGATCCCCTCCGCTGGGCAAAGTTTGATTCGTCCAGGTCGTCCCCCCGTCCGTGGTGGCGACGAGGACTGGCCCAGGACCGAGGACAAATCCCGCGGCGAAGCACACGCTCACCGACGGACACGAGATCGTGCTAAGAGGGCCTGTCGGCACCGTGTGGCTCGTCCATGTCGCCCCGCCGTCTGTCGTGCCGATGACGACAGGTGTCGTGCCGATGACAGTCGGGACGTAGCAGGTGCTCACCGATGGGCACGAAATGCCGCCGAGCCGGCCGACGCCCGTGGGCAAGGTCTGAATTGCCCAGGTAGTTCCCCCATTGGTCGTCGCGATGACGGCGGAGCCGGTCGATCCGATGGCGCCAACTGCGAAGCACGTGCTCACCGAGGGGCACGAGATCGCATTGAGTTGCGAAACGCCCGGCGGGACTGTTTGGCTCGTCCAGGTCGTCCCTCCGTTGGTGGTCGCGACGACGTTGGCCGAGGAACCTCCTGGTGAACCCACGGCAAAACACACCGAAGTGGACGGACACGAAATCGCAGACTCGGTGATCGGGGAGTTGTAGCTCGCACTGGTCTCCCACGTGTTGGGTGCCAAGGCGCCGGCACGGGTTGCGGAGATTGTCGGCAACACGACGACGAGTCCCAGGAGAACCATCGTCGCGGCGCCAGCCACAACGATGCGGCGGAGCGGAGTCACAGCGTCCGCCTTCGTCGCAGCACAATTTCGGGTTGCACGGCCCCCCGATCTGCTCAGGCCGCCCGTAGACGAGCTAAATCGACCATAAGCCCTCAAAGCATCAGGGTCAATCAACGCTGCCGGCGCCCGGATCGAAAGATGGCAGAGGACCATGAACATTCGCATCGATGGGACAAGAGGAGTGGTGGTTGACCCGCCATTAAGCCTGGTGAGTGGCGGGCAGCTGCTTTGATTGGAGCTGAGAACGTAGGTGCCCCAGTTCGTCGTCGCGGGATACGTCACCAGCCAAGTCCTCACCAATGATCGTGTCCCGCACTAGCTGCGCGTACGCTTAGGTCCGAGCGCAAGCGACTTTTGCGTGGAACTGGATGGAGTCCCTGTGGCAGATCTCTCCGTGTTCAGCGACCTCGTACCTCTCGACCACGGGCTGTGTGTCCTCAGTTCCATCCGTAGAGATGGCAGCGTGGCAGCCTCGGTCGTCAACGCCGGGGTCTTGCGGCACCCGGTCACTGACGTGCCGGTGGTGGGCCTCGTCGCCCGCGGCCTTCGCAAGCTGGACAACCTGCGCAACGATCCCCGGGCCACGATTGTCGCTCGGGTCGGCTGGCGATGGGCGGCCGTCGAAGGAGAAGCCCAGGTCATTGGACCAGACGACCCCCATCCGGACGTGGATGGCGAAAGGCTGCGCCTACTGCTTCGGGAGGTCTTCGTAGCCGCCGGGTGAACTCATGAGGATTGGCTCGAATACGACCGAGTGATGTTCGAAGAGCGCAGCGCTGCCGTACTGATCGTCCCTCGGCGAACGTACGGGAACCCTGGCTGACACCAACTCGGACCTGGGGCAATCTCGCCAACCAAACCTGGCGGCCACGCCGACATGGAGTGGCTTCAGCGTGAGCCGGGACTAGCCCAGTACGCTGCCGGAACGAGGCGTCACCTAGGCACTTCGGGCCACCCAGCCAAGGACGCGTATTGACTTTATTGAGGGCGTGAGGCGGCTTCCTTGTTCAGCTTGAATTTCTGGTGCTGGGCCACGATGTGCTCGTGCGTAGCACCGTGGTTCGGCACCTCTGGGTGGTGATGCCTACACAGGATGTAAGGCGTCCCCTCGAGTGCATGGTGGCCAATCCTCCAGCAGCCTTTTGTGTGACAATTCACCTTGCGCACGCCGGTATATACGCCGACGCCTACGGCACTGATCAGGGTGGCCTCACCGAGATCAGAGCCGAAACCGGACCAGAAGTTGTAATAGACATCTGGTCCGCCGTGGAGGGTCCCCGTGTGCAGCGCGAACCAGTGACGTAAGGCACCGACGAAGCCGATCAAGAGCGCCAGAGCCAAGATCGCAATGATCAAGCCCATCAGCCAGACGACCCTGTTTCCCGTGCTGTCCGGGAGGAATGTCGGCGTCGGCGGTGCCGTGGAGTTGCCATCGGTCGTTATCCCACCGCCGCTCTGCGTCGGCGGGGTAGAGGACTCGGGTCGCGGGGCATCCGTTGTGTCAGCCACGTTCCCTCCGATCCCGCTCCCCGAGAGAAACGGGGCGAACTCGCATCACGCGATTCTGCCCTCGCGAATGCCTTTCGGCGCGGATCTCTGCCCGATCGCCCGGCTTCGAGCGCCCCTGACTGGCCCAGAGTGTCGGCTGCGTGATCGTTTGTGACCAGCCGGAAGGTCGCCGATGGTCCCAGAAGTACCCACATATCCCGCGAATAGTCAGTGGGGTTCAGTCGATCGAAGGTGCCACCGGCCACCTTCTGCGCGTTGATTTGCCTACCGCAGGACTTTGCCTCTCGAAGGTGGCCCAGTACGCCGGGACCGGGTGCCACCAAGCGGCACGAGTGGGGCAGGGGTTCGAACTGCCAGGTTGCGGATTGGAACCAAAGCCTCTACCGGATCGACGGGACGAAGCGTATGCTGTGTTAACGAACAAACTGGGGGTTGCCTGAGCGTTCGAATGGAGCCTGTTGCGACACGAGGCCCTGTCGCGACGCCCTCGGAGGCTTAGTCTGCTGCCCTTACCTGCGAAATGATTCGGAGGGTGGTGCCATGGTTGGACGTCTTCTGGCCGTCACCGGCACGGTTCTGGTGATCGCCGTCGCACTCGTCACTCCCGTGCTGGCCACGTCGGCACCGTCGCCGGCATCAGCCGACACAGTCGTCGACGGCTGCACCGTCGTGTCGAACCCCACTCCGACGAACTACACCAACTGTCCCAATGCCGACTTGGCGGGTGCCGACCTCTCCTCTGTCAACCTCTCCTACGCCGACTTGAGTGGAGCGTCGTTCGCACTTTGCCAAAGCACCTGCTCCTCTTCAAATGCCAATCTCTCCTCTGCCAACCTCTCCTACGCCAATCTGGCTGGAGCGCAGTTCGTGGACTGCATTCACCCCGGCTACTGCGCAAGCGCCAGCGTGCAGGGCGCGAATCCGACGAGGCCAATCTCAGCAGCACGAACCTGGCCGAGTGCGTCTTCTTTCAGGCCTTTGTGTGTATAGCGGCAGACTTTACCGACGCCGTTATGCCGGGAGCGAATCTCTCGTTTGCGAACGTCCAAAACGGGATCATGACCAGTGCAGATCTCGCTGGCTCCAATCTGACCGGTACCAATTTCGGTGGTGCAAGTCTTGCTCTTGCCGATCTGAGCGGCACGAACCTCACAGACGCCGACCTCACCTCCACACTGTCACCTATTGGCCAAATAACGTACGTAAGTTTGAACGGCGCCAATGTGACGGGCACCCTTCTCGTTCCCTCGAACCAGAGCGTGACCGCGACGAGCCAGGCCGGCGCGGTCGCGACCTGGTCGACGCCCCCGGCGATCCCCGGTGCGACGCCGGGGACCTGCACCCCGGCGTCGGGATCCACCTTCCCGCTCTTCTCGACCACCGTGACCTGCCAGGTCCTTGACCATGCGAACGAAGTCGCCACGGGGACCTTCCAGGTGGACGTGCTCCCGACAACACAATACTTCACCCGTGTCCTCGTCCCCGCCAACGGTACGGTCTTGAGCGGTGCTCCCTACCTCGACGCCGGCGTGTCCGACGGCCCAGGCGTCACCAAGGTGGTCTTCGAGGTAACGGGGGGCTCCCTCATCAACAAGGTCATTGCCACAGCCACCCTCACCTACTACGGCTGGCTGGCCCAGTGGAATACGACGGCGTTGCCCAATGGGATCTATAGCCTCCAGAGCGTGGCGACCGATGCCGACAACAACACTGATACCAGCACTCCGATCACCGTCACGGTGAACAATCAACCACCGGTGACCGCGGTGCTCATCCCATCGAACGGTGCAACACTGTCCGGAACCGCCGCCACCTTGGATGCTTCTGCCTCCAATGCCACCAGTGTCGAGTTCTGGCTCTTCGGTGGCTCCTATGGTTACTCCGGTCACCTAGTCGGCACGGCCGCTCCCACCTACTACGGATGGATCTACAGCTGGGACACCACGACGGTTCCCAACGGCTCCTACGTGTTGTTGTCCGAAGCCTTCGGTCCGGGTGGGAGCGCCTTCAGTCCCCATCTCAGCATGACGGTCAAGAACTGATCGGCAAGTCGATCTCGACCCAGCAACGGACTTCGCTTGACAAGAGCAGGCACTGCCCCCGTTTGCCGGATAGGTGCCGTAGACTGATATTCAAGGGATCTCTGGAAGGCGCCCAGAATCGCCGGAAGGTTGGCGGAGTAAGGAGAGGTGGATTCGCCGTGTTCGTGCCTCTCCAGATGGCGCGATCCCAAGCACCACGTTGCGACGCGTGCGCTGTTGAGTCTCCGCAACAAAGCGAGAAGGCCCAAGTCTGTCTCGGGATACAGGTCGACGACCTCATCCGGCTGAAAGGCGAGGTCCCATTCGAGAGGGCCAATACAGCAGCTCTCGAAGTCGATCCAGCGGATTCCCGCGCCGGTCACGATCCGATTTCCATTGTGAGGTTCACCGTGAAGCCGGCACTCCTCGAATTGGGCAGACTCAAGAGCAAACAAAACCTCGCTTGTACGCCGCCTGCAAAAGCTCGCTGTCTTCGTGGTGCAAATCCATCATGAACGAATCGTCCTCGAACGCCTGGCTGGCCTTCACAACCATCGCTCGGAACGATGGCAACTCGGCCTTTGTCCGTCTCAACGCAGCGTGAGTTTGCGGAGGGATCCCAGTGAGCACCTCAGGTGCTACGGGAGCTCGGTCCGATCCTTCCATTCGCTCCCAGAGTGTGACGACGAATCCGGTGCCGGAGTGTGAGATTGGCCAGGTCCCCGGGTAAGGGGGGCGCAACTTCAGCTCCGAGTGCGCCCAGCTCCGATGCCACTGCGTATTCACGACGAACCTCGTCTTGCGAGCCGGCACGGACTGCAACCTTCGCGAAGACCGGCCCGGGCGCAGCCAGACGACCGTATTGTTTGTCTCTTGCAATAGAACAGGGTAGGTGCTCGTGATCCCGACCGGTCCAGCCACATCAGTGTCTGCCTGGACGGCCGAAATCATTCTTAGAGGGTCGCGGATACTAGTACGTCATCGCCAGGTTGGGCGTCGGATCGGGTCGATTTACAACGCATCCGGTCCTGCCCCAGTACGCCGTCAGGATGGTGGGAGTCAGTCTCCCTGTGGCACTCGGGATCGCTATTCGCAGGCGTCCAACATCACGACATGGGTGAGCCGATACCTGCTCGGATTCGGCAAAGGGAGCGCCCACGGTCGGGTAAGCCCGGTTATCGTGGTCACATAGCGGCCGGGTGGAAGTGGAAACCGGAAAGTACTGCCGGTTCGGAATCGTCCAGAGGCCACCAGTGCCTTCCCCTGAAACACGGAGAGGTGAGCGGTCGGGACGTACATCGGACCAGAACACGGCACTGCCTTCCCGGAGACAACACCCCCTCAGGGGCAGCTGCGGCACTGGCGCTGAATGAAGCCAGGCCAAAGACGAGGATCGTGAAAAAAGGCAGTAGACCGAGAGCACGTTTCACCATGGGAAGTATGACGCCGCAGGGGCGTATTGGGTTCGGCGGACGGGCTATCCCCCAACGCCGTAGGATCAAGAGCCTTTTTCTGTCGGTCGTTCCTGATTGAGCCATCGGCGTCCTGCACGAGCGCGCGCGCCAGCGAGACGCCGGGGTCAACGTCGGGCGATGCCCGCCGAAGGCTTGGCGTTGACGCCGGCGGCGAGCGGCGCATCCTGTTCGAGGACGCCTCTGTGGTGCTGCGAGTTCCCATCACTGCTCGGGGTTCTGTCACGCTCCCGTGGGCAGCCAGCCATTCATTCGTCGATCTCCGCACATGATGGGGTTCGGCCACGTCCCGACGGGCTCAATCAGAAACGACGGCCACACCGGGTCGGTGGGCCACGGCGTTCGTCGAGCACGCGTCGGTCCGTGGCCGAGACTCAGGCGGCGGTCTCGAGGCATCGGACCTCCCCGTCGCGCAGGGCGTAGAAGACGAGGGTCAAGAGCTTGCGGGCCACCGCGACGCGGGCCTTGTACTTGCCGGCGTGCTCGGCGATGCGCTTGTAGTCGGCGCGCAGCTTCTCGTTGCCCTTGGCCCGGTAGTTGCCGACGGCCTCGATGGCGGCCCAGCGCACCAGCGGTGAGCCCTGTTTGGTGATCGCACCGCGGTGGACCACCTCGTCGGACTCGCGGTGCTTGGGGGTGAGCCCGGCCCAGCTGGCGAGCTTCTTGGCCGAGTCGAAGCGGCTGATGTCGCCGATCTCGGCCACGAAGATGGCGGCGATGACCTTGCCCACCCCGGGCAAGCGTCATGAGGGCCCGATAGCCGGGGTCGGCCTTGAGCTCGGCGTGGATGTGCGCGTCGAGCTCGGCGATGGCCGCCTCGTAGACGTCGAGCAGGTGGCGCAGAGAGTCGAGGCGCATGGCATAGGCCTCGGGGAGCTCGAGACGGTCGAGCTGGGCCTGACCGGTCGGTCCCCACAGCTCGCCGACGACGGGCAGGATCCCGTTCTTGGCCATGACCCCGTGGATCTGGGCCTTGGCACTGGTCCGGTGCCGGATGAGCGAATAGCGATAGCGCACCAGCTCGCGCAGCTCTCTGACCTCGGGCGGCGCGATCCAGCCCTCGGCGAGGCGCCCGAGCGCCAACATGGCGGCCAGGTCCTGGGCGTCGCGCACGTCGTTCTTGACGCGTCGGTTCCCCCAGTTGTTGCCGAGCGCGTGGGCGAGGTGCACGTGGGCGCCGAGGTCTTGGAGAACATCGGCCGCCCAGTACCAGCCATAGGTGGACTCGAGCACCACCTCGGGCTCGGGCCCGGCGGCGGCCATGGCCTGGGCGAGTTCGAAGGGCTGGCTGACGAAGCGCTCGGTGCCGAGCACCTCGCCGTCTTCTGCCATCCGGACGATGGTGGTGCTGCGTCGATGCAGGTCGATTCCGACGTACTGTCCCATAGGGGCCTCCTCCTCTTTCGAGGTTTTCTTTTTGCAAGACCGAGCATGCTCGGATCTCACAAGGGGCGGAGGCCCCGCCCCTTCATCGCATCAGGAGTGGGTGCCACCCTGCGGCACCCTGGGGATAGTCGCTGGGGCCGTTTGGTGCGAACTTTTAGGGACACTTCGCCGCGGGAGAGCCAGGAACTAGCCATTGTGTTTCAGTCTCGGTCAACCCCCAGCCGGTATGCTGGGTGTCTACCTGGGAGCGAGCCGTGGTCGTTGTGAGTAGCGCAGGCCGACCCGACCAACCTTCAAGGTGGACGAAGCTAGCCGCGTCTCAGGTCCGGCGACACGGAAGTCCCGCTAATCCCCTACCGGAACCAATCCGAGTTGGGACCGGTCAATGTCACCGGACTCCAGTTCCGAGACGAAAGGCGCCGTGAGCGCAGCGGCGACCATAAGGCTCTCACGCAAAGGCGGGGGGTCGGGTAACTCTCAGAATGGTCGTGCGTGGCAAGTGGTGATCGACGGAAGCGTCGTTGGCTCGATCCTGAACAATGAGACGGTTGATCTAGAAGTTGAAGCGGGACATCACGCTGTCGAGGTGACCTCGAGGCGGTTCCTCCGAAGCCCGAAGGAATCCGTCGAGATAGCGCAGGGGCACGTTATCGGTCTTTCTGCCGGCGGCGGCCCCGACATCCCTTTATCGTCCAGCGATCGATCGGCTTTCTAGTGGCCAGCCTGTTCAAGCACGACCTCTGGATCAGTCTCGCACCCGACGACACCGTCGAAACTGACCTCGAAGCCGCTTTCAACGGCAAAGGAGTGCCGAAGGAGACGGCGGGCACGACCGAGTCACCCGCGAGCGCCAGAGCGATCACCAGCGTCAAGGAGGTCGTCAGTGCACCGACCCTCGATGGTAAAGGAGGGCCAGTCGCCCTCGACGTGCAGCAGCTGACCAAGCGCTTCGGTCAGCGGACTGCTCTTTCCGACGTGTCCTTCGAAGTCGCCTACGGAGAGGTGTTCGGTTTCCTAGGTCCCAATGGGGCCGGCAAGACCACCACCGTGCGCACGCTCGGCACGCTGATCGCGCCGACCTCGGGCTCGGCCACAGTGGCCGGAATCCCGCTCAGCCCCGAGAACGAAGTGGAGATCCGCCAACACATTGCCATCATGCCCGAGGCACCCGGTCTCTATCTGCGCCTGACCGTGACTGAGAACCTGGAGTACTTCGCCGGTCTCTACGGCCTGCACAACCCCGGGCCGAGGATCCAAAAGGCTCTCGAGGCGGTCAACCTCACCGACCGGGCCGGAGATCTGTGCGGCGGCTCTCCAAAGGGCTCCGCCAGCGCGTGGGTCTGGCCCGCACACTGCTGAGCGATCCGGCCGTGATGTTCCTTGACGAACCGACGTCGGGCCTCGACCCGGTGGCCGCACGCGAGGTACACGACCTGATCATCGGGCTCCGCCAGCGGGGAGTGACGATCTTCCTCACCACCCACCGGCTCGACGAGGCCGAGAAGCTGTGCGACCGCGTCGCCATCATGAACACCACGCTCCGCACTGTCGGCACGCCGGCAGGGTTGCGCGACCAGCTCTTCAAGAAGTCGCTCGTCGTCACGACCGCCGAGCCGGTCATGGGCCCCGAACATCTCTTCGCCAACATCAGGGGTGTCGAGAGCTGGGACCAAGACGGTCCCGGTTCCTATGTGCTCACGGTGTCAGAGCCGAGGACGGCCGCTCCCGAGGTGGTACGAGGCCTCGTCGGTGCCGGAGCAGACGTCCTCACCATCGGTGAGATGCAGCACTCGCTCGAGGACGTGTACCTCGAGCTCATTGCCGAAGACGTGGAAGCGCACAAGCCATGACGGACCTCGACGCCATACATATCCGCGCCGTTGTCCGCAAGGAGTTGCGGGACTATCGGCGCAAACGGTCCATCGTGGTGACCATGTGCATTCTGCCGCTCCTCTTTCTCGTTCAGCCTGTGATTTCCATCTTCCTGACCACGCCGGGCACATCGGGTGCGGCATTGCAGAAGAGTCTCATCGTTCCCATTCTCTATCTTCTGTTGATCCCGACCATCATGCCCAGCACTCTCGCCGCGTACAGCGTGGTCGGCGAGCGCGAGCAGGGAACGCTCGAACCGCTCCTCACCACGCCTATCCGCCAGCAGGAGTTCCTCTTGGGCAAGGCGGCGTCGGTCTTGATCCCCACGCTTGTGCTGTCTTACACCGTGTTTGTCGTCTTCCTCGTCGCCGTCCGGCTGGGTGCCAACTCCGCCGTTGCCTCGGCCGTCTTTGACGACGGCCCGGTCATCCTCGCTCTGTTCCTCCTCACTCCCCTGATGGCCGGCTGGGGCATCGGGTCGGCATGGCGATGTCGGTGAGGGCGACCGAAGTGCGGGTCGCCCAGCAACTCGGCATGTTGGCCAGCCTTCCTCCGGTGGGCGTGATCATCCTCCTGGCAGCCGGTGTGGTCAGCCCGACGTTCTCCGTGGCGCTCCTGTTTGCCGCCGGGTTGCTGGTGATCGATGCGCTGCTCTTGCACTTCGTCTCCGGGATGTTCGATCGGGAGCGCCTGGTGACGGGAGCCAAAGCCATCTAAGGACAGCGCAAGAAGTTGGGATGGTGGGTCGATCGCACACTGCCCCCATATGCGGTCAGGGCACATGTCTTAAGGTAGCCCCTAACGCCGGGGATGGGGTTTGCATCGAGGACAGGCCATCATGGTCGTGTGGGTGTGAGACTTCGCGGACAACGGTGGTGGCTTGGCGGGCTTGCCCTCACGGTTCTCGTCCTCAGCTATGGCCCCTGTGGCGTCCCAGATGCCAGCGGTTCTTCCACTGTCGTCGGCACTCCGACGCACCCCCAGATCCTCACCTGTTATGAGGAAGCGACGCAGTTCACCGGCGGCACTCTGCCCCCCGTCGGCCACATGACATCGGATTCGGCCCTGGGTATTTCCCGAAGGCGCGGGGGCTGGCAACGATGAATCCGCCAACTCGGGCCGAGGGGCTGAACTCACCGGCTACAAGCTCCCTCCGGTTGTCTTTCCAGGAGCCACGGTGACCATGACGATCGCTCGTGGTGCGCGGTCCTACGTGGTGCAACAGAACCCATGGTCGTCATCCCAAGGGAGCGTGTCGGTCACGTACCGAGCCTGTTCGCACAAGCCGGGCTTCTTTCCCCAGAGCTTCCGGTTCACCGATGGTAGAAAACGGGGCTGTGTTCCCCTCGACGTGCGGGTCGGCGGGCAGCGAAAGACAAGCCGTATCGTTCTGTCGTTCTTTGCTGGACGGTGCAGAACTTCGACCTGATCCGTCAGGAGTGCGTGGCCCCGGGTATGAGTGCGCCAGCAGAGTATCCCGAACAACGATGCTCCTATGGGTTGTCAAGCCCCAACTCTCTCGTGAGGTAGCAGGGTGTACACCTCTCGAGCGATGTAACGCTTGAGGCAGCGGACGGCCTCTTTCTTTGTAAGTCCCTCCTTGATGCGCCGGGCTATGTACTCCGTGGTGCGAGGGTCATAGACCATGCGGGTGATCACGATGTGCCACAGCGCCGAGTTCGCCTGACGGTCGCCACTGCGGTTGAGCCGATGCCGTTCTTGCTTCCCGCTGCTGGCATCGATCGGTGAGGCACCACAGAGATGGGCGAAGGCGGCTTCGTTGCGCAGGCGCTCTGGATTGTCGCCCGCGGCGACGAGGAGCGTCGAAGCGGCGTCGGTCCCGATTCCGAGTGTGGCGACCAGCTCGGGTGCGGTCTCGTTGACCAAGGGCGTGAGAATGGCGTCGATCTCGGTGATCTCCTCTTCGAGGGCGATGGCCCGCTTGGCCAGCATCCGCAGGGTGAACTTGGTCAAAGAGACGATGTCGCGCTTGGCACCTGGTCGATAGGTCGAGGCTCGCTCGAGGAGATGAAAGACGTTGAGGGCCGCGGAGCTCGTCTCGGATGGACTCGGGCGCAGTCGAGATCAGGCCGCGGATCTGGTTGAGGGCCTGGGTCCGGGCCTTGCGGGCCGAGGACCGAGCGACCCGTAACACCCGCATGGATTCGACGTTTCCGTCCCTGGACTTGGCCTCACCGGCGGCGTCACCCGAGAGCGCCGCCCGGGCAGCTGAGATGGCGTCTTCGGGATCTGACTTGCCCTTGCGCCGGCGGCGTTGGCGATTCGGCCGATCGACTTCGACGACGCGCACACCCTCGGCCCGGAGGTGGCGAGTGAGCCCGGCGCCATAGGACCCGGTCCCTTCGACCCCGACCAGATCGACTGGGCCGAAGTCACTCGAGCCAGCCCAGCAGCAACTTGTAGCCCTCCGTCGTCGTGGCGAAGCTCTCGACACCGAGGAGGGCCCCTCGGTCGTCCAACGCCGCAGCTACATGGACGTCGAGGTGCGTATCGACGCCCCCGGTGATGCCTCGTGGCAAAGTGGTCACTGTCATCCCTTCGTTGGTTTGGGTTGGGGTGACACCGCACCAAGCGGGACGACGGACAAGACAGCGACGGGCCTGTACAGGCAAGCTCCTATGAGGTCACTCCGTCCGACCGATGGGTGTCGAGTGGGTGACCGGGCCAGGCCGACGGATCGTTCGAAGGACAGTCCCAAAGGACGTCAGCCGGATGTTTGGAGTCAGACCTGGCCTGGGCACCCACCCACACGCTGACCAAACCAATCACCGAAGTGGTGGATCACTCAGCGGCCAACTCAATCCTCGCTGCCGGGTCGTGGGCATACAGTCGGCCGGGTCGCCGCCGCAGTTACGTAATCCGTTTGATGCGTTCGCATCGGTGCTCCAAGGCAATCGCGGAGGACCCCACCCATTTCGGTCACGTCATTGACGGGTCGCACCCAGCTCGAGCGCAGCGATCGAGGTCACCGATGGGATGGGCCGGTATCGGGCAACCCTACAAGTAGCCACAGTCCCCAAGCGGACCATGTTGATACAGCAAGACCTCAACAATAAGACGGCGACGATCTGGACGATAGACCCAAGGAACAATCAGGTTGGGGGTCCACCCATTAACACGACCGACACGACAACGACCATTTCGGTCGGGCTGGGAGGGCCAGGGTCATCCACCATGCCGCCCCCTATCTAGAGCACGGGGCGCGGAAACGGCCCCCTGGGGCCGCTACACGGTTGGGTCCGGTCCTACCAGATACAACGGGAACCGCCGGGCTAAACGACGTCACCACTGTCCGCCAAGCGGGGTCTCGACATGGAGGTCAGCGGTCCATAGAGTGCGGTCGAAAGGTCCGTTCAATTTCAAAGTGGGACCGGGTCGTCGACGGAAGGGGATGCAATGGTCAGCATCCATCGGATTATCGGAATCGCTGGCGCGACAGCGCTTCTCTTCGGCGCTTTATCCCTGAGTGTCGTCCCAGCGGGTGCTTCCGCAAGCGCTTTCTCCGGTGGGACCGAAGGCGTTTACGTGGTGGACGACGGCTCTTCGGCCATCTCGCAGTTCGGGACAAGTGCCGCTGGCGCACTCTCACCGTTGTCGCCTCCGACAGTGTCAACGGGGTCGGATAACTCATTCAATGTTGCTGTTACGCCAAACGGTAGGAATGCGTACGTTACAAACGGATCACTTGGATCGGTCTCCCAATACACGATCAATCCGGCCGACGGAACGCTTTCCGCGATGAGCCCCCCAACTGTCGCGACAGGTGCAGACAACTACGACGTCACCGTATCACCCGACGGCAAGAGTGCTTACGTCACCAATGCAATCGACAACACTGTGTCCCAGTACAACATCAATTCACTGACCGGCGCGCTCACGCCAAAAGTGCCCGCAACAGTCCCTACAGGGTCAATACCACAAGGCATCGTCGTCACCCCAAACGGTGCGAATGCCTACATCGCCGACGGCGGGGGCGGGCCCGGGAACACCTTTACCGTGTCCCAATACTCGATCGACCCAGCGACTGGGACGCTTTCGCCCCTGACCCCCACCACGGTGGCCGCTGGGCTAAATCCGGGGCACGTCGCTGTGACTCCGGATGGCCGAAGCGCCTACGTTACCGACGAAGACGCCGCCACGATCTCCCAGTACAACATCGATCCGGCGACAGGTGCCCTCTCGCCAAAGACCCCGGCGACGGTTGCGGCCGGTATACCGGGACAAACTTCTCTATTCGGCCTCACTGTTTCGCCAAATGGCAAGAATGTCTACGCCGCCGTCGGTAATGGCATTTGGCAGTACGACGTCGATCCGGGTGGCGGCACACTGTCGTCGATGACACCGCCAGCGTTCCCGCTGGCACTGTTCCCGTTTCTATCGCAGTGACCTCAGACGGCAAGAGTGCCTTCGCTACAAACGCTATTACCAACGACGTCTCCCAATATGACATTTCCCCGACCAGTGGCGCCCTGTCACCAAAGACGCCGGCCAGTGTCCCAACCGGTGTCGATCCCCTTGGCATCGCCGTCACATCAGTCAACACGGCTGCACAGCTTGCGAACCTCCAACAGGCGGTCGCCGGCGTCGGGCCAGGTAATGTGCTCTCCACGACGGTGGCGGTCACGCGGTTCTTCCTTGCTTACAACGACGTCCCAGCGACGTGCTCCACGCTGAAGGTCTTCGTCTTAGAGGTCGACTTCTTGACGTTCTTCCATTCGGTCCCCTCGGAAATGGCAAACCAGCTGATTGCCTCGGCCGACCAAATCGAGAATGTCCTTCGCTGCTGAGCCGTTGACGTCGGCGGCTATGAGACGAGAGGGTCTTCGGTAGATCGTCAGGTCCTCATGTCCCACATCGCCGGGACCGGGTGCCACCAAGCGGCCCTATGGGGCACCCCGGGGCGATCCTTGGTCACCGTGGAATATCGGTGGTAGCGCAGATTTCCCGAGGTGAGCCAGGACTTGAACAGGTATGGGCCGACCAAATGGCGGTCATCGTTTCACGTCTATGAGAAATGCTCTCACCGCGGTGTTAGCGTCATCGGCGGGGTTTCCGGTTCGCTCGACGGCTGATCGGGATCGCCGGGAGGACAAACGAACAAGGGCGTACGGTCGAAGCGGGACCGACTTGTTTGGACCTGCGCTGGAAAGTGTGCTGTCGTGAGAAGAGCCTGCATCCTCACCGTCGTTGCTGTCCTTGGCCTCACCTTCTTCGAAGGCACCGCGTCAGCGACTGCCACTGGTTGGAAAGTAGTGCCCTACGTCGAGATAGGTAGCGGGACGATCACGTCAACGGCGCAGGACGTGACCACCTCCGTTGGCAAGGTTTTTGGTACTCCTATTTTTCAAGGTACGACGAGCGGTTCACAGGAAGCGGCCAGTCCTCCGCCTCCGTGCGCACTCGGAGCGGGCAGCCCAGTCACTGGCTCGGTCACTACAACAGCATCGAATGGTAGCCAGTTGACCTTCTCACTGAACGGAACCGTATGGGTATCTTCCCGACTTCTTCGTATACCCGGTACCTGGTAAATGCCACGGTGACGATCACGGGTGGTTCGGGTGAGTTCGCCGGCGCCACCGGTGGTGGTAAGCAATATTCGGTCGTAACTCTCTATCCGACTGCATCCGGCACCGAGGGGCCTTTCACCTCATTTCTCTACGGCACCATTCGGCTCGCTCGTCCGTCTCCCGCGGTTTCGGAAACCCAACCGATTCAGACAGGTCCGGGACTGCCCCACTCCGCCGGAACGGTGGGCCGGGGCACTTCGACACCAGGGGATATATTCGGGCTCAGCCAGAATGTGACGGTGGGGCGACCAGACGACATCAGGCTCTCGTTCAACAAAGTCGCGGACATCTTCTCCGACGAGGTGCGGCCTTCGTATCCTCGAGGGTCTTTTCGACCTGCTCTTTCAGAAGCTGCCGTCACGGCCCGAGATCGT
>CAWHGF010000006.1:0-85329 GCA_963828825.1 uncultured Acidimicrobiaceae bacterium | reverse complement strand
GTTGTCCGATTTCCTCCGGCGCTAGCCGATGCTGAAACCGCTTGTGTGGTCGCACATTGACCTGCGGCGGACCTTCTGGGACGACTTCAAGAATCTGGCGCAGTCGTTCTCCCTGGTCAGAGAGGTTCGAATAACGTCCCAGCACCTCCACCTCAGCGCCCACTGGATCGCCCACTGGATTGCGGTACAGCGCCTGTGCATGCGGTACAGCGCCCACTGGGTTCGAGTGACGTCCGCCAAGGA
This sequence comes from uncultured Acidimicrobiaceae bacterium, assembly GCA_963828825.1. Lineage (GTDB taxonomy): Bacteria > Actinomycetota > Acidimicrobiia > Acidimicrobiales > RAAP-2 > Bog-473. The sequence continues at coordinate 85,086 of CAWHGF010000006.1, read as the reverse complement.
TGTCGCGGATGCTCCTATTCAACCACCTGCGGTTCTTCTGAATGTGGTTGCGCCGCTGTGGGAGCGGGTGCATATACAAAAGCGGATCGGCTAGATAGAGCTGTGCCGACTTATTGCCAATACATGCAAGCACGCTCAGCCGGTCAGATTTGCGCATGCGAACGCCACGGTAGCCGAGACGACATGCCTAAGGAGTCACCAACCGCCGCCTGGTGGGGCTACTCGCGCGCTTTTGAGCGACTTCTCGGACCAACGTGGCATGGATGTCGTCGTTTGCGGAGTTGCAACCGATTTGGCATCAAGTTCGTATGGATTCTCTCGGCGCTGAGCTACTTTGCTCAAGTCGTCGACACCAAAGCATCATCACCGATTTGGGGGCCTGCGAACACTTCGCAGTAGGGCAATCAGCTCCTGCTGCGAGGCGACCCCGAGCTTTCTGAATGCCGAGGACAGATAGTTTCGAACTGTACTCTGGCTGATGTAGAGCGCCCTGGCGATCGCAGGGACCCTATCGCCAGACACAAGCCTTCCCACCACATCGAGCTCGCGGGTTGACAGCTCGGACAAGCCGGTGAGATCGCGCGCGATCTCAGACAGCTCTCGCGACACTCGGACCGCCTCGATCGCACGACCGAGGCGCCGCAGCATTTTCTCGGCCTCATCGCTTGGTTCGGCGATCTCAGTTCCATCCTCACTGGGGAGTAAGGCGAACGCGAAGCTGGGAGCAGGGATCAGCGGGACAAGTAGGAATTGACACCACGATGGGTCACCGTCGAGCGAGATCACCCGAACGCGCAAGCTGACCGCGTTCTTGCTCGAGGTGGCTTCGGCGAGGGCCCAAAGCAAGTTTGCCACGTCTGACGGGTCGACCAACTCGAGAATGAATTTTCCAACGACATCGACTGGTCGAAATCCAAGAAAGGACTCGATATCGACGCTGACACGGTCAATAACTAGATCGGCCCCGGTTGTTCCCACGACTGGAGGAAGCTCGGCACCCGCGGGTGACGGCAACAGGGTCTCAGCTCGGTCTTCTCCTTCCCAGATAACCGCAACAACATGGCTACGTGGAGTGCCTCGTTGGATACTGCGTACCCAGACCAACAAGGGAACGGTGCCACCGTCACTGGTTCGGAGGAGGCGGTGGGTCTCGTAGCCATTCAACCGGCCGGCCATCAGTAGCTGAAGAGCACCTGTCGGCGTGTCGGCAGTGAATTCCTCGAGGCTCCTACCCAGGACCGACCCACCTTCTGGATCCAGGAGTCTGATGGCCGCCGGACTCGCAGCAACTATTCGCTCGGACGGCACCTCGAGAACGAGTGCTGGGAGCGGGCTCTTTCCCACGACTTCGGCTGCCGCAGACCAATAGCTATCAGAGTGTGCTTGCGTCATCGACGCCTCCGCTGATGTGGCCAAAAGCCTACCGGAGCATCACTTGCCAGCCCAGGGCCCCAGAACGAGCCACTACCTTTTCGGCCTGCGAGCCTGGAATGTGTCCCATCAGGCCATCGAGGGACATTCGGACAGTTCGTCCATCGTCAGAACTTCGTAATCGACCGACGAATAGGTCATGAGCCGCCACCGCCACCTTTCGTTGCTGAGCCGTGGAGGTGGTTCGGTCCCGTCCACGAGAGGGGAGACCGCCAAGCTGGCGCCCAGGGCTGTCGATGGCTGCGGCTTGCCCCCCGAACTGTTCGAGAGTTCTTTGGCGTCGCTCCCAATGATCGTCTGGATCGCCGGGGCTGATGGCTCAATCGAGTTCGTCAATCGTCGATGCTCCGAATTTCTCGGGCTTTCGCCCGGGCGCAACTTGGAAGCGTCTTGGATTGGAGCTCTTCATCCCGACGACGCCGATAGAGCCCGGTACGACTGGGACTGTGCGCGTCGAGCCGAGGTGGCCTTGGACGTTGAGTGGCGTATCCGCTGTGTGGATGCCGAGTATCGATGGATGTCGGTTCGGGCTGCTCCGGTATTCGAACGTGGCCTGATTCGTCGCTGGGTGGGGACATGCGATGATCTCGAGGACCAAAAGCGGCTGGAGACCCATCTTCGCAGTTCTGAGAGGGTGGCCGCCGAATCGCTGACATTGCTCGAAACACTCCAGTCGACGGCACCAGTAGGGTTCGGCTTCGTCGATTTGGACTTCCGCTGCGTCCGGATAAACGAGATGCTCGCGGCCATGAGCGGCTGCACAGTGCGCGAGATGCTTGGCCGCCGTGTGTCCGAGGTCGTTCCGGCCTTATGGAGCCAGATCGAACCGCTCTACCACCGTGTGCTCGACACCGGCCGTGCGGTGGTGAACCATCCGATGTTTGGGGAAACCGCCGCCAGCCCGGGAGAGATCCGCCATTGGCTGGTCAGCTGTCATCCGGTGCAAATTGCCGATCAGACCATCGGAATCGGGATTGTCGTGGTCGACGTCACTGACCGGCACCAAGCCGAAGAGTTTCGTTCGGTTGTCGTAGACAACATGGCAGAGGGCCTTTTTACATTGGATGCCAAGGGTCGATTGATGTCCATGAATGCCGCGGCGACGAGCATGTTGGGATGGACAGAGGCTGAACTGCACGGCCGACCCGTCCATGCTGTCATTCACCGCCAACACGCGGATGGTTCGCCATTGCCCGAAGAAGAGTGCGAGTTGCTGAAGGTGCGGACCCAAGCCCGGACGGTTCGAATGGCCAACGAGGCTTTCACGCGCAAGGACGGTTCGATTTTCCCAGTGGCCTATTCCGCCGCTCCGCTGGTGAGCGGGAGAAACGTGCACGGAGTGGTGGCCGTATTTCGTGATGTTACCGAAGAGAAGACCGAGGACGCTCGGGCGTACCGGGAGTCGGCTGCGTTGACCTGGATGGGACGAATTCGCGAGGCCATCGATCACGATCAGCTTCTTCTGTATTCTCAGCCAATCCTCCCCCTCACCGGCGGGGACCCCAGCGAAGAGCTCTTGCTGCGAATGTCGGGTTTACAGGGAGAGATCATTTCGCCCGGAGGGTTCCTCCCCATTGCTGAGAAGTGCGGGCTCATTGGCGAAATCGATCACTGGGTGGTCAACCGAGCGATCTGGTTGGCGGCAAGCGGGCGTCAGCTGAAAGTGAACCTCTCGGCTGAGTCGATTAGCACCATGGACCTGCTTCCCCAGATCGAGCGTGAACTAGGTCGGACAGGTTGCGACCCCGCCAACATCGTCTTCGAGATCACTGAGACGGCGATGATGCGAGATATCGATACCGGTCAAGCCTTCGCTTTGCGCCTGGTGGACATGGGCTGTGGTATCGCCCTTGACGATTTCGGCACGGGTTTCGGGAGCCTGACCTACCTGAAGAGGCTTCCTATCAGTCATATCAAGATCGACATTGAGTTCGTACGGGATCTGGTGTCGAATCCGGCCAACCAGCACGTTGTCAAGGCGATTGTCAGCTTGGCCCGAGCCTTCGGCTGCCAAACGATCGCGGAGGGAGTGGAGGACGCCGAGACGCTCGCAGTGGTCCGGGAATACGGAGTGGATTATGCCCAAGGCTTTCTTATCGGGCATCCGAAGCCCGTTTAGTTGCCTACCAAGCTCGACGCTCTCAGCGCAGAAAAGGCCTTCTCGGGTGAGATTGGATCAAATCCCAAATCTGGCGAGAGCCGAGTCCCAACCTGATTTGTCACCCAGCGAACGTTTCTGCACTGCGAACAAGTCGGCGCAATGCGGAACCAAGGTCCGTTCAGTTTGAATCGGCCTGGGAATCCTGGAGGCTCCATACCTTGGAAGCGAGGATGGAGCCATGGAGAAGCAACCGACCACGAAGCGGTACCCGCCTGAGCTGAAGGAGAGGGCGGTGCGCATGGTGCATGAGCTGCGAGAGCAGGACCCCCACGACAAGACGGTGATCTCGAGGGTGGCCCGTCAGCTGGGCGTCGGCGACGAGTCGCTGCGGGCCTGGGTCAAGCGAGCCGACGTCGACGCCGGCAAGCGGCCGGGGATGACGAGCGAGGAGCAGGCCGAGCTCAAGCGCCTGCGCAAGGAGAATTTCGAGCTGCGGCGGGCCAATGACATCTTGCAGGCAGCGGCCAGTTTCTTCGGGGCGGAGCTCGACCGCCGACACAAGAAGTAGTTGCCTTCATCGACGCCCATCGGGACCGCACGACCGATGGGCGTCGATGGGGGGTCGAGCCGATCTGCGAACAGCTCGCGGTCGCCCCCTCCACCTACTACGACGCCAAGTCCCGTCCGCCGTCGGCCCGCGCCCTGCGCGACGCCGAGCTCGGCCCCAAGCTCGAGGCGCTCTGGAAGCGCAACTACTCGGTCTACGGACGGCGCAAGCTGACCAAGGCGGCCCGCCGTGCCGGCCACAACGTCGGGCGCGACCAGGTAGCCCGCCTCATGCGCTGCCAGGGCATACGCGGGGCCAGCCGGGCGAAGAAGCGCTTCACCACCAAGTCCGATCCGGACCACGTCCGCGCCCCGGACCTCGTCAATCGCAACTTCAGCGCCAGCCGTCCCGACGAACTGTGGGTGTGCGACTTCACGTACTGCTCGACATGGAGCGGCATCGTCTACGTCGCCTTCGTGATCGACGTCTTCTCCCGGCGCCTCGTCGGCTGGAAGGCGGCGCGCTCGATGACGACGACCCTGGTCCTCGACGCGCTCGAACATGGCCGCGTGGTCACGTCGACACAGCGATCTCGCCTGCGTCACGTGTCACTCCGATGCGGGATCGCAAGGCGGATTCGAGTGGTGGTCGCAACACCTCAATGATGGAGGTGTTACGGGATGGGAATTGGCAGGCAACAAAGGGCGACGTGGGCGATGCGGGGCAAGATCTACTCGCCGGGGCGGCCACCGGTCTGGCAGCGCGATCAAGTGCAGCGGTTCTGGGTCGGGATCGCCAAGGGGCTGTCGAGTGAGGACGCGGCACTGTCGGTGGGGGTGTCATCCCCCGTTGGGAGTAGGTGGTTCCGTGAGGCTGGCGGGATGCGCCCCGTCAGCCTGGCCCCGTTATCTGGCCGTTACTTGTCCTTCGCCGAGCGCGAGGAGATCGCCATCCTCAAGGCGAAAGACTGCGGTGTGCGCGAGATCGCCCGACAGACAAACCGTTCACCGTCGACGATCAGCCGAGAGCTGCGCCGCAATGCCGCCACGCGGGCGGGGTCGTCGGGTTATCGAGCCATCAATGCGCAATGGCACGCTGATCGCCGGGCAAAGAGACCAAAGGTGGCCAAGCTGGCTGCCAACGAGAAGCTGCGCGACTACGTGCAGGACCGGCTTTCGGGGCTGATTACCCGACCGGACGGGACCGAGGTTTCCGGTCCGACGGTCCGCTTCATCGGCCGCCGGCACGGCCGCCGCCAGGACCGCCGATGGGCGAAGGCGTGGAGCCCCGAGCAGATCTCGAACCGGTTGCGGGTGGATTTCGCCAATGATGAGTCCATGCGGATCTCGCATGAGGCGATCTACCAGGCGCTCTACGTCCAGGGCCGAGGTGCACTCAAGCGTGAGCTCGTCGCCTGCCTGCGGACGGGTCGAGCCCTACGCGTGCCACGGGCTCGCACGCGTGGACGAGGGAAGAAGTTCGTCACCCCCGAGATCATGATCAGCGAACGACCGGCCGAAGCGGAGGATCGTGCCGTTCCTGGCCACTGGGAGGGTGACCTCATCATGGGTTTGAACCGATCGGCAATCGGCACCCTCGTCGAGCGCACCACTCGGTTCACGATGTTGCTGCGCCTTCCCCCAATGGAGGGCCACGGCATCGAACCCCGCGTCAAGAACGGACCTCCACTTGCCGGTCACGGGGCAGAGGCAGTTCGCGACGCCATCGCCGAGCAGATCATGACATTGCCCGAGCAACTGCGCCGATCGCTCACGTGGGACCAAGGCGCAGAAATGGCTCAGCACGCGCAGCTGCGCATCGACACTGGGCTGGCCATCTATTTCTGCGATCCCCAAAGCCCTTGGCAGCGCGGAACAAACGAGAACACCAACGGACTGTTACGTCAGTATTTCCCGAAGGGCACCGAGCTATCCCGTCACTCCAGCGAAGACTTGGACGCCGTCGCGCTCGCGCTCAACACAAGACCCCGCAAGACCCTCGGCTGGAAGACGCCATCCGAAGCCCTCGACGAGCTTCTAAGCTCTGCCCGACAGACACGTGTTGCGACGACTCCTTGAGCCTGGGCAATACACCTCAATTGCCTACACCGAGCGCCTCGACGACATCGGGGCCGCACCGTCGATCGGGACGATCGGCGACAGCTTCGACAACGCCATGGCTGAATCGGTCATCGGCCTGTTCAAGACCGAGCTGCACCGCAACCCCGCCGCCCTTGCCGCCAACGGCGGGCCTTGGAAGGGCCTCGACGACCTCGAGATCGCCACCTGCGCCTGGGTGTCGTGGTTCAACGAGGAGCGTCTCCACGGAGAGCTCTACGACCGGACGCCCGCCGAAGTCGAAGCCGAGTACCGTCTCAGATCTCAGCCCGCAGTGGCATGAGGAACCAAACAAACGAGCCTCCGGCAAACCCAGGCCGATTCAGTTTTGGGTGATTAGATTCTCAGGAAGATTCGCTTGGAGTTTGCGATTAAGCGAGGTAGTGCCAGGATGGCGTGTATCAGTTTCGTGCGTGTCAGTCGAGTGGGCCTCGCAATTCGCACCCTGCTTCAGGGTATTTACGGCGCGCTCTTCCGGGAGTCCTCGCTACACAACCACCACAACTTCTCTATGTCCTTGCGTCAGAGCTATTTCAAAATGATGTGGCGCGACCTGGCATTGTTTGGATGAGACACGCGGGGGCAGAAAGCCGAACCTACGACGATGCTGGAGGATATCTACGGATGGCCTCTTGATCGGCCACCATCACCAGCCATAGGACGACGTACCCGAGGCTGACCAGTCAGGTAATCGCGGTTGCGCATGAGCGGCTTTGGCGACAGGATGACTCCGTCTCTGGTGCTACTGCGGACGAACAAGGAGAAGAGCTCATGGCAGTGTTCAATGGCGCGTTCCCGATACTTCCCGGCAAAGAACAAGAAGGCAGGAACTTCGCTGCCGCATGCATGGGGGAAGGCCGAAAGGGATTCGAGGAGCAGTTGAGTTCATCGAAGATTGCCCGGGAGACGTGGGGCCCTTCGGGAAACTCCGATGGGGAGCTTCAGGCTGGTGTGGTTTGAGGCTCCCGACATCGAGGAAACGTTTACGCATCTCGCCACCACCAACAACGAGTTCACGACCTGGTTCCGTGGCCAAGTCAAGGATCTGACTGGCGTCGACTTAAGCGCCCCACCCGAAAGCCCGCCGCCCGACGTGCTGGTCGACTGCGCCCCCTGAAGAACGCCCTGTGGGGCATCACCGGCGGAGAAACGTCCACCGGAACCGTTACCGGTCGTGATTGGGCGTCCCCTGTCGCCGGGTCCGAGACACACGGAAGTCATAGAGTCTCGTGGGTGCGCATGAATTGGGCAGAGTCCATTTACATCAACAGTGGATTGCGAACCAAGCGACTGCGGAGGAGCGTGATCCCGAAACTCATCGCACTGGGCGGGCGTACCGAGGGGCTGGAGGTCCTCGACATTGGCTGTGGACCGGGCGAATGTGTTGCAGGAGAGATCGAGGATTTCGGTGCAAGTCGCGTTACTGCGATCGACGTCGACCCGAAGATGGTCCAACGAGCCAGTGGTCGACTTGCCAAATATGGAGATCGAGTGGCTGTCGTGGAAGGTGACGTCACGAACCTTCCATACCAGAACGAGGCATTCGATGCGGTCTTCAACTTCGCGGTATTGCACCACGTGCCTGACTGGAGAGCTGGGCTACAAGAGATCGCCAGAGTTCTAAAGGTCAGGGGACGACTGTTCTCGCAGGATCATGACGTCGCCAACCATGACTGGCTGTCTCGCCATCTGTTTGTGCACCCTCCGGATCGGCTCACGAATGTCGACTTTCTCGATCAAGTAACGACTGTCGGTCTTCGGCCATTAGCGATAGACGACCAGCCCGAGCAACTGCTGGTTGCTGCGCTCAAGTACTGACTACCACTCCAACCAGTGGGGTTTCCCCGTACATTGCCGGGTCCGTGTCACTCACATCACCCCGCTTGACGTTTGCGGACCCGCCGATCGATGAACGGCGTCAATAGGTACATACGCACACTATTGAGCACCAAAAAGATTGTGAAGAGCAGAACAAACACCACGTTGTCGAAAATCGCCGACAAGGCGCCTATTGCAATTCCCAAAGTCACCAGGTTCATCATGGAGACTCTCTTCCGGAGGGTAGACCGTCGGAATCGGTCTACCTGGTCCTCGGTAGCACCGGCGTCCTGGTCCTCGGTAGCACCGGCGTCCTGGTCCTCGGTAGCACCGGCGTCCTGGTCCTCGGTAGCACCGGCGTCGGCGATCCGACGGTCGACGTGGAACCCGTCGATACCAGGCTCCTGGATCTTGCGTCGCTCCTCCATCACCTCGTCGGCGCTGAAGACATGGCTAAAGACGTAGTCGTCAGAGAGGCGGCGCAGGCGGTAGCCACCGGCAAGCACTTCAGCGACGGCAAAACCGCCCGTCCAGCGGCGAAGGTAGTAGTTCCAAACACAGACCACCGTTCCGACTGCCAGCTGGACCTCGGAATCGCCGACCTCACCTTCCAGAAGGTCGCCTTCTGACTCTGGCGTGTTCGTCATGTCGTCTCCCTCGGGTTAGAGGGATCGGCCTTTGTGACCATGAGCTTGAGCGCGGGCTCAGGCGCCTTAGTTGCAGGGCGACCAGCATGCCGATACAGGGGTCCCGGTACATTGCCGCCGGAACGGTGGGATGGTGGGACGCACTGACACGACGGGGGCGCCCGATAAACCCCGGGGCTGCCACATCAAGGCTGGCTTCTACCCAACCTTGGAGGTGACCCTGATCACAGGTGATCGGGTCAGAGTTTGTAGAACGACGCAGTATCGTTCCGTCGTTTGGATAAGGGCATTGAGTTCGTCCTCCGGCACCGAGGTCGTGAGGTCGAACATAAGTCGGATGGCCGTGAACCCGACCGGTGCCTCTCGATCGACACCCAACGTTCCACGGAAATCGAGATCCCCTTCCGCTCGCACGAGGCCTTCGACCTCAAGGCCCCGGTTGGTGGCGACGGAACGAAGCGTCACTCCAGCACAAGCCACCAACGCCTGGAGCAACATGTCTCCAGAACAGGCGAAGCTGCCGTCGCCCCCCGATGCCGGGTGAAGACCCGCCTCGACCATTGCTCGACCAGTCGCCACAGAACAGCTCACCTCTTCGCTCCCGAGACGACCCTCTGCCTCCAAGGTGATCAACGCCGTCTTCGGGTCTTCGCGATAGCGAGCCTTCAGCGGAGTCTGGATGTCCTTCAGTTCCTGGCTATCCACGTCGGCCTCCTTGGCCTGCCAATCTACTGTTCCAGTGATCGACCTCTCCGCAGGAGGGACAACAGAGATGTGCCGACGCCGAGCAGGTCCGAGGGTGTCCCAGTTCGCTGCCGGGACGGGGTGCCACCGTGCCTCTGGTTCCTTGGCCAAGTCAAGGATGTGACTAGCGTCGACATGAGCGCTCCACCCGAAAGCCCGCTGCCCCACGTACTGGTTGACTGGACCTCCTAAAGAACGACCTCCCCCCTGCAGGACATCACCGGCAGCGAGGGGTTCTCCGGGTTGGAGGCCCTTCGTCGTTCGTCTCTTCGGCTGGGCCTTTTGATCGCCAGAGTGCGGCAAGGGCGTCCCCTTAACGCATCAGCTCGGAATGTGGGCCGGACTACTTAGTGCCGGCCTACTTGTAGTCGATCAGCTCCGTCAGCAGTGCTTCCCAGGGGGAGTTCTCCCAGCCATCGTCCTCACCAAGCCTCTTCGCAACAGCGACGGCGTTCTCGACCCACTGGATCCTCACGTCCTCAATGGGTTCAGCCTTTCCAACCCTGTGGTGAGTGCCACTACCCGGCATTGCGTCGGCCACTCCGAAGTCGAAGGCAAACCACTCGTCCTTCCAGATCTGATGGCGTTCCTTCAACTGCTCCCATCGGGGGTGTTTCTGGCTCTTGTCATCAGCCATCTTGATGGCCCACTTCACACAAAGTCGGGCACGATGCCTGTCCCCCTCAGACGTTGTCTTGGCTATCGCATCCTTGTATGGAGCCAGCTTGGCCGTCTCATCTTCAGGAAAGGCTTCGTGGACAGCGTTGACGAAGACCTCGATAATGGGGGACGGGGAACTCACATTGGCCATGTCCGATGCTATGCCAGGAGGCGAACCCGCCTTTTAGGGATCGATGCTGTTTTGGCTATCTGGAGGCGAATCGAGGGGCACCCTCGGACTCGTTGCGGTGTCCCCATCCAGCTGGAATTCACAGCCCGCTGTCTATTTCGAACCCTCCACACGAGAGGTCCCGGCTTCCTAAATCGCCCGAGTAAAGAATTCCAATGCGATGTTGTCCGGGTCACGGCAGGACAACCCAGAGCCGTAAGCGGCATCAACGATGCCACCATTGGCGATACCGAGTTCTTCGAGCCGAACCTCCCACGCCTCGACATCATGTCGAGTTGTACAGGCAAACGCCAGGTGGTCGAGACCAATTCGACGTTCATCACAGGGGCGGGTGTCAGACGGATCGGGAAACTGGTGAAATCCCACGACGGTTTGACCTCCGACAAGTAAGACAGCGCGTCGAAATGGGCCGGGGCTTTCGTCCACCACCAGCATTACTCCGAAGAGTCGTTCGTACCACTGGACACTGCGGTCGAGATCACTGACTGTCAAAGTCACGTGGGCGATCGTCAGAAGCTTAGGCATGGACGCCTCCTCATCGAGCCAATGATTTCTGGTCGCCAACCATTCTTGCCCGGAGGTGCCCCGTTCGCTGCCGGCAAGGGGTGCCACCATGCAGCACGAGTGAGGCACCCCTAGACCTGCGACGACAGCGTCCCGACCGACGCCGGGGGCTACCAGTTGAGAAGAACAATTGCGTCACAGGTCATTGGCGCACGTGCCGTCGTCATTGTTGCTGTTCGTCCCGTTCACGCAAGTTGTGTCCGACCAGATGACCCCGGAGATGTCGGCGTCGGACAGGTTGGCGTCGTTCAGGGTGGCGTCGGTCAGGTTGGCGTCGGACAGCTCGGCGTCGTTCAGGGTGGCGTAGGGGCCAATCAGGCAACCAAGGATCAACATCCAGTCGGAGTTCGGAAGAGCAGACGGTGTACCGGTGATCCCGCCAGAAGTTACCCCGTCCAAGAAGGCACCGTTCAGGTTGGCGCCGTTCAGGTTGGCGCCGCTCAGGTTGGCGCCGCTCAGGTTGGCGTCGGTCAGGTTGGCGTCGGTCAGGTTGGCGTCGGACAGCTCGGCGTCGGACAGGTCACAGCCTTGGAGATCGGCATACGGACCCCAATCGTCACAGTTCTGGACGGCAGCGTTAGTGATAGTGATGCTGACGGCGGCGCTGAAGCCACTGCCACCAGCGCCGATCGCTTCGGACAGCAAAGCGTAGGAACCGTTGGGGACCGTCGTTGTGTTCCAGCTGTACACCCATCCGTAGAGGGTGGACGTGGCCGCGCCGATCAGGTGGCCGGTGTAACCGGAGGAGCCGCCCAAGATCCAGAACTCCACGCTGCTGGCATTCGAGGCGGACGCGTCCAAGGTCGCCGTTGTACCCGACAACGTGGCCCCCGTGGCGGGGACGAGCACGCTCGTCGCCAGCGGATTGCTCACCTTGATGGGGACACCGGCGCTGAAGCCACTGCCACCGGCGCCGATCGCTTCGGAGAGCAAAGCGTAGGAATCGTTGGGGACCGTCGTGGTGTTCCAGCTGTACACCCATCCGTAGAGGGTGGACGTGGCCGTGCCGAACAGGTGGCCGGTGAAGCCGTAGGAGCCCGCCGAGTAACCAGAACTCCACACTGGTGGCATTGGAAGCGGTGGCGTCCACGGCGGCGGCTGTGCCCGACAAAGTCGCTCCGTTGGCCGGGACGAGCACGCTCGTGGTCGGCGGCGTCGTCGCCGTGGCCGGAGACTCTGCGACGAGCCCCAACACTGGGCCAGCTAGAAGACAGCCACGCACACTCGTAGGTAGAGCCAATTGCGTGATGGGATTCTCATCGGGGCACCTCCCCTATTACCAAGCTATTACCAATGGACGTTGCGGTATTCTCAGTAGACAGCTTCCACCAGCGGAAGCAATGCCTTACTTGTGGCCCCTTTTACCTCTTTTGCGGTCCGCTTAATGATCTCGCTCCACTGCCCCGTCCACCGGGACGAGGCGCGGGCGTGGTGCCTATAGGGAGACGAGAGCGTCTGTCAGGGGATCAATCCCGGCGAGGTTGTGTGCCAGGTCGGGGTCGAGTGTGTAGCGGTCGGCGAACGCGCTGGGAGCGAGGTATGAGACCTTGGTCTGGTCTCCATCCGCCCAGACCAGAATCTTGAGGGGTAGGTCAAGAGCGGCGAGTGGGGTGGCGTCCATCACAGTGGTCCCAGCGACGGGATTACCGAAAATGACCAGGGTGGTAGGACGCAAGTGGAGTCCGACCCTGCGGGCTTCGGCGGACTGGTCGATGACGTCGAAGAGCTTCATACCTCGGCCCGCGATCAGTTCGATCAGTCTGGCCACGGTTTCCTCGATTGAGCGGGGACTGCGTTTCGTGGTGATCCCGGCGGTGATCGTCGGGCCGGTGGAGGTCATGTGGAAACTCCCGAGGTGGGGCGATAGGTCACATTGTCTCGCCTAGGACACCCGGACACAATCCGCCTACGCAGACCCCGCCGAACGACCGAAATCGGGTCCGACCCCGGGCGGGTGCATTAACCGGACATCCGTGGACCGCCCCGTTCGCAGGTTTTGCGACAAAGTAGGCCGATGTCCGAGGGCACTGTTTGCCCATCTCCGCCGAATCAATGGTCTCCTCGGTCGGCCCAGCGTATGCAGCAAAGCCGTATCACTCATGCAGTCTCATGAAGTCGTCACCGCCGGGGTTGCTGGGTTGGTCATTGGGGCCAGCAATGTACCCGTCAAGCGACATCGACATGTAGAGCACCGCAGTAGAGACGCCGCATGACGAAACAAATCATCGGTGCATCTACCGGCTGCCCCGAACGCCGGCACGGTCCGACGGTGCTGGGGGAGTTCGGAGCCGGCGGTGGTGTCCGGGTCCCTGACATCACCCTTACATTCTCATGACATCAGTCGGCCAGAATCGGCAACACCGCCGGAAATCGCGGTCGTGCGGGTATTGCACGGAAAGCTCATCTAAGGAGGACCAAATGTTGCGCAAGATCATCGCTGGCACCGCTGTGGTGGGATCATTGACACTCGGCACAGTAGGTCTGGCAGGGGCGGCGACTCCTTCGCCTTCCGGGAACAGTGGGGGGACGCAGTTGTCCATGCTGTGCGCCAAGCTTCCTCAAGTCCAGTCGCTGGTCACACAGTGGCAGTCCGATGTAAGTGGGTTCGTGCCCAAAGTGCAGGCGCTCGAGTCTCAGGCGAAGACAGACGGCTTGACCAAGGTTGGCACCGCGATCGGTAACGCGCTCTCGAGGGTGCAGAATCGCGAGTCGAAGCTGAACGCCCGTTTGACGAAGCTCCAGGCTAAGTGTCAAGGCAACGGGCCCGCAGGCAACAGCTGATCGGCAACTAGCTGATCCGTTCGGCAAAGTCGTCCGGCCCTCCGGCCAATGGTCCGGGAAGGAAGACCGCCCCGAGGGCGGTCTTCTGCGTCGGATTACTGAGCCGCTAAAGATCCGTTGCGCGTTGCGCGATCCGCCGATTGACTCGGGGGTCTGGTATCAAGACGGCGCACCCGCGGTCTGTTGAACGAACGTCGGAGCACATGTCCGAGCCATAGCGGTGCTTCCGACGGGAGCCAGACCCCGGCCGTCCGGGGGAACGGCCGTGGTCGCTGCACGTTTAGGTGTCGTCTCCCGGGCTGCGGCTGGTGACGTTGGCCCGAGGCACGCTGGGATGCTTAGGGCCGTGCTGCTGCCGCTGCTCGAGGCGCCCGTGCCCAGCGCCGAGACTGTCCCAGTTCACCGGGAAGGAGGGCCATGAAGTCCGCTGTGCTCGACCGTCACCGGTGGCACGGTTGGACGGGGTGGTCGTTGAGTCTCAGCGCCCGTAACCTTTCGCTAGGGAGGCGATCTATGGAAGACGTGACAAAGCTGATCTCAAAGGTAAGTCAGGAGTTGGGTCCCGACGCCTCCGATGAGAAGATCAGCGAGAAGTGCTCGAGGCCATCGAGGCACTACCGGAATCGGATCGAGCACAGGTGCTGGAACAAGTGGTGAAGGGGGTCAGTTCGGGCCAGCTTCGCCACCTCGACAAGGAAGTGGGCACTGACCGTGAGGCAGATGGCGGTAAGAGCATGCCGAACAGCGAAAACACCCCATAATCGGTTCGGTGGCCGCTTGCCAGACGAGTGGTTGGCACATACCGAGAGGTGAACGACAGGTGTCCCGGTACGCCGGGAAGGTGGGACGTTCAAGCCACCCCGAAGTCCTCCGGTCGGACGGTCGCTAGGACCTGGCCATCGGCCAGATCAAACTCGACTTCGTATGTCTCTGGAGATTCGATGGCTTCAATGACGAACCCGTGGCTACCTGAAGGCAATATCCGGCCGTCAGAGATCGGGACGGCTCTGGTGGTAATCACTCGGTCATCGAACCGTGCCTTCATGACCTCAACACTTTGCCAGGCTAACCCTGTCTCCGTACGCTGCCGGGAAGGTGACACGGTGCGGCACAACGGGAGCAGGCAGAACGATGATACGGTCCCGCCGGACCTAGGTTTGAACTAGTGAGCCGTGGGGAGTGGGAGCCTGAGGCGGAGAACTGGGTCCGGTGGGCGCGCACACCCCAACACGATGCCTATTGGTTCTACCGGGACGTCTTCTTCGATCAACTCCTCCCTCCACCGGGACATCGAACCATCGAGATCGGTTGTGGTGAGGGCAGAGTCTCCCGCGATCTGGCCGCTCGTGGCCATCGAGTGGTCGGTATCGACTCGTCCCTCACACTGGTGCACCACGCCCGTACAGCCAGTGCCGACACCTTGTACGCACTGGGCGATGGCGCAGCGTTGCCGTTCGCTGACGCATGCTTTGACCTTGCCGTGGCCTACAACTCGCTTCAGGTGGTGGCCGACATGCCGGGCACCGTCGCCGAAGCGGCTCGGGTCCTTGTTCCCGGTGGCCGCTTCTGCTTCTGTGTAAGCCATCCCGTCACCGATATGGGCCGGTTCCTCGGCGACGAGCCGCACGTCGATTTCGCCATCCGTTTGGATTACTTCGAGAATATGCGGGTTGACGATGTGGTCGAAGAGGGTGGCTGTGCGATGACTTTTCGGGGATGGACCTATTCCCTGGAGGACTACGCCATGGCCCTGGAGGGTGCGGGACTGCGGATCGAGGCGATGCGCGAACCCCGCCCCTCGGGCGCGTCAGAGAGGTTCCTACAGTGGCAGCGAGTGCCGCTGTTCTTGTCGATGCGGGCCCTCAAGGCCTAGCCTGACTCGACACGCCCAGCGCCTTCCAAAATCCAGCGGGGGTTCCCCCGTTCGCGGGATCGGATGCTCCTCAGGTTGGTCGGTTTCGAGTACCCGGCCCGAGCTTGAGGCCGACCAACGCATGGAGACGCCACTGCTGCTCAATCGGCAACCCATCGTCCCCGAAGGTCTTCAAGCCATGGCGGTAACTCGATCGGGGGATCAGGAAGAGCCTCAGCACCGCGCATTTCGAGCAGGCGCTCGAACGATGCCGGATCGTCCCCCCAGCCTCGGGGGTCACCCATCATGACTTCGAAGAGGACGGCCCCATCGGGCCCGGCCTCGAAGGGGCCGAAGGCGGCTCCTTGAGGAAGCTCAATATGAGTGCCGACCGGGCATCGCCGGTCGCCGCAGAAGATCTGCCCCTCGAGGACCATGACGACGTGCGGGCTGAGATGACCGTGTCGCCGTTGGATCACACCGGGATCCCATCGGGCGTAGAGCGACAGATACTGTGGGTCGGCAGAGAAGGCCAGCCACTTCTCCCATACTGAAGCAACGGTGCCATCGGCCAGGCGCACGGCGCGGACCTGCTGCCACGGAACATCTCGATCATCGAGGTGGCGAAAGACCGGTTCGAGTTTGGACACATTCGAACCAACGTTGCTCACTGATGACCTCCAAGCTCGCTGCGGCCGGGCGCTTGGCGCCCAGATGCGCTGCCCGTCAGTCCATCGTGTCATCGATCGGCTGAGGACGCGGGAGCAAGTGCCCCCATGCGCCGGACTTGGGTGTGGCTCATCGATACGCATTTGGGACACGGACGGTGCCTCCGCATGCACTCCTTCGATGATGTTGAGCCCCGCGGTCGTACAGTCGCGTCATGGCAAGCGTGTTGGTGACCGGCGGCTCGGGCACCCTCGGCCGCCATGTGGTGAGCCAGCTAAAGGGTCTGGGGCACGACGTCAGGGTGCTCTCACGCAGCCTAAATCGGGGGACTCACCTGGGTGATCTCAAGACGGGCGTGGGCGTGGCGGCCGCAATGCGAGGTGTCGATTCGGTCATTCATGCCGCGTCCGGCCGCAACGACGTTGTGCAGACCCGGACCCTTTTGGAGTTCATTCCACCAGAGACCAGGCATCTCTTGTACGTGTCGATCGTCGGGATCGACGACATTCCCTTTGGCTACTACCGCCAGAAGCTGCGCTGTGAGGAGCTGATCGCCGACTCGCCGGTGGCGTCCACGATCCTGCGGGCGACCCAGTTTCACGAGCTGGCTGCCAGGGTGTTGCAGGCGTTGCAGCGATCGCCGCTCGCGCCGCTCCCGTCCGGATTTCTCCTTCAACCGGTTGCCGCCCGGGAAGTGGCAGAGCGGCTGGTTGACCTTCTGGATGGATCACCTGCTGGCCGCGCCGTCGATTTCGGAGGCCCGGAGGTTCTGCCGGTGTCCGCAATGGCCGAGGCATGGCGTCTCCGCTGGCATCGACCTCGTCGGTTTGTCTCTCTTCCCCTACCGGGACGTGCCGCCAGAGCGTTCCGAGAGGGGCTCAACACCTGTTCCCTCCACGCCGAGGGCCACCAGACTTGGCAGGAATACCTGAACGAAACAGGGCCCATCTGACTTCGATCGGGTGCGTCACGCCACGAGTGCCACGCGGCAAAGACTGCCCCAGTACGCATCGGGACGGTGGGACAGTACGGCACAACGGGATACCGTGAAACTGTGGATCTTCCAGAACTTTTGGTCGCTGATACTGCCGAATGGCGGACCTGGTTGAGGGGCCACCACTCCAAGTCACCAGGCGTGTGGCTCGTCCTAGCCAACAAGGGCACGATGCATCCGACAACGCTCTCCTACGACGAGGCACTTGACGAGGCGATCTGCTTTGGCTGGATCGATGGGCAGCTCGGGCGTCGTGATAATGCGACGTTCCGGCGACGATTCACACCGCGAAACGCTCGGAGCCCTTGGTCTCAACGGAACGTCGCCATCGCGGAGAGGTTGAGCGCCTCCGGCCGAATGCATCGGTCCGGGGAAGACGAGGTTCGACAGGCCAAAGCGGATGGTCGGTGGACCAATGCCTACGCCGGACAAGCGAGCGTGGAGGTTCCAGAGGATTTGGCGGACGCCCTGATTGCCAATCCTCGTGCTAAGGCAATGTTTCAGACGCTCACAAGTGCGAATCGGTACTCCATCCTCTATCGGATCGGAAGCGCAAAGAAGCTGGAGACCCGAGCCAGACGTATCGAGCAGTTTGTGGAGATGCTGGCCCGAGGCGAGACCATCCACCCGCAAGGTCCACGATCACCTCGTTAATTGATCGGCGTCAGCGAATAGCTGCCCCGTTCTGCCGGCACGGGGTGCCACCGTGCGAGGCACAACTGCGACAGTCAACGGAGGGGTGGATGGCTGCAGGCGTGCGCAGCGGCGACGACTCGTGAAGTGATCACACTTTCAAGAAATGGGGTTCCTCATCGGGTCGTGTCCCGGCCGGCGGATCATAGGGAGTGCCCGCCCTGTTGATGGCGTCGTCGGGATGGATCGGTGCAGCCTGGGTTCCGGTGTGAAGAAGGTACCCACAGCCAACCGCCAAGAAGACAATGACTCCAATGGTTGCGTCCAACAAGGCGACTCCCGTGGCAATGAGATAGAGGACAGGGGTGAGGTAGAGCCTTCGGGTGAGGCGCCGTAGGTCGTCGTCACTCACCCAGGATTTCATGAGTCGCCGGTGATGGCTCAACGAATGCCAGAGGAAAGCCAGCATGAGGGTCGCGACAGCGAGGCTGAGGCCATAGAAGGCGGCGGCCTGGGCCCTCTCAGATGTCGAGTTCTGATTGATGTAGATCGCAAGGATCTCGGTCGGGAACGGGATGAAGACGACCAGTCCAAGTAGGCCGAGGTTGAGCACCATGGCCCTGTGATCGACACCGTTGATTAGCCGGAAGATCGTGTGATGGCTGATCCAGATGGTCCCGATGATCAGGAAACTGACGGCGTAGCCCAGGTAATGCGGCCAGGCGCTGTACCAAATGTAGTAGCTAAGTGTGTGTTCCGAAGACGCCATGACCCGCAGATCGAAGATCAGCAAGGTCATCGCGACGGCGAAAGTGCTGTCGCTCAGCGCCTCGGTCCGCCGAGCGTTCATAAGGCGCCGCCTTCAACACAGGCGTGTGATAGATGGCTTCTGTATACATTGGAGACGCGCAATACATTGGAGACGCGCACCGGCTCCGGCTCGCTCTCTCGTTGCACCCCACCAGGCTACCGAGGCAGAACTAGAGGCCGCCTTCCCGGAGGTAGCCCGGGGGACGCAGTCCCCCCAGTCGCCCGCAGGGTGCCACCCTGCGTGCGACTGGGACACCCATTTCAGCATCGGTCGGTTCCCCCAGCCTTGGTCAGACCGTCATGGACGATCCGAGCACCGAGTTGTGTGGTCCCCTTGGGCCGCTACTCGGCACCTACGACCTTGAAGTCCTGGTTGACGAAGACGTGGTGTGGCCAGTTGACGCCGATGGTGTGGACCTCGTATTCGCCGTTGCTCAGCTTCACGACACGGTCGACAACTCCCCCCGGGTAGGCCGTCAGCGCAGCTTCCGTCGCTTTATTGGCTGCCGTTCCGCTGACAATCGTCCCTGACCCCTCGCTGTAGCTGGCCGGGATCTGACCGACCTGCTTTGACACTCCCGCTACACCCTGCTGGAAGGGGACCACCGATGCGGCCGTGGAGGGCTCAGATGGGCCGCCAGTCGTTTGCACGATGACTTGTGTGGCCTTGATGGTCGTTGAGCTGACGGTCCCCAGTACGAGTACGTGCTCGCCCTTGGTAACAGCACTCTCCGAGGCCGAGCTCGTTCCCTTCTCGTATTTCGTCGAAGACGCTTCGTCTACTGTCACCACCTGACCCGCTGACGTCGTCAGGGTGAAGCTCGACTTGGACACGTTCCCGACCGTGCCCGATGATCCTCCCGTCGCCGGTCCAGATCGTGCGTTGGATCCCTGGCCGCCGCTTCCAACATGTCCAGTCGAGCTGCTGGCGGCCACGGATTGTGCGGCCCCTGCCGAGGACGACGCTCCGAGGCCGATGAACAATCCCGTCACTGAAAACACCAGTGCAGCGGCCACGATCACACCCCGCCTCATATTTGACAGCGATCGCTGGACCCTCGGTCGGCGTCCGTGCCCGGCTATGGCCGCTGAGTCTGACCAGCCGGATGAAGACGCTGGTGGGAGAGGCGATGCAGAAGCTGCGCCCTCCAAACCTTCGACAACCGTTGGCTCTGACATTTTGGTCGATTCGGGATCGGAGGAAAGGGTCTCCCGGGGACTGGTCGGTTCGTAGTCATTCATGGCGGAGCTCCTCAAACTCAGGTAACCAGAGTGCCAGTCGTTCATGTGAAGTTCCTGTAGGCCGCCTGCGTGACAGCCTCGAATCCTCACCGACACATCATCGAGGAAGCAGCTGACGCGACCGAAGCTGGTGTCCCAGTTCGCTGCCGGGTTGGGGTGCCACCCTCCGGCACCTATGGGGTAGGGGCGGGACGTTGCAAGCTGGATCAGGCCGGACCAAGCTGGGGTGTGCCCGAAAACCGATTCGTCGGCGAGATCGCCAGAACCTATGATCAACCTGGGACGGGGATGTTCGCCGACGGCGTGCTCGAAGCGACCGTCGACTGTCTGGTCGAGTTGACCGACGGCGGGGCGGCGATGGAGTTCGCCATTGGGACTGGCCGGGTCGCCGTCCCTTTGGCTGCCCGGGGTGTTTCGGTCTCCGGGATCGAGTTGTCTGCAGACATGCTCGACGTGCTGCGGTCGAAGCCCGAGGCGAGCGATATTACGGCTGTCGAAGGCGACATGGCCGTGACATTCGTGGAGGGCGAGTTCTCCCTTGTGTACCTGGTCTTCAACACGATTATGAACCTGACGACGCAGGACGAACAAGTGGCCTGTTTCGAAAACGCTGCCCGGCACCTTCGCCCCGGCGGCCGCTTCGTAATAGAGACCAGCGTGCCAGGTCTTCGCCAGCTACCACGGGGCAACTCCGGTGTCGCGTTTGCTTTGACAGAGGATTACATCGGCATCGACGACTTCACTGACCGCACGCACAAGCAGATCTCCCGTTCACGGCACTTCAACCGACTTCCTGATGGCAGCTTCACCGAATTCACGGCACCGTTCCGATATGTGTGGCCGGCGGAGTTGGACCTGATGGCTCGGATCGCGGGAATGACGCTGGAACATCGATGGGGCTGGTGGGATCGCTCGCCGTTTACAGGTGAGAGCCTTTTGCATGTCAGCGTGTGGCGTCTCCCGGAGGCTTAGACGCACGCAGACTGGATCGCGCGGGGCTCCTGCGAGTCGTGTGGGCCAGCCTGCCCCCGTACGCCAGGACGGTCGGAAACCTCGGCACTTATGGGATAGGAGGTACCACTCCGTTCAGTGTCCAGACTGCTGCTTGAGGTAGGCGATCAGCGCATTCCGGTACTGACTTTCTAGAAGTAGGGCCGCATTCAGATTGGAGGCGACGGTCACGGTGTTCCGGCTAGGAACGCTCACTTTCAGCGGGGCCGTGCCGTAGCTGAGCTGTTCCTTCTCTGAGGCACGCAGCACCGCTGACAGAGTTGCTTGGTGGACGAGGAAGGTGAAATCCAACTGTCGTGGCAGGCCTCGCTGGTCGGACCAGACCTCGACATGGAGATCCGAGATTGTGGAGTTCGCGTATTGAATGAGTGAGCGCTCTGAAGGAATGACACTCTGAGCCAACGCACTGACCGGCACGCTCACCCCGTACCCATTTGTCACGACTCCGTCGATGTCGCGTTCGCCCAGTCGGGCCACTGGCCCGCTGGCGTAGCGCAGAAACGTCAAGGAGGGTGAGCCTGGAGCAGTCCCGCTCTGAGCTGGATACGCGAGGCACGGTTTCTTGCCAATAAAAGTCCATTGGGGATTGCACGGGAGGTACACGAGCGAGCCATCGGAGACCGTGGTCGAGGAACCGAATGACGCGCCACCAGGGATGATCGCTTTCGATGTGAGATCGAAGGCATTGGTTCGGGGATCGACCGCTCCATGGGTGCTGTACTCGACGTCGATGAAACCCTGCGGTGCTCGATCCACTTCGAGTGCGGTCAAATGAAGCGTCTGAAAGTGCATCGCTGCGACGGTGGGACTGCTCCTGATGGTCTTGAGAACCATGGCGTCAGAAGGTGCGCTTGATCCGAACCCGAGCGTCAGGGCGAGAACGAGGGCCAGTATGACGATCGGGACCGCAATCACCCAGCGCCCACCCCTGGACCACCCGCGAGATGTGTGTACACGTCTACTCCTCGGTGGCACAGAACTGCGACGAGGAGGGCTGTCAAGTCCTCCAAAGATTCGCTGTGGGAGGTCTTCTATTGCTGGAGGTACCAAGTCGACGCTCACTCTGGCCAGATCGGAGATCCTGCGCCAGGCCTCGAGTTCGTGCGCACAGAGCGGACACGAATCGACATGGGATGCAGCGCCAGCACTCGGTGAGTCGTCTTGCGCGATGGTGATCAGTGCCTCGTCATCGAGGTGCCGTGTTCGTGTCATGTCCTGTCCTCTTGCTCCCATTTCCGCATCAATGCCTTCTTGGCGCCGTGAAGGCGACTCTTGACTGTGCCGATTCGCACGCCCAGGACTTCAGCGATCTCGGGGTGAGTGAGTTGTTCGGCGAAGGCGAGCAGCACGACTTCACGCTGGTAGCGCGTCAGTTCAGAGAGGTCTTTGACCAGACGGTCGACATCGAGACCAGCGACGACGGCGTCTTCAGGCGACGGATCGTTCGAGGCAAAGTCTCGGGGCTGACTCCCAACCGTCAATCTCCGTCGACGGCGTTTTGATCTGGCTTGACGGATCGCAATGGCCACCAACCAGGTACGGACTCGTGATCGTCCGTCGAATCGTGCACCGTTCCACACCGCAAGGAAGGTGTCTTGGACGGCCTCCTCGGCCGTCTGGCGGTCGTCGAAAATCCGGATGAGCAACGCCAAGATCGAGGGGCCGTGGCGTCGGTACAGTCGCTCCACCGAGTCCCGGTGACCTTGATGGATCTGAATCAGCAGATCTTCGTCGGTACATCCCTCGATGTCAGGCCGCGCAATATCCGAGGACTCGCCGCCGAGCTGCGATTTGGGCTCCACCATCCCTTTGTAGCCCCGAGAGGTCCATTTGGTTCGGTCTTGATCCGAGTTTTTTTGCCGCGGCAACAAAAAATCTCTGATCGGGATCACATCCATATGGGCTCGAACGCCCTCACGCCGATGGGTGATCGCAGCCTGGCCGAGGGGCAGTACCCGGTGGAATCCGCTGGCCTCAACCTGCCCTCGCTGCCGGACCGGGGCGCCATCGGGCGGACTCTGGCTGGTCGATCAGACGGTGGTTTGATCTCCCTTGCTGCTGGCCGTCCGCCCATCCGACACTCTGAACCGCAGCTTCCGCACAGTCAGGCGCGCCGTCATCCGCCGGAGCCGGTCATGGAACGAGACCCTTGAGCAGCTCGACGAGCGAAGACATAGACCCCACTTCCATTGCGTTGCCTTCGACGGCCGGAGTTGGTGTGACGGACCCACGGAGCACCCGGAACAACCCTTCTATCCGGGGCGGGACATCCGAGGATGCGACCTCGTGTCCTGGGCGATTCAGCCAGATAGCCGTGAT
This sequence comes from uncultured Acidimicrobiaceae bacterium, assembly GCA_963828825.1. GTDB lineage: Bacteria > Actinomycetota > Acidimicrobiia > Acidimicrobiales > RAAP-2 > Bog-473. The sequence continues at coordinate 61,956 of CAWHGF010000006.1, read as the reverse complement.
ACCCGCCCTGTTGGCACCGGCGACGTCTGTGGCCAGACTGTCCCCAACGCACCAGGCGTCCTCTGGGTCCACCCGCAGTTCGTCGAGGGCCAACTGAAAGATCGCCGGATCAGGCTTGGCCGCCCCATGCTCCCCGGAGATGACGACGGCGTCGACCAGCTTGCCCACTCCGAGGGCGTTGAACTTGTCGCGCTGCAGATCCGATGGTCCGTTGGTGACCACGGCGAGGGGCACACCGCTCGCTGCCGCGTGCTCTAGGAAGACTTGAACGTCCGGGTACGGTTGAAACGCGGCGCGGGCCAGCCGCCGATGCTCGGAGAAGGCGAACTCGACCACCGGGTTCTGGGTGCATCTACACACCTCCAGAGCCCGGCGCCACGCCTCCCGGCTGGCTGCGTAGCCATTCATCTGACCCAGCCAGCACAACTGCTCAACCTCACGCCACAGCGCGGTCCAGGCCCGGGCATTGGCTTTCAGCAACTCACGTGGATCCAGTCCCAGGTGTGCCCGGGCCACCGAAGCGATACTTCCTCGAGGGCCGCCGCCTGGCCTCCGTGGTCCAGGAGGGTGCCATCGAGGTCGACCAAGACAGCCTCCGGGCGGCGAAGCTCGACCTCGTAGCCCATGAAGACCAGTCTGGCCGAGAACACCACGAGCTAGCTCGCTCGGCTCCTGAGGGATTCAACTGGCAGACTCGGCGTCAGCGGGTGCCCCGAAGGCGCGGCCCCGTGCCCGCCGTTCCGACCGGCGGGCGCTAAATATCCCCATCCGCAGGGTCGGCGGGCAATGCCGTGCCAGGGCTACCACGCTCACGGCAATAGGCTCGGAGCGTGGGAAGACACTTGGCCATCGGGATCTACGTCGTCGCTCTTGTAGCCACCGTGGTCGGAGTCGACATCCTGATCTTTAGGCATAACGTCTGGGCCCGGCTGCTGGCGAACGTAGGCATCGTCCTAGTGTTCGCCGCCTTCTACTTGCGATTCCAGACTGCATTTCGGGGGTAGCCGCGTTCGCCGGGACGGTGCGACTATCGCCCTCGCCGGAGGGAGCTAGCGATTCGCACCAGAACCAGCAATCGATCTCTTTGATCTCCATGCCATGACGGACAACCACGAGAGTCCCGACATGATGCTGACAGCTGACAAGAAGGACCCGATCGAGAGAATTGACCCAGCGGAACCCACACCCCCAATGGAGAACACAGAACCAATCGAACCTACTGACAAGACCGAGTTGCGTGAGCCGATGGACAGAACCGAATCTCGAGACCAGAGCGACCACCGAGAGCCGTCATCTTGACGCTTCACCGAGTCTTTCCGCACTCTCATGATCCTATGACCAGACTGACCAGTTCGCCGGCCTGGGGAGTAGTCGAGCAGGAGCCCGAGCCGGCTGACAGGATCGCTCGGATCCGCTCGGTGTTACTGGTTGCCAATCACGACTGTCCACTGCCGGATGACCCATTTCTTGACCAGGCCTTCGCGGACGTAGGGGTCGTGGGCGACGAAGGCCCTCACGACTGAGTCGTCATCGGCTCGGAACACCAGTGCTGCACCGTCGGGTGGATCTGCGTAAGCGCCGGCGAGGACCAACTCGCCCCGATCCTTCGCCTCCTGTGCGAGCCCGAGGTGCTCCACGCGGAACGCTCGCCGACGTTCGATGTAGTCATCGACCACCTCGTAGAAGAGCAAGAAGTACATGACAATCGTCTCCCGTATACGGACCGGAACGTGCCCAGTATTGTCCTGGGGGGTAAATACCCTTTCGCATGCCTCGTGTGGGCGGCGGTACGTGGAAGTCGGCCTGCCCTCCGGCTCAAGGGTGTCCCAAGATGTAGCAGCAGAATGTCTGGCGAAGGGTCGCCCAGTTCGCCGGAAGGTGCGAACGAACGCGTCGGCTCCGGCACTCCCGAGGGCACGCTCTATGGATTGAATCGGTATTCGAGCAGGGTGGGATGGGGTTCAAACGTCGATCGGGTCCGTACGTCCGTCGCCGTCCAACCCAGCTTCTCGTAGAGTCGGCGCGCTCGACGGTTTTCTTCGAAGACTCGAAGCCAGTAGAAGATATGGTTGGCGTCGGCGTTCGTCCGTCGCAGTTCCTCAACAACAAAGGCGTGTAACGACGTGGCAAGGCCACTGCCCCAGAGTCGCACCGCGGTTCCGAAGCGCAGTAACTCGTTGCATCGTGTCGCGGTAAAACCGGTTAATGCACCGCTGCCGTCCGTCGAGACATACGCGTGAATCGTCGGATCGATAAGGTCTCGTCTCCAGCGTTCGAGGATCACCTCTCGCTGAAATGGGTAGCGGTCCTGCGGAAAGATGTGCGACAACCCGGCGACCGCTCCTTCTTCCTGGATCTCAATAAGGGCGCTCAGATCCTCGGCCGCCAGTGGACGAAACGGCATGCATCATTGTGTCAGGCGCACCCAGGCGTGTCCGAGGAGCATCCGGCATACCCGTTGGTGTCCCAATACGCCTGGTTGGGAGTCACTGAGCGCCAGACCCGCTACCCCCGCCTGCCTACCAGCCGGTGGCCGCGATAATCGAACCGTTGAGCGGTGTCCCGACCATGGAGCCATCGTCCGGAGCATCTCCAAAGTTGGCGACGGCGCCGTTGGCCGATGCCACCCAATATCCTCCACCGTCGGATGTAGAGAAGATGGCCGTTGCCGGATCGGAGTTGTTTGTCAGCCCGAGTGAGCTTCCAAAAGCTCCAGCATCGCCGAAGTCCGAGATGGCACCGTTGGCGTCGAGGATCCAGTAGCCACGTCCATCGGGGGTGCGAACCGCCGAGGTCACCGGCACACTCTGTGGCCCAGGGGCTCCGAGGTACGGGGCGTCGCCGAAGGTGTAGACCTGCCCGCTCTTGGTGACCAGCCAATACCCGTCTCCGGTCGCATCGGGCATGACCGCAACTGCTGCGCCCGAGCAGCCACCGATCCCGGGGCAGCTCCCAGCGAAATGGGCATCCCCGAAGGCGAAGACCCCGCCGTCAGAGGCCACCATGAAGTAGCCGCCCCCGTCAGCCGACGGAACCATGCCGACGATGGGAGCGTTCAGTGACTTCGGCCGTCCCGAGCCGGCTGGACTGAGCCCGAGACCGGGGATCGATCCATAGAAGCCGGCGTTGCCGAAGGCGAAGATCCCGCCGTCAGAGGCATCGAGCCAGTATCCGGCTCGGTCCGTTGTGGGGACAATGCCTACCACGGGTCGCTGGAGGTGCAGTGAGCCCGTCGAGCCGTAGAACTGGGCGGACCCGAAGGTGAAGATGCCACCGTCAGATCCCACCAGCCAATAGCCGTGGGGCGCGGGCGGCGGAGTTGCCGAGGGCGTGGATGGTTCTGGCGGAGTTTGGGACGACCTCGGCGTCCAAACAGCAAAGAGTTCCGTGCTGGCCAGGATCGTGAAGGTGGCCCCCGGAGCGTAGGAGGAACCGCTGCCATCGGGCTTCGTGTTCCAACCAGAAAAGTTGTATCCGGTCCTGATGAGTGTGCCAGGGGGGAGCACAGTGACCGTGGCAGAGGAACTGTAAGGACTCGCGCTGTCCACGGGTACCGTGCCACTCGTTGCACCGTTGCCCATATATGTGACGGGTAGGGTGCCGATCTGCTGACTCGATGAACCATCGAAGGTTGCATCACCCGAATAGTCGGCAGTTATCGGTCCCGTGGTACCGGCGCCAGCCGAACAGCTTGCCTGTCCCGAGTCGAGCTCCATGGGAGGACAACTCGAGATCGGCAAGCCGTCGTTCAGGAAGGTGACGCTCCCGGTCGGCGTCGCCTCTCCCGCCACCATGTCCAGCGCTCCGTAGGCCGGGGATGCGCCCGTGGTGACGGTCGCAGTGAGATCACCCTCGCCGTCCGATTTAACCTGTGTCGACGTGGCATCGAGGGATCCGACCGCCGCAGAAGTTGTCTCGACGAGAGCCGAGATGTTCGCGTTGTCGGGGGTCTGCAACCCAACGGCGACACACTGTGCGTCATTTGCGTCAGGCACGCACGAGACGCCGCGCAAGTCAGCGTGCCCGCCACCGGCTGGTTCGACGGGCGCTGGCGTAGACGTGAGAGACCAAGCAACCCCATCCCACGTCTCCACCACGGCAAGACCCGGATACGAAAGGTTCGAGCTATTCAGCCCACCGCCCCCATATCCGACCGCGACGCACGCCTGCGCTGAGACACAGGAGTCGCCGGTCAGAACGCCCCCACCTAGGAAGCCCGGACCGAGGTCATCTTCGGGGTAATTCGGACTTGGAACGACAACCCACGATACGCCGTCCCAGTCCTCCGTAAGACCAGTCGCCCACCCGACGCCACCAACTTGTACCGAGCCGACCGCCATGCAGAAAGTCGGCGAAGCGCAAGATACGTCGTTAAGGAACCCGTCGCCGCCTGGGTCGGGCACAGATTCGACCGCCCAGGTCCCGCTGGACAAGACCGCGGAATAGAGCGAATTCGAAGACCCGGCTCCCACTGTGACGCAGGTCGCCGGGGTAGTGCACGAAACCGCCGACAGGCTCACACCCTGTTGATTGAAGGACATCGTCCAGGACGCGCCGTCCCAGGTGTCAATGAATCCGCCATCGGTGCTGTCCTGTCCAACAGCGAAACAACTTGACGCGCTCGGACACGACACGCTGCTGAGCCAAACGTTGACGCCCGATGACTGCGGGTTTGGCACCATCGACCACGCCGAGCCATCCCATTCCTCGATCACGCCCACCACACTGGACCGGGTTCCCGATCCAGCGGAACTCTCACCGACAGCCATACAAAACGACTCGGAAAAACAGGACACACCGTTGAGCTGCAGCGCGCCGCCCGGTTCGACGAGGGGAGCTGTATTCCAGGTACCGGCGTTCAAGATGAGCGCGTCGTCCTCGTATTGGTTAGATGCCAGCGCCACGCAGTACGTCGGGTCGGGGCACGAGATGGTGTCGACCTCTCCGAACCCGAGCTGAGCCGGCGCTCCATCGAGACTCCATGTCCCAGCACCGGTCGCCGCTTGGGCCGGCGGCCCGAGCAGGGAGAGGGTGCCGAGAACAAGAGTCATCGCACAGGCGAATCCGAAAAAGAACCGACCTGAGTGCCACATCGTTCGTCGCCTTCCGCCCCTCCGCGGACGATCATGTGGAGGTTCCCTCTTCACAGTTGACGATCGAGGCTTCGATTGGCCCACAGCTCGGCTCGCCCAGAGGGGTACGGGCTCCTATGGCCTCTTGGCGTCGGGTGTGATCGTGAGGCTTCGGATGTCCCGCAATCGTGCGCCGTCGTCGTGAACGTGTGCCCCTCATCACCCTCTTCTGCCTCTACCACCCGAGCTCCGTCCCTAGGGTGACCAGAAGGGGGCCCGATCGTCATTGGGCCAAACGTCACATGAGGGCGCTTCGCCAGGTGTTCGTCAAGAACATTGTGCTGAAGTTGATTTCTCTGCTCATGTCCAGCGCAACCGCGAAGGCCTGCCCACCAGCCCGAAGCTCGGATCGGACTCCCTGCGCCGGGTATCGATTATCGCCGGGCCGGGGTGCGACTCACCGACAATCGCGGGCTGTGACTCCCAAATAGACTCCTGCGAGCGTGCTCCAGGTGAATCAAATAGCCGCAAGGTGCTCTTCGACCGTCCCACCAACCGACGGATCTCGAGGATTGTCCAATAAGAACAGTGCGTGGCGCAGCCGAAACGCCGTCTCGAGTGGTGCGGGGTCAGGATCCAAGCGTCGTCCGCTGGCATACGACTGCCAGGCGACCGACCACAGCCGTGAGAACTCGATCCGATGGCTCCTCCAGAGTCCCGTCCCCCACTCGCTGAGATCGAAGTCCCAAAAGGGGTGGTCAACGCGCGCCGTCTCCCAATCGAGAATGCCGGTGAGTTGCCCATCGACCACGAGGAGTTGGTCCTCGTGGATATCTCCGTGGACGAGGACGTGGGAGAGCTGCGCTGCCTCCTCCAGGCGCTGACTCCACTCATCGCCTCGATTGGCGCAATCGAGGCGATGAGCCGCTTCGACAACGGCAGCCCGGGTGGTGTGGGGATCGAGCGCTCGGCGAAGCCAACGATTGTCGGCACGATCGTGGTAGGCGGGCGGTCGAGAACCTGGTATCTCGGTCGGCTCAATGTCGTGCCACCGGGCGACGAGGCGGTACAGAGGGTCGATCAGGTCACTTGCGTCGGCGGGGTGAGTTCCGGGAAGCCGAGACACGGCGGCGAACGGGTAGGGATACACCGTGTCATCCCGCCATTGCTCGAGCAGCTTCGGAACGACCGGGAGCTTAATGGGCTCGAGTGCTCTGTACGCGGCGAGCTCTCGTTCGAACCACTCAACGCCGTTCGAATCTCGAGGAAACAGATAAGCGCGGTCGGCGGCGAGGAGAACGAACTTGTTCCATCCAGTGACGTCCACGTCCAGTTGTTCATTCTCAATCTGGACTAACTCCCGGAAGCGGGTGAGGCGAGGTGGGATGAGGACTGCCCACAAGGGATCTCCCTTGACCTCTGTTTTCGCCACTGCAGCCCCTTGTGCTCCCTCCGGCGGGGGTACTCGGCGTGTCATGAGTTCAGTTTGGTCGATCCCACCACGCGCCGAGTAACTGGTACATCGGTTCGGCCGGGACGCGGCTTCCTTCCTAACCTCAACCCTGGCGCGTATCCGGCCAGCACCATCACGCCGTCGAGTGGGACGTCGACCACAGCGGCATCGAACGCGCCCGGACATCGACCGTCCTGGGCTGGGAGTGGATGGCGATCTTCACCTGGTGAGGCCGGCCCAAGAGGGCGAGGGATTCAGAACGCGCCGTCAGTGGCGATCACCATGTTTGCGGCGACCACGGGGGTCAGCCAGTTCGCGAAGGTCGCGGTGATGTGGTTGTCGTCGCGGTAGACGAGCATGTTGCCCATGATCACCGTGCAGGTATTCGAGATGCAGAACCATGGGTCCGTGTCCACATAGCCGGCGCCCGTGGAGGCGGCGACCGCCTCTTCCTGTGGGATCCCTTCTGGGTTGTAGAAGGGGTAGTGCTTGGGGATGTCGCAGTCGGGTGTGAACGTCAGGTGCTGGCTGAGGCAGTCAGGCGTGTTTTGCTGCGGGTAGGGGTCGTCGCCCATGAGGACGACGCGTGCTCCGGTGGTCTGTTCGATGGTGGTGATCATTTCGCTGAGTCCCGACAGCCAGGCCTCGCCGTCGACGACCACGTGGTCGTCGGCGATGCCGTACTCACGGGAGAAGCCGAGGATGACGACCGCAGGTCGCAGGGTCGACATCCGCGAGAGCTCGGCGGCGCGCCACTCGTTGCATTCGGTGTAGTCCCGCCCGAGGTCCGGGCTGAAGACGGTGATGTCGATGGGCGGGCACGTGGCCTTTGCCACGACCACCAGGGCGTCGTGCTCCTCGTTGGCGATGTTGTCGATGGCCGGGAACCACTGCAGAGCGTGCGAGTCGCCGAAGAGTACGACAGTGCGTGAGGAGGTCGTGTCCCCGTAGAGGCAGGGGTGCGCGGTCGTGTCGGTAAAGTTGTCGAAGCACCCGTCATTCTCGGCCACGGGCGCATCCGCCGCGGCGTCGGCCAGCGACGGCGTGAGGTTGGCGGGGACGTCGGGGTCATTGAGGGAATCCTGCACGACCTTGTTGACCTGGGCGTCGAGCGAGGCGGCGGTCGCCTGCGCCGACGTCGTCGTCCGCCGGTTGGCGGGTTGGGTGACCAGCCGAGCTGCCGCCGCGTGACCACTCCCGGCGGGTGGTGGGATTTCGGCTACGACGAGAACAGCCACGCAGGCGGCGCCGAGGCTGAGGGCGCCTCCGGCGACGAGGCTGCGCACCGACCGGGTCGAGAGCCAGTGGGATCGACGCAGCGGCTGCTCGAGCACGACGGTGGTCAGCGCGGCGAGCACCAGGCTGAGGAAGCAGACGCCCACCTTCTGGATCAGCTCGAGCGCGTGGCCCACGACGGCGGGCGCAAGGATCAGCGCCGGCCAGTGCCACAGGTACCACGTGTAGGACACGGTGCCGATCGGCTGGAAGGGGCGGAGGCCCAGGAGGTGTGCCGGCCCGGCCCGCAGATGGCGTGTGCCGGCGAACAGGGCCGCGCCGGCTCCCGCGACCGGGACCAGTGCCGCCGTGCCCGGGAACGGCGTCTGGGGGCCGAAAGCCGCGAACGACCACGCCACCGCGCCGAGGCCGGCCCAGCCGATCGTCGCCAGCGCCCAATCTGGGAGCCGGCGGCCGGTGGGGGCCGCGAGCGCGAGGAGGCCGCCCACGGCCAGCTCCCACGCCCTGGTCGGTAGCGAGAAGAAGGCCCACGGCTCGTCCGTGGAGGTGAGGTGCACGCACAGCCAGAAGGAGAGGACGGCGACAACCGTGAGCGCTCCGACCACGGCCCAGCGGGATCGGTCCAGGGCTGGGAGCGGCTTCGCGCGGTGACGGGCGCGACGCTTGCCGCCGACGCTGCCGGCGATGACAATGGCGGTGAGCAGCAGCGCGGGCCACAAGAGGTAGAACTGCTCCTCGACGCCGAGCGACCAGTAGTTCTGTAGGGGCGACACAGGTCCCTGCGAGTCGAGGTAGTTGGTGGCCTGGAAGGCGAACCGGTAATTGCCGACGTAGAGGGCACACGCCACGGCGTCCTTGGCGACGGCGGTCGCCTCGAGCGGGCCAAGCACGGCCACGGACACGGCGACCGTGACCACAATGACCAGCACGGCCGACGGCAGGAGACGGCGGGCCCGGCGGGCGTAGAAGCGACTGAACGAGAGCCGCCCTCCTCCGGCGACCTCGTCCCAGAGGAGCTGGGTGATCAGGTAGCCCGAGATCACGAAGAAGACGTCAACGCCGACGTAGCCACCGGGAATGGGCAGGCCGGCGTGATAGGCGACCACGGCGAGGATCGCAACGGCCCGCAGCCCCTGGATGTCGCGTCGGCGGGGTCCGTGTGCCGCCGCGGCGCTCACCCCCGCTGTAGGCGCCGTCGTGTCCGAGGCTCCTCCGTGGGCTGCAAGGTCTTCGGGCATGGCTAGGGCAATCTTGCTCCAATCTCTCGCGCTCATGGACCCATCCTTCAGCACCCGGTACAAACTCGGCGCGAGCTTCCCGATGATGTAGTCCTCTTTACCGGAAGGAACATGGGTGCCGAAGAACTCGCTATGGCACTCCCGCAGCGAGCGTGCGCTGTACCGTTGGGACATCGTCGGGCGAGACGAGATTGGTTGGGAAATGCTTACTCAGCCCGAACTCACCCTTCACTCGCACAAGATCCTGACCGAAATGCCTGTTCCCGCTGAGACGCTGGCGAATCGGCTGCAAGCGGCCAACTACCCGTGACGCAAGAGCCGGGATCCGGCAATATGGTCCCGTCCGCGCGCATCGGCCTCGCCCTGAGTCGCGCAGAAGCCCGCGGACTAGAGGAGAAGTGGCAATGAGCACTATCGGTTTCCTGGAACTTCCTTCAATCACTTCGGAGGCCCAAGCACTCTTTGACGAGGACATCGCCGAGGATGGGTACGTCATGAACGTGTCGAAGTTGTGGTCCCATAACGCGGCGCTGGTGACGAATCTCTTCGACTTGATGGGTCAATCGATCGCCGATCAGAATCTGAGCTTCCGCCAGCGGGGCATCCTCGTCGCCGCCTGTGCATCGACCCTGGGTGATTCCTACTGCTCCCTTGCGTGGGGCTCCAAGTTGGCGGGGGTCTCTGATCCCGAGTTTGCGGCCGCCGTTATACGCGGGAGCGACGAGTCCTTAAGTGACGACGAGCGCGCGTTGGCATCATGGGCACGCAAGGTGGCGAGCGATCCCAACCACACCACGGCTCAGGACGTTGGGATCCTCCACTCTGTTGGATTCAGTGACTCCCAAATCTTCGCTGTGACAGCCTTTGTGGCGTTGAGGCTTGCGTTCTCCACTGTCAATGATGCCCTTGGCGTCGGTCCTGACGCTGCTCTTCAGGCGGCTGCTCCGAAAGCCGTTGTGGATGCAATCGGATTTGGACGCTCTAGTCAGACCGAATGACCCTGGGTGAGTGCCCCCAGTTTCGCCCGGCTCAGTGATCTTCTTGCTAGTCCTCGTGGCTAATACCGTGCTGAATGTCGAAGAGCTCGTGCTCCTTGTGGAATGCTCGACGTGCGATCAGGAAGGCGACACAGAAGACGATGCTGTTCTCGATAGCGTCGTAGAACAGTTCCGCAGTGATGTGCGGCAGATCGGACAAGAGCCCGAGCGTGCGGTGCTAATCTGCGTTTCCAGGTTGCTCACCAACCCAAGTGGGGTGGCTCGAGAAGAACAGTCCCATTGCGATCCCGATGGCAGCGACTGTGCCGAGGATCAGGTAGACGAACCAGACCTTGTTCTTCGACTGTTGCTTGACCATCGTGATGCTCTCCCTTCGAAAGTGATAGCTATTCTCGTTCAACTCGGGCCCGTGGTCGGAGCGGACGTCTGGTCAGACCACGATATGGCCTGGGCCTACTCGGCCGTGGCCCGACCCTGACTCTTAGCGCCGGGAAGGTGGGACACATCAGCACATAGGTGGTACTCGGTCCGAACGCTTAACGGGGGGCGTAATCACCTCCGATCAGAGCACCACACCACCACTCGTCTTCATGGACTGATGATCACCCTCTATGCAAACGTGGCACCATGAGTCACCAAGCTGTGATGATTGCACTCTTGGAGTCCTCGCCGACCCTGTCCGGGTTGCTTTTGGTATTCCTCGGATTCATACTGCCTCCGGCTCGCTAGACGACGATGTGCCTCTTGCAGTACACCAGATGCTCCGCAAAGTTTCCCTGGTTCTTTTGACCGCCTTCGCGACGACCGGAGCACGGGTGGAGTCGGGATTTGGCGAACGAAGCGTTCAGGGTGTTGGCCATAGGCCTCGAGAAGGACGGCACCGCGTTGTTCTCGGATCGCTTCGGCTCGGCCGTAGTGGACGTCGGCAGGGGTATGAAGTCCAATGCCCGAGTGGCGATGATCGTCGTTGTACCAAGGAAAGAAATGTCCGCAATGGGCCCGGGCGTCCTCATAGCTGCCGAAGCGATCTGGGAAGTCGGGTCGGTACTTGAAGGTCCGGAATTGTGATTCTGAATACGGGTTGTCGTTGCTCACATGGGGCCGGCTCCGCGACTTGGTCACCCCCAGGTCGGCCAGCAGATGCACCACCTGCTTGGCGATCATGGGCGAACCCCGGTCTGAGTGCAGGGTCAGTTGATTCCGTTGTCTACTCCCTGCTTGGCCACCGTGTCGTTGATCAGCCGCTTGGAGAGATCGGCCCACTCGGCCCGGGCCAGCATCCAGCCCACGACGTAGCGGGAAAAGATGTCGAGGATCACGTAGAGGTAGTAGTACGTCCACTTCTCGGGGCCGTGCAGTTTGGTGATATCCCACGACCAAATCTGGTTCGGCTCCTCGGCGATGAGCTCGGGCTTCTTGTGCGCCGGGTGGGTGGCTTGGCGGCGACGTTCACGCACCTCGTCGTGCTCGTGCAGGACCCGGTACATGGTCGAGACCGATCCGAGGTAGGTGCCCTGGTCGAGCAACTTGGCGTAGACCGTCGCCGGGGCCTCGTCGACGAACTCGTCGGAGTCGAGGACCCGCTTGATCTCCTTGCGCTCGACCAGCGACAGGGCCCGAGGCTGCGGGGTCACGACCCGTTCCGCGAGGTGGTGGCGCCGGGCTTTGGCGGTGGGCTCGATACCAGGTGGCCCGGTCCGAACCCATCGGCCTCGAGTGCCTTGGTCGTGCCGATAATGGGCCTGAGCTCACCGATGGCGTCTTCGATCACTTGGTCTCGCTGTTCGCCGCCGTGCTGTCCGAGGCGAGTTGCTCGAGCAGCGCGGAAAGTTTTCCCTGGATCTCGACGACCCGTCGGGACTTGTCGAGCTCGCCTTCGAGCCGCTCGACCTCCTTCTTCTAGCCGGGCCACCTCACGATCACGCGGATCGGCCTGGCTTCGTCCGGCCGGACGGGCCAGGGCCGCCGTGGCCCCTTCGTCGCGTTGGCGGGTCCAGGTGCTGATCAAGGAGGAGTACAGGCCTTCCCGGCGAAGCATCTCGCCCCGCGCTGATCGGGGCAGCGTCTCGTACTCAGCCAGGATCTTGGCCTTGTATTTCGCCGAGAACTGCCGGCGTCCGGCGGAGCGTTCGGGGACCTCGGGGTCCGGTGCTTTGGTTTCATCCACCACACCAGCATGGTGGCACGTGTGGTCAAGGTGGTTGATTGTCGTGGTCATGGGAGAATTCCTTCTCCGCCCTCTCAGCTCATTGATTTGTCAAGGCAAACCGTCTCACTGAAGGCTGACACAGAGGGTCGCGATCGGACTCTCGAGTGTCGCCGTATCAACCGCCTGGCTTGTCGCCGCACCCTCCGGCGACCCGTTCTATGACGCGGCGTTGAGCTTGTTTGCTGTGCAGATTTCGGTCTCGCTGCGGCAACGGGCTGGACTGTCCGAGCCCTCTTGTGGGCAGGGCGACCCAGGAGAGAGCCGAAAGGCCACAGCTGAAGTAAGAGAACCGGGTGCCCGTTCGATGCTCGGGACGCGGGGCCTTCAGGCGGCCCCGTGCTTGCCTGCTCTGGCGACGGAAGACCAGCTAGCCCACGAACTTCTCGAGGTCCTTCACGAGCTTGTCCTCGATCTCGAGGTTCCAGGCGCTCTCAGCGACGTCCACGACGAGGAACAGCTCCGAGATCAGAAGCGTTTCAATCGCCGCCACCCCAAGGTCCTGGAGCCATTTGCCGATACCGATTCGGACAGTGAAGTCGTCGGAGCTCCCGGTGATTGTGATGGTCAGAGCGCGGTCTGCGTCGACCGCGCCCCGCAGGAAGCCGCCTTTCTTGGCCTGGATCACCACGCCCTGCTCGCTCGGTGAGGAGGTCTGAACCGTAAAGCCGTCAGTCTTTAGGTACTCCTCGAGGTGGGACTGCACAGCACTCGGATCCTTGCCCTTGCCCTGGAATCGTTTCTCCTTGTCACCGATCATGACTTCCTCCTTCGTATTCATCGTCCCGCCTGCTCGACTGCGGCAAAGCTGATGAGGCTGATCGCTCGAGGACCAACCGGAATCGCAAACCAACTCTGGTCTAACGCGGCAACCTAATGCACCCGGGTGCACACGACAGGCCGGGGGCTCTGTCCGCCGTGTGCCCTGTGCGCGGCGCTTCTGGGCCGTCCCCTGCGCCCCTCTCTCCCCACCCACGCGCACCCACCATGCCCACGCGAAGACCTTGTTTCGACTGTGTTTGCAGAACGAGACGTCATTCTTGGAGCCCGACGTCAGCATGGAGTTCCGATCAGGCGAGACCTCGGGCTTCTTCGACCCGGTGTTTCCACGCGATGGCCAATCCAAGGACCGCTACGTAACCGGCCAGGATCAGCCAATGGGTGAGTGCCATGGTCTGGCCGTCAAGAAAGGCCAGGCCCAGCGAGACCTGGTGGTAGTTCGGCATCAGGTGGGCGACGAATTGCAGCGAGCCCGGCATTTGGTCAACCGGGTTGAACAGGCCGCCGAAGTAGCCGAGAACGAACATAAGTCCGGTGACGACGGGAAACGCAGCCTCAGGCGCGACGACGAAGCCGATGAAGACGCCCAGCACGGCGAACGGCAGAGAGGTCGCCCAAAGCAAGATGGTCAGTCCCATCCATGTCGTGGTAGCCAATCGGACGTCGCCAAAGCCGGCACCGACTGCTTCCACCAAGACGATCACCGGGAGCACCACGAACATGCTGGCGACGACCTTGGTGGCGACGTACGACCAAGCCGGAATCGGGGTGATCCGTAGCAGGCGGGCCCATCCGGAGGCTCGTTCCATCGACAGTCGGGTACCGCCTGCGTTGAGGGCAGCGACCAGCGCCCCGAAGGAGCACATCGAAACCATCAGGTAGACGCGCCAAGGCACTGTGCCGTCGACCACCTTGCCCGCTGTGTGATCGCTGAGGAAAAGCATGTAGAAGATCACTGGGAACCCGACGGTGATGGCGAGAAACTTCCAGCTCCGCACCAGGCGCCCCACCTCGAATCGGCCAAAGGCCCAGAGTGGCGCCACCCGGGTGTGCCAGCTCGGATGATCGGACACGCTGGGCGGAGCGATCGAAAGATCGGTCACCGATTCTTCTCTCGACCCAGAGTGCGGGCAGACGTTGTCGTCGCGGGCACGACCGGGACGGCCGCCGTCCGGGTGCGGCACTGGGTCAGAGCCACGAAGGCCTGCTCCAGCCCGGCCCCGGTGACTTCGAGGTCACGAAACGGGACGCCACGGGCGACCAAGTCGCGGATAGTGGCGTCCGCATCAAGTGAGTCGATCGAGACGCCTGTGCCGCAGACGTCGACCTCCGTGACGCCGTCAAGCTCGGAGAGCTGGGCGCGGTCCGGCTGGTCGGTCACGAAGCGGACCCGCCGAGTGGCCACAGCCGCCTTGAGAGTGGCGCCAGGACCGTCTGCCACGACTTTGCCGTGGTTGAGCACGACCACGCGGTCGGCGATTTCGTCCGCCTCTGCCAGATGGTGGGTGGCGAAAAGCACTGTGCGACCCTCGTTCCCGAAGTCTCGCATCATCCGCCAGAAGCCCTGGCGGGACTCTACGTCCATAGCGGAGGTCGGCTCGTCGAGGAACACGACCTCGGGGTCGCCCGCGATCGCGATGGCGAAGCGGACCCGCTGGGCCTGGCCTCCCGAGAGGCGATCGGTCCGTCGGCGGAGGAGCGCACCGATGTCTGCACGCTCGACGATCTGGTCATGCGGCGCCGGCCGGGGGTAAAGCCGCCGGACCAGGCCGAGGGCCTGGTCGACGCGGACGCCGGGGGGCAGGCCCACGCCCGAGCCGGATTGGAGCATGGCACCGACTCGGCCGTCGGCCACTGACTGGCGTGGGTCGCTACCGAGAACTTCGACGCGGCCTTCCTGTGGTCGGACCAGGCCGAGCAGCGCGGAGATGGTGGTCGACTTGCCGGCCCCGTTTGGTCCGAGGAGCGCAAGCACCTCACCCTGGGGCACCTCCAGGTCCAGCCGGTCGAGGGCAATCCGGGGCCCGTAGCGGTGGGTGACGTCCCGAAAAGTAAGGGCGACTGGACGTGGCCGCGAAAGGGCCGCTGAGCGGGGCAGTGCTGCTACAAGGGAAGACAAGACTTTCTCCGGCGGCTCAGGCCGCGCTCGCGATGTGAAGGTGTCATCGTACAACCGGCAAAGCGCCCCGGAGGTGCGCCCAGGCAAGGATTGATGAAGAAGTAACACTTCTTGCAGTCCGGTTTCTTGTCAAAACAACCCTCCATCCCGAGGGTTCTTGGCTCGAGGGCGTGTCCCAGCGGCGAGCAGGTCCCGGGCCCGCGTGAGGCGCTCTTCCATGTCAGGGTGGTTTGTGTACGAGCACCTACGGCCGACTTGTCGGGACACAAACCGAACCGCGGGTACGAGTCACCAAATGTTGGGCGCACGGCGGCGCCGGTACGGGCCGGTCACTTCAATCCGAAAAGCCCACAAAGACGGTCTGGGGCATTGGTGGGCGTCCGTTTCTGCCCCAGGGTGAGTTCAGTTCGCTGCCGGCGGGACGTTGCACTGACGTTGCACTACTGGTCATTCGGGCCAAGTGCCGCAACGATCACGCTGGTCACCGAGGAGTCACGGGCGTGGAGGGGCGTGTCATTGAGGTTCGCCTTCGCGATTCACAGGCACGAAATCTGGGTTCTGGAGGACTTGGGGCTGACTACCCGCCGTGAAGCGTGACGCAACCGCGAACGTCAGCTGTGCATCCCCTGTGAGACACTATCTCCGTTGATAAGCGGCCTCGCTTTGGAGCGGCAGGTAGCCCACCTCGTCGATGACGAGCAGTCTCGGACCGGCGAAGAAGCGCATGGTGGTGGCCCACCTCCCTTCGAGGGCGGCGCGGTGACAGCGGGCGGCCAGGTCGGCCGCCGTCGTGTAGTAGGTCCGATAGCCGGCGTTGATCGAGGCGCGGGCCGAACCAACGGCCAGCATGGTCTTGCCGACACCGGGCGGGCCGATCAGCAGCACGTTGGTGGCGTCTTCTAAGAACCGCAGCGTGCCGAGCTCGGTCATCATCTTCTTGTCGACCGAGCGCTCAGCGCTGAAGTCGAAGTCGTCGACGCGTCCAAGGTGACGGCAGGCAGGCAAAGCGCTCCAGGCCGGCCCGGCGGCGGATCTCGGTCGCCTTCACCTCGACCTCGAGGAGTCCGTGCAAGAACTCGGAGTATCCGAGTCTTCTCCTGCCGGGCATGGTCGAGTTCGCCCGGGCAGCGCCTCAGCAGCAGCACCAAGACGCAGATAAGCGAGATGGCTTCGGATCTCTTGATAGGTGGAGGACTCGCTCATCGTCCCTCCACGATCTCGCCATAAAGCGACAAGTCGACGACGCGCTCACGCCCGATGGGTCCGAAAGACGTCCGCTTCTTCGAGTGCCTCTCTGCCCGGGGGACGTTCGCCTTCTTGTCGCACGGACGAGCCGTGGTGAAGGCGCTGAGCACGGCGGCCTCGAGGGCCTCTTTGTGCTCGACACTGCGCACCAGCGCGCCCGATCCCGCCGTCACCAGTCTATGAGTCACGCGCACCTCTCCCGTCGACGCCACCTCGTCTATCGTCGGAGACGAGAGCCGTTGCTAGACAAGCAGCGTCGTGCCGGCCATTTCCAGCGGCACCGAGTAGCAGTTTCTACCAGAAGCCGTCGTTGGCCTTCTCGGCCACGATTCACGACACCTCGTGGTGACCGGGAACGTCGCGGCGGCAGAGCGAGCAGCGGTTCAGCGTCAGCCAGCCACCGACGTGGTGCGTTCACCGCTCGCTCCTCTCTCTTTCTCTCTCATCGCCGGTGGTAGCACAGAAGACGTCGAGGGAGACATGAGCATCTTCTCGCGTGTTGGCTCTTCATGTTTCTCCACCACCGACTCGAGGTGAAGCGCACGAAGTACTCGACCTCTCCTTTGCGGTTTCCCCTTCGAGGCGGACATAGCTCGACGACGACCCGATAGTTCTTCGCCTTTCGGGCGAAGGAATCCTAGATCTCTCTCGTTCCCCTACACTATCTCGGTCGCCAGGCGGTCGATCCACCACACACGCATCTTACCGCCCAGACGCCGACGCTCTTCGTCCATCACCTCGATGAGATCGAGCTCGTCCATCTTCTCTGCCAGCACGCCGCTCACCTTGCCCAAGTGCGGCAACATACCCACAGCACGTAGATCGTCGCGCCCCACCGGGCGTTGCCCCGCTCGAACCAGTCCCACTGGATCTCCTCGCCCGGTGTGTGCTAGATCTCGATGTTATAGGTAGCCATCGCATAGAGAGGTCGGACGATATGCGTGCTCCCCATCACCCCACGATCCGAAGGCACGATGAGTGCTGGGTGGTCGATTGCCCAGAGTGTCGGCAGGCCGCTGAAAGCGGTGAGCGGTTCATCGGGATCGGAATGCCTCTGAGATCTCAGCTGACCGCAGAGCGGCTGAGACAGAACCACGCCGCCGCGGATCACGCAGCCGGGCTGATCGAAGGGGTCAGGTGGGACCGACCTTCGGGCGTCGCCATTGAAACGACTTTCTCCTGGGGCAAAGCCACCACCGCCGGAGCGGGTTCACTGGGACTTGTCTGCTTACGCCGGAATCGCGCGCGGTGAGGTGACGAGTCCAGGCAACGCGTAGATCGCGTGGCGGTCCAAGTTGCGCCGCGCCCTGTCGTAGCGCCGTATTGTCCGAAGGTCAGCGTGTCCCGCCGCGTCCTGGACATCGTTACGAGGGACCAGTGCTTGCTGACCGCTAAGTACCACTGACCGGCACTTCCGCCACGTTCCAGAAACCAGCCGATGCGGCGAACGATCGCAGATTGTGACTCCGGTTCGGGTGGCACCGTACGCGGAACATCAAAGCGGCACCGGGTCCCACCGGCTAGCGTTGGTTCTTACGCGACCTGAGGAGGCGCCAATGCAGGATATGAACTCCTCCTACCCGGCGACCTTCAGCTTCGACGCCCCGGAGAAGGTCGCCAACTGGCGACCGATCGTCAACTGGCTGCTGGCCATCCCGCATTTGGTGATCCTCTACGGACTGCGGATCCTCGCCGAAGTAGTCAGCGTCATTTCTTGGTTTGTGGTCCTCTTCACAGGCGAACTCCCGGAGAGCTTCGCCAACATCCAAGCGATGTATATGCGATATGAACTCCGTACTTATACGTTCTACCTCTTCATGTGCGAGGAGTATCCGCCCTTCGCCTTCGGAATGACGCCAACCGACAGTGGCGAGGACGCCCGGGTGCGGGTCGAGTTCCAGCCTCAGCTCGCTGATCGCAAACGCCTCACCGTCGCGTTCCGGATCATCCTTGTTATTCCGCACGTGATTGCACTTTTTGTGCTGGACATCGTCGCGACGGTCATGACCGTGATCGCTTTCTTCGTTGTGCTCTTCACAGGCCGGTGGCCCGAAGGAATGCGAGCTTTCGTCCTCAACGTCATGCGCTGGTATCTGCGTGTTCAGACGTACTACTTGCTACTCACGGACGAATATCCGCCATTTGAACTCGAACCACAGGCACCATAGCCAGCGGCATGCCGTTTCATTCGATGCTCTTGGCTGAACCAGTTGGCCCCATCCCTCATGAGAGGTCGACGTGTGGTCGCGTCGTGTTATTGCCACTCCGGTTTCAGCGAGGTCGGAGGGCGCAACCTCGTCGGTGCTCGGGGTAGTTGACCTACCCCGGAAGGGCTTTGGTGACCTGGCAGGCCCTGGGCCCGATCCTGGCTGACGAGCGGCCCGGTTGGACGCAAACGTCGTCGCCCGTCGGACCACCGCACCAACCTCAGGAGACGTCGTGACCCGGCTCGAACTCGTTTCAGCCCGGGGTTACGCCGCGCCTCGGATCATGGATTGGCTCTTGACACCGCGTAATCCGCAGACTTTTCTTCGGCCACGGGCAAGGAGGCGCCGACGTCGGGGATGAGCGCGCTCAGGACGGTGGCCACTGCCAGCTCCGATTCGGAGAGCCCATCGAACTCGATTCCGACCCGGATGGCCCCCCCAGAAGTCTGCTCTGCGTTCCTGATCACGCCGTCGAGCCGGACGTTGACCGAGTCACCGACCGCGGGAGCCTCTACGGAAATGTGGCGGCCCACCAGTTCCAACGGCCAGAAGTGATGGAGCGTTATTCCAAGACCGAACATCGAGATGTCGATGACCTGGCAATCTCGCCCGCTCGGATCCGACTCGCCTTCAATGTGGCAGATCCCAAACCAGCCCGCGGACATCCGTGGGACTCTACGGCGTTGCTCCATGATGCCCCCTCCTTACCCCCGAGGCCGTCGCGCGACTGGTGCGGCCCCGTTGTGTTGACCAAGGGGACCGGCACGGAACACGTCGCATTTCCCCAATACACACTTCGGAATGTCAGACCGTTCTAGTTAGAGGTCAGCGGGCGTTGATACACAACGGTGGGACAAACTCCACCAGACGCTCGACGTCGGGAGAAAGAATCCTGCTTTGGCCGGTTCATTACGCGCGCACGGTTTCGAAGAGAGGGCGAATTGGTTGCAGACGTGCGTGTTGGTGCCGATACGGAAGTGATCCTGCGCGGCAAGGTCGAGTTGCATCCACCGAATCCCGAGACGGGTCTGATACCTTGACCGCAGGCGGTTGGCGCAGGTGGCGGTAATTCAGCGAGGGGGTGCGCGATGTTCCACACGCGGAAACGACGCGGCACCACATGGTTGGCACTCTTCGCAGGTGTGTGTGTGCCTCTGGCAGCACTCGGTTGGTCTTCTCCGGCCGACGCGGCGACCACTGTCTCCATCGTGGTGACCTCACCAGACAACGACACCTCGACGTATGGCCAGGACGTCACCTACACCGCGTTGTTGACCACCTTTGACCTCGGCAGCCTCGGTCCTGGCGACAGCTTGCAGTTCCAAGACAATGGGAACACCATTACGAACTGCAACTCCCAAACTCTGCTGCAGATTGCGCCAGGAACCTACATGGCGACCTGCGACGAGGCCGGCAACTCTCTTCCTGTCGGCAACCACACCATTACGGCGAACTTCTTCGGTGACGCGAACTATCTGCCGAACACGGGGTTGGTCACCCAGACGGTCAATCAGGCAAACACGACCACGACGATCACCTCTCCCTCACCCGGCACGTCGATCACGTACGGCAACGAGTCACAGCTCGCTTTCAATGTGACGGTCACGGGCGTACCCGGCGCCAACCAATCACCCTCCGGTCAGGTCGATGTCTATGACGGCACACCGAGCCCGGGCAACATCCTCTGCACGACTTACGTCAACGGTGGGGGCGGTGGCCCGTCGAATGGGAATTGTTACATCAATGACACCACGTTGAACGCCGGTCCGTACGTGCTCACCGCGGTGTACGGCGGCGACGACAACTACCTGGGGTCTCCCTCTGCGCCCCAGGACCTCACGGTCGATCAGGTCATCACCCAGATGCAGGTGTTCCCCGTTCCCGGCTACGCACTGTACGGCGCCGAGAACGGCAATTTCTTCATTGTCGGCGTCGGGGGCAATAACAACAACGGCAACGCCACCGGTTCGGTCTCCATCACCGCAGACGGGGTGAGCCTGGTCGCTCCCGGATCGTGTCCGTCCAACAACGGGGGCGGCAATCCCTGCTACATCGACTCCGCCACCGCGCTCCCTGCCTCCGCCACGCCCTATGTCGTGACGTTGCGCTATCCCGGCGACGCCAACTTCATCCCGGCGTCGACATCCGTCCCTCTCGCCATCTACCCGGCGACGAGTTCGACCGTCCTCACCATCTCGCCCATGTCCACCTCTTATGGCGACGAGGGCTCGGTCAACATCTCGGCGACCGTGACATCGGGCACAACCGGCTCGCCGACCGGTCCCGTGACGGTGCAGGACGGGGGCACCACCGTCTGCACCATCACCCTTCGACCGGCGGGTGCGAACTCGGCGACGGGAAGCTGCCCGACGCTGAGTTCGACCCAGTTGCCCCCCGGCACCTACGCGCTGACCGCCAACTATCCCGGTAACGGGAACTTCCAGAGCTCCGTGTCGTCCGCACGGAGCCTCACCGTTGTCGATCAGACCACGCAGGGCTATTGGGAAGTGGGCTCCGATGGCGGCATCTTCTCGTTCGGAACGGCACCGTTCTTCGGGTCGATGGGCGGGACGCCCCTGAACGCCCCGATCGTCGGGATCGCCTCGACCCCCGACGGCGGGGGCTATTGGCTGGTGGCCAAGGACGGCGGGGTGTTCGCGTTCGGCGACGCCCACTTCCACGGGTCGATGGGCGGGACGCCCCTGAACGCCCCGATCGTCGGGATCGCCTCGACCCCCGACGGCGGGGGCTATTGGCTGGTGGCCAAGGACGGCGGGGTGTTCGCGTTCGGCGACGCCCACTTCCACGGGTCGATGGGCGGGACGCCCCTGAACGCCCCGATCGTGGCCATAGCCGCCGATCCGACAACCGGCGGCTACTGGGAGGTGGCGAGCGACGGGGGAGTCTTCGCCTTCGCCGCTCCGTATCTGGGCTCCGCAGGAAACGTTCACCTGGCGGCGCCCGTCGTCGGGATGGCTTCATCCACGGGCGGCGTGGGGTACTGGGAGGTGGCATCCGACGGTGGCGTCACTGCCGAAGGTGTCGCGCCGCTCCTCGGTTCCATGGCCGGTCAGATCTTGAACAGACCGATCGTGGCAATGGCCGCAACGCCGACCGGTGCCGGCTACAGGATGGTGGCGTCCGACGGCGGGATCTTCGCCTTCGGTGACGCGGAGTTCGAGGGATCCATGGGGGGCGCACCACTCGATGCGCCCATCGTCGGCATTGCCAGCGCGCCGTAGGGCGGCATCGGACCGGGTTCCCGGAGTTCAGGCCTCCGGCCCGTCCGCCTGACGTTCTTCGTGGCTCGACCAAGAGAGCGGCTTTGGGATAGCCCGCGGCGACGGGTCAGGCGCCTATGCCTCGTCCAGGTCCATCAGGGCGCGGTGGAGCTGATGCAGCCGTTCTCGGCCGAGAGTGCTCGCCATGCCCGCCTCCATCCGGGCGACCGTCTCGTCGATGATCCGCGCTGCGCCGCGGCCGCGGCGCCGTGAGCTGCAGCAGCGTGCGGCGCCGGTCATCGGGGGCGGGGCGTCGGGCGACGTACCCCATGGTGACCAGGCTCTCAACGAGCTGGCTGATGGCTTGCTTGGAGATGCCCATGCGGGTGACGAGGTCACGACCGCTCAGCCCCGGCTTCGACTGCGCGAGCGCGCTGACCGCCCAGACGCCCCGTTGGGGGAGATCTCCGAAGCCCGCGCTGTCAAGCGCCTCGGCCACGGGAGCCGCGTAGCGGCGGACGGCCCGGCGCAGGAGCCAGCTGAGAGCCTGTGGGTCGCGCGCCGGAGGCAGGCCGGGTTCTGGTCGGACGCGGGAGGCCATGCCCTCACTTTAGGTCAACTTTAGAGTCGGTCAAGTTTATTGACTTTTTCGCTGGACTCTGCCACGCTGCTGCCATGAGGACAGAGCCGTGCAAGTGCGCCGTGCGCCGGATGCGGGGTGACCTCGGGCGATTGGCCCTGTTCGCCGCGTGCGGCGCGCTGCTCGCCGGTGGGGTGATCGTGGCGAACGGGCAACCGGGGGACGCGTCCGCGTCGCGCGGGCCCGACGTGGCAGGGGTGACGTGGCTGTGCCGACCGGGCCTGGCCGGTGACCCGTGTCTGTATCCGGAAAGCGCCAACTCGGTTGCCGCCAACGGCGTGAAGACGGTTATCCCCGCCCCGGCGGCGACCCGGCCTGCGTTCGACTGCTTCTACGTGTATCCGACCGTCACCGCCTCCGCGGCCACGTCGAACACTGGGACGGCGGTGACGCCGGCCATCGAGGGGGCCGCGGTCGCGCAGGCTTCTCGTTTCTCCCAGGTGTGCAACGTATGGGCCCCCACCTACCGTCAGCGGACGAGCGCGTCACTGGCCGAGGGCCTGGGCAACGACCCGTCGGCGGACCAGATCTCCTACCAGAGCCTGCTCGTCGGCTGGAAGGACTATTTGGCTCACGACAACGATGGCCGACCCGTCGTCTTCATCGGGCACTCCCAGGGGGCGGCCAACGTCATCCGCCTTCTGCGCTCGCAAATCGACCGCAATCCCGCCCTCCGCGCCCGGATGGTCTCGGCCATCATCGTGGGCGGCAACGTCCAGGTACCGGTCGGGAAGACGGTGGGCGGGACGTTCGCCCACATCCCCGCGTGCACCAAGGCCGGTCAGACCGGGTGTGTCATCGCCTACTCGTCGTTCTCGTCCCCGCCGCCCGCCGATTCCCTCTTCGGGCGGCCCGGTCAGGGCGTGAGCCTCCAATCGGGCCAGACGGCCCGCAACGGGCAGCAGGTCCTCTGCACGAACCCGGCGTCGCTCGGGGGGAGCAGCGCGGCCCCCCTGACGCCCTACTTCGTCTCGTCGGCCAGCGCGACCGGGGAGCCGTGGGTCACGTACCCAGGCCTCTACACGGGCACGTGTGAGAGCACGGGCGGCGCCACCTGGCTCCAGGTCGACGCCCGGATGGGGGACAGCCGTCCCGTGGTCACGGCCACACTCGGTCCGACCTGGGGCCTCCACGCCGATGACGTCAACCTGGCGCTGGGCAACCTGGTGCAGGACGTGGCGGCACAGGAGGCGGCCTACTCGGCGCACCACCGGGCACCCTGAGGGGGTCAGCGGGATTTATCGGTGGCCGGCCCGGGTCGGCTCCTCGCTCGTGACTGGCTTGAATCGCTCCGACCTTTCGAGCCGGCGGGTGAACCGTTCAGCCGCGACGGGGGCCAGGAGGAAGAGCAGCCAGACGTACTTCGCCAACTGGGCGTCTGTCCACGCCAGCACCAGCGATACCCCCACGATGGCGATCATCAGGACGGCCCGCACCCTGGCCGCCCGTTCGTCGTGGATTGACCTCGCCACATCGGTCAGGAGGTCGTGGTGGGCGGCATAGAGGAAGATCCACTGCGTCGTGAGGCTGATGGCGACGAGGTTGAGCCCGAACAGGGTGATGGCCACCGGGTTGTTGCCGTAACGGCCGATCAGGTCCGACGTGAAGGGCATAAGGGTGAGGGTGAGGAGGAAGCCGAAATTGCGCCAGGCCAACCCCTCGCTGTGCCCGCGCATGCCGCGGAGCACGCGGTGGTGCACGATCCAGAATTTGAGCGATCACCAGGAAGGAGACCAGGTAACTGGTTATCTCCGCGCCGTCGACGTCGAGCGCGTTCCACAGGGTCCGTGCCGAGTCGGGGTGCTCCTCGAGCGTGTGGGTGACGGGCACCTGGAGCTGCAGCACGAGCAGCGTCAGCGCGATGGCGACGACGCCGTCGGTCAGTGCCAGCAGGCGGTCGATGCCCGGGATGTTCTCGTTTTCGGCGTCCGTCGCCACCCGCATGAGCTTGGCAGATGGCGAACACTGGAACGGGTAATAGCGGCGCGCCCGTCCGAGCATCCGCGAGTGCCCCGGAGAAGAGTGCAACCATAATTCAGGTGCGGTTTCTGGCGAACGAACTCGATCCGGGCATGAACAGTCGCCACAGGACGGGGGCTCTGGCGCGGCTCGTGGCTGCGTGCTCCCTCCTGATCGTGGTGATCGGCGCGGGCAGTGTGTTGGGTGAGACGGACGGCGGAGCGGCGACATCGGGGTGGTACGTCGCCACGGTGCCGGGTACCGGCGCTGACAACGTCGTCCTGGGGTCGAGTTGCGCGAACGCCCTCCAGTGCATGAGCGTCGGGCTCTCCATCGAGAACATCAGCTCGGGGAACAGCACGTTCTCCCCCCTGGTCGAGAGCTGGAACGGCTCGAGCTGGAGCCTCGGTGCGGCGCCGCTCCCGGCTGGTGACGGCGGAGGATTCTTCAACGTCTCCTGCGTGAACGGATCCGACTGCTGGGCGGTCGGGGCAGTCCTGGGTGTGCCCGGGAACGGGAACCCGACGGGGACGCTGATCGAGAACTGGAACGGTGCCTCCTGGTCGATCGTGCCGAGCCCGACGCCGACCGATCCCGGGGTGACAGGGGCGCTGCTGCAGGGTGTGAGCTGTACGTCAGCGTCCAGTTGCGTCGCCGTCGGGTTCTCGACCGACGACAACGGAGAGAACCTTCGTGGTGTGATCGAGCAGTGGAACGGGGCGGTATGGAGCCTGGTGCCGGCTCCCGACACCGGGCAGCCGTTCGATCAGCTGTCGGGCGTCCAGTGCCTCGACACCGACGACTGCTGGGCCGTCGGCAATGCCGGCCCCGCCCAGCAGAACCCGAATTTCCTCCCCATCTTCCCGGGCGCGGCCGGAGATCAGGGGCTGATCGAGCACTGGGACGGAGCGTCCTGGTCGGTGACGCCCAGCGCGACCGAGCCCGGTCCGAACGGCGGGTACCTCTACGGCGTCACATGCGTCGCTGCCACTGACTGCTGGGCGTCCGGGGCGACGACCGACACCAGCGGCATGGCCTCGGGACTCCTGCTACAGCACTGGGACGGCGCCAGCTGGACGGACGTGTCGGGATCGGTGCCCGACTCCTCCACGCCCGGCATCCTGAGCAGCATCTCGTGCATCAGCTCGGTGCAGTGTTGGGCGGTGGGCTCCTTGGGGCCGTTCGGCGGCGGTGGCGGTGGCAACTTCCAGCCGCACGCCATCATTGAGAACTGGAACGGCTCCTCCTGGTCCATTGAGCCCAGCCCGAACGTCTCCGCGCTCAGCTTCCTCGTCACGGTCAACTGCATACGAGCGGTCGGATGCCTGGCGGCCGGGAGCAGTGCCACGGAGACGCAGAACAACGACCCGGGGCTCCGCCCCTTCGTGGAGCAGATGACGTTTCCTCCGGCCTCGAGCCAGGGCCTGGTGCTCTCGGCGGGCGACGGTGGCGTGTTCAACTACGGAACCGCGCACTTCCTCGGCTCCATGGGCGGCCGGCACCTCAACGCGCCCGTGGTGGGGATGGCGGCGACGCCGGACGGTGGTGGCTACTGGCTGGTTGCGGCCGACGGCGGCGTCTTCAACTACGGCGATGCGCCGTTCTACGGATCGATGGGTGGTCAGCGCCTCAATGCGCCGGTGGTCGGCATGGCCGCCACCCCCGACGGCAAGGGTTACTGGCTTGTCGCCTCCGATGGCGGAGTGTTCAGGTTCGGGGACGCCCAATTCCGCGGCTCCATGGGGGGTCAGCGTCTCAATGCGCCGGTGGTCGGCATGGCCGCCTCCGGCGACGCCGGGGGCTACTGGCTGGTCGCGTCCGATGGCGGGGTCTTCAACTTCGGAGACGCCGCGTTCATGGGATCGATGGGTGGTCAGCATCTCAACGCACCGGTGTCCGGCATTGCCGGCACGCCGGACGGAGGTGGCTACTGGCTGGCGGGTTCCGACGGTGGCATCTTCAACTACGGCGCTGCCGGGTTCTTCGGGTCGACGCCAGGCCAGGGGATCGTCGGGCAGCCGCCCGTCGTCGGGATCAGCCGGACGCCCAGCGGGGCGGGCTATTGGCTGGTTGGTTCGAACGGCGCCGTGTACAGCTACGGTGACGCGGCGTTCCTCGGGGCGCCGAGCGGACTGCGACTGGTTGCGCCGCTGTCGGGCATCTCCTCCTCGTAGGAGCGGACGCGCACGTGCCTCGACCGCAGCGTGTGATCCTCAGACGAAGTCCGATCCGCCATCGGCGTTGACGCACGCCCCGGTCACGTAGCCGTTCCTGCGTGACACGAGGTAGGCGGTGAGGGAGGCGACCTCGTCGGGGAGCCCCGCCCTCCCGAGGTCGGCGGGCTGGTGGAATGTCTGGTCGATCCACGTCATGACGTCGTGTGGATCGGACGGGTCGAGGCCCTCGGCCGCGAAGATCTCTCGCAGGTTCTCAGTGAAGCTGGCCGTCACGATGGAGCCGGGGCACACCGCGTTGACGAGGATCCCGTCGGGCGCCAAGGCCTTGGACAGGTTCTTCGCCACGCTCGTGACAGCGGCCTTCGATGCGGTGTAGGCGACGAGCATCGGGCTCTGGCGCTGAATCGAGTGGGCCGAGAAGATGGCAATGCGGGCCCACGCCGCGGCGCGCAACAATGGAACAGCCTCGCGCACGCTCCGTACGGCGGACATGGTGCCGAGGGCGAAGGCCTCGTCCCAGTCAGCGTCGTCGAGTTGCTCGAACCGCCCGGCCCCTGGTCCGATGGTGTGCACCAGGACGTTCAGCGATCCCCAGCGATCACCGATCTCGCGGAAGCCTGCCGCAATGGACGCCGGATCGGTCATGTCGACACTGATCCCCACCGCCTCGGGGCTGCCCACCGACTGCAGTGACGTTACGGTGTCGTCAAGGGCACCTCGTCCGCGTGCCATGACCGCGACCCGGGCTCCGTCCGCGGCGAGAACCTCGGCCACGGCCCGTCCCATCCCTTTGCTCCCCCCCGTCACAACAGCCGTTGCGTCAGCGAATCCGAGATCCACGCCGGTCCACCTCCTCCGCTTCCGCTCTCCCGTGCCGTGCGCCGGATGTCATCGGCAGAACCGCTTGCTTACGGCGAGCCGCCGCGCCGCCAGCGTGGCCCGTCGTTCCTCCGGCGTGACCCGCCGGGTCTGTGCCGGCACCGAGTGCGCGATGTCGGAGAGCTTGATCAACCGTGTCGTAGGCACCGGCGCCGTCTCCGTGCGGACGCAGCGCAGAATGATCGGACCCGCGCTGTGCCCCGCCGTGTCGAGCCAGTTGGCCACCCCAGGATCCTCGTGGGCGATCACGGTGCGCAAGACTCCGTCGTCGTCGACCGCGGCCTGGTGCCCGTTGAGGCTGCTCTGGTGCGAGCCGTAGTCGATGGTCTCCCACCAGGGGTTCCCCAGGGAGTAGCTCCAGTAGAGACCCTGCGGGGGCGAGACCTCCACGACGAGCGCCTCGTCCGGCCCGAGCTCCCATGACCCGATCACCGGGCGGTTCTCCGCCGCCGCGCCCATGGCGGTCCCGTCGAGAGGGGGGAGGAACGTGTTGGGCGTCTCGGGCCGGGAGAATTGCAGGAAGAAGTCGAGGTTGCCAACGACGAAGTCGCCCAGCGCGATCAACTGCCGGGCCACCACCGCCCGCGGGTCCTCCACCGGGCGCTCTGCCTTCTTGCTTGGGGTACCGATCCGCTCGATGGAGAGGGATGACGCCACCTCGGTGTCCCAGTCGTAGAAGAAGTGCCGTATGACCAGTGTGGTCGCGTTCTCGGCGATGGGCAGCCAGTTCCCCTGGTGGGAGTCGGCGGAGAGGATGAGCTCAACCTCCCCCGCGGGACCCAGGTCCAGCTCGTCCAGGAGGACGTTCGCCGAGGAGGCCATGCCGGCCATCGATTGCAGCCCGACGTAGCGCGCCGAGCCACGGTTCCCCCAGAGGCGGTACGTCTCGCCGCCTCGCAGCCCCGCTCCTGTGTAGATGCAGTCGGGGCAGTCCATGCCCCATTTGTAGATGGCGTCGACGCCGGAGGGCTTGACGGCGAGCACGGAGCCGGACTCCTCCCGCAGGGCGTTGTCCAGTCCGATACCGAGCAGCACGAGCAGATGCCGGAAGCCCGCTGCCATGTCCGCCGCGTTGCGCGGGACATCGTCGGCAAGCACGACTGCGGAGGCCTGACGCAGGCCATCGAGCAGGTGGGACCAGGCACGCCCCGACAGAAGGTCGTCTACGGTGGCATCCCCGGCGCGGGCCGCCTCGCCCACCGAATGGGGCATCCAGGATGGATTGACGAACGCGGACGTCACGGGGCGGCCGTTGCACGCGTGCGAACCACCGACCAGACCTTCATGTGCGGACCCCCGACGTCAACAAGTCGGGCCATGTTTCCGCACGGCCGGAGGGGCGTCAAACCTTTGAAATCACCCGTGTGCAGGCACGTGGCGCGTAGCGTGTGCCTGGGAGGTGGCGCGGCGTGCCACAACAGGCGGTCACGAGGCGAGTAGAAGACACATGATCGAAGGTGCCATCCCTACGTTGGTTCTCATCGGGCTGGCGGCGGTCTTCGCGCCGATCATCGCTGAGTGGTTGCGGCGGTTCATCGCTGTGCCCGAAGTCGTGATCCAGATCCTGCTCGGGATCATGCTGGGTCCCTACGTGCTCAACCTCGCCCGCACGAGCAACATCGTGACGGCGTTGTCTGATTTCGGCCTGACCTATCTGATGTTCCTTGCCGGGACCGAGCTCGACCTGTCGACCATGCGCCAGGGCCATCTCGGTAGGGCGGCGGGCTCGTGGGGAACCTCCCTGGTGCTCGCTCTGGGCGTCGGCGTTTTCCTCCATGCCACCGGGCTCGTGCTCGACTCCGTAGTTGTCGCTCTCTGTCTGACCACGACCGCGCTGGGCACGCTCCTGCCCATCCTGCGCGACGCCGGGGTGTTGCGCACGGCGGTCGGTCCGTCGGTCTTGTCGGTCGGCGCCATCGGTGAGTTCGGTCCGATCGTGGCGGTGGCGGTGCTGCTGACAAACCGTGATGTCCGGCTCACCTTCCTCCTCCTCGCGCTGTTCGTCGTCGTCGCCGTGGTCGCCGCCCTGCTGGCCATGCAGGTGCACCCCCCGGGCTTCATCGCGCTCGATGCGCCGACACCTCCACTCGACCGCACAACTTCCGGTCCGGATCTCGGTCCTGCTGGTGATCCTGCTCGTCTACCTGGCCGAGAAACTCAGCCTGGACGTACTCCTCGGTGCGTTTGCGGCCGGCGTGGTCGTGCGCCTCTTCATCAAGGGTGATGACAGCGAGCCGATCACGAGCAAGCTCGAGGCGATCGGCTTCGGCTTCCTCATCCCGATCTTCTTCATTGAGAGCGGCATCAACTTCGATCTCCACGCGCTGGTTCATATGCCCAAGGTCCTGTTGCTGGTGCCGATGTTCACCGTGATCTTCCTCTTCACCCGCGGACTGCCCACCTGGGCGTTCTTCCGAGGTGTCGTCACGAGGGTGGAGGCCCGTTCCCTGGCCGTCCTGTCCGCCACGGGGTTGCCGATCATCGTCGTCATCACGACGCTGGGCGTCAGCGAGCACCGGATGAAGCCGCAGAATGCCGCGGCACTGGTCGCCGCCGGCATGGTCTCGGTCCTGGTTTATCCCCTTCTCGGACTCCGTTGGCTTCGCAAGGGCTCCGGGGCGGCAGACGCGCCCGGTGTTCCCGAACGCTCGGACGGCCAGTGACGACGGGACGGAGGCGCGTGCCGACCTTGGTTGGGTCGCGACGGGCCCAGGTCCGAGAATGGCGCCGTCAAGAGCGTGCTGGCCGGGATCGACGGCTCACTTGTCGTAGCCGCCGGTGAAGAAACTCGGGATCGGACGCGCCGGCGCCGTCCGGAAGAACGGGCGGACGTGGGTTTCCATGATCTCCTCCACGACAGGACCCGCCATCGGATCGGGGAACAGGTTGTGGTCCTCCGAAGGATCCTCGGACAGATCGAAGAGCTGGCATGGTTCGAGGGCATCCTCGTCGACCACCAGCTTGTAACGCTCGGTTTCGATCGCGGCAAAACCCCAGTTCTCACTGACGGTCCGGGAGCGGGACGGTGGGGAGGCCGGGCCGTTCACACCACCGAGGAGCGAGCGCCCCTCGCTGTGCGCGATGTCGGGTGCCCCGGCGATGGCGCGCACCGTAGCCGGGACGTCGAGGTGCTCCACGAGGGAATCCACGACGCGTGGCGGGCATCCTCCTGGGGGCCGGACGACGAGCGGCACCCGCACGGCTGGCTCGTAGAGGACGCACTTGGACATCAGCCCGTGATTGCCGGCCATCTCGCCGTGGTCGCTGGTGTAGATGATCCAGGTGTTGTCCAAGAGGCCCGTGCGCTCCAGGGCACCGACCATGTCGCCCACGGCCTGGTCGATGACCGAGATGTCGGCGGCGTAGGAGAGCCGCATTCCCCGGATGGCGTCGTCGGTCATCGACTCGGAATCGGAGACCCACAGGAATGCGTTCAACAGCGCGCCGTAGCGGCCCGTCCCCTCCACCCCGGGGCGCCGGGTCGAGCTGGGCATGGAGATGTCGACGTCCCGGTAGCGCCGCACGGCCTCTGCCGGCGCGTCCCAGGGGTCGTGCGGGCCCGGGAAGCCCACGAAGAGGAAGAACGGCTCAGGTCGGTCGTAGCCTTCGATCCACCGGACAGCCTGTCGGCCGTGCCAGGCGTCGACGTAGGACTCCAACGGGATCGGCATCGGTGTCGAGTCCCACATCGGCACGCATTTCGTTGCATTCTGACCGTCTTCGTTCTCGCCCTGGTAGCTCCGGTCGGCGATGTGCTTCTTGTAGGCGTCGAGAAGGCCGCCCGCGGAGAGATAGTCGGTGTAGCGGGTCGGGACCTTGCCGAGAAACTTGTCTCCCGTCTCGAAGACCTCGGCGAAGCCGAGCGCCTCGAGGCGTCCTGCCATGTCGTCCATGTGCGACACTGTGAGCTGTTCGTCCAGGTAGAGATGTGCCTTGCCCAGGAGCGAGGTGTGGTAACCGGCTTCCCGCAGCGCCCAGGCGTACGTCGGACGGTCCGGCGGGATCTCGGACGAATTCGTGTAGACGCCGTGGTCGCGTACGTAGCGCTCGGTCATGAACGACGCGCGCGACGGCATGCACAAGGGGCCCTGGCACGACACCCGGGAGAAGCGGACGCCCTGGGCGGCCAATGCGTCGAGCGATGGTGTGAGGGCGCTCGCGTCGCCCGCACACCCCATCATGTCGGCCCGGTGCTGATCCGACATGACCAGCACGATGTTGGGGGCACCGGCGGTCACGTGGTGGCCTTTCCTCTTCGACCGAATGTTGGTGTCGGTGGCACGGGCGCGATCATCGCATGAAACCACCAGGGAGGAAGAAGGCGGTCATGGCCAACGAGGCCACACCACTAACCTGTCGCCACCGGCCGGAGAGCGAACCCCTGGAGCCCGCTGCATGCCCTTTGATCTGAAGAAGGTGTTGGACGAGCGTAGAGGCGAGAACTTCACGCTCCACTCGAAGTACATCAACCCCCAGCTCCCCCGGGTTCTCGGTCAGATCGAGTTCGATCGGTTCTACGTGAAGGGGGAGGGCTGCTACCTCGTCGACGACAAGGGGGACCGGTATCTGGACCTCCTGTCCGGTTTCGGCGTGTTCGCGCTCGGGCGGGGCCATCCAACAATCGTTCAGGCGCTGCATGACGCTCTCGACGCCGACCTGCCCAACCTCGTGCAGATGGACTGCTCCCTCCTCTCGGGTGTCCTGGCCGAGGAGCTGGTGGCCCGGTCACATCCGGGGATCGAGCGCGTATTCTTCACCAACTCGGGCGCCGAGGCCGTCGAGAGTGCGATCAAGTTCGCCCGGGCCGCCACGAAGCGCACGCGCATCCTCTACTGCGACCATGCCTTTCACGGCCTGACCACGGGGGCGCTCGCCCTCAACGGCGGGAGGGAATTCCGCTCCGGTTTCGGCCCTCTGCTTCCGGGCTGCGACCTCATTCCCTTCGGTGACGCGGCCGCCCTGGCCCGGGAACTCCGGCGCGGCGACGTGGCGGCGTTCATCGCGGAGCCGATCCAGGGCAAGGGGGTCAACCTGGCGCCGGACGAGTTCTGGCAGGAGGCGCAGTCACTGTGCCGCCGGCATAGGGCGCTCATGGTCCTCGACGAGGTGCAGGCCGGCCTCGGTCGGTCGGGGACCTTCTTCTGCCACGAGCAGTTCGGCATCACCCCGGACATCATCACGGTGTCGAAAGCGCTTTCCGGTGGATATGTGCCCGTTGGGGCCATGCTCTGCTCGGCCGCCGTGTCCGACGCCGTGTACAGCTCCATGGACAGGGCGGTGGTCCACTCCTCGACGTTCAGTACCAACCAGCTGGCGATGGTGGCCGGGCTGGCCACCCTGGCCGCCTTCGACGACGAGGACATCCTCGACCGGGTGCAGCGGACCGGGAAGGCGTTCACCAAGGCTCTCGAGCCGCTGGTCGAGCGCTACGAGGTCCTACACGAGGTGCGCGGGAGAGGACTTATGATCGGGCTGGTCTTTGGTGAGCCTTCCACCCCGAGCCTGCGCCGCCGCTTCAGGGTGATCGAGGCACTGCGGTCCGCCTTGTTCTCGCAGATGATCGTCGTCCCGTTGTTCCACCGGCACCACATCCTCACGCAGGTGGCGGCCGACAACATGAACGTGATCAAGCTCCTGCCGCCGCTGATCGCGCGGGACGACGAGGTCGAGCTCTTTGCCGACGCACTCGACGACGTATTGGCCAGCGCCGAGCAGGGTTCCAGCCTGATCTTTGAGTTCGGCAAGACGATGGCCAAGGGCACGCTGCACCGGGCGCGGCTATGAAGCTGGAATCCGGAGACCGGGTTCTCGTGACGGGAGCCAGCGGGTTCATCGGCTCTGCGGTGACCCGCCAGCTCGTGGCGCGCGAGCAGGAGGTCATCGCACTGGTGGAGCCGGGCGCCGACGCCACGAACCTCGAAGGGCTCGACGTCAAGGAGGTGGTGGGTGATCTGCGCAGCCGCGAGGGTGTGCAGAGTGCGGTCAACGGCTGCCGGGCCGTCTTCCACGTGGCGGCGTTGTACCGGTTCTGGGCCCGCGATCCCGAGGCCTTCTACGCGGTCAACGTCGAGGGCACGAGGAACGTCCTCGGGGCCGCCGATGAGGCAGGCGTCGAGCGGCTCGTGTACACGAGCACGGTGGGCACCCTCGGACTCGAGCACGTCTCGGGCTCCAACTCGGCCGACGAGCGCTCCTTCCCCGATGTCCGTCATCTCTACGGCTCCTACAAGCGGTCCAAGTACGTCGCGGAGCACGAGGTGCTGCGCGCCATTGCCGAGGGCCTGCCGGCCTCGCTGGTGCTGCCGACCTTCCCCGTCGGCCCAGGGGATCGCGCCCCCACGCCGACCGGCAAGCTCGTCCTCGACTTCCTGAACGGCCGCATGCCGGCCTACGTGGACACCGTGTTGAACGTGGCCCACGTCGACGACGTGGCCGCGGGGCAGGTCCTGGCCCTGGAGAACGGGCGCACCGGGCGGAGCTACATCCTCGGTGGGGAGAACCTGACCCTGCAGGAAGTGCTTTCCGAGCTCGCCTCCATCACGGGACTGCCGGCACCGCATGGCCAGGTGCCCAAAACCCTGGCACTCGCCGTCGCCGCCGTCTCGGAGCTGATTGAGGGCCGGCTGCTGCGCCGGCACCCCTCGGTGCCGCTGGAGGCCGCAAGGATGTCGACCTCCCAGATGTCCTTCGACATCAGCCGAGCACGGCAGGAGCTGGGGTATGCGCCTCGACCCGCGGTCGAGGCGCTCGAGGCCTCCGCCCGCTGGTTCGCCGACACCGGGATGGTCAGCGACGGCAGGCTGAGCCGGATTCGCTGGTCCACCCGGCACTGACGGGTGCGGCGGCACGGCGACACGGTCCGCATCGGGCACACTGGTCGCCGTGGCTCCCCAGTTCATCTACACCATGCGTGGTCTCACGCGCTTCTACCCGCCCGATCGTGAGGTGCTCAAGGGCATCAACCTCTCCTTCTATCCGGGGGCGAAAATCGGTGTAATCGGCTCCAACGGCTCGGGCAAGTCGTCGCTGCTGCGGATCATGGCGGGCGAGGACGACGGGTTCTCGGGTGAGGCCCGGCTGACCCCGGGGTCCACGGTGGGCCACCTGTCGCAGGAGCCCCAACTCGACGAATCCAAGGACGTCGCCGGGAACGTGGCCGAGGGCGTGGGAGAGGCCAAGCGGTTGGTCGACCGGTACAACGAGGTGTGCGCCGCCTTCGGCGACCCCGACGCGGACATTGACGCTTTGCTGGCCGAGCAGGCCGACCTCCAGGCCAAGATCGATGCCGCCGGCGCCTGGGAGCTCGACCGCACCTTCGAGATCGCCATGGACGCGCTCCGGCTCCCACCGGGTGACGCCGACGTCCGCACGCTCTCGGGAGGTGAACGACGGCGGGTCGCGCTGTGCCGGTTGCTCCTGTCCAAGCCCGACCTGCTCCTCCTGGACGAGCCCACCAACCATCTCGATGCCGAGTCCGTGGCCTGGCTCGAGCGGACGCTCCAGGTGTACCCGGGCACCGTCGTCGCCGTGACCCACGACCGCTACTTCCTCGACAACGTCGCCGGCTGGATCCTCGAGCTCGATCGCGGTGCGGGCATCCCCTGGGAGGGCAACTACTCCTCTTGGCTCGAGCAGAAGCAGGCACGCCTCGCGGCCGAGGAGAAGGCCGACCGTTCCCGGCAGGCGTCGCTGCAACGCGAGCTCGAGTGGATCCGCATGTCGCCGCGCGCCCGGCAGAGCAAGGGAAAGGCGCGCATCACCGCCTACAACGAGCTCGTGACGGAGGCCGAATCCACCGACCGCCGCCCCGAGCGGGTCGAGCTGTCGATCCCCCCCGGTCCGCGCCTGGGGGACCGGGTCGTGGAGGCCGCCGCTGTCGTGAAGGCCTTCGGCGACCGCCTCCTGATGGACGGCCTGTCGTTCACCCTTCCTCCGGGTGGGATCGTCGGCGTGATCGGGCCCAACGGCGCCGGTAAGACGACCCTCTTCAGGATGATCGTCGGCGAGGAACGGCCCGATGCAGGCAGCGTCACGGTCGGTGCATCGGTCCAGCTGGCCTACGTGGACCAGTCGCGCGAGTCTCTGTCACCGGACGCCACGGTCTACGAGGAGATCACCGGCGGAGTGGATCGCCTGGTCGTCGGCGGGCGCGAGCTGCACGGCCGCGCCTATGTGGCGGGCTTCGGCTTCAGGGGTAGTGACCAGCAGAAGAAGGTGGGCCAGCTCTCGGGAGGTGAGCGAAACCGGGTGCTGTTGGCCAAGGTGCTCAGCAGCGGTGGCAACGTCCTCCTCCTCGACGAGCCGACAAACGATCTCGACGTGGACACGCTGCGGGCGCTCGAGGACGCACTGCTGGCCTTCCCGGGGTGCGCCGTCGTGATCAGCCACGACCGTTGGTTCCTCGACCGCATCGCCACCCACGTGCTCGCCTTCGAGGGGGAGTCCGAAGCCCGTTGGTGGGAGGGGAACTTCAGCGATTACGAGGCGGACCGCCACAAGCGCCTCGGCGTCGACGCGGATCAACCCCACCGTCTCCGCTACAAGCCCCTCGTCCGCGACTGAACCGGCGCTCCCGCTATCGCTCGCCGGGAGGGAGCAGCCAGAGACCGCTGACGTCCTCATAGTCCGTCGTGCACGGGGGGCCGTCGGCGACCCACATGCGGGGCGGAGCGCTCCCGGAGGGAACCCGCACGATGCACGATGACCGTGTCCCGAACGTCTCGAGGTGGACGCAGTTGGCCGCGTTCGGCCGCTCCTCGCTCTCGGGATTGCGGTGGTCGGCCAGGACGCGGCGGAAGGCACCCGCCACCTCGTCACCGCGCGGCGGGACGTCGAGCGCCGCCCGCGCCAGGTCGACTTTCGCCGAAGGCTCGGCGAGTGCCCGGTTCTCCAGTACGTGGATCCCCGGCGGCAGGGCGACCGCGGTGCCGCTGTCCGAGCCTGTGAAGTCGACGAAGAAGAGCGACGCGCGGTCCCCGACGAGCAGCCACGAGCCGTTGTAGTCGGCCGGGTGGCACTCCGCCAGGAGCGCCCCGACGGCCTCCGAGGCGGTGGCGTGGCGGGCGAGCCGCAGAGGCAGTTCGCCCCGGGACCGTTTGGACGGGTCCTTGGCCTCGCCCAGCGGCTCGTTGGTGAGCCCGGCGCACACACCGTGCTCGTTGACGGCCAGCCATGTGCCCAGGGCGAGTTCGTCCCGCCCACCCACAATCCGGGGCGGGCCCTCGTCCAGCACGGTGACCGCGGTCGACGGCCGCTCGAGGACCTCGTCGCGGTTGGCTCCCACGATCAGCGGCTCCCGGGTCACGACCCGCGACGCGACGACCAGGAGGCACACAACGTGCCACCCTACCGAGGCCTCGGGGCGGCACCGACCGGGCCCGGCGTCTGTGCACCCCCCGTGGCAGGCAACGGGCTACCGTTCGGGCATGCGAACGCGCATCGTCACCACGGTCGTCGCCTTCGGTCTCGGGGCGCTGCTCGTGTGGCCGGCGTTGCCGGCCTCGGGCAAGGCGATCTCGACGCCCGATCTGAAGGCGCTGACGAACACCATCAACCACGCCAAGAAATTGACGTACTACGCGCAGTACACGTCGGTCACCAATGGGCAGAAGTCGACCGTGACCATCGCCCAGGCACCTCCGAAGTCGCACTTCTCGTCGTCGGACAGCAGCATCATCAACAACGGGAAGACGACCTACTACTGCTCGGCGAACACGGGCACCACGTCCAACTCGGGGAACACGGGCACCACGTCCAACTCGGGGAACACGGGCACCACGTCCAACTCGGGGAACACGGGCACCACGTCCAACTCGGGCACCACCTCCAACTCGGGGAACTCGGGCGCACCGTCGACCACGACCACGACGTCGAACGGCCCAGAACAGTGCCTCTCGGAGAAGGGCGCCAACCCGCTCCTCGGTCTGCAGGACATCTTCAGCCCGACGGTGGCGCTCGGCGCCCTGGCCGAGGCCAAGGAGGGCCTCGTCTCGAAGCTCCTCGGAATCACGGTGTCCTCTTCCTCCACCAGCTTCGCCGGACAGCCCTCGACGTGCGTCGCGGTCACCGTGCACGGCAAGGGTGGCAAGTACTGCGTCACGAAACAGGGCATCCTGTCGTACTCCGGCTCGTCGTCGTCGGACTACTTCCGGTTGACCAAGTTCTCCGCCAAGCCGCCCGCCAGCCTGTTCACCCTCCCGGCCGGCGCGACCATCGGCACCCTCCCCGGGGGCGGCTCCGGCACCCAATAGGCGCGCATGTGTGATCGGTGGCAGGAGAGTGCCGTTCCCCGCGGCGCGGCAGACGACCGGCGTTTGGAGGACCTGGCATCAACCGGCACGGACATGCACGGCGCTGCGCTGGTCGACTCGTACGGCGCCGGGTCGGTTCTCCATGCGGGGTGCGGCACCGGCCGGGTGGCCATCGAGCTCAGTCGGCGCGGCGATGCCGTCGACGTCCCGGTCTTCGTGCCGTCCGGCTCCGAGGATCAGGTCATCGCCGAAGTGCCACGTTGGCTCAACCCGGGAGGCCAACCGGTGACCGGGCGGCCCATCTCATCGCGGGACCGCGACGCCGTGGCCGTGCCCCGGCGCGAACCTGAGCCCTCCACTGCCCTTCCACGCAACGGAGCAGCAACTCTTGGGCCCTCCTGTGCACTGATCGTGCAGCACAACCCCGCATCGTTAGGATTCTGACCATGGGAACTGAGGACCTGGATCCGATCGATCACCACATCATCGAATTGCTGTCGCAAAACGCGCGTCGGACGATGGCCGACATCGGTGAACAGGTTTCGCTGTCCGCCTCGGCCGTGACCCGGCGCATCGAGCGCCTCGAGCGCACCGGGGTGATCGCCGGGTACACGGTCGTCGTCGACCACCGCAAGGCCGGACGTCCGATCCAGGCCTTCACTGAAGTGCGTTTCGCCGGTACGGCCGACCTGCAGGAGATCAAGGAGACGGCGATGCAGCTCTCCGAGGTGCAGGCCGTGTTCACTACCGCCGGCGACCCGGATGCTCTCGTGTGGCTCCAGGTGCCGGACGTCGAGCGCCTCGGTCAGGTGATCGAGCAGCTGCGCCGGCGCGGCCGCGTGACGGGTACCAAGACCCTGATCGTGCTCGATACCTGGTCGCGCCACCGGGCCCTCGAGGCGAACGGCCTCCCGGCCCGCACGTAGTGCCGAGACGGGCGGGACCGTTCACGGCGGCGCTCGCCGTCGTCGCGCTGGCACTCCTCGCCGCCGGATGCAGTCAGAGCGGGTCGTCGAGCGCTCCGACGACCAGCACCACCCGCGCCACCACGACCACCACGGTGGGACCGGCCGGCACGTGGTCCAAGGCGATCCCGATTGCGGCCAACGCAGACCTCTCGGTCGTCTCGTGTCCCGTGCCCTCCACGTGTGTCATGGGGTCGACCGCCGGACAGACCTATCGGCTGTTCTTGGCCAAGGTCACCGCCCTGGGACCGCCGGTGCCGTCCCCGTCGCCGCAGGGCGTGGCCTACCTCTCGTGCGCCGGTGCCGGCTTCTGTGCCGCCGCACCGAACATGAACCAGGTCGCGCTCTTCAACGGAGCCGCGTGGGGGGCAGCGGCAACCATCCCGGCCGCCCAGGGCATCACCGCAATCGACTGCACCGGGCCCAGCTTCTGCATCACGGTCGACGGCGAAGGGAACTCGTTCGACTACGACGGAAGTGGCTGGTCGAGCAACCTGGGCGCCTGGGGCGCCGCCAACCAGATCTCGTGCGTGTCCCCGTCCTTCTGTGTCGCCGCGGAGGGAGGACCCTCGGTCTTCAACGGCCAGTCCTGGACCCAACCGAGCGACGTCGACACCCAGGGCCAGCTCAACTCCGTGTCCTGCGCCTCGACCAGCTTCTGCGTCCTCGTCGACAGCAATGGCGCGGTCCTGACCTGGAACGGCGCCAGTTTCTCCGCTCCGGTGTCGATCGCCACCGAGCCGCCCCTCCGCGGCACCGACGCGTCGGGTCTGACCGCCGTCTCGTGTCCGACGACGACATTCTGCCGGGCGGTGGACTCCATCGGGCGGGTCTTTGGATGGAACGGCACCACGTGGAGCGCCGGCACCCTCATCGACAACGGCCACGCGCTCACGAGCATCTCGTGTCCCACTGTCTCCTACTGCGTAGCCGTGGACCGGTCGGGCAACGCCTTCGTCTCCACGTAGCAGGGGGTGCGGGAAGACGTGCTACCAGGGTGCCAGCACGGGCGGGTCCCCCCGGCCGATGATCCAGGCCAGCAGGTCGGCCGGGTCGGTTCGCTCCGCCAACCGCAGCAGCTCGCGCGGCAACCAGGTATCGACCAACGTGGGCGGGAAGGGCACCGCGGCCAGGCCGAGGTCGCCGTGATGGACCACCACCTCGCGCCAACGCGACAGCACCGCGTCACGAGAGCTCTCCACGACACCCCTCGACGTCCGCGAGGGGGCGTCCCATGCCGCGGCCGGGAGGTCGGCCACGACGCGCTCGACGGCGTCCGCGGTGTGGCGCACGTCGAGGACCAGCTCGGACGCCGGGCGGCCGGCACCGGCCTCGATGTCAGCCGTGCGCTGCTCGAGACCACCGGGATACTGGTCACGCAGTTCGCCCCGTGCGGCGCCTTCCAACCGCCACACCACGCTGTCGGCGTTGCGGGCGAGGTGGGTCAGCACGTGGCCGACGCTCCAGCCGGGTAGCCGGCTCGGGCCGCGGGCAACCGCGTCGCTGAGGTCGGTGAGGTCCGCCAGCAGCGCAGCGTGGGCGGCCACACACCCGTCGACCAGGGCCGCCGGACATGAGCCCGCCGCCGCGGTCACGAGGGTGGAATGGTGGACTGCCCGTCGAGCATGTCGGCCATGACGGCGCGGATGAATGCGTCCGCCTCCTCGGTCATGCCGCCCGCCACCCCTCCGTAGATGGCCCCGGAGCGGGGTGCTTCGTCCGCGTGCTCCTTGGCGTAGGCCACCGCGTCGGCCAGGTCCTCGGCGAACTCGGGCACCACCTGGGGCTGGGTCTGAGGTCTCGTCACCGCCATGTGCAGGGCGTTGGGGTACTGCTGACCGTTGAAGCGCCAGCCCCTCGTTCGCATGAAGTCGTTCACGTGGTAGATGTCGAAGTCGTCGGAGGTGAAGGAGAAGAGGAACGTCGGCCGGCCGACCAGGCGAAGCTCGGGGTGCGACGTCACCGCCTTTTGCATCGCGGCCGACGTCTCGAAGATCTGCCGCGCGTACCCCAGGTAGCCGGAGTGCCCGAGCTGCACCATGGCAGCCCAGGTGGCCGCGATCAGCCCGCCCGACCGCGAGCCCTCCATGCCGGGCGAGGTGTACTTCCCCCCGCTCCAGTCCGTCAGGTAGAAGTACTGCGCGTTGCGGAGTGTCTTGGAGCGGAAGCTGAGGACCGACGAGCCCTTGAAGGCGTACCCGTACTTGTGCGTGTCGGCCGACATGGAGGTCACTCCCGGTACCGTGTAGTCGAACGCGGGGATGTCGTACCCCAGCTCGCGGCCGAACGGCAGGATGAACCCGCCCAGACAGGCATCGACATGGAGCCCGATGCCGCGTTCGAGGGCGAGGTCGGACAGGTCGCCGATCGGGTCGACCGTGCC
The DNA here is from genome assembly GCA_963828825.1 of uncultured Acidimicrobiaceae bacterium. GTDB lineage: Bacteria > Actinomycetota > Acidimicrobiia > Acidimicrobiales > RAAP-2 > Bog-473. The sequence goes on along the minus strand of CAWHGF010000006.1, from coordinate 20,928 downwards.
GTAGCCGTAGTTGCACGCGGATCCGATCAGGGCGACGGTCTGGTCGTCGACGTGGTCGCGGACCCAGTCCACGTCGACCTGGGTCGTGATGGGGTCGATCGGCGCCCGTCGCAGCTCGACGCCGAAGAGATGACACGCCTTGTCGAAGGCGGGATGGGCCGTCTCGGGCTTGATCACGTTGGGCTTCGTCACGCCGCGCGTCTGGGCGGCGTGCTCGCGGTAGGCCAGGATCGCGTGCAGGATGCTGCCGGTCCCGCCTGTGGTCACCAGTCCGCACGGATCGTCGCCGGCGGCCAGCGCGGCGTCGCCGGCGTGCAGGTCGAGCGTCATGGCGATGATCTCCGCCTCGAACTTCGTCGCGCTGGGGCACATGTCGCGTTGCAAGACGTTCACGTGGGCGAACAGGCCGAACGCCTCGTTCATGAAGTGGTAGTGGTCGTGGTCGCCGCAGTACATCGTGCCTGAGCACTTCCCGGTCTCCCAGAAGGCGTCCTCCTCCGTCGCCATGGTGCGGAGCTCGGCCAGCACCTCCTCCCGGCCCATGCCCTCGGCCGGGAGCACGCGGTTGATGGCGAAGCGGTCGGCGTACGGGTAGTCGCTCATCTGTAGTGGCCTCCTTGGGGCGGCGGACACGGGCGTCGGCGCAAGGTCCTCGTCCCTCAGGCCCGAGACTATTCAATAAGGTCAATCTGGCGGACACGCCGGTAGGCGATGATGGCGCCATGCGACGACCGCAGGCCTTCGCGTCGCTGCACGGCTACCAGCGTTCCTGGGCCAGGGCGGACCTCGTCGCCGGTCTCACCCTCGTGGGCATCGCCGTGCCGCAGCAGCTGGCGACCTCGCGGCTGGCCGACATGCCCCCGATCACCGGCTTCTACGCCTTTGTGGCCGGGACGCTGCTCTTCGCGGCTTTCGGGGCCAGCAGGCGGATGTCGGTAGGGGCGGACTCGACGATCGCACCCCTGTTCGCCGCCGGCGTCTCCGCGCTCGCCCTCGCCGGGTCCGCGCACTACGTCGAACTCGTAGGGATCCTTGCCGTCATGGTCGGGCTCATGGTGATGCTCGTCAGCATCCTCCGTCTGGGGTGGCTCGCCGAGTTCCTCTCGACTCCGATCATCACCGGATTCCTGTCCGGTGTCGGCCTCATCATCATCGCCCATCAGCTGCCCGAATTCTTCGGGCTCCCGCCGGTCGCGGGCACCAACCAGCACCGCGTCGGCTACGTGCTGACCCACCTGAGCGAGGTCAACGGGTGGTCGCTCGGAATCGGTGTCGCGGTCCTGGCCATCGTGATCGGCTGCGCGCGGGTGGACCGTCGTATCCCGGCCGGGCTGATCGGTCTGGTCGGTTCCATCGTGCTGGTCGGCGCCCTCGGCCTGCAGGCCCACGGCGTGAACGTGCTGGGCCCGGTCGAGACCGGCGCGCCCCATCTCGGGCTGACCGGCCTGTCATGGTCGACGCTGCGGAGCCTGGCGCCGCTGGCCGCCGTGGTCTCCCTGGTGGTCGTGATCCAGACGGCGGCCACGACCAGCGCGTTCGCCGAGCAGGGTCGCTACCGGGTGGATGCGGGACGCGACTTCCTCGGAGTCGGCGCCGGCAGTGTGGTGGCCGGCCTGGTTGGGTCGTTCCCCGTCGACGCCAGCCCGCCGAACACCGGCACCGTCGTCGCTGCCGGGGGGCGGACCCAGGCGGGCGCCCTCGGGGCGGCTGCGGTGATCCTCCTCCTCATTCCCTTCGCAGACGTGTTCAGGGATGTGCCGCTGGCCACCCTGGCCGCCATCTTGATCTTCGTCGCCTTGCGGCTGTTCCGGGTGCGCGATCTGGTCTCCATCGCCCGCTTCAATCTCTGGGAGTTCGCGCTCGCCGCGGTCACGCTCCTCACCGTGGCGCTCGTCGGCGTGGAGCAGGGGATCGGCGTCGCCGTCGGCCTCGCCATTCTCGACCGCATCCGGTTGAGCGCCCGCCCGGGCGTGCACGTGCTCGGACGCATCGCGGGAACCACCAGCTGGGCGCCTCTGTCACCGGAGTTCCCCGCGGCAGAGCTCCCGGGCGTCCTCGTCCTCCTGTTCGCCACGCCGCTCTGGTACGCCAACGCCACCCACTTCCTCGACGAGGTCGTCGGCGCACTGGCCCGCGCCCCGGGGACGCGGGTCCTCGTCCTCGACACGATCGGGATGTCCGACGTGGACTTCACCGGGTCGCGGGCACTGGGCCACGTGCTGGCGACGTGCGAGCGCCAGCACGTGGCGTTCGGCGTGGCGCGCGCCGGGGACCACGTGCGCGAGATCCTGCAGCGCAGCGGTCTGGCGCAGCGCGTCGGTGAGAGCCACTTCTATCCGAGCGTCGACGAGGCGGTGAGCGCGTTGACGGGCGGGCCACGGTCGTCCTCTTGAGCCGGGAGGCACGTGATGTCCACGGTCCTAGGGTGCGCCGACCTCCAGTTCGACCCGCACCGGACGGTGGTCCGAACCGGCGTGGGGGAACACCCGGGCGTCGACGGGACGCAGCGCACCGCGTACCATGATGTGGTCGATCTGGCTGTGAGGGCGCCACGTCGGCCAGCTCGGTCCCTTCACGGCGCGCCGCCAGCCGGGCATGAACAGCTGGACCAGCGGCCCCCAGGCGTTCATGTCCCCCGACAGCACCGCGTCGGGCCGGGCCTCGACCCGCAGCCGGCGCCGCAGCTCGGCGAAGTTGCGCGGCGAGCCGTACAGGAGGTGTGACATGTGGGTGCCGGCGACGGAGATGGGCCGACCGTCGACCGTCAGGTCGACCACGATGGCGGCGCGCCGGAGACGATCGGCCCGCAGGACGTGCAGGTGCAGGACGCGACTGGCCTCAATCGGGAGCTCGGGCCGGACCAGGACGGCGATCCCCATGCGACCGGGCTCGGCCTCCTGCCAGCGCGCCAGGGACGTGACGCCGTGTCGCAGGGGTCGGACTCCGTCCATGTAGAGCGCCCGGTTGCCCTCGCGCCAGGTCGGCGAGGCGATCCAGCTGTCGCCTGCGTCCGGCTGGGGCTGAATGCGGCGCCCCTCGCCGAGGTCCTGCGCCACCACCTGGTAGCCGAGATGGCGCGCCGCCTCGGCCGCCTGCCCGCCACGGTCGTCCCCCACGGCCGTCCACGTCTCCTCGAGCACGACGACGTCGGCCCCGAGTGCGGCGATCGAGCCGAGATAGTCGTAACGCCGGCCCCACCCGTCCATCCCGCAGTGCATGTTGTAGTTGGCGATGCTGAGCACGGTCCGGCCAGACGATAGGCGAGCGACACCTCCATTGGTACGATCGTCACGGTGGGAGCGGGGGAGGCGCATCTGGCCCGCCGCCTGCAGCCCTTCACCACGACCATCTTCGCCACCATGTCCGAGTTGGCCACGGCCACTGGGTCGGTCAATCTCGGCCAGGGCTTCCCCGACACCGACGGCCCGGACGAGCTGCGCGAGGCCGCGGTGGCGGCCATCCGCCAGGGGCACAACCAGTACCCGCCGAGCGCGGGGATGCCGGAGCTGCGCCACGCCGTGGCGGCCCACCAGCGGGCCTGGTACGGGCTCGACCTCCATCCCGAGACCGAAGTTCTGGTGACGGTCGGCGCGACGGAGGCCATCGCGGCCACCCTGCTGGCCCTGTGCGAGCCCGGTGACGAGGTCATCATGTTCGAGCCGTCGTACGACTCCTATGCGGCCTGCTGCTCCATGGCCGGCGCGGCGCCGCGGCTGGTGCGCCTGCGCCCGCCCGACTGGGGCTTCGATCCGGACGAGCTCGCCGCCGCCGTCGGCCCCCGGACCCGGCTCGTGCTCCTCAACTCGCCGCACAACCCGACGGGCAAGGTCTTCGCGCCCGAAGAGCTGGCGCAGGTCGCCGCCCTCTGTGCCGACCACGACCTCGTGGCGGTGACCGACGAGGTCTACGAGCACCTGGTGTTCGACGGGTCGCACGTCCCACTGGCCACCCTTCCCGGTATGGGCGACCGCACCCTCACGATCTCCTCGGGTGGAAAGACGTTCTCCTTCACGGGGTGGAAGGTGGGGTGGGTGAGCGGTGCCGCGCCGCTGGTGGCCGCGGTGCGCGCGGCCAAGCAGTTCCTGACCTACACGAGCCCGGCCGCGTTCCAGCTGGCCATCGCCCGGGGCCTGGGGTTCCCCCCGAGGCCCTGGGGCGCCTGGCCACCGAGCTCGGCGCCCGGCGCGACCAGCTGTGTGACGGCTTGGATGCTCTGGGCTACGAGGTGTACCGGCCCGCGGCCACGTATTTCGCCACGACCGACATCGCTCCGGTCGCCCCGGGCCTGAGCGCCCACGAGTTCTGCCTTGCGCTCCCCGGACAGTGCGGGGTCGTGGCCATCCCGAGCTCGGTCTTCTACGACGCCGCGGACCCCGACGCCGGCCGGACGCTCGTCCGCTGGGCCTTTTGCAAGCGTGCACGCGTTCTCGACGATGCGCTGACCCGCTTAGCATCGTGGGCACCATGAAGATCCCGATCGCCTGGGTCGACGCCTTCAGCGACGTTGCTTTTGGCGGCAACCCGGCGGCCGTCTGTCTCCTCGACGAGCCGTTGGACGACGGGCGCATGCAGTCGATCGCCTTCGAGCTGGGCATCGCCGAGACGGCATATCTCGTACCCACCGGCGACCCGGCCGCCTTCGGCCTGCGCTGGTTCTCGCCGGCCGTCGAGATCGACCTGTGCGGCCACGCCACGCTGGCTTCTGCGCACGCCCTGCGTGAGGGGGGTACCGTCGACGGCTCGGCGCCGCTGACATTTCACACCCGCAGCGGCCCGTTGCGCGCCGCCTTCGCCGGCGACACCATCGAGCTCGACTTCCCGGCCGACCCCGTGACCCCCGCGCCACTGCCCGCCTCTCTGCGGGAGCAGTGGCCGGGGCAGGTCGTGGCCAGCGGGCACACCGATTTCTTCACCTTCGTGGTGCTCTCCTCGGCCGGGGCGGTCCGCGCCTACGAGCCCGACCTGACCGCCATCGCCGCCACCGGGGCCAAGGCACTCCTCCTGACCGCCGCCGCGTCGCCGGGTTCCGGTGCCGACTACGTCTTGCGCGTCTTCGGGCCCAACGTGGGCATCGACGAAGATCCCGCCACGGGGTCGGCGCAGTGTTCGGCGGGACCTTACTGGGCGGCCGAGCTGGGGCGTGACAACCTCGTGGCCCACCAGCTCTCCCGGCGCGGTGCGACGCTCTACGTGCGCCCCGACGGGGACCGGGTGGGTATCGCGGGGCACGCCACCACGGTGCTGACCGGCGAGCTGTGCTAGGGATTCGGGTCATGGGGAGTCCGGCGGTGGGCGCCTCTTCGGAGGACCTGCGAATCCTGGTGGAAGGCCACCAGCCGGCGTCGCCACGTGAAGTGGTGGCCCGGGAGCGTTTCCTGTCCGAGCTGGGCCTGCTTTCCGCGCCGTGCGACGAGCACGCCGGTCCGACCCACGTGACCGCGTCGGGCATCGTCGTCGGCCGACGCGGCACCGTGCTGCACCGGCACAAGCGGCTCGGCATCTGGATGCAGCCCGGCGGCCACATCGACGCCGGCGAGAGCCCCGACGAGGCGGGACTACGTGAGGCCACCGAAGAACTGGGCCTCGCGGTCCGGCATCCCGCCACCGGCCCGATACTGATCCATCTCGATGTCCACGAAGCGGCCCACGCGCACACGCATCTCGACCTGCGCTACCTCCTGCTGGGCGCCGATGCGGACCCGATGCCCCCGCCGGACGAGAGCCCCGATGCACGCTGGTGCAGTTGGGAGGAGGCGCTGGCCTTGGCCGATCCAGGGCTGCTCGATGCCCTGCCCTTGGCCCGGACCGCCTACGAGGCGATGGCGTGACCGACGACCTTGCGCGGCTGCTCGCCGTCCAGGATCTCGACACCTCCATCATGCAGCTCGAGCACCGGCGTGCTGTGCTCGTCGAATCGTCGGGCCTCGCCGCGGTGGAGGGGCAGCTGGCCGCGCTCCAGGCCGAGCGGGCCGATGCCGAGGCGCGCCGTGCCGTGCTGACCGCCACCCAGAAGGAGCTGGAGGAGCAGATCGCCGGCATCAGCGAGCGTCGCAGCGTCATCGAAAAGCGGATGTACGCCGCCACCAGCTCCTCGGGCCGCGATCTGCAGGCCATGAACGAAGAAGTGCGGCACTTGACCGACCGCCGGGCGGAGCTCGAGGAGCTCGAGCTGGTGGCCATGCTCGACCAGGACCCCGTTGACGCCGAGCTGGCCGGGCTGCACGAGCGGGTTGTCCCACTGGAAGCCCAGGCCGAAGAGCTCCGTCGTCTTGTGGCCGAGGGCCAGGCGGAGATCGATGCCGCGCTGGGCGAGGCGGTCGGTGCCCGGGCGGCCGAGGCGTCGCTCCTGCCGACCGCGCTCGCCGACCGCTACGAGGCGCTGCGGGGCCGCCTCAAGGGCACGGGTGCGGCGCGCCTGGTGGGCAGTCACTGCGACGGCTGCCATCTCGAGCTGTCCTCGGTCGAGGTCGAGAAGATCCGCGCCCTCCCGCCCGGTGAGGTGGCGACCTGCGAGCAGTGCGGCCGCATCCTCGTTCCCGCCTGACCCCTTGTCACGGCAATGCTGATCCTCGTGCGCCACGGCGAGTCGGTGGCCAACGCGCAGGGGCTGCTATTGGGACGCACCGACGTCGAGCTCACCGACACCGGTCGCTCTCAGGCGCAGGGAGCGCGCGCCCTGGTGCACGGGCCGGTGGCCGAGGTGCGTTCGAGCCCGCTCCGCCGGGCTCTCGACACGGCCGAGTTGCTGGCCTTGGGCCCGCCCACCACGGTGGACGAGCGGTGGATCGAGGTCGACTACGGCGAGTTCGAGTGCCAGCCGCTGGGCGGCATCCCGGCCGAGGTGTGGCAGCGGTGGCAGGTCGACCGTGACTTCCGCCCCGAGGGCGGCGAGACCTTGGCGGAGGTGGACCGGCGCATCGCCACCGCCTGCGAGGAGCTGTTCGCCGCGGACGGCGCCGGTGCCCGGAGGGCCGACGCTGACGTGGTCGTGGTCAGTCACGTCAGCCCGATCAAGGCCGCGGTGGCCTGGGCGTTGGGGACCGTGGACCTGTACTGGCGGCTGCATCTCCGCACGGCTTCGGTGACCCGCATCGGGTGGAACCGCGACGCGCCGATCCTGCACGGCTTCAACGAGGTCGCGTTGGCGCCCCGTGACCGCTAAGCGCCACAATCATCGCGTGCCTGAGGACCCACCCACGCTCGCCGCGCTCCGGCCGCCTCCGGGCTCCGTGGAGGATCCCGTCCACCGCCGGACGATCACCATGGAGGTGTTCCAGCGCGACGACTACTTCGCCGTGGTGGGGACGCTGCACGACGAGCGGCCCTGGGCCGGGGGCGACTACGGACCGCGCGATCTACACTTCATGGACCTCGGGCTGGTGATCCGCCGCGCCGACATGACCATCGTCGACGCGGCGGCCGACATGCAGACCTTTCCCCACGCCGAGTGCACGGACATCGAGGCGAGCTTCCGCGACCTGATCGGCCTGTCGGTGGCACGCGGCTACTCCAGCGCGGTCCAGGAGCGCTTCGGTCGGGAGCGCGGCTGCAGCCATCTGGAGTTCCTCGCCCGGGCCATCGGGCCCGTCGTCGTGCAGGGGGTCACCTCGTCGGGCGCCTGGCAGGTCGAGAAGGGGGAGGGCCAGCACCCGATGCGCGAAGGCGGCTTCAGCTTCATGGCCAACACCTGCCACCTCTGGAGCGAGGACGGACCGGCTCCGCAGAAGATCGCCGTCGGCTGGCGTCCGGGCAAGCTCGGGTACCCGGCGCCGCGTCTGGCCGAGGTTCGCCGGCGCGCGGGGGAGTTGGGCGACGACTGACTGACTAGGAGATGGTCGGCGTCGGGCCGACGGCTGCACGAAGAGGTCCGCCGTCCTCGGCGTCGGGGCAGAGCGCCGTCAGCATGAGGGACATCACCCGGCGGGCCCCACGGACCGGGATGCCCGAGGCCGTGCGCAGGCGTTCCCAGGCCTCCCACGACGTGCAGGTGTCCATCGCGCCGACATGATCGGCTCGGGTGCTCGCCGGCAGCTCTCTCAGCTCGGGGGCGAACGTGGCCTTCAGGTCCTCGAGCAACAGGGTGTCGGCGGCGTCGATCGCCTGGCGCACGGCGGGAGAGGTGGGTGCCCGACAGACAAGGGCACGCCGGACCGGGGAGATCGCCTCGAAGTGTGCGGCCCGGTGCGCGACGGTCCGTTCGATCCGGGTCGGCAGCGAGAGCGTTGCTGATAGTTGCGGCAGGTCGGCCCACTGGCGGCGGAGCTGCAGGGCGGCAACGAACTGGTACAGATCGTCCATGTCGGCGAAGTGGTGGAACACGAGGCGGAGCGACACGCCGGCCCGCCAGGCCACCGCCTTCGCCGTGGGATCGGGGTCGCCGGCGCGGAGCACCTCCATCAGGGCCTCGGCGACGGTGCGCCGGGTCCGCTGTCCCCGGGCCACGCGTCCGTCGCGGGCCGGTTCCTCGGGCGCGATGACGGCAGCGAGGTCGAGCGCACCCTGTTCCCGGCTGGAGTCATGGGGCAGCGCAAGGTCGCGACCACCTCCCGCATGACCACCTCCCGCATGGCCACCTCCCGCATGGCCACCTCCCGCATGGCCACCTCCCGCATGGCCCACTCCGTTCGCCGCTGCCGAAAAAGTTGTCGTCACTGGAATCCACCTTCCTGTCCCTATGAGGAATCCGGCGACCGCGTGAGACTTGCGCCCCACACCGAAAGACGCACCGATCCACCGCTTCCCGGCCTGTCGCGCCTGGTCTGGCGCGTTGCTGCCGGCCTCAGCCGGGACCGACCAGGACCCCCCGGCGGGCGCATCTCGTGGGTCGTTCACGCAACCCAGGGACAATGGCGGGACAATGGCGGGACAACGGGATGCCCGCCGCCGGCCCACCCGAGCGAGCTATCCGGGCGGGGGCGGAAGGTCGCTCAGGGCTGAGCCGGGACCACCCGCCCGGCCTCGAGCGTCACCGTTTCGTCGCACCGCGCCGCCTCGCCGGCCCGGTGCGTGATCACCAAGATGCTCCGCGCGCCCGCGGCGGCGAACACGCCGTCCATGAGCTCGTCGGCCAAGCCGGGGTCGAGGCCGCTGGTGGGCTCGTCGAGCACAATGACGGGACCGGGCGCCAGCAGGGCGCGGGCCACCGCCAGGCGCCGGCGCTCGCCACCCGACAGGGCGACGCCGTCTTCGTCCACCGGCGTGTCGAGCCCGTGGGGCAGACCCGCCACCCAGGCATCGAGGCGCGCGGCGCGCAGCGCGTCCGTGACCTCGGCCTCGGTGGCGTCGGGCCGGCCAAGGGTGAGGTTGGACCGCACGGTGCCGGCGAACATCTGAGCGCGCTGATCAGCCAGCGCGCAGACGGCCCGTGCGTCGGCCTGGCGGAGCCGCTGCACCTCCGTGCCGTCGAGCGAGAGCGTGCCGTCCTCGAGCGGCCAGTAGCGCAACAGCGCGGTGACGAGGCTCGACTTGCCCGCGCCGCTCGAGCCCGTCACCGCCACCCGGCCGCCGGTCGGCAGCCGCAGGTTCACCCCGTCGAGGGCGCGGGGGAGGCCGGGCTCGTAGCGGAGGGCGGCATCGGCAAAGGCCACCTCGGGCACGCCGGCGGTGGGCTGGGACGGGGCGGCAGGGTCGCGCACAGGCAGCGGCACCTCCTCGAGCGCGAAGAGGCGTCGGGCCGCCGCCCGCACCGCCAGTGCGCGGGCCACCGCCACGGGGACCCCCGGCACGGTCTCGAAGGTGGCCAACGCAGCCAGCGGGAGCACGGCGACCATGACCTGGCCGAGGTGCTGCGCGTGCACGGCGGCCACGCCGGTAGCCAGCACGGCGGTCACCGCGACGGCGAGGCAGACCTGAATGAGCAGTGTCGTCCCGGTGCCGAGGCGGGCGTGTCGGCGCTCCAGCGCGTCGGAGCGGATGCCGAGCTCCTCCACTGCGCCCAGCAGGCGTGCATCGGCGCCGAAGGCGAGCAGTTCGGGCGCCCCGGCCAGCGCATCGACAACCTGGGCGGAAAGGGAGCCGGCGAGTGCGGCCACTTCCTCGTCCCCGCCGCGGCGCCAGGTGAGCAGGGCGGGCACGGTCAGGGCGACGAGGAGGGGGAGGCCGAGGGCTACGGCGGCCCAGGGGAGGATGAGGCCGACCGCGACGATGCCGATGACGGCCGCCCCCACCGCCACCGCCACCGGGAGCAGCGTGCGGAGGTAGAGGTCCTGCAGGGCGTCGACGTCGTCGATGGCGCGGGCGAGCAGGTCGCCGCTCCGCCACCCCGCCAGCGCGGCGGGGACCCGGGGGGCAAGGCGGTCGTAGAGCCACAGCCGCCAGCGGGTCAGCGCGCGCAGCGCGGCGTCGTGACCGACGAGGCGTTCGGCGTAGCGCAGCGGCCCGCGGAGGAAGGCGAGCACCTCGACGGCGGCCAGGATGCCGACCAGGGCGGACAGGCCGGGGCGCAGCGCGGCGCGGCCGACGACGTAGCCCGACCCGGCCAGCAGGCCGATGGTCGCCGCGGCGGCCGCGAGGCCGAGCAGTCCCGCCAGCGCCAGCCGCCCGTACGGCGTGCCCGGCTCGGCGAGGACGCGGCGGAGCGGTCCCCGGGCCCGGGTCACGGCGAGACCACCAGCGGGAGGTCGGCCGCCGCCGGCAGCGTCACCACGGCGTCGAAGTGGGGGAGGAGGAGCGGCTCGTGCGCCGCCACCACGACGGTGCGCCCTCCGAGCCAGGGCTCGATCGCCGGCGCGAGGCGGTCCACGGTCGGGGGGTCGAGCGCCGCCGTGGGCTCGTCGAGCAGCAGGACGGGGGCCGGGCGCAGGAGGGCGCGCGCCAGGGCCACGCGCTGGCGCTCCCCCGAACTGAGGGTGAGGCCGTCGTGGCCGACGGCCGTGGCGAGACCGGTGGGCAGGTTGCCGAGCAGATCGGCGAGGCCCACGGCCTCGAGCACCCCGTAAAGGTCTTCCTCGGACGCGCCGGGAGCGCCCAACCGGAGGTTCTCGGCCAGCGTCGCGTTGAAGAGGTGGGGCCGTTGGGGAAGCCACGAGAAGTGGGCGCGCCACGTGGCGACGGCCTCCGCGCTGCTGGGCCGCTGGTCGAACGCCATGGCTCCCTCGCTCGGCTCGACGAAACGCAGCAATGCGGCCAGCACCGTCGACTTGCCGGACCCCGACGGCCCCGTCAGCGCCAACCGCGTCCCGGGTGGGGCGTGTAGGGAGACGCCCACGAGTGCGGCGCGCTCCCGGTGCTCGTAGCGCACGCCGAGGCTGTCGATCGTCAAACCCGGGGCGCCCTCTCGCACGCGGCCGCCCGCGGCGGCCTGTCGCACGCGGCCGCCCGCGACGGCTGCGTCGACGTCTGTTGCGCGCGGAACCGGCGTCCCGAGCACGTCGACCACCCGCGCCGCCGCCGCCTGCCCCTCGGTGCTGGCGTGGAACTCGGCCCCGGCGCGACGCAGGGGGATGAAGATCTCCGGCGCGACCAGGAGGACCGCCAAGGCGGTCTGGAGGTCGAGCTCGCCCCACAGCAGGCGGAGCCCGAGCACCATGGCGACGAGCCCGACCCCGAACCCGGCGATCATGTCCATGGACAGCGCGGACAGGAAGGCGACACGGAGCGTGCGCATCGTGGCGGACCGCACTCCTTCGGTCGCCGCCTCGACCTCCCGGCGCCCCTGCGCCTCGCGGCCGAAGGCACGCAGCGTGGGCAGCCCTTCGACGAGCTGCAGGACGCGGCCGGCGAGCGAGCCGAGCCTGCGCCACTGGCGCTCCGAGCGCGTGGTCGCCTCGCGGCCGAACGCGAACATTGTCACTGGCACGGCCAGCACCAGCGCGACGACGACCGCGAACGCCAGCCAGTCCCGTGTGGCCACCCAGACCAGGAGGATGACGGGGATGACGACGGCGGTCGCCGCCTGGGGCAGGTAGCGCGCGTAATAGGTGTGGAGTGAGCGCAGCCCCCTGGTGGCCGTGAGCGACAGCTCGCCGGGGCGCTCCCCGCTCAGCCAGCCCGGTCCCAGCGCCAGGGCGTGCTCCAGGAGCTGGCGCCGCAGGGTGGACACGACGCGGTCGGCGGCGCGCAGCGCCGAGAGGTCGCCGGCGCCAGCGAGCAGGGCGCGGGCGAGGATGGCCAGCCCGACCACGACGATGGCGGGCGTCACCGCGCCGAGCGACGCGTGGTGCAACAGCGAGCGGTCGACGGCGGAGGCCAGCGCCACGGCCTGCACGATGATGGCCGTGGCGCTCAGGACGGCGAGTGCCACCGCACTGCCCGCGACCCGCCTCAGTCCGGGCACCCGGGCCGCGAGGTCCGGGTCGACCAGGCGGGGCCGGCTCCGCCGGGGGGTTACGTTCACAGGCTGAATGTCGTGTCCTTCACCGAGACCGCTCGCCCGATCAGGCCTTCGGTGACGGCGAGGCGGGCGGTCCCAGCATCTTCGCAGGTGGCGGCGGTGCGGACCCCATCGGGGAGGTCGGCCACAATGGCCGTGCGCACCGCGTCGAGTCCCGACTCTCCGCCGTAGGTCGCCGTGAACGACACCACGGTGGCCGGGGTCGTAGTGCCGGGCGGGACCTCGACGACCGGCGCGACCTCGGTTGCCGCGGTCGCCTCGGCCGCCAGGTCGGTGACGAGAGGCTCGCCGCGTCCCGCCGGCGGCGTGGCCGACCAGACGGCCAGGCCGGGCTTGGAGAGCATGCCCGACACCGTGGTCTGCAGGCCCTGTTCGGCCGGCTCGTCGCGCAGGTGGCCGCCGAGCACGCGCAGTGACTGCAGGACGAAGTGGTTGAACGGCCCACCGGCGAAGGTCATGCCCCCGGTGAGCGTCGGGGTGCCGTTGGGGTCGAGCCCGAGCTCGTGTTGCTGCACCCGGACGGCGGCGGGGAAGCAGGAGTAGACCTCGGCGAGGCGGAGCTCGCACAACGGTCGGCCGAGCCGGCGTGCCGCCGCACGGCCGAGCACCCCCATGGCCGGCCACTCCTCCAGGCGGCGCCGGGCGGTCAGGGTCACGGCCTCGGAACAGTGGAGGGCCACATGGGGGAAGAGCCAGCGGTCGGCCGGAACGCCGGCCTCCCGCGCCCGTTCGGCCGAGCAGATCAACAGCGCCGAGGCCTGGTCGACGGTCCACTGGCTGGCATGCCACCGGTTGTAGGGGTAGGCCAGCGGGCGGTTGTGCGGCCCCGGCGTGGCGATGTCCACGGCGTCACGGGGTTGGGGGAACGCCGCCTCGGGGTTGTCGGCCGCCACTGCGTTGAAGCGCGCCCACAGCGCAGCGATCTCGTCGCGCTGGCGGTCGGGCGGGAGCTTTCGGGCGGCGGCCAGGGCGTTCTCAATGAGCGCGTACTGCTGCACGGGCGGCAGGACGATGCCGGCGGCCTGCTCCACCGGGGCCACGAAGTCCGGCGGTCTGGTGAGCACCTCGTCGGGCGGGTCGTCTGCGTCATCGGTGTCGACGCCGCCGTCGCGGGCCCACGCCCGCGCCTCGGCCCCGACGACGACGACGGTGGCGGCGCGCCCGGCCGCCACGGATACCAGCGCATCGTTGATGACCTCCTGTTGGGAGACGCCGATCTCGCAGAGGAGCGTGCACGCGTGGGGCGACCCGCTGCGCCGGGCGACCGTACGCGCCGGGTCGGTCAGCGACCACGTGCCCTGGGGCACGGCGATGCGGTCGATGCGGCGAAGCAGTCCGGGGGTGCCGGCATCGGCCGCCGCCGCAGCCACCGCGTCGGTCATGAGATCCACGACGGGCGCCGGTTCGCTCGCGACGCCCAACCCGACCAGGACGGGCAGGCGCGGGTCGAGGGAACGCATCGGTTCGGCCACGACGCCCGATGCTACGGTCCCGCCATGGCGACCGGCGAAGCAGGCAGGTGGGAGGCCGAGCTCGAGGACTTCACCAAGGAGTCGTTCGAGGCCGGTGGCAAGCGGCGCGACGTCTTCCGGATCGGTGACGGCCCCGCCGTGGTCGTGATCAGCGAGATGCCGGGCCTCACGCCGCTGGTCGCCCAGTTCGGACGCCGGGTGGCGGCGGCCGGGTGCACGGCCGTCCTGCCGGTCCTGTTCGGCGATCCGGGTCGCCCGGTGTCGGTCGGCTACGCCCTCCGATCGATGGGGCCGGCCTGCGTCTCGCGGGAATTCTCCGCCTTCGCGCTCAAGCGCACGAGTCCGATCACCGTATGGTTGCGCAAGCTCGCCGCAGCCGAGCACGAGCGCTGCGGCGGCCCGGGCGTCGGGGTGGTCGGCATGTGCTTCACCGGTGGCTTCGCGCTGGCCATGATGGTCGACGACATCGTGCTGGCGCCGGTCCTCAGCCAGCCGTCTTTGCCCTTCCCCCTCTCCAAGAAGTTCAAGGCCGACATTGGGATCTCCGACGGCGACCTCTCGCGGGTGAAGGAGCGCACCACGGCGGGCACCTGTCTGCTCGGCCTGCGCTTCAGCAACGACCCGTTCTGCTTCGCCGAGCGCTTCGAGACCTTGCGCCGCGAGTTGGGCGACGCCTTCATCGCGGTGGAGATCGACTCGGCGCCGGAGAACCCCCACGGCCACCCGACGAAGGCGCATTCCGTGCTGACCGAACACCTCGTCGACGAGGAGGGCACGCCGACGCGGGCGGCCCTGGACCAGACGCTCGCCTTCTTCCGGGAGCAGCTGGGGGTGGGCTCGGGCCCCGGACCGCGGCCGGACCGCCTGGCCCCGTAGGGCTCAGGCCGGCGCCGCCAGAATCTCGTCGCACACCCGTTCACCCGAGCGCACCGCCCCGTCCATGGCGCCGTACGACGTCGACGCCGTCTCGGTGCCGGCCCAGTGCAGCCGCCCGACCGGCTCGCGGAGGCGGCGCCCGTACTGGGTCAGCACGCCGGTGGGGAAGTGGCCCATGGAGCAGCCGCGCGTCCATTGCTCCTGCGCCCAGTTCTGTTCCAGGACTTCGACCGGAGAGGCCGCGGCCGGCCCGAGGCGCCTGGTGAGCATGCGCACGAACACCTCTCGCCGTTCCGCCTCCCCGAGGGCGGCCAGGGCGCGGGCGCGGGGGCCGGCCGAGTAGCCGGCCACGACCCCCTGGGTGTGGTTCGGCTGGCAGGTGTCGAGCGTGACCTCTATCTCGTCGTCGGTGGCTACGGTGGCCCCCGACACCCCGTCGCCGCGCCAGAAGGGGTGGTCGTACAGGGCGACCATCTTGACCTCGGTGCCGGCCGGCACCTGGTGGATCAGGAGGGCGTGGTCCGCCGGCAGCACGGGGTCGAACCGGATCCCGGCCGCCAGGGAGCGCGGCAGGGCCAGGACCACGCGCCGGGCCGACACCGTGCAGGCCGCGCCGGTGACGGCAACCCGGTCACCCGTGACCTGGACCCCCGTGACCGGTGTGCCCACGACGACGGCCTCGCCGAGCTCGGCCGCCATGGCATCGGGGATCCGCCCCACACCGCCCTCGAACTGGGCCTCCTGGTAGCCGCCGGCGATGTTCATGAGCGACTCGATCCCCCCGGCCGAGCGGGCCAGGAAGAGCCAGTTGAGGAGCGAGACCTCGGACAACTCGGCGGCGAAGCAGGCCCGCACTGTCGCCTCAATCAGGTCGCGGGCGAGCCGGGTCGGCACGTGCACCGCCCTGAGCCAGGCCCGCACCGACTGTGCGTCCCAGTCGGCCGCCTTCGGCGCGTCCCATGGCGCGTCGACGGGAACCTTCTTGGCCATGGCATTCATGCGCGCGATGGCCTGGCCGGCGCTGAGGAGCGCCACCGGGCTCACCCGGGGGATGTCGCCGCGATAGCGCCGCACCTTCCCGCCGGTGGCCAACACGTTGTCGCCGTCGACGAACGTCTTGAACGTGGCGACACCCATCTCCTTGGCCAGTGCGTGCATGCGGTCGTGGTGCGGGCCGACGAAGCAGGCCCCCATGTCGACCGGCACGCCGTCGCGGCTGGTCTTCGTCCACACGCGCCCTCCGACGCGATCCCGGGCCTCGAGCACGACGACGGAGCGGCCGGCCTGGCTGAGCCGCCGCGCCGCCGTGAGGCCGGCCAGGCCCGCACCGACGACGCAGACGTCCGCTTCTCTCGTCGTACCCCCACCGGCGCCGGCGGTCGTGCTCATGGCCCCTCCTCGATCCCGAGGAGGGTAACATGCGTGCGGCCCGCATGTAAATGGCCGGAGGAAGGGACGAGGTGGGCACGACGTCGGTGAGCACGACGACAGCGGCCGGCAGGCCACGGGAGACCCAGGCGGCCCGGTCGGCCCGTACCCGCGGGGCCCTGCTCGATGCGGCGCGGGCTCTGTTCGCCGAGAAGGGGTTCGCGGCCACCGGACGAGAGGAGATCGCCGAGCGGGCCGGCGTGACCAGAGGCGCGCTGTACCACCACTTCGCCTCCAAGACCGAGGTCGCCGCCGCAGTGGTCGAGCAACTCGAGGGCGAGCTGGTGGACCTCGTGGTCGCAGCCGCGCTCAAGGGGTCGGGCGTGCAGGACCAACTGCACCGCGGCTGTCGCGCCTACATGGACGCCTGCGCCGATCCCACCATGGCCCGGATCCTCGCCGATGCACCGGCGGTGCTCGGCATCGAAGCCTGTCGCGCCCTCGATGCGGTCGCCTGCGCCCCCCTGCTGGCCGAGGTCTTCACGCGCGCCGAGGAGGAGGGGATCGTCGTGCCGGGCGATCCGGAGGTGGCCGCCGCCCTGCTCCTCGGCTTCCTCAACGAGGCGGCCGGCCTCATTGCCGCCGCACCGGCGGACCGGGCGTTGCGGCGCCGGGTCGGCGACACGGTGGACGGGTTCATCACGCGGCTCTTCGGCTGAGCCGGATCGGGTCGATCAGGCCGACCGCGCCGCCCGCGCGTCTCCCGTTGAGCCGGGACGGCGCAGGTGGGAGGATTGGCCCGGGCCGACGTCCGGTCAAGTGCGGGGAACGCCCTCCACACGAGCGCAGTCGAGGAGTGCCATGTCCGATTTCGTCATGACCATTGCCGGAGAGGCCGCTCGGACGGAGGACACGTTCGGCGTCCGCAACCCCGCCACGGGAGAGGTCTTCGCCCAGGCGCCCGAGTGCACCAGCCACCAACTCGATGCCGCCTTTGACGCCGCGGCCAAGGCGGCCCGCGACTGGAAGGCGGACGAGGCGGCTCGGCGGGCCATCCTCCTGCAGGCCGCTGACGTGCTGATGGGCTCGACGGCCGAGTTGGCCCCGGTGCTCACCGCCGAGCAGGGCAAGCCGCTCAGTGACGCCGGCATCGAGGTGTTCGCCTCCGCCATCTGGTGCCAGTACTTCGCCAACCTCGACATGCCGACCCAGATCATTCAGGACGACGACTCGGCATACGTGGAGCTGGCGCGGCGGCCACTCGGCGTCGTTGCCGCCATCACGCCGTGGAACTTCCCGTTGACCCTGGCCTTCTGGAAGATCGCGCCCGCGCTCCTGGCCGGCAACACCTTGGTGCTCAAGCCCTCGCCGTACACACCGCTGACCACGCTCAAGGTCGGCGAGCTGTTACGCGATGTCTTCCCTCCTGGCGTGGTCAACATCGTGAGCGGCGGCGACGACCTCGGCGCCTTCATGACCACGCACCCGGTGCCGCGCAAGATCAGCTTCACCGGTTCAGTCGAGACCGGCAAGAAGGTGGCCCTCTCCGCGGCCCCCGATCTCAAGCGCGTCACCCTCGAGCTCGGCGGGAACGACCCGGCCATCGTGCTCGACGACGCCGACCCGGCCGCGGTGGCCTCGGCGATCTTTGCCGGCGCGTTCAACAACAACGGCCAGGTGTGCTCGGCCATCAAGCGTGTGTACGTTCCCGAGGCCCTCTACGACGACGTGGTCGAGGGCCTGGCGGCGCACGCCCGTGCCATCAAGGTCGGCGAGGGCACCGAGGACGGCGTGAAGCTCGGACCGATCAACAACGAGCCCCAGTACGAGCGGGTCAAGGAGCTCGTGGCCGACGCGTTGTCCCACGGTGCCACCGCAGTGACCGGAGGCAAGGCCATGGACCGCGCCGGGTACTTCTTCGAGCCCACCATCCTCACCGGCCTGTCCGACGGGACCCGTATCGTCGACGAGGAGCAGTTCGGCCCGGCGCTGCCGGTCGTGCCCTACCGGGACCTCGGCGACGCCATCGACCGCGCCAACGCCACCCACTTCGGCCTCTCGGGCTCGGTGTGGGGCGCCGACACGGACCGCGCTTCGGCGGTGGCCGCCCAGCTCGAGTGCGGGACGGCGTGGGTGAACACACATCTCGCGTTGGCACCGCAGCAGCCCTTCGGCGGCTTCAAGTGGAGCGGCATCGGCGTGGAGAACGGCCCGTGGGGACTGGCCGAGTTCTCCGAGTTCCAGGTCGTACACCGCTCCAAGACAGCCAACGGGCTGAACGCCAACACCGCGTCGCTCCTGTCATAGGGCCGCCGCCGCGGACCCGCGCTGGTTAGCCGCGCGCCCCGGGGTCAGCTGGTCGTTGTCGGGGTGGAGCCCGCGCCCGCGTCAGGCCCCGCGCTCGCCGTGCCCTTCAGGTCCTGCACAATCTGCTGAAGGTCGGATCGGGCCTTCTCGCGCGCACCGGCGGCAGCCTGCAGCGAGGTCTTTGCCGCGGCCAGCAGGTCCTGGTTGGCGTTCCACTGGGCCGGCGTGAAGGCCAGCACCGTGGCAGCCAGGCCGTTGACCGCGTTGGTCGCGGTGCCGATCTGGTTGTTGAGATCGGCGATCAGGGGCTGCAGTGCAGCCTGGTTGCCAGGGGTCACATGCGCCTGCGCCTTGGCCGCGTCCGCGGTGATGCGCGGGATGGCGGTGGTGGTGGCGTCGTCCGCAATCGCGGCGATCCGGGCGGCGGGGAGCACCAGGACGTAGACCCGGTAGTCGCTGAAAATCGTGCCGAAGTCTTGGGCCGCCTGCTGCACCGTGGTGTCACCTTGAATCGTCTGGTTGAGCTGCTGCAGCGGCGAGATATCGGTGCCGAGGTACGACAGCAGGGTCCCTTGGCTCGAACCCAGACCCTTGGCCGCGTTGACCTTGGCGATCGCTCCGTTGAGGGAGTTCACCCGATCGGTGATGTCCGTGGCCGCCTTGGCCTTGATGCCCGCCAGCGTCGTCGGCACACCACTCGGGCCGCTGTTGCCGGATGATCCCGGCGTCGTGGCGGCGCCCGCGCTGCCGGCAACGGTGCCGAGTGTGGTACCCGAAGCCAGGGCGACGGCGCCGAGTCGGATCAGGCGGGTGCGCACGGTCGACATGTGTGCTCCTCTCGTCCGGGCGTCCCGTAGTGGGTGCCCGTGTACGTCATGGTGCACGCCCGAGGTGAACCGGGTGTGTGGCAATCGTCATGGTTCTGTAAGGGGAACCCGCATTCCGGCAATTCGGGGTGCGGAGATGGAAGGCTAGGAAGGTGAGCACGGAGAGCGGGACGGTCGTCGTCGTCGAGGACGATCCGCACATCGCCGACCTGGTGGACCTGTATCTGCGTCGGGAGGGCTTCCGCGTGCTGCTGGCCGAGGACGGCACAAGGGGCCTGGAGGTCTTCACGCAGGAGGACCCCTGCATCGTCATCCTCGATGTGGGCCTGCCGGGCGCCCGCGACGGGTTCGACGTGTGCCGCGACATCCGCGCCCGGAGCTCGGTGCCTGTCCTCTTCCTCACCGCGCGCGACGACGAGATGGACCGCGTTCTCGGGTTGGAGCTCGGCGCCGACGACTACCTCGTCAAGCCATTCTCGCCCCGCGAGCTGGTGGCGCGGGTCCGGGCCATCCTGCGCCGGACGAGGGAGGGGCCGCCCCCTCAAGACGTGATCGCCCTGGGGGATCTCGAGGTCGACGTGCGCCGCCGCGAGGCGCGCCGGGCCGGTGCCGTCGTCGGGCTGACCACCCGCGAGTTCGATCTGCTCGCGTTCCTGGCCAACAACGTCGGCCTCGCCCTGTCCCGCCAGCAGCTGCTCGATGGGGTCTGGGGCGCCGACTGGTACGGCGACGAGCGCACGGTCGACGTCCACGTGGCCCAGCTGCGCAAGAAGCTCGGAACCGATCTTCCCCTCGCCACCGTGTGGGGCGTCGGCTACCGGTTCGGCTGACTCATGCGCCGCCGCCTCATGCTGGCCCTGGTCGGCCTCGTCGCGGTCGTGCTGGTCATCGCCGGGGCCGGCAGCCTCATCCTGACCCGGAAGGCGGCGCGCAACCAGGCGGAGCAGCAGCTCGTCTCCGAGGCCAATTCGCTCACGTCGTCCAAAATCGGGACGGAGTCGCTCAAGGTACTCGAGGTCGTACGCACGACCCTCAAGCTCGAGGACGCCGACATCATTCAGATCGACCGCTTCGGAGACGTGGTGACGCCGCTGCCAGATGGCCTGACGCCACAGAACATCGACGTGCCCGCAGTCCAGTCGGGGCAGACGTCCTCCGGGCGCACCGGCAACACCGTCTACGCGGTGGCGCCGGTGACGCTCTCCGAGCAGGAGCTCGCCCGACTGCGCGCCCGGCACGTCGCGTTCGGGGGTACGTTCGCCGTCCTCCTCACCCGCGACGTCGGCGACCTCGGGCCGAGCTGGGGGTACTTCATCGTTGCCGGAGGAGCGGCGTTGCTGGTGGCCGCCCTGGTGGCCTGGCAGATCTCGCGCCGGATGGCCAGGCCCCTCGTCGAGGCCATGGAGGCGACAGGCCGCATCGCGTCGGGCGAGCTGGCCAGCCGCGTCCCCGTCCGGCGCGGCGACTACCCCGAGTTCGCCTCGCTGGCCGGCTCCATCAACGACATGGCCCAGAGTCTGGAGGACGGCCGCGCCCGCGAACGCCAGCTCCTCCTGGCGGTCTCGCACGACCTGCGCACCCCCCTCACGTCCATTCGTGGCTTTGCCGAGGCGATTCAGGACGGGGCGATCGAGGACAGCGCCCACGCGGCCGACGTCATCATCGCCGAGTCGCGTCGGCTGGAGCGTCTCGTCGGAGACCTGCTCGATCTCACGAAGCTCGAGGCGCACCAGATGTCGATCGCGCT
>CAWHGF010000005.1:0-230239 GCA_963828825.1 uncultured Acidimicrobiaceae bacterium | reverse complement strand
AATACGACGGCGGGCTACTCGGAGGCCACTTCGGGCGGGGCCGCCGCCTCTGGCTCCGCCTCCGCCTCCCCGGCGGACTCCACCGGCTCGGACGCGTCGGCCTCTTCTGCGGGCGCAGCCGCGGCTGCCGGCGGGGCATCGGCAGCCTCGGCCGGCAGCGTCTCCCCGGCGGCCTGTCGCTCCTCGATGAGCGCCGAGATCCCGTAGGCCATGTTGCGGGGCAGGGCCTGCAGGAGGCCGGCCATCTGCTGCATCGGTGCGGCGAGGGCGCCCGCCAGGCGGGCCAGCAGCACCTCGCGGGGCGGCAGGTCGGCCAGCGCGGCCAGGTCGCCGGGCGAGAGCAGCGACCCGTCGGCCAGCCCGCCCTTGATCACCAGGTGGGGGTTGGCCCGGGAGAAGTCCCGCAGGGCCTTGGCCACGGCGCTGATGTCGCCCTGCACGAAGGTCAGTGCGCTCGGGCCGCTCAGGTACTCCGACAGGGGCTGGTACTCGCCGCCGTCGATGGCGAGCCGGACCAGCGTGTTCTTGAAGATCTTGTAGTCGCCGCCGGCGGCGGCGAGCGCCGTCGCGCAGCTCGGCCAGCTCCGCCACGGTGAGGCCGCGGTATTCGCTCACGATGGAGGCCGTTGCCGCGCCCATGCGCGTCTTGACCTCGTCGACCACTTCGACCTTGTGTGCCCTTGCTGCGTTCTGCGTTGCCATCGGTGTCCTCCACCGGACTCGGCCCGAGTCTCCGGTGCGACGGCGCAGGCCGGACGGTCCCGGCATGCAAGGTGTCGCCTCGTCAGGCCGGCCCATCGGGCCGCTTCGGCGCCCAGGGGCGCACCGGAGGTCTGTGGCGTATCGGATTCAGTGCCCGTCCGCCCGGAGGCGGCGAGCTGTGCGGGAAAGCGTAGTACGGCGGCCGGAAGCCCTCCGGCCGGGGTGGCGGATCAGGCCGGGACGGCGAGCTCCTCTTCGCCGTAGCGGGCCCTCACCGGGTCGATGCGGACGCCGGGGCTCATCGTCGTCGACAGGGTGACCGACAGGAAGTAGCGGCCCTTCGACGACGGCGGCTTGGCCCGCTGGAGCTCGTCGAGGACGGCACGGATGTTGGCCACCAGCTGCTCGACGCGTGAAGGAGGCCTTGCCCACCCGGATGTGCACGTTGCCCACCTTGTCGGTGCGGTACTCGACCCGGCCGCCCTTGAACTCGGCGACGGCCTTGCCGACGTCCGTGGTCACGGTCCCGGTCTTGGGGTTCGGCATCAGGCCGCGGGGCCCGAGCACCCGGCCGAGCGTGCCGACCTGGCCCATCAGGTCCGGGGTGGCGATGGCCACGTCGAATTCCAGGAAGCCGCCGTTGATCTTGGCCACCAGGTCGTCGGCGCCGACCTCGTCGGCACCGGCGGCGCGGGCCTCAGCGGCCGCCTCGCCCGCGGCGAAGACCGCCACCCGCTCGGTGCGCCCGGTCCCCGAGGGGAGCGAGAGCGTGCCGCGCACGATCTGGTCCGCCTTGCGGGGGTCGACCCCCAGGCGGACGGCGAGCTCGACCGTCTCGTCGAACTTGGCGCTGGACAACGACTTGACCAGCTCGACGGCCTCGGCCACGCCGTGCATCGAATCCCGATCCGCCTTGGTCAGGCTCTCCTTGTACTTCTTGCCGTGCTGGGTCATCTTCTCTCCTCGTCCCTGCCCTAACCGGCGACCTTGATGCCCATGGAGCGCGCCGTGCCGGCGACCTGCTTCTTGGCGGCATCGAGGTCCCTGGTGTTCAGGTCAGCAAGCTTGGTGGTGGCGATCTCGGCGAGCTGGGCATCGGTGATCGTCCCGACCTGCTCGCGGCCGGCGGTCGCGGCCCCCTTGTCGAGCCCGGCCGCCTGGCGGAGCAGGACGGGCGTCGGGGAGGTCTTCAGCACGAAGCTGAACGAGCGGTCCTCGTAGATCGTGATGTCGACCGGGATCACCTGACCCCGCATGCTCTCCGTGGCCTGGTTGTACTGCTTGCAGAATTCCATGGTCTGCACGCCGTGTGGTCCCAGCGCCGTGCCGACGGGCGGCGCGGGCGTGGCCGAGCCAGCCTCGAGCTGGATCTTCACCACGGCGAGCACCTTCTTCTTCGGTGCCATCGTCCTTGTTCTCCTTCTCCGGTATCTGTGTCCAGGCGCCTAGAGCTTGGCGACCTGGCTGAATTCGAGCTCGACCGGCGTCTCCCGGCCGAAGATGTTGACCAGCACCTTGAGCTTGAGCTGGTCCTCGTTGATCTCCGAGATCTGCCCCGAGAAATCGGCGAACGGGCCTTCCTTGACCCTGACCGTCTCGTTGACCTCGTACTCGAGGCGTGCCCGCGTGCGCTTGGGCGCACCGCCCGGGCCACCCTCCACCTTCACCTGGAGGATGTTCTCGACCTCGCGGCGTGACAGCGGAGTGGGCTTGGTCCCCGGCCCCACGAAGCCGGTGACGCCGGGGGTGTTGCGGATGGCGCCCCAGGTGTCGTCGTCGAGGTCGCAGCGCACGAGCAGGTAGCCCGGGAACACCTTCTTCTGGACCGTGACCTTCTTGCCACCCTTGAACTCGTCCACGTCCTCCATCGGGATCACGACCTCGAAGACACGGTCCTCGATGCCGCGGGAGGCGACGACGTTGCCCATGTTCGACCGCACCTTGTTCTCGTAGCCCGAGTAGGTGTGCACGACGTACCAGCGGCCCGGCCGGTCGTAGGGGCTCTCGACGGGGAGCGGCTCCTCGTCCTCTTCGTCCTTGACCCACCCGCCGAGCTCGCCGTCCTCCTCCGCGGCCTCCTGCGCCGTCGGTGGCGTCGAGCACGAGGTCCGGCTCGCCCTCCGGCGCCGTCTCCAGGGCGATCTCCTCCACGATCTCCTCGGCGATCTCCTCGGCGATCTCCTCGACCAGCGCCTCTTCGACCGCTTCGAGCACGACTTCCTCCACGATTTCTTCCACGATCTCCTCGATCACCGCTTCTTCCACCACGGCCTCGAGCTCCGCCTCTTCTTCGGCGGTCACCTCTTCAACCAGGTCTGCGACGGCATCCGAACTCATCGCCGCCTCCTCGGGGGCCGCTTCGGCCTCTTCCCGTTCCGCCTCCAGCGCCTCGGCGACGTCTTCCTCGTCGCCGGTCGCCAATGCTTCCTCTGCCTCTGAATGCGTCATATCGCTCATGCCGCGCTACTTCGTGAAGAGAAGCGTGATCAGCTTCCCGAAGGCGAGGTTCAACACGAAAATCAGGCTGATCATGATGATCAGCGTCGTCAGCACCACCGAGGTGTAGTTGATGAGCTCGGAGCGGGACGGCCACGCCACCTGGCGCATCTCGTCGCGCACCTCGCGGACGAACTGCACCGGCGTCGTGCGCTTGCGTCCCTGTTGGCGGCGCTCTGGCTGACGGGGACCACCCGTTGTCGTACCCGCGGGCGCTTTTCGGGTAGCCGGAGACCCATCGGCCTCCATCTGCCCTTGGCGCTGCATCAAGCGCTTGGTCTCGCGGTTCACGACTCTTGCCTCACATACTTCGTTTTCGGGTGGCTACGTCCGGGGCAGGGCAGGAGGGACTCGAACCCCCAACCGCCGGTTTTGGAGACCGGTGCTCTACCAGTTGAGCTACTGCCCTCGGTGGGGTGCCTTCGGTTGCCCTCAAGCAGGTGGTTCTTCCCCCTGACCTGGGGATCGGCCTGCCAGAGTAGCACCGGCAGGCACGGGGTGGATCAGCGGGTCTCCTTGTGCAGGGTGTGCTGGCGGTCCCAGCGGCAGAACTTCTTCATCTCGATCCGCTCGCGGTCGTTCAGCTTGTTCTTGGTCGTGATGTAGTTGCGCCGCTTGCACACCTCACAGGCCAGAGTGACCTGGACCCTCTTCTCGTTCTTGGCCATGTTCAATCCTTCCTGCTGGCTGCCCGGGACGACCTGACCCGGGCCTGGTAGCGGCGGCGGGACTCGAACCCGCGACAACACGATTATGAGCCGTGTGCTCTGACCAACTGAGCTACGCCGCCATGGGCGAGCCCCCTGTCGGAATCGAACCGACGACACCAGCCTTACCATGGCTGTGCTCTGCCGACTGAGCTAAGGGGGCGCCGCGGCTACCTTCCGCGAAGGGTCAATGATAGCCAGGGCTCGAGGCGAGCCGCCTCGGCTCCCCTGGTTTTCGCACGTCAACAGTACCATCGGCGGATGCGGATCCGACTCGCCGAGCTGGCCGACGCCGAAGCCATCCGGGCCATCTACAACGTCGAGGTGCTCGACAGCACGAACACCTTCGACATGGTGCCGCGCAGCCCGGCCGAGCAGGAGGCCTGGATCCTCCGGCACAGTGGCGTCCACCCGGCCCTCGTGGCCACCGAGCCCCCGGACCCCGGGACTCGGAGCCGGATCGGGGCCAACGGCGAGACCGTCCTCGGCTTCGGCTCCCTCTCGGCCTTCCGTGAGCGCTCGGGGTATTCGGCCACGGCCGAGAACTCCGTCTACGTCGACCGTGCCCAACGGGGCAAGGGGGTCGGCAAGGCGCTGCTCGCCGAGCTCCTCGTCCTGGCCTCGGCCCACGGCTTCCATTCGGTGATCGCCCGGATCGCCGGCCACAACGAGACGTCCATCGGCCTCCACGAGGCGGCCGGCTTCGAGCTGGTCGGCGTCGAGCGCGAGGTCGGGCGCAAGCACCGCCAATGGCTCGACGTCGTCGAACTCCAGCGGCTGCTCTAGCCCGCGGCGTCCGGGGTGCCGCTGCGCGCCGGCGTCCTCAGGACTCGAGCGCCGCGCTGGTGGCCGGGAGGGTCGGCAGGTGCGACCGGTCGATCCGCCACGATGTCGTCCAGCCGCCCAGCGGGAAGATCGCCACGGCCCAGAGCACCATGACGGCCAGCACCATGCTGGCCGGATCCGTGTGCACCAGCTCGCTCAGCAGGTCGGCGCCGCCCGTGAGGCCGATGAACGGCGCCACGGCCGACAGGCCGAGCACGGCGTAGAGCCAACGCCCGGTCACGACCGGCGCCACGATGATGATCCCCCAGGTCAGGTACCAGGGCTGGACCACGGGGCCGAGGAGGACGAAGGCCATCATGGTGGCGCCCAGCGCGCCGAGCACGCCGATGCGCTCTCGATGGCGCAGGCAGTAGAAGGCGATGGCCGCCGCCCCGATCAGGCCGATGGCCCGGGTCAGCGTGAGGACCCCGCCCAGGCCGACGCCGATGCCGACGACGTGGGCCGTCCCGCTGATGAGGAGTCCGAACCCCGTGGCCGGAGCCATCCATGAGCGCACGGTGCCGGGCGTCCCCAGGTTGGCGATCCAGCCCCAGCCGAGGCCCGACACGAGGGACAGCGCCCCCATGACCGCCACGGTGACCAGGCCGGACCGGACCACCATGCCGGCGCGGCGGCGCCAGTCGGCAAACGGCCCCGCCCAGTCCCAGGCGACGTAGACGATGCCGATGGCCGCCGGGACCTTGATGGAGGCGGCGAGCGCACACAGCACGACACCCCAGACGGGATGGAACGAGCGCGCGGCCGTGACGCCGGCCAGGAGCAGGCCCACCATGATGGCGTCGTTGTGGGCGCCGCCCACGAGGGCGAGCAGGGTCAGCGGGTTGAGCACGGCGAGCACGAAGGCGGGACCTGGGTCCCGACCGAACGAGCGGGCCAACTTCGGGACGCAGTACGCGATGAGCGCGATGCCGGCGACGGACTGCAGGCGCAGCAACTCCACTGTGATCAGCGCGTGATGCAGGCTGAGGGATGCGGACCATCCCGCCAGCATCAAGAAAAGCGGTCCGTACGGGGCCGGCGTGTTCGCCCACAGGGGATCGACCCCCGACACGTATGGTCCGGAGCCCAGGGTGCCCGGTCCGTAGTGGTACGGGTTGATGTGGTGGCTCATCATCTCGCCCTGCGCGGCGTACGAGAACACATCCCGGCTGAACAGTGGGGCCACCACCAGAAGGGGGAGGATCCACAGAGCGAGCATGTAGGCCAAGGGCCGGATCGGCACGCCGCCACGGGCCCGGAGAGTCTGGAACAGCCCGAGCCAGACGCGGACGAAGAGGATCATCCCGCCGTACACGGCAACGACGCCCGGCAGCATCAACG
Organism: uncultured Acidimicrobiaceae bacterium; assembly: GCA_963828825.1. GTDB lineage: Bacteria > Actinomycetota > Acidimicrobiia > Acidimicrobiales > RAAP-2 > Bog-473. The sequence continues at coordinate 224,168 of CAWHGF010000005.1, read as the reverse complement.
TGGTCGACGGCCAGTCGGCCTCGCCGAAGAACCATGTGCCCCCCATTTCCAACTTGAAGGGCGAACTCGGCAGCGACGCGCCGACGCAGATGGAGACGACGGCGAGGAAGCCCAAGAGCGCGGGCCGGCGCAGGAAGGACCAGTCCTCGGGATCACCCGGATCCGCCTCGACACGCTCGGTGAGCGTGACGCGACGGCCGAGTCGGAGGCGCAGCGCGTCGGCCCGCATCGAAAGGCGGCGGAGGCGCGCGCCGGCCTTCTCGAGAACCGGTGTTGACGTCGACATCGCGCTCTCGTCCACGGGGGTGCCAGTCTCGCTTGTCGTCTCCGGGCACTTCAAGGCCCGGCCGGGGGAAGGTGGGCTCACGCCCCCGGGGAGCATGTGCCCGCAATCGATCTGAAACCGCATTGTAACGCCCGCCGGCGGGTCGCCCAGGGCCGGGCGGCCCAGCGGCTGTGCCGGCGGAACTGCGTGGGCCGGGAAGGATTTGAACCTCCGTAGGTGTTAACCGGCAGGTTTACAGCCTGCTTCCTTTGGCCACTCGGACACCGACCCGCTGGGGGGGAGATTAGCCCGACCCGGCACCGCGGACCGGCAGGTGGCGCCGGTACGCTGGGCCCATGCCCACGTTTGACATCGTGTCGGAAGTCGACATGCAGGAGGTGCGCAACGCGGTCGACCAGGCCAACCGCGAGGCCGCCACCCGCTTCGACTTCAAGAACACCGACTCCGCCATTGAGCTGAGCGAGAACGAGCTGGTGCTGCGCTCCTCGACCGAGGACCGTCTGCGGGCGCTCCACCAGGTCCTGGACGAGAAATTGGTCAAGCGTCACGTCTCGCTGAAAGCCTTCGAGGACGCCAAGGTCGAGGAGGCCCAGAAGGGAACGTCCCGCCAGAAGATCGCCATCCGGGCCGGCATCTCGTCCGATCACGCCAAGCGGTTGAACAAGTTCATCAAGGATCTCGGGCTCAAGGGAGTGTCATCCCAGACCCAGGGTGATCAGCTCCGGGTCACCGGCAAGAAGCGGGACGACCTCCAAGAGGTCATCGCCAAGTGCAAGGCCGAGGACTTCGGGATACCGCTGCAGTTCGACAACTTCCGGGACTGATCCCGGCGGGCGTCGGGCTCAGTCCGGCAAGGAAACGTCGGATGCGGCAGCCACGTTCTCGGCGTGGTGCTCCTCGTACTCGACCGGGTCGACGTGAAAGAGCTTGTTGTAGATCACGAACTTGACGATCCACAGGATGGCGAAGCTCACCAGGTTGGCCAGATTCACCAGGAGCGCGGTTGCCCCGTGGTGCAGGCCGTGCGATCGGGCGAACTCACCGGCGAGCCAGACCGCCACGCTCGAGAACGCCAGGCCGACGAAGGAGAGGATCCAGAACGGTGCCACTTCCCTCCAGAAGTGCGACTTCCCGCTCTTCCCCCACACCCAGCGGCGGTTGAGAGCATAGGACGGCACGGTCGCAATGACGTTGGCCACGATGTTGGCCGGCACCTCCGACATCAGGTGGAACACCCCGAACGTCAGGAGCAGCGTGACCTGCGACACCACCGTCGAGATCAGCGAGACGGAGGCGTACTTGATCAACTTCACGCTCGAGGGGTGGGCGATCATCTGCCGGATCCGGGCGTACAGCGACTGGTCCGACGACCAGATGTGGGAGAGCGGCGGGTGCCCGCCGTGCTCAGTCACGGGAGCTTCGCGATCGCACGCTGACCGCCGCGGGCAGGATCGGCACGGCGCAACTGTAGCTTGACGGCGAATTTCCCACCGTCAGCGCGTCATGCACCGGCCCCGGGGAGCCGGTTGCCCCGGGCGACCTCGCCGAACCAGTGTGCGCTCGGCTTGGGCCGGCGCTCGAAGGTGCCGGGGGCCACCGCCACCAGGCCGAATTTGGGGCCGTAGCCGAGGTGCCACTCGAAATTGTCCAGCAGGCTCCAGACGAAATACCCCCGTAGGTCGATGCCCTCCTCCAGGCAGCGGTGGGCGCTCCGGAGGGCGTCGGACACGAACGCGATCCGCTCCGCGTCATCGGCGGTGGCGATGCCGTTCTCGGTGACCACGATCGGCCGCCCGCTCACCGCGGCGGCCCGCCGCACCGTGTGCTCCACGGCCTGGGGCCAGCGCTCGTCACCCATCTGGGTGAGAGGGACGTCGGGGTCGTTCGGCGCCAGGCCGTCCGGGCCGAAGTGCATGCGCGTGTAGCACTGCACCCCCACGAAGTCGTCACCACCGGTGGCTCGCAGGAAGACGTTCTCGAGCATCTCCTCGGCGGCCTCGCGTAGCGGCTCCCCACCCTCGGTGGCCGTGATCTCCGCCATGGAGAGTGTCAGGCCGACCGGGAAGTCCCCCGGGCCGGCACGCAGGACCTCGACGGCCCGGCGGTGCGCCCGCACCATCGCTTCGTTCACGGCGGCGAAGCGGGTGAAGTCCTCCTTGACCCCGGGCGGGTACTCGCCTTGGAAGTACCCCATCACCGCGACGACGTTCGGCTCGTTGATGGTGCAGGCCCAGCCGATGAGGTCGCCGAGGTACGCCGTCGACCGTTCGACGAACCGGGCGAAGCACTCGGGGGCGTCGGGCGCCTCCCACCCGCCGCGCCCGGTCAGCCACAGCGGTGTCGTGAAATGGTGGAAGGTGACCACGGGGAGGATCCCGTGCCCGTGACAGGCCGCGCAGAGACGCCGGTAGTGCTCGAGCGCCGCCACGGAGAACTCGCCTTCGGCGGGCTCTATGCGGCTCCACTCGAGCGAGAAGCGGTAGGCCCCGAGACCCATGTCGGCCACCAGCTGCACGTCCTCGCGCCAGCGATGGAACGAGTCGCACGCGTCGCCGCTCGGCTCGCGGGTGCCCGACGCGGGATCGTGCTCCCACGCCCACCAGTCGTTGTTCACGTTGCCGCCCTCAATCTGATGGGCGGCCGTGGCGACGCCCCAGGTGAAGTCCGCCGGGAACTCGAGCTCACCCTCCGCGTCCTGCCCTTTCGCCGTTGTCACGCCGCCGCAGGGTAGTTGGAGTCCTGGCCGCGTGCGCTGCGACGCCCGGTGTGGCCGCCTGCGAACATGGGCGGATGAGCGCGTCCTTGGAGTTCCTCGTCGAGCTGCTTGACCTCGAACCCATTGAGGTCAACATCTTCCGGGGCATCCAACCCAACGAGGAGCGCCAGCGCGTCTTCGGCGGTCAGGTGGCCGGGCAGGCGCTCATGGCCGCCGGGCGCACGGTCGAGCACGGACGGGTGCATTCGCTGCACTCCTACTTCCTGCGGCCGGGTGACCCGACCGTGCCCATCCTCTACGAGGTCGACCGGATCCGCGACGGGCGTTCCTTCACGACCCGTCGCGTCGTCGCCGTGCAGCACGGCCGGGCCATCTTCAACCTCTCCGCCTCGTTCCACGACCTCGAGGACGGTCTGGAGCACCAGATTCCCATGCCCGAGGTGCCAGAGCCCGAGTCGCTGGCCCCCCTCTACGAGCGGCTGGAGCCGTGGAAGGACGAGCTGACCGAGTGGTTCGACCGGCCCCACCCGATCGACCAACGGCACATCGGCGATCTCCCGTGGCACTCCAGGGAGAAGGGGGAGCCCTTTCAGCGGCTCTGGATCCGGGCCGACGGGGAGCTCCCCGCCGACCCGCTCCTGCACGCCTGCGTGGCGACCTACGCCTCGGACATGTCCCTCTTCGACACCATCCTCGCCCCGCACGACACGAGTTGGGACGACCCGGACTTCATGGGCGCCAGCCTCGACCACTGCATGTGGTTCCACCAGCCCTTCAGGGCCGACGAATGGTTGCTCTACGACACGGACTCGCCCATCGCCGCTCAGGGCCGGGGCCTGGCGCGTGGCTTCCTGTTCGACCGGGGTGGGCGCCTGTGCGTCTCGCTGGCCCAGGAGGGCCTCGTCCGCATGCGCACGCGGACCGTCCGGTGAGTCAGCGACTCTGAATCGGAGTGTAGTTGCGCTCCTCGGAGCCGATGTAGAGCTGGCGAGGCCGGGCGATCTTGGAGTCCTGGTCGAGCATCTCCTGCCAGTGGGCCAGCCAACCGGAGGTGCGCGGGATGGCGAACAGGACGGGGAACATCTCGAGCGGGAAACCCATCGCCTGGTAGATGAGGCCCGAGTAGAAGTCGACGTTGGGGTAGAGCCGGCGCGACGTGAAGTACTCGTCGTTGAGCGCGATCTCCTCGAGCTTGAGCGCGATGTCCAGCAGCGGGTTCTTGCCCGTCACGGCGAACACCTCGTCGGCCGTGCGCTTGATGATCTTGGCCCGCGGGTCGTAGCTCTTGTAGACCCGGTGCCCGAAGCCCTGGAGACGCTGGCCACCGGTCCCCGCCTTCACCGTGGCGATGAAGTCCGGCACGTTCTCGATACTCCCGATTTCGGTCAGCATCCGGATGACAGCCTCGTTGGCACCGCCGTGCCGTGGTCCGTAGAGAGCGGCGGCGGCGGCAGCGGTGGCGGAGTAGGGATCCGAGTGCGACGAGCCGACGACGCGCATGGCGGTGGTCGAGCAGTTCTGCTCGTGGTCGGCATGGAGGATGAACAAGATGTCCAGGGCGCGCGCCAGGACGGGATCGGCCTCGAACCGCGGCTCGGCGACCTTCCAGAGCATCGACAGGAAGTTCGGCACGAATTCGAGCGAGTTGTCGGGGTAGACGAACGGCATGCCCACGCTGAAGCGGTGCGCTGCGGCGGCCAGGGTCGGCATCTTGGCGATGAGGCGGATGATCTGCTTGTTCCGGGACTCGGGGTCGAAGATGTCCTTGGCATCGAGATAGAAGGTCGAGAGCGCGGCCACGGCCGAGACCAGCATCCCCATCGGGTGGGCGTCGTAGTGGAAGCCCTCCAGGAAGCGCTTGCGCACGTTCTCGTGGATGAACGTGTGGTACGTGACGTCGTGGCGCCACTCGGAGAACTGCTCCTCGTTGGGCAGCTCGCCCCTCAACAGGAGATAGGCCACCTCCAGATAGGTCGAGTTCTCCGCCAGCTGCTCAATGGGATAGCCGCGGTACCGCAGGATGCCGGCGTCCCCGTCGAGATAGGTGATGGCGCTCTCACAGGCGGCCGTCGACATGAAGCCGGGATCGAAGAACCACACCCCGGGGAGGAGTTTGGCCCATTCCTCGGCCGATACCCCGCCGTTGACGAGCGGGATCTCAATGGACTCACCATTGCGATTGTCCGTGATCGTGATGCTCTCGGCCACCTGAAGAGCCCTCCAGTTCCTGATTTCGCTGCCTCCCGATCCTAGGACCACGAACGGGTGGGGTCGACACGCGGGCCACCCGGGGAACGCCGGGCGTCGGCCGCTCAGGTTGCGGGAGCGACCTGCAGCGCCTGCTGGATCGCCGTGCCGGCGGTGATGGTCTGGCCGGCAGGCGGGATCACCTGCACCGTGAGCATGTAGGTGGTGGACGGTTTGACGCGCAGGGTCACGTCGGGGAGCGTCACGGAGGCACCCAGGGCAAGGGACGTCGTCCGGACCTGGCTCGTCGTCGCACCCGAGGTCTGATCGGCGAGCGAGAAGCGGACCGACACGCGCGGTTCGTTGGACGAGCCCTGGTTGGCCAGGACGACGGTCACACCAATCTCCGAGGTCGGGCTGAGCACGGACACGCTCGCCGGAGCGCCCGGCGGCGTCGGCAGGGCGGGGGGGTTCAGGCGCACGGTGCGGAGCACGACGTAGTGCGTCGCCGCCAGCGTCGACGAGGTCGCCAGAAGGTCGACCTGGGCGGCCACGCTGCCGAGTTGCCACAGTTGCGGACGGGTCACCCACACCGAGGCCGGAAGCTTCCCGTGACCGGTACCGGTGGCAAGTGACCGCCGGAGCGACCGGTAGAGGGCATCGGAGCGCGCCAGGAGCGCTCCAGCGGCGGCAATGCGGTTGGTGGCTTGCGTCGCCGACAACAGCGTCCCATCGGAGTCGGCCGTGGCGCCGCCGGAGGGCGCGCCCGCGGGTCGAATGGGTTGCATGCCGAGGAACCCGTAGACGGCGCCACGAAGCTGTGTCATGGACCGGGCCCGTTCAGCGAAGACCGCGGTGAACTGGCTCGCCACCGGCCCCAGCGGTGTCGACCCGGCAGCGACGTCCGCCCGCGCCGCCTCGTCGGCGGTCTGTTGCACCGCGCCGTCGAGCGCCGCTTGCAGCCCCTGGCGGGTCTGCGACGGCAGATCGTTGACCACCTTTTGCACCATGGCGGCGGTGGCATTCGACTGGTCGGCCACAACGGTGCCCTGGGCCGCCAGTGCGCGGTCGGAATTGGCGTCGTAACCCTGCGACTGCCGGGACACCTGTGTGAGCCCGCCCACGACAATTGCGAGCACGACCACCGCTGCGATCAAAAAGGTGACCGGCCGGGCCGCTGATCGACGGCGCGCGCGGCGGCGTGGCCTGCGTGGCGGCATCGCCACAGGAAACTACAGGGACGGAGGAGGCTTTACACCGCGAGGAAGGACGAGTCCGGGGTCTCGCCGGACGTCGTGAGGGAACTGGTACTCGAACGCCATTGGACAGTGGGGGCAATGGCCCGGACATCCACGCGGCTGCGATGCCGCTCCACGAGCTCGAGCATGTCGGAAATCACCTCGTCGGTCAGGAGGTGGGGCCGGAGACCCAGGTCGAGCAGCTTGGTGTGGGCGGCGTGGAAGTAATGCTCCTCGTTTTCGACCCGCGGGTTGGACAGACCCTCTGCGACGTCGACCCGGGTCGGGCAGACCTTCTTGACCATTTGTGCCATCTCGCGTACGGAGAAGGACTCGGTGAATTGGTTGAAGACCCGGAACTCACCGCGGTCGGCGGGGTTCTCGAGCGCCAGCGTCACGCACGCGAGCGTGTCGCGGATGTTCAGCATGCCGCGGGTCTGGCCGCCGGCGCCGTAGACGGTCAGTGGGTGGCCGGTGACCGCTTGCACGCAGAACCGGTTGAGCACGGTACCGAAGACGCCGTCGTAGTCGAAGCGGGTCGCCAGGAGTGGGTCGACGTCCGTCTCGTCGGTCGACTGGCCGTAGACGATCCCCTGGTTCAAGTCGGTGGCGCGCAGGCCCCAGATTCGACAGCCGAACATGATGTTGTGGCTGTCGTGCACCTTGGACAGATGGTAGAAGGAGCCCGGCTGCTTGGGGTACGGCAGCACGTCGGTGCGTCCCTTGTGGGTGATCTCGATGAAGCCTTCCTCAATGTCGATGTTGGGATACCCGTACTCCCCCATCGTCCCCAGCTTGACGAGGTGGATCTCCGGATCGGTCTCCTGAATGGCGTACATGACGTTCAGGTTCCCCACGACGTTGTTCACCTGGGTGTAGACGGCGTGCTCCCGGTCGATCATGGAGTACGGGGCGGACCGCTGCTCACCGAAGTGCACGATGGCGTCGGGCTTCCCCTCGGCGACGACGCCGTAGGTGAAGGCGGCATCGGTCAGGTTCCCGATGCGCACGTCGACGGCGTGGCCCGACACCTGCTCCCAGCGCGTGACGCGGTCCTGCAGGGAGGCGATGGGTACCAAGCTGTCCACGCCCATCTCGCGGTCGTACTCTCGGCGCACCAGGTTGTCGACGACCGTGACCTCATGCCCACGCGCCGACAGATGCAGGGCGGTGGGCCAACCGAGGTAGCCGTCTCCTCCGAGAACCAGAATCTTCATCCTCACCCGTGTTTTCGCTCAGGCTCCGCCTTTGTTACGGAGTCATGTCAGAGTCATCATGGGACAGGACCCTGAATCCAGCCTGTGGAGCGGCTGTAATTGGCGTGAGACCTGCGGTTTTCCCTAGCGGGACAGCATAAAGAGCAGGAATCCGTCGCGCTGGGATGGCCCGGGAAGGTTTCGGCGGACCGGGACGGCTTCCTTTAGCCCGGCCCGTTCCACAGGGCATGTCGGAGTCCGGATGCCCGGGTGATCGGCCTTCCGATCGCGTTGCGGATCGACTCCTCTGGGCCCACCAGGATGAGCCGCTCCTGGGCACGGGTGACCGCCGTGTACAACAGCTCGCGGGTCAGGACCCGCGAATCAGGGCTTGGCAACAGAAAGGCCACCGCCTCGTACTGGGAACCCTGGCTCTTGTGAACGGTCATCGCGTAGACGGTGTCCACGGCGGCGAGCCGGGTGGGGCTGACCTCGGCGATGGTCCCTCGCCGCTCGAAGGCGGCCACCAGCCGCCCACTTTCCGACTCGATCACCACCCCCGTATCCCCGTTGTAGAGATTCAGTCCGTAGTCGTTCTCGGTCACGATGAGTGGCCGGCCCACATACCAGTCCGTGCCGGTGGTGAAGCCATCGACCTCCGCCCGGAGCCAGTTCTCAATGTGGTCCATCCAGGTCGCCACCCCTTCGGGCCCCCGGCGATGACCGCAGAGCAGTCGGAAACTGCCCAGCGCGTCAATTGCCTCGCGGGCCTGTCCCGCCCGAGCCGACTCAATCACGGAGCGGCCCGTGTCAACGGCGAGCCGGCGCACGTCGCCAAGCCCATCGGGCGGGATCGGCTCGGCCGCGTCGGAAGTGATCCACTGCACGTTCGAATCGCCGGCCTCGAGTATCGCCATGGCTTCGTCGGCGTCGTCGTGGCGGATCGCCCGGGCCAGGGCAGCGATCGCTCCGCCATGGCGGTGCACACTGCGCAACACCACGATCCCGTCGCCAACCCCGGCGGCTGGCCTGGTCTCGCCCACGGGAATCTGCCGCCCCACCACCTCGGCGAGCTGCTGCCGCGCCGCTGGCTGCATGGAGATGCCGGCGGCGGCGGGGCCGACGATGTCACCCAGCACGGCGCCAGCCTCGACTGAGGCCAGTTGCTCAGGGTCGCCGACCAGAATCAGCCGGGCATCGGAGCGGACCGCCTCGAGCAGCCGGGCCATGAGTGAGAGCGAGACCATTGAGGTCTCGTCGACCACCACCACGTCATGGGGCAACCGGTTGAGCCGATGGTGCCGAAAGCGGGTGCGGTTGCCGGGGTTGAAACCGAGCAGCCGGTGCACCGTCCTGCCCGTCAGCATGTGCAGGCGATTCCGGCGCTCCTGGTCGATGTCCATGTCGTCGGCGCCCTGGCGCACAGCGTCCTCCAGGCGCGCGGCCGCCTTTCCGGTCGGTGCCGCCAGAGCCACGAGGGGTGGCCGCCGACCCGCGGCCAGCGCCTGCGCCTCGAGCAGTGCGAGGACCCGGGCCACCGTGGTCGTCTTCCCGGTGCCGGGCCCGCCGGCGATGACCGACACCCTCCGGAGCACGGCGGTGGCCGCCGCCATGCGCTGGTCCGGGTCGTCGTCGTCTTCGTCGAACAGTTCCGCCAGACCTGCTCTGAGCAGCTCGGCGTCGACCCCGGTCGCGGGGCCGTCGGAGCGATCCCGCAGCTCGGCCGCCACCAGGCACTCGTCCGCCCAGAGGCGGTCCAGGTACAGGGTCGTGCCCTCCAGGTGCAGAGGGCGGTCGACCCCGACGATCGGACTGCCCGACATGTGGCGGAGCCATACCGTCGGGTCGGGCCAGGGCAGCGCTCCCAGGTCTTGCGGCGCGTCGGCGTCGGCGTCGGCCGTGGCGTGGATCGTCGCGAGATCGACGCAGACGTTTCCCAGTCTGGGGCGCGCGCCGCGAGGGCGGCACCCAGGCACACGTCGTCGTGGCGCAGTGTGCTCAGGCGGGCGAGCCTCAGCGCGACGTGGACGTCCGACGTCGACAGGACGCCTGCGTGGTTGAAGGCCCGCAGAGGTCCCTCGACGCCCAGCACCAGACGGGCATCGAACGCGTCGACCGCATCCGGCTCGCTCACCCGCGTGCCCCCCGGTCGAAGAGATCGCTCAGTGCTTCGACCAGCACGACCGGCGGCCGCCAGGACCAGACCCCCGAGGGCGGCGCCGACCCGCGAGCGGGCTCAACCGCGCTCATCCCGCGCACGAACAGGTAGAGAACGCCTCCGAGGTGTTGTTCGGGGACGTAGTGCGGAAGCCTCCAGCGGAGATACCGGTGCAGCGCCACGGCGTAGAGGATGGCCTGCAGCGGGTAGTGCGCCGCGACCATTTCCGCCTGCAGCGCCTCGGGCCTGTAGTGCCAGGACGTCAGCGTCTCCTCCGGAGTGCCCAACTTGTTCGTCTTGTAGTCGGCCAGGACGAAGCGGTCACCCGGAAGGCGGAATACCAGGTCGAGGCTTCCCGTCAGGTACCCGCGCAGGACCCCGGTCAAGGCGGGGTCGCGCAGCTTGGGTGCGTAACACGCCACGGGATCGTCCGCCGGGAGATGCTCCTCCAGGAGGTCGGCCACCACGGCAACGTGCAGGCTCGCCGTGGGCGCGTCCCCTCCGACCAGCGGGATTTCGAACGTCAGCTCGTCGAGCCGGTCTCGTCGTGCAATGTCGCGGAGCCGGACGCCGCCGACCATCGGTCCGAGGGAGCATTCGATCGCGGCACACAGCCCCGAGACGACGGCGTCGGTGCCGCCCAGGTTGACGTTGCGCCACACGAGCTCATCGTCCAGAGCAGAGGCGACCGCGGGAGCCAGATCAGGCGTCTCGAACTCCGTGTGCTCGAACACACCGTGCACCACCGTGCCCACGAGGGGACCCCCCGGCATGTCGGCAAGGTGCAGCGCGACGGCATCGGTCCCCGCCTCCGGGCCGACACCGGATCGCGTCAACGGAGCGAACGTCATCGTTTCGTCCGACATGAGCTGGTGCTCGGGCTCGCTCCCGATTGAGGGTTGCTCGTGCAGCGCCCGGGTGATGCTCGAATACGACGCCCGGCGCCAGCCGACGTCGAGGGTGCGGTCGAAGACCGCCGCCTCCAGCCGCGGCGGGCTCCCGACGTTCACCTGCCACCGGTCGTTCGAGGGCTCTCCGACCCGCTCCACCGAGACGGACGCCCCCAGCGCCCCGACGGCCGCCGCGACGTCCGCGTCGGTGCGGAGCGCCGCGCCGTAGGGGCCAACGACACCGTCGTCGCCACGATCGAACAGCAGCCGGGCGAGCGGGGAGTGCTGGCTGTGCATCGCACCGGCCCACCACAGGACCGCCTGGTGGCAGGCCCGGGTGAGGGCCACGTACAAGAGACGCAGGTCCTCACCCCGCCCCTCCTCCAGTTCCATCTTCTGGTGGACGGTGAAGGCATTGCCCTCGCGCCCGACGTCGACGGTGCGCAGGTTGGCGTTGTCGGGGTCGTGGAACATGGGCACGTCGCTGCTGAAGGGGCGGCCGTCCCACATATACGGACAGAACACGACAGGGAACTCGAGGCCCTTGCTGCGATGGATCGTGATCACCTGCACCGCCTCTGCGTCGGACTCGAGGCGCCGCGCGCGCTCTTCGTTCTCGGCATCCCCGGCGGCGTCATGGATGCGACGGCCGAGCCAGGTAGCCATGGCCGTCGGCCCAAGCCCTTCGGACACGCCAGCCTCGTGGAGCAACTGTGCGATGTGGCGCAGATCCGTCATGAAGCGCTCGCCGGAAGGGCGCGCCAGTACCCGTTCCGGAACCCCGTACGAGCGGCTGACCGTCTGGTAGAGCGAGGCGATGCCCTGCTCACGTAGGAGCCCCGCCCAACGGTGCAGCGACCAGTGGAGATCTTCCCACTCGTGTTCGTCCGCCGTGGCCACCTCGTCGGGCGTCCAGCCCACGAAGCAGGTCAGCGCGGCCAATGACGCCCGGTCCCGCGCCGTTGGCCGCTCGAGCGCCTCGAGCAACCGGAGCCACTCCGAGGCCGGGTCGGTGGCGAAGACGGAACCGGAACCGCCGATCACGGCCGGGACGCCGACGGCGTGGAGCGCGTCACGGACGGTCACGGCATGGCTGTTCGTCCGCACCAGCACGGCGATGTGGCCCGGGTCCAGTGTCGTGCGCTCCAGTTCGGCCCCGTCCCGGCTGCGGGCCACGACTTCGGGGCGGTCTGACAGCAGGGCCACGACCTCGGCCGCAAGATCCCGTGCGATGAAGCTCCTCGATTCGGGCGCCTTCGGCTCCTGCCGACGGGCCGTCAACGGAACCAGGTCGTCCGCCGCGTGGACGATGCGGACGCGGAAGGGGGCCGGGGCGGTGGCTCCGATCAGCCTGGGTTGCTGGTTGGCGTCGGCCGCCCTGATCTTCCGATAGGTGATGCCGGCGTCGCCGAGCTGGGACTCGGCGAAGAGCGCGTCGTAGGCGTCGAGCAGTCCCTGGTCGCTGCGCCAGTTGACGTCGAGCGTCCACTCCGACTGCACAACATTGCGCGCCTGTAGGTACGCATGGACATCCGCGCCACGGAAGGCGTAGATCGCCTGCTTCGGATCTCCGATCAGCACGAGAGTCGCGCCGCCCATCCCGAACGCCCGGTGCATGATGTCCCACTGGACCGGGTCCGTGTCCTGGAACTCGTCGACCAGAACGACGTCATAGCGTTCACGCAAGCGGGCGCACGCGGCAGGGCCTCGTTGCTCGTCGTAGAGCGTCGTGCGCAGGCGGCTGAGCACATCGTCATAGGTGAGGATCTTGAGGGCCCGTTTGCGCGTTTCCATCTCCTCACGGACCGCCTTGGCGAAGCGGCGCCTGATGGACGGGAGGTCCTCGGCCCGGGACAGCGGCGGCACGACTTCGGCGTCGGGGTGCCCGAGTACGTACCTGGCGATCTCCATGGCGTCGCGACGGTCGAAGTCGAGCAGGTTCGGCTTGTTGCCGAAGCGACGCAGGAAGAGGTCGTCGACGACCTCCTCCATGAGGTCGCTCACGTCCTCGACCAGGGTGACCTCCCTGTCGACGTCGCCCGCGGTCCCAAGGCCGTAGAGGACCTGCAGGCAGAACCCGTGCGTCGTCTCGATGGTGGCCGCATCGAAGTCGGCGATCGCCTTTCCCAGCCGGTCACGCCTGACCTCCACCTCATCGGACGATCCCCGCGCCAGGAGCTGCACGACCTCGTCGTCCTCGTGGCCGCCGTGACCCGCCAGAGTGTCCACCAACCCGTCGAAAGCGAGGACCAGCCGGTCTCGCACCCGCTGGCGCAGCTCCCCGGTGGCCATCCGGGTGAACGTGATCACCAGGAGGCGGTCGATCGGCAGCACGCCCTCCGCGACGTACCGGGTGGTGAGCGCGGCGATGGTGAACGTCTTGCCCGTCCCTGCGCTGGCCTGCAGCAGGGTCATGCCCGTCGGGAGCGCGCCGCAGACGTCGAACGGCTGGGGATCCGGGGCGGTGACGACGCTCATCGATCGACGATCTCCTCGTCGGCCAGCAGGCCATCCCAGATCCGGCGCGCGTACAGCCCGAATCGTGTCGCCTCCGAGGGGTCCCACCCGCCTTCGTCAGACAGTGGCGCCCCCGTGCACTCCACCATGGCTCCGAACGCAAGTGCCTGCCCGAGCACCAGGACGTGCTCGACCTCCCTGTCCTCCTTGTCGAAGCTGTATTCCGAGACCCATGACGCGGCGGCGGCCCGACCGGGATCCTTCCCCTCCGCCACTGCGGAGGCCCAGGCGGCCGACGTCCGGCAGTAGAGGGGGAGCGGCTCGCGCATCCCGCGCTCGGAACACCTCGACCAACGCCTGCAGATGCGACACCGCCGCCTCCCTCCGACTGAGGGCGTCGGGGCCGAGAGGCCGGATCGTGGCAATGGAGATGGTCGACCGGTTGCTCCGACTGCGTCCAACCGTGAGCGCTGAGAAGGAGCGCTCCGGCCACGTGGCAGTCAGGACGAGCAGTCGAACCCAGGCGATCAGGCGGGCCGCGGGTCCGAGCTTCGAGAACGTCACGGTGTGCACGACGTCCCCGCGCACCCCGGGGACCGTGCCGACGACGCGGCGCCCGTCAGGCAGCTCGACGTGCGCGTCGAGCGACTCGGGCGCCACACCGCTCCGCCCGATGGCCACCAGGTCGTCGAGCGGGTCGGTAATCTGCTCCAACTCCGGATCGGCCAGCTGCCCCGGCGGGAGTGCGCCCCGGGCCCTCTCAGCGGCCAGGCACGCATCGAGCTCGGCCCCCTCCAGACGCGCCTGGAGGACACGATCGGCGATCTGCCATCTCTCCAGCGCGTCGAGGTCAATCGGGATCGAGTCCTCGAAGTCCCGCGTCTTGTTGCGCAATGAGATGTTGAGGCGCTCGCGCAGGAAGGCCCGCACGGGATGACGCAGGAATCGCTCGAGCTGATCGAGGCCGATGGGGTCCGAGAGGTACGGCTCCAGTGGGCGGTCGAGGAACGGCGGGAGGTCGTGTCGAAGGGCGAGCGCGGCTCGGGCACCGGCCAGGTGGAGCGCGTCGAAGCTCCACGGGCGGTCTCGTACGAGTGCGTGCCGCTCGAAATTCCGTGGGTCGAACGGTTGGAGGGGGTGCTTGACCACGATGGCGTCGCGGACGCGTCCCGTCGGGGTCCGCACGGTGTGATCCACCACGTCGAGCAGCTCGCCCACGGGGACGGCGGGTGGGCGAGACAGGTTGGAACGCTCGTCGCGACCCGAGTACGTGATCACCAGGTGATCACGCGCCGCCAGGAGCGCGTCCAAAAGAAGTTGCCGATCCTCGCTCCGCACGTCGCGGTCCCCGACTCTCTGATTGCGTGCCGTCAGATCGTCGCCGTCGCGTTCGATGTGACGGGGGAAGCTGCCGTCGTCCAACCCGAGTAGGCACACCACCCGGTGCGGGATGGAGCGCATGGGCACGAGCGTGCAGACGGTGAGGTGGCCCGTGCAGAAGTTGGCCCTCGTTGGCCGCCCCTTGAGACGTTCCGACAGGATCGAGCGGATGTCGTCGCAGCTCAGGGCGACAGCGCTGGGCGTGTCCCCTTCCGTGGCCTCGTCGACCAATTCGTCCAGCAGCGCTTTGAGCTGCGCACGTTGCCAGGCATCGGCCGGGGACGCCGCCGCCAGGGAATCCGAGATGCCCGCCAGCGTGGCCGCCCAGTCCTGCACGGAACGGAAGCCGGCGAGGGCGTCGAGCCCCGCCCGGAGCCGATCGAGGAACTCAGACAGGCGTCCGGCCAGATCGATGTCGCCGCTGTCGACGTCGTCCAGCGGGAGCGTCGAGCCGAAGAGGCGCTGGCGCTCCTCGGCCATGGTCACCCCGAGCAGGATCCGGTCCAGTCCCGCCCGCCAGGTATTGGCCTCAATGCCTTCGAGCTGGAACGAGCTCCGGTGGGCCGCATCAAAGCCCCAGCGCACGAACGCCCCGTGCACCCATTCCTCCAGCCGGTACAGATCGTCGTCGCTGAAGCGGAACCGCCGGCGCACGGGATCGCGGCCGGCCAGGTCGAGGACCTCGGTCGCCGTGATCCTCGCCGACGAGAGCTCGAGCACCTCCGCCAGCACTCCCATCACGGGGTTGGTCTGGCGGAGGGAGCGGTCGGCCAACCGGATCTCGAGCGTTCGCTCAGCGTCGCCGGATGCGCCGCGCAGCCCATGTCCGCCGAACGTCGCTTGAATCAGCGGAGCGAAGGTCTCGATGTCGGGGCACATCACGATGATGTCGCGTGGTTCTAGGGTCGCATCGTCCTCCAACAGGTGCAGCACTGCGTCGCGCAGCACCTCGACCTGCCGGCCCCGACCGTGACAGGAATGGACACGGATGCTGTCGTCATCGCCGGCGAGCAGCGGCCGCCGGTCAGCCTCGCCGATGCCGCTTCCCGCCGGTGAGCGGTCGGCCCGGACGTCCTCTTGGATCTGCCGCAGGAGTGTCGGCGCCCCCGCGTGCGGCGCCGCGGTGGCTCCCTCGCCGTGGGGCACGGCCGAACCGAGCACGAGCTGCATCTCCCGGGCGTCTCGGCCCCATGACTGCAGGAGGGGATGGAGCGGGGCGCCGACGGTGGGGTCCTGTGCCCGCAGCAGGAAGCGCGACGTCGGCCCCACCTCGGTCTCCAGCCGGTCCCAGAGGGCAGGAGAGGGGTGCAGCAAGAAGAGGTGGACGTCCCGACCGGCGCCCATCGCCTCCAAGACGTCGAGGTAGCTCGCCGGCAGACGGGTCAGCCCGAACAAAGAGAGCCGCGGCGGAAGGTCCGAGAGTCCGGGCTCGTCCCGCAGTCGCCGACAGGCGTCGACCAGACGCTCGGCCGGGCTCGGCTGCCCGATGCGCGTCCGAAGCAGTCGCCAGAGCTCCACCTGCCAGGGAGTCTCGTCCTCGTCCGCCGAGCCCTCGGCCCAGCGCTGCAGCATCTCGGGCCGGTGCACGGCGTAGCGGTCGAAGAGGTCGGCCACATGCCTGATGCTCGAGAAGCGCTTGGATTCGTGCACGGTCTCGGAGTTGCGGATGTGCTGGGCCAGTGGCGCCAGCCACGGATCGTCGAAGTGCGCCTCGACCACCTCGAGCAACGGCCACACCGCTCGTTGCGGGAGCCAGGGATCGCTGTCGGGATCGGTGCCCGCCGCCCTGGCCAGGGCCCCGTTGACCAACGTCCCCGGGAACGGGAAGTCGACATTGGCGCACACGCCGTCCCGTCGGCCCGGCGACGCGCCCAGGTGCGCCGACAGGCGTTGCGTCAGCCAGCGCTCGATGCCGCGGGTGGGCACAGAGACCACCTCGGGAACCATCGGATCTTCGAGTGGTTGGGCCACCAGTTCGCTGAGCATCGCGACCAGCGCGTCGGCCCGCTCGGATCGGTGGACATGCAGCACCCCGGCAGAGTACGTCGGCGGTGTTCCCGGGACGCCAGCTCGGCAGGGCTCCAATCGGGAGACCGTGCGGTCTACGCCGGGGTGCCGCTATTGGCGTTGCCCTCCGGCAGTGCCACGACGGTCGGCGCCTCGACATCGTCATCGTAGAAATCGGGCTGATACGCCTGCAGGTGGCGCGGCGCCGCCTCAATCGGTGAGAGATCAGCGATCTCGGCAGAGCCGTGCACGCCGAGACTTGGGAACTTGCGGGCCGACACGAGCACGCGGGTCTCGAACGATCCGACGGCCCTGTTGTACGCCTCGACGCTCGATGTGAGGCTGCGCTGCAGCGTGTGCATGTGGCCGCTCATCACTCGGAGGCGGTCGTAGAGCTCGGCTCCGAGCGTCTGGATCTCCCGGGCGCTTTCGGCCAGGGTCTCCTGCTGCCAGCCCAGAGCCACCGTGCGCAACAGCGCGATCAGCGTGACCGGCGTGGTCAGGAGGACGCCGTTGGCCATGGCGTGCTCCTGCAGTGTCGGATCCGACTCGAAGGCCGCCGCCAGCAATTGGTCCCCGGGGATGAAGGCGACGACCATCTGGGGCGACCGCTCGAACTGCTTCCAGTAGTCCTTCTTGGCCAGCTGGTCGACGTGGCTGCGCAGCTGTCGCGCATGCTTGGCCTGGCAGAGCGCCCTCTGCTCGTCGTCGTCTGCATCCAACAGCTGCAGGAAGGCTTCAAGGGGAACCTTGGCGTCGACGACCACCTCGCCCCCGCCGGGCATGTGCACGACCATGTCGGGACGCAGCCGGCCCTCGTCGGTCGTCGTCGACACTTGCTCGTTGAAGTCGCAGTGCTCGATCATGCCGGCCATCTCGGCCACCCGACGGAGTTGGACCTCGCCCCAACGGCCTCGGGTCTGGGGTGATCGCAGCGCAGTGACAAGGTTGCGTGTCTCCTTTCGGAGCTGCTCGTTCCCGCTGTGCAGCTGCGCAACCTTCTCGTTGAGGCCTTCGTAGGCGCCCCGGCGTTCGAGCTCCATCTGCTGGAGCCCGCGTTCGTAACGGGCGAGCGTCTCGCTCAAAGGGTCGAGGAGACGGGCGAAGGCCATTTGACGCTGGTCCAGGTCGCCCTGCGCCTGCGTCCGCGCCTCGTTGAAGCGCGCGTCCGCCAGCGCCAGGAACTGCTCGTTGTTGTGGGCCAGCGCCTGGGTGGACAGCTCGGCGAACGCTCCGGCCAGGCGCTCGCGCTCCTCCTCGGCCCGGCGTGACGCCTCGTACTCCGACGTCCGCAGCAGGTCGAGCTCGGAGACGGCGACGGCGCGGGCCGTCTCCGCCAGAGCCACAGCCTCCGTCGCGCTCTTCAACTCGGCAGCCAACGCCTCCGATACCGCCTTCGCATCGGCCAGGCGTCCCTCGGCCAGACGGGCGGCGCCGGCCGTCCGGGCCGTGCGCGCCAGGTGCCAGGCGATGCCGATGGCGAGACCGGCGGCGAGCCCGATGACCGCTCCGAGGACCATGTAGCCAATGTAACGATGGGGTGTGTCAACAACGGGGACCACCCGCTCCCCCTGCGTGGGGTGCCTGGGCAGCCCGAGATTTGGGGGTCGTCACCGCGGAACGGAGCCGGTAGCGTGACCGGGATGCCCTTCAAGCTCGGTGGCAGCACGAAGACGGTCCCGGAGCACGTCGAAGCCGAGGATCACCCCATGCAGATCGGGCCGCTCGTCACCGAGCAACCGTTGTGGCCGCGCACGATGCCCGAGCCCCACGAGGTCGACCGCCTGTTCGCCCAGGCGTTTGCGTTGGTCGGTGAGGGAATCGCCGGAGCGACACACGCCCTGCTGGCGGGCGATCGGGACGCGGCCAAGGAATTGGTCAAACGCGATGAGGTCATCGACAAGTTGATCGGGCAGATCTCGACCACGGTGCAGCATCAGCTGGTCGATGGCGAGACGACGCCCGACGAGCGCCGCGAGTACGTCGCGATCTTGCGCATGCTTCCTGACATGGAGCGCAACGGAGACCTGGCCGAGCACATCGCCCGCCGGGCCGCACGCGGCCTCGGCGCCGAGATGTCGGCCCGCAGCAGAGGTCTCGTGGAACGCATGGGCGAGGTCGCCACCACCATCTGGCGGGAGACGGCGGACGCCTTCGCCGAGCGCTCCGCCGGTGCCGCCTCCTCCATCGACGACCTCGACGACGAGCTCGATGACCTGCACGTCACCCTCACCGCGGAGCTGGTGGCGGGCACCATGCCGCTGCCGGTGGCGATCGAGCTGGCCATGGTGGCCCGCTTCTACGAACGCTTCGGCGACCATGCCGTCAACCTGGCCCGGCGCATGTCCACCCTCGTGATCGGTGGTCCCGAGCCCGTCTCGTCGGGTCCCGACTGATCCCCTTCCGGGATCAGGAGCGCAGCGCCAACAGCTCTTCGGCGATCTGCACCACGTTGAGCGCGGCGCCCTTGCGCAGGTTGTCACCCGAGACGAAGAGGGCCAGTGCGTTAGGCGCACCCTGTGCCCGCCGGATGCGGCCGACGTAGGAGACGTCGCGGCCGGCCGCCATGAGCGGCGTCGGGATCTCAGCCAACTCGACTCCCGGGGCGGTGCGCAGCACCTCGGTGGCCCGCTCGGGGGTGATGGGTCGCTCGAACTCGCACACGATGGCGGCCGAGTGCCCGGTGAAGACGGGCACGCGCACGCAGGTGGTGGTCACGGCGAGATCGGGCAGGGCGAGGATCTTCCGGGCCTCGTTGCAGTACTTCTGCTCCTCGTCGGTCTCGAGCGAGCCGTCGTCGACGACCGTGAACTGGAGCGGGATCAGGTTGTGGGCGATGGGGACCGGGTACACGCTGCGAGCCGGGAAGTCGATCGACGAACCGTCGAAGGTGAGGTCCGGAGCCCGGTCGACCGTCTTGGACAGTTGCTCGGCCAGTTCGCGCACGGCCTCGACGCCCCCACCGGACACCGCTTGATACGTCGCCACCACGAGACGCCGCAGGCCGGCCTCGTCGTCGAGGGGCTTGAGGACGGGGATGGCGACCATGGTGGTGCAGTTGGGATTGGCCACAATGCCCTTGGGGATCGAGCGCAGCTCGGCGGCGTTGGCCTCGGGCACGACGAGGGGCACGTCGGGGTCCATGCGCCAGGCGGAGGAGTTGTCGACCACGGTGGCCCCGGCGGCGACCAGACGCGGCGCCAACTCCAGCGAGACGGAAGCCGGCGCGGAGCAGAGGGCGAGGTCGATGCCGGACAGGTCGGCCGTGTCGGCGTCCTCGACGATGAGTTCGCCGTCATCCCACGGAAGCGTCGAGCCGGCCGAACGGGCAGAGGCGAGATACCGCATGGATTCCACCGGGAAATGGCGCTCGGCCAGGATGGCGCGCAGAACCACGCCCACCTGCCCAGTCGCTCCGACGATGGCGATCCGCATCACCCGATTGTACGGGACGGCGGGTGACCGCCTGACCGGTGATCAGACCTCGAGTGGCCGGCGCCCCTCGAGCGCGCGCCCGAGCGTCAGCTCGTCGGCGTACTCGAGGTCCCCACCGACTGGGAGCCCACTGGCCAGCCGGGAGACCACCACACCCCGGGGCGTGAGCTCGCGGGCCACCAACATCGCCGTGGCCTCACCTTCGATGGTGGGATTCGTGCAGACGATGGCCTCGCGGATGATCCCGGCGTCGACACGGTCAAGGAGCTCGCGCAGGCGGAGCTGCTCCCGCCCGATGCCGTCGAGCGGGCTCAACGCGCCGCCCAGCACGTGGTAACGACCCTTGAACCCGGTGCGTTCCACGGCGACGATGTCGCGCGGGTCCTCGACCACACAGATCACCTCGGGGTCGCGCCGGTCGTCGCTGCAGACCGCGCACAGCTCGCCCGACTCCGCCACGTTGAAGCAGACCTCGCAGAGTGTCGTGCGCTCCTTGACGGCGACGATCGCGTCAGCGAGCCGACGGGCGTCCTCACCGGGAACCTTCAGGATGTGGAAGGCGATGCGCTGGGCCGACTTGGGCCCGATGCCCGGCAGGCGGCCGAGCTCGTCGATGAGGGAGCGGAGCGGGCCGGTATACACCTAACCCGCCTCCTCACTGGCGCCGGGGAAGGCCTGCAGGAGGCGCGCCTCCGCGGCAGATGCCTGGTCGGTGGTGTCCTCCATCAGCTCGTGCGGGTCCACGTCCTCGACATCGTCCACCGGCGGCTTCGGGCCCGGCGGCGCGGCGCCGGACGGCCGGCCGGACGCCGCAGGGGACGGGCCGGAGCGCGCTGCCGGCGGGGCCACGGTGTCGTCGATGTCGAGGACCAGCGTGACCTTCGTTCCGAAGTGGTCGGTCAGGGCCGCCTCCACGAGGGCCTGCTGTTCGGCGCACTGGTCCCGGTGCGCGGCGTTCGGCAGCGCGAAGCGGGCGCCCCCCTCGTCCACCGCAACGAAGCGGCCGCTGGCGTAGCGGGCCTTGGCCCGCGCCGGCAGGGACTGCAGGATGCCGTCGCCCCAGGCCTCGGTGAGGCTGTCCCGATCGAGTTTGGCGCCCCGCGGTGCGGGCGCGGCCTTCCCGGCATCGGGGTCGGGCGCCTTCAGGGTGGGCTCGGCGGCCTGTGCCGTTGGCGCTGCCTCCGTGGCCTGGGGCGGTGCGGGCGCCGCCGCCGCCTGGCTGCGCCGCATCGCGCCAATGGACGGTCGCCGCGCGACCTCCGCCGGCGGACGGGGAGCCGGCGGCGGCTCCGACACTGCGGCCGCCTCTGGCGTGGGCCCACTCTCGGCGGACCCTTGGCCTGCACCTCGTCCGGCCGGTGCTCCGGGCCTCGGAAAGGCGGCCGCTCCGGAGTGCGAACGCTCCAGGACACTGACCCGTTCCGAGAGCGCTTCCATTCCGGAATCGAGGTCCGGTCGCACGGCACGCACCACGGCGATCTCCACCACGACCTGCGCGTCGGGTGCCTCACGCATGTCGACCAACGAGTGGCCGAGGATCTCCATGCTGCGCACCACCCGTGCCAATCCCATCGCCTCGGCCAGCGCGCGGAACCGTTCGAGCGAGGGTCCGGACACCGAGCACAACTCGGGCGCCAGCGCGGCGAGGAAGACCTGGCGGAGGTCGTCGATCAGCTCTGTCGCCAGCTGCTGGGGGCCCCAACCGCCAGCGAGCAGCGCGCTGAGCGCGACGAGCACCCGGCTGACGTCACCGTCCGCCAGGGCCTCGAGCACCGCGGCGAGCTCGGGTCGGGCCGCGTCTGCCGAACCCGACGCCACGACCTGGTCCAACGCTGACAGCGCGTCACGGGCCGAACCTCGGCCGCGCCGCACCGCGGCCTCGAGCGCCTCCTCGTCGACATGGAGTCCCGCCTCTTCGTTGACCGACTCGAGCAGGCTGTGCAGGGTCTCCGCGCCCAGGAGCCGGAATTCCAGATGCTGGGTCCGGCTGCGTATGGTCGGCGGCACCTTCTGCGGGTCGGTCGTGGCCAGGACGAAGACGACGTGGCTCGGTGGCTCCTCCAGCGTCTTCAACAGCGCGTTGGCGGCGGCGGTCGAAAGCATGTGGACCTCGTCGACGATGTACACCTTCCAACGTCCCGGTGTGCCCAGGCCGGCATGGGCCACCAGGTCCCGCATGGCGTCCACGCCGTTGTTCGATGCCGCATCGAGCTCGTGCACATTGAGGGAGCTGCCCTGGGTGATTTCGACGCACGACGTGCACCGGCCGCAGGGCTCACCGTCGATGGGCGCCTCGCAGTTGAGCGCCTTGGCCAGTATCCGCGCCGAGGACGTCTTGCCCGTCCCCCGCGGCCCGCTGAAGAGGTAGGCGTGCGAGACGCGGTCATCGCGGACGGCGCTGCGCAGCGCCCGCACCACGTGGTCCTGGCCCCTGAGCTCGTCAAACCGACCCGGCCGGAAGCGCCGATAGAGGGAGACGAAGGGAGCGTCGGCCATGGCGGCCGAGCCTACCCATGCGCCCAGACACACCCATCCGCCCAGACACACCCATGCGCCCAGACACGGCCTGCCCAGACACGGCCTGCCCAGACGCGGCCGCCCGATGCTCGGTGCGGCGGCCAGGTTGGCTACGGCACCCGGCCATACCCGCTGAGAGCTGCTGCCTTCCGACCCTGACTCGATTCACGAGCGGCCGTTGCGCAGGACCCGGCCACCGCACCCAGCATCGGGACGGCGCGAGCGCCCAGGTTAGCGGCTCGCCTCGGCCAGCTTCCCTACACCACCAGGACGGCGCACTCCACCCTGTCCATGACGCCCTGCGGCACGCTGGAGAGGCGGCGGCAGCGCTCGTTGGAGTGGGCTCCGACAACCACCAGGTCCGCCTCTTCTTCAGCCGCCACTCTGGTGATCGCCTCCACCGGGTCCGAGCGAACCGGGTGTGTCCGAACCCTGACCGGTGCCCCAGATGCCAGAAGGCGGAATCGTGCCAAGAGCTCCTCGACCGGCTCACGACGGAACGCCGTGACGATGTGCACCGTGCCGCCGGAGGTCTGCGCCACTTCCACCGCCCGGCGCACTGCACGGGCCCCTCCCTCCGAGTCGGCGGCCCCGACAACGACGTTTTCAAACATGCGCCAACCCGGCGCCCGCCATCACCGGGGCGTTGAGGGCCGGGCCGGGCCGGATCACTCTTTCTCGGCGCGCCATCGCCGGAACACGGGCCACAGATGGCTTCGGGGCCATGAGAACCGCGACGTCGGTCGCCGCAGTCAACTGCTCCCTGACGCTGCGACTCAACCGGTTGCGCGCCAAACGATGGCGGTCGATGCCCACGACAATCAGGTCAGCGCCGAAGGTCTCTGCTGCTTCGGCGATTCCACTCACGAGCTGCTGGTCGCGGGCGCCACGGGTGGCCCCGCTCACGGTGAACTGGTTCGCGACGTGACGTCCCCGCCGGCTGACGTCGGTCACGAGCTCGCATCGACGCCGTGAGGACTCCTCGGTGAGCTGGATGAACCACACCCGCGCATCGAAGTTCCGAGCCCACTCACTCACGAAGACGAACGCAGCCCGAGCATCTTCCGAGCCATCGAGCGCCACGAGAATCCGTCGAAACAATTCAGCCTCCGTGCATCGGTCGGTCAACTTCGCCAAGCCACTGCTTCGTCGGCGCTCAACTCGCCCCCCTTGAACCACGAACCATCAATTCGAGAAGGACTACAAGGAGCACATCGGTGAACCTCCCGACCCGGTTCCCGCCAGGACCGGGCAATCGGTGTTCGACGCGGCCGTTAGCCTGACCACGCTGCAATCTCGGAGGAGTGCGAGAGCGGCCGAATCGGCACGACTGGAAATCGTGTGTTGGGCAACCAACCGTGGGTTCAAATCCCACCTCCTCCGCTCGGCGACCGGGCTCAACCGGCGTGTCGACCTGACCGATAGCTCAATGTGGACCTAAGGCTCGGCCTGGAGGCCGCGGCGCCCCCCGGAGGGCTGCCCGTGCTCGCGTTCGACGTCGGCGCGCCCGGAGGCCGTACCGGCCCTTCGCGCACCAGTCCCGGGCGGAGGGGGCGTGAGGCGGCTCCGGCCACTCAGACGAAGTGGGCGCGACCCTTCCCCGGGAGGCGCACCCGTCCAGTCGTGGCAGTCACTCCGGGTGTGTGTGCCACCTTCGATTCGGATTCAGAACCGTGAGGACAGGCCCATGACAACCGATCTGACCGACGATTTTGAGCTGGACGAGGAGGAGTTCGACTGGGACGTCTTCGTGCCCGACCCCGACGAGGCCGATATCGCCGCGGAGACAGCCGCGTTGGACGACGAAGCCGAACTGGACCTCGACGATTCCGATCTCGACTGGGAAGCAGCGCTCCGAGAGGAGCCTCCGCCGGAGGGCGAGGCACGGGCCGGGGCAGCGTTCGAACGCATCGTCGACACGGTGCGTCGCTCCTTCGAGGAACCAGAGTCGGAATCCGCCGCCGGCCTCGGGTCGGCCCCGGAGCGAGAGCCACACTCGGCGCTGGCGCCAGAGCCCGAAGATCAAGCCGAGCTGGAGCTTGAGGCGGAGTTCGAGCCTGAAGTGGAGCTCGAGCACGAAACGGAGACGGCGATCGAGCCGCACGCCGAGAGCGACGCGCACGCCGACAGAGAGCAGGCACAAGACCCGGCACGGACGACCGAGCCGGATTCAAGGTCGACGCTGGAGCCGGAGCCGCGACGGGAAACCGAAGTGCCCCTCGTGGCGGAACCGACGCCGGAGTACGGAGCCGAATCTGAGTCGGGACCAGAACCCGAATACCACGCGGTGCAAACCGCGGAGCCAGGAGCGGCGGGCGTGGTGGTGGCCTTCCCCGTGGCAACTGGGACACCGGCGACGATCCCGCCAGTGGACCCGGAGCCAGCTTTGGTCTCGACACCAACCGCTCTCTTGGACCGCCAGGGAGAGGGAGATGGCGAGGCCGCGTCCGCAGCCGGCCCGGCACACGCCCGCAGTAGGAAGAACCGTAAAGGAAAGGAGCGGAGGGGGGTCTACACCGCGACCATCGTGCTGGC
This sequence comes from uncultured Acidimicrobiaceae bacterium, assembly GCA_963828825.1. Taxonomy (GTDB): domain Bacteria; phylum Actinomycetota; class Acidimicrobiia; order Acidimicrobiales; family RAAP-2; genus Bog-473. The sequence continues at coordinate 199,166 of CAWHGF010000005.1, read as the reverse complement.
GTGCCTCGTTCTCGTCATCGTGGCCGGGGCGCTGGCCGTTCGCTCGCTCCACCATGCGACGACCCCCACCACGAGCTCGCCCGCCCACTCCCCCTCCGGAGTCTCGTCCCCGGCAGATGCCGCGCGGATCCAGACGGCCACCGACGAGGTCGACTCCGCCACGACGGCGGCTCGGGCGGGGCTCGCCTCCATGACGAGCTTCCCCACACCGTCCAACGTGGCGACGATCATCAACCCCTACATCTCGTCGCTCCAGCTCTACGAGGCGGTCCTGTCGGGAAGCAAGGTGCCGCCGTCGGCCACGTCCGAGGCCGCCAGTGCCGAGACGCAGGTACGCCAGGATCTCGAGTTCCTCGGCACCATCCAGGGGCTGCCGCCGGTGCAGCTCGGCGCCTATCTGGGGCAGGTCGGTACGGATGCCACACAGCTCCGGGCGACCCTGGGCGACCTCGAGCAGGACCTCCGGTCACCGACGTCCTGAGGCCCGCCAGGGTAGGGAGCCAGCGGACGTTCTCTCCGATGTCTCGACCTCGCATACAGGGATATCGCCATCCCCGAGACGACCAGCCCCGCTGAGCGGTAAGGGTGCCCTAATCCCGGAGCGGGGCGAGGCGGGGGCGCAGCCCGGCGCCAGCGTCGGAACCGCCGTTTGAGCGTAACGTGGTCGCGTGGTTAGCACCTCCGAGGAGTCAGGATCCGGATCCCGACGGGAGCCGAGACTCGAAGCGGAATTGGATTCCGCCGGGAAGGACGCGTCCGCGCCAGTCTCGGGTCCGAGGACCGCGTCGGTGCCCGCCGCAGAACCAGAGGGAGCGCGGGAACCACGGTGGACAGCCGAGTCGAAGACGGAGCTGAATTCCCGGCTGTCCCGCGCGGAGGAGGTGGTGCCGCCGCCGATCCCGGATTGGAAGCCTCCATCACCGTCGACGTCGACGCCCGAAGTCAGGTGGGAGCACACTAGCCAGGCCGCCTTCCCACTCGGATCTGTTCACCTCAGCACGGGAAGGGGCGCTGGACCAAGTGAACGGAGCCGCGTCATCGCCGCGACAGTTGTGCTGGGGTGCATCCTCGTGGCCGCCGTGGCCATTGTGTACTCGCTCCACCATTCGGCGACCGCCACCGCGGGCCGTTCAGCCCCGACGACGTCTGGGGTCTCCACCTCCCCTGACACCGCGACGGCCCCCTCCATTCCTGGCACATCCAGGGTCCAGTCGGCGGTCAGCAACGCCAACGCCGCCACGACCACGGCACAGTCGCAACTTGACTCACTGTCCGGCATCCCCACCCTCGCCGCTGTTGCGGCCGTGGTCAACCCTTACTCCTACGCGCTCCAGCTCTACGAATCCTTCCTTTCGGGAAGCGCCGTGCCGGCGGCTGCCTGGTCGGAGAAGATCAGCGCTGATACACAGCTGAGTGAGGATCTGCGGTTCCTCAACACCATCAACGAATTGCCGCCTTTGCAGCTCGGCGCGTACTTGGTTCGGTTCAGCACGATTGCAGCTCAGCTCCATACGACGCTAAGCACGCTCGAAGTGGACCTGCACTCGTCGAAGTCTTAGGGGCCCGGTTCGGTCAGCCGGACTTCCCCCGAGTCCCGGCACCTCGCATACTGGGACATCGCAACCACTGACCCAACCGCCCAACTGAGCAATGAGGACGCCATGGCTCTCGCCCTCGCCGAGGCGCGGGCGGCCGCCGACGAGGGGGAGGTTCCCGTCGGTGCGGTCGCACTGATCGCCGGGAGGGTCGTGGCGGCCCGTCACAACGAACGCGAGGGCACCGCCGACCCCACGGCGCACGCCGAGATGCTGGCACTGCGAGATGCCGCTGCCACGGTGGGTGGATGGCGGCTTTCCGAAGTCACCCTGGTCGTCACACTCGAACCCTGCCCCATGTGCGCCGGCGCACTCGTGGCAGCCAGGGTCGGGCGGATCGTGTTCGGGGCCAGCGACCCACGGGCGGGTGCGTGCGGGACGCTCTACAACCTGTGTTCCGATCCGCGACTCAACCACGAGCTCGACGTCACGGGCGGTGTCAGCGCAGCCGAGTGCGGGGCTCTGTTGACGTCGTTCTTCTCGGAGAAGCGGACCGATCGGCCCGCCCCCTCGGCGGGGTCCACCTCGGGCGACCCCATGTGATGGCCAGTCCGGAGCTGGTGACAGCGGCGGGGTTCAGCTGTCGAAGGGTTCGTCTGGATCGTCCTTCTGAGCGATCTCAACGGCGATTCCGCCCTCGGTGGACGGCTTCGGAGGGGTGCACGCCGACCCCACCCGGCGCACCCGGGCGGTATCTCCTGACCTCGTTCTTCGCGCCGGTGGCGCTCATGTGCGGTCCTCCGCGAGCTTCCGGACCAGGTCAGAGCGACTAGGGTCTCGCCCGGAGGAGTGCGAGAGCGGCCGAATCGGACGGTCTCGAAAACCGTTGTGCCTCATGGGTACCGTGGGTTCAAATCCCACCTCCTCCGCTCGGGGCCGAAGAGGCCCACCGCACTGGCGGGTGCGGCAAGAATCATCGGCAAGGTAAGCGCCTTGCCGGCAGCACCTGGCCGCTCCCCTGCGGCCGGAAAGGAGTGAACCGTGGCACGCGCACGTTCGACATTTGGGAAATTGCAGCGCGACCAGGCCAAGAAGGACAGGGCCAAGGCGAAGATGGACGACCGCATTTCGCGGAAGGAAGACAAGGCGGCGGCAACCGAGCAGGCTGCCCCGGCCCCCTCGGCCGACGAGGTTGACCAGACGCGTCTGCTCGAGGAGTTCGCCGCACTTCATGAGGACCTGGCCGAGGGCCGAATCTCCCTCGATGACTTCGAAGTCCGCCAGGAGGAGCTGCGCGCCAAACTCGTCGTCTGACCGGGCCTCCGCCGTCAACCAGGCACTGGCCGACAGGGAGGGCCCTCAGGTCGTGGGACCGGCGTCGCGTCCCTGGAGCCATCTGCGAAAACCGGCCGCGTTGGAATGGACGCCGTTCATGATGTCCAGCTTCTCCTTGTGCGCCGCGTCGATGTCGCCCAGCAGCGGGTCGAAGCGGTCCGACAGTGCATCGGCTATGTCGGTTCCCTCGCGGTAGGCCTTCTCCGCCGTCTCAGCCCACAGGCTCAGGGTCTCGGTGGCGAGGGAGAGGAGCTCTTCCGGTTGCTCGAGGAGGCCGTAGTGCGCCAGGGCGATGCTCGACGGCCGCCGCGCGGCGAATTTCGCCAACGAGGTGAGCGCCTGGTCGAGGTCGAAGTCTGGAGGCGGGGTCGAGGGTCGCAGGACCCCGCCGTCAGGCAGCTTGACCCCGACCGCATCACCGGCAAAGAGCACTCCGCTCAGTGAGTCGTGCAACCCCACATGGTGCTTGGCATGTCCCGGCGAGTCCACCACGGTGAGACGGCGTCCCGGACCGACCTCGATCTCCTCTCCGTCTTCGAGCACGTGGAGGCGCTCCGGCGGCGTGGGATCGAGGCGGCCATAGAGAGAGTCGAGCAGCGGGCCGTAGACGTGGGCGGCCGAATCGATCAGGCGGGCGGGGTCGGCCAGGTGTCTGGCCCCCTTCTCGTGGACGTAGACCTTCGCCGTAGGGAAGGCGCGGGCGACGTCACCCACCCCGCCTGCGTGGTCGAGGTGAATATGGGTCACCGCGACACCTGCCAACTCGGCGGGTCCGACCCCGATCTGGTCCAACGCGGCGAGCAGCACCGGCACCGACGTCTGGCTCCCCGTCTCGATCAGCACGGGCGCCGGTCCCTCAATGAGGTAGCCGGCGGTCACCCGCTGCCAGCCTCCGAGCATGGTGTCGATCTCGAGCACGCCCGTGGCGATGGAACGTGGCGGGGGCACGGCGGGCACGGCCTCGCCGCGCGGGGTCGTGCAGGTGCGGGCCGGCCTCGGCGTGGCGGTGCGGGCGGCCGCCGTGAGAGTGCGTCCCGCTCATGGCTCATTGACCTCCATGACGACCGTTGATCCATTCCTTCCGGCTGCGGGGAGCGTTCTCCTACCCGACGCCCCGTCGGTGGGCGGGCGGTGTGGTGGTCGACATCCTCGAGCGCGCCGCTCCGGTGCGGCGACGGACGGGGACGCGACCGAGATGCTTCATCCTTGTGCTAGACGACGAGGTGAGCGTGCTGTCCACCAGGACGCGGGAACCATCGTCGGCCACGCCGAGCGGGTCCCTGCCGCTGAGGCGGAAGGCGGAGTTGATCAAGGACACATGTGAGAAGGCCTGGGGAAAGTTGCCGACGAGGCGGCCGGCCAACGGGTCGTACTCCTCCGAAAGCAGTCCGAGTTCGTTGCGCAGGGCAAGCAGGCGTTCGAAGAGCTCTTCGGCTTCCTCTTCACGTCCGATCATATGGAGGCAGTCCACCAGCCAGAACGAACACGCAAGAAAGGCGCCTTCTCGCCCGGTCAGCCCGTCGACGGAACCATCCTCGGTCGTGCGGTACCGCAGCACGAATCCATGGTCCATGAGGTCCCGCTGCACCGCCTCCACCGTGCTCACCACCCGCGGGTCAGTGGGCGGCAGGAAGCCGACCAGAGGGATCATGAGAACGCTCGCGTCGAGCTGGTCCGACCCGTAGTACTGGGTGAAGGCGCCCACGTCCTTGTTGTAGCCCTTGTCGCAGACCTCTTTGAAGATGGCGTCCCGCAGGGTGCGCCAGGTTTTGCGCGGCCCATCGAGGTCAGGCCACTCCTCGAGGGTGCGCACCGCCCGGTCGACGGCCACCCAAGCCATGACCTTGGAATGGGTGAAGTGGCGCCGAGGCCCCCGCACCTCCCAGATGCCGTCGTCGGGCTCCTTCCATCCCTTTTCGAGGAACGAGACCAACTGCTTCTGGAGGCCCCAGGCGGCTCGGCTGTGCACGCCCTCGGTACGAGCCGACGAATACAGGGCCGACATGACCTCGCCGTAGACATCGAGCTGATACTGGTCCGAGGCGGCGTTTCCTATCCGCACGGGCGCCGAGCCCTCGTAACCCGGGAGCCAGTCCGCCTCCCATTCGTCCAGCCGGCGCTCGCCTCCCGGCCCGTACATGATCTGGAGCTTCGAGACGTCTCCGGCGATGGCGCGGAGCAACCAGTCGCGCCAGGCCAGGGCCTCGGTGTGGTAGCCGCCGCGCATCAGCGCCTCAAGGGTGAGCGTGGCGTCGCGCAGCCAACAGAACCGGTAGTCCCAGTTCCGGTTGCCGCCGAGCGCTTCGGGTAGTGAGGTGGTGGCAGCGGCCACGATGCCACCAGTCGGGGTGTACGTCAGGGCCTTGAGCGTGATGAGGGAGCGCACCACGGCGTCCTTGTAGGGTCCTTCGTAACAGCACTGCGTCGCCCATTCCGACCAATAGGCCTCCGTGAGGTGCACCGCGTAGTAGCTGTCGAGCGGAGGTGGCGGCTGTTCGTGCGAGGGGTGCCACACGAGCGTGAAAGGGAACCGCTGGTTCGCGGTGACCGTGAAGTCGGCGACCGTGCGCATGTCCTTTCCCACCGCGTCGACCCGGTGCCAGAGGGCCACCGAATCCGGGCCGGCGGTCAGGCGGGTCAATCCGTCGTTCGACGTGACCCAGGGAACCACCTCGCCGTAGTCGAAACGCACCGCCAGCTCCATGTGCATTTCGACTGTGCCGCTCACACCTTCGACGGAGCGCACCAGATGCGGATGATCGTCCCGCACCGGCATGCAATCGGTCACGCGCACCGTCCCAGTGGCGGTGTCGTATTCGGTCTCGACCACGAGCGTGTCAGGGCGGTACCAGCGCCTCGTGGCCAAGATGGTCGAAGGACTTCCGGCCGGTGCGATCTTCCAAAACCCATGCTCCTCGTTGCCCAGCAGACGGGCGAAGCACGACGGTGAGTCGAAATGCGGCAGGCACAACCAGTCGATTGAGCCGTCGAGGCCCACGAGGGCTGCCGAGTGGAGATCTCCGATGACGGCGTAGTCCTCTATGCGCTGGCTCATGGGTTCATTCTTGCCGGTCCCGGTTCAGCCCGAGATGCACGGTCCGGTGCTGACGGCCGAACGGTGCCCCTCCGCCTCCTGTACGCGGGTCAGGACCCCGGGTGACGTCAGGGCGTAGCCGACGTCCTGGTAGACGGTGGAACGGGAGAAGACGACGCCGATCACCTGGCCTCCCGGACCGAGCAGCGGGCCACCGGAATTGCCGGGCAGGATGCTGGCGTCGAGTGCGTAGACACCCCTCGTCACCGACCCGTTGTTGTAGATGTCCTTGCCGATGGCAGTGACCTCCTCGGTCACCCCGGCGGCACCGATGGTCAGGCCCCGGTCTTCGGGATAGCCGAGCAGCGCGGCCTGTGTCCCCCGGGGGACGAGGCTCGAACTGATCGTGAGGGCGGGGCCAAGGGGCGCATCAGTCCGCAGAACCGCCAAGTCGAAGTCCGGGTCGAACAGCACCGGTGTCGCGTTGTACGCGCTGTTCCCGAGCATCACCTGGGTGTTGCCGCTGCTCTCCCCCGCGACGACGTGGGCGTTCGTGGCGACCAACCCTGGGCCAACGACGAAACCGGAGCCTTCCTGCTCGCTACTGCACGCCGTACCGAGGATCTTGACCGTCGAGAAGACGGCCGGATCGGCCAACGTCTTGGTCTCGGCGTCGGTGGGCGTCGAGACTGCCGGCGTCGAGGGCGGGTTCAGCGACGAGAACACCTGTGGGAAGCCCTGGTTGTTCAAGAAGGTCTGCAGGTCGTTGAAGATGGAGGGGGCCTGGGGCAGCACCCCGTCGATGGAATGGAGGATGTCCGATCGGGCCACGGCGGCATCGAGGGACGTGAACCGGCTGTTGGGAGACAAGATCACGGCCGCCACCACCCAGACGGAGAGCAGAACCATGAGGACGGCCACGCCGACTCCCAGGACGGCATCGACAGTGCCGAGATGATGCCGGCGCACGGTCACGTTGCTCCAGGTGCCCAGGACGCGTCCGGCGGAACCGAACACAAACGCGGTGAGCAGGACGAGCGAGACAACGATGATGGAGCGGGTGACGTCGCCATGCCCGCGGCTGAACAGCGGGACCCACACGACGGTGCCCAGCAGGAACCCGAGGAAGAACCCACCAAAGGTGAGGATCTGGACGATGGCCCCGAGCCGCAGCCCGTGGACGGCGGCCAGCAGCATCAGCCCAATGATCACCAGGTCGACCCAATCCACCGCTGGGAGGGTATCGAACGGTGCACGGGGAAATGCACCCCCCACCGCTATTGTCATCATGCCGTGCTTCCACGTTCCGTGTTTCGACACTGGCGAGTCCGGCGACGCAGTGGCGGCTTGTCCCTCGTTCTTGCTGCTGTAGCCATCACCGCGTCGGGTTGCTCGCTGTCCGGACACCCGGGTTCGACCAAGGTCCCGCGCGTCCTCGGTGAGCCCAAGGGCACACCACTGGCGGTGGGTCAGCCGGCCCCCAATGGCACCGGCGAGCTCGGAGCCTTGTCGTGCGCCACGGTTCGGCGATGCTGGGCCGTGGGTGTCGCCGGTTTCAATCCCGCCCCCCCGACGGGCGCCACGGTGATCGCCGCCACCACCAACGGCGGCGCCTCGTGGAAAGCACAACACGTGCAGGGTGGGAGCACCCCGCAGCTGAGCGGGGTCTCGTGCCCCACGGCGACCGAGTGCATGGCAGTCGGGTCCAACGGGGCATCGCTGCCCGGGAGCGGCGTCGTCATCACAACGAGCGACGCCGGCGCGACCTGGTCCGCCGCGGCGTCGCCCCAGAACGCTCTGGTCATCGCAAGCGTGACCTGCTCCAGCCCGACCGACTGCACCGCCATCGTGAGTGACGGCACCTCGACGTGGTCCGCCCACAGTGCCGACTTCGGTCAGAGTTGGCAGCAAGAGGGCAACCTCCCCTCGCTCTTTCTGCCCGGGAACGACCTCACTTGCATGGCCGGGGGCACCTGCATCGACGCCGGCTACGTCCCGACCAGCAACGGCCACGGGCAGGGAGCAGTCGCCGTGAGCGCAGACGGGGGGCAGACGTGGGCGTTGGCATCCGTACCCCCGGGAGTCGGAGTGCTCCAGAGCACCGCCTGTCTCTCCGTAACCGTCTGCATCGCGGCCGGCACGACCGGAACGACGGTCAGCGACGTTGTCCCGGCCAAGGGTGAGCTCCTTCGCAGCGGGGACGGGGGGCACACGTGGGAGCTAGCGACCGGCACAGTGCCCGTCGACGACGTCTACGCACTGGCGTGCCCCTCGGCTCTCCAGTGCGCGATGGTGGGAACCAAGTGGGTCGGCTTCCCGGCCGTCGGCGCCGGCGCGGTCGCCCAGAGCATCGATGCGGGGCTCACGTTCCAGGACTCCGCGACCTCCTACATCCCCATCACGTTGACCGCGGTGGCGTGCCCGTCGGCGGCCGGCTGCGTCGCGGTCGGAGATCACACCGTCGCCCGGCTGACGCTGGTCCAACCCAAGCGCCACCCAGCGGTGCCGGGGTCCCAAGAGACGGTCCGCAGATAGTGCTCCCCACCAGGTCACGGCACCTGAAGTAACCGGGGAGCAGGCTGAACGTCAGAGGTATGGTCCCTGGTCAGCGAGGTCACACCCCGTAGAGTCAGGCACCTGAACAAGGTTGTGATTGGAAGCGTGCGGGGGTACGCGGACTCCCGTCGCCCAAAGGATGGAGGAGCGTCATGCCGCAGACCTGCCCGCAGTGTCAGAGCCAAGCCGCCGACGATGCCAACCACTGCCCGAGCTGCGGAGCCGCGCTGAGCGCGACCTCGACAGCCACCCATGACGCTCCCACCGTGAGCGCTCCCGCGACGGCCGCAGCCGCGCCGGCCGGGGCAGGGGGGCGGCTGCCAGCGCGTCCGCCGTGCCCGCGTACAAATTCGATGCGGCCCGCTGGTCGCTCGCCGACCGTATCGCCGGACTCGCCACGATCGTGCTGTTCATCTCGTTGTTCCTGTCCTGGTTCGGCATCACCGTCATCGGTATCACCGTGACAGCAAGCGGAGTCTCGGCGCACGGGTATCTCTATCTCGTGATGGTCATCTCCATCTTGATCGTGGCCTACCTCGTGCTGCGTGCCGGGTGGGACGTCTTACCAGGCGGTATCAACCTTCCGCACCTCACGACGATGATGGCGGCGACGCTGGTCAATCTTGTGATCGTGTTCATCGCCTTCATCTTCAAGCCGGGTGGTTCGGGAGTCGGCTGGCAGTTCGGCGCTTTTCTGGCCCTCATCGCGGCGATCGTCGCCGCGGCGCCCTACGCAATTCCGCAGCTGCGCGCCAAGACGATGGGCTGATCTCGTCGCGGGATGCGCGTGGCGTCGGAGTGGCGGGTCCCTCGTCAGTGCCGCACGGCGGCGAGAAGGAGCCCCGGGATCTTCGCGGCAGACGGTTCGGCCTCGAAGGCCACGAACCGGCGCATGACGTCATAGGAACCGGATGCCGTCGCGAACCATGGCGGCTTGGGCCGGGACCGAAATGGACCGCGCACGATCGACTTCTGCGGCCGGTCGAACATGGCCGAGTTGCCGACGACGCCGGTCCCCGATTGGATGTCGGTGCGCGCGTGCCCCGGGTACGCCCCCCAACTCGTCGAACCGATGGCGAACGACAACCCGTGCCAGACGTTCACACCGATGGAGCCGTAGCGCAGGTCTGCCACGGCTCGATCAACGCTCTCGGCCACGTCCTCATCCTTCAGGGAAGAGGGGCTGACGATGAGGGTGGCTCCCAGCGTGCCCCAGACGACGTCGTTGCAGAAGGCCGTGGCGGCGTCGACGAAGGCCGCCGCCGAGGGGGCGGTCAGGGCCGTCTCGGCCACCTCCCCGCAGAACGACTCGACGTTGAAGCAGATATCACGGGTCTGCCCAGGAGGGACGCTGCGGATGAACGTCCATGGCAGCGCGTCGTCGGGGCCACCGCCGTACTCCTCGGCCTCGGGGTGGGCGGCAACGAAGGCATCCCGACGGTCGCCCGCGCCCGGGTAGTAGGCCCGCCGCGTGGTGATTCGGGCGAGCGTCTGCGTCAGCGCACCGAGAAACGCCTCGCGCTGGGGCCAGGCGGCGTGGGTCACGACCACACGGGCCGAGATGCAATTGAAGCCGGCGTTGTTGACCAACATGGTGGCGATGTGCTCGGCCTGGTAAAGCAGCTCGGGGATCGACCACTTGCCCGGCACCACGATCACGGGCGAGACGTTGCCCAACTCGGCAGTCACCGGCTTGTCCAGAACGGGGTCGTCCGCTTCCTTGCGCCGCGCGCCGTCAGGGCCGCTGCCGAAGACCACGGCGTCGTAGGTCTTGTCAGAGCCCGTGATGTGCACCTCGTCGATACGGGCGTGCCCGGTCAGGTATCGCCCGACCTCGGCGCCGCCGTCGATGATGCGCAGCACACCGATGTCGATCAGCGCAGCCAGCGCGCGGCGCCAGTGGGGCACCAGGTAGTCGTTGACCGGGTTGGCCTTCATCACGACGACCTTGCCCTCGACGAAGAGCTTGGAGAGGACATCGCGCGGTCCGAGCGACGCGACGTTGCCGGCAGCCAGGACGAGCGCCGTGCCGGCATGGGCCACGGGGTCGGCGTAGGCGGCGGCCTGGCCGGCGACGAGCGCGTCCCGAGTGACACCCGGCTGCATCCAGATCTCGGCGGTCGTCTGGGGGAACGTGATCCGGTCAAAAGCGCTGGCCGGGAAGACCTGGACCCGCAGCCGGCCGCCGGAGGCCTCGCGCACGGGCCCGGCAAAGGCGGGCTTCCCGTCCTTGGCGATGTCGCGCAGGGCATCGCGCAACAGGCGCGCCATCCGCACGAACGTCCCGACTCCGGCGAACAACTCCTCACCCGCTTCGGAGGAGCCCGGCGCCAGCCCCTTGGCCTCGCAGGCGGCCGCCAGCCACTCGTCCTCGCTGGCCATGGTGTCCGCGATGACCTGCTGGAGAAGATCGGCGCGGGTGCTCGCATCGGTCCCGGCCCAAGAGGGGGCGCGGTCGGCGACGTCGTTCACGATCCCATCGAGCGCGGCGGTGTCGAGAGGTGGGACGCCCGACGTCGATGCACCGTTCGCCACTCCGGACTGAGCACTGGTCGGGGCGACCGCCCCCCGGCTCGTGATGGTCATCTCAGCCTCCCATTCGGTCCGCTCGCTCCCGCCCGAGCGGGTCAGAAAGTGCCTATCCGGCCTGCCGCCAGCGTACCGAGGAACCTCCTCCGCCGATCGGGTGCTGAGGCTGCCGGCCCGTGCACGAAGGCACCCTGGTCAGGAGACTCGTGGCAGCACTTCCGCGGCGAGCAACGCAAGGTGGTCCATGTCATTGAGATCGAGCACCTGGAGGTAGATCGACTGCGCACCGATGCCGGCGAACTCCTGCAGTCGCGCCACCACTTCGTCCGGAGTACCGGCCACGCCGTTGGCTCGCAACTCGTCCGCTTTGCGGCCGATGTTGGTGGCCCGGCGCTCCACTTCCGCATCGTTGGCCCCGCAGCAGACGGTCTGGGCCGCCGACAGGCGCAGCGTCGCAGGGTCCCGTCCCTTGTCCTCGCAGGCGGCGCGCACCCGCACGAATTCGCGCGTCGGTATCGGCGAGCGACGAAAAGGGAAGGTTGAACTCGTCGGCGAAGGTGGCGGCGAGACGAGGCGTCCGCTTGGTGCCCCCACCCCCGACAATGAGCGGCGGATGGGGTTGCTGCACAGGCTTCGGCAGGGCGGGGCTGTCCGTCAGTTGGTAGTGGCGCCCATCGAAGTCGAACGTCTTGCCCGTGGGCGTAGCCCAGAGCCCGGCGAGAATGGCGAACTGCTCCTCGAGCTTCTCGAAACGCTCACCCAGGGGCGGAAACGGCACCCCGTAGGCGGTGTGCTCGGCGTCGTACCACCCGGCGCCGAGGCCGATCTCGACGCGCCCGCCGCTCATGGCGTCCACCTGTGCAACCTGCACGGCAAGCAGTCCCGGTAGCCGGAAGGTCGCCGAGGTCACGAGGGTGCCCAGGCGGATTCTGTTGGTTTCCCGGGCGATGCCGGCGAGTGTGAGCCACGAGTCGGTGGGGCCGGGCAGGCCGTTACCACCCATGGCGAGGAAGTGGTCGGACCGGAAGAACGCGTCAAAGCCGGCGTCCTCGGCCGCCTGCGCCACCCTCAACTGTTGGTCGTAGGACGCGCCCTGCTGGGGCTCAACGAAGATGCGAAGCTTCATCACCTCAAGCTAACCGGAAGAGCATGGGCTCGGTCCGGCCATCAACCAGCGCCGCCGCAACGGGACGGGCAGACTGGGGGAATGGACATCGGTGTGATCTTTCCCCAGACCGAAGCGGGTGGCGACCGTGGCGCAGTGCGCGCCATAGGGCAGGCCGTCGCAGATCTGGGCTTCAGCCACCTGGCTGCGTACGACCATGTTCTCGGTGGTGATACCGCCGTGCTCGGCGAGCTCGGTGGCCCCTACACGATCGACGACACCTTCCGCGAGCCGCTGACGATGTTCGCCTACCTGGCCGGCTGCACCAGCCTTGCGTTCGCAACCTCCATCCTCATCGGGCCCCAACGTCAGACCGCGCTGCTGGCCAAGCAAGCCGCAGAGGTCGACCTGCTCTGCGGCGGCCGCTTCCGCCTCGGGCTCGGCATCGGCTGGAACAAGCTCGAATACGACGCGCTCGGCATGCCGTTCGAGCAGCGGGCAGCCGTTCTCGAAGAGCAGGTTGCCGTGCTGCGCGCGCTGTGGACCGAGCGGAGCGTGACCATCGACGGGCGCTTCCACCACATACGGGCTTCCGGGCTGGCGCCGCCGCCCGTGCAGCGTCCGATCCCCATCTGGATCGGCGGTCATGCGCCGGCCGCGTTGCGTCGGGTTGGTCGTATCGCCGACGGCTGGTTCCCTCAGGTGCGTCCCGGCGGCGGCCTCGAATCAGCGCTGGAGCTCATCCGTGAGGGTGCCGCCGAGGCCGGCCGTGACGTGTCGAATCTCGAGTTCGAGGGGAGGCTTGAATACTCCACCCGGGACCACGACAAAATCGCCGAACATGCCCGCCGCTGGGAGGCCGCGGGAGCGACGCACCTGTCGCTCAACACCATGCATGCGGACCTCGCCGACACCGACGCGCACATCGGCGCGCTCGCGGAGATGGCGGAGGTCCTGTTGTAGGCCGGATCCGCCCCCGCGGTCCCGTGCTCCACCGCCTCGCCGTCGCGCGCGGGGGGTGGCCGGGCGAGGCGGAATGCGAAGACGGCGCGGCCTGCCTGGCGCCCTGGTCGGCGGGGCCTGTTTCATCCGCCCGGGGCTATCGGTATGCTCCCGGCGCGACGCCGGCACGGAGCGACCCCCCGGCTTTGGCAGGATGGGTGAGTGAGTGAGCACAGCGGCTATCCCGGCGCCCCGCCGGGGTGGTACCAGGACCCCGCCGGCGGCCCTGGTCAGCGCTGGTGGGACGGGTACTCCTGGACGGAGGCCACCGTGCTGCCCCAGCACCCGCCGCCGCCGCCGTGGGCGGGCGCGGCGCCGCCACAGGGACCGGCATCGGAGGTGGCACCATGGGCCGTGGCGTCGCAACGGCTCGGCGCGTTCACGACGACCCAGCGGGTGGACGGTGAGCGCCGCATGGTGCCGGTGGCTCGCTTCGCGGTGACGATGCCGGCCGTCTACTTCCTGGTCAGCCTCATCCTCCAACGGGCCAACGCGACCCAGCTACGGTCCGCCGGCCATCAGTTCCGGATCGACTGGCACGACGCGCAGCACGGCATCACGCCGCCGCCGTACCACGCGCCAAGCAATGCGCTCACCCCGCTCGGCCTCCTCGTGGGCGCGGTCACCGTGGCCGCAGTGGTCATCGCCTGCATCTGGCAACACCGCGCGGCATCGGCCGGACGCGCCCTCGGCATCCCGTCCCGGCACTCGCCGGCCTGGGGCGTCGGTTCGTGGTTCGTGCCGATCGTCAATCTGTGGATCCCCTACGCCGCCGTGCGGGATTGTCTCCCGCCCGCACATCCACACCGGCCGCGCGTGTTGCACTGGTGGATCGCCTGGCTCCTCGCGGGCATCTTGAGCAGTGTGGCCGGCGCCACCGCCCTGTTCTCAACGGCAGCAGCCCTCGTCCTGTCCGTCCCTGCGGCGCTCGCCTGCCTGGTCGTGATCGCCTGGGCACCTGGCATCGTGCTGGCGATCGCAGCCTCCCACCAGGAGGCCGTGGCGGCGGAGGTAGGCCGAACCGGGGCGCTCCAAGGCTGACCGCCCCCCTGCTGTTTCCCAGTAATAGAGCCAAGTAACTCGAACTTACGAACTGTTCATCTCGGGATTGCACTCCTGTTGCCTGGCGTTCACCTTGCCTCGCTACGTTCCCGGTAGTGACCGACGCAGAGTTCACTCAGACAGGTCTCAATCCCGTTACGACCGAGGCACAGTCCTATGTCGACAAGGCGTTGCAGGCCCTCGATCCGGACTCGTCGCGCCCTGAGTGCGTGATGCGTTCGGTCAACCTGAATCTGGGCTTCTCGGGCCGAACCGTCCTCAACAACGTCAACGTGGACTTGAAGCGCGGTTCGATCACCGCGCTGATCGGGCCGACGGGTTCGGGGAAGTCGACCTTCCTGCGCACCCTCAACCGGATGAACGACCGTGTGCCCGGATTCATGCGAGGCGGAGACATCACCCTCGACGACGAGAGCCTCTGGGCACAGCACGTCGACCTCCTCACGTTGCGCCGGCGCGTCGGCATGTTGTTCCAGCGGCCGAACCCGTTCCCGATGTCTATCAAGGACAACGTCGTCGCCGGGGTCAAGGCGCACCGGATTGCCAAGGGCAAGCAACTCGACGTGGTGTGCGAGCGCCGGCTGACCGAGGTCGGGCTGTGGGACGCGGTCAAGGACCGCTTGACCGACTCGCCCTTCCGGCTGTCGGGCGGCCAGCAGCAGCTGCTCTGCCTGGCGCGGGCACTTGCCGTCGGACCGGAAGTGTTGCTGCTCGACGAGCCGACGTCGTCGCTCGACCCCGTCACCACGGAGTCCATTGAGGCACTGCTCAGGACGCTGGCGCCGGCGCTCACGTTGATCGTGGTGACGCACAATCTCGGGCAGGCGATGCGGGTCTCGCAGCAGACCATGTTCTTTTACCAGGGGGCGCTCGTCGAGTACGGAGCGACGGACGACCTGTTCAACCGGCCGTCGCATTCAGACACCGAGCGCTACGTCACTGGACGGATGGGGTAGGCAACGGATCCGGACTCCCCGGAGGGTGGAGTCCAGTGAACAACGCAAGCCACAGCAACCACATCGACCGGATCAACCAAAGCTTCACCAACCAAACCAACATCACAAGGAGAGAACCTGTGAGAATACTGATGAGAACGACGCGGCTGAGGCGAGGAGTGATCGCCGTTGCAGCGGCGGGACTCGCGCTGAGCTCGGTCGTCCTCAGCACCGCCGCGTCGGCGAGCGTCAAGCTCCCGAGCAGCGGTGTCGAGACGCCCTCCGGTGGCACGGTGACGGAAACCGGGAGCACACTCCTCTACCCACTGTTCAACCTTTGGGCAAGTGGCTACAACCAGAAGTACTCGAGCACGTCGATCCAGACGGCAGGCACGGGTTCGGGGACCGGGATCTCGGACGCCACGAACGGGACGATCGACATCGGCGCCTCTGACGCGTACCTGTCGCCCAGCGATGTCTCGGCCAGCCCCGACCTGAAGAACATCCCGCTGGCCATTTCAGCGCAGCTGGTCGCCTACAACATCCCCGGTATCACCGCCCACTTGAAGCTGAGCGGAAAGCTGCTCTCGCAGATCTACCAGGGCACCGTCACGAACTGGAACGCCTCACAGATCGCAAGTGCCAACCCCGGGGTCACGTTGCCCAACCTGCCGATCGTGACGTTGCACCGATCGGACAGCAGTGGTGACACGTTCTTGTACAGCACCTACCTGTCCAAGGCCGACCCCTCGGGTTGGGGAACCAAGATCGGCTTCAACACCACCGTCCCGTGGCCCAACGCACCAGGTGCGCTCGGCGAGACTGGGAACTCGGGCATGGTCTCGGGCTGCAAGGCCACGCCGGGCTGCATCGCCTACGTCGGCATCAGCTACCTGACCCAGGTCCTCCAGGCCGGTCTCGGGTACGCCGCACTCGGCAATGCCAAGGGCCAGTACGTGCTGCCCACACAGGCGGCGATCTCCGCCGAGGCAGCCGGCTTCGTCAAGAAGACCCCGGCCAACGGAACCATCTCCCTCATTTACGGCCCCATCAGTGGCGGGTACCCCATCATCAACTATGAGTACGCCATCGTGTCGACGAACCAGTCGTCCTCCTCCACGGCCAAGAACGTCCGGTCCGTGCTGGAGTGGGCGATCAGCCCGAAGTACGGCTCGGCGACGACGTACCTGTCGCAGGTCGACTTCCTGCCTCTGCCGTCCACGGTGGAGGCGCAGTCTGTCAAGCAGATCCTGGCCATCAAGTAACGATGGCGACCGTCGGCGGTGTGGCGGGGCGTGTCCCCGCCACACCGCAAGCGGAATTCGTGGGCAAGCCGCCGCTGCCCCGACGGGTGCTGGACTTCGCCCGCCGCAATGAGGAGAAGGCCTGGCGCAGCTCGGCCTGGATCGCAGTGCTCCTGCCCCTGGCGGCACTCGTGTTCGCCGTCTCGGTGCTGGCAGTCAAGGCATGGCCGGCGATCCAGGTCAACGGGTGGTACTTCCTCTACGGACGAAATTGGACCTACGGCAACGGCTACGGCACCGTCGTGCACACCGACGGCGTGGCCCATCCGATGGGGGCGCAATTCGGAGCCTGGGCCATCATCTGGGGCACGCTGGTGTCTTCCCTCATCGCCATCGTCATTGCCGTCCCGCTCTCCATCGGCGCCGCCTTCGCGTTGACCGAGCGGATGCCCACGTGGATCTCGAGACCGCTCGGGTTCACCATTGAGATCCTGGCCGGCATCCCCAGCGTCGTCATCGGGCTGTGGGGCATCCTCACCTTCGGCCCGTGGTTGGCCCGCGACGTCTTCCCGGTCATCGCGAACAACATGCCCGACGTGCCGGTGTTGCGGTACTTCCGGAATCCTGTCGGCACCGGCGAAGGGCTCCTGGCGGCGGGCATCGTGCTCGCGCTCATGATCGTCCCCATCATCGCCTCCACCACTCGCGACCTGTTCCAGCAGGTGCCTCCGCTCCCCAAGGAGGGGGCGTCCGCGCTCGGCATGACCGACTGGGAGGTGGCGAACAGGGTGACGCTCCCGTGGGTGCGCTCAGGGATCATCGGGGCCACGGTGCTCGGTCTCGGGCGGGCGCTCGGTGAGACCATCGCCATCGCCATGATCGGCGGCGCTTCGCTGCACATCCCCCCGACCATCTACCTGCCCTTCACCACGGTGGCCGCCACCATCCTCACCCAGCTCGACGGCGCCCTCACCGACGGCACGGGCTTCGCCGTCGCCACCCTGGCGGAGCTGGCCCTCGTGCTGGCCGTGATCTCGGTCGGGGTCAACCTGATCGCCCGGCTCATCATCACCCGGACGGGCCGCGTCGGCGCACCCGTCGGGGGCGCCTGATGGCGTCCACGACGCTGGCGGGCGGGAACACCACGCGGCGCCGGCGCGTCTCGACCATCATGTGGCAGGTCCTCACCTATGTGGCGCTGGTGCTGATCATGGCCCCGGCCGCGTGGCTGCTCATCGGCGTGCTCGCCCGGGCCGTGCCGCACTGGAAGTGGAGCGTCCTGTGGACCCAGCTCACCCCCACCGGTGGGGGTCTGCGGGACCAGATCCTGGGCACCCTGATCCTCATGGTCGGCGTCTTCATCATCGCCGGCACCATCGGCGTGCTGGCCGGCATCCACCTGGCCGAGTTCGCGCAGCCGCACAAGATTGGCGGCAAGGTCAGCGGCCCGCTGCGCACCGCCTCGGACATCCTCTCCGGGTTCCCTTCCATCGTGCTCGGCTACGTGGGCTACGTGGCGCTGGTCGTGGGGCTCCACTGGGGCTTCTCGCTGCTCTCGGCCCTCATCATCCTCTCCATCATGGTCATCCCCTACATCGCCAAGACAACGGAGAACTCGCTCCGCCAGGTGCCGACGGGCTACCGGGAAGGCGCGGCCGCACTGGGCATGTCGTCGGGCTACAGCTTGCGCAAGGTCGTGCTCAAGAGCGCGCTGCCCGGCATCGTCACCGGGCTCCTCCTGGCCCTGGCCATCGCCTGCGGCGAGACGGCACCGCTCATCTACACGGCCGGCTTCTCCAACACGCTGCCCCACTCGCTGACCCACGCGCAGTTCCCGTACCTGACCTACGTCGTCTTCCAGTACTACAACGACCCGTCGGTGCAAAAGCACTACATCTCGTACGACGCCGCGCTGATCCTGGTCGTCATCGTCCTCCTCCTGCTGGTGGCGAGCCGCGTCGTCGTGTCGCGTACCCAGCGCCACTCCGAGAACGCCCGCGGCGCCCCGCGCCGGATGCCGGGCCGCGGCGGGCCCAAGGCGGCGGCGGCGGAGCCGAACCTCGAGGTGCCGACCGTCTGAGTCGGCGCCCCGGAACCGTGCCTTCCGGGACCGGACGGGCAGACCTCCTAAGGTGGGCGCGACGCACACAAATGAGGAGGAAGAAGGTTGAGCGCTGGACCTGAATGGGGGCCCCTGGCCCGCCTGGCGGGAATCTGGGAGGGCGAGAAGGGCGAGGACGTGGCCTACGCCAATCAGAACGGCGAGATCGGCCTCACCCCCTACCGCGAGCACATTGACTTCAAGCCCTTCGGCCCGGTGGAGAACGGGAGCCAGGTCCTCTACGGGCTCGACTACCGCATGGCGGCTTGGCGGGGCGAGGAGGACAACCCCTTCCACACCGAGGTGGGCTATTGGATGTGGGACGCCCGGGACAGCGAGGTCGTCCGCTGCTTCCTCATCCCACGGGGCTCGGCCATCGTGGCCGGCGCCGTGGTCGGGGCCGACGACACGAGATACACCCTCCACGCCAGCGTCGGCAGCCAGACCTACGGGATCCTCTCCAACAACTGGCTGGACAAGAACGCCCAGTCCATCCGCTACGAGGTGACGATCGACACCAGCGTGGAGGACGAGTTCACCTACAGCGCGACGACGGTGATCAAGCACGCCCGACTGCCCGAAGAGGTCGTCCACACTGACAGCAACACGCTGCGGCGGATCGCGGACGCCTAGGAGGACGCCCTGTAGGGTCGACTGGAGCCGAGGCCGCAGGGAGGCACGTCATGTTCGAGTGGTCCGAAGAGCAGCTGGCGATCCGCGACGCGGTGCGACGGTTCGTCGACGAAGAGGTCAAGCCGAACGTCGACGAGCTCGAGCACGGTGACACCCCGCCGTACGACGTGATCCGCAAGCTGTACCGCACCTTCGGTCTCGACGCGCTCGCTCGCGACTCCTTCAAGCGGGCGCTCGAGCGCAAGACGTCGGGGACGCCGATACCCGAGCGCTCCGAGGGCGGTGGCAACGCCGCCATGACCCTCATCCCGATCATCGAGCTGTGCCACTACTGCCCCGGCATCGTGACGGCCCTCGGGGTCAGCACCGGTCTGGCCGGCGGTACCATCATGAAGGGGGGCACCCCCACCCAGATGGAGCGTTGGGGACTCGACCTGATGACGCTGGACAAGGTCGGGGCGTGGGCCATCACGGAGCCCGACTCGGGCTCCGACGCCCTCGGCGGAATGAAGTCATCGGCCCTGCGGGACGGAGACGAGTACGTCCTGAACGGGAACAAGACATTCATCACCAACGGTCCCTACGCCGACACGATCGTCTTCTACGCCAAGCTCGACGACGGCGGCGACACGCCGTTGCGCCAGCGTCCCGTGCTCACCTTCATCCTCGACCGCGGCCTGCCCGGGCTCGAGCAGTCCAAGCCCTTCCGGAAGATGGGGCTCCACTCTTCGCCCACCGGCGAGCTCTTCCTCACCGACGTGCGGGTGGGGAAGGACCGCCTGCTCGGCGAGACCGAGGGCACGGGCGGGAGCGAAGGGCGCGACAGCGCCAAGGGGAACTTCGTCACCGAGCGGGCCGGCGTCGCCGCCATGTCGCTCGGCCTCATTGAAGAGTGCCTGAAGCTCTCCGTGCAGTACGCCAAGGACCGGCTCCTCTGGGAACGGCCGATCGCGGAGTTCCAGCTCATTCAACTGAAACTTGCCCGAATGGAGATCGCGCGCCTCAACGTGGAGAACCTCGTCTTCCGCCACATTGAGATGAGCACGGCGGGCAAGAGCCTCACGCTGGCCGAGGCCTCGGCCATGAAGCTCTACTCGGCCCAGGCCGCCTCGGAGGTCGCCATGGAGGCGGTCCAGCTCTTCGGCGGCAACGGGTACATGGCGGAGTTCCGGGTGGAACAGTTGGCGCGCGACGCCAAGGTGTTCCAGATCTATGCGGGTACCGACGAGATCCAGGTGACCCACATCGCCCGCGACCTCCTCGGGCGCTGACGTGCGCGAGCTCTTCGGCACGGATCCCGTCGATGCCGTGTACGACCACATGGTCGACCTGCGCCGGGAGGTCCATCACCGGCCCGAACTCGCCTTCGCCGAGCACCACACGACCGGGCTGATCCGGGACCACATGGCAAAGCTCGGTATCGACGAGTCCGTCCGCGTCACCGACACCGGCGGCATCTTCACCATGGAGGGAGGGCGACCGGGCGCCGCTGTCGTCCTGCGGGCCGACATCGACGCCCTGCCGATACAAGAGGACGAGGCGAAGCCGGGCCGCTCGGAGGTGGAGGGAGTGATGCACGCCTGCGGTCACGACGTCCACGTGGCGGCGCTGCTCGGCGCCGCGTCGGTACTGGCGTCGCGACGCGAGGAATTGCCCGGGCGCTATGTGTTCCTGTTCCAACCCGGCGAAGAAGCGCTCTGCGGGGCCAAGGCCATGGTCGAGAACGGCGCGCTGGCGGCCATGGAGGGGGGGCGCCTGGTGGGGTTCCACGTCACCTCACAGATCCCCACCGGGATTGTCGCCCTGCGCAGCGGCGTGACGATGTCCGAGGCGCACTCGCTGCGCATCACCCTGACCGGACCAGGCGGCCACGGCGCGATGCCCACGGGGCAGGGCGACGTCATTCAGGCCGCGGCCGAGTTTGTGCGCGGGCTCGGTCAGGTCGCCGAAGGGTTGTCCTACGAAGGAGCCGGCTGTGTCTGCAGCGCCGGCACGCTGCGGGCGGGTACGGCCGTCAATGTCGTGCCGACGTCCGCGCTGGTGACCGGCACGCTGCGGACGTTCACGGCTGCACAGCGCGAAGAGGCCCTCGGCCGGCTGCGCGACTTATGCGGCTCTGTCGGCGACGCCCAAGGCGTCCGAGTGGAGCTGGAGCTGCCCGAGCACACCCCGGCCGTCGTCAACGACCCGGGGGTGGTGGATCTGGTGGAGGCCGAGGCACGGCAGGTGCTGGGCGCCGACCAGGTGCTGCGCATGCCGCCCTCGGCCCCGAGCGACGACGTCAGCGAATTCCTTGCTCACCTCCCCGGCTGCTACTTCTTCGTGGGCGGAGCGGCTACCGACGGCACGAGCGGCACCCACCACTGCCCCACCTTCTCGGTGGAGGACGCCTCCTTGCGCATTGGTGCGGGGGTCATGGTCCGCAGTGCGCTGTCGCTGGCCTCGCACTAGGGGGCGCGGGCACAATGGGACGATGACAGCGCCCGACCTCTTCTCCATCGCCGGCAAGACGGCGCTCGTCACCGGGGGCACCCGGGGTATCGGCAAAATGATCGCCGAAGGCTTCGTGGATGCCGGCGCCACCGTCTACATCTCCTCGCGCAAACCCGAAGCGTGTGCCGAGGTGGCCGCCGAGCTCTCGGAAAGGGGGACGTGCGTCGGCCTCCCGGCCAACCTGGCCAAGGAGTCGGAGTGCCGGCGGCTGGCCGACGAGCTGGCGACGCGGGTAGACAAGCTCGACATCCTCGTCAACAACGCCGGCGCCACCTGGGGAGCCCCGATGGCCGACTACGACGAGGCCGCTTTCGAGCGCGTGCTCTCCCTCAATGTGAAGGGTGTCTTCCATCTGACCAACTTCCTCGTTCCGCTCCTCGAGAAGGCAGGGAGCCAAGAGGAGCCGGCGCGGGTCATCAACATCGGCTCCATAGACGGGATCGGCGTCCCCGCGCTGGAGACGTACGCGTACTCGGCGTCGAAGGCGGCCGTGCACCAGCTCACCCGTCACCTGGCCAAGCGGCTCGCACCGACCATCACGGTGAACGCGATCGCACCGGGGCCCTTCGAGTCCAAGATGATGGCGGCCACCCTGGAGGCGTTCGGCGAGCAGATCGCGGCGAATGCCCCCCTGCGGCGCATCGGCCGCCCGGACGACATGGCGGGGGCGGCCATCTACCTGTCCTCCCGGGCCGGGGCCTACCTGACGGGAGCCATCATCCCCGTCGACGGGGGCATCGCCACCACCCGCTAGGTCCCGCGTCACTTCGCTCAGAACATCCTCGCTTCGAGGATCAATACAGGGGGTACACACCGTGTTGCTGCTGCACCAGGTCCACCGCGTTCACGGCGCCAGGGAGGATGCCTTCGACGACGCCTACCGCGACGAGTACATCCCGGCGCTGGCCAGGTCGGACGGAAGCAGGCTGCTCTGGTACCTGCGCCTGTCCCACGGCAGCGGTCAGGCCTACACCATCGTCTCGATCACCGGCTGCCGAGACGCAGCGGCGTGGGAGGAGCTGGCCGAGCGCGTGCGCGGGGGCGACCTGGCAGGGTGGTCGGCCAAGGTCGACGCCATGCGGCACTCCACCGAGGCCAAGGTGGTGCGGCCGGTGTCGTGGTCCCCCCTGCAGGAGATCGACCTCACCACCGTGCCGGTAAACGGCGAGACCCACAAGAACTCGCTCTTCATGGAGGACACGGCCTGGCCCTACGCGGGCGGGCTTCAGGCCTACCTCCAAAAGGCGGGCACCCTCTACGACCACACGCTGAGCAGCCAGAAGGAGGAGGGCACGGGCATGATCGAGCTCGAGGCTGCCTTCCAGCCCGTCTACGGAACCCACACGACGACTGAGGTGATCCTCTGGCAACGCGTCGTCAACACGAAGGCCGTCATGTGGATGCTGGGCCACGACCTCCCACCCGAGGCGTCGGCCCCGGGGACGTGGCTCCACGACGCCCTGGAGGTCCGCGACCGCTGGGAGAGCCGGCTGCTGCGCAGCGCGTCGTGGTCACCGCTGTACTGAGTCTCGGGGGCAGCCGATGAGCGCCGACGAGCCCAGGGCCTTCGACCTCGCCCGCACCTTCGTGCATCTGGGCCAGGGTTCCACCGCGACCCCGCTGCCCGACTTCGAATGGTCTGCGGAGCACGTCGAGGCCTACGCAAGCAGGTTCGCCGCCGACGGGAAGGAAGGGCGGCTCGTCTGCGTGATCATGCAGGACGCGACGTGGGACGGCTGGGAGCGGCATCCGGCCGGCGAAGAGGTCGTCTTCCTGATCTCGGGCCGGGTGGACGTCGTGCAGGAGCTCGACGGTGCGGACCACATCGTCGAGCTGCGACCGGGCGAGGCCATGGTCAATCCCGCGAACGTCTGGCACACGGCCCGGGTCCACCAGCCGGGGCTGGCGCTGTTCATCACCCCCGGCGTGGGAACAGAGCACCGGCCGCTGGCTTGAGTTTCAGCGGACCGGAGCCAGGTCGTGCGGGCCCTGCGGCGGGTATCCTCCGGCGTCGCGCAGGGCCCGACCCCATGGAGTGAGGACGGCGAGCAACTCGTCGAAGTCGTTCCCGAGCGCACGGAGCATGACCTCGCACTGGGCATCGGTTGCGACCTCCACCGACTCGCGTAGCGTTCGGCCCTCGGCCGTGAGCGCGCCCGCGGCCACCAGGCCCCGATCCGACAGTCGGGCCTCCGCCGCGCTGAGCTGCTCGTCGGACCAGGCGCGGGTGCGGACGTAGGTGCGCATCGGGAGGCCCCAGTACAACTCGGTGAGCAGTCCGACCTCCGTGGCGTCGAGGCCGGCCGACGTCCAGGCCGCCGTATGGGCGTCGCCGCGGTACTCGCGGAGCAGGTCGGCGAGCCGCCACATGTCGCCCATCGGATCTCCCGGCAGACCGAGACTCAGCACCCCCGCGAAGAGCGGCTTGCCCTCGGGGCGCAACGGTACCGCGGCCCTCGCCAGTAGCTCGGTGGCACGCCCGAGCCCCCCGGGCTCCGGACCCAGGACTCGGACCAGCTGGCCGACCGCGCCCTGCGTGCGCGCCGCGCAGATGGTCGGTGCGTCCACCTTGCTCCGGCCGAACTCGACCGCGGGCACGACGGCCTCGGGGTTGAAGACCGCGAAGGCGGCGGCGACCACCTGGCCGGGTACCTGACCCATCACCGAACCGCGGCTCGTGAAATAGGCCGGCCCGTCCGGGAGCTGCACACCGCCGCGGAGCGAACCGGGGCTCGGCGAGAAGCCGAGCTCCGCGTAGGCGGCGTGGCACTCGGGAGCGAAGTACACCTGGCCGGCAACGGGCTCCAGCGCCATGGCCAGCGTTCTTGTCGAAGAACCGCGCAACTGGGTCACAATTGCCACCCTACGACGGGACGTTCGCCTTAACGTCCTAGTCATGACGATTGGGGACGAACAGCCCTGGCTCCGCCCTTCGCCCGGGCTGTGGCGGATGCGCAGAGCCGAGGTCGTGACGATCTCGGTGGTGCTCGCCGCGTTCTCCGAACTCGCCTTCTTGGCTGCGGGCGGGCCGTTGCCCGGGCTGATCAGCGCCGTGGTGGTCCTGGTACTCGGCGCCACGCTCGCATGGTTCCTCCACCGCCGCTTCCGAGCCTGGCGCTACCAGGAGCGCCACGAGGACCTCATCGTGGCTCGCGGCGTGATGGTGCAGCGGCTGTCCGTCGTGCCGTACGGGAGGATGCAGTTCGTCGAGGTGACCGCGGGACCGATTGAGCGCCTCTTCCAGCTGTCGACGGTGAAGCTCCATACGGCGGCGGCGGCCAGCGACGCCCGCATTCCCGGGCTCGAGCGGGCCGAGGCGGCGCGCCTGCGGGACCGGCTGACCGAGCTCGGGGAGTCGATGGCGGCGGGCATGTGACGGACGCCAGCCCGAAACCCTCACCGCCCGAGGAGGGCTGGTTGCGGCTCCACCCGCTGACGCCAGTGGCCCGTGTCGGCCGACTGGTCCCGGCCCTCGTGCTCATTTTCCTGGTGTCGACCGTCCACTCCAAGGCCGAGAACGGCACGGCGGAGACCGCCTATCTCGTCGTGTTCACCCTGGCGTCGGCCGTCTACGGCTACGTCCACTGGATGGTCACCCGCTGGCGCTTCGAGGGGGACACACTGAGGATTGAGACCGGGCTCATCCGGAAGGACTCGCGCCGCCTGCCACTGGCCCGGGTCCAGGCTGTCGACATCGTGCGCCCCTTGTTGGCTCGGCTGCTCGGCGTCTCCGAATTGCGCATCCGCCTCGCCGGGTCGGGATCAACCGACGGCAAGCTGGCCTACCTGTCCGAAGCGCAAGCGGCCGAGCTCCGGCTGGTCCTGCTGGCCGGACACGTCGACACCGGAGCGGCCGTGTCCAGCAACACCGGCCTGCCCATGGCCAGCGTGGACACCGGTCGGCTGGTGGCGTCGGTCTTTCTCTCGCTCATCACGATCGTCCTGGTGGGCACGGTGGCCGCGCTGGCTGTCCTCGACCAGTTCGAGCCGAAGACGGCTGCCGGTGCGGCGGGGTTCCTCGCCGTGTACCTGCTGAGCGCCGCCGGGGTGATCTGGCGCCGGTTGTCGGGCCAGTTCGCCTTCGTCGCGGTCGAGGCACCCGAGGGAGTGCGTATCCGGCGCGGGCTGTTGCAGACCATCTCCGAGACGGTCCCCTACGGCAGGATCCAAGCGGTGCGCCAGGTGGAGCCGCTGTTGTGGCGACCCTTCGGGTGGTGCCGCCTGGAGGTCGACGTGGCCGGGGCCACCGCGCGCAACCAGCGGGGTGAGGGAACGAGCGTCGTCCGCAAGGCGCTCCTCCCCGTGGGTTCGCAGCAGGACTCCTGGCACCTCCTCGCCCGCCTGCTCGGCGCACCCGATCCGGAACGCACGGCACCCCCCAGCCGGGCCCGGTTCAAGGCCCCCCTGAGCTTCCACTTCCTGTCGGCCGGGTATGACGGCGCGCACGCGGTCTGCGTGACGGGTCGGATCAACCGGGCGACCACCTGGGTGCCTTTGGAGAAGACCCAGAGCATCCGGCGCGTCCAAGGCCCCCTGCAGCGGCCGCTCGGGCTGGCCACCGTCCACGTCGATGTGGCGGGAAAACGGGCGCGGGCAGAGTTCCGGGACCGCGAGGGAACGGAAGCGGACCGGCTCGTGGCCGATCTGACGGCGCTCAGCCGGTCGGCCCGACAGCGCGCCCACACGGTCCCCCCTGCGCCGGCCGGTGACGCGGCACCCTCAGGCTGGTACCCGGACCCGGCCGGTCGCCACCAGCGGCGCTACTGGCACGAGGGTCGCTGGACCCACCACGTGGCCGACGGCGGCCGGCGGAGCTCGGACGCGGCTACGCCCGCGCCGTGAACCGCATCGGGAAGTAGTCGATGGAGCGAATTCCCGTCGTGTAGACGAGCGTGTGGTCGGGCTCGACGTCGTATTCGGGTATCCGCTTGTGCCATTCGCGGAGGGCGACCCGCAACTCCAGACGGGCCAGGTGTGAACCCAGACAACGATGGATGCCGCCACCGAAGGCGATATGGCGGTTGACGTCGCGGTCGAAGCGCACCTCATCCGCATCGGGGAACTCGGCCTCGTCGGTGTTGGCGGAGCCGATCATGATCATGACCTGATCGCCCTGGTGCACGGGGCAGCCCGCGACCTCGGTGTCCTCCACCGCGACCCGGGCCACGCCCATGACCGGGGTCTCCCAGCGGAGGAGCTCCTCGATGGCGTTGGGGATGATCTCGGGGTTCTCGGCGAGCTGGCGCCGGTGCTCGGGGTGCCTGGAGAGGAAGGCGAACATGCAGTCCAGGGTGGCCGTGACCGTGTCGAGTCCGGCGATCAGGAAGAGGAAGCAGATGTCGAGAATGTCCTCGCGGGTCAGGCGGTCGCCGTCGACGTCCGCATCGAGGAAAAGCGAAAGCAGGTCGTCCTGCCGCTCCTTTTCGCGCTGGTCCAAGACCTCATTGAAGTAGTCGTAGACCGAATCGGCGATCTTCTGCTGGTAGGCGCTGGCCTCCGGAGACCCGTACAGCTCCCCAGTCACGTGATCGGGACGGATGATGCCGTCCTTCATGGTGAGGAAGCGATCCAGCTCGCCGAGCGGCAGGCCGAGCAGCGTGAGGAAGACCTGGGAGGGAAAGGGGATGGAGAACTCCTTGGCGAAGTCAACCTCGCCCCGCTCGATGAAGCCGTCGATGAGGTGGTTGACGAGCTCCGAGACCTCCTGGTCCATCGCCGCCATCTTGCGCGGGGCGAAGATCGGGTCCAGGAGCTTGCGGAACTTCTTGTGCTCGGGCGGGTCGATCTGGAGGGGGATCATGGGCCGCTTGTTCTTGAGGTCGACCGCATCCATGTTGGAGGAGAAGATCTCGGGGTGACGCAGGGCGTAGTCGATCTCCTCTTTGCGCGACAAGAGGACCCCGGGACTGGAGCCCAGGTCGACGGACAGCACCGGCATCTCGTCGCGCAACAACTTGAAGGTCGGCTGCGGGTTGGCGGCCATGTCGGCGTCCATGCCTGACAGCAGGCCCTCGCCGTACCCCGCCGCGGCGGCCTCGGTCTCACTCTCCATGGGCTCGGTCTCACTCTCCATTGGTCTCCTCCGAACTGATCTGCAGGATGCGGTTGACTGACTGCACGAGCGAGGCGTCGTCCGTCTCGGGAATGATCCAGCTCGACGCGAAGAGGCGGACGATGACGTCGGCGAGCTGGCCGCGACCCAGAGAGCCGGACGCCACCGCGGGCACGGTGTCGAGGGCGTCCCCGATTCGCACCACCAGTTCCGCTCGCAGCGACGGCAGGTGGTCGAGGAGGTAGCCCAGGACGAATCCTGACTCAGACTCGAAGAGAGGGCGACAGGGGTGAGAACGGATGAAGTCGAAGGCGTAGGCCATGAACGCGGTAATGCGCTCTCCGGGCGACAGTGCGGCCGCGAGCACCGCATCGAGCCCGTCGGAGAAACGGTGCGCGTCGTAGGCGGCGGCCGAAGTCAGCACGTGGTCCTTGCTGGGGAAGTAGCGGTACAGGGTGCCCCTCGAGACGCCGGCTGTCTCGGCGATCTCCCGCATCCCGAGCCTGCGCACGCCGCGCCGCCCGATGAGACCCAGGGCAGCGGTGAGGATGCGCTCCTCGGTGGGGCCGAACGGGGCGCCGGGTGGAGTACCCAGGCCGAGACCGGGGGTGGCGTCCAGCAGCGTTGCCGTCATCGGGAGCACATACTAGACACTTTCTGTTCTTTCTGTCTCACGGGGCCGCAGGCTCCGCCGGCCGTGTTTCAGGCTCTCGTCCTGAGCCTCCATCTCCGAAGAGCGGGCACGACGAAGAGCCAGACCAGGGCCGCCAGCCCGATCAGCGTGGCCAGGAACCCCAGGTTGTCAGCACCCGACGCCCCGTAGGTGAGGGTCACGTCGTGACTGGTCGGGACGACCACCATGAGGTTCGGCGTCACCCTCCACGGGCCATCGGCCCCACTGGCGTGCCAGTTCGGGAAATAGGACACCTTGACCAGGACGGGCGTCCCCACCCACGACACGCGGAAGCTGACGGACGAATTGGTCTGCGTCACGGCAGTGACCTGGGTGGTTTCCACGTGCCTGGTTGTCGGACGGATAGCGGTCACCGGGGTCCGGGGCCAGTCCGACGAACCGCTCTGCGCGAGCTCGACGCTCCACTCGCTCGGGTCGCTGTACCAGCTCAAGGCCGGTCCCTCGTGCGTGGCGCTCCCGAGCCAGCTCGAAGCTCCGGGCTCGACCCCCGACAGGACGACCGGGTCGTTTTCCAGAGGGGTGACCAGCGGGGAGTCCTTCACCAGATAGATGTCCCACGTGGTGTGCGAGGTGATGCCCCCGTAGTCGTAGGTCCACGGGCCGGTCGTGGCAACGAGCCCCAGGGCCGGGTCCACTGCGGCTTGCTGCTCGACTTGCGGGGTCTCCGCCATGAAGTACTTCACTCCCAGCAATTGCAGGTGCTGCACACCGAGGGCGACATCGAGGGGGCCGTACGGGAGGCCGACCTCCGGCTCGGACGGCCCCGCCGACAGCTCGGCCTGATTGAGGAAGTGGTACGGCGTCGTGGCTGAAGACTCGAAGAGGAGGCCCTCCATGGAGTCGATACATCCGTTCGTCCAATAGGGCAGGAGCATCAGCGCCTCGGGCGTGCCGAAGCGGTTCTCACTCGCGCTGTACTCCCACATCGCCCGACCGCAGCCGTAGCGTTTTCCAACGGACTCCATCGTCTGCATGATGGAGTGGTACTCCGGATAGGAGGCCTGACCCTCGTAGCCCTCGTAGTTGTAGTTCGACCAGTTCGTGACCTCATTCGCTCCCAGAGTGACCGGCAGCGACGACGCCGGGACGATGAAGGGTGGCACCACGACCGCCATCACGGCGAGCAACCCGAGGACGGCGCCACTGATGGCGGCCGGACCCCAACGCCGGGACGGCGCACCCGGAGGCGTGATTGCCGGGCCGGCCTCGGACGGCGGCGGCGGGTCCGCCGACCACAGAGCTGCTTCGTCCACCTCCTGCCAGCGCCGGTCCCCCGCGCTGCGCCAGGCCGTCGCGACGGCGATGCAACCGGTTCCGAACGCCCACGCAGCCATGAAGTAGACCGAGATGAACCACAGGGGCAGGAGGCGGACGTTGTAGAGGCTGCCCTGCGGGTCGAGCGCGGTCGCCAATGCCGACGCGATGCCCAGCACCGTCACGGTGATGCCGAAGCGGCTCCGGACGACGAAGGCCGTGACGGCGCCGATGCCGGCCAGGACGAGAGCCCACGCGTCAGCCTCGCGGAAGTATTGGGCCCAACCTTCCACATTCGTGTAACCCATGGAGGACGAGTACGCGTGCTCCAGTCCGAACGGGACCAGCCACCAACCGGACAGCAGCAGCCCGATCGCCACGGTCGAGCCCGCCCACCACAGGGTGCGGGTCCACGGCACCCGAACGGCGGTCTTGTCGCTCCGGCCCACGCGCAGCGCAGAGTCGCTGATCCCCCAGCGCGCCGGCAGCAATTCGACGATCGTCAGGATGAGCGCACCCCCCAATGCGTACATGCCCGGGACGATGTGCGAGAGCACGCACACGGCGAGAACGACCGCGGCGAACCCGCGGTACTTGCCCTCTCTGACCGCGCACGCAAAGAGCCCGAGGAACAGCACCGCCAGGGAGAGGCTGAAGGAATAGGCGTACTCCCCGGCCAACGTCGAGAACAGGTTCCCGCCGTAGATGGTGAAGGTGTAGTCGAACAGGAACGGCAGGGTCGCGGCCGCCAGGAGGGCCGGAAGCGGGGGCCGGAGCCGGAAGAATCGGCCGCACGCCCACGCACAGATCGGAAGCAGGACCGACCCGAGGACCGTCCCCAGCTTGAACGCGACCCCGTAGGGGATCACCCAGCCGGCGATCGCGATGAAGAGATCGGGGATGGTGAAGTAGAAGGTGTAGAGGGGGAAACCGTCGTACCAACCCGGATCCCATCCCGTGAGGTGGCCGTGGCTGACAAGACTCTCCAGGAACTTGGGCATCGCAATGTGCGCACCCGTGTCGCCGCCGGTGGTCGTGGTGTTCGTGAGCAGCATGCCGGGGTGGAGCTGCGACAGCGTGACAACGATGACGCTGGCGATGGTGATGACCGTGATGGCGCCCGGCACCCACCACCAGCTGTTGCGGGGCGACGTCTCGGCGCGTTCGGGAGCCGGATCGGCTACCGGTGGAGTCTGCTCGGTCACGGCCCCGGGCCCGACGGGTTCAGGCACGCGCAACCGGGTGCGAACCAGCGCGGAAGACGGTCGTCATCGATCCGCGGTCTTTCGGCCACATGCGGGCTTACGTTACCGGTCCAACCTCCGCTCGAGGGCTCGGGTCAGCCGGCACAAAAGAGCCGCGGCTGTGACAAGAAAACGCTCTGAACAGGGAGGAAGGTCGTCCCCGAAAACCCCAAACCGCTCAGCGCGCAACCTCGGCGCGCCCGCCAAGACGTTGCGCAGGCTCCTCGGCGCGGTGGGTCCGAAGGACGGGATGAAAGACCGGTGGCGGATCTTCGGCGCCCGCCGCGACGACAGCACTGACGTTGCGGACGGTCCGCTGCACCAACTGGTGGAGCCGCTTCCTCCGGAGAGCGCCATTCTCCGTGTCGAAGTAGTACGCCACCGCGAAGCCAAGGGCGGCAACCACGATCCTCCCCGTGGTCTTCCTCCCCCGGTGCACCCGCCTTCTCGCTGAACGCACGAGTTCCTGCCGGTTCACCTGCATCGTGCAGCCTCCCTCGCCCAGAGCACTATCCCGACATTCGGGTTGGAAAACCCGGATCAGGGCCGCGACGGGACAGCCGTTCGAAAAGTGCGCCTCGTTTCAGGGGCGACCCAGCCGGCGGGGGACACCCGCGTTGACATCTCGCCCGTGACCATCGCCGGCAGGGGCTCGGTCAGTCGACGTCCTCGAGCTCGCGCTCGATGTTGGAGAATTCGGCCTCGATCTTCTGCAGCGCGGCCTCGTCGCCCTGCGACTTGGGCCCCTTGAACCACTTGCGGGCACTGAGCAGCCAGTAGCCGCCCGAGAACAGCAGCACGACACCCACCGCCACTGGGGCGTAGTTGAACGTGTCCCAGTTGACACTGCTGAACGCGACCTCGGGGAGCATGAAGAGCACGGCGATGAAGGCCACCCAGACGATGCCGAGCCACCCGACGAGCGGGCTCCACTTCCCGAGCGACCACCGACCACCCTCCCAGCTCTTCCCCTTGATGCGCCGGAGCAGGGTCGGCAGGACGTACGCGATGTACAGGCCGATGGTGGCGATCGACGTGACCGCCGCATAGGCCACGCTGCTCCACAGCACGGGCACCGCCAGGAGGAAGGCGAAGACGACACAGAACCAGATGGAGTTGGTGGGTGTCCGCGTACGCGGGTTGATCCGGTGCCAGAAGCGGTGACCCGGCACGGCGCCGTCACGACTGAACGCGAAGAGCATCCGGGAGTTCGCCGCCGTCGAGGCCATGCCGCAGAAGAACTGTGCCACCACCGCGATCAAGAGCAGGAGCTCCGCCCCCACCCTCGAGAGCGCAGCGGTCCAGATGACCACGGGCGCCGCCGTGTCGGCGGCCGTGGCGGCGTACACCTTCGGATCGGTCGGGATCACGAACGTGATGGCCAGAATGAGGATCCAGCCGGCGATCAGGGAGTTGAGGATGGAGCTGACGATTCCCCGGGGCGCCGAGATGTCGGCGTTGCGGGTCTCCTCGGACATGTGGGCCGAGGCGTCGTAGCCGGTGAAGGTGTACTGCGCCATCAGGAGCCCGATCATGAAGACGAACCATGGGACGCCGAGCGTCGACTGGTTCTCGAACTTCGTGAAGACGAAGGAGGCGGAGGCGTGGTGGCTCGGCACGAAGAAGAGCACCACCGCGATCGTGAGCACCCCCAGAATGTGCCACCAGGCGCTCACATCCGACAGCAAGGCCACGACCCGTACGCCGAACGTGTTGATGATGCCGTGGACGATGAGGACACAGGCGTACACGGTGAGCACCCAGCCGGTGGTGTCCGGGAAGTTGGTCGTCAGATTGAGGAACACCGTGAAGAACGTGGCGAATCCGAAGTCGATGCCGGCCGTGATGGCCACCTAGCCGAGCAGGTTGAACCAGCCCGTGAACCAGCTCCAGGCGGCGGAGTTCGTCTCGGACAGCTTCGCCGACCAGTAGTACAAGCCGCCGGCGGTCGGGTAGGCCGACGCGATCTCCGCCATGCCGAGCCCGACGATCGTCGTCATGATGCCGACGATGATCCAACCCCACACGATGACGACGGGGCCGCCGTACGTCATGCCGAAGTAGTACAGGGTCAGACACCCGGACAGCACCGAGATGATGGTGAAGGAGACGGCGAAGTTGGAGAAGCCGCTCATCCTCCTCCGGAGCTCCTGCGCGTACCCGAGCCTGTGCAGCCGAGCGACGTCGTCGTCGACGTGAACCGTGCTCATGAGTCCTCCCAGTTCGCCCTCGGAGGCCGGCACACCGGGCCTCGGGTACCCCGGGAAAATGGGATCAGGTATCAACCGCCATGTCAAGCAATTGCGAATGAAGGCGTCGTGACTTCGGCGGACGGCCACGGATCTCGCACGTCCGGGGCGGCTAGGGACGCGAAAAACGGCACCTGGAGAGGGGGCCGCTCACGCAGATCCGCCGGCTCAGGCCGGCGTCGGATGCCTCCCACGGCTCAGGACATCTCAGCCAGGATCTTCGCCTTCTGGTCGCTGAACTCGGCCTCGGTCAGGATGCCCTGGTCCTTGAGGTTGGCAAGCTCCTTCAGCTTGTTGATCAGGTCATCGGAGTCCGGCCCGGTGGGCGGGGGGGCGGCGGCCTCCTGCGGTGCCGCTTGCTCTGCCGCGGCGTTCTGCTGTGCGTATTTCTGCTGCTGGTGGCGGTTCACCCCGCCGGCCACCACGGTGGCCGTACCGGCGATCACCGCCGTCCTTCCGACGGTCCGCAGGACGGGGCGTCGTCTCATCATCGGCATGGTCGTGCTCCTTCTCTCTTCGGTCTCTCGGTTCTCAGGACTTCAATGCCTGGGCCAGCTCATCGAGCGCCGTCTCAATGAGGTCCGACGGGATGCGGGCGCTGTCGATGAGCACCCCACCCGACTCACGCATCGCTTCGACGAGCGGGACGGCCCAGAGGTCCTCCCACAGGATCACCAGCGCGGAGTTGCCTTCCGGCAGATTGGCGGCCACGTGGTCGAGGTCTTCGGCGTTGACGAGGCCACCGACCTCGCCGTCGATGTCGCCGAAGGCCGCCAACTCATCCATCTGGTCGAATTCGAGGCTGATGGTGTCGCCCTGCTCGTCCTTGGCCACGAACACCAGGTCGAGGATCCGCACCGTGCCGCTGGCCACCAGCTTGGCGACCTCCGGGGCGATGTTCCCGTTGAAACGATTGCCCGGGAAGGCGATCACCGTATAGCTGACTGGTCCGATGCTCATCGTGTCTCCTCTTCTCCTCTGCTGATCTCTGCTGGGCGTTCCTCGCCGTGCCCCCGGCCGTTCGTGCGCTCAACTGGCCAGGATCTTGGCCTTCTGGGCGTCGAATTCCGCGTCCGTGAGGACGCCCTGAGACTTGAGGTCGGCCAGCTTGGCGAGCTGGTCGGCCGTCGTGTCGCCACTGGTCCCGGCGGCCTGCTTGACGTACTGGTCGAAGGCTTTTTGCTGCTGGGCCGCCTGCTGCGCTGCCCGCTCGTGCATCTTGCCGCCCCGGGCGATCAGGTACACGAAGACGCCGAGGAACGGCAGGATGATGATGAAGATCACCCAGAGCGCCTTGGCCCAGCCACCCATGTCGTGGCTGCGGAAGATGTCCACGAATACCGAGATGAGCAGCCAGATCCAGATGACGAAGAGGAAGAAGTACAGCATCGTCAGGAAGAAATCGAGAATCGGGTACTGGTAGACGGCGGCAAGCATGAGGACTCCTTACGTGGTCGACGGGGCGCGGCCTTCTGGGCGACGCGCCCCCCACAACACTCGCAGCATCCCCCCCTTGCCGCAACCGGGGTAGGGCAGAACGCCCAGATCGGGGGGCCCACACCTGGGCGTCTCCCGGGTCGGCATCGTCCTAGACCCCCTCTTCGGCGTGGATCCGGCCGCTCCTGCAGGCCGCGGCGAACGCCTCGTAGTCCCGCTCGTTCTGGTCGGCGTAGGACTCGGCGAACTTCGCCAGCGCCTTCTCGAAAGTCGCGTTGTTGCCGAGGTACGCCGCCATGGCGAAGCGATCACCGGAACGGGCATGGGCGCGGGCAAGCGTGAGCGCACACAGTTTCCCGTAGGCCTCCAGGCCCTGCGGGAGCATGGTGTCGGTGTCGATCGACCCCTTCCAGTCCTGCAGCTGGCGCACGTAGTAATCACGGCTGATGCCGTCGACACCATCGGCGCGCTGCCACCCGAGGAGGATGTCGCTGCTGGCCTGCATCAGGCGCTGGCCGGCGACCACGCGGGCTCCATGGTTCCCGTAGAGGCTCTTCTTGGTGAAGCGCTCCAGGACCGACGCCTCCGCCTCCTTTGCCTGCAGGAAGAGGACATCCTCGTGGCTGGCACCGTGCATGAGGACCACCCAGGCCCGGGTGCCGACACTGCCCACCCCGACCACCTTGCGGG
This sequence comes from uncultured Acidimicrobiaceae bacterium, assembly GCA_963828825.1. Taxonomy (GTDB): domain Bacteria; phylum Actinomycetota; class Acidimicrobiia; order Acidimicrobiales; family RAAP-2; genus Bog-473. The sequence goes on along the minus strand of CAWHGF010000005.1, from coordinate 163,982 downwards.
CCATCTGGCTGAACCGGTACTTCTCCAGCAGGTGCCGGCGGTCGGTCGACAGACTCTGGCGGTACCGGCGCAGGATATCCCGGAACAGGTCGGCCACCTGCTCGAATTCCACCTCGGGGAAGAGCTCCTCAATCGGGACCACCAGGGGAGGATCGCTGATGATGCGGCGCTCTCCGTCGACCACATGCGTCAACTTGTCGAGGGCCTTCATGCTGTCCTTCGTCCGCGCCTTCTCGACCAGCTTCGTCGCCGTCGCCGCCATATGAGCCTGCGCCTTCGAACCGGACGCTTGGGACTCCAGCAACGTGATGACGTCCGCCACGTCCACGTGGAAGTACCAGACCTCCAGGTTCGACATGGTGGCCATCTGGCGCATCGACGCCCGGTACGACTGACCCAGCGCCACGATCGCATCGGACCGTGCCGACTTGGAGTGGCCCCTGTTCCGGCCGGCGATCACGACACTCGCCGCCAGACGCTTGACGTCCCACTCCCAGGGCCCCGGGGTCGTCTCGTCGAAGTCGTTGCAATCGAAGACGAGCTGCCGCTCGGGCGACCCGAACACACCGAAATTGGAGAGGTGGGCATCTCCGCAGAGCTGGGCCGTGAGTCCCGAGCGCGGTGTGGTCGACAGATCCGACGCCATGACCAGCGCGGCCCCCCGGAAGAACGTGAAGGGGGAGACCAGCATGCGGCCGTAGCGGATCGGTACGAGCTCCTGCACCCGTGTCCTCGCCTGCTCCTCGAGTAACGACACCGGGTCGGGTCGATCCGATGGCGCTTCGAACGTGGCGTGGCTGTGCCGCGGCACCTGGGCCCGGGCCTCCTTGCCGCTCGCCTTGCTCTCCGCCTCGCTCATGTGCGGGACGATCGATTCGGGGCGCTCGGCCAAACGGATCCCCTCGTCCTCAGCCATCCTCGGCCACCTCTCCGGACACGTCGCCGCGTCACCGCTTTCGCTCGAGGCTAGGACCACCTGTGTCGTCTTCGCACGGTCGACCGTTTCGTCGGGCGTCCGCTCGGGTCCCGCGACCGGTCCGGATAGCCTTGGACCCCTTCCCCGCCCTCCGCCCGGAGTCACAATGGCGGAGCCGAGGTGCAGCGCCGCCGGCAGGGACCGCGGGACGGCGACAACCGCGGGGTGGCCCGTGCGGCGGGCCAGGATGAGGGGCGACCAGTGAAGGTGGACCACGGAGATCGGAGCACACCGGAGGGCTCCGGATCCCCGGGACCCGCCGATCCCGGTCTGACCGGGCCCACCGGCACCCGCCGCGAGCGCATCGGTGCCTCCATCGGGCGGCTCACCGACGCCATCCGGCGCGGCGACGACGCGGCGGTGGAGCAGGCCGTGCTCCAGCTGAGCAAGCGGCGTCGCTGGCTCGCGCCGTTGGCCATGATCGTGGGCGCCTTCCTCATGTTGTTCCAGGGCGTCAAGCTCCTGTACACCAATTGGCGCCTCACTCTGGTCCAGATCGTGCCGGCCATGTGGATCTGGATCGCCATGTTGGACATCAAGATCCATGTCCTCCACGGCAAGCAGTTCCACGTCATCCGGGGCCCCCTCCTGATCCCGTGTGTGCTGGCGGTCACCGCGCTCACGGCGGCCAGCTTCTACCTGAACGGCGTCTTCGCCTTTGCCATCTCGGTGCCCGGTCAGCCGAAGATCCGCCCTGCCTTCGGTCTGGCCAAGGGCCACCTCCGCGTCATTCTGGCCTGGGGATGCTCCATCGGACTCGCGCTGTCCTTCTCCGCCCTCATCGCGACGCGCTGGGGCCACTGGCCGTTCGTCATCAGCCAGAGCATCGTCGTCGGAGTCATGATGCTGTGCTACCTCGCCGTGCCCGCTCGCATCGTCGGCGTCGAGAAGAAGAATCAGTCGCGCCGGGACGCGCTGGCGGCGACTGCGGTCGGCGGCGCGTTGGGTGCCGTGGTCTGCTCCCCGCCGTACATGCTCGGCCGGCTGGGCATCTTGATGCTGGGCTGGCCCTACGTCTTCTGGCTCGGCGTGATTCTTATCGTGATCGGGGCCACGCTGCAGACGGGGGCGACGAGTGCAGTCAAGGCGGTCAAATTCTCAGCCAAGCTGGTGGGGTCCCCTGCCACCGCGGTCTCAGATGGCGTCTCCTGACGCCGGACTGGAGGGCAGCCGTGCTCGGCATGATTTCGGTCCTCTCCGGGCGATTCACTCGGTCGACAGGTGGCAAGTCTGCACGGGTCTACCCCGGGCCATCCGCCATATGCCTCGCCAGAAGCCAAGGCCGAACGACCAGTGACAGATGACCTGCACGAGAGCGGCGCGCCACGGATCGTTCGCTCCGCGGCGACTTACCCACCGGGCGACCAGCCCACAACCCAGCGCGTGAACCGCCGGAACGGCGGCTCGTTGCTTCCATGTCTGCCCCGTGAACAGACCAATGATCGTGGCGGCAACCAACGAAGCCGGCGCCACCGGTCGCCAGGACGGAAGTGCTCTATGTGTCGCGAGGGACGTGGCCTTGGCCAACCCGTATCGTTCGTACTGCCGCCACAGAGCGACTGGCGTTTCGCGAGGCGAATAGTCCGAGCGGACGGCGGGATCGCAGACCACTCGTCCACCCCTACAACGGATGCGGTAGGTCAGTTCGTTGTCCTCACCACACCAGGGGAAGCGCCGATCGTCGAAGCCACCCAACTCCAGAAGTGTCGACCGCTTCCACGTGCCCAGGTAGACGTGGTCGGTCTCGATCCGAGTTGTGGTGTAATGGAAGCGCCCGGGCATGCCGAGGGCCGACGACGTCACAGCTGCCACCGCGCGACCGAATTCGCCGTTGCCGACGGGGTGCATGGGTCCTCCGACGACGTCGGCACCTTCCTCCAGGAGCACCCGGAGACTCTCGGCTACATAGGAGGGATCGAACACCGTATGGGCGTCCATACGGCAGATGAATGACCCCTTGCTTGCTGCGATCCCCACATTCATCGCCGAGGCCGGACCGCGGCTCGGATTGTCGACCAGCCGCACCGGTGGTCCGTACGAGGCCGCCCGCTCGCGTGTCCCGTCCGTCGATCCTCCATCGACTACGAGTACCTCGAGAAGCGGGTAGCTCTGCGCCAGTACCGAGGTCAGGCACGCGTCGATGTGTGCGATCTCGTTGAAGGTCGGGATGAGGATCGACACAGTTGGTCGCTCGTCCATGCTCGTCCAATCCCTCTGCCAGAAGGCGACGTGCCGTTTGAGCTGTCCGCCGCCTCCGGAGCCGCCTCGGCTCGCCGCTCCGCACGATATCGGCTGTGGCGACGGCGGCCGGTCCCGCTCTGCGTTGGGCCTGTTCCCCGGGCATCTGGTGGCCGGGCCCCAGAACGGAGGGGGTGGCGTTCTCAGCCGCCCTGGACCCGGGCGCCGATGAAGGGCACGATCAGGATGAGCGCCCGAAGCGAACGGCCGCCCGTACGAGGCCGCAGGGTGCCGGGGGGCCTTCAGTCGCCGTTCACCAGTCCGTACGTGCTCTTGGCCATGAGGTAGAGCCCCAGCCCGAGGGACACGAACACAATGACCTGGTCCCGATGCGTGGTGATCCATCGGAGGAGCGCGGTGAGCGTGCTCTTGACCTTGGCGGGACAGAGCGCCGCGTAGCTCTCCATGACGAGATAGCTCGCCGAGCACCAGACGCAGAAGCCGAAGACGGCGACGTACTCCAGGGTCGAGGAGAGCTTGGCCTGGGTGATGGTGGCCACCCCGGCCGTCACGAGCACCCACGGCTGCAGCAGGAATGCGAGTCCCGCCGCGGTCACGGGGTTGACGCGGTCGATCCCCGCCATCCACTTCGGCTGCCCCTTGGGTTCGGCCGACTGCCAGGTGCCCCAGCGCCGGTACGCAATGAAGACGAGCACGGCGCCGATGCCCAGTTTCAACGCCAGCACTGCGGTCGACGGGTTGCTCTCGGGGATGAGTGGCTTCCCCCCAGTGACCAGCACGGTCACCGCCACGACGACCACCAGCGTGATCATCCAGCCCAAGACGTAGCCGAGGCCTTTCAGCAGGCCGCCCTCGGTCGCCAGCAGCAGGATCATCGCGGTGAGCGGGATGGGCTCGAGGGTGACCACGAGCCCGATCAGGAACAGGTCAAGCAGCACTGGGCACCCCCGTTCGGCCTGGCCGACGCCGAACCTACACGGCACGGACACCCGTCGGCGGGGACTCCGTGCCGGAGGGCCGACGGTCAACGCGTGGTGGCTCTCCCTCCGACCACCACGCCCGCCGTCTTCTCGGGGCCGCGTGCGCCGGCCGCCCGTGGGGCAGCGCGCCACGGGCTGTCTCTCCGCATCACCCCTGGCGGAGCGAACTGATGCTGGACGAGAAGCCGCCGGGGGCTCGGGACCCCGTTCCGTCAACGAAACGACCCTTCCCGGTGAGGGATCGTGCCGGATCTGTTGAAGTCGAACTGCAGTGCCGGCGGCCCTCGTCCATGGCATGGATCATGGCGGGCACGGCAGCCGGCCACTAGGGCCAATGGTCCCGACGGGACTCCACCGAAGGTCCCGAGTCCGGGCTCGCCTCCAACCGCACCCCCGCCCCCACCGGGCCCTGGGCGCGCTTACCGGCTGCGGGCGACCCGCGCCCGGACGTCGGTCCCGAGGTCGAGCACGGTGACCGCCGCCATGGGGATCTGCTCGGGCAGCGTGACGGACAGGTCGCCGCCGCTCCCCACCGACCACTCGAGTGGCACGTCGGCCCCGACAAGGCGCACCCGTCGCACCCGCGACCCGTCGATCGCCGGCATGGTGATCCGCCGCGAGTGGGGCATCCCCATGACCAGCACGTACACGCCCTCGCCGCTCTTGGTGAAGCGCAAGGGAGTTCCGTCGGCGGCGACCGACTCGGTGAGCACCCAGGGCCGGCTGCCGTAGATCGCCTCGCCGTTGGTGGACAGCCACGTCCCGAGCCCACGCAGGGGGGCCTGTTGCACATCGGGAATCGTCCCGTCCGGTCTGGGTCCCACGCCGATGAGCAGGTTGCCGTTCTTCGACACGATGTCGCAGAACATCTGGATGAGATCCGTCTCGGAAATCAGGTCCTCGGGTTGCTCGTGACGGTTGGCCCCGAATGAGTGCCCGATGCCCCGGGCCAGCTCCCACTTGCGCTCGGTCACCGTGCGCAGCACGTCGTACTCAGGGGTGCGGAAGTCGCAGTGCTTCGGCGAGCCGAAGGTCAGGTGCTTCCGCCGCTCGGGGATGAACCGCCACAGCGCCTCCACGACGGCGCCCGCACCGCGCACGATGGCGTCGGTGATTTCGTTGCGGGCCAGCCCGGGCTCCTTCCACCGATCGTTGATGACCCCTTCCTCAACAGTGTTGTAGTAATACGCGAAGAGCTGCGGGAGCCGGGGGTCCGTCGGCCACGAGATGTCGTTCCACAGGACCGACGGCTGGTAGCGGTCGATGAGCTCGCGCCAGTGCGTCGTGATGTACTCGACATAGCGGTGGTCGTGGGGGACAGCCAGCACGGCATCCGCCGGCGTGGAGAGGACCGCCTTGTTGTAGGGCCAGTCGTAGCCGCCGGAATAGTAGAGCCCCATCCGCATCCGCCTGGCGCGGACCGCCTCGGTCAGGTCGCCCACCAGGTCGCGGCGGGCGTGGTACTCGCCCTTGAGCGGGTGTGCGATGGAAGAGGGCCAGAGGGCGAAGCCGTCGTGGTGCTTGGTGGTGAGCACTACGTAGCGGGCACCCGACGCCTGGCAGAGTTCGGCGATGGCCTCGAGGTTGGCCCCGGCCGAGGCGTCGTTGAACGTCCGGACGAAGTTGTCGTAGGGGTATTCCTCGCCGTAGACCCGGGCGTGGTACTCGTGGGTGGGCCCACCCTTGATCTGCATCGAGTTGAGGTACCACTCGGCGTAGGGGTTCTCCCGCAGCATGCGTCTCGGGCCGTCCTTGACGAGGAGCTGCTGAATGTCCGGCACGCGCGGCGCCCACCCCGGAACCGAGTAGAGGCCCCAGTGGATGAAGACCCCCAGCTTGGCGTCGTCGTACCAGACGGGCACCCGGTGGGTCCGCAGGGATTCCCACGTCCCCTCATACATAAGGGTTGCAATCTCGCATGTGTCAGCTCCGCCTCGGCAACCTCTCGTGCGCACTGCTCCTACGGCGTGCCACGGACACATGACCGTACCGGTGCTCCCGCCCGCACCGCGCCGCCGGCGCCGTCAACCAGCCGCCAGTGCGGCTCCCCCGGCGCCGGCCGCCCCGTCGCCGTGGTTCCCCGGCTTCCCGTAGCGCAGCCGGAAGGCCAGATACGCGAAGGGGCCGACGGCGATCGGCAACCAGTACGAGATGATGCGGTAGGCCAGCGTGGCCACGACGGCGTCGACCCCTGGCACGCCGGCCAAAATCAGCAGCGCGCTGAGCCCGGCCTCCACGATCCCGAGGCCACCGGGTGTGAGGGGGATGAGGGCGAGCAGCCCGGCGACGGCATAGGCCAACAGGACCAGCGACGGGTTGGGCTTTACCCCGGTGGCGCGGACACACGCCAGCAAGGTCCCGAAGTCGAAGGCGAGCCGGCCGCTGCTCAACAGCAAGGCCGCCCTCCAGCGGCGGCCCAGGACCCCCCGGATCCGGTTGCGCTCGAAGACGAGCCGGTCCGACAGGCCGGTCATGGGCGTTGACTTGCGCTTCACGCGGTTGCGCACCGCCTGAATCACCCGCCCCGCCCACCGTAGAGGCCCGTCCAAGGCGAGGACGACAGCGCCGAACCCAGCGAACAGGACGAAGGCCACGAGGCCCAGCAGCGCGGCGTGCAACAGTCCGTTGGCGATGGGCGTGCCGGCCACGATGGCGGGCAGGACGAAGATGGGCAGCGCGAGCAAGCCGCCGATGCCAAGCAGGGAAAAGGCCGTCAGCCCTGCCACCGCGGTGGCCGGATCGTTCCCTGCCGCGGCGAGCATGCGGAACTGGGTGGCGGCTCCGAACGCGGCACCCCCGGGCACAATGAGGCTGATGGCGTTGCCGGACAGCTGTGACGTCGTCACCGAGAACCACGCCTTGGTGCGCAGCGCGATCCGCTGCAATGCGATGGTGCAGGTGAAGTGCGCCACTTGGAGCGCCAGGGCGAAGATGAACCAGATGGGGTCCAGGGAGGTGAGCTTCGGGAAGGAATCGAAGACCTCAGCCAGGCTCGGGAAGAGCAGGTAGAGGGTGATGCCGGCCACCAGCACCACGACGGTCTTCCATACGAACGACCGCCACGGCAGTGGGGACGCGGCATCTTGCTCGATCCGAGAGGCGGCCCGTTGCGACAGCGCGTCGGGCTCGGCACCGCTCACCGCGGGTGTGGCCGGACGGGGCCCTTCGGGTTCGTGGTCTTCCTGCGTCGCCACCGGCGAATTGTTACCGGTGACGAGCGGGGGACCGCCTAGCTGGCCAGGATCTTGGTCTTCTGGGCCTCGAATTCTGCGTCCGTCAGGACACCCTGCGACTTGAGGTCGGCCAGCTTGGCGAGCTGGTCGGCCGTCGTGTCGCCGCTGGTCCCGGCGGCCTGCTTGACGTACTGGTCGAAGGCCTTCTGCTGCCGAGCCGCCTCGTCGGCCGCCCGCTCGTGCATCTTGCCGCCCCGGGCGATCAGGTACACGAAGACGCCGAGGAACGGCAGGATGATGATGAAGATCACCCACAGGGCCTTGGCCCACCCACTCATGTCATGGCTGCGGAAGATGTCCATGAACACCATGATGAGCAGCCAGATCCAGATGATGAAGAGGAAGAAGTACAACATCGTCAGGAAGGCATCGAGCACCGGATAGCTGGAGGCAAGCATCGAAAGGACTCCTTGTCGTCAATGGTCGGCGAGAACCCGACGTGCCATGTTTAGCCCCTGCACCTGAACCGGTGCTGGGATAGTTCGGCGGAGGTTGCCGTTCCGGGGAGTCGACCTCGTCCCTCTGCCGGATCGTCACCCGAGGACGGAACGGGCCTCGGGCCACCAGATCGTGACCCTCGTGACTAACCAGGGGCGACGCCCGTCAGGTTCCTTCGACCGGCCCCGATGCCGGCGTGGACTGTTGTGCCCCGCAGATGCTTCACTGTGGGCATTGTTCCGGGCCGACGGCCCGGGTTGTGAGCGAAACCGACAGGAGAGGACCTTGGCCAGCGAGGGATTCCACGAACCGCTCGAGCTGCTGAACGAAGCCAGCCTCGACTACCACCGCGCCATGACGTCGTTGTGCGAGGAATTGGAGGCGATCGACTGGTACGCCCAGCGGGTACAGGCCACCTCGGACGAGAGCCTGGCCGCCATCCTGGCCTACAACCGCGACGACGAGAAGGAGCACGCCTCCATGCTGCTCGAGTGGCTGCGCCGTCGTGATGCGGCCCTCGACGCCCAGCTCCAGAAGTTCCTCTTCTCGTCCGGCCCTCTCCCAACGGTCGGGGAAGACGACAGCGCACCGGCTGCCCCCGGCGCGACGGGTTCACTCGGTATCGGCAGCTTGAAAGGATCCGTCCGATGAACCATCTCCATCGTGACCTGGCCCCGATCTCCGACGCCGGTTGGGACGTCATCGACGACGAGGCGAAATCGCGCTTCCCGACCTACCTGGCCGCCCGCAAGCTGGTCGACTTCGAGGGCCCCCACGGGTGGTCCCACTCGGCTACCAACCTGGGCCGGATCACGCCGGTCGCCGGTCCCTTCGAAGGCGTCGCCGCGGCGCAACGGATGGTCCTCCCCCTCGTGGAGCTGCGGACCGAGTTCAAGGTCTCGCGGATCGAGCTCGACGACGTCGATCGTGGCACCAGCAACCCAGACCTGGCCGAGCTCGATGAGGCCATACGCCAGATCGCCCTGGGCGAGAACGTCACCGTGTTCCACGGCCACGAGGCCGCCGGACTGCGCGGCATCACCGAAAGCACCTCCCACGAGCCCATTTCGATCGGAGACATCGCCAGGGCTCCCGACGGTGTGGCCCGCGGCGTCAACGCACTGCGCCAAGCCGGTATCGACGGGCCCTATGCGCTGGCCATCTGCCCGGAGATGTACACCACCATCGTCGAGAGCACGGAGTACGGCGGGGAATTGGTGCTCGACCACCTGCGCAAGATCCTCGGCGGGCCCTTGGTGTGGGCGCCCGGCATCGAGGGCGGCGTCGTACTCAGCCTCCGGGGAGGCGACTTCAAGATCGAAAGTGGTCAGGACCTTTCCATCGGGTACCTGGACCACGATGCCGACGTCGTGCGCCTCTACATCGAGGAGAGCTTGAACTTCCGGGTGCTCGAACCGGACGCAGCGGTCGCGCTCCGTCTCGGGGACTGACCTCTCACGGTCGGACAGCACCGCCGGTTGGCGGCCCGGCCGGCCGGCCCCCCGACGAGGCATGTCTCCGGGCCAGTCGGGAGGGCCGGGAGTTGGAGGCGTCGGAGGGGGCCGGACCCAGCTCGACCAGCGGTTGGCCGGCTCGTGCAGTCTCGAGGAGCCGGGCGATCTCCGACGCGGAAACCGGTCCCGAGAAGAGAAACCCCTGACCATGGTCGCACTTCTCCGAGCGGAGCCCTTCAAGCTGCTCGTGGGTCTCGATGCCTTCCGCCAGAGTCTCCAGCCCGAGGGTACGTCCCAGCTCAATGAGCGTATGGATCAGTGCAGCGGCGTCGGGTGATCGGCTCATGTCCGCCACGAACGACCGGTCGATCTTCAGAACGTCGACCGGAAACTGCCGGAGATAGGCCAGCGACGAGTACCCGGTGCCGAAGTCGTCGATGGCCACCTTGACGCCCAGTTGTTTCAGGCTGTTGAGTCGGGCCACCGTGGCGACGGAGTCCCTCATGAGGGTGGACTCGGTGACTTCGAGGATCAGCAGGTCGGGATCGAGGTCGTTGGTGACCAGGGCCTCGCGGACGTCGTCAAAGAGCTGGTCGGACTCGAGCTGTCGCATGGAGACGTTCACGGAAATGCTGGCTCGGTGACCTCGGCGCTGCCAGACGGCGGCCTGCCGGCAGGACTCGTTGAGCACCCACCGGCCGACGTCGACAATCAGGCCTCTCTCCTCGAGCACCGGGATGAAGACCTCGGGTGCGATGGTGCCCCTGGTGGGGTGCTGCCACCGAAGAAGCGCTTCGGCACCTTGGATCTGGATCCCGTCGAGATCGAAGATCGGGTGGTAGAGCAGCGTGAACTCGTCATCGTCGAGCGCCGACTCCAGGTCGGACTTGAGTGCGAGCCGTTCCTTGGCCGCCGACTGCATGGAACGCTCGAAGAGGACGGACTGGTCCCGCCCCCCTCCCTTGGCCCGGTAGAGGGCGATGTCGGCGTCCCGCAGGAGATCCTCGGCTGACGGACGGTCCCCCACGGCGATCCCGATGCTCGCCGAGATCGTGATCGACATGCCGTCGATCCCCGGGATGTGGAAGGCGGGTTTGAGCACCCGGTGGACCCGCTCGGCGATCATCTCCGGCCCGCCAGCGAATGGGACCCCCTCGGCCAGAATGACGAACTCATCCCCGCCCAGGCGCCCGACCGTGTCGCCCGACCGCAGTATGCCGAGCAGGCGTCCCGCGACCATTTGCAGCACTTGGTCGCCGGCCCCGTGTCCGAGCGAATCATTGGAGTCCTTGAAGTTGTCCAGATCGATGAAGAGGGCCGCCACCGGCACGCCGGAGCGCCGCGCCCGCACCAACATCTGCTGCGCTCGGTCAAGAATGAGCTGACGGTTGGCCAGTCCCGTCAGCGGGTCATGGAGGGCGCGGTGCGCCAGGAGAGCCTCGAACTTCTTGCGCTCGGTGATGTCGCGGATGTTGGAGACGTAGCCGGCTACCGACGGACGGTCCGTCTGGTTCGACACCACGGCTTCGACGTCGCGGATCGTCCCGTCCTTTCGGAGCATGCGGAACTCGAGCGTTGCCGTCCCTGGGCCGGACTGAAATTCACCGCCGCCGAGCAGTGTGGTCACGGCATCGACATCTTCGGGATGCACGAATTGGGTCGAGGGGAGGCCGACGAGCTCCTCCGGCTCGTACTGCAGCAGGTCCTTGATGGCCGGGGAGACGTAGCGGAAGACACCCATCGTCCCGAGGATCATCGTCACGTCAGACGAGTTCTGAATGAGCGAACGGAACCGGTCCTCGCTCAGACGAAGCGTGGTCTCGGCCTCCTCCTTCTGCTCCATTGCCGTTTCGTTCTGCTCCATGATGGCGCCGGCCATCCGGATGACGATGAACAGAACGAAGGCGCCCATCACGGTCAACGAGGCCGCCTGTGTCTGCGTCAGCTCGGACGGGAACCACCCCCGGGCGAGGCAGAACTGGCCGACGGTCATCCCGATAAGACTGCACAGCGCCGTCGTCCGCCAGACGCGGGATCCCGCCCACGCCAGGTTCTCCAGAGCGATAAAGGCGTACGCCGCCCAAAGGACCGGGCCCCATCCCGTCAGATAGATGGCAGCCGTGACGGATGCCACCTGGCTGATAACCCGCAGGTCGAGTGACAGGCGGCTCGGGTGGGCGATGTAGAAGCGGTCAGCGGCGGCGTTGACGACGGCGATGGCGATGAACAGGCCGAGCCACGACACCCACGACACCCGGGCGGCGTAGCCAAACCGCATGACGAGCAATATGACGGCAAACGCGACCGGCCCGATCAGGTAGGCCAGCTTGTTTGGATTCAACCTCCGTCGCGCGACCCACGAAGATCGAACGGGGGGTTCGACCACGCTGGCTCGGGCAGACTCGCTCGCGGCGTCCTCGGAAGCCAGCGCCATGTCCCCTCTTTGTTCGTTGAGCTCAACCTCACGTATCGACATTTGGGCGGAACAACTTGACCAGAGCCAAGGGTGCGCGGACATTGGGCCGAAGGAGCTCGGGAGGGCCTCCAACAGGGCATCCCCGGATCCCTCGGGAAACTCCCTCTGCCGACCCAGCCGTGCACCCCTCACGTGTCCGAAAGGACTTTCGTTCTGAGGATCAGCGCTCGCGCCTGGGATCTCTCGGCAAGAGAGGGCGGCATACTGGGCGCATGGAGTGGCCGGAGGGATTCATGTGGGGCACGGGGGCCTCGTCGACCCAGTGTGAGGGCGCCGCCCCGGCGTCGGACTGGTGGGACTGGGAACGCGAAGGCCGGGCCCCTCTCTCGGGCAATGGCAACGGATTCGCCGATCGCTTCGCCGACGACTTCGCGGCACTGGCCGAGCTCGGTCTCACTCACCATCGCCTGTCCCTCGAATGGGCCCGCCTCGAGCCTGAAGAGGGACGGCACGACGACACCGCCGTCTCCCACTATCGCGACATCCTTCTGAGCGCTCGTGACGCCGGCGTCACCCCGTGGGTGTGCCTGCATCACTTCACGCTGCCCCGCTGGTTCGCCCGGGTCGGTGGGTTCTTGGTCGAGCGGAACCGCACGACCCACTGGCGCCGCCACGTCGAGTTCGTTGCTGAGACCTTCGGGGACCTCGTCGGCGGCTGGAAGCCGGTCAATGAGACCAACTACTACGCGACGGCTGCGTACGGCGGCCGAGGCTGGCCCCCGGGACATCGCGACGTGGACGAACGGGCGCTGGCGGCGGAGAACATCCACTTGGCCACCGCCGAAGCGGCCGTCGCGCTGCGCACGACCGGAGCCCCAGTGGCGTCGATCCTCGGGCTCTCCTGCGAGGTCGCCCTGGACGATCGTCCCGAGACGTCCGCCACGGTGGCAGCACTGCAGGCGGTGAACTGGAACGCCGGAATCGGGCTGTTTCGCGACGGCGTGCTGCAGGTACCCGGGCGCCAGCCGATCGAGCGCCCGGATCTGGCCGGCTGTTTCGACCTCCTCGGATTTTCCTACTACGCAACGATCGGAGTGGCCGAGGGCAAGATGGTCCCCTACCCCGTCGACGCCGCCCGCTCGCCGCTCGGGTACGGGATCGACCCTGCGGGGCTGGACCTGGTGCTGGCCCGACTCCATGAGCAGCTGCCAGGGACACCGCTCTTGATCGCGGAGTTCGGCGTCGGTACCGACGATGATGCCGTGCGGAGCTCGTACCTGCGTGAAGGTCTGCGAACCGTCCACGATGCCCTTGCCCGCGGCATCGACATCCGGGGCCTTTTCCACTGGACCGCCGTGGACAACTACGAGTGGCAGCACGGATTCGATGTGCGGTTCGGGCTGATCGACCTTAATCGGCAGGTGCGACCGAGCGCGGAGGTTCTGGCCCGGGAGGCACGGGGGTGAGGAGCGATTGGCCGATCGGACCCTTTGCCGACGGAGGAGAGGTCCTTGGTCCTGACGCCGACGCCACCTTCGAGTGCGCCGTCTCGGGGAAGAAGGTGGCATGGGCCGCCAAGGACGTCTTCAACCCCGCCGCCATCGTGCGTGGCGGCAAGGTCCACCTGCTCGTCCGAGCCGAAGATCGCGTCGGCCCCTTCGCCGGGACTTCGAGAGTCGGGCTGGCCGTCAGTATGGACGGAGTTGACTTCTCGCTCCATCCAGAGCCCGTGCTCTTTCCCGATGGCGGGCGGTGGCTCCCCTGGGAGTGGCCGGGCGGGTGTGAAGATCCCCGCGTCGTCGAGTCGCCCGACGGCGGATACGTCTGCTGTTACAGCGCATTCGACGGCAAATCCAGCTGTCTCATGGTGGCCACCTCGGACGATCTCGTCCACTGGGAGAAGCACGGGCCGGCCTTTGCCACCACGCCCTTCGCACGTCGGTGGTCCAAAAGTGGATCCATCGTCACCGCCGTGGAGGACGGTCGCCTGATCGCCACCCGGATCGACGGGCGTTTCCACATGTACTGGGGCGAGGGGACGTGCTTCCTGGCCACATCCGATGACCTGGTCCACTGGGTCCCACTCCAATTCGACCCGGGAGCAGACCGCTACCTCACCCATTCTCCCGGAGCCGGAGCCGGAGCCTGGGAGATAAACGCCGTGCAGGGCCACCGCGCGCTGCGGCCCGTCCTCGTTCCCCGGCCCGGTCGCTTCGACTCCCTCCTGGTGGAGCCGGGCCCACCGGCCGTGCTCTCGGACCAGGGCATACTCCTGATCTACAACGGCGCCGAGTTGCGCAGGGAGGATGGTCTTGTGATCGGCGTCGCCTATCGGCCTGGCCAGGCCCTTTTCGACCCCCGCGAGCCGGGATCACCGATCGCCCGCTGCACCGAGCCCTTGGCGCTCACGACGACCCACGACTTGGAGGGGCAGGTCGATCAGGTGTGCTTCGCCGAAGGACTGGCGCTGTTCCGCGAGACGTGGTTCATGTACTACGGCATGGCCGACTCGCGCATCGGCTATGCCACCGCCGTGCCCTCGAAGTAATCCGTCTCGTGCTGTTCAGTGAGTCGAGGAGCAGCGGAACGACACCCCCATGAGGGCGGCTATCCCCCCGCGGGGAGATGATCTTCCAGGGCCTTCACCAACAATCGTCGGAACGTCACCCGTTCCGAGTCACTGAGACCACCCAGGATCTCGTCCTCGATACTCCCCTGCGCGATCTCCGCTCGTTCGAGCGCCTCGAGGCCGGCGTCGGTGATGTCGACGATATGGCGCCGCCGGTCGGCCGGGTCCCGCCGCCGTTCCACGTACTCGAGGTCCTCCAAGTCGTTGAGCACCAGCACGCCCGTGTTGGAGTCCATCGACAGATCCTCGGTCATCACCTGCTGCGCGGCACTCGGATGGTCGCGCAGGTAGGCCAGCACGACCATGTTCTTCAGGTTCATCCCCACCAGGTCGACCGAGCTGCGCACGAAGACGGCGCGGGACAGCCGGGTCAGGAGCACGATCGTCCCCGTCGTGGGTCTCGTGGCATCCGGGGCTGTCACGACGCGGATCCTGCCATGGCCCGCTCGGTGGCGGGCGGCATGGTCATTTCATTCACCCCCCTATGATAGTCCCGAGATCATGACTATCCCCGACTCCGGAACGATGCCCGCGCCCCGGCTCAGCGTGGACGACCCCGCCGGGGACCGTCGGCGCTGGATCGCCCTGATCGTCGTGTGCCTGGCCATGCTCATGAACGCGCTCGACGGGTCCATCGTGAACGTGGCGTTGCCGGACATCCAGCACAGCCTGCATTTCTCCCAGTCCGGCCTGACATGGGTCGTCGATGCCTACCTGATCAGCTTCGGGAGCTTCCTCCTCATGGCGGGCCGGCTGGGTGATCTGGTCGGGCGCAAGAAGGTGTTCCTGACCGGAGTCGCGGTCTTCACCCTCGCTTCCATCGCCTGCGGGTCAGCGGACAGCCAGTCCATGCTGGTGGGGGCGCGCTTCGTCCAGGGCATCGGAGGGGCGCTGTCCTCCTCGGTGATCATCGCCCTCATCGTGACCGAGTTCCCCGCGCCTACGAGCGTTCCAAGGCGATGAGCGCGTACATCTTCGTAGCCGTGGGTGGCGGCTCCATCGGGCTCCTGGTCGGTGGCGTGCTCACGCAGACGTTGAGCTGGCACTGGATCTTCTTCGTGAATGTGCCTATCGGGATCGCCACGCTGATCCTCGGCCGGTTCCTCATTGTGGAGAACATCGGTATCGGCATCCGGCAAGGCGTCGACGTGGTCGGCTCCGTGCTGGTGACCGTGTCCCTGATGGTGGGGATCTACGGAATCGTCACCGCGTCACGCGTCGGCTGGAGCTCGCCGGAGACCCTCGGCTCCCTGGCCATCGCCGTGGTCCTGTTGGCGACGTTCATCTTCTTGGAGTCGAAACTGGCCAACCCGATCATGCCGTTGCGCATCCTCAAGCTCCGCAGCCTGACCGGTTCGAGCGTCGTCCGGGGCTTGTTGGCCACCGGCATGTTCTCGACCTTCTTCATCGGCGCCCTGTACCTCGAGCGGGTGCTGGGCTACAGCCCGATCGCCACCGGGTTGGCGTTCATGCCGGCGACGGTCGGCATGGCCACGATGTCCTCCGGCCTCGCCGCTCGGCTGGTGCACCGCCTCGGACCCCGTCGGGTGATGTACCCCGGCATTCTGACGGCAGCGGTCGGCCTTCTCCTGTTGGCCCTGGCCGGCTCCCATCCGGGCTACTTCCCCCAGATCTTCTTCGGATTCTTCCTTCTCGGTCTCGGTGCCGGGGCCTCCATGATCCCGCTCCTGCAGATCGCCATGTCAGAGGTGCCCAAGGCGGATGCCGGTCTCGCTTCGGGCATCGTCAACGTCTCCATGCAGATGTCGGCGGCCGTCGGACTGGCTGCCCTGAGCACCATCGCCACGAGCTATACGAAGTCCTTGGTGGCCCAGGGCCACGAGCTCCTCGGCGCACTCACGGACGGGTACCGGCTCGCCTTGCTGATCGCCGCGGCCAGTGTGCTGGCCGGTCTCGCCCTTGCACCGTTCCTGCTTCGGACCGATGAATCTGCCGCCGAGGACGAGGCGCGCATGGCCGAGAACATGCAGAACCCCGAAACGTACGAGCACCTCGTTCTCTAGTCAGAGTCAGAGCCATTGCGCGCGATAAACCCCCGGGATTGAAACGGGGATCATCGACCCATGGGTCGGACGAGTCGACAGATACGAGAGAGTCATCTCACGCTGTCCGGGGAGGGCCTCCGTGGGCCTGACGTAGGCAACGCCGGCGGCTGCGCGTTTCCTCGCCCTGGTCGTTTGTCTCTCCATCTCTCCGGCGGGGCTGAGCTGCGGGTCAGGTGCATCCCTCGGTGCCCATCAGGTTCTCGGGACTCGTCTCCGGCGGACGACGTCCAGGGTCGCCAGCACCTCCGGGTCCGCGATCAGCTCGATCTCTCGCACCTGGCCGGCCTCGACATGGAACGCGAAGGCGACCTTCACCTCCCCGGCGAGGATCCAGGCCCCGCCGAGGTCGCCGTCGATGGCGACAGGCGCCGCACCCTTGGCGCCGTTGAAGCGGGCCGCGACGGCGGCTGCGCCGTCGTAGACGGGCTCCGTGCCCATTTGTTGTCCGACCAGGTCGGCACGCATGACAGCGTCGGGTGCGAGAAGCAGCAACAGGGTCGCGAGATCCCCGCCTCGGGACGCAGCGAGGAAGGCGTCGACGACGCGGCGGCTCTCCTCGCGCGCGGCCTGCGCCTCGGCCGGCTCCGGTGCACCTTCCACCTTCCGCCGCGCCCGGCTCGCCAGCTGGCGGACGGCAGTACCCGAGCGCCCCAGGACGGTGCTGATCTCATCGAACGGATACCCGAAGACATCGTGCAGGACGAACGCCGCTCGCTCCGCCGGCGCCAGTGCGTCGAGGACGACGTCCATTGCTCCGCCCATCCTCTCGGCGAGCAGGACACCGGCCTCGGGGTCGACCGGTGGGGGATCGCTGGGTGCCCCGGCCTCCGCCTCCGACCTGGTACGTCGCTTGCGCAGGTGGTCCAGGCACAGCCGCGTCACGACGGTCGTCAGCCAGGCGGGCAGGTCGTCGACGTCGTCGTCGGTGCGGGAAAACCGCAGCCAGGCCTCCTGCAGCACGTCGTCCGCATCGGCTTCCGAGCCGAGTATCCGGTTGGCGATCGCGGTCAGCCGGGGACGTTCGGCGTCGAAGTCGATCACGTCCATTGTCACATTCTGCAACACGTCCATCGTGGTCACATTCTGTTGACGTATGTCGCAGCCGGAATGTGACCGGCGCGTGCGTCGCCACGGAGACGGGCGCGGACAGAACACCCTCGGCTCCTCATCCGACGTCGTACTCTCGTGGGCTCCGAATTGACCGGGCCTTTCACCACTGTCCGACCTCGATCTGTATCGGACGATCGGCTTGGGACCTCTCGACCAGTGCCAGAGGCGCGACGCGGGCCCGGTGCTCACGACGTTGCTGGCGTGCGCCACAAGTCGATGTCGCCGTCAACGGCGTAACGGTCAATTGTGGCGAGCTCATCGTCGGTGAACTCCAAATGGCCGAGCGCCGCAACGTTCTGATCGAGTTGGGCCACACTGCTGGCTCCGATCAGCACGGAAGTGACTCGCGGGTCGCGCAATGCCCAGGCGATGGCCATCTGGGCGAGGGACTGACCTCTCCCGAGAGCGATGTCGTTGAGGGCTCTGATGCGGGCGAGGTTCTCGTCGTTGAGCATGTCACGAGTGAGTGAGCCATCAAGGGAGGCCCTCGAGCCCGGAGGGATCCCGTTGAGGTAGTGGTCGGTGAGGAGGCCCTGCGCCAAGACCGAGAAGGCGATGCACCCGACTCCTTCAGCGTCAAGGACGTCGAGGAGGCGGTCTTCGATCCAGCGGTTGAACATCGAGTACGAGGGCTGGTGGATGAGCAGTGGGGTGCCGAGCTGGCGGAGGATGGTGACGGCCTCGGCGGTGCGCCTGTCGGAGTAGGAGGAGATTCCGACGTAGAGGGCCTTCCCGGCGGTGACGGCGGTGTGGAGTGCGCCAAGGGATTCCTCTAGTGGGGTTTGGGCGTCGAAGTGGTGGTGGTAGAAGATGTCGACGTAGTCAAGCCCGAGCCGCCGCAGGCTCTGATCGAGGCTCGCGACGAGGTATTTCCGAGAGCCCAGGTCGCCGTAGGGGCCCGGCCACATGTCCCAACCCGCCTTGGTGGAGATCAAGAGTTCGTCGCGGTGATCGCGGAAGTCCTCGTGGAGGATTCGACCGAAGTTTGTCTCGGCGCTGCCGTAGGGGGGTCCGTAGTTGTTGGCCAGATCGAAGTGGGTGACGCCCAAGTCGAAGGCTCGGCGCACGATGGCGCGTTGGGTGTCCACGGGCCGGTCGTCACCGAAGTTCTGCCACAGCCCGAGCGACACGGCGGGCAGGAGAAGGCCGCTGCGCCCACAACGGCGGTAGGTCATGGAGTCATTGCGATCTTCGGCAGGGAGGTAGCTGGTCACATCGTGGCTGCTCCGTCTCGGTGCTGGTGACGAATCGATTCGAGAATGCGATCGGATCAGAAGCTGAGGTGGTCCTTTCCCTATGTCTCGAGTGCCCGGGTGACGACGGTGAGGTCGGCGTCGCCGAGACCCTGATCGACGACCTGCTGCCATTCGTCGGCCAAGCCGGCGAGCGCGCGGAAGCGATCGTCGCCGGCCGCCTGCGAGGCAAGGTGCACATCCTTGAGCGCAAGTGAGAGCGCGAACTGGGCAGAAAAGTCCTCTTGAGTGATGCGTTCCAGCTTGGCTGCCTGCCAGGGGGACACGAGGGGCCCGCCACCCAAGGCCTCCACCACAGTCTCGGTCTCGAGTCCCAACCGACGGGCAAGTGCGACCGACGTGTTGACCGCTTCCGCGGCTAACGCGAGCCATGAGTTCGCCACCAGTTTCAGCCGCGACCCGGCCCCGACGGGACCCACCCAGATCGTTCGCTGGCCCAGCGCATCGAAGAGGGGGGCCAGACGGGAGCGAGCCTCGTCCGGGCCTGACGCAAAGATTGTCAGCTGACCCTGCTCTGCCGGCACCTTGCTTCCCGACACTGGCGCGTCGATGAGGGTCACGTCAGGACGCTCGGCATCCGCCAGGGCTTTGACTCGCTCGATCCCTTCGACGCCGATCGTGCTCATCTGTACCCACATTGCGCCGGACGAGAGGGCTGCGAGCATGCCCTCGTGCTGGGCGATCGAGATCACGGCGTCCGCATCCGTCACCATCGTGACGACCAGGGCGGCTTGTCGCGCGGCGTCGGCGGCCGTCTCGGCTACCTTCGCGCCAAGATCGGCGAGGTCTCGGGTTGCCTCTGGATCACGGTTCCACACCATCGTCGGGATACCGGCACGTAAGGCGTTGGTTGCCATCGCGTGTCCCATCGTGCCGATGCCCAGAAACGCCACGGGTTCTTTCGCTGGGGCCATCGTTCTCCCTCTCGACGTCGGTCCGTGAGCAGCGGGCCACCACCAGCATCGCGCCGCTCGGTCACCGATGCACCGGGAACGCGAGAGAGCTATCCGAGTCGCCGCCGACGCAAACGGTGTGACCCGGGTTGGTTCTACGAGGACGAACCGACCGCGGGCCCCGGTCACGACCGCCCCGGCGGGCTTACAGCCGGATTGGGCGGGTCCTCGGCGCCATCGTCGAGTCGGCGTGCGCTCCGGAACCGGCCGTCCGCTGCCGTCGAGATGACCTCCCCCTGAACCGGCCCAGCGGGGGCGTGGAACACGTGGTCCTCCCCGCTACGCCCCCCAGGACGCAATCTCGATGATTCTGGTGTGGCCGGGTGGGAGGTCCGGGCACTGCGCTTCGTCGAGTTACCGAAACGCCCGCTCGTTTGCCTGACGTAGCGTCGGCGCTCATGGTGGGGATGGTGGCTGGAGTCCCGAGAGGCTGATGGATCGCCGCTCGTTCCTGCGAGGTGCGGCCGTGGCGGGGTCGGGTCTTCTCGCCGGTGGCGCGGTGAGCGGCTGCTCGAGTCCGGGCCCGCACCGCGCCGAGGGTGAGGGCACGACGACCTCGACGGTCCACAACGGGGGCCCGCCGGATTGGCAGACGCTGGCCAGTTCACTCCGCGGCACGTTGCTCCAGCCCGCTGATTCCGGCTACGCCGCGGCCGGCCACCTGTACAACTCCATATACACACCGGACGCGGCGGCGATCGCTCAATGCGAGTCGTCGAGCGATGTCCAACGTTGCATCGCCTTCGCCCGTGAGCACGACGTTGAGCTTGCAGCTCGCTCGGGTGGCCACAGCTATGGCGGCTACTCGTCGTGTCCCGGCCTGGTCATCGACGTGTCGCAGATTCGGGGCATCTCGGCTGGAGGGGCGACAACCCGTGGTCAACCGGTCGCCACGGTGGGGGCCGGCGCCACTTTGATCAACGTGTACAGCCAACTGGCCGCGCTGGGCCTCCTCTTGCCAGGCGGCTCGTGCCCGACCGTCGGCATCGCCGGGCTTGCCCTGGGCGGAGGGATCGGCGTGTTCTCCCGGGCCTACGGGATGACGTGCGACCAGATGGCAGCGGTCGAGATCGTCACCGCCGACGGTGTGGTGCGGCGGTGCGGACCGGGACAGGACGAAGATCTCTATTGGGCCAGCCGCGGCGGCGGTGGCGGGAACTTCGGCATCGCGACCTCGTTCGGGTTCCAGGTCCACCCGATCCCCGAGGCGATCACGCTCTTCACCTTGGAGTGGCCATGGGGAGCAGCGGCGTCGGTCCTCGACACCTGGTTCCGATGGATCCCGTCAGCGCCCGACCAGCTGTGGGCCAACTGCCAGCTGTTCAGCAGTGGGAATGTCGGGAGCGGGTTGGTCAAGGTCACAGGCGTCTTCGTCGGCACGGTGGCCGCGTGCTCTGCCGCGTTGGACCCGCTGACGGTCGCCGTCGGAGAGGGCACGACCTACCGCTTCGTCGGGCCCGAGGAGTACCTGACGGCCACCATGATCGAGGCGGGGTGCGAGGGAGAGTCCGTGGCCCAGTGCGCAGCGCCCGCACAATCGCCGTTCACGGCCAAGTCTTCCTACGTCGGCGGACCACTTCCGCAACAAGCCGTCAGCGGGATCGTGTCCGCCCTGTCGGGCCTGCCTGCCACACTGCCCGGTGCCGGCGGCGGCGTCGTGTTCGACGGTTACGGGGGGCTGATCAACCAGATCGGGGCAAGCGAGACGGCGTTTGTCCACCGCGATGCAGTCGCCTGTGCCCAGTACTCCATCACCTACCCTGCGACTCCACCCGATCCGAGCTCGCTATCGACGGCGTCCGCGTGGCTCGAAAATTTGCATCAGATGTTTTCAGCCGTAACGCAAGGCTCGT
Source organism: uncultured Acidimicrobiaceae bacterium (assembly GCA_963828825.1). Taxonomy (GTDB): domain Bacteria; phylum Actinomycetota; class Acidimicrobiia; order Acidimicrobiales; family RAAP-2; genus Bog-473. The sequence goes on along the minus strand of CAWHGF010000005.1, from coordinate 142,422 downwards.
ACCAGAACTACATCGACCCGACCTTGGCCGACTGGCAGCAGGCCTACTACGGAGCGAATCTGCCCCGTCTTCGACAGGTGAAGCAGCGATACGATCCCGACGACGTCTTCCACTTCGCGCAATCGATTCCACCGGGATGAGGTCGGGCTATCCCTCGGCTACCGGGACTTCACCCTGTAGATCCCGCAGCCCGAGAGTCCTCGGAGCCGATCCGGCACGGCCTCGTAAGCAGCCGCTCTCGAGTTCCCCGGGTGGTACGCAGAGCGGCCCCTCACGCTGGAGGGGCCGCCGAGGCCACCTGGGTCTCGTGACTGACGTAGGTGGTGGCTTCACCTTATGCCCCCGAGCCGCCGAACCAGGCCGCGGGGTCGTCGGCCGGCAGTTGCACCAGGTGAACCAGACTGGTCGGGGGGGAACCGGGGCTGATCAGCCCACGCGACCGCTCGCGGACTGCGCTGCTCCCGTTACGACTCGGGGCGTACTGGCCGGAGCGCCATCACGGCGTTTACAAGGCCCGGCGCAGCCGAATGAGCGGACGTACTCAGAGCGTCGGCGGTGCCCTGTCTCGGATGATCTAGGACTGGCTGTCGCGGGTCATCACGGACACTCCATGGACTGGGTGGCCCCACGGAGCGGGCTCGCCATGTGGTCGAAACGGTGGAGCACGAGGGTCAAGGGGTGGGGGGAGGTGCCCAGGCCCACGGGATCTCGAAGTCCTGGGTGTCGCGTCGATAGACGCACTCCGTGAATTGATTTCAGCCGCGATGACCTGGAAGGAGACTTGCAGTCAGCTCGCCCTCCGCGTCGGCCTCCGCTTCGCTCGGCGACCGGTCAAGACGTCCAACACGTCCCCGATCGCCTGCTCGCGATCGGGGAGTTCAGGCAAGGCCAGGTGGCTCTGCACCTGATAGCGATTCCGACGACCTTCTCTCTCCTTGACGATGTATCCGGCATCTGTCAAATCGGTCACTATGGCGTACGCGTGTCGCTCCGTGATGCCGAGGTCCGTTGCGATCTCGCGCAAACGAATATCCGGATTTTGCGCTATGCAAAGAATTGCGCGGCCGTGGTTCGTTAGGAAGCTCCAAGTGGTCACTCAACCACGATACCTTATTATATAGAAATAGGTTGCTAGTATTTTGAAACTAGAGTAGTATCTCTCGTACCTCGAACGTCCGTCGCAGACGGTTGTTTATTTCGGGGAAACTAGAGGGGGGCGCCACCGTGTGGTCAGCCTGGTCGTTGTCATCGTTTTTTTCTCGTAATTTCCGGCGCGGCGCAGCACGGTCAAGGCCAGTACAGGCGACGAACGGATTGGGCAAATCAAAGAGGCTCAAGCGATCCTCCATTTCGCCGACCGGGCTCACCGCATCCCGAAGCTTCAGGCGCTCGCTCGTAACGGCTGTGGCCGCCGGAACGGCCTTCGCCTCCGTTGCTGTGCTTGGCCTTACCTCAGCACCAGTCGCCTCCGCCGCCGCCTCCGCCCCAGCGGCTGCTCAATGCAATCCGGCAGACGGCTACCCTACCACCGCCATCCTCGGCGGGGCCGGTCAGGAAGTGTCCTGCAATATCTCCGTCGTCAATAGCGTTACCTCCAGCGGCGCCACGAGCTCAACGATCTCGACCACTGCGTGCTTAGCAGCCGCTGGCGTGCTACCCCCTGCCGGCTGCACCACCACGGTCGCCACATCCACCCAACTGGTTTCCACGGTGAACCAGTGCAACGGCATCATCGTCGGTGGCGGGAGCAACTTGACGTGCAATGTCACATTCACCAACGACGTCTCGACTGGCACCCCGACATCAGGCGCCACGGTCAACCAGTGCATAGGATCGGGAACCGGCGGTGGGATCGATCCGACCTTTGTCTGTGCCCCGGTGGCGAGCACGACCAATGCCACAGTCACCCAGTGCAACGGGTCGGGAAATGGCGGCGGCGCCTCGATGCGGGTCAATTGCACGGTCTCCGGTACGGACACGGCTTTGCCCGTGACCATCAATCAATGCAACGGTTCCTCTAACGGTGGCGGGAGTACGGCCACCTGCACGACCACCATCGCCAATGTCTTCCTGGCCTCGTTGCCGACGACGACCGGGACCACCCCGCCGGCGTCTGGAACCGGTGGAACCGGTGGATCTGGCGGTGGCGGATCTGGCGGATCTGGCGGATCTGGCACCGCGGGAACGGGTGGCACGGGTGGTACAACCCCAGCCACACCCGGCGGATCGGGGACAACGGGTCTGACGGGTTCGGCTGCGGGGGCTGGGGGTTCGACTGGCTCAACAACGAACCTGGGAACAACCGCTGTCATACCGACTGGCGCACCCCAGACCGGCTTCGGTGGAGCATCTCACTCCCGAGATGGCAACCTCTTGTTCGCCGGGGTGCTCGCACTTATCGGGGCGGGACTGGCATTGGCTGTTGCCGTCGGCCGACGCCGGACTTCCTCCGTTCAGGGTGCCGATGAGACAGCATGAAACCGAGAGCTTGGGTTGCGGGTCGGCACCTGTCGCGGAAGTGGGGGCTCATAACGGCCGCTTTGGTCCTCGTCGGGTCAGGATGCATCATCCTCGGTCTGCAACAACATCAGCATCCGTTGGCCGGACCAGTGCCATCCCCCGACGTGCCCAGGGCTGCGAAGGCCAAGGCGGTCCCGGCGAGGGTCGCGACGATACTTGCCACTGCTCGGTCGACGCCGGTTGAGCTGAAGATCCCTGCCATCTCGGTATCGGTCACGTTGTCGACACTCGGCCTCAATGCAGATGGGACGGTGCAAGTACCGACCGACGTCCAACAGCCGGGCTGGTACCGGTTGGGTCCATCCCCAGGTGAGATCGGCTCAGCGGTGATCTTGGGGCACGTTGATTCTTACCAAGGTCCCGGAGTCTTCTTCAACCTTCGGTCGCTGGTGGCCGGAAACGTCGTCGACGTGAGCCTGGCTGACGGCGTCACTGCCCAGTTCGAGGTCACCTCGGTGGCGACGTACCTCAAGGCAAACTTCCCGGACCAAGCGGTCTACACCTCGGATGGCCACAGCGCCCTGCAGCTGGTCACCTGCGGGGGAGTCTTCGATTCGACAACGGGCCACTATCTCTCCAACATTGTCGTCTATACATCGCTGGCGGCGCTTATTCCGCCCGTCGCGCCCTAAGCCAGGTGCCAACGAATTCGAAGTATCGGTTTCACCTCTCACGGTTCGGCAGTGGTGTCGCCGGGTCCGCGGCGAACTACCGATTCCCGAACTCAGAGGGAATCGTGAATGTTCGCGGCGGCAGTAGTGGCGAGTGCAGCGGGGCACTGCCAGGAACCCGCGGCGTTGTCCTGAATTCCCATGAAGTGGGCCACGAGGCACGAGGCCACCGCATCAGTCGGTGACCACGTCGTCGATCCTGCAGCCGCAGCCACTTCGTTCAGAAGGTCCGGCACGGCATCGTTCTGGGTCTCAGCGTTGGCCAACTCATGGGCGACCAAAGCAAGAGTGGGTGAGCCGGAGAACACGGTGTACTCGAGGCCGTTCGACCCGTAGGTGCATCCTGTCCCGGCGCCCGTCATTGCACCACAGTGCACCGCCGTGTCCCCCATGGACCAGCTCCAGTTCGACCCTGGCTCGATTCCTGTGGCTTCAACTTCGGCCACCAACGCAGCCACGGAGGGCGCAGCGACGAGCGGAGCGACCACAGAAGCAACGACGGGAGTCACTGCCACAGGCGGCGCTTTCACCGGAGTCGCCACTACTGATGTCGGGGTCGTCGTTGCGACTGTGGGTGCGACGGAAGTGGTCGTGGTATCGGTCGTCTGGTGGGCCGGCACCGCGCCGACCTTGTGCGCAGTTGCAACGCCCGACCGTGCGACGGACGCTCGAGCTGTCGAATCGCCGCCTGAGGGACTAAGTGCCCAACCGACCCCGACGACGAGGATCGCCACGATGGCGGTGGCCTTCCAGAGTCGATGGATGCGCACCTGAACGGGGCGAAAAGGGAGAAGGGACCGCGAACTCCGGTCAGCCTCGGGGTCAAGGTGAGACGCATTACTGAGGTGATCAACCATGTGTTGAAGAGTAGTACCTCAACACATGGTTGTCAACACATGGTTGTCAACACATGGTTGAATCCGGGACCCTGACACAGTATCCTTGTCCCATGTCAACGGACCCGGAATCCATTGTCGACGGCTTGGTGGAGAGCGGCCGGCACAAACTTGCCGACGGTGTCCCAGAGGGGCGCGACGGGTCACTTGCCCTCCTTCGATTCGCCGATCTTTTGCGACGTTCGGCGGATCGCTTGTGTCACGAGTCGGCAATGGCGGCCCGAAACGAGGGCGCCAGCTGGCGAGAGGTTGGGGAGGCCGTCGGTGGGATCACCCCACAGGGTGCAGAACATCGGTTCAGCCCAGCGGCCAAGGAGCGCCGATCAAAGACGTCAAAGAGGGAATGGGCGGGCAAAGAACGCAGGGCGCAGACCCGGCAAGCCGGATCGACCAGGAATAAGAACTGAATCAGGCCTAGGCGCAGGGGCTCCACATCTGCGATCGGAATAATTCAGGCTACTCATTTGCCATCACCCTTGTATGCTGGCACCCCGACACCCGAATCTGAAGGGGAGCCCATGAGCGACACGGCAACCCGTCCCGCCGTCCACCTTCACATCGCCGGCGAGCGCATGGACAAAGGAAGCGGCGGTACCCACGACCACATTGACCCGAGCACGGGACAAGTCGACGCCACGATCCCCCTCGCCGGGCCGGGCGAGGTCGATCGGGCAGTAAACGCCGCCGACGCTGCGTTCCGCGACTGGCGGCGCACCCCACCCGAAGAACGGCGGCGGCTGCTGCTGCGGCTGGCCGATCTCATCGAGGTCAACGCACATGAATTCGAACGACGGGGCACCATGGACAACGGGACACCCGCATCGGTCGTCGGCGGCATGACAGGGCCGGCGGTCGAGTGGACCCGCTACTACGCGGGCTGGACAGACAAGATCGCCGGTGAACTTTCCAGCAGCTTCGGGTCGGGCGTCGGCGAGCTCAACTACACGGTACTCGAGCCCTACGGCGTCGTCGGCATTATCATCACCTGGAACGGCCCGCTCATTTCGTTGGCGATGAAGGTCCCGGCCGCGCTGGCGGCCGGGTGCACGGTGGTTTGCAAGCCCTCGGAGCTCACGCCCTTCTCGGGCGAGCTGTTCATGGATCTCGTCGAGGAGCCCGGGGTCCCCGTTGGAGTCTGCAGCATCCTGCCGGGCGACCCGTCGGCCGGCGAGGCGCTCGTGGTCCATCCCAAGGTGCGCAAGGTGTCCTTCACCGGCGGCCCAGCCACGGCGAGCAAGATCCTTCATGCCTGCGCCGACACTATGAAGCCGGCGACGCTCGAGCTTGGCGGCAAGTCAGCCAACATTATTTTCGACGACGCCGACCTCGACTCGGCTTGCGGACTCGGCACCATGATGAGCGTCGGGATCCTGTCGGGCCAGGGGTGCGCGTTCCCCACCCGTATGATCGTGCAGCAGCCCGTGTACGAGGAAGTGGTCGCTCGAGTGGCCATGGTAGCCAAAGGTATCCCGGTGAGGAATCCATGGGACCCGGCCGTGTTGGCGGGGCCCGTAGTCAACGAGGCGGCCCTCGAGCGCATTCTCGGCATGATCGAGCGGGCGAAGAATGACGGTGCGCGCCTGATCACCGGCGGGTCGCGGATCGGCGGGGACCTGGCGGCCGGCTACTTCATCGAGCCGACGGTCTTCGCCGACGTCGACCCCGACTCCGAGCTCGCCCAGAGCGAGGTGTTCGGTCCGGTGCTCGCAATCACGCCCTTCGCCGACGACGGGGAGGCGGTCCGCATCGCCAACAACACGCGCTACGGGCTGTCCGGCTACATCCAGACGCAGAATCTGTCCCGCGGCCTGCGCATGGCCGAGGAGCTGGTCACCGGAGAGGTGCTCATCAACGGGGCCGCCAACCTACGGGTACAACGGCCCTTCGGGGGCATCGGCATCTCGGGCATGGGAAAGGAGGGCGGCAAGCTCGGCGTCGAGGAGTTCCTCCGGATCAAGTCCGTCGGCGTCGCCTGAGCCCGGTCCGGCCGGTCAATCCACCAGTCCGATCCGTCTACGAGAAGGAGGAGGGCGATGTCTGGACTCGAGGGCAAGGTCGCATTCATCACCGGGGCCGCGCGGGGGCAGGGGCGGTCACACGCCGTCCGGCTGGCCCGGGAAGGAGCCGACATCCTGGCCGTCGACATCTGCGCCGACACTCCGTCGATCGACTACCCCAACGCCACGCGTGCCGAGCTCGACGAGACAGCGCAACTGGTGGAGGCCGAGGGGCGTAAGGTCGTCGCGCTGACGGCGGACGTGCGCGACCTGACCGGCCTGCAGAAGGCCTTCGACGAGGGCATCTCCTCGCTCGGCCGGGTCGATGTCATCCTCGCCAACGCCGGCGTCGTTCGCCTCGGCGATGGCGGCGACCCGGCCGTCGTGTGGGGCGACATCATCGGCACGAACCTGACCGGGGCGTGGAACACGATCTCAGTCGCGCTCCCGACCCTGCGGGCGGGCGGCGGCGGCGGCTGCATAATCATCACCAGCTCCACGGCCGGACTGCGGGCGAGTCCAGGGTCCGGCATCGGACAGGTGGCTTACACGGCGGCGAAGACAGGGCTGGTCGGCCTCATGAAGCAGTTGGCGGTGACGCTCGCCCCCGAGTCGATCCGCGTCAACAGCGTGCACCCGACGGGTGTCAAATCCGGCATGACAATGAACGAAGCCATGATGAGCCTGGCGTTGCAGGCCGCCGAGGGAGGCGACAATTCGATCTCGGCCATGCAGAATGCCATGCCGGTCGACATCCTCGAGCCCGAGGACATCTCGGATGCGGTGGCGTTCCTCGTCTCGGACCAAGCCAAGTGGATCACGGGTGTGGCGTTGCCGGTCGACGCCGGGTTCTGCGTCCGCTGACGTCAACCGCACTGCGCGGGCGCCCCTCAATGCGAACCTCGTCAGCCGCCGATTAATCCGAACGCGGCCCCACCGTCGATACAGAGGCCGCCGCCGGTGATGGACTCCGCACGTGCAGATGCAAGGAACACGATGGCGGATGCGACCTCATCTTCGGTGCCAACGCGGCCGTGCGGGACCGCGGGGGCGGTGACATCGTAGGCGAAGGGATCGGCGTCGAGACCCGCGGTCTCGTCGAGCCGCGACGATGTCGCAACGCGCCTGAACGCGTATCCGTCTCCCAGCCCGGCCGTGCTGCCACAATTCGAACCAAAGCAGGGGCATTCGAGTCTCCGCAGTCATGGTGAACACGCACGCGCACCGAATTCAGCCGGGAGGCCTGATTGATGTGCTTGACACAGAAGAGCCACACGTCCTCGCCGAAGGGCCACGGACAAGACGGCACCGGACCCGCTGGATGCGGTGGACCCTGGCCATCGTCGCCGGAGCGCTGGTGGCCTCGACCCTCGGGTACCTGATCGACGACCAGAAGTCCGAGAACAAGCACTACGACCGGGTCCACGCGTCGCTCGTCATCACGCGCCACCGGGCCGCCAACGTGGGGGACGACCTGGACGTACTCCGCCACGACGTGGTCATCCTCGTTGCCCAGGTAGGGAGTGCTTCGACTTCTTGGAACCAGGACACGACGCAGCTCAAGGCGGCCCGAGTCGCGTTGGCCGTGGTTCAGTCCGACGTCTCGCAGCAGGGTTCTCGCATCGGGTCGCTCGACACCTGTCTGGGCGGCGTGCAGCAGGCCCTCAACGCGCTCGCCGTCAACAACCAGACGATCGCCGTCTCCGAGCTGAACTCGGCAGCATCGAGCTGTTCGGCGGCCTCCGGTGGCTGACGCAAGCTCACCCGCCCGCCGGCTTGTGGTGTTCGGCTTGGTGGTCGTCCTCTGCGCCGCTCTGTTGGCGGTTGCCATCTGGACCGACGTCGACGCGCACAGCCGAACGCGCAACGAGGAGGCAGCGCTGACCTCGGCCGACGTTCACTTGGCCGACCTGCGGCACGAGGTGGCCGTGACGCTCTCGACCAAGGCGGCCACAACCACCAAGCGCAACGAGCTCGACGCCTTCATCAACGTGACACTCGGGCAGCTCTGGACGACCAACACGACACTGAACGCCGCCAAGGTGTCCGCCTACCTCGAGGACCTCAACATCAACACCCTCGAGACCTGCCTCGGGGGAATCCAAAACGCCCTGAGCGCCATCCGGGCCAACGACAACACCCAGGCCACCAACGACATCTCCGCCGTGTCTTCAGCGTGCACCCAGCTTGAGGGAGGGATTTCCTCGGGCCTGGTCTATCCCTACGATTTTCCCGACCCCGACGTGATGCTGGTCGGCTCGACCTACTACGCGTATGCCACGAACTCGGTTGGCGGCAACGTCCAGATCATCGAGTCAAGTGACCTGACCCATTGGGCTGCTGTCGGCACTGCGCTGCCACAGCTGCCTTCATGGGCCAATCCCGATTACACCTGGGCCCCCTCGGTGGCGTTCATCGGCGGAGTATACGACCTGTACTACGCCGTCGACCCGATCGACAGCACGACCGAGTGCATCTCGGTCGCCACCTCAACGTCGCCCGCGGGACCCTTCGTCGACTCCTCGAGCGCGCCGCTCGAGTGCCAGCCCTCGCTCGGGGGCTCCATCGACCCGGACGCCTTCGTCGACACCAACGGATCGGTGTACCTCTTGTGGAAATCGGGAGCGGCCGGCTCGGCGCGCCTATGGGCGCAGCAACTCGATCCTTCGGGAACGACGTTCGCGGCCGGGTCGAGCGCTGCCACCGTCTTGACACCAGACCAATCCTGGGAGGCAGGCAACATCGAAGCCCCCGATCTGGTAGCTGCCAACGGCCGGTACCTGCTCTTTTACTCGGGCAACGACTGGGACAGCGCCAACTACGCCGTGGGCGTTGCCACCTGCGCCGGACCGCTCGGGCCCTGTGGCGACGCGTCGGCCGATCCGATCCTCTCGAGTGGCGACGGCGTGGCCGGGCCGGGAGGTGAGTCGGTCTTCCCGGACGCCAACGGCGACTTCTGGATCGCCTTCGACGCCTGGAACCCCTCTGCCGTAGGTTCTTCGAACAGCCGTGGTCTCTACGTCCGTAGCGTGGATCTGTCCGGAGTGCCGAGCGTGGGCGGCCCACCTTGAGCCCATGCCCGTCATTCTCCGAAAGCGACGGTCTGGTGAGCCGATGCGGAGCAACGGGTCTGTGAGTTAACGATCCTGGCTCTTTTCGAGCACGGCAGCGTATGACCCGCTGCCCAGTAATGATTCAGCCGGAACGCGGCGATCACCGATGACGAGATCCTCAAGCGCTCCCGAATCGGCATCGAATGTCACATCGTCAACGAGACCGAGCTCATTGCCCAGTTCGCTGAGGGCTCTCTTGCCCACAAGCTCGAGTTTCCCCTCAGCGGCGGCTCGTTCTCGATCATCTGTCGGCACCCTGAGAGAAGTCTCATCGGCCACCATGACGGCGTCGGGCCCGAACCCGCTGAGCTGGGCCCAGTCGATCAACTGGGCTTTCTTCCCTCGTCCGATGACAACCGAAGCGACCCGTCGCTGCTGATTGTCCACGAGCAGGTGTTTGACCGCACCCAGCTCTTGCGCGCTGACCCGGCTCACGACCTTACGGCCGAAGGAACTCCGAAATGACTCGCTCATGTGAGACCCAAGCGATCTCGGAACTCATCGACCGCGGCACCGAGACCGACAAGGTCGTCATGCACGAATTCCTCGGTGATATCGGGTACAACGAGCGCATCGCCAGAGACCGCAAGTTGGGCCGGGAGGGGTATGTAACCGTGTCCGCCGCTGGCCTTGTCGATCTGATAGCCGACGACCTCGCCGTCGCTTCCTACCAACAGAACCAGGTCGACAACCTTACCGAGGCTCGTTCCTCCCTCAGTCAGGACGTCGACGCCGAGCACGTTGCGCTCCGTGGCAGGGTGGGCGACATCTTTGGGCGCATCCTCCGGTGCGACAAGCTCGGACTCGTCGTTCACCATCACGGCATGCTGGCCGACGGCGTGGATCATTTCCGCCGGGAGTACCTCGCGGCGACGCCCAGACAGAAACCCCCTCTGGTTGAGAGTCATGCCAACTAGGCGACCGGCCTCCGGGCTGTAAATCACATCACGTACTTCGGCGATGTCCTCTCCACCCCGGACGGTGACCACAGGAAGTCCTCGAATCTGCGACGCAGTCATCAGCAGCTTCATCGCTTGCCTCTAGTCGCGATGACTCCTCCTCCTCGCCTTCTCCGCCGGGCGATTACGAACGCAACGATCGCCACGATCAGAACGACGATCACCACTATCAGCCATCCGATTACGCCCACTTCGTTGGATTCTAACGCTGTTGTAATGCGACCTTCTAGGCCTAGTCCCCAGAGCGACGCACGGCTTCGACAGGAACAGTCGCTCGATTTGTCTCTTCGCCGAACCCAGCCGCTTCTTCACTCGACGAGCGAACTGGTGCGGGCGGATGATCGACGCCATTCAGCTCCAGGTCACATTGTCCATGACCGCTCCTATCGGACCGGGCGGTGATTGACCCTCCCCAGATGACTACTGGTGGCAGGTGTGGCCTGTCTCCAGCATCTCGAGAGGCCGACGGGCATGAGGGCTTGGGTGAACGGCGCTGATCGCCGCTGCCTCCGGATTGCGTAACCTGCCGATCCAGTACCCACCGAGACAATGATCAGGCTAGGGATTGGGACGATCCAGTCGGCCAGCTCGTCGCCGTTCACGCTCGATGCCGCGACTCCTGAGCGGCCAACCTTGAACCCCGTTTCTGCGACCTTGCCGCAAATCGGAGTATCTCTCAGTGACTCGGAGGTGCGCACGGGCACCAAAGGCCTGCATGCGGGCGGCTCGCCTGGCCTTTACGGGTATCAACCCGCCCGTTACCCTTCCCAGCTACTTCACCTGCCCGCTCACGGGTTTCGGCCGAGACACCATAGCCACGTTCACCGTGTCCGTCACCGACGCCGAGGGCAACATCGAGTCAGGCATCGGCTCCGGCCACACGGTGGCGTTCACTTTCGCCAATGCAGGCCCCGGAGCGTCCGGCACGCCCACCACAGCCCAGGCATTCCCAGCCACGGGACCTGCGGTGTCCCCGCGGTTCACTTTTACGTCCTCCTCCAGCGGCTCGTGGACGACCGCCACGTTGACCCTCGCTGCGAACAACACCTACACCTCGGCCACCGCCGCGATGAGCCAGTGAGAAGACTCCACCGTCGGAGCTGATGGATCTCTCCTTCTTGATTCCGAGAGCGTGCTCGATCCGATCGCCGGGACCGGTCAGGGGCCGACAAACGACGCAGGCGCCGACCCCCCCGGGGCGGCAAGATGCACCGTCACATCCGTGTCACGTCGGTCACGTTCCCGTCACGGATGGCTGAGCGGTCGATCGGCACAGTGCCCCAGACGATTTCGAAAGGAGCAGTCCGCCCGTGGCATCGGCCGTTTGTGGCCATCGGCGGCGGGTAGGGACGCCCCCGAGGAGGTGCTGAACCCAGCATGGCGATGCCACGCCTGCGGAGCCCGATCCGATTCGAGACCGGCGTCTGGTTCGCCATAGAGCGTCAATTGACCGAAGATCCGAGCCCCCTCCGCCGAACAACTGGTCGCGACCGGTGGTCCGCGCCGTGACGCCCCAAGTCGACGGCGGACGGCGGCCCGCGAAGACGACCGTCGGGGAGCTCCTGACGGTAGAAGCCGACGCGTTCGTCGATGGTCATGAGCCACTCGTGTGCGACCTTCGTGCCCGGCACACCACCGAGCAGCAAGTGGATCGAGCTATCCGGATGCGGCCCCTATTTGACGACCGCTGGCGGGGCGCGCTTCCCGATCACCGAGACGGGCCTGTACCGCTTCTCGGTCAGGGCCCGCATCGACGAGTTCTCGACGTGGCGCGACGATTTGCGGGAGCGGAGCAGCGCGGGCCAGGACCTGTCCGTCGAGCTGCAGGTCGGTGCCGAGCATCGTCGAGCGCGGCCGCTCCTCGCGCCCGAGCGCACGAACGTCGCATGCTGGACTCACTGGCCGACCCGCTCCGGTCGAGCCCGAGGCGGGCTCGAGCAGCGCCGTTCCCTCGAGCTCGCAACATGGGCTTCCGAGCAGCTCGGAGAGCGAGACGCTGGCGGCTGTCCTGTTCGCGGATCACCTGGGTGTCCGTGATGGCAGACCTTACCGATCCGCGCTCCGGGACCACCTCCGAGGTCTATTGCGCTCGTTCGCCGAAGTTGCCAAAGCCCGGTTCAGCTCCTGGTACGAGCTCTTTCCTCGCTCGGCCTCGGACGAGTCCGGCCCGTCACGGCACCTTTGCCGATGTGCGACGGAGCCTCGACTACGTCGAACAGATGGGTTTCGATGTCCTTTACCTGCCGCCGATCCACCCGATCGGGGCGACCGCCAGAAAGGGCCAAGAACGGGGCTGCCTCGCCCGGAACGGACGATCCCGGGAGCCCTTGGGCCATCGGGAGCGCCGCGGGAGGTCACACGGCGATCCACCCCGAGCTGGGCACGCTCGCCGACTTTCGCTCCCTGGTTGCCGACGCCCCGACCCGAGGCATCGACGTGGCCATCGACTTGGCTTTCCAGGCCTCTCCCGGACCACCCCTGGGTAAAAGAGCACCCTGAATGGTTCAGGCACCGGCCTGACGGCAGCATCCGGTACGCCGAGAACCCCCCGAAGCGCTACGAGGACATCTACCCCTTCGACTTCGGATCACAGGACTGGAAGGCCCTGTGGCTCGCGCTTCGGGACGTCGTCTTCTTCTGGATCGAGCAGGGCGTCAAGGTCTTCCGGGTCGACAATCCGCACACGAAGCCATTCGCCTTCTGGGACTGGCTCATCTCTTCCGTCCGCGGCCGCATCGCCGGAAGTGATCTTCCTCTCGGAGGCGTTCACCCGGCCTCGCATCATGGAGCAGCTGGCTCGAATCGGATTCACGCAGTCCTACACCTACTTCACGTGGCGCACCTCGAAATGGGAGCTCGAGACGTACCTGACAGAGCTGACCCGCAGCGACAAGTCCGACTACCTCAGGCCGAACCTCTGGCCGAACACGCCCGACATCTTGAGCGAGGAACTGCAAACCGGCGGGCGAGCCGGCCTTCATCGCCCGTTTGGTCCTGGCCGCGACCCTCTCGTCGAGCTACGGGATCTACGGGCCCGCCTTTCGAGCTGCAGGAGCATCTCCCTCGTCGAGCGGGGCTCGGAGGAGTACCTCGCGGTCGGAGAAATACGAGATTCGCTCCTGGGATCTCGAGAGTCCGACCAGTCTGTCGGCCTTCATCGGGTTGGTGAATCGGATCCGCCGCGAGCACGAGGCGCTTCAGTTCAACGATCGGCTCGAGTTCCACTCGACCGACAACGATCAGCTCATCGCCTACTCGAAGGTACGGGAGGGCCCGAAGGGCAAGGACATCGTCCTGACCGTCGTCAATCTCGACCATCACCACACCCAGTCGGGTTGGGTCACGGTGGACCTCGATGTGCTGGGCCTCTCCAGCGACCGTCCCTACACGGCCCACGATCTCCTGTCGGACGCCCGCTTCACCTGGAAGGCGGGCGTCGAACTTCGTCTCGCTCGACCCCTTCGTCGCGCCGTGCCACATCCTGGCCCTCCATCAGGAGGACCACGTCAGGGACGGTCGCGTCGTGACCACCACCGACGTGACGCGGGAGCGACGAGTCGGCCGACCCGGAGACATTCGGTGACCAGCCGACCTGGTACAAGGACGCGGTCATTTACGAAGCGCACGTTCGGGCATTTCGTGACGGCAACGGGGACGGGTTCGGCGACTTCAAGGGTCTGATTGAGAAGCTCGACTATCTGCAGGGCCTCGGCGTCACGGCCATCTGGCTCCTTCCCTTCTATCCGTCACCACTCCGTGACGACGGATATGACATTTCCGACTACCGCCAGGTCCATCCCTCTTATGGGAACCTGCGCGACTTTCGCCTCTTCTTGCGTGAGGCCCACCGGCGCGGCATGCGTGTGATCACTGAGCTCGTCCTGGCGCATACGTCCGACCAGCATCCGTGGTTCCAACGGGCCCGCTCAGCTCGTGCCGGTTCGAACTACCGCAACTTCTACGTCTGGAGTGACACTCCGGACAAGCTACTCCGAGGCGAGGGTGATCTTCAAGGACTTCGAATCCTCGAACTGGACGTTCGACCCCGTGGCCGATGCCTACTTCTGGCATCGCTTCTATTCGCATCAACCGAGCCTCAACTACGACAACCCGTCCGTCCGCCGGGCCATGTTCGATGTCGTTGACTTCTGGCTCTCCATGGGAGTTGACGGCTTGCGGCTCGATGCCGTGCCCTATCTGTACGCCAGGGAGGGGACGACCTGCGAGAACCTGCCCGAGACATTCGATTTCCTCCGGCAGCTCCGCGCGCACATCGATGATCGCTACGAGAACCGCATGCTCCTCGCCGAAGCTAACCAATGGCCCGAGGACGCCGTGAAGTACATGGGACAGGGGGACATCTGTCACATGGCCTTCCACTTCCCGCTGATGCCCCGCATGTTCATGGCGGCCCGGCAGGAAGACCGCTTCCCGATGGTCGACATCCTGGCGGAAATCCCGAGCACGCCGCCCGAATGCCAATGGGCATTGTTCCTCCGGAATCATGACGAGCTGACTCTCGAGATGGTGACCGACGAGGAACGTGACTACATGTACCGCGCCTACGCGCAGGACCCCCAGGCCCGGGTCAACGTCGGCATCCGTCGTCGCCTCGCACCACTTCTGGGCAACGACCGCAAACTCATCGAGATGATGAACGGCCTTCTTTTCTCCATGCCTGGGACGCCGATCATCTATTACGGCGACGAGATCGGCATGGGCGACAACATCTACCTCGGGGACCGCAACTCGGTGCGCACGCCCATGCAGTGGAACAGTGACAGGAACGCCGGGTTCTCGGACGCCAACCCCCAACGTCTCTATCCTGCCGGTCATCATCGATCCGGAGTACCACTCGCAGGCGATCAACGTCGAGGCCCAGACGCAGAACCCCAACTCGCTGCTCTGGTGGATGCGGCGTGCTCATCGCCCTACGCCAGCGCTATAAGGCTTTCGGGCGAGGGTCCCTCGAGATCTTGCTGCCGGACAATCGCAAGGTCTTCGCATTCATTCGTCGCCTTGGAGAAGAGCGAATCCTCTGCGTGTTCAACCTGTCCCGGCACGTGCAATGCGCGGAGTTAGACCTTTCGGAGTTTCGCGGCGCGGTACCCGTCGAGCTCTCCGGCAACCAGGAGTTTCCGCCGATCGGCGACCTTCCCTACTTCATCACGCTCGGCTCCCACGGCTTCTTCTGGTTTTCCCTGGAGTGCGAGCCCGACGCAGCTCTTGGCCGGACGGCCCTCCTTCGCCGTATCCGGTCCGTGGACCTCGCTCTTCGAGGGGGCCTCTGGGCGGGACTTCGAGTCATGGCTCGAGTCCTACATATCCGAGCGGCGCTGGTTCGGTCAAAAGACCCGGACGATCACATTGGCCTCAATCGTCGAGGCTGTGCCGATTCCGTCTCCGCCTCAGGGCAATGGGAACGGGAGTGCCCGAGAACCGGTGGCTCCCGCTTGCGACCATCCTGATCGTGCAGCTCGAATTCGATCAAGGCGCATCGGAGCGGTACGTCGCTCCCGGTCGCATTCGTCTACGGCCTCGAGGCTGAGGAGATGAAGAAGTGGCAGCCTGACGCCGTGATGGCGGATCTGCGCGTCGGAGGGCCGCGAGGGCGTCCTGCTGGACGCCACCCACTCGGCTGACTTCGTGAAGATCATGGCGGACCTCCTGGCGCGGCGCCGGACGCTTCCCGGTCGTCACGGTCAGATCGTCGGGCTCCCGTCCTCGAGCCTGCGGCGGTACAACGGATGCCTGCGGAAGACCTCTCTTCGACCCCGCTCTCAGGGGAGCAGTCCAACTCGTCCGTGCTGCTGGGCGACCAGGCCATCATGAAGTTCATCCGGCGATTCGAGGAAGGCGTCAATCCTGGAGTTGAGATCAGCCGCTTCCTGAGCGAAAACGGGCGCTTCGACCATGCTCCCAGGGCCGGCGGAAGCATCGAGTACCGCAGTGACGCCCTCGGGTCGACACCGGCCACGGTCTCGGTCCTGGAGCAGTACGTCCCCAACGAAGGCGATGGATGGCAGTACGTGGTGGATGCGCTCACCCTTGGGCTGGAAGACGCACTGGCGACGCCCACCAGCGACGTGGAAGCGGTGTCGGCGCGAGGCGGTGTCACCATTCAGGAGCAATCGTCGGACACCGTCCACCCGCTCGTCGGTCCACACCTGGAGTGGGCCTCGCTGCTCGGCCGGCGGACAGCGGAAATGCACGTCGCCTTGGCCGGCAACCAACGCGACCCCAACTTCGCTCCCGAACCGCTGACGAGCCTCGACCGTCAGGCTCTCTTCCATGGGGCACGTAGTCTCACCCGTCAGGTATTGCGGGACGTGGTTTCGCAGGGAACGACATCGCCCCTCGTCGACCGCGTGCTCCAGAGCGAGGAGCGAGATCATCGAGCGGTTGCGTCGACTGAGTGCCACCCGAGTCGAGGCGTACCGCATCCGCTGCCACGGCGACTACCACCTCGGGCAAGTCTTGTGGACGGGGAAGGACTTCGTCATCATCGATTTCGAGGGCGAACCCTCACGCTCACTGGGATGGAGGCGGCTGAAGCGTCCCGCCGCTTTCGACCTGGCCGGCATGATCCGTTCACTGCATTACGCGGGACAGGCCGCCGCGCTCAGGGTCAACCTCGAATTCGGTGCATCGTCCGAGTCGGGCCAACGTGGGCGGCTGGCGGACTGGCTCACCATGTGGCACCGCGAGATCTCGGGGCAATTCCTGGACTCGTACCTCGAAGTGGCGAGAGCCAGCCCATACCTTCCGTCCAGCCAGGCAGACCTCGAATGCTTGCTCGATTTCTTCCGGCTCGAGAAGGCCATGTACGAGCTCGGGTACGAGGTCAACACCAGGCCGACCTGGGTCGACGTGCCGGCCCGTGGCATCCTCGACCTCTTGGGTTCGGAGTGAACGCGGGACGAGACAGGGACGGCCTGGCGGAGCTCGCCGCCTTTCACGGGATACAGACCTCGTACACAGACGTCGACGGCCGGGACCAACAGGCCGACCCGGAAGTGGTTCTCGCCCTGCTGCGATCCCTCGGCGTACCCCTCGAGCGGCCCGAGGACGCACCGGCCCTCCTGCGGGACCAAAGGGCCGGTGCGCTGCGTCGGCAACTCGAGCCTGTCCTCGTCCATCGCATCGGGCGCAGGGAGTCGATCATCGGCGATGCTGCCGAACGACACCGAGCTGGATTCCGTGTGGCTCGCCCTGCAACTCGAGGACGGGACGACGAGCCGACGTGCATTGACCTCGGTGATGGCGCCAGAAACGAACGGCGGAAGGGATGCAGTTGGAAGCCACCTCCGTGTGCAGTTCGACCTCGAGCGGCTTGCGGAGGGGCCCGTCCCCGCGGGGTACCACCACCTCACGCTCGAGGGGGCAGGCGTGCCCTGAGTCGGCGCTTGTCGTGGCCGCTCCCGACTGCCCCGAGGGCCCACGGCAGTGGGGCGCCTTCCTGCCCCTCCACGCACTCCGAACCGAGCAGGATTCGGGCGATCGGCACATATTCGGACCTGGCCCGTCTTGGCGACTGGGTCGTCCTCCCTCGGGGGCGGACTGGTCGGAACCCTGCCGTTGTACCCGGCATTCCTCGGTCCGCCGGTCGGACCCGAGCCCCTACCTCCCAGTCAGCAGGCTCGCCTACAACGAGCTGTTCATCGATCCCATGGTTCTTCCTGAATATGCAGGGTCACCGGCGGACGCGACCCCTGTGGGATCCCGACCGCGAACTGGCGGGGATCGCCTTCGGCTTCTCCCGGTCGACTACGAGGAGATCGCCCGACATGCGACGACGAGCAGCTGGAGCCACTGGCGCGCGCCGTCTGCTCCGGCGCACTTCCCTGATCGGCGTCGAGCGCCTCGGGGATTTCGCCGGCAGCGCACCCGGAACTGGTGGCCTACGCGCGGTTCCGGGCCGGCCAGGAAAGCACGTCGCGCCGCAGCGAGCCGGACCCGCATGCGGTGAGCTACCACCTCTACACCCAGTGGGTGGCGTACGAGCAACTGGCGGCAGCGGGCCACCACGGGGGTCGGTACGCCGATTTCCCGGTGGGATCCCATCCCGACGGGTTCGATCCCGTCTGGTCACCGGAGTCCTTCGTCCCGGGCGTGCAGGGGGGATCCCCACCCGACCGCTTCTTCGCCGGAGGGCAGAGCTGGGGGTTCCGCCCCCTCCACCCGGAGCGCATGCGGGAAGACGGATATCGCTTCTTCTCCGCTGCCCTTGCGGCGTGCCTTCTTGCACGCCGATTGCCTCCGTATCGACCACGTCATGGGTCTCCAACGGATGTACATGATCCCTGACGGGCACGCTGCAACCGACGGCGCCTACGTCTCCTACAGGGCCGAGGAGCTGCACGCCGCTGGTCGCACTGGAGGCGCTACCGGGCCGACGCGGTCGTCGTCGGTGAGGACCTCGGCACGGTGCCCACGGGGGTTCGGCAGACGGATGGCGACGAGATCACATGCTGCGCACGTGGGTCTTCCAGTTCGAGTCCACGCCCGCAGAGCCCCTCCCCCGAGCCGCGCCTCGAATACCCTGGCCTCGCTCGGCACTCACGACCTGCCTCGCTTCGGCGCCTTTCTCTGGGGAGAGGACATCGACGAGCGCGAGGGCAACGGCGCGTTGACTCTCGATCAGGCGGCGAGTGGAGCGCACCACTCGTGGGCGCTGGCGTCACCGGCTCTTCGACGGACTCGGACTTCGCCGCCGAAACGGCGAACCGGCGCAGGTCACAGCGGCAGCACTGCGGGGATGCCTCCGGCATATGGCCCGGAGCGACGCCCAGATCGTCCTAGTCGACCTGGAAGAGATGTGGGACGAGCGCCTGGCGCAGAATCATCCCGGTACCGAATCGAACGACAATTGGCGGCGCCGGGCGCGGCGCACCTTCGAGGATTTCTCGTCGGACCAGGCGTTCGGACAAGACGTTGTCGGAACTCACCGCCGAGCGCGCATCATGACGACTGGGATGCAGACTGTCGACGATTTCCCCGGTGCCGACGCCATCACCTCGGATGATGTGCATTGGTTCAACGAGGGCACGCACCGCAGCCTCGGTTGGCGTCTGGGTGGTCACCCTCTCCCCGACGGGGGCGCTCGCTTCGCTGTCTGGGCACCCAATGCCCGCGCCGTCAGCGTCATCGGGGACTTCAACTCTTGGGACGAGTCGAGCAACCCACTGCGGTCCCTGGGCGCATCCGGCATCTGGGAGGCAGTCGTTCCCTCGGCACGAGTTGGCCAGGTCTACAAGTTCGCCATCACGACCCAGCAGGGCGAGCTTCTGCACAAGGCGGACCCCTTCGCCCACTGCACGGAAGTTCCGCCGCGCACCGGTTCGGTCCTCTGGGATCTGGCGTATCAGTGGCATGACGCCGAGTGGATGGCGTCTCGGGGCCAGCGAATGGCCCTCGATGCCCCCATGTCGATCTACGAGGTCCACCTGGGAAGCTGGCGCCGGGACTCCGTCTCGTCCCGATGGCTTCCTCGGCTACGAGCGGATAGCGGAACCCCTCATTGAGCACGTCACGCGATGCGGGTTCACCCACGTCGAGTTCCTCCCGGTCATGGAGCACCCGTTCTACGGATCGTGGGGATATCAGACCACCGGCTACTTCTCGCCCGACCCGGCGCTACGGCGATCCCCAGGATTTGATGTCGCTGATCGACCAGCTGCACGGTGCCGGCATCGGCGTGATCCTCGATTGGGTTCCGTCCCACTTCCCCGCCGACAGCTTCGCGCTCGCCGAGTTCGACGGCACGCATCTCTTCGAACACGCCGACCCTCGCCTGGGCTTCCATCCCGACTGGAAGAGCCTGATCTTCAACTACGGCCGGCACGAGGTGCGCAGCTTCCTGGCCTCCTCGGCCGAGCACTGGCTCAGCACGTACCACGCCGACGGGCTGCGCGTCGACGCCGTCGCCTCCATGCTGTACCTCGACTATTCGCGCCAGCCGGGCGAATGGATCCCGAATCCGGAGGGTGGACGCGAGAACTTGGACGCCATCTCCTTCTTGCGCCAGCTGAACACCGGGATCTACGCCGATCACCCTGATGTCCAGGTCTTCGCCGAGGAGTCCACGGCCTTCCCGGGAGTGTCCCGACCCGTGGAGTCACGGCGGGATCGGCTTCGGCCTCAAGTGGGACATGGGCTGGATGCACGACACGCTCGAGTTCCTCTCGCGCGATCCGGTGCATCGTCGCCATCACCATGGCGAGCTCACATTCCGCAGCGTCTACGCCTACAGCGAGAACTTCACCTTGCCGCTCTCGCACGACGAGGTTGTCCACGGCAAGGGATCGCTTCTGACCAAGATGCCCGGTGACGACTGGCAGCGCTTCGCCAACCTCCGGCTCCTGTACGCCTACCAGTTCGCGACGCCCGGGCAAGAAGCTGCTCTTCATGGGAGCCGAGCTCGCCCAGTGGCGCGAGTGGGACCATGAAAGCGAGCTGGACTGGGCGCTGTTCGGCTCGCCGCTCCACGACGGCGTGTGCAGCCCTGGTCGCCGACCTCAACCGCCTGCACCGTCACGTTCCCGCGCTGCACGAATTGGACACCGACGCGCGTGGGTTCGCCTGGACCCAACCCAATGAGCCCGAATCCGGCCTGCTGAGCTTCCTGCGCTTCTCGTCGTCGGGTGATCCCGTCCTCGTGGTGTGCAACTTCACGCCCGTCGTACGGACAAACGTCTTGGCCGGCGTCCCTCGTGGCGGGCTACTGGACGCGAGCTCTTGAACAGCGACGCCAGCGACTACGGGGGCAGCGGAGTCGGGAATCTGGGGGGAGCCGACACGCACCCGCTGCCGAACCACGGGATGCCGCACACCCTGACCCTGACCGTCCCGCCGCTCGGCTGCCTCTTTCTTCAGCCGCAATGAGGGCCGACCTGGGCGCCGTGGCCCAGCGGTCCGTCCTCGACGGCGTTCACCGTCTGGGCACCCAACGCCGAAGACGGTGGAGGTGCGCGGAAGCAGCGGGTCCGGTCGTGCCTCACACGAGAAGCAGACGGGTACCACCGGGGCTCTGCTCCCTGGGGTCCCGGTGCTCTCTACCACTACGTCCTCGACGGCGGACCCGAACTGCCGGACCCCGCCTCGCGCGCACAACCACACGGCGTGCATGGGCCCTCTCAGGTGGTCGATCTGACGTATCCCTGGCGCTGACGAGGAATTCCGTCCCGGACCACTGCGGGAGTGGATCCTCTACGAACTGCACATCGGGACGTTCACCGAGGAGGGCACCTTCGCAGGGGCGGTGGCCGCACTCGACGACCTGGTCGAACTCGGCGTGACGGCGGTCGAGATCATGCCGGTCGCGCAGTTCCCCGGCCGCCGTAACTGGGGCTACGACGGGGTCTTCCCTTTTGCCGTGCAGAGACTCGTACGGCGGGTCCAGCGTGGCCTGCAGGAGTTCGTGGACGAGTGCCACCGACGCCACCTCGCCGTCGTGTTGGACGTCGTCTACAACCACCTCGGGCCCGAAGGCAATGTCCTCGACCGGTTCGCTCCCTACTTCACCGACCGCTACAGCACGCCCTGGGGTCCGGCGATCAACCTGGACGGCCCGTTCTCCGACGACGTGCGAGCGTACTTCCTGGCCAACGCGCGCCAGTGGTTCGAGGACTTCCACGTCGACGCGCTGCGCCTCGACGCCGTCCACGAGCTCATCGACCGGAGCGCCCGACCTTTCCTGGTCGAACTGGCCGACGGCGGTAGAGGAGCTGGCCGGTCGCATCGGTCGCTCCTGCGCACTCATCGCCGAGAGCGCAGACAACAATCCGTTGACGGTCACGCCGGTTTCCAACCACGGTCTCGGCATGCACGCGCAATGGAACGACGATTTCCACCACTCGGTGCACGCCATCCTGACGGGGGAACGAGACGGCTACTACGGTGACTACGGGCGGCCTGACGACGTCGCACGGGCCATGAGTCAGGGCTTCGTGTACCAGGGTCAGTACTCGTCGTTCCGGCAGCGCCGTCACGGCGCACCCGTCGGTCGGCATCCCACCGGAGCGCTTCGTGATCTTCGTTCAAAACCATGATCAAGTGGGTAACCGGCCCGACGGCACCAGGCTCTCAACGCTCGTTCCACCAGAACGCCTGCGCCTGGCGGCGGCCCTCCTCGTCCTGTCCCCAGGGCTACCCCTCCTCTTCATGGGCGAGGAGTACGGCGAGGTCGCCCCCTTCGCCTACTTCGTCGACCACGGAGACCCCGAGCTCCTCGACGCCGTGCGGAGAGGTAGGGCGGCCGAGCACGCGCACGACCCGGGCGGACCCCTCCCGGACCCGGGCGATCCGGCCACGTTCACCGCGGCCGTACTGCGGCGCGACCGTGTCGACGATCCGATGAACGCAGAACTCTGGCAGCTCTACCGCGACCTCATCGCTTTGCGCCGGCGCGAGCCGGCGCTCCATCAATTCCTCTCGTGAGAACACGTCGGCCCACGCAGACGGCGACGTCGTGACCCTCGTGCGGACGCACGGTGAGACCTCCGTCGCGGCGTTCTTCAACCTGTGCGGATCAGCAGGATCGGGACAACTGCCCGGCTGATGACTGCTGGGACGAGGTCTCGCGCACTGACCCAGGGGGCACGACCGCCGGGACGTTGACCCTTGATCCCTTGGGACTTCCGGGTCTTTTGCACAGGGTCTACGTCGCAGCTGACGGAGAGCCCGATGAGGGCCTGGCCCGGAGCCCCCTATCCCTTGGGCGCATCCTGGGACGGCGAAGGTGTGAACTTCGCGCTGTTCTCGGAGCACGCGGAGGCGGTCAGCCTCCTGCTGTTCGAGGACCCGCGTTCGGGCGAGCCTTCCACCGTGATCCCGCTCACGGAGACGACCGATCAGGTCTGGCACGTCTACCTGCCCGATGTCCGACCCGGCGCCCTCTACGGCTACAAGGTGGACGGTCCGTACGACCCCGGCGCCGGGCATCGGTTCAATCCCAACAAGCTCCTCATCGACCCCTACGCCAAAGCGGTGAGCGGGCCGATCGATTGGAGTGACGATCTCTTCGGCTACACGGTCGGCGACCCGGCAGAGGACTTCTCCTTCGACACGCGTGATTCCGCCAGCGCCCTTCCCAAGTCCGTCGTCGTCGATCCATCCTTCACCTGGCAGGACGATCGGCCGCCGCGCACGCCGTGGAACCGCACCGTGATCTACGAGACCCATGTGCGGGGAATGACCATGCAGCATCCCGGTGTGCCCGCACACCTGCGCGGCACCTTCCTGGGCTTGGCCTCGGATCCCATCGTCGACCACCTGCTGAACCTGGGCGTGACCGCCGTGGAACTGATGCCCGTCCATCACTTCGTGGCCGACCGGAACCTGGTCGCGAAGAACCTCACCAACTACTGGGGCTACAACTCGATCGCCTTCTTCGCCCCCCACGTCGGGTACGCCACAGGTGCGCTCGGCGAGCAGGTCGGCGAGTTCAAGTCGATGGTGCGCACGCTGCACCGGGCCGGCATTGAGGTCATCCTCGACGTCGTCTACAACCACACCGCCGAGGGAAACCATCTCGGGCCGACGCTGTCGCTCAAGGGCATCGACAACGCCGTGTACTACCGGCTCTCTCCCGAGGATCAGCGCTACTACCTCGACTACACGGGCACGGGCAACAGTCTGAATGTCCTCCATCCCCGGGCAATGGGCCTGGTCACCGACAGTCTGCGCTACTGGGTGACCGACATGCACGTGGACGGGTTTCGGTTCGATCTGGCTCCCGTGCTGTCCCGGGGCGACGACGCGGGTCAGTCCAGTGCCTTCTTCGAGATCGTCCGGCAGGACCCGGTGCTCTCGACGGTCAAGTTGATCGCCGAGCCCTGGGACGCCAGCCCTGACGGCTACCAGCTGGGCCACTTCCCGCAGGGTTGGTCCGAGTGGAACGGCGCCTACCGGGACTGCGTCCGACGATTCTGGCGCGGTGACCCCGGCATGGTGCCCGAGCTGGCGTCGCGTCTCACTGGGTCCAGCGACATCTACGCGCCCAGTGGCCGTCGCACCTACGCCAGCGTCAACTTCGTCACGTGCCACGACGGCTTCACCTTGACCGACCTGGTCACCTATGAGCACAAGCGGAATGAGGCCAACGGCGAGGACAACCACGACGGCACCGACCAGAACTACAGCCGGAACTGGGGAGCAGAGGGCGAGTCGGAGTCGGCGCGGATTGAGCGGACGCGGGACCGCATGAAGCGGAACTTTCTGGCCACGCTCTTCTTCTCCCAGGGCGTGCCCATGTTGCTCGGCGGGGACGAGATCGGCCGCACGCAGCGAGGCAACAACAACGCGTACTGCCAGGACAACGATCTCAGCTGGTTCAACTGGGACATCGGCGAAACCGGCGAAGATCTGTGCAACTTCGTCCGTGACGTCATCGAGGTCATGCAGGACAATCCCATTCTTCGGCGGCGCGCCTTTTCACCGGAGAGCCGCACCCCGGCATGCATACCAAGGATGTCACCTGGATCCGACCAGACGGCTCTGAGATGACCGAACAGGACTGGGCGGACCCCGAACTCCACACCATCGGCATGCTCCTGCTCGGTCTGGCGACCGACGAGGTCGACATCAGAGGCCGGTCCTACGCCGGTGACTCCCTCTTCCTCATGCTCAATGCCGGAACACGATCTCGCTCGTACACACTCCCCCGAATGGAGCTCGCCGGCCAGTGGGAGGAGGTGTTGAACACGGCCCAACCGGGCCCCTGGTCGCGTATCGTGCGCACCGACGCCGTCTCGCTCAACGCGCACTCGACGCTGTCTGCTGCGACACTCCGAGCGCCACCGAGGATGACTTCCGCCGCGTCGCTCGGCTCCACCTACCGACTGCAGCTCAACGGGTTGGGGTTTTCCGGGCGCGCGAGCGCTCGTGCCGTATCTTGGACCGGCTCGGGATCGAGACGCTGTACCTCTCACCGGTGCTCGCCGCCGCGCCGGGCAGTACGCATGGGTACGACGTGATCGACCCAAGCCGGCTCGACCCCGCACTGGGTTCCGCGGAGGAGTTCGAATCCCTGCTAGAAGAGCTCGCTACTTACGATATGCGAGTGCTTCTCGACATCGTGCCCAACCACATGGCCGCAGACGCGCTCCAACCGGTGGTGGTGGGAGACCCTCCGCCAAGGTCAGGACTCGGCCGACGCCAGCACCTTTGACATCGACTGGAGCCAGCACGGCGGGCGCGTGCTGACACCGGTCCTGAGCCAGCCCCATCTCTCTTGCGGCCGAGGGGGCCTCCGTCCGCCACGAACCTGGCGGCGCGGTTCTCGAATTGGACGGCCAGGAGTTCCCTCTTGTTCCAGATGGCGGATTTGGAGGTCCGCTCTCCGAGCTGTTGGCTGGACAACACTTCCGTCCGGCGTATTGGCGGCTCGGAGACACAGCCGGCAATTACAGGCGGTTTTTCAATATCGATGGACTGGTCGGCGTGCGTGTGGAGGATCCAGAGGTGTTCGCCCGGACCCACGGGCTCATCCGTGACGCTCTGCGCCGACGAAAGGATCGCCGGTGTCCGCGTCGACCACATCGACGGCTTGTGGGACCCGGCGCACTATCTCGACTCGCCTCGGCGAGGAGCTCGCAGCCCGCGGCCGGCATCCCGTGGTCCTGGTGGAGAAGATCCTCGACCGCGACGAGGTGCTCGACGGGCGCTGGCCCGTCGACGGGACGACCGGCTACGAATTCGCCGACCGGGCTGGTGGCCTCTTTCTCGAGGAGACGGGTTGCCGCCAGTTGTCCGACATCGGATCGGCGCTCACCGGCGGGGGCGCTACGTTCGAGCGAGCTGGGTTTGGCGGCCAAACAAGAGATGCTCGAGCGCACGTTCGTGGCCCAGCTCGACCGGTTGGCGCGGATGGCGCTCTTGGCGCTCGACACAGAGCACCCCGGACACGACTTGTCGGTGATCGATGTGCCGCCGAGCCATGGCCGAGCTCACCGTTTCTCTCGACGTCTACCGGACCTATCTGGACGGCGCCCCGCCCTCACGCGTCGACGCGGTCACGATCTCGCGTGCCGTCGCTCGGCGCACCACGGACGGAGCCGACCGGGAGGTGGAACGAGCAGTGACGCTGGTGGCGAGCGGGCTCCTCGAGGAGGCCCGCCTAGGAAGCCCTTGGCTCGACGTGGCCCGACGTTGGCAGCAGCTCACGGGCGCCGTGATGGCGAAAGGCGTCGAGGACACCGCGACCTACCGCTACGACGGGCTCCTCAGTCACGCCGAGGTCGGATGCGACCCAGACCGGGCCATCTGTGGAGTCGACGAGTTCCATCGATTCATGCGCGCGCGCGCACGAAGGGTGGGGGGTGGCGGGCTCAACAGCACGTCGACCCATGATTCGAAGCGAAACGAGGACGCCCGCTGCCGCCTCGCCGTCTTGTCGGAGACGAGCGGCGAGTGGGGGCGGCTCGTCGGACGGTGGCACCGCCGCTTCGCCGTCACGTCCGGTCGGCCACAGCCCCACGACGAGCTCGTCACATTTCAGACACTGGTCTCCCTGTGGCCCGTCGAAGGGGTTGCACTTCATCCCCAAGATGTCCGCCGGGTCCAGGAATACGTGCTGAAAGCGGCCAGGGAGGCGAAGTGGCACACCTCGTGGACGGAGCCGGATCAGCGACTATGAACGCGCTCTCCGGTCATTCATCGCCCGCGTCTCCCACGACCAGCGCTTCCGAGCGGAGATGGGCCGGTTCGTGCGTGCAATTGCACCCGCGGCCGCTTCGAACTCCTTGGCTCTCACGCTCCTCAAGGCGTGCACCCCTGGGGTTCCGGACTTCTACCAGGGAACGGAGCTCTTCGAGGCAACCTTGACCGACCCCGACAACAGGCGAGCGGTGGACTTCGCTACACGAGAGGCCCTTCTCGCGTCACTACCTGCTCTAGGGACCGGACGCGTCCGATCTGGAGCCTCAGGTCAAGCAGCTGCTGACGGATTGGCCGAACGGCCGGCTCAAGCTGCATGTCATCCGGGCGCTGCTGCACCTGCGCCGTGAACTACCCGATGTCTTCGCCGGCGGCTCGTACGTCCCCCTCGCCGCTACTGGACCGCGAGCAGGGAACCTCGTCGCATGGTGCCGGCGCCGGCGGTCCAATTGGGTGATCACCGTGATCCCGCGCCTCACGCTCGAACACGCCGGACATGGCCGCTTCCCCACCGGTCCACGTGTCTGGAGCGAGACAACCTGCCTACTTCCGAAGGGCGCGCCGCGCTCCTACGTCGACATCTTCACGGGGCGGGCCGTGAGCGCGACCCGTGGACGCATTGCGGCTGCGAGTGCGCTCGACCTGCTTCCAGTGGCCGTGCTCCGGAGAGCCGAGTAGCCGCAGACACCGGCCGCATGACAGCGGTCAGCTCGCTCACGTCTTCAACGTCAACGACGCTCGCGACTCGTTGGCACGCGCATCGGGGACAGGTCGGGGCTCCCGCCTCAGGCCGCGATGTCGACTCATAACCGGTCATCGATCGACCGTTGGCGCTCTCATCGCTGCTCTCGCGACGAAGGAACCCGGAGCGGTCGTGGCTGCAATCATCCTGATACCGATTGTTTGGCTCGTGACGCTGATTTGGATTCGGATCCTTCTAGAGCTGGTGATCATCATCTTTCGCATCGGAGAGGACGTACGGCGGATCTCCCTGTCATCCGTGTTGACCGGGCAGGGCCAGGCGGTGTCTCCCGCCTCAGGTGAACAGCTTTCCGGTAATGGCGTCACGCCGACTGAGACGCGTACAAGCACCACGTCCCACACAGAGTCTCTGAGACACGAGGCATCGAGCCAACGTGCCGCTGAGTACGGGGCTGCTCAGTCGCTGAGCGCCTCCCAAGAAGACTCCCCAAAGAGGGAACTGCCCGCTGCTGGCTGGTACCAAGATCCAGAGCACGAGGGCTACGCGCGGTTCTGGAGTGGGGAGCCTTGGACCGACCAGCGGCGTCAGATGAACTCCTTTGCGGGACGATGACGACCCCCCATCCCCAGAAGGTCGTTCGACGTGGATCGGTGCCTCACGATGCCATTCGAATAGTTGTCCCGATTCCCGCCACGCCACATCCAGGCTCCATGTCGATAACCACAGTTCGGACACCGGCATCGGACAGGTACTGGAGCGTCGACCACCTCTCACCCCAGCTCCCAAAACTGGGATGGCCGGCCGGATCGAGCTTCTGACGGTATGGCGATTGCGGCCCCCCGCTTTCGGGCGGGGCCGTAGCGTGTCAGGGGGGGATTCAGGTCCCCGGATGGCGTGCGAAAAGCAACCGCCACGGAGATGCCCGCAATCTGCCGGCTATCGCGGGGTAGAAGGCGGTGTGGAAGCCGCCACTGCTACGCCTCACCAACTGCTGTCGATGCCTTCCTCGGCCGCGTCGATCAACGCTCCGGGATCGAATTCTTGCGTCTCGGCGTCGTCCGCCCGCTTCAGATCGGAAGCGTCGCCAAGAACCACGTCGGCCACCACCCGCTCCGTCTCAAGTGTGATCGGTTCGTCCGGCGGCGCATCTTGCGATTCAACTCCGGCAGGCCGAACAAGAGCAGTGGGGGTGCCATCTGAGATCCAGCGGGCTTCATGTCGCTGGTAAGGGTCCTTGAACCAGCCCTCCTCGTTCATGGCCACTTCCTTTCGGCGAACTGGCGACGACGGGGTGTCGCCCCACGACCCCACGTGTGGTTCTCCCAGAGCCGTTGGGCCATCTCGCGTGACCCGACGGGGGTGTTTATGCCAATCGGCGTGGAATCGTGATCCCGCAAGCAATCTTCGCAGACGACCAACCATTGACCATCTGCCTGCTGAACAATCCTTGGGTGGTGATCCTTGCGCAACAACTCAGTCTTGCTCCTCCTCCGACACGCTCGGTTTCAGGCGACCATATCGACCGCCAGACACGAGGTGTGCGGTCAACCGTAGGTCCAGGTCGTATGTGACGATCGCGCGAACTGGCGGTACGAGTTACCGTGCGACAACCGAGCGCGACGATGAGGACCGTGGCTACTCCTGACGGACGGGGCCTGTGCGTGGCCTATGGGACGGGCATTCGACTAACGCACTGGCGGCACCTTGGTTCGGGGGTGGTCTCATCCCATGCTCTTCGTGCCTGGCTGTTCGGAACCTCCAGCCCGTAGATGGTCCTGGGGGCTCCTTCATCAACTGCGTGCCAGACGGAGAGATCACGGAGGCGGGAGCCAGCCCTCAGAGAGTAGGACAAGTTGACGGACTTCATGGCCGTTCACTTCCCTTGTGTTTGGGTTACTCACACGTAACCGAGGATTGACGATGACTGGACACGACCGCGTTCCGCGTCCGGCCCTGCTGGCTCCACGCTTCGCTCGGCGGGCGGCTTGACTACCGTCAGGCGCGGGCATGTCTGCCGGCTATGGGACCGCCGGAGCCGGAAGAAAATCTGAGATGGGGACTGGAAGCGATCCCGGTCACCCCGAATGGGCTCAAGATAGCGACAAGGCCGTTGGCCTCCGCCGTACCTCGACGGCTCAGGGGCCCGCTCCGCGTCGTTGCCCACGCACTGAGCCTTAGAGCCTGCGTGACCATGGCGTAGGAGGAGGATGGTGGGCATCTCTGCGACGTTGTCCTGGGCCGTTCGTGGTCTGGTACGACGACACTCGTGGCTATCCGCGCTTCTATTGCTCCCTCGTCTAGGCGGGAGGCGGCCGAACGCCGCGGCTCTCGGCCAGACCGAGCACCTTCGCACTCGTCGGTTGGCGCTCCGTCTCGGTCAAGGCTTCGAGACTCTGTCCCTTCGGCTCCGGCAACATCGTGATGGTGACAAGCGCCGCCAAGACGGCAACGAAGCCGACCAGGGCACTGGTATCGCCCACGGCATTGTCGGGCAACATCGCCGCGATCATCAACGGGTTCAAGGCGCCTTCTCTCGGTTCTGAGCGTTGTCCGTCCGTTGCGCGGGTCCGGGCCAATCGGCTCGACTCCGCCGGGAGCCGCGCTGTCACCATCGCGTGCCGAGGGGCGGTGTTCAAAATGCCGTCGCCGCCCCTCGATATCGAGGCGGGGCCGGGTCGCCGATGCCGGTGGAGGTCACCGTGCGGCCCGATCCCGCCCCCGTCTACCCTCGGCGGCGTGGACCCGTCTTCAACTTCAGCCTTGCAAAGATTGGCCGACGCCTTTGGTTCGGAAGCAACACTGGACGCGGTAGCCGACGCCATCATCACCAGGTCGCAAAAGGACCTCTCCCGGCTTACCTACGGCCAGAACGAATGGAGATCCCTACTCGGAATGGTCTCGGTACTCGTCGACCACGAGGGGGCGCTGGCCGCACTTGAGAGCCACGACCCATTACCTCAAGGCACCGTCGAGGCCATGAGCGAACAGGTGCGGCTCAATCCGCCCGAAACGATTGAACCGGACGCGTTTTTAGGCATAGTGCTGTCTCAGATCCGCGCTGTGCTCTAATACTCCCCCGGTCTACCCTCGACCCATGGCGATGCCCCAGCCCGGCAACCGCTACGCGCAGGCTTTCACCGTCCAGCCGGGAAAGTGCTGGGCCATGGTTCACGACTGTCAGGGCAGGCGACCACTGCCCCGAGACGCCTTCGTGGACCGGGCGCTGGTTCAGCCCCGCAGGCGATCGTGGTGGCGGGTGTGGAGCTATCCAGAGCACCTGGACGGATTGACGGGGCTGCGGGAGTTCGGCGGGCGCTCACGGTAGCTTGACACCCATGGTCAAGGTCTTGCTTGTTCTGCTGTGTCTGATACTGCCCTTCCTTGCTGTCCTAATTAAAAAGGGTCTGTGCATCGAAGTGCTCTGGGCCTTTCTGCTTCAGCTGCTCGGTCACATCCCGGGTGTTATCTATGGCATCTACCAGGTGGTCAAGGACTGAGGAGTCACGGAGGCTCACTCCACTTCGCCGTCCTCGGGCTCGAAAAGGTGTAGGCATGAGGAAGCAATCCGTCGATTCGTAATCACCCGATCGGGTGATTTTGAGGTGCCCAACGACTAGGTTGCACCTGCGGGCGGTGTGACCGGCGCCCGATACCAGGGGCGTTGTGGTCATCTCCACCTCCTTCGTAGCTACTTCGCGTCTCCGCCTCCTAACCAAGCGGGGCGTCAAACTCGGGTGGGTGGGTAGTAGTCGGTTCATGACGGACCAAGCTGCGACCCCGCAACAAAAGAAGGGTCGAAGGGGATTCGTCGCGCGCCATCTCTTGGCGTTCGTGATTTTCGTCGTTGCAGTTGTGTTCGTTGTCGAGAACACCCATCGCGTGCGCATCCGAGCCCTGGTGCCCTGGGTGACGATTCCACTTTGGGAGGCGCTGGCGGCCACCATCGTGTGGCGGGCATGGTGATCTTGGCTCTCATTCAGCGTCGCAGGCATCATTGACGAGCTTGGCGGCAGCGAACCGGGCCTGACGCTGGTTCCGCAAGAGTCGGACGCTTCATGCGCGATGGTGCGCCAACGACTCTGACGGCGCGAGGAAGCGTCGGAGCGAGCGGCCCGTCCAAGTGGCGGGGTCGCCTCGTGTCCCTCCGCGCACGCTGACGCGTCGAGTGACAAAACCGAAGTGCTCATTCTGTAGCAAGCGCCCAGACGACTTCTTGTACGCGCCCACCTGTTTCTGACCTCGTCTCCTGGGTAGGGGAGGTGTATCGAAGAGCGATCAAGGAAGGACACCACATGAGTGAGAGCAAGGACACCGGTCCCGAGGCCGGCGCGAAGGGCATCGTCGAGGATGTGAAAGGCAAGGTGAAGGAGGCGGCAGGGGCAATTGCCGGGAAAGACGAATTGCGCCACGAGGGAAGAGCACAGCAGGACAAGGCGGCGGCTGAACGCGACGTTGCAGTCAAGGAAGCCGAAGCCGAAAAGGCTCGCGCTGAAGCTGAGGCCCATGAAGCTGAGCAGCGCGCCCATCAAGAGTAACTAACATCGCAGAAGTACTGCTTTTGCGAAGTTGGCCTGCTTTTGGAAATTGGCCTTGAAGCGGCGTGTCCGCAGCGTACGTTTATCTCGCTGGTTAACTCGGCACTGAGGGAAGAATCCTGAGGGAGCCTGGATTTACCCGTGGTTGAGGTACACCCAACCTCGCGCTGGCACAAGGTGTCCCCGGCGACGGGCGAGTCCGGGCTCACCTCGTTTTACTCAATCGGGCCTGGGTATACGAGTGTCATGCGAACCATTGGTGTGATCGCGACGGTCCTTCTGATGGGCCTCGGGATCGGCATTGGCATTCTGGGCGTCGCGTCCATCCCTGACATCAAGCGGTACGTGAAGATCCGCGAAATGTGATGTCTGGCTCTGCGAGAGCCACGGTGGCGAGTCTTCTAAGTCTTCTCCAGCGGCCTCTTTAGCGTGAGGCTGAGGTGGACAGCGCAGTAATCGTCATAGTCCTTGTCGGCGCCGCATTTTTTGCGCAGTTTGTTGTCCAGCGGGGCGTAACGAGTAGGTACGACTATCGGTGCGACAACTGCGGTCAGACATTTACCCTCACGCCCGGAATGGCATCGATCGCTCCACACCGACCTGGGGGAAGCAAGTTCGTGAAGTGTCCAAACTGCGGTGCTCGATCGTGGGTTTCGCCAGTTCCGAAGTAAATGCGCGTGGCCTTGTTCGGGCCAAGGTTCCAGGAGCTGGCCAGGGCTAAATGCCCCAGTCCGCCGGGTCGCTGACAGCTTCTAGCTGTGGAGTCCTTTCGCAAAGTCGTCAAGAACGATCGCCATCCTTCTTCAGCCTTGGCATAGTTCTCTGGCGGCGTGTGGCCGCCTGACTGGGTGAACGTCATCTCCGTTCCAGCCTGGACTTCCTTTAGAACAACCAATACCCGTTCGAACTGTTCACCGGGGCGGTCGCTGAGGCTCAAGACGAGGCGATGCGGGGCTTCCACCTCAAGATAGGTACCGTGCCATCCGATCTCCGTTCCGTCGGCCAGGACCATACGGGCAGACCAATCACCACCGACCCGCAGGTCCATACGCACATCCTCGACAGCAACTGACTCTGCCAAACCAACGGCCGAATTCTGTCGGACTCGTCCAAGCCTCGAAGACAGCTTCGGGCGAAGCATCGATGGTTCGAGTTATGGAGATGTAGGGGTCTCGTTCGGTCATTTCTGTGATCCTTTCTGCTTCGTGAGGTGTTCATCGAGCCGATCGAAAGAGGTTTCCCAGAGCCGGCGGTAGTCGCCTAGCCACACGCTGGCGTCTCTCAGAGCGTCGGGTCGCAAACGGCAGGCTCGCTGCTGAGCCCTGCGACTTCTTTCGATCAGCCCGGCGTGTTCGAGTACTTGCAGGTGCTTGGAGACCGCCTGAAAGCTAATGCGGAATGGCTCCGCCAGTTCACCCACGGAAGCCCTCGCCACGTCGCGTTTTGACAATGAATACGATTGGTGAGGTGGACCACAATCCCAACGCCAAGCCCAACTTTCCGGTACACGTGACCAAGGGCCACGAGGCCGAGGCTAAAGAGGCACAGCTCCGCTAACCACCCAGTCGGGTTTGGCACCTGGGTCCTGCGGCGACTGGGTTGCCGGGGTGAGATTGGAGAATGTGCGCCGCATGCGCAGCCCCCACCTTCGCACGAGCGTCCTGTCCAAGGGCCTCCTGAGACCTGAGTCTCGCTTCGGTAAAGCGCCTCGCCCCGAAGTGCTGCATGGTGGCACCCCTTCCGGGCGGATGGGATACCCCCTGACTGATTCCTCGATTGCTCATTGGGTGAATGGAACGCGATTCGCACCCATATCCAGAGCCTCCCGGCGCCATAGGCTGTTTTTGGTGGACCAAGCAGCGCGTACGTGGGTGCTTGAGGTTCTCGGCGCTAAGAAGGTGGTCGATCTGCGATCCCTGGCCTTTGGCATCACGTCAGATCTCCGCTTGATCGAGGTTGATGGCGCCCAACTCGTGCTCCGGCGGTATCTCACAAACGACGTCATCGATGAGATTCCCAAGGTGATCGCATACGAGGCCGACGCCCTCCGAGCGGCACGCACTGTTCTCGGGAACCTCGTGCCAGAAGCGATCGCCTTCGATGTCACGGGTGCGCAGGCGGGGCACCCAAGTCTTCTGATGACCGTCCTGCCGGGGAGACCCATTGTGCACAACCTCGACCCGAGGCGAATGGCAGCTCCGCTCGTGCAATTGCACGGGGCGGGTATTCCGAGTGGATTACCTCGCTATCGACACTGGTTCGATCTCAACAAGGTTGCGGTTCCGAGGTGGACTACAGCACCCTCAGCCTGGACAAGGTTGGTAGCTGCCATACATGGCCCTGAGCCCGAGGGAAAACCGGCCTTCTTGCACCGCGACTACCACCCCGGAAACCTCCTCTGGGAACAGGAGGAGCTCGTTGGCATAGTCGATTGGCCCCTCTCTTGCTGCGGACCCCGGGGAATCGACGTCGCACACACGCGAGGAAATCTTGCCCTCGTCGACGGTGCCGACGCAGCCGACGCCTTCCTCGAGGCATATGTAGACCTCGTCCCCACGTACGATCACCAGCCGTGGTGGGACGCAGCGGACCTCCTGTCATTCGATGACGACTTCAGAGGCGTCATGGCCTTCAATGCTTTCGGAGCCCAGTTTGACCTCGATCTGCTGCGCTCTCGTGCCGATGGCTGGGCTCGGGTGCTCGCTCAAAAGTTCTGACCTTCACACCCTCGACCCATTCGATCACTTACCCCAGAGACCGCGGAGGTAATAGCACTGGTAGACCAATACGTCATCAACCCGGTGGACGGGGCTACCTCGAGACGCTCTACGGCCAGATGATCTGTGGTTCTTTCGACCTGGGAATTCCCAAGTGACCTAAGTAAACTGCCAGGCGGTGTGATGGGCATGCTCGATCGCGCAGTACCCGCTTCATTGTCATGAGTTGCAGAACTTCTTGAGGAGGTCATGATGGCAGATCCTGCAGAAGACGAGGTCCGGTCGACCTTCAACGAGCTCGTCTCGGCGATCAACTCGGGCGATGTCGAAGCTTTGGGATCGCTCATGCTGAAGGGCAGAGATCACATCCACATTGGGAGTGAAGATTCCGAATGGTGGAGTGCCGACGAGTTCCTTGAGAACTTCAGCAACGTCAATGTGGACCAGGGAGTGACAGCAGAAGCGGGTGAGGTCACCGTCCATGTGCGAGGAGACGTCGCCTGGGTCGAGGGCCAGGGTTACTTCAAGAACGCGAGCGGTGGGGAGAGAGGAATCCGCCTCACTGGCGTCTTTGTCCGAGGGGACGACGGACGGTGGAAGTCGGCGCAGTCACACGTCTCCATACCCGTACCAAACGACCAAATCTTCGTCTAAGAAGGTTGAGCACCAGCGAGGTGATGTGCGGCCGCTGGTCGACTCACACCTGCTAGCCAGCAAACAGGATTTGTCCGCCCGGGGCTCCAAGCCCCTGCCAAAAGGGCTTCGGACCGGCAAGTCCTAAACTGCTTCGTGTGGGCGCCTTCGACGATCTGGCGGCAAAGCGTACCCTCGTGGTCACCACTTACAAGCGGGATGGCTCAGCTGACTACGACGTAACTGGGCCGCTGGCGTCTCAGTCTTCAGAGCGTGTCACTCCCGGGCGCTCGAAGCGCCGATCTGGAACAAGCCAGATGACGGCGACGAGCGCATACAAGGCATACGCCACGTAAGGGCTGAGGAATGCCAGCCCAACAGCGCACGCATAGAGCGCAATCGAGATATTTCCCTTGAGATCTGACCCGATGGCGCGACCGACCGCGGAATCCCGGCCGTTTGCCCGGATAATTGCGACCACGAGGATCGAGAAGGCGATCGCCGCACCCAGGGCCACGATGCCGTATGTCGCGGCGGGCCAGTGGTCCCCGTAGAAGCTGCCTACCCACTCCGTCACGACTGGGATGAGCGAGAGCCAGAAGAGCAGGTGGAGGTTCGCCCACATGACGCCACCGCTGATGTGACGCGTGACACGAAGTAGGTGGTGGTGGTTGTTCCAGTAGATCCCGATGAAGGTGAAGCTCAGGATGTAGACGAGCAGCTCTGGCAGGCGCCGGCTCAACGCGGCGAACGACCCACTGAGAGGTGCCTTGAGGCTGAGCGCCGTGATGGTGATAATGACGGCCATAACCCCGTCGCTGAAGGCCTCCAGCCGACTGGTGCCGATGGTCGTTTCCGGAAGCTGCGGATCTGAGGCTTCGCTCACTTGAACCATCCCGCTGCTCGAGCCCACTTCTCGACGTCGGGCCACGTCCAGAACGGAGCTTTCCTGAGGTGGGCTATAGGCTGCGCGAAGCCCGGATAGCAGGCCCGCCAACCGCGCAAATCAGGTAAACGCACGCCGCCGACTCTTCCATATGACGGAGGTCCCCATGGTGTCCGCTCCCGGCGGAAGGGGACACTCTCCGATCGTTCCGTCGATTCAGGTGACCCCCGCAGCTTCGGTCGAGCAACTCGCTTTGAGAACCCACTGTTTGACCTCATGTCGGGCCTCAGGATCAAGAGCCCTTGAAGGCTTGTAGTCCTGGATCATGCCAATGGAGACGAAGCCCGCCTTTTGAGCCACCCTCTCCGAGGCGATGTTTCCCATGAGCGTCATGAGGTTGACCTCCCTGAGACCAAGCACGTCGAAGCCCCAACGACACGCCAACGTAAGGGCTCGGGTCGTGGCGCCCCGGTTGCGAGCCCAAGGGGCGGCCCAGTAGCCAGCGACCGCGGAACGGGCGGTGAAGTCGACCTCGGCAAGCGTCATGGATCCGAGCAGTTCCGCGCTTCGGGCGTCGCAAAAGGCGAACGCGGCACGCCTCTCGTGGTCCCAAAAGCCATCGTGAAGAGCAATCCATTCCTGGGCGTGGTGCGCCTCGTAGGGCTCAGGGACACCCGCCGTCCAACGTGGGATCTCGGGATCCTGACAGGCGCTGGTGACGGCCTCGACGTCGTCGAGAGTGAAGCGGCGCAGAGTCACCACTCCGTCTGTCAGGGGCTCCGTCAGAGCCGGGAGAGCAGTCACGGCCAACATCGTATGTTGACCGAGGCAATAGGACACTGAAGCCAGAAGGTATAACCGGTGTAGGGCTATCCGACGCTCATGTGGGCCAGCGCCGGTCATGTGGGCCACAGCATTCATCGGTCCATACTGGAGACTGTGAGCGAGCAACCTTTGACCGATCGCCCATCCGGCACTTCTGAGTTCTATAAATCCTTGCCAACAAAGCATGTCGGAGCGGGGTGCCTCTTCTGCGATGACCTCGGGCGTGTACTACTCGTAAACCCCGTCTACAAGGACCCGTGGGAGATCCCGGGCGGCGGCGTCGAAGCTGATGAGTCCCCACTTGCCGCCTGTATCCGAGAAGTGCGTGAAGAGCTGGATTTCGAACTGCGAAATGCCCGCCTTCGGTCCATTGATTATCGAAGGCCCGTCGAGGGAGTTCGTAGCGACGCACTCCGGTTCGTGTTTTTTGGAGGGGTTCTCTCAGAGGACGACACGCGAGATTTCATCTACCGAAGAGTGAGTTGTCGGAATGGCGGTTCGTCAAGGAAGAGGATTTGGATGGATACGTGACTCCCGTAATGGCTCGTCGTCTTCGGGCGAGTCTCGCTGCGACTGAGTTCGTCTACCTAGAGGAGGGCCACCCAAGGTAAGGATCGCCTCCGACTTGGGCGTCTCCAGCCCGGCAGCGACGAACGGGGGCAGTGGGGCGAACCCATCTGCCTAGTCCTTTCGTCGGAGCGCCCACTTACGAAAGCTCATCCCATGACTTCACGATGAAGTCGGCGAGCCACCGGGCCTTCTCGGTGCCCGTGGGCAGGCCGCAGTCCGGCGCTCGCTGCCAAATGCGAGCGGTGGTGGCGCGAGAATCTCGAGGCGCTGCGAGAGCGGCAGGCCGAGCTCATACATCGGCCGGCCCAGCCGCTCCATGAGCAGGGCGCACCGGTCGGCGTCGTATTGGTAGAGCGCCGGGCATCCATCTCCGCCACCGAGACGGAGAACGGTCGCCTCGTTGGAGGTCCTTTCCAGCGCCGGGCAGCAGCGCTTTCAGGACCGCAGAGGCCTGAGACCGTGATCGTCCGGACGCGCCGAAAACCCGCTGTGTTGTTGAGAAGTTGTCGACTCAGGATCCGAACGGCTCTATGGTCCGTCGGACCTAGTCGCCAGAATCCCTAGAAGGGGACCATGGGTATCTCGGGAGAATGAGCGATGGTACTGGTCGGCCAGCCTTACAGGCACAGGAGTTCGATGGCGACCTTCTTTGAAACCTCACCTTCGAAAAGGTCGAACACATGCCAGGGGAGCGGCCATGCCAGGGGAAACAGTCGTAGGTAGCGTCTGCCCGAACTGCGGTGCAGTGGTACCTCAGGGGCAAGCGATCTGCAACAAATGCGCCAGACCACTCTCGTCTCGATCCGGTGAACCGAGCGCGAGCGATGGTGGTCGAGCTGAAGGACGGTCAACCTCCGAGCATTTGTGTCAGCGCCTCCCAGTGGGGCAGCGCCTGAGCCAACACCTCCCACAACGCGAAGATCAATGACTGCAACGCCCAAACCCGGGCCCGGATGGTCCAAGACATCGGATGGGGCCTGGACAACCCGCCTGTTCACGTTCTCTAACTTCCGTGGAGCCCAACTCGTCGCCACTTACGTCTTCAAAACGCTGGCGGTCATTGTCATTCTCGGTGGCGCCATTTCGGCCCTTGATGCGATCACGACAGTGCACCAATACAACGTCTCGGGGACGGACGAAAGCCTAATAGTGGCAGCCATAGTGGCGGGAACAATCATCGCCGCCGCGGCGATGGCGTTTTTTGGCTATCTGCTCCAACTCTTCGACAGCCGCCTTCCATGACGGTTGGTTCCGGACCAGCGATCTTGGCTACTTGGATTCCGACGGTTACCTCTAACTCGTCGGTCGGTTGAGGAGATGATCAACCGGGGCGGAGAGAAGATCGCGCCTCGGGAGATCGACGAGGCTCTGCTAGCCCATCCGGCCGTCGCCCTGGCGGTGGCCTTCCCCTATCCGCACCCCACTCTCGGGGAGGACGTCGCAGCCGTGATCGTCGTACGTCCGGGCACGGAGGTGTCATCCACCGAGCTGACTGAGTTTGTGGCCACGAAGCTCCCTGCCTACAAGGTCCCCCGCCGCGTGATCATTGCCGAGCGCATCCCGGTCGGACCCACGGGAAAACTTCAGCGCTGCCGGATGGCCGAGCAACTCGGGCTTGTAGGGCACGTCCAGGACGACCAACCAGAAGGGCCTCCATCGGCACTCGAACCTGAACAGCTGCACCGGGTCGTGGCCCACGGTCAAGGACCCGAGCCAGCATCCCCGGCCAGCAGTGTCGTCGAACTCGTCATCGACCAGGCGCGACGCACGCCCGAGGCCCCCGCTGTCATAGCGGCAAGCGGGGTGCTGTCGTATCAACAACTGGAAGAGCGAACGCTTCAGATCGCCTCGGCCCTGGCGTCATTCGGTATCGGTGATGGCGATGTCGTTGGCATCGCGCCGCGACGAGACCACACGATGGTCGCAATTCTGCTGGGAGTCCTGCGGTCAGGTGCTGCTTATCTCCCGCTCGATCCGTCCTATCCGCCTGATCGGCTCCAGGCCATGGCCGACGCCATCCCCCTGCGCCTCCTTCTCCACGCCGGCGAAGCTCCACCGTGGCACCCGCCCAAGGTTGAGATAATGAGTTACGACAAGCTCATCGGGACTGCAGGCGAAGACAGGGAACTCCCGAGTGGACCAGGTCCAGACGATGCCGCCTACATACTCTTTACGTCGGGGTCCACAGGCATACCGAAGGGAGTCGTTGTCCCGCACTCCGCGATCGGTAAATTTGCTGTCGTGGACCTCGAGGACTTTCAGCAGGCAGGAACTGGAGCGTGTCCTGGTAGGGGCATCGCTCAATTTCGATTTCTCGGTTATGCAGATTTACGCACCCTTGGCCGCAGGCGGCAGCGCGGTCATCGCGGAAAACGTGCTCGACCTCCGAGACCTCCCAACGGCTGTGAGCCTTCTCAGCTCGGTTCCCGCTGCCCTTCGTGGCCTCCTCGACGACGATGCCATACCCAGTCACGTCCAGACGATCGTCTCCGGCGGCGAACCGCTCAGCAAGGAGCTGGCCGCTCGGCTGCTGGCACTCCCCCAGCGGCCGAGACTCATCAATGCTTACGGACCCACAGAGGCCACCGTGCTGTGCTGCGCGGCAGAGATCATTTCAGTTGACACGCCGCCCCCAATCGGCCGTGCCATCGGCGGGACCCTCACCCTGGTGGCAGACCGACTCGGTCGCCCGTTGCCCTCCCGGACTCCGGGTGAGCTTTGGGTTGGCGGGCGCGGGCTTAGCCACGGCTACCTGAATGATGCCTCGCTTACAGCCGAACGTTTTGTCATGATGGAGATCCCCGGGATCGGGTGGAACCGCATGTACTGCACGGGCGATCTTGTCTGGTCGGACGACGACGGGAGCCTGCATTTCATGCGACGGCTGGACGACCAACTCAAGGTGCGGGGCATGCGCGTCGAGCCCGGAGACGTCGAAGCCGCCCTACTTGGTCATCCCGACGTAAGCGCGGTTGCCGTGTATGCGGTCGGCGACGAGCTGGCCAGCGAGCTACGGGCGGCTGTAACGAGTCGTAACGGACCGCTGGACGAAGAGGAGTTGCGCGCATTCGCCCAGCGGCGCTTGCCGCGGCACATGGTCCCACGACGGGTCGAGAACTTGGAACGACTTCCACTGAGCGCGAACGGAAAAGTCGACCGCCGCGCCCTCGCCGCCATGTCGGTTACGACCGAACTGAATCCGTCTTCCGACACGTTCTGTAGTCTCGAGAACCTGCTCCTTGCGATCTGGGAGCGCCTCCTAGAGGCACCCGATCTAGGCATCGACAGCGAATTCTTCGACGCCGGCGGCGACTCCCTGCTCGTACTCAACATGTTGACTGAAGTCGAGCGAGTAGTAGGGAACCGGTTGTCGTTAGCCTGGTGCCTCAGCGGACCCGTTACAATCCGCCGCCTTGCGGCTGAGCTACGGGAGCACTCCGAAGGGGGACTCAGTGCGAGCCATGCCGCGTCGGCTTCGCCTCTGGTCATACCTGTGCGTGCCGAGGGCAACAGATCTCCCCTTTTCATTATCTACACAAGCCCCAGCGCCGCTCTATCAGCCGGCGCCCT
The DNA here is from genome assembly GCA_963828825.1 of uncultured Acidimicrobiaceae bacterium. GTDB lineage: Bacteria > Actinomycetota > Acidimicrobiia > Acidimicrobiales > RAAP-2 > Bog-473. Next base: position 101,171 of record CAWHGF010000005.1, on the reverse strand, counting down.
GACTAAAACGCTGGATCCCGACCAACCGGTCTACGCGCTCGCACCGATCTGGACCGACGTCGCATCCCGAAAGGAGCTGGCGGAACAGATGGCGTCGGCCATCACAGAAATCACAACCGGGTTGATCCACCTGGCGGGCCACTCCTTCGGCGGACTGGTTGCGTACGAGACCGCTGCGCTCCTCGAGCGGGACGGTCGGCCACTCGGGGCTCTCATCCTCATCGAAACTTTGACCCCAGAGGCATTCCGGACGGGTCGCCGCGAGCGGTTGGGACGCCGGATGCGAATCGTACTTCGGATCCCGGCGTTTTGGCGTGCGAGGTTCTGGCGTACGAGGTTCTGGAATGAGGCGGGAACCGAACCCATCGATCTCGGCATTTACCAATTCCCCGTCGAACGCGCACTCGCTCTCTACTCGAATGACGTTTCGACTCCCTTACGGCGCCCCATAGATCTCCTGATCGCCGACGAGAGCAAAAGACAGTTCGGCAAAGTCTTAGGCTGGGATGCGGTGCATCGGGGAGAGGTGGCCATCCGATCCGTACCCGGCGGCCACGGCGAATTTGTGGAGTCACACGAAATTCGTCACATAGCGCGGGTACTTGGAGCATGCCTCGATGCTGTGGATCCGGGAACAAGTGCCCGACATTGAGGCTCCAATGCGAGCATTCTGGGGACATGTTTTCGACGCCGCAATTGGTGACTTTGATTCTCTGACGAGCCGTTCCAGCTGCCTCTCACTCAGCGAGCTCAAGCGGGCCGAGAACTATCTCCGACGCCCAGACGCGGCGGCCTTTATCGCCCGGCGGGTATTTTTGCGTGAAACGCTCGCCGCCAAGTTGGATGTTTCGCCCCACGACCTCACCCTCGATGTCTCTCGCAACGGAAAACCTGAACTTCGCCACGGAAAGGATCACCTCTGGTTCAGCCAGTCCGCTACCACCGGACGCACAGTAGTGGCACTGAGCCGCAACGGCGAGGTCGGCATCGATATTGAAAGGCTTGACCGCCCCCTTGACTTTGGTCATATCGCGAATCGGTGGTTTACTCCACAGGAAGTTTCCCGCATCGAGCAGTGCAGTTCAGACGAGACCATGCGCTTCGAATTCATGAGGATCTGGACAGCGCGTGAGGCTGCGGCAAAGCTCACCGGCGAAGGAATGGCACTGGCTCTCCCCCGACACGAATCCTTCGTTGATCCGATGCGCGTTGCTTTACCCAACGGGGGACTGCCGATATGGATCGACGTGAGGGTCGAATCGCCATACTTGGTATCAGTCGCATGGTCGGCGATCGAATGGCCGCCCCGACTATGACAGGAGGCGCTACTGAGCCCCCGGTCATCGACGGAGGGGCGAGTTCAAGCGGTGAGCGCAATGGTGAGCCTGTCATAGGGCAAAGGAATACCTCGTAGACGATCTCTTTCGTTCAGGAAAGGCGGTCATAGAATTCCTCATGGAATGGAGCGCCATCGAGCGCTTGATTTCCTTTCGTGGTCATGCCCTTCCGAAGCGCCGCAAAGTTTGCATGGCTTAATTGTCATCGAACCGGAAGCCATCGAACCCGCCTTTCATCTGCGCCGGCCTTTCAGCCGCCAACAACTCGGAACGGCACTCAACGCGACAGACTCTTGCAACCCAGTCCAAGGGGCCGAGGTGGCATCTCGGGTCCAGGACATTCAGTCCGCAGGGCTGGAGTCGAGGACCATTGGCCGGAACGGTCACGAGAGGGGCAGCGACGCCACCGAGGACCACGGCGTCCCTTCTGACGGGGGATCGAACAACTAGCAACCGGACCACTAGGCGGTGACTACGCCACAGGGCCGTGGACCTTCTGGACCGTCGTGGACCTTGCTACCGCTGTCACACAGAACGCCCGTACAGCTCGGACGAGAGAAAACGTTCTCATGCGTAGACCCGAGGAGGTCCACAAGGTCCACGATGTCCATGGTCATTGACTTCGTGGACCTGTCACGGGATCAGGTCTTCAACGGCGCTCGCTGTGTCAGAACAATCGTCGACAATCGGAAGACGCCACATCATCCTGCCGGATACATCCCGCCCGACGATCTCCAAGCCGTCGATCGTCCGGCTAGTGAGTGATCTCAACCGGGTGCCGAGCATGGTCGTCGAGGACCGGCCACCATTGGGGTCGATGCCCAATCGAGGACCGACGACCGGCAGCAAGTCTGCCGGTTCCGCCCATCGCCCTCGGAAGGCAGGTCCGTTGAAGGGGCAGCCGCTGCGCACGCATACGTGGTCGAAGCGATGCCGCGACAGAAGTTGCGCAAGACTTCGTCAGTTGGTGGTCGACTTGGTGGTCACACCCGGTTTGGTGACGGCGATGTCGAATGGTGAGGCCGCTGAGCTGCACTTATCGGGCTCTACGCGTTGAACTGGGGAGCGTGAGGTAGCGAGGTATCCGCGTACGCGGCCAGGGGTCCCGACATCGTTGAGGTTTCTTGACGACTTCAACGAGGAGGACCCCTGACGATGGATGACGCTACCGGTCTGGCTGAGGCTCTGTTGGGACTCGACGGCTTCGGGGTGCTGGCGGTGGAAGAGACCCCCTCCGAAGTGGTCGTGACCGTCGAGACGGTGGTGGACTTCGTTGGGTGTCCGACCTGCGGTGTGCGCGCTGAGGCCAAGGATCGGATCCGGGTCGACATCCGGGACTTGCCCTGCTTCGGACGCCCGGCACGCCTCGTCTGGTTGAAGCGCCGCTGGCGCTGCGTCGATCCCGACTGTGCGGCCAAGACGTGGACCGAAGGGACCGAGCACGTCGCTCCACGGGCCGTGCTCACGTTGCGCGCAGGCGCAGAAGCCACCCGCCAGGTCGGCGAGCTCGCCCTGCCGGTCGCTGTCGTCGCCCGCGAGCTCGGGGTGTGCTGGTGGACCGTGATGGACGCCGTGGTGCTCCATGGCACACCGCTCATCGACGACCCGACACCCCTGAAGAGGGTCCGGGCCCTCGGCATCGACGAGACCTCGTTCCTGTCTGCGACCAGAGAGCACCGAACGATCTACGTGACCGGCCTGGTCGACCTCAACCGCAAGAACATGATCGACATGGTGGAGGGAAACGCTGCCGCTGACCTGCGGAGATGGTGTGCCGAGCAGGACCCCGCCTGGATGAGTGCCATCCGCGTCGTGGCGACGGATCTCGCTGAGAGCTATCGCAGCGGCACATCCCCGCACCTCGACCATGCCATCCGGGTAGCCGATCCCTTTCACGTCGTGCGCGTCGCCAACCGCTGCGTCGACAAGGTGCGCCGGCGCGTCCAGAACGAGACGCTCGGGCACCGGGGCAGGAAGTCCGACCCGCTCTATCGGATCCGCAAGCTCTTGCTCTCGGGCTATGAACGACTCGATGAGCGTGGCCATGAACGCGTGCTGCTCGCGCTGCGTCATGGCGATCCCCATGACGAACTCCTGGGAGCATGGCTGGCCAAGGAGTCGGTGCGCGACATCTACCTGACCGACGACCCCAAGGAAGCCCGAGTGCTCCTGGACAAGGCCATCGTCGGATGCAAGAGCGACGAGGTCGAAGAGATCCGCTCGCTCGGTGCCACACTCGAGCGCTGGCGTACCGAGATCTTGAACCACCATCGCACCGGAGCCTCCAACGGCCCGACCGAGGGCCTGAACCTGTGCGTCAAGAAGGTCAAGCGCGCCGGACGGGGCTTCACCCGCTTCGACCACTACCGGCTGCGGGTACTCCTTCACGCCGGCGGCGTCACCTGGCCCAGGCCTCCGTCACCGCCGAAGATCAGAACCCGCTCTCCCCACTCAAACGCGTAGAGCCACTTATCGAGCGCGCTCGGAGGTCTATGGAGCGCGCTCGGAGGGATTCGAACCCCCAACCTTCTGATCCGTAGCGCCTATTTGGCTAAATGACGAGAGGTGACAACGGTCGTCCAGAGGTGCCAGTTATGACCCCTGAACTGGACCGATGGCTTCGCCTGAGTGGCCAGCATATGACACGCGATGACAGCTGTTTCCGGGCTTACATAGCCCTATGGTTCTCACGACGGTTCTCAAAATCGCCACTTTTAGCAGATTCATTACTTCATCCGATTTTACTTCAGCCCTAACGGCTATCACTTTCGTCAAATCAAAACCGCGGATAGATCCTATATCGGCGCCTCTCTTATGGCATTCAGCCAGGAAGGTACCGTTGATGTCCAGGCAATCGTGCAGCTCGGACGATCTCGGCCGCAACGAGTGCTTCCCTCGCGGCAGTGTGCGTCGTGGGCCCGTTCGGCCAGCATCGACTCGTGGACGTGTGGCGATGCCCTTACGAGCCCGGTGACGTCGCCTCCTCACCCAATGCCAACGCGATTGCGTGGGCGGTGATGCCCTCGTAGAGCGGACGGAGGTCGTCGATGATGCCGGAGTCTTCGCCGAGCGGTGATGGGTCAAGCTGTCGGAGGATCAGGTCGGCCGCGACTGCTGAACGTGGTCGGAGCTCCATGGTCGACAGGTCCTCCGGAACACCCCAAAACGAGGCGACATCAGCTGATCGAGTGGCGTCCCTGTGTTCGGGATCGAACGTGGGCCACCCGAATTTCCCCGCCTGAAATCCCTCGACTGGCGTTTGTGCCTCGGACTCACCTGCACCCGGACTGTGCCGCCGGGTTCTCAGGTCGGCGAGCAACTGGTCCTTGTCCCGCCCTCGCCAGGCGAAGATGAGGAAGGGGTCGTCGTCGAAGGCCTCGGCCATGAGATAGAAGACCGCCGCCACGTGCTTGCACGGATTCTCCCAGTCGGGGCAGGAACACGCGGACACGAGGTCGTCGCCCGAAGCCGGGAACAGGGTGGTCGCGGACTCGACGAACGCCTCTTCGATCTCCTCGGGCATCTCTCCGGACAAGAGTCTGGCCAAGAACACTGCACGTGACGCCATGACGTCCTCGATGCCAGCCCACTCGAGGTCGGTCAAGATCTCGGTTTCGATGAAGACGCGGTACGGCTTGGAACGCGAGCCCTGAACGGAAGCGCGGACCTGACCGGGCACGAATTCCAGACTCAACACCTGCCCGGCACGGGCATAACGTTTGCCCCTCTGCAGGCGGCTCCCGATGCCGAACGACTCCAGCAGGGCGATGAAACGCCGCGACCACCAGGTGTCACCGATCTGCCCGCGCTTGCTCCGGGCCGTCACCCCTCCTTCGACCGCAATCGGCTTCGAGGCCGGTGGCCACCAGCCGTCTGGAGGTTGGCCGGATCGGCTCGACGGACGACGGGACGGTCGGCGCGGTGGCATCAGTCGTCCTCCACGGCGTCGGCCGACAGGGCGACGACCTCGCGCAGCTGATCGGTCGACAGCTCGGTCAGCCAGCCCTCTCCGGTTCCGACGATCCGCTCCGCCAGGGCTCGCTTCGCCTCGATCATGGCGTCGATCCGCTCCTCGAGCGTCCCCCCGCAGACGAATTTGCGGACTTGCACGTTGTGCTGCTGGCCGATGCGATAGGCCCGGTCGGTCGCCTGGTCCTCCACCGCCGGGTTCCACCACCGATCGAAGTGCACGACCTGGGTTGCCGCCGTCAGGTTGAGGCCGGTCCCACCGGCCTTCAACGAGAGGAGAAACACCGGCGGCCCGTCGCTGCTCTGAAAGCGCTCGACCATGGCGTCGCGAGCTCGCTTGGTCACTCCGCCGTGCAGCCACAGGACATCGCACTGCAATCGGTGACGCAGATGCCGCTCGAGCATGCCGCCCATCTCGGTGAACTGGGTGAAGACGAGTGACCGGTCGCCCTCGGCCACCGCCTCGCCGAGGATCTCGACCAGGCGCGTCAACTTGCCCGACCGACCGCCAAGGGAGGACCCGTCGGCCAGAAAGTGCGCCGGATGGTTGCAGACCTGCTTGAGCTTCATCATGGTGGCCAGGACCAGGCCGCGCCGTTCCATTCCCTCCGCTTCGTCGATCCGGGCCAGCATGTCGTCGACGACAGCCTGGTACAGCGTGGCCTGCTCGCGGGTCAGGGGGCAGAACTCCTTCATCTCGAGCTTTTCTGGAAGGTCGGCGATGATCGTCCGATCGGTCTTGAGGCGGCGGAGGATGAACGGACCGGTGACCTGGCGCAGCCTGGTCGCCACCTCGTCGTCACCCCCGCGCTCGATCGGGTCGGCAAAGCGCTCTTTGAACCTGCGCTCGGAGCCGAGGATGCCGGGGTTGAGGAACTCCATGATCGACCAGAGCTCGCTCAGGCGATTCTCGACCGGTGTGCCGGTCATGGCGATCCGCCGCTCGGCCGGAATCGACCGGACGCTCTGCGTGGTGCGGGCGGCGCTGCTCTTGATCTGTTGTGCCTCGTCGAGAACCAGCCGGCGCCAGCGAACGCGGGCCAGCAACTCAGCGTCACGCGTCGCCAGACCGTAGGTCGACAGGACCAGGTCCACCTTGCACGCGTGCTTGGTGAAGTCCTTGTCCGTGAGCCGGTCCGGCCCGTGGTGGACGTACACGGCCAGCTTCGGGGCGAAACGAGCAGCCTCGCGCTGCCAGTTTCCCACCAGGGACATGGGGCAGAGCACCAGCGTCGGGCCCAGTTGGCGTCGCGTCGTTCGGCGAGCCGTTCCCGACGCCCCCGACCGCTGCTGGCCGTTCGCAGTGAGGGCGGATGGGGCCCGCTCGTCGACGAGCAGCGCGAGAAGCTGGGCCGTCTTGCCCAGTCCCATGTCGTCGGCCAGGCAGGCCCCGAGACCGAGCTCGCCCAAGAAGCTGAGCCAGGCGAGCCCACGTTCCTGATAGGGCCGGAGTTCGCCGGCAAATCCATCGGGCGTCGGCGTGGGCTCGATCCTTCGATCCTCGGCACCGGAGAGCAGGTCGCCGAGCCAGCCGTCGGCCGCCACCTCGACGACCGGCAAGTCTCCGGGACCGGGCTCGAGTCCCAGCGCCGATCGAAGGACCTCTCCGGCGGACAGGACATCGCCCGCGGCGCCGCGCTTCCCGACCGCGTTGATGGCGGCCGAGAGCTCCCCGTGGTGCAGCTCCACCCATTGGCCGCGCACACGCACGAGCGGCTGCTTCAGCCGAGCCAACTGGCGGAGTTCGGTCACGCTCAAGGTGTCGTCTCCCAGTACGGCTTCCCACCGGATGTCGCACAGTCCGTCGAGACCGATGGTGCCGGTGGAAGTCCCACCCTTCGAGCTGGTCCGCGCCTTGAGCCGCAGTCCGAGCCTCGTCCTCGACGAGCGCCACCACGGGGGCGCCAGTACGCCGAATCCGGCCTCCTCCAAGAGAGGAGCGCCTTCGCGAAGGAAGGTCAGGATGCCCGCAGCGTCCGTGGTGTAGGCACAAGGGGTCGCCGAGGACAGTGTCTTCCCCAGCGCAGGGACGAGACGGGCTGCCTGACCGAGGCCGCGCAGAAGGTGCTCGTCGGGGTGCACGACGTGGCGCCCGATGGCGGTCAGTTCGGGCCCGTCGGACCAGACGTCCTCGGCGGAAACCACGAGGCTGGGGTCGTCGACCGCCTGGAGGGCGAAATCGATGCGCCAGACCGGCTCCGAACCTGGCGAGGTATCCTTTCGCCTCCTGGGTCGAGCGGGCACGTTCGCCGGGTCGACTCCCTCGTCGCCCTCATCGGGGGGAGGGACGATCCGAAAACACGTCCGTACCGCTTCGGCCTCCGCACTCTTCGTGGCATGCCACTCGGCAAGCCGTCCGGCGAGTTGCACCCACTCGTCGTCGTCGTACCCATGGAGGGAGCCGTCGGGTGAACCGAGAGCACGCAGCCAGGCATCGACGACGCTCGCTCTGGCACCCCGTCTCCGGGGCTTCGGCGTGGAGGGCGTGATCAGATCGCGGGCAAGAGCGTCCGTCACGGCCCACATCAGCGAGCCGAGGACCTCGTCGCTGGGTTCGGGTCCCAGCTCAAAAAGCGAGTCGTCGGTGTTCGACTCGGGCACGCGCACCGCTGTCAACGAAGCCGGAAGGGCCCACGCCAGCGCCTCGATCCGGCCGCGATCGTGACCTTCGATGAGGGGACGCCAGCAGGCCCTCCAGCGACCGGCGACGAACTCGAGATCCGGCAGCAGCCGGCCCCGGGCAACGAGTTCGACCACCAACTCGATCGCGTGGGCAGCGAAGCGGATATCGGGCCCCATTTCGACATCCGAGGGTCCCGCGTCGGTCAAGGACCGGTCGTTTCCGCTCACCAAGGGCAGCGACCGGAGGAACTTGGTCGCAGCAGAGGGCTCGAGAACATACCCGGGGGCCGTCCACAACGAGAGGTCCTCCCAGGAACTCGAGAACGGTGCGGAGTCAGGTATTCGGTCCCCGAGCTCCTCGCCCAGCGTGGAGGCGATCGGAACTCCGCCGACTTCTGGGAGCTGGAGCGTGAGTTTCACGTCCTCCCCCAGCAGGTCCGCCGCCGCGATCCCCGCACTGTCCGAGACGGCCAGTCGCAGACCGTCCTGATCGAGCACAGAGGGATGGGGTGGGATCCGGCGCGCCGGACGCCGTCGGGGAACCGGCATTGCGCGTCCGTTTCCGCCTTCTGCCCAAAGTGCCAGGCGTCTAGAACCGGTCAGCCAGGCGGCGTGAAGAACAATCATTGGCCCCATATTGGCGCAGCGCTGCCACCGCTCCCGGACTCACCGTCTAAGCAGGTGGCGAGCTGGTGACGGCGACGGAATGCGCAGGCAACGGGTCGCTACGGCGCCAGCCTCTCCCGGACGAGGTCGATAGGGCGCCGGTAGTCCCGGGCGCTGTTGATGGTCCGCCGAAGCCGACGGTTGAGCGCTCGAACGTCCAGCGAGGCCAGGCCGCCGCTCTGGCCGACGGACACTTCGGCCAGGAACGCCATGTCGTTCATGCAGCCGAGCACGCTGCGATCGGCGGTCTTCGCAATGACAAGTTCCTCGTTCCTCATGTCACCGAACGTATGCGCCGGAAGGCTTTCCTCTTGCAGCTCGCGCTCGACGGCCACCGAGACGAGATCGCGGGTCGATCGGAGCTGACCGACTCGAACATCTGGTTCGAAGACGCTGAACAACGTCGCGGCGTGCGTGAGGAGAAGGCACTTGCGGTGATCGAGGACGAGCAGGTTGGCGTAGAAGTCCTCATCACATGGCTCGAGCGCCGATACCTCCGGGAGTCGGAGAACGTCGAGGAGCTTCTGGGTACAGCGAAGGACCACCGGCGAATAGTACGAGTCCCGATCAACCCTGAGTCTTTTACGTCGCCTCCCCTTCGAAACGTCTCAAAACGTCGTCCAGGTCGATGCCCGTGTGCGGAGGCGAATCGATCACACTGATGATGTCGCCGAGAGCCATAAGGGTGCGGAGGACCAGGCCGAGCTCGACGGACGACTTTCCCGCTTCGAGCGACTTCAGCCAGCGCACGCTGACCCCGGCCTGTTGAGCCAGAGCCTGCTGACTCATCTTCCTCGTGTTGCGCTGGTGACGAACATGGGCTCCGAGGTCACCGGCGGTTCGAATCATCATGCATGACTCCAGGGTGCACGTTCGTGCACCTCTTAAGTAGTGCACGTTCGTGCCCTTTCAGAATAGTGCACGTTCGTGCCCAAAACCCCGAAATCCGCGCGGCGGTATCGCCAAAGGCTGTGTCGGACCCTCTCGGAGCGCCGGTTGCCCGACAGGTGACATCAAGAAAGCTACATAATGTCGGTTAAGTTCTAACTGGCACTATGAGAAAGAGGGGAGGACATGGGCCGTGGCCCGGTACGAGGAACTGATCTGGCAGGGTAGTCCGACGGGGCAGACCCGCCGGGAGCGCACCTCGTGCTCCTACCGCGCCTACCTGCCCGATCCCCTCGTCGCGCGGGTCCTGGCGCTTCCGGCCGATCTCGTCGCTGACCTCTCCGACGCTGACCGGGCGGTAGCTGCCCTTCAAGACCGCACGACAGGTCTGGCCAGTGTCGAGTCGGTGGCACGGCTGCTCCTGCGGGCCGAGGCGGTCGGTTCCTCTTATATCGAAGGCCTTCAAGTCAACGCGCGTCGGCTCGCCAAGGAAGAGTTCGCCGAGCGCGCGGGGCTCCCCACCAACGACGACACCGCCCGGGCGGTGCTCGGGAACATCCGCGCCATGTGCGGTGCCCTCGAACTGGCTGATCTCGAGCGGCCGATCACCATCGACGACCTCTGCACGCTTCACCGCGAACTGCTCGCGGGAACTCGGGACGAGCACTGGGGCGGCGTGGTGCGCCAGGAGCAGAACTGGATCGGTGGCGTCAACCCCTGCCGCGCCGCTTACGTCCCACCGCCCCACGAACTGGTGCGCGCTCTGCTCGAGGACCTGTGCTCGTACATGTCGGGAGACGACCATCCGCCCATCGTCCAGGCCGCCTTGGCCCACGCCCAGTTCGAGACAATCCACCCCTTCGTCGACGGGAATGGGCGGGTCGGCCGGGCCTTGATCCACCTCATCCTGCGCCGCCGCGGTCTGGCTCCGAATTTCGTGCCTGCGGTCAGCCTCATCCTGGCCACCAATGCCGGTGCCTATATCGCCGGTCTGGTCTCCTTCCGCTACGACGCTCCGGCTGATGACCCTTTGGCTGCCGCAGCGGCAATTCAGTGGATCGACGTCTTCGTCAATGCGCTGCTGCGGGCCTGCGCCGATGCCACAGCGTTCGCCGACCAACTCGACACGCTCGAGGAGGGCTGGCGCGAGGCGGTGAGCCCCGTACGCCGTCGTTCTGCGGCTGACCTGCTCTTGTCGGCCCTCCCGAGCATCCCGATTCTGACGGTCGAGACAGCGGCAGAGGCCATCGGCCGATCGCGCAAAAGGACGAACGACGCGGTGAACTACTTGCACGAGCGAGGCGTGCTGCGACAGGGAACCATCGGACGACGCAATCGTGTCTTCGAGGTCGCCGACCTTCTCGACGCGATCACCCAGTTCGAGCGTCGTCTCGCCTCGCCAGCTGCGGATACCGAGATCGCGCCACCTGCTCGTGCCGTTCCAGCGCGCAACCAGCGGTCGGGACAGGGTTGATCCGCAGTCACCCACCACGACACGAACACGACGCACCGCAAGGATCGTGTGCATGGGATTCATGCCGGTTTGCGGTCATGGTTTGGATAGCGCAGAACTGAGCAGTTCGTCGATGTCGTCGGCCACGGTCTCGTCTTCGAGTGGCATGGCGTGGGCGTAGTTCCGCAACGTCGTCGACGGGTCCCGGTGACCGAGTCGCTGCTGAGCCCGGAGCAACTCGCCTCGCCCGACGAGGAACGTCGCCACACTGTGGCGCAGGCGATGCAGCGACGCCCCCTCGACCTCAGCCAGCCGGGCGAGTTGGGCGAACCAGTGGCCGAGTGCGCCCGCCGTCAACCGGACCTGATGATCGACCGCCGGGGAAAAGAGCCACGGTCCCAGCCCAACGCCCTCGGGAAGACGGCCAATCCAGCACTCCGCACTCGAACCCCACAATTCGACCGTCTGGCGCCCGAGGGTGAGGCGCCGAGTCCGCCCCGTCTTGGTGGGCCCGAGCACGTCGGCCGAAACGCCCCGTTCGATAGTGAGCACGCGCCCATCGAGATCGTCGAAGCGCAGCGCCACCAGCTCGCCACGCCGAGCACCCGAGTCCGCGGCCAAGCGGACGAGCAGCCGGATTTGCTCAGCCTTGTGTCGGTACTTCGCCTCGCGCGACTCAGCGGAGGCAACGAGCGCGTCGGCGGCCTCGAGCAGGCGGAGGACCTCATCGGTGCTGAGATGGAGCCGGGTGCCCGGGCGCTGCGGCCCACGCATGCCCGAGAGCGGGTTGACGTCGATGACGCGCTCGACATGGGCCCAGCCGACGGCAGAACGCAGCACTCGGAAGCGCCCCGAAACCACGGCCACCGAGGCGCCCGCCGACCTCCACGCCGCCATCGCCGCCCGCACATGCTCGGGTTTGAGCGTCGACACGCGGCGCAGCGCCAGTGGGTCCGTACGAAGCGCCTTGACATTCGAGCGCGCCCCGATCCACGTGGCCGGCCGCCAGTCATGGTGCGCGGCGAGCCAGCGCTCGAGCAGCTCAGCGACACTGAGGAACGGCGCCGCCCGCCGGATGGCGCGTCGCTCGGCCCACTCCGCGGCGAGTCCTTGCGATGTAACTCGGCCTCGCCGACGCAGCCGTGGAAGGTGAAGGAGCGCTGCACCGTGCGTCCCGACACCGGATCGACCCCCACGGCGACGCGTATCTCCCAGTTGTCGGGACTGCGCTCGCGCATGGTGCCGTCACCCCACGCCATACGCACAAAAGTAGGGACGAATGTAGGGATCCCACGCGGATCCCTGATCCGCGTCGGAACCGGTTTATACGTTCTAAGCTGGGCTTACACGATGCGCGCTCGGAGGGATTCGAACCCCCAACCTTCTGATCCGTAGTCAGATGCTCTAGTCCGTTGAGCTACGAGCGCTGGGTTAAGACGAAGCAGTCTATCGGACCTCGGACGCGCCCGACTGACGCCAATCTGCTGATCAGAGCAGTGTGGCCGCCACGTGGGTATGTTGCCGTTCCGAGGACCCGTCATGTGCTGCGCAGAGTCAGTACGTTGAGTCGCATGGGTGAAGTTCGCAGATTCGGACGACGGGCGCTCCTCGGTGGCGCGGCGGCGACAGGAGCCGCCGTCGCCGGCCTGAGCAATGGCGCAGGCGCCAGCGGAGTCCCGTACTCGGCCGTGCTCCCGAACGGCAGGGCGCCCTCGGGCGCGGCCGGCCTCGGGCCCGGCGGGCAGCTGCTCCCGCCGGGCAGCCTGCCCTACCCTCATCTCCCGCCCGGCACCGACACGCTGCCCGCCATTGAGCACGTGGTCATCCTCATGATGGAGAACCACTCTTTCGATGACCATTTCGGCGTGCTCGGCCGCGGCGACGGGCTTTCGTTCGGCCGGAACGGGTCGCCTCTCAACTACAACCCCGGACCCGACGGTGACTACATCCTCTCCTTTCCGATGCCGAACACCGCCACGCCGACCGGCTCCCAGATCAGCCAGAGCTGGGACGCCTCCCACCTGTGCTGGGCCGGTGGCACGAACTCCGGCTTCGCCCAGACCTGCGGGCCGGCGTCAATGGGTCACTTCACGGGCGCGGAGCTCCCCTTCTATTACTCGCTGGCCTCGCAGTTCCCCATCGGAGATCGCTACTTCTGCTCGGTCATGGCGCAGACCTACCCGAATCGCCGCTTCCTGATTGCTGCGACGGCCCTGGGTGATGTGTCGACGAACGCCACGGGCATCTCCAGCACGGATGCACCCAACGGGACCATCTTCGACCGGCTGAACACCTACGACATCACCTGGAGGGACTACTACCCGGACCTGCCCACGGCGGCGCTCTTCCTCCCCGAGTACGTCGACAACCAGACCGACGGAAAGATGGCGCCCATCAACCAATTCCTGAGCGACGCCGCCGCGGGCCAGCTCCCCCAGTTCTCGCTCGTCGACCCGTACACCAACTACTCAGAGGAGGACGGCGACATCTCCATCGGCGAGGCCTTCGCCACCCGGATCATCGGTGCCGTCCTGGCGTCTCCCAATTGGTCCCGCACCGCGATGTTCCTCGTCTACGACGAGCACGGGGGATGGTACGACCACGTGTCGCCCCAACCCGCCGTCCGGCCGGACGACGTGCCGCCGGAGATCACCGTTCCCCCGGACCAGCCTGGTGGTTATGACCAAACCGGCTTTCGGGTCCCCTGCGTCGTCATCTCGCCGTTTGCCCGGCGAGACTTCGTGTCCCACGTCGTCCACGACCACACCAGCTTGTTGAAGTTCATGGAGACGAAGTGGAACCTGCCGGCCATGACATACCGTGACGCCAACGCCACCAACATGTTCGAGTTCTTCGATTTCGACAGGCCGGCCTTCGCCGAGCCTCCCACCCTGGCGGCCCCGCTCAACCCGTTCGTGGGTCCTCTACCGGCAACGTCGGGTTCCCCGGGCTTTCACCCCGTCGCGACCGGGGTGCCCGCGTCGAGCCTTCCGCCCGCGGGTTACACCGTGAGCGCGCCACCGCGACGCTGGTGGTAACGACTAGTGAGCAGACCGAGACGCCAACCACCGCCAGGCGACGCCAAGGCGGCCAGCGGCGTCAGACGCTGATCGGCAGCTTGGTGTAGCCCCGCACGGTGCTGGTGTAGAGGGGCACCGCGCCGGCCATGTCCACCGACCACTCGGGGAAGCGCTTGAAGGTCTCCTCGAGGGCAATTCGCCCCTCGGTCCGTGCCAGCGCGGCGCCGAGGCAGAAGTGGATGCCGTACCCGAAGGACAAGTGGTGGTCGAACTTCCGGTGGATGTCGAAGGTGTCGGCGTCCGGGTAGGCCCGCTCGTCCCGGCCGGCTGAGCCGGTGATCATCACGACCTTCGAGTTGGCGGGGATCGTCCCGCCGTGCACCTCGACGTCGGCGGTGCACCAGCGGCTCTGCACGGGCGAGGGTGCTTCGTAACGCAGGATCTCTTCGACGGCGTTGGGGATCAGGCCGGCGTCGGCCACGAGCTCGGCCCGCTGGTCGGGGTTGTTGTCGAGCGCCAAGGCAGCCCACCCAAGCATGCGGGCCACCGTCTCGGTGCCGGCGCTGCCGATGAGGGCGGCGAAGTTGACGGCCTGCTCGAGCGTCAGCCGGCGGGGCACGCCGTCCTCTTCGGTGATCTCCATGTTGACGAGGTCGGTGAACATGTCGTCGCACGGGTTGGTCTGCCGATCGGCCAGCGTCTTGCCAAGGTAGTCCATGAAGCTGAACATGGCGGCGGCGGAAATGTCGTTCGACATGCCGGTCTCGGGGTCGAGGTGGAATGACTCGTCGATCCAACCCCGAACCATGTCGCGGTCCTCGGGCGGGACGCCCAAGAGGGCGGCGATCACGTAGGCGGGCACGCGGGCACCGAAGTCCTGCACGTAGTCGAAGGAGTTGCGGCCGACCAGGCCGTCGAGCAGGTTGGCGCAAAGCGTGCGGATGTCCTCCTCGAGGAGTTTCATGCGGCGCGGCGTGAAGGTCTTGGAGACCAGGCGCCGGTAGCGGGTGTGCTCCGGCGGGTCCATGAAGATCATCATCTGCATGTCGATCGGGTCCGCTGTGATCATCTCGAGCACCGTGCCGTGCGAGGAGACGAACGTCTTCGGATCGCGGCTGAAGGCGTCGACCTCGGCAAAGCGGCTCACGGCATAGAAGTCGAGCTCCTCGTTGTAATAGAGCGGCTGCTCGTCGCGCAGGCGCTTCCAGATGGCGTGCGGGTCGGCCTTGTACTTCTCGTTGAGCGGGTCCCAAGCAAGCGGCTCGGTGTCGACCGCGGTCATTGTGGTCCCCCCTCGACGCCGACGTGCTGGCCCTCCCAGAGCTTGATCCCACCGAGGATGCCCGCGCTGTTGTCCACCACGGTGATGCGCTCGAGCACGTCGCCGAGGTCGCGCCGGTTGACCCGACCGGCGTTGCCGCCGCCGATGTAGAGGTGGTCGAAGAAGCACAGCGCATCGAGATAGGCGATGGTCTTGCGGACGCCGCCTGTTCCAGCTCTCGTCCCCGGCCTTCTTGCGTGCCGCCTCGCCGATCTGCTCGTTAAAGGTCTCCCCCTTGCGGAACTCCAGGTGCGAGAACTCCAGATGGGGCATGAGGCTGCCGTCCATGAAGAACGCCGTGCCGAAGCCCGTCCCGAGCGTGATCACCGCCTCGAAGCCCTTGCCCTTGACGACGGCCAGGCCCTGGACATCGGCGTCGTTGGCGACGCGGCACGGCTTGCCGATGGACTCGCTGAGGGCGACAGCCAGGTCGAAGTCCGACCATGCCGCGAACAGCTGGGGATCGGTCTTGGTGCCCGGGCCCTTCGTGAGGACGAAGTGTGGCGCGCTGAGGACGTGTCCCTGGCGGACCATGCCGGGGAAGCCGCACGAGACGCGATCTCCCTCGGGCAGCTTGGCCACGAGCTTCGTCAGCGTGTGGACCAGCTCGTGGGGCGGCATGGGATAGGTCGTGGGCACCCGCACCCGCCCCGCCACGGCCACACCGTCCTTGTCGAGGACGTCGGCCTTAAGGCCGGTGCCGCCCACGTCGATGGCGATCGTGAAGGGGTGCTCGTGCGGCATGCCTGCTGGGGTGTCAGTCACTAGGACGAACTGTAGCCAGCCGGGGCTGGGGTTTTGCCCGGCGGACCCGTCCC
The DNA here is from genome assembly GCA_963828825.1 of uncultured Acidimicrobiaceae bacterium. Lineage (GTDB taxonomy): Bacteria > Actinomycetota > Acidimicrobiia > Acidimicrobiales > RAAP-2 > Bog-473. The sequence continues at coordinate 85,077 of CAWHGF010000005.1, read as the reverse complement.
GTCATCCTCGGAGGACGTCGTGGAGGATGTCGCGGAGCATGACCTCCAAATCCTCCCTGGGCGCCGAATCGAAGGACACGTCGCCGAGGAAGATGCTCGAGAAGACCACGCCGAAGGCCGCCGCCATGCGCACCCGGTCCCGCACCGGCACCCGCTCGTCGCCCAGGACCCGGCGGAACTGGTTCTGGATGTCCTCGTGCTCGGCGTCGTGGTCCTCGCGGTGGAGCTTCTCCATCACAGCCTGGTTGCGCTCGTGCATGAGGAAGAGCTTGCGCTGGGCCAGCATCTCGCCGACGATCTGATCGAGCAGCTCCCCCCACAGCTCCAGCGTGACCGGCCCCTCCCCGATCAGCATCAGCGCCTCCCGACCGAAGTCGTGGATGCGCATGTGCAGCGCCATGAGGATGTCTTCCTTCGATTCGAAGTGGTAGTAGAGGGCCGCCTTGGTGACGCCCAGCTGCTCGGCGATCTCGCGCAGGCTGGTGCCGTCGTAGCCCTGCTCGGTGAAGAGGTCGAGCGCCACATCGAGGATGCGCTGGCGGGTGTCGGACTTGGCGTCCACAAGGGGCGGGAGGGCTTTGCCGGCTGGTCTGGCGGGGGGAGGGGGTCGGAGAGCGGCCCGATGTCGGGCTCGTCGCCGATCACGGCCTCGAGCTCGCCGATGGCGTCTTCTTCTGCTTGTTCTGCTGCGGCCCGCGCCTGGTCGTCGGCGGTCTGCGTCACGTGTCCTGGCTCTGCGGTGTCTTGGCCTTGTTATTGGCGATCTTGTTCATCTCGTCCTGCACCTTACCGGTGAATTGTGACCTTACCTACTTGACGGCAGGTAAGTAGATAGCTTACGCTGCCCTTGGACAGCAGTCTACTTAACGACCGGTAAGGATGTCTATGGGTACTGACCTCATGATCCAGGCGGAGGGACTGACGAAGCGCTACGGGGAGACTCAGGCGCTGGCGGGTGTCGACATCGCGGTGCCGGCCGGCACCATCCTCGGCCTGCTCGGCCCGAACGGCGCCGGGAAGACGACCGCCGTGCGGGTGCTGACCACGCTGGCCCGACCCGATTCGGGGTCGGCGACGGTGGCCGGCATCGACGTTCTGCGCCACCCGGCCGAGGTACGCCGGCACATCGGCGTGGCTGCCCAGGACGCGACGTTGGACCAGCTGCTCACGGGGCGCCAGAACCTGGTGCTGATCGGTGAGCTGTCGGACCTGGGCCGGGCGGAGTCCCGGGCCCGGGCCAAGGAGCTGCTGGCGCAGTTCGAGCTGACCGACGCCGCCGACCGCGTGGTCAAGGGCTACTCGGGCGGCATGCGCCGGCGGCTGGACCTGGCCGGCTCGTTGATGACCCGTCCCCCGGTGCTGTTTCTGGACGAGCCGACGACGGGGTTGGACCCGACGTCGCGGCTGCGGGTCTGGGAGGCCATCCGGGAGCTGCTCGGCGAGGGCGTCACGGTATTGCTGACGACGCAGTACCTCGAGGAGGCCGATGAGCTGGCCCACGACATCGTCGTGGTCGACCACGGCCGGGTCATTGCGCACGGGACGCCGCAGGAGTTGAAGCAGGCGAGCCGGGGTGCCCGCCTCGAAGTGACCTTGGCCGAGCCGCACCCTTCCGCTGTCGGGGCCATGGCACCGCTGGTGTCGGGCCCGGTCTCCCTGAGCGATGACGGGCGGACGCTGAGTGCTGGAGTGGACTCGTCCACAGGTCTGGCGACGGTGGTCGTGCGGGCCTTGGATGATGCGGGAGTGCTGGTGGACAACATCGAGGTGCGGCAGCCGTCGCTCGACGACGTGTTCTTCTCGCTCACCGGCGACCACATTGAAGAAGAAGGTGCCGCCGAGAGCGACGAATCGGACTCTGCCTCGGGCTCGGGCTCGGTTGCTGCCGGTTCCGCCGGTCCCGTCGGGTCCGGCGAAGGCCGTCACGAACTGGAAGGGGTACGCGCATGACGACCGCTGTCTCGATGCCGTCGAGCACCGGTTTCGACCGCCCGCATTCGGGTGGGAGTTTCCTCGGTTCGCTGGCGGATATTTGGGCCATGACCCGGCGCAACCTGGTGCACATCTCCCGGGAGCCAATGCAGCTCTCGGACGTGACGATCCAGCCGCTGCTGTTCACGGTGCTGTTCGTCTACATCTTCGGCGGCGCCATCCCGATCCCGGGTGGCGGCAGATATGTCGACTTTTTGCTCGCCGGCATTCTGGCGCTGAACCTGACCACCTCGACCATGGGGACGGCGATCGGGCTGAGTACCGACCTGCACGAGGGCATGATCGACCGCTTCCGCACGCTGCCCATGTGGCGCTCGGCGGTGCTGGTCGGGCGCTCGGCGGCCGACTTCCTGACTTCCGTCTTGTGCGCCACCATCGTCATCCTGACTGGGCTGGCGGTCGGTTGGCGTCCCGGCTCGAGCGCCATCTCGGTCGTGGGCGGTTTCGGTCTGCTGCTGTTCTTCGCCTACGCCGTTTCATGGGTGTCCGCCTGTGTCGGACTGAACTCCAAGAGCCCGGAGTCGGCCGGCTCGTTCGGCTTCATCGTCTTGTTCCCACTGACGTTCGTGTCCAACGCCTTCGTGCCGACCCAGCACATGCCGGGGTGGCTCCAGGCCGTCGCCAACTGGAACCCGGTGAGCGCCGTCGTGGCGGGCGCCCGCGACCTGTGGGGCAACCCGAACCCCTCCGCCATGGTGCAGGCCTGGCCGATGCAGCATCCGGTCGAGGCGGCACTGATCTGGTCGGTGGCGATCCTCGCCGTGGCCTGCCCGCTGGCGGGGCACTCCTTCAAGAAGCGAACGACGGAGTAGGCCTCGTCGAGCCGGACGGCTGATCGAGCGGGCGGCTAGTTGCCGCCCGCTCGATAGTGTTTAAACCAGTTCTCGAACAGGAGAGGCTTGTCGATGCCAGGTCGGCGCATGGTCTCGGGGTCCTCTTCAAGTCCGTCGTTCTGGTGGCCCCAGAGGAAATCGACGTTGAGATCTCGGCTGACGGCTTCCCGGAACGCCAGCAGACTCTTCAGATCGGCCCGAAGTTCTGCCGGTGACCCCATCTGCATGACCTGAATGACATGATCACGAGCTGCTGCAACAAGAACGGCCAGAGCGATCTCCTCGGCAGGAGCCGACGACATACACGCAACGTCGGCTCGCGTGATGGCGTCATAGACGCCCTCCACCACTGAGGAGAACGTCGACATGAATTCTTGGTTATAACGACGGAGAAAACGATCTGGCAGTCGCTCTATGAGTGCGACCTCATGCGGAAATATCGTCTCTGTTTCAGACATGATCTCGAATGCGACGTCTATGGCGACAGGAGCGCCGGGCGACAGGTTGGCATCGGCGTGCTTCGGTGAATACCAGGCGGGCGGGTCCATCCATAAACAGGGCGCCAGCCCCCTCAAGGACCTTCCCCACTCTGAGGATCTGCTGGATCACCGTCTTGGATTCACCCAACAGGACCGAGATGTCCCGCATGGTGAACCCTGCACCGGAGAGCCCTTTGATGGCGGCGTAGGTCAGCCGAACTCTCCGATACTCCGCCGCCTCGGCCTCTTCGATCGTATCTTGCGCCTCACTCAGCCGGTGGCTCAGATCGGGCCGCAGAACTGGCGCGAAGTCGTACGAGGTGACCCAGTCCCTGAGGTCGAGACCGCTCAAGTACGTGTTCACCTTCTCCTCGACGGCCGCCAATGACTTCCCGTTGAAGACGGCACTTTCAGCCGGGATAACAGGCGCCCCGGCTGTTTGGACCATCGTGGCGACCCAGACATTCCCGGCGGCCTCGAACGTGACGGCAAACGACTGCATCATGGGTACATCGTAAGAACGGTCGTGTGGACCGGTAGCTGCACATGCTCAAATTCATCGCCTCTCCGAAGGACCGTTCGGACGGATCGGTAGTCTCCAGTTCGTGACTGAACCATGGATGGGAGACGCCTGCTCCCTCGTCGACGCCTTCCGGGCGGGCACGATCTCGCCCACCGAGGCGCTCGAGGGATCGCTGGCCGCCATAGCGGATTCGAAGCTGAACGCCGTGTGCTTCGTCGACGAGGAACCGGCTCGGGAGGCAGCTGCGGCGGCTGATGTCGAGTTGCCGTTCGGCGGCGTGCCCATCGGGGTCAAGGAGCTCGATCCGGTCAAGGGCTGGCCACAGACCGAGGCGTCACTGGTGTTCAAGGACCGCATCGCCGACTATGACGCCACCACGACGGTCCGCCTGCGGGCCGCCGGTGCCGTGCTCGCTGCCCAGACGACGGCATCGGAGTTCGGCGGCATCAACTGCACCTACACCCGCCTGCACGGGGCAACCTCGAACCCCTACGACCTTGAGCGGACCCCGGGTGGATCGTCGGGCGGTTCGGCCGCGTCGGTCTCGGGCGGACTGCTTCCTTTGTGCACAGGCGGTGACGGCGGTGGCTCCATCCGGATCCCGGCCGGCTTCACTGGGTTGTTCGGCCTCAAGGCGACCTTCGGTCGAATCTCCAAGGGCCCGCACACCGAGATCGAACCGCTGACCGCGGTCATGGGCTGTGTCTCCCGCTCGGTGCGGGACACCGCCCGCTGGTTCGACGCCTGCAACGGCGCCGACGAGTACGACCCCTTCTCCCTGCCACGGGTCGAGGGTTGGGAAGCCGGGCTGGGACAGCAGGACATCGCGGGAAAGCGCGTCGCCGTGTCGGTCGAACTCGGCGCGGCGATCGTCGCGTCGGCCGTGCGGGACAAGGTGGACGAGGCGGCCGGTCTGTTGATCAAGGAGGCCGGCCTCGAGCGGGTTGAGGTGCCGATCGCGCTGCCCCGGGGCGGGCTCGAGTGGGCCCTCGCCGGAACGGCAAGCCTGCTCGTCGGCCTGGGCGACCTCTACCCTGCCTGTGAGTCGGAGCTCACGCCCGAGATCATGCTGGCAGCCAACATCGCGACGAACCACTTCAACCTGGACACGGCCAAGAACATCGAGGCGTTCCGCCGCCAGATCATTGTGCAGATGGCCGAGATCTTCGAGCAGGTCGACTTCATCATCTGTGCCACCAACCCGGACGTGGCGTTCGCCGCCCAAGGACCGATGCCGACCACTATCGACGGTGTGGACCTGGTGTCCGAATACGGGTTCGAGGCGGCAGTCGGCAACAACGGCGCACTGACGATTCCCGCGAACACGACCGGGAACCCCGCGGTCGCCATCCCGATCGGCCTGGTCGACGGCCTCCCTGTCTCCATGCAGATCATCGGGCGGCGACACGCCGAGCAACTCCTCCTCGACCTGGCTCGCGTGGTCGAGCTCGAGCGTCCGTGGCCTCTCGTCGCGTCGAGAGCGCCCATCTGAAGCGACGGGTCGCCGCGCAATGAAACACGGTCCACACAATTCTCTGGTGAGTTTCCGGTTCGCCCAGCTCTTTCCGACGAGGAAGTGGCGGTGCGCGACGCGGGCTGGACAGCGGGTCCGGTCGCGTCGCGATCAGCCGCATGGGCGCTGAGCCGCCTGGTGACTGGGCGGTCGGCAATGGGCCTGGCCACGAGTTTTGTTATTCCGTTGTGTCTTCGTGTGACTTTCGATACCTGAGAAAAACGACCGTTTGCCGTAGCCTGTCCTGAGAAATGGCGGAAGAAATGCTCTTCACCGTGGCTGGATCCGTCGCGATGCCAGCCCAGATGATCTCGCTCGAAGAAGCGGGTCTCGAGCAGCGCGCCGATCTCCAGGAGTGGGTCCTGTCGAACCCGGCCATCCTGGGACCCGCCGTCAAGGTCGTGACCTTCGAGTTCGACGGGCTTCCGACCCCCGGCGGCGCCGGCCGCGACCGCATCTCGGTGCTCGGACTCGGTGGCGACGGCCGGTTGGTGGTGGCCGAACTCAAGAGCGGCCGGTCCCCCGACGCCGAGGTCTCGGCGATCAAGTACGCCGCCATGGCGAGCCGCATGCTCCCCGAGTCGTTGGCCGACCTCTACGCCCGGTTCCAGTCCCGCCGCCATTCCTCCATGACAGCGGAAGAGGCCCTCGCCGACCTGCAGGCCCATGCGCCCGAGCTCTCGCAGGAGTCGCTGCGCCGCCCCCGTATCGTCCTGCTGGCCAGGGATTTCTCGGCCGTTGTGACCGCCAGCGTGGTCTGGCTCAGCGAGATGGGCCTGGACATCTCGCTCGTCCAGATCAGTGCCTTCCGCTCGTACGTCTACGGGCAGATGGGCAGCAGCAACGTGCCGATGATCTCGGTCAGCCAGATCTACCCGCTGCGCGAGGTCGAGGAGTTCACCATCAGCCCGGAGCGCCAGCTGGCCAAGGAGACGGCCGAGTCCAAGCGGCGGGTGCAGGACGCCGCCCTGGTGCGGCGGCTCGTGACGACCGAGTCCGTGGCGGACGGGACGATCTTCACCCTGAGTCCGCGCACCGACCTCAACTTCGAAATGCGGAGCCAACTCGAGGAGTGGCTGGACATGGATCCCGCCCGGCGGACGGCGCACTGGCAGAACAATCTGAGCGCGCCGCTGGTCTGGGACGTCGACAAGGCCGGCTACACGCCGGCCGCCTTGGTCCATCACATCGTCGAGCAGGCCACCGGTGTCAGCGGCAGCTTCTTCGGCACCCAGTGGTGGCGCGACCCGACGGGTTGGACCATGACCGAGCTGGCGGGACCGCTCGGCGGGGGCAAGGGCGCCATGTACCGCGAGTACTGGTCGCGCTGGCTCGACAAGGTCCGCGCCCGGAATCCGCACTGGACCCCGATGACCACCCTGCCCGCGCAGAACTCCATCACCCTCCCTTCTTCGGTGCGCGGCACGCACTACGGGCTCGGCTTCGCGGCCGGTGGGCGCCTGCGGTCCGACTTCTACGTCGACCTCGGCTCCCCCGAGGCCGAGCGCGGCGCAGTTCGACGTGTTGGCGTTGCAACAGGACCTGGTCGAGTCGCTGTACGGTGCGCCACTCTCGTGGGAGCGACTGCCCGACCGCGCCGCCTTCCGCGTCGCCGACTACAGCGAGGGAGACATCACCCGGGTCGAGGACTACGCCTTCTACATCGACTGGATGATCGATGCCCAGGAGCGGCTGCGCCGGGCCGTCAACTCGGTGCTGCAGACCGGCGAATCCCCTGACGACGAAGACTTCGACCGGCGCTGACGTTCGGTTCGTTGGGACGGCGTCACGACGTCTTCAGCTTCCACACGGCCAAGGGTGCGAACACGATGACGAGGCCGGCCGTCCAGAGCAGCGACGGCACCAGGTAGTACGAGACGGAGTGCCCGAGCAGCTGTTGCGCCTCGGGACCACCGGTGAGCAGCCGCACCGTGTCGACCATCTGTGTCATGGGTTGGTTGGTGGCGAAGCCCTGCATCCAGCCCGGCATGGTCGACACCGGCACATAGGCCGACGAGACGAAGCTCAGCGGGAAGACGAGGAACGAGAGGCCCTGCGCCGCCTGGGGACTGCCCGCCACGAGGCCCATGGCGATGAACATCCAGACGAAGGCGAAGCCGTAGAGGATGGTGAGGCCCAGCGCGGCCAGCGCCCCGGCCGAGGATCCGCCGATGCGGAAGCCGACGGCGAAGCCCACCGCCGTCATGACCAGCACGCCCCATGCGACCAATGCGGAGTCCGCACCGACGCGCCCGGTCACGATGGAGATCAGTCGGATGGGCAGGCTGCGCAGCCGGTCGAAGAGGCCGCCCTCCTGGTCGTCGGCGACACCGCTGGCGGCGCCCATCCCCTGAAAGAGCACGCCGGTGACGACGAAGCCCGGCACCAGGAAGTCGACGTAGTTCAAGTTCCCCGTGTGGGCCACCGCGCCGCCGAAGACGTAGCGGAAGATCAGGAGGAAGAGCACGCCCTGCGCCGTGCCGGCGATGATCAGTGCGGGCGTGCGGACGAACTTCTTGAGCGTGCGGCCCGCCACCTGGCTCGAGGCGACGAGATACGACGCACCCCGGTTCGTGACCGCGTCGGCCGGTCGGGCCGGGCGCGGCGGGTCGAGGGTGATGTCCATGGTCATGCTGCGTCCTCCTTCGATGTCGTGGTCGTGTCGGTGGTGGTGTGCCCGGTGAGGGCGAGAAACACCTCGTCGAGGGTGGGGCGGCGCAGCGCGATGTCCTCCACCGGGACCTCGGCGTCGTCGAGGGCGCGGATGACGATGGGGAGGAGCTTCGAGCCGCCCGGCGCGGCGAGCGAGCACCGGCGCGTTGCCGGGTCGGTCGCCGGTTCGGCCATCCCGAGCGACGCCAGCACCGCGGCCGCCCGTCGCATGGTGGCGGCGTCGATCGTGTGCAGCTCGACCATGTCGGCGCCGACGCGGGACTTGAGCTCGTCGGGAGTGCCCTGCGCGATGACGCGACCGCCGTCGATGATGACGATGGAGGCGGCGAGGTGGTCGGCCTCATCGAGATACTGCGTCGTGAGCACGATGTCGGTCCCGCTCCGGCCCATGGCGTGGACGGCGTCCCATACCTCGTTGCGGCTGCCGGGGTCGAGGCCGCTCGTCGGCTCGTCGAGCAAGAGCAACCGGGGCGAGCCGACGAGGCTCGCCCCGAGGTCGAGCCGCCGGCGCATCCCGCCGGAATAGGTCCGGGCCCGGCGGTCGGCGGCCTCAACGAGGTCCATCTGCTCGAGGATCCGTCTGGCCGAGGCCACCGCCTCGGCGCGGCCCTGGCCGTACAGACGGGCCACCATGACGAGGTTCTCCCGCCCCGTCATCATCTCCTCGACCGCAGCGGACTGGCCGGCGAGGCCGATCATGCGCCGGACCGCCATCGGGTCGCGGACCACGTCGTGCCCGTTGACGACGAGCGTGCCGCCGTCGGGCGCGATGAGGGTGGCCACCATCCGGATGAACGTGGTCTTCCCGGCGCCGTTGGGCCCGAGGATCGCCACCGGCTGCCCCGCCGGCAGGGTGAGGGTCAGATCGGAGAGGGCCTGGACCTTCCCGAATTTCTTGGTGAGGCCGTCGGCCTCGATGAGCGCGTGCATGCACGCCTCCTTTCGTGGGTCGTTGCTGCTTCGAAAGTCCGTCCCACGGAGGTCGCCTACGCTCTCCAGTGCTGCCTCGGGCGAAGGTCCTTCGTGGATCGGGCTCGTGGTCGTACGGGCCCGGAGCCGCGTGGTGTCACACGCGGCTCCGGGTCATTTCTCAGGGGTCATTCATTCCTCGGGGAGGTCGAAGGTGAAGTGCACCTCCTCGGGGTCGAAGTCCTCGGTCTGGAAGAGGCGCCACATGTCGAGCCCCTCGAGCGTGCCGTCGGCCATCTCCTCGACGAGCCCCTTGACGAACGAGAGCTCCGCGGTGAGCACCTGCTCCTCGTACTCGGACTCGAGCTCGAAGAGGCGCGGCAGCCCGGCGTCGCGGGCGGCGCGCATGGCGCCGCGCATGGCGACGAGCCTCATGGTCAGGGCCTCGGAGCGCCGCCGGAGCGCGGCCAGGGCGTCGTCGGGATCGAGCGCGGGAATGAAGGAGAGGCCCGCCATGAACGCCGGGTACTCCTTGGTCGGCGTGCCCAGGAGCTCGGTCAGCCAGTCGGTCAGCTCAAGCGATCCTTCCTCGGTGATCTCGTAGATGGTGCGCTGGGGACGCTTCCCCTCGCGGAGGGTGCCGGTCGCCTTGATGAAGCCCTTCTTCTCGAGGGATTCGACGACGGCATAGAGGGAGCCGTAATTGAGACGGACGCTCTCCTGCTTGGCCCGGGCCCGCAGCGTCTGGGCCACCTCGTAGGGGTGCATGGGCTTCTCGTACAGGCAGACCAGGACCGCCAGGGCGAGGGGATTGGAACGGGACCACCGGGGCATTAAGTCAGTATATTTGATTCAGAGTAATCTGTAAAGAGTGTTCTGACTGCAAATGGGGACGGATCGCCGTCGCCGCGCCACCCATCGGCCCCACGGGGGTGGCGCGGACGGCGGACGAGGTCAGGGCCCCAGGTACGGCATCCCGACCATGGCCCGGAACTCGGCCGTGGTGTTGACCTTGGGGAACGGCTGGTCGGGAACGTCGACGCGGAGCCGCTCGCAGATGGGCCCCCACCCGTCCGCCGCGCTCCATTCGAGAAGGCGTTCGGGCGGGATCGTCGCGCGGACTCTTTCGTTGTGCCGCTCGAGGGCGGCGGTCATCGCGTCGCGGTCGCCGATCTGGTCGCTGAAGCGCGCTCCATGAGCCGGACCATGGCCGCCATCCACTCGTTCCCCTCCTCGACCATGGTGCCCATGCCCTCGAAGATCGTGTTGGAGCAGCTCGTGTACCACGAGTCCGGCTCGCGCACCGACAGGATCACCAGGGCGTCGGGGTTGGCCGCCGAGAGCTCGGGCCAGAAGCTCGCCCCGGGCCAGTCGACCTGCGCCGTGTAGCCCTTCATCAGCTCGTTCCAGTCGACGGGACGCCCGTCGATGGCGTCGGTCCACACCGGCACCTCAGCGGGATGGCCGAAGACCTCGACCATGTGGTGGCACGTACCACCCAGCAGCGTTTCGAGCGCCAGCTTCAACGAGTGCGTCCCCGTCCGTCCGACACCCGCGCCCACGACCTGCAGCACGATGCTCCCTCCCCACTCCCCCTGCTCCGGTAGCCGAGCGTAGTGGGGGCGGATCGGAACGGCTCGTTCGGTGCGCCACACCGTCGTGCACCTGATTTCGGCCGCCGGGCGCGGCGAAGGACCGGGCGACAGAGGCCGAGGGGCGACCTAACCTCCCTCGTTGTGGCGCCCACCCTCGTCCATGTCGCTCCGCACCCCGACGACGAAGCTGTCGGCTGCCCAGCCTCTCTCCTTCACCTGCATGACCGGGGCTGGGCAATCGTCAGCGTCATCGCCAGCCTCGGCTTCGACGGCCAGCGGGACCGCCGCCGCGCCGAGGCCGAGGAGGCGGCGGACCGGGCGGGCTTCCTCCCGGTCTTCCTGGACCCGCCCCTCGACCTGGACCTCGACGGCGACCTCGGCGTCGCCACCGCCCGCATCGCCGACGAGCTCCCCGCCATCGTCTCCGAGCACGGCGCGTCGATCGTCGCGTCCCCCTCACCCCACGACGTGCACCACGGCCATGAATCGGTGGGGCGGGGTGTCCAGCGCGCCTTCGCCGGGTTGCCACCGACCATCCGCTGGTGGATGTGGGGGGTGTGGGGCGACCTTCCCGCACCAAACGTCTTCTACGCCTACGGCCAGCCGGTGCACGATCGAGCGCTGCGCATGCTCGAGGCCTACGCGGGTGAGATCGACCGCAATGACTACCGCACCTTCCTGACCGGTCGCGCCCAGGCCAACGCGGTCATGGGGTCCGAGCGCGTCTTCGGCTTCGGGTCGCCTCGGGCGAGCACGCTTCCGTACGCGGAGGTCGTGACCGAGGTACGCCACCTGGACGGCCACTTCATGGCCTCCGAGCCGCACCACCTGGACCAGGGGCCGGAGCCCTCGGCCGACTACGACCTCGACCTGACGCCGTGGATCAACGCTCCGAGCGCGCACGAGCTGGTCGTGCGCATCCCCGAGGTCCGGGGAGAGCCTGGGCGGTGACCGCCCCGGCCACGCTGGCGCCGCGGCTGGTCGACGACTTCCGGCGCAACGGGTTCGTGGTGGTGCCGGACCTCCTGAGCGCCGACGAGCTCCGTCGCTTCGGAGCGGCCGTGGACGAAGGGGTCGCCCGCCGCAGCCGGCACGATGCCCGGACCGTGGCCGAGAAGACGCCCTACGAGCAGAGCTTCATTCAGTGCCAGAACCTGTGGGAGGACTGCAAGGAGGTCCGGCCGCTGACCTTCCACCCCGCGATCGCGGAGACGGCGGCGCGGCTCCTCGGCGTCGAGGCTGTCCGGCTCTGGCACGACCAGGCGCTCTACAAGGAGGCGGGGGGGCGGGAGACGGACCCCCACCAGGATCAGCCGTACTGGCCCATTGTGGAGTCCACCACCATCACGGCCTGGATCCCCTTCGACGGTTCGACCCTGGAGAGCGGGGCGATGGGCTACCTCCCCGGGAGCCATCGGCTCGGCGTGCGCGAGTTCGTCGACATCTTCACCGGCCACGGCGACGACCCGCTGGCCCGGCGCGAGCTCCAGGGGATCGCGCCCGTGTTCGTCGAGGTGCCGGCCGGGTCGATCGCCTTCCACCACGGCCTGACGTTCCACTTGGCGAAGCCCAACCTGACCGGTACCGTCCGTCGGGTGCACACGGCCATCTATTTCGCCGACGGGTCGACCCGGGGCGCAGGGCGCTTCCCGCACCCCGCGGTGGAGCGGGCCGGGATCGCCATGGGCGCGCTCATCGCCAGCGACGTCACACCGATCGCCTGGCCGCGCCCGGACGGCGATCTGCCCGATCCTCCCGCCGAGCCGATGACATGAACGACGGGCTCACCGCGACGCAGCGCGCGTCGTGGACGGAACGAGGCTTCTTCCGCATTGATGACTTTGCCGCTGCGGAGACGTGCGCCGCAATGCTGGCCCGGGTGACCGAGATCGTGCGGGACCCCGCTCTGGCCGGCGCACTCGGCGTCAAGGTGGTGCCCGAGAGCAACAAGGTCGGCGTGGAGGTGGAGAACCCAGAGGACGGGGTGTCCAAGATCTTCAAGCTGCACTGCGACGCGGTTTTTGCGTGCTTCGCACAGTCGGCCGCGGTGGTCGACCTCGTCTCGGAGCTCATCGCCCCCGACATCGACGTGTTCCTGTCGCAGTTCATCTTCAAGACGTCCGGTGCCTGGGGGCAGCCCTGGCACCAGGACTCCTTCTACTTCCCGTTCGAACCGGCGCGACCCGTGGTCGGCATCTGGCTGGCCGTGAGCGAGGCGACACTGGTCAACGGGTGCCTCCACGTGCTGCCCGGATCGCAGACCGAGCCGGTGCACACCCACGTCCCGGACCGCCGCCCGGGAGCCAACTACGGCTACTTCGAGATCGTCGACTACGACATCCGCGCCGCCGAGCCGGTGCTGATGGACCCGGGCGACCTGCTGGTCTTCGACAGCCACCTGATGCACTGCTCGAGGGACAACGAGTCCGGCGGCATCCGGGCCGCCATGGTGTACCACTACGCGGCGGCGGGGACGGTCGACCACTCGGAGGAGTACTTCCCGACGGTCAACGACTGGGTGCCGGCGCGGCGGGGCGGCCGGCCGACGGCTCCGTTGACGGCGTGAGCGGGCTGGCGGTTCGTTGGCTCTGAAGTTCGACGCCATGCTGCCGGCCCAGCCCCTCCGTCAGGCGGCCGCGCTCGGGCGACAGGCCGCTGAAGCCGGACTGTCCGGCCTGGTCGTGACCGAGGCGGGACGCACCGCGTATCTCACCTGCGGTGCGCTCGTGGCGGCGGCCGACATCGACGTGCTGACCGGGATCGCCGTGGCCTTCCCGCGGAGCCCGATGGTGACCGCGGCCACGGCCTGGGAGTTGGCAGAAGCCAGCGGGGGCCGCTTCCGGCTGGGACTGGGTGCACAGGTGCGGGCTCATATCGAGCGCCGCTACGGCTCGGTCTTCGACCATCCGGGACCACGCCTGCGCGAGTACGTCCTCGCCGTGAAGCAGATCTTCGAGTCCTTCCGCAACGGCGCGCCACTGGCCGTGGAGGGCGAGTTCTACAACCTCTCCCTGCTCCCGCCCACCTGGGCGCCGGGCGCCATCGCGTGCGCGGACCCACCCGTCGACGTCGCCGCGGTCAACCCCTGGATGCTCCGCATGGCCGCGGAAGTGGCGGACGGCGTCCACGTCCACCCCCTGAACACGCCCACCTACCTGCGCGAGACCGTGCTGCCCAACCTGGAGGCGGGCGCCGACCGCTCCGGGCGCCGTGTCGAGGACCTCGAGATCATCGTCCCCGCCTTTCTCGTGGTCGGCGACACCGACGTGGAACGTGCGAGGTGGCGTGAGATGGCGCGCGTGCAGGTCGCCTTCTACGGATCGACGCCCAACTACGCGTTCATCTTCGAACAACTCGACCGCGAGGATACGACCGACCTGATCCGCGAGCGGCAACGAGCGGGTGACATTCCGGGGATGGCGGCGCAGATCGACGACGACCTCCTGGGGAACTTCATCACGGAGGGAACGTGGGACGACATCGCCGACAAGATCGTCGCCAAGTACGGGGGCCTCGCCACCAGGGTCGTGAGCTACTTCACCGGGTCCGATGTCGTGCGAGATGCCGAGGCGTTCGAGCGGTGGGGCAGGCTGGCCCGGCGGGTGCGGGACTCCTCGTAGCGGTGGACGTGCCGGGCGGGCTGGGCGCTAGGACCGGTGACGGAAGAACCCGCGCGTCGACTCCTCCGGTTCCTCTGCGGCGAGGGCGGCGTCGAGCTCCGCGAACGCGCCCTTCTCTTCAGTGTCGTCTTCCTGGCCCGAGGAGGCGGCGAACTCTTCGTGGATCGGCTCCTCTTCGACGAGCTCGATGATCTCGTCCTCGTCGGGATCCCGTGACGGGGGCACCGGGGACGAGCCCGGGCGCCGCGTGCCTTCCGTGCGGTCGAAGAGCGTCGAGAGCCGCTCTTCGATCACCTCGATGTCGGCGGTCGCTGCGGCGAAGGCCCGGTGGAGTTCGGGCACGTGCTCCGGGAGGCGGGGCGAACCCGCTTTCCCGGCTGGCCGCACGCGCTCGGTCCAGTCTGACCCGGACCAATAGCGCTCCTGATCCTCACGCTGGGGGTCTTGCCGCCACCCCGCGGCGTTGTCCATCCGTCCTCCTCCGCTCCCCGCCCTCAGTCTCCCACGCAAATGCGCACCTCAGGCGCGGTTGCCGCGGGCAGGCCACCGGAAGGGACCTCCGCCTCGATGCGGAGCACGAGACGGGGGCAGAATAGGATCCCCTTGGCCTCCCGAGAGGTTCAGGCAACAACGGATCGACAACATCGACAACATGGAAGGACCGCGGTGGCTATCCAATTGAAGGCAGGAGCGAGACTGCGCAGTGCGACCGATGCCTGCGAGGTCGTGGTCGTCCGCGCCCCTGCCGAACCCGTCGACCTGCGCTGTGGAGGCCACCCCTTCGTGCCGATCGACGCCGAGCCCGTGCACCTGAGCGTCGAAGCGGGTTTCGATGGCGGGACCCAGTTGGGCAAGCGCTACAGCGATGACGAGCTCGGCCTGGAGCTCCTGTGCACGAAGGCAGGCGAGGGCTCCATTTCCGTCGGCGAGACCATCCTCGCCGTCAAGGGCGCCAAGCCCCTGCCCGCCTCGGACTGAGGGGCCGTGCCCTCGTGAACATCGCCATGCTGCTGGAGATGGCAGCGGAAGGCGACCCCGGGCGGGTCGTCCTCGGTTCTCACGACGGTGGCTTCACCGCGGCAGAGCTCCTCGAGGGCTCGAGGCGCGCCGCCGTCTACTTCGAGAAGAGCGGGACCGAGGTCGTCGGCTATTTCGGGTTGAACTCCGATGTGCTCCCGGTGGCCCTGTTCGGCGCCGCACTGGCCGGCCTGCCGTTCTCCCCGATCAACTACCGGGCACCGGACGAACAATTACGAGGGATCCTCGGACGCGTCGCCGGTGGTCTCATGATTGCGGACGACGACGAGGTTGCCCGCCTGGGAGCCTGTGGCGCCGAGCACGTGATCACCAAGGCAGACTTCTCGGCCGCCATCGACGAGCCGGTGACGGGGGAACATCCCTTCGTCGACCCCGAGGACATCGGCGTGCTGCTCTTCACCAGCGGGACGACGTCGGACCCGAAGGCCGCGGTGCTGCGGCACCGGCATCTCGTCTCCTACATCATCTCGAGCGTCGAGTTCCTCGGGTGCGAGCCGACCGAAGCGCAGCTGATCTGCGTGCCGCCGTACCACATCGCAGGGATCGCGGCGGTGCTGAGCTCGCTCTACGCCGGACGCCGGATCATGTACCTGCCCGCCTTCGACGCGGCAGAGTGGGTCCGCCAAGCTGGCGAAGAGCGCATCACCCACGCCATGGTGGTGCCGACGATGCTCGGACGGATTCTGCAAGCCGTCGAGGAAAGCGGCGTCGAACTGCCCGCGCTGCGCCACCTCTCCTACGGCGGCGGGCGCATGCCGCTCGAGCTCGTGGAGCGGACGCTGCGGGACATGCCGCACGTCGACCTGGTCAATGCCTACGGGCTGACCGAGACCAGCTCGACCATCGCGATGCTGACACCGGACGACCACCGCGAGGCCTTCGCCAGTGACGACGCGGCCGTCGGGCGCGGCTGGGGTCCGTGGGCCGTCCCCTCCCGTCCCTCGAGGTCGAGGTCCGGGGGTTGGACGAGGTCGCCCTCCCACAAGGAGAGAAGGGCGAGATCTGGGTGCGCGGCGAACAGGTGGCCGGCGAGTACGTGGGGAACAACACCCTCACCGACGACGGCTGGTTCCGCACGCGGGACGCGGGATGGTTCGACGAGCACGGCTTCCTCTACGTCGACGGCCGGCTCGACGATGTGATCGTGCGGGGCGCCGAGAACATCTCGCCGGGCGAGGTGGAGGAGGTGCTCATGGCACACGCCGCCGTCGCCGAGGCCGCGGTCATCGGCATCCCCGACCCCGAGTGGGGAGAGGCGGTCGCCGCCGTCGTGGTCCTGCACCCCGGCGGGTCGGCCACCGGGGCCGAGCTGCAGGGCTGGGTGCGCGAACGGTTGCGCTCCACGAAGACGCCCGGGGTCATCGAGTTCCGGGACGAGCTGCCGTACTCGCAGACCGGGAAGCTCCTCCGGCGGGTGCTGCGGGACGAGCTCGCCGAGAGCTCGAAGGGGTAAGCGGGGCGCCGTAAGTCGGCTCGGCGTGCCCGCCGGACCCGTGCGGGGGGCAGATGCTGGCTATTGCACGCGCTCTGGTACAGGCCCCAAGGCTGCTCTTGATCGACGAGATGTCGATGGGACTCGCACCGGTGGCCGTGGAAGCGCTGATGCCGTCATCCGCCGGGTCGTCGACGAGCACGGAGCCTCGGTGATCATGGTCGAGCAGCACGTGCAGCTGGCGCTCGAGGTCGCCGACGAGGCAATGGTGATCGGGCACGGCAGCATCCTCCTGTACGGGCCGGCCGAGCAGTACCGCAACGGCATCAATGCCGCGAAGTCCGCCTACATGAGCGGGTCGGCCTTTCCGGCCTGAGTGCTGACGGCAGCCCAGCCGAGCAGCGACTTCACGTCGAAGACCACGAGCTCAGCGAAATCTGCATCGCGGTACTGGGTGTATTTGTCACGCAACGCACCTTCGCACTCCTCGAGCAACGGGTCGCTGACGTCGTGGCCCGGTCGACTCACGAGGTGCACCCGCACCCACCACAATTGTGACCAGTCCTGTCGGTTCCAATGATCACAGAGCAGAGTCGCCGTGGCATCCCGCTCGAGGTTCTTGAGTCGACCCAGGTCCGTCGTGGTCTTCGGCTTGACGCGATCAATGGGAGTGACGATCACCTTCGCGAGGACGGCGAAACACACAGGAACGGCGTCGATCGTCTGGCGCGCGCCCGTGGTGCACAGGACACCGTGGTCAGCGGCCCGAACCCTGGTCCAGCACTCGCTGTCCGACAGACGCACCCGCTGAGTATTCCAGGCCCGATACGCAACTGCAGCGGCGCGGCCCGGCCTACCAGCAACGGCGAGGCCGCGTCGGCGAACCGCTCCACGATTGAGTTCTGGACATCCATGATGAGCAGTGCGCTGTCGGACCTGAACGCTCATTGTTGCCAGTGATGCGCCGCGAGGGACGCGCACCCGGTCGGACGACGTGACATTGCAGGTTTTGGCTCGTCGATAGCCTCCGACGGCGGGGTCTTCAGCTACGGCAATGCGGGCTTCTTGGGGTCGCCGGGGGGCACGGCGCTCACCAAACCCGTCGTGGGCATGGCGGCCACCCCCGACGGCGGGGGATACTGGCTCGTGGCATCCCACGACGGGGTCTTCAGCTACGGCAATGCCGGCTTCTTGGGGTCGGCGGTGGCCGCACCCTAGGTGACGGCGCTCCCCGCCGGGGAGCCGACCGATGCCGCCGGCCGGCTGCGGCTGCACCGGTGGTCCGACCGCGCGATCGTGGCCGTGGCCATCACCGCGCTCGCCTCAGGCTTCGGCCAATTCGGCGTGGTGGCCGCGTTGGGGGACGTGTCGACGCAGCTCGGTCACGTTGCGCCAGGTGGATCGATCGCCGACAAAGTCGGGCTGTCCGGAACCAGCATCGGCGTGGGCCTCGCAATCATCCGCATCGCCTCGTTGGGCAGCCTCCCCCTAATCGGGATTGCGGACCATTTTGGGCGCCGCCGCGTGATCCTGGCCGTCACGATGGCCGGCCTGGCACTGACTGCCGCTGCCGCGGCCAGTCCGGGCTACTGGTGGTTCGTCGTCATCTTCGCTTTCGGGCGCCCGCTGCTGAGCGCCACGAACGCGCTGGCTGAGGTGATGGCAGCGGAGGAGACCGGAACTCGCGACCGAACAGCCGCCATCGCCCTCATCGCAGCTGGCTACGCGGCAGGGGCGGGGCTCTCGGCCGTCATTCACAGTCTCGCGGCCGGGGTGCTGGGGTTTCGGGGGATCTTCGCGCTTGCACTCGTGCCCCTCGCCGTCGTGTACGCGCTGCGCAGCTGGGTCGAGGAACCCGCCCGGTTCATGGTGGCGCAGGCCGCCGCGGACCATCCGACCCCCGTCCTGGGTGCGGTCGGCCCCCGGTATCGGCGGCGGGTGGTCATCCTGTGCTCTATCTTCTTCGCGATCTCCATCGTCACGGGTCCGGCCACCAGCTTCGTGTTCCTGTACGCACAGGACGTCTTGCATCTGGCCGGCTACGTATCGGCGCTGATGGTCGTGGCCGCCGGGGTCTCGGGAGGGCTCGGCCTGTTGGTAGGCCGGTGGCTGGGCGATCGGATCGGCCGGCGACCGACGTGCAGCGCGGCCATGGTCGCGATCGCGCTGACGCCAGCGTTCGCCTACTCGGGCGCAAAGAGCACGCTGGTCGCCGGGTACATCCTGGGCGCGCTGAGCGGTGGGCTCTTCTCGCCATCGCTCGGTGCCTTGCTCACCGAGCTCTTCCCGACGTCCGTCCGGGCGTCGGTGACCGGGTGGTCGGTGACGGCCGGCGCCGTCGGCGCCGTCTGCGGTCTCGTGGTGTTCGGGGCCGTCGCCGATGTTGACAACCGCTTCGGGTTGGCGGCCGACGTGACGTTCCTGCCGATGGTGGCCGCGGCCGCGCTCTTCTGGCTACTCCCAGAGACGAAGGGACGGGAACCGGAGTCCCTGTGGCCGGCCGCCGTCTAAGCCCTAGAACAGGGGCGTTGGGTTGTACACCTTGATGGCGGTGGCCTTGCCTGCCTTCCCGGACTGCACGACGCCGATCGCCGCCGACGACGAGCAGACGGACTCCAACAACGGGATGGCAGTGCCGTTGCAGGTGGACGTCAGACCGCCCGAGAGGGGTATCACCACGTTCTGGGCCACTTTGGTCTGTGCGTTGATACCTGCCGCGCCGTGACCGGCTCCTTCTCACCACGTTGAATCCGGGTGTGGGTGGCACCCGGATCGACGACCAGGACGAGCAGGCTGCCCGGGCGCATCTGCCCCGGTAGCACCGCCACCCCGCTGTCCAGGCTCCCGTTGGCAACCGCGGTCCCGACCGCTTGCTCGTTGGGCATGGAGACGGCGGTGACGTCGGGCGGCGGCTGGCTGGCGTGGACACCGGCGGCCGTGAGCTGCGGCGACGCACCCGAGACGCCGACCCGCACCGCTTGCGCGGAGCCACTGCCGGCAAACGGGAGCCTAGGACGGCCGACATCAGGAGCGGCGCGGCGAGACACCCGATCAGGACGGAGCGATCGCGTAGACGGCGGCGGAGCTCGTTCAGCGCGATGACGCGGATCAATCGCGCAGCTCTTTCCCAGTCAGCCCCAAGAAGACATCCTCGAGGTTGGGGGAACGCACCTCGACACCGGTGAGATCGACGCCGTGCCGCGAGGCAACGGCGACCACGGCCGAGAGGATGGCTGGTCCGTGGTCCGTGGTCAGTTCAAGGTGGCCGTCGACCTCGCGCACGTCGTGGATGTTGTTGTCGAGCTCACGACAGGCAGCGGCCAGCTCGTCGAAGGCAGCGGCGTCGCAGGCCAGATGCACCTTGTCCCGCCCGCCATGCGTGGCGATCAGCGCATCGGCCGTGCCCTCCGCAATGAGGTGACCGTCATCGATGATGCCGATCCGATCGCACAGCTTGGATGCTTCCTCCATGTAGTGCGTCGTGTAGAGGACAGCGATCCCGAGCCGCCCGACGGTCTCGAGGATGGCGTTGCGGCTCTGCGGGTCGACGCCCACCGTGGGCTCGTCGAGGACCAGCAACTTCGGCCGGTGCAGCAGGCCCGCCGCCATGTTGGCCCGCCGTTTCATGCCGCCCGAGTACGTGCTGATGCGGTCCTTCCCGCGATCGGACAGTCCCACCAACTCGAGCGTCTCGCTGATGCGGGTCTGCAGTTCCTTCCCCGCCAGCCCGTAGAGCTGGCCGAAGAACGTGAGGTTCTCCACGGCTGAGAGATCCGGGTAGAGGGCGAGATCCTGCGGGACGAAACCGATCGCAGCCTTGGCCTCGAGCGTGCCGCCCTCGAAGCCGGCGACCGAGACATCCCCCTCGTCCGCAATGGTCAAGCCGCAGAGCATGGAGATGGTGGTGGTCTTCCCGGCACCGTTCGGGCCGAGCAGGCCATAGCACTCGCTCTCCCCGATGCAGAAGGACACCCCGTCGACGGCCTGACGGTCGCCGTACTTCTTTCGCAGGCCTTCGCAGCGCAGCATCGGTGGTGGGACCAGCTGCGTCACGCCTGAACCGGTGTCTCCGACCGCCTGTTCAATTAACCCTCCCCAAGGGCAAAAGAGGATCCTCTTTTCCAGCCTATCAGAGCGTCCTCAGCGGGATCGGTCGACCGACTGCGCCACGGGAAGGCACGGCTCGGGACCCGCTTCGAACGTAGAGCTCAGCTCAGGCTCCCAGGCAGGATTTCGGACGTGCAACTCTCAACGGGTGGTGAACGTCTTTTGGCGCTCAGCCCGCCACGACGAGCGGATAGGAGGCCGCCGCCACCCCGAGAATCTCGGTGCGGTCATCGCGCAACAAGAAACCGGCGGCGATGGCCGCATCGAGGGAGACCTCGAAGCGCTCGAGGTATTCCTCCTTGCCGCCGGTGTAGAGTGCCGACAACGTGGAATCGGTGTAGGGCTCCGTACGGCCGAAGAGCATGGCGAAGGACTCACCGCTCTGGCCGAGACCCGACATGACCGCGGTGGGTGCCTCCACCCACGGTGTGCGAATGCCACCCCGCGCCAGGCCGTTCTCGTCAAGGAGGAAGCCGGTTCCCTGGGCGTCGACATCCAGTCGCGGCGCCTCCGGTGGCGGCTCGCCGCCGGAGGTCCAACGCGCCAGGTGGGCCAACGCGGCCTGGGCGACATAGTGCTGCTGCGGGCCCGCATTGATGGGCGAGTCCGTGGTGCCGATCACCAGGTTTCTCGTCGGGCGCAAAAGTTCGGCAATCCGCTCGTGGCTCAAGGTTCCGTCGTCGTGACGCCCCGCGCTGATGGTGTAGGTGTCGGCGTGAGCGGCGCCCGCCATCTCCCAGACTCGGATGTTCTGGGAGTCGGGCTGCTTGGCAAGCCCGCCCCCGAGCAAGATTACGTCGGTTTCGCTCTGGAGCACGAGCACGGGCGTGCGCGCGTCCTCTCGGATGCGCTCACCCTTTGACGAGATAGCGCGTCGTGTCTCCTCGATGCGCTCGCCCCGGGCAGAGGGGATGAACACACCGTCAATCGACACACCGACGCCGGGACGCCCGTGCACGAAGAACCCGTCGAAGAGCCGGGCGTGGGGATCGATGGCGTTGATGTACGTCACCAGGCAGGCCGCAGACTGTGACTCACCTGCTGCGAGGATCTGCCGGGGTACCAGACCACCGAGCGGGCTCGGGTCGACCGGACCTCGCAGCAGCGAGCCGACCTGGGTGAAGATGTCGAACGACCACGCGTCCCCCGGGTGTTCGAGCTCGCTGTAACGCTCCGGCGCCAGGAGCTTGAGGTGGATGCTCTCCACGAAGCCCCCGCCGTCAATCCCGACCTTCTGGGCCGACACACCGACCCAGGCGTGGCCATGTGCGGCAAGGTGACGATGGAAGAACCCCCACTCCGGAGCGGCATCGATGCCCGCCGAGACGTTGTGCCACTCCACCACGACCGTGCCGCTGAACCGGTCCGGATCTACCGGCCGACGCACGACGAACCGCGTCCGGAATGGCGCTTCGGCGCCCGGCGTGACGTCCCAGTGACCGTCTTCTCCCCGATCACCCTGCAGCTCGTACGAGGTCGCTGACCCCTGGAGGCTGAATTCCGTCTCCGTATAACCGAGGGTCGCGAGGTCATAGTCCCGCATGACATCCGGCGCGGCTCCCGGGATCTCATTGAAGTCTGTCTGTCGTATGCTGGCCACTGGCATCCTTCCCAGTCTGGGCGTCCTGCCCGACTCCATCTGGCTTCCCCAATGTGGGATCGCCCCTCACGGTAGGCCGTCTCGGGACTGCAGACAGACGGCGCTCCCGGACGCGTCGACCGGGACCGCTACTTGAGCGTCCAGGCGGCGGATGGTACGTATCTGCCATGTTTATGATGCGATTCGGGATGCGGTCAGCCACCGGCGATCCCGAGGCCCGCGCTGCGCTGTACGCAGCGGCGATCGACATGTGCGCCTGGGCGGAGGGCCGGGGCGCGCTCACTGCCGTCTTTAGTCAGCACCACGGCGCCGACGACGGCTATCTCCCCTCTCCCATCCCGATCGCGGCCGCGGTCGCTGCGAGGACCCAGGCGCTGCCAATCTCGGTCGCCGCTCTGCTCCTCGCCCTCTACGAACCTGTGAAGCTCGCCGAGGATCTCGCCGTCGTCGACCTGATCAGCCGTGGCCGCGTGTCCTACGTCATCGGGATTGGGTATCGGCCGGAGGAATTCGCCATGTTCGACGTCGACCCGAAGCAGCGCGCCGCGTTGGTCGAGGATCGCATCGGACTGCTCCGCCGCCTGTGGGCGGGCGAGGAGGTGGAGGTTGATGGACGTCCGGTCCGGGTGACGCCGCCCCCGTTCACGCCCGGCGGACCTCTGCTGGCCTACGGCGGTGGCAGCGAGGCGGCGGCGCGGCGGGCGGCGCGGCTCGGCATGCTGTTCATGGCGGAGACGCACGACGCGACGCTGGAGGAGGCCTATCGCGCCGAGGGCGGGGAGTCGGCTCCGGGCTGCTTCTTCGCACCATCGGGAGTGCCGCTCACCGTCTTCGTCGCTGACGACCCCGAGCGGGCCTGGCACGACATCGGGGAGTACCTCCTGCGCGACTCGGCGAGCTATTCGGCTTGGAACAGTTCTCGCACCGGCACCGCATCGATCTCCCGGGCATCCAGCGTCGCCGAGTTGGCCCAAGAGAAGGGCGCGTATCGAAATTGTCACTCCGGCCGAGGCGCGCACGATGCTAAGCACCGGGTTCCCCCTGAACCTGCAACCACTGGTCGGCGGGCTGCCTCCCGACGTCGCGTGGCCGTATCTCGAAGCGGCCGCCGCTGTCTCCGCGGGTTCGACCTAGCGGACGA
This sequence comes from uncultured Acidimicrobiaceae bacterium, assembly GCA_963828825.1. GTDB lineage: Bacteria > Actinomycetota > Acidimicrobiia > Acidimicrobiales > RAAP-2 > Bog-473. The sequence goes on along the minus strand of CAWHGF010000005.1, from coordinate 61,622 downwards.
CGGTTGGGTCGTCGATCGGTTCGGCGAGCGGAGTTGCCTAGCGGTACCGGGTCTCCGACTTGTCGCGGGGCGTCGGCGGGTTGGACGGGAAGTTGCCGATCAGCGTGTAGGAGAACCCGTTCTGCAGGGCCGGCGTCCGGGTCATGTCCAAGGACTCCCAGATGGCCCGGATCGTGCCCTGGATCGCCTTGGGGCTGCGCTGGGCGATGGACGACGCGATCTCCCGCGCCCGCTCGCGCAGTGCCTCGCGGGGTACGATCTCGGTCACGAGACCCAGGCGAAGGGCCGTCTCGGCGGTGATGCGCTCCTCGTTCCCCATGAGCGCCCATCGCAGCACGTCGCCAAGCGGCACGCCCCGGTGGAGCATCCCGATGGGCTCGAGCGCGCTCACGATCCCCACGTTGGCATGAGGGTCGAAGAACAGCAGCGTCCTCCGAGCAGATGACGATGTCGGACTCGTTCAAGAAGTACTGCGCCCCACCCGCACAGAATCCGTGGACCGCCGTCACCACGGGCTTCCACACGTTGTGGTGCAGCTTCGGCCCCAGGGTGACACCCGGGTCGAAGCTGTTCCAGTCATTGTCCTTCATGAACCAAGGACTTCCATCGGCCAGGTCGAGGCCCGTGCAGAACGCGCGCTCACCGTTCGCCTGGAGCACCACGCAGCAGATGTCGTCGCGGTCGCGGACCGTTTCCCACGCCCACTGCATGTCCTCGGCCATGGCGCTGTTGAAGGAGTTCAGGCTCTCCGGCCGGTTCAGCGTGATCGTGGCTATGTTGTCGGCGACGTCGAAAAGGATGGCTTCGCGTTGCATGTTTTCCCTCCAGGACGGGGTCACGGTCCGGCGACGGTCCGCATGGCCGGGGAAGAACAGTACACTCTTCTCCCCGGTTTGCGGCCCTAGGTACCGGGCCGACAGCATCACAAAGACGCGCTCGCGGACAGCGGGACGCAGCAGAAGGGCAGAGACGCCAGCAGCACAGGCGTCATCGGGACAGAGAGAGGATGCACGCCGTGGAGATCAAGGGCAAGAAGGCCGTCATCGTCGGCGGAGCGTCGGGCATGGCCAAGGCCTCAGCCGAGCTCCTGGTGGAGAAGGGTGCCGACGTGGCCATCCTCGACCTGCCGGCCTCAGCCGGAGCCGAAGTGGCCAAAGGCCTCGGCGGCACGTTCCACGAGGTCGACGTGCTGGACGACGCCCAGGTGGAGAGCGCACTGGCCGATGCGGTTGCCGCCCTGGGCGGACTGCACATCGCAGTCAACACCGCCGGCGGCGGCATCGGGAAGCGGACCCTGAGCAAGGACGGCCCGCACCCGATTGAGGACTTTCGGCGCACCATCGAGCTGAACCTGATCGGCACGTTCAACCTCAACCGGCTCGAGGCCTGGCACATGTCGACCAACGAGCCCGAGGACGAGGAGCGTGGGGTCGTCATCGACACCGCCTCCATCGCCGCCTTCGAAGGCCAGATCGGCCAGGTCGCCTACTCGGCCGCCAAGGCCGGCATCGCCGGGATGATGCTGACGATGGCCCGCGACCTGGGCAGCCTGGGGATCCGCACGGTCGCCATCGCGCCCAGCCTGTTCAGCACCGGCCTCACCGAGGGCATCCCCGGGGAGTTCGCCGCGGCCCTGACCAAGGACGCGGCGTTCCCCAAGCGGATGGGACGGCCGGAGGAGTACGCCAGGCTCGCCGTGGCGATCGTGGAGAACCCGATGCTCAACGGCTCGTGCATCCGACTGGACGCCGGCCAACACTTCGCACCGAAATAAGCGGCCCGCGGACGCCGGGCGACGGGCAGGAGGACAGGAGGGCGGGTGCCGACACGATCGGTCGACCTCCGTCTCGACGTCACCGAAGCCGCCGGCCTCGGTGAGCCCGCGCACATCGCCCTCACGATAACGGCGCCCGACGCGCCTCCACCCGACCCGGTCGTGTGCTTCGCAAAGCCGGGCGCGGGGTACGGGCGCGGCTACTACACCGAGGATCTCCCAGGGCCCGGAAGCGGTGCCCAGGCCGACTGGCATGCGGCGCGCGGCTGGATCTTCGTCTCCGTCGACCACCTGGGTGTGGGCGACAGCTCGCTGCACGATCCCGAACGCCTCTCGTTCGCGCCGGTCATCGAGGCCAGTCAGGCCGCCGAGACCGAGGTGCGGCAGAAGCTGGCGGCGGGCACCCTGATCGACCAGCTCGCCCCCATCCCCGTCGCCCTTACCATCGGCATCGGTCAGTCCATGGGCGGTGCATTCACCGTCGTGCAACAGGGTCGGCATCACGGCTACGACGGTGTCGCCGTGCTCGGCTACAGCCCGCTGCGCACGCAGCCGCCGACGGCGCCGGGCCTGCCGCCGCTCCCCCTCCCTTGGGTGCCGCGCGACACGCAGCTGTCCGACGCCGTCGTCACCAACGGGCCGGCGCTCGCCCAGATCGCCGGCGCCGAAGACGCCCCGGCGCACACGCTGCCGATGGCCTGGGGCTTCCACTACGACGACGTCGATCCCTCGGTGGTGCGGCGGGACCTGGAGGACTACCCGGCCCGCCACGACGACCTGCCTCCGTGGGGATCCGCCACCATCCCGGCCACGGCAGTGCTGTGGTGCCTCGCGCCGGGCTCGACGCTGGCGGAGGCGGCCGCCATCCGCTGTCCCGTCCTCGTCGCGTTGGGCGAACGTGACGTCCTCGTCGACCCCCGGGGTGAGCCGCGGGCGTACGAGTCGGCCCAGAGCGTCGACTTCTTCGTCTGCCCGCGCATGGCGCACATGCACAACTTCGCGGGGACCCGCGAGTTGTTCTGGAGGCGCATCGAGACGTGGGCGGACTGGGTGCGGGCGGTACGCGACCAGTCGGGTCCGGCGTCCTGATGGCGCTCGAGCTGGCCGACGACCTGGCATCGCTCCTCGTCCTCGAGCGCGTCGACCGCGACCTCTTCCGCGGCCGCAACGCCAACTACGGCCTGCGCCGGACCCTCTACGGGGGGCAGGTCGCCGCCCAGTGCCTCCTGGCGGCCGCGGCGACCGTCGAACCAGGCCGCCTTCCCCATTCGTTCCACGGTTACTTCCTCCGCGCCGGCCGCGCCGACCTGCCCGTCGTCCTGGAGGTCGACCGCGACCGCGATGGGCGGTCGTTCTCGGCGCGCCACGTCGTCGCCGTGCAGGACGGTGAGGTCATCTTCTCGATGGTCACGTCCTTCCATGAAGAGCGCGAGAGCGCCAGCTTCGACGACGCGCCCCGCCGGGATGCGCCCGATCCCGACGACACGCCCGCCAAGGCCTGGAGCACCCTGCTCGAAGTCCGCGAAGTAACCCCGACCGACTTCTTGCGGGGCGTGTTCAGCGATTGCGTCTGGGCCCGCGCTACCACGGGGCTGGGTGACGACCCGCTGTTGCATCGGGCCGCGCTGACGTTCCTGTCCGATCTCGGCACGGGATTCGGTCAGCAGGATCGGTCGCTGATCGGTCGGGGCGGGCCGTCCATCGACCATTCCGTCTGGTTCCAGGAGGACATCCGGGCCGACGACTGGGTGCTGGTCGACCTGCGCCCGGTCAAGGCTCGCAGCGCGCGCGGTGCGTACCACGGCTCCATACGGGACCGTCATGGTCGGCTCGGCGCCACCCTCTACCAGGAGCAGCTCCTGCTCCCCGGATCGGCGGCCGACATGCTGGGGGCCGCGGGGGCGCCGGACACGGAGGCCGACTAGGCCCCGACGCGGAACTGGTACGAGGCGGCGGTGACGGCGCGGTCTCCGTCGCCTTCGTCGTGGAGGAGGATCCGCACCGCGGTCACTCCGTCGGACCCAACGAGTGGCTCGGCATCGGCTCGGAACGGACCGACCTTCCCCCGGGCGAGGAACATCACGTGGGAGGAGGTCGCCTGCACACGGTCGGTACCGGCGGCCTCGGCCGCCAGATCGAACGCCGCTGTTTCCAGGAGGACGAACTGGGGTCCGAGGTGCAGCGCGGCATCGGGCGAGGCGAACTCCGGCGAGAGCACCGGCAGCACCCAGTGACCGTCCGGACGACGTTCACCCCCGAAGACCTGCCAGAGCGGCGGCAGGGCCGGACCGTCCTCAACGACGATCGGCTCGACCGGCATCCTCTCGAGCCCGGCCGGGGGCACGCCGATGCTGATCCCCTGGCCCGCCGTCAGCGCGAGGACCCGGCTCGGCTCGTCCGCGTCGACGATGCGCGAGCGGCTGTATCCCATCTGGCGACCCTGCTTGAGGACCTCGGACACCACCTCGATGCGCCGGACGTCGTGTCCCGGATCGAGGACCTGGCAGGAGTGGATGACCGGGTTCGGCACTGCCTCGAGGTCGGACCGGCCACCGCCCTCGGGCGAGGCGATCCCGAGTACGGCCAGGAGGATCCCGCCACTCGGGTTCCGCATGTCGCGGCGGAGGGTGACCGTGTCGTCGGTGGGACCGAGATCCATCGACGACCAGGACCGGCCGAGGTACCGGTAGCTCAAGAGTCCGCCCCACCGCCGACGCAGCTCGGCGGCGTACGCCACCGGGTCGTCGCGCAGTTCCCTGATGTCCCTCGGCACGAGTCCACGGTCTAGCCGCGAACCTCTCGGCTCCGGCGGCGAACTTGTCAGGGTCGTCCGCCGCCCCTACCGTCACGCCCAGCTTCAAGATCCGGCCCCTCCGGGGGCCGTCTGGTCCAGGCTCACAATAGAGGATACTGTTTAGACATGTCGATCGCTCTCACCGAAGACCACCGCGCCCTGGGTCAGACGGCCTCGGATTTCCTGGCCAAACGCGATTCCCGAGGGGCTGCCCGGGCCCTGCTCCGGGCAGAGACCGAGGTGCTCCCGTCCTTCTGGGCCGACCTGGCCTCCCTGGGCTGGCTGGGTCTCCACCTGCCCGAAGACCGGGGTGGCTCGGGCTTCGGTATGCCCGAGCTCGTCGTGGTCGTCGAGGAGCTCGGCCGGGCCGTCGCGCCGGGGCCCTTCGTGCCGACCGTGATCACCAGCGCCTTCCTGGACGCCGCCGCACCCGACGAGTTGGCGGCGCGGCTCGTGCCGGGCCTGGCGGACGGCACCGTCTTCGGCGGCGTCGCGCTCACGTCCGACGTCACCGTGTCCGAGGGCGCGGCCGTCGGGACGGCTCCGGCGGTGCTCGGCGGCGGCCTCGCCCATGTGCTCGTCCTCCCCGCGGGCGACGATGTCATCGTCGTCGAGACATCGGGGGGCGGCGTCACCGTCGAGGTGCCGGGCAATCTCGACCCCACCCGGCGCACCGCGCGCGTCACCCTCGACGGCGCGCCGGCGCGTGTCATCGCGGGCGGGCGGCGGGTGCTGGCCAACCTGGCCCGCCTCATCACCGCTGCCGAGGCGACGGGGGTCGCCACCGAGTGCACCGAGCAGGCGGCCGCCTATGCCAAGGTGCGCGTGCAGTTCGGCCGGCCCATCGCCACGTTCGAGGCGGTCAAGCACCACTGCGCCAACATGCTCGTGGCCGCCGAGCTGGCCACCGCGGCCGTCTGGGACGCCGCCCGCGCCGCCGAGGAAGGCGGCGACCAGCTGTCGCTCGCCGCGGCGATGGCGTCCACCCTCGCGCTGGCGGCCGCCGACGAGTGCGCGCAGCTCAACATCCAGGTGCACGGCGGCATCGGGTTCACCTGGGAGCACGACGCCCACCTGTATCTCCGCCGGGCCACCGCGCTCGAGGCGGTGGTGGACGCCGAGGCGGCGGCGGTGGACGTCACCGACCTGGTGCGCGCCGGCGCACGGCGCGTGCGCACCATCGACCTGCCGCCCGAGGCCGAGCCGATGCGCGACGAGGTGCGGGCGTTCGCCGATCGCGTGAAGGGGCTCGACGCCGCCGGGCAACGTGCGGCCATGATCGAGACCGGGTACGTCATGCCGCACTGGCCCAGGCCATGGGGCCGCGACGCCGGCGCCGTGGAGCAGCTCGTCATTGAGCAGGAGTTCAAGGCCGCCGGTGTCGCCCGTCCGCAGTACGCCATCACCGGCTGGGTGATCCTGACCCTGGTGCAGCACGCGACCGAGGACCAGGTGGCCCGCTGGGTCATGCCGGCACTGCGCCAGGACGTCATCTGGTGCCAGCTCTTCAGCGAACCCGACGCCGGCAGCGACGCCGCCGGCGTCAAGACGCGGGGCACCCGGGTCGACGGCGGGTGGCTCGTCAACGGCCAGAAGGTGTGGACCAGCGGCGCCCACTACGCCAGCTACGGGCTGGCGACCATCCGCACCGACCCCGACGTGCCCAAGCACGAAGGGATCACCACCATGGTGATCGACATGCACGCCGACGGCGTCGAAGTGCGGCCGCTCCAGATGGTGACCGGCCACTCGGAGTTCAACGAGGTCTTCTTCAACGACGTCTTCGTCCCCGACGACGACGTGGTCGGCCCGGTCAACGGGGGCTGGACGGTGGCCCGGGCGACCCTCGGCAATGAGAGCGTGTCCATCGGCGGCGGACAGGGTGGGATGTCGATGCCGGCGGACATGGTCCTCGCGCAATTCGACGCGCACCCCGAGCGGCTGGCCGGCGGGGCCGGGCGCATCGGTCGCTCCATCGCGCGGACCGAGGCCATGGCGGTGCTCAACATGCGCAGCGCCCACCGGGCCGTCATCGGCGGTGGTCCCGGTCCCGAGGGCAACGTCACCAAGCTGGTGCTGTCGGAGATCGGCCACGAGGCGGCGGCCATCATGGCCGCGCTCGGCGGACCGGACACGGCCTACACGGACGGACCGGGAGCGATGACGTCGATGATGGTGTTGATGCACCGAGGCATGTCCATCGCCGGGGGGACCTCGGAGATCAAGCGCAACCAGATCGGCGAGCGCATCCTGGGCCTGCCCCGCGACCCGCTGATCAATTAGGGCGCCCCGTGCACGCCCGAGGGCACCGACCCCCTACGACGAGGCGGGTCCCCCGAAGGTCGAGTTGGGCGTGTGCCAGTCCGTCGAGACGTAGCGATGCGCGATGAGCCATCGCTCGCCGACGGGGACGAACCTGTCCCGGTACCGGCCCATGTGATCGGCGCCGATCACGGTGAAGACGGTGAAGTAGCTCGAGACGGTCGCCTCCTCGGGCGAAACGGCTTCGAACCTGATGTTCGTCACGTTGTGACGGACGACCCGTCTCGTGGCTCCGGCCGGCTGCTCGCGTGCGGCGTGACGGGCCCTCAGCGCGGTGGACGGGCCGCCGAACCGCTCAATGATGGCCGGGCGCCCCGTGATCGGCCGGCTTCCGCGGATCTCCAGGACGCCGTCCTCACAGAAGGCGGCGGCGAACTCCTCGAGGAGGAACCGGTCGCCGGCGTGGCTGTACTGCGCCAGGGTGTCGCGGCACAACTCGCGGGCGACGAGCTCCCAGAGCTCCACGTCAGACCGCCCTGCGGCGCCGGGAGCGCAAGGGTGGGGCCATGACCGATCATACGCAGCGACCCGACGGCCTTGGAGAGGGGTCGGGCTCCGTCGGGTGTCCCGAACCGGGCTGACCCCGGCCGTAGAGTGCCTGGCGATGGCGGACCCAGACGGCGGCCCCAAAACCAACGTCTGGAACCTGCTGATAGGGCCGCCCCGTACGGCTCGGGGCAGTGGGAAGGAGCGGATCACGCCGGTCCAGGGCCTCTCGGCCCTCTCCCTCGACGCACTGACCTCGGTCGCCTACGGGCCCGAGGCGATCATCCTCGTACTGGCCGTGGCGGGCGCCGGAGCCCTGCACCTCGTCCTCCCCATCACGATCGCCATCGTCGCCCTCCTGGCGATCCTGGTGTTCTCCTACCGCCAGGTCATCGACGCCTATCCGATGGGCGGCGGTGCCTACGCCGTCTCCCGGGCGAACTTCGGCGCCCACACGAGCCTCGTCGCCGCAGCGTCGCTGGTCGTCGACTACACGCTGACCGTCGCCGTCTCCATCGCCGCCGGAGTCGCCGGGCTCCAGTCCGCCTTCCCGGGGCTCGACGGGGCCACCATTCCGCTGTGCCTCGGGATCCTCGTGTTCATCATGCTGCTCAACCTGCGCGGCCTGGGCGAGACGGCGCGCGCCTTCCTCCTGCCCACGATGGTCTTCATCGTCGGACTCCTGGCCATCATCGCCATCGGCCTCATCCACCCCCTCGGCCTCCACCAGCCACAGCCGGGGACGTCGCAGCTGCCGACGACGGGGCTCAAGGCGGTGACCATCCTGCTCGTCCTCAAAGCCTTCTCCGCCGGCTGCAGCGCGCTGACCGGCGTGGAGGCGATCGCCAACGGGGTGCCGCTGTTCCGGGAGCCCCGGACCGTCCGGGCCAAGCGGACCGAGATGCTGCTCGGGCTCATCCTCGGGGCCATGCTGCTCGGCCTGGCCGTCCTGGCCAGGCGCTGGCATATAGGCCCCCGGACCGGTCAGACCGTGCTGAGCCAGATCATGGCGATGGCGGTCGGCCGGGGTTGGGCCTACTACATCGTCACCATCACCATCACCGTCGTGCTCGCCCTGGCGGCCAACACCTCCTTCGGTGGGCTCCCCGTCCTGGCCAGCCTGGTGGCCCGGGACAACTACCTCCCGCACCTCTTCACCATCCGGGGCGACCGACAGACCTTCGCGAACGGCATCGTGGTGCTCGCCGTCCTGGCGGGCGCCCTCCTCGTCGCCGTCGGAGGCAACACGAACACACTGATCCCTCTCTTCGCCATCGGGGTCTTCATCGGCTTCACCCTGTCGCAGGCCGGGTTGGTCGTGCACTGGCGAAGCACCCGCCCGCCTCATTGGCGACGGCGGGCGACGATCAATGGCATCGGCGCGTGCATCACCGCCATCGCCACCATCGTCTTCCTCATCTCCAAGTTCACCGAGGGGGCGTGGGTGGTCGTCATCGCCATCCCGGCGTTCGTCTTCCTCTTCCTGCGCATCCACGCCTACTACGAGCGGGCCCGCAAGGACCTCCGGATGGACGAAATACCCGGCAAGCCGGAGCCCAAGTACACCATCGTCATCGTGCCCGTGAACCGCATCTCGCGCCTCACCGAGCACGCGCTCTGTGAGGCCGAGTCCCTCGGCCAGGAGGTGATCGCCGTCACCGTCGTCTTGGAAGGCCAGGACGAGGGCACCCACGACGCGGACGATCTAGAGCACCAGTGGCGGGAATGGAACCCGGGGGTGCCGTTGCGCGTGCTGTTCAACGAGTACGCCTCGGTCGTGGAGCCGATCGTCGGGTTCATCGATGACACCAGGGCGGAGCACCCGGACGATCAGATCGTCGTCCTCATCCCGGTCATCCGACCGCCGAGGCTGCGCTACCGGATCCTGCACAACCAGCTGGACGTGGTTCTCTCGTCGGCGCTGCGTGACCGCAGCGACATCGTCGTCGCCCGGGTCACGGTCCCCCTGTTACCCGAAGCACCGGCCCCGCAGGACGCCGCGGTGGAGACGTCGCCACCGGCGCCGGCGTCCTCCTGACCTCAGGCCTCAGGACGGGGAGGTCCCGCTCAGCGTCCCTTCCACACCGGGTCGCGCTTCTCAATGAACGCGGTCGCACCCTCCTTGGCGTCCTCGCTGCCGAAGACCTTCGGCTGCCACTCCGCGGCCAACGACCGGGCCTTGTCCAGGTTCGTCGACGCCGTGCGCACGAGTTCCTTGGTGGCCTGCAACGCCAGGGGCCCGTTCCGGGCGATCCGCTCGGCCAGGGCCACGGCGGCCGCCAGCACCTCGGCCGGGGGCACCACCTGATTGACGAGCCCGAGTGACTGCGCCCTGGTTGCGTCGACGAGATCGCCGGTCAGCGTCAGCTCGAGCGCCACGGCCAGGGGGATGCGCGTACTCACGAACACACCCCCACCGGCGGCGAACAGTCCGCGCTTGACCTCAGGAAGACCGAATTTCGCCGTCTCGGAGGCCACCACCACGTCACAGCCGAGCAGCAGTTCGAAGCCACCGGCGACTGCGGTCGCGTTGGCCGCGCCGACGACGGGCACCCCGATCTCCCCCTGGGTGAAGCGGGCGAAGCCCTGCATGCCCTCCTTGCTCCCTCCCAGGGAGCCACCTTCGGCGAAGGCGCGGAGATCCATGCCGGCGCAGAACGCCTTCTCGCCCGTTCCGGTGAGGACCACCGCCCGAGCATCCGGGTCACTCTCGGCCTGCAGCATGGCGACGCCGATCGCTGTCAGCAGCTCGGGGTTGAGCGAGTTCCGTGCCGCGGGTCGGTTCAGCCGGAGCACGGTGACCGCCCCCCGCCGCTCGGTGACCAGCACCGGCTCTGCCCCGGCCTCAGTATCGGAGTCGCCCATCAGGCCACGACCTTCCTCTCTCGTCGATCTGCGATGACCCGACCGGGTCTCCGCGCTCGCTCAGTATGGCGTCGAGAGATGGGCCTGCCAACACGAAGAGGTCGTCGGCCGCAGAGTCAGTGGAGCGTGACACGGATCGGGGCCAGGGATGGCCCGCCTCCTGCGACGCTCCTGGGCGAGCCCGCTACCTGGCTGGATGCGATATCGAGGCCACCGACGCGCCCGCGTCGGCGCCCGAGTGCAGGGCACCGGAGGCCGATTCCAGCGGCCCGCTCCACAGCGTGATCGTCGCCGCCACGGCACACAGGACGCCGACGGCGATGGCTCTCCCTCTCGGTCTGCGCACGGGACCACTCTCGCTCCGAGACATGTGCAAACAGTGTGCGCCAGCTAAGAACATCCGAAAGATCCGGTTGCTGGACCAGCTCCCTGGAATCGCCTGAAGGGGCGTGTCAGGGAGGCGGGCTAGCGGACCCCGAGTGCGCAGAGATCGTTGCGCATTCGATCCCGCGCGAGATCCTCTTGCCCGTTCTCAATCGCTCGCGCGATGTCCTGGTGAGCGAGGAGCACCTCGGCCCTGAACCCCCTCCGTGTCTTCGGGGTGGACTGCTCCCCTTCCTGCCGGCGGCTCAGGCGGATCAACACCACGATGACGAGGTGGAGGACCTTGTTCGCGGCCGCTGCGGAGACTGCAGCGTGGAAATCATCGACGGCCCCGTCCCACTCGTCACCGGCGTCCTCGCCCCAGACCAGTGACTTCTCCAACGCCACGGCCCCCTCGTCGTTGCGGCGCTGGGCCGCCAAGGAGGCCGCTATGGGTTCCACCTCGATACGGCACGCGGCAACGTCGCCGCGCGGCATGCCCTGCCGGGCCAGATAGATGGTGGCCATATCGGTGACCGCATTCGTGCCCGGCGGCAGCACGAAGAGCCCCCCACCGGGGCCACGACGCATGCGGGCAACCTGTTGATGCTCCAGGAGCCTGACCGCCTCGCGCAGAACAGCGCGGCTGACGCATTCGCGCGCAATGAGTTCGTGTTCGGTACCCACCAGTTGACCGGGCTGTAGCCTCCCGGAGACGATGAACCGACTGAGGTGACCGGCGACGATCTCGGCCCCTTTTCCCGGGGTCGACGGCCCGAGCACCACCGAGTCCGGCAGGAGCTGGCGGGTGGTACGCCGGCGGCGAACGAATTCGGCCTCAGCCTGCAGGTGCTCCCGCATTCGATTGCCGGCGAGCCGAGCGTTTCCGCTCGCGATCGCCTCGGCGATCCTAGCGTGTGCGCGGCTCGCATCTCTTTCGTCGGCGGGGCCCGTTCGCTCCCGCCCGACGGAGTACCGCTGCGTCACCGCGCTCAGGACGTTGACAAAGAGCTCGAGGCAGGCGTTGCCGCTAATCGACGCGACGAACGCGTGAAACTCGGGCGACTCCACGTCGCCATCACCATGCGCGCTCCCAGCGTCCACGTTTCGTCGTTCGCCCGACTCGTCCTCGCCGGACCGTTCCGATGCGAGTTCCGATGCGATCCCTTCCAAAATGATGCAGGCCTCGAAGACCTCCTCGAGCCGCGCCGCGACCTGATGCAGGTACCGCACGACGGCGTCGATGACCGCCTCCAAGCTCGGCTCCGTGACGACAAGGCCGCCACCGGGACCTCGCCGGGTGCGCGCCACCTGCTGGTGCTCCACGAGCCGAACCGCTTCGCGGAACACGGCACGGCTCACCTGGTACTGCGCGAGGAGTTCGGCCTCTGATCCGAGCACCTGACCCACCGGCCATCCCAGCGCCGTGATGTCCTCCACGATCCGATCCGCCACCTTTGCGGCCCGTTTGGCGTTGGCGCCGACGCCCGCAGGCGGCATCGTGCCGACTTCCGTTGGCGTCATGGCCGTTGATGCTACCCGCCCTGAAGACTCTTTTCACGCCTCTGACCTGCATCTTCACCAATAGAGTAGACCGAAAGAGGTGCGGAGACATGAGTCACGTTTACGATCAAAACGTGGCTCCCGAAGAAACCAACCGGCCGGCGTCCTCACTGACAGCGCCCCCGTCGGATCCGGCGGTCGCGCCGCCCGAACGCCGGCGTGGGTCGGTCCGTCGCACGTCGACGGTTCTGATGACCTGGCCGGGGGGCCTCGGCACCGACCTGCATCTCACGGGGCGGGCACGCGACCTCATCACTCCGCTCGACGGTGAGCCGATCGTGGTGGGCCACTCGGATCTTCGGGTCGTCACGGGGCGTGAACGGGATATCCGGTCGGTCGAGGCTGACCCGTCGCCGGTTGGTCTGGAGCGGCTGGTCGGCTGCTGCGCCGGCAAGAATCTTCGCGCGGCGATCGCGACGGAGTTGCCGGATGAGGTCGCCGGTGGAACGCCGCTGTACCTGCTGCTCGACGATCTGGCCGGCTCGACCCTCATTTCCGGTTTCGCCTTCCTCCGTTGGTCTGATCGCGTCCCCCAGATCAAGACCCGTCTCGAGAACGCACCGCGCCGCGTGATGCGCGGCATCTGCTCGGGCTTTCGCGACGGCGCCAGCTCGCTCCTTAGCGACGGTTCCCTCTCCGGACTGCGCCAGAACACGGCTGAGCCGGGACCACTCGTCGATCCGGCAGATCCCCTCGGCTGGCACGTGGTGGAGGTCCAACCGGAAGTTGCGATGCGCCGTGCGCGTCGGATCGACGTGTGGGAGGAAGACGGGGCCATCGGGATCGACGCCATGTTCCGTGACAGCTGTTGGGACCCCGGCGGCGCCGAGGTCGTCATCCACGAATATCAGATCATCGGCATGGCGGACCCGGGCACGGGCGTTCTCCTGTCAGTCGAGGCTCTTCCCAGGGTCCTGCCCTACGTGGAATGCCCGGTCGCCGCGGCCAACGCCTCGTGGATGGCCGGGACGGATCTTCGGGAGATGCGCACCAAGGTCCTCGAGCGGCTCCGCGCCACGGACTGCTGCACCCACCTCAATGACGGCTTGCGGTCCCTGGCCGAAGTCCCCGTACTGGCCGCATCGCTTCCCGCGTGACGACGACGCCCGCCGTCTGAAGAATTCAGCCCGCGACCCGGTCCGAGAGCGACCACAGCGCAGGCTCACCGTCCTGGACCACAACCACGCCGTCAATCTCGAGAGCTCGCAGGTGCGACACCGCCTCGCCCACGGCAGCGCGACGCATAAACCCCGCGATGTCGTCCCACGGACGCGACCACTTCATGTGCGAGGCAATGTCCCAGGCACTGTGCGGACCCTCGCCCAGGATGGCAACGACCTCGCCGAAGCGGTCCCGGTGGTGCTGTCGTAGTTCTTCGAGGCGGGCGCGCAGATCATCGAAGCGGTACTCGTGGGCGGGCAGGACCTCATCGACTTCGTACGGCTCCAACTTGTCGAGCGACGCCAGGTAGTCACCCAGGGGGTTCGCGCCGGCCTGGGGGTGGAACGGGATGTTCGGAGTGATGCGCGGCAGGACGTGATCGCCCGAGAGCATGAGTTGCTGGCTCGACTCGTAGAAACACAGATGGCCGGGCGAGTGGCCGGGCGTCCAGATGGCGGTCAGGTCCCAACCCGGAACCTCTGGTTGCGCCCCATCCTCGAGGAGCAGATCGGGCACCACGGGGTCGACAAGCGGCAGTACCGGCATGGCGGCATTGCGCAACGTCGCGAGTTCATCGGCCGGAGCGCCCATCCTGCGCAGTGCGGTCGCCACCCGGTCGAGCAGGCCTTCGGGCTCGTCGTAGCGGTCATGGATGAGTTCGGCGTCGGCCGGGTGGAGCGATATCCACGCCCCTGATGCCTCACGGATCCGTCCGGCGAGGCCGTAGTGGTCCGGGTGGATATGGGTGACCATGACGCCCTGGACATCGGCCATGTCACATCCGACCTCGCCCAGCCCGCTCTGCAACGCACCGAAGGCGTCGTCCGTGTTCCAACCGGCATCCACGAGGTAAGGCCCGCGGTCCGTCTCGAAGACATAGACGAGCACGTAGCGCAGCGAGTTGTTGGGGAGCGGCACCGGGATGCTCCACAGGCCGTCTCGGACCTTCTCGACCCCCGGAAAGGGATCGTTGGCGGCCGCGGCACCCCGGGCCCGTTGCGCGTGGGGCGGATGCGTGTGCGAGTGCCTGGACGTCGAGGTCACGGACGACCCCCCGGCTGACGCGGGAGACCGGGTCCATGTCCGGCGAAGCGATTGCCCATGATGTCGACCGATCCTCCTTGGTGCTGTGCCCGGGAGCGTAAGGGAAGCTGTCCTGCCCGTGCCCATTCTCGTGGACAGTCGCTGTTCACAGAGGTTATCGAGGGTTCTGTACCCACCGAGCCGGGCCCCTCACGGGGCGAGCTCGTCGACCAGCCCCCAGGCGTGCGCCGTGGTGGCGTCGATGGTGCACCCCGAGAACGCGAGCCACGCCGTCCGTAGGCGGCCGATGCGGCGCGGGAGGCTCATCGTGCCCCCCGCGCCGGGCACCAGCCCGAGGCCGATCTCGGGCAGCGCGATCTGCGTGTCCGGCGCCGCGACGACGACGTTGGTGAATGCGGCCAGTTCGATACCCGACCCCATGCACGCACCATGGAGACGGGTCACCGTCGGCGTGGCCAGACGGGCGAGCATGCGCCCGAGGCTCCGCTCCAAGCGGATCACGTGCGCCGTCGCGGGATCCGCTCTGGTGCCGAACTCGTCGAGGTCGCCGCCTGCGCAGAACGCCGCACCCTCGCCCCGCAGCTCCACCCGCGTGAGGTCGGGGTCGGCGGCAGCCAGCGTCAGCGCGTCGGCGAGCTCGTCGCGCATCACTGCGTCCAGCGCATTGCGGCGGGCCGGCCGCGTCAAGGTGATCGAGAGGACCCCCCCGTCACGGCCGATCCGCACCCGTGGCCCGTCATCCCTCTCGGTGCGAGCCGGATGTGCGGCGCGCCACGCGGCGAATTCGGGCCCTGACTGTAGGACGGAGTACGCCGCCGACTCGGCGACGAGGCCCTCGCCGATGGACCGGTGCTCCTGCCCGCGGAGCAGCAGGGCCAGCGTCACGGCGGTGACGGGATGGCGGTCCAGGTGCTCCGCAATGCGGTCGAGGGCGTCGTCTCCTTCGTCGACCACGACGTCGCACAGCGCCAGCCAGCGGTCCGGAACGACCCCCCGGACGACACCGACAACGACGAAGGGCAGGCTCGCTCGATGCTCCGGCAACCGGTCACCCGGATCAGGGAGACCACCGTCCAGATCGACCAGGACGGCACCGGTCCGCTCGAGGGCGATCGCGCTGCGCAGCTCGGCCAGAAGGACTTCGGCGCTGAGGGATTCGAGGATCGCGAGACGTTACCCTGCCGGCAGTGTCACGCTCGAAGGACGACCACCGGATGGAGCGCTGGGCGGGCAGCGGGGCTATGGCCCTGACCGGACTCCCCGACGAACCGCTCGGGCCCCCCAGCGGCCTCGTGGAGCGGGTGGACGGGCTGGCGCTGTCCTTTCCGGGATTGGATGGTCTCGCGCTCCTGGGCGAGCGCGCGGCGCTGATGGGACTGTGGCGCCGGGGGGCGACGAGCTGTGGCGGGAGCTGCCGGCTGCTCCGCTCGACGGATGGGTTCATGGCCGTGTCATTGCCACGCGCGCGGACGACATGGAGTTGGTTGCGGCGTGGCTGGAGCTCGACGCGGCCCCCGCCTCGGCCCCCGGCGTGTGGTCCGTCGTCGCCGCGCGGGTGGCTGGCGATGACCCCCGGTCCCTCTCCGCCCGGGCGCAGCTTCTCGGGCTGCCCGTCGCCCGGATGGGGGAGTCAGCCGCGCCAGGGGGCCGCGCCGGAGTGGTGGCCGCGCCCCTCGGCGAGGCGCCACGACGCCACGATTTGACCGGCCTGGCCGTGGTGGACTTGTCCGCGCTGTGGGCGGGACCTCTCTGCGGGGACCTCCTGGCGCGGTCCGGCGCCTCGGTGGTGAAGGTCG
The DNA here is from genome assembly GCA_963828825.1 of uncultured Acidimicrobiaceae bacterium. Classification (GTDB taxonomy): domain Bacteria; phylum Actinomycetota; class Acidimicrobiia; order Acidimicrobiales; family RAAP-2; genus Bog-473. The sequence goes on along the minus strand of CAWHGF010000005.1, from coordinate 45,454 downwards.
AATCGACGCAGCGTCCCGATGGCGCGCGCCGCGGCAGCCGCGCCTTCTTTGACCTCCTGAACGGGCACAAACGATCCGTCGCGCTCGACCTGCAGAGCCAAGGAGGAATCCGGGTGTTGCGCGAGCTGGTCCGGAGGGCGGATGTCGTGATCGAGGCGAGCCGGCCGCGCGCGCTGGCCCAGTTCGGGCTGGACGGCCCCGACGTCGTCCGGGAGGGCGGTCCCAAGGTCTGGATCTCCATCACCGGCTACGGCCGCTCCGGCGAAGAGGTCAACCGGGTGGCGTTCGGCGACGACGCCGCCGCCGCGGGCGGCCTCGTCACGTGGAACGGTGCCGACCCGTTGTTCTGCAGTGATGCCGTCGCCGACCCGCTGACGGGACTGGTCGCCGCCTCTGCCTGCCTGTCGGCTCTGCGCTCCGGGGAGCGCTGGTTCCTCGATATCTCGATGGCAGCCGTGTGCGCAGGACTCGGGGGTCCGACATTGCCCGCTCCGACCGGCCTCACGGTGGCTGCGCCGCAGGCGCGCCCGGTCGATGCGAGGGCGCCGGAGCTCGGAGCCGACACCGTGTCCGTCCTCGGCGAGCTCGGCATCGAAGGGTGACTGCCAGGGGGCCCGAGCGGCCGGAGCGGGTCTGGCCCACTCCCGCCCCGTGACCCGTCCCCTCGCATCGCCGACCACCGGGCAGGTCTGCTTGAATCAACCGGCCGGGGTCGGCTCACGTCGGTGGGCATGTCCAGAGTGAAAGGGACTCACGTTGCCAGACATCATGGAAGGCGTTCGCATCCTGGAGGTGGCCGAGCACACCTTCGTCCCGGCCGCGTCGGCCATCCTGGCGGACTGGGGCGCCGAGGTGATCAAGGTCGAGCACCCGGAGCGCGGTGACGCCATGCGGGGCCTCGCCTCGAGCGGCGTCATGCCCTCGATGGGAGCGGTGCACGTCCTTTTGGAGCACTCCAACCGCGGCAAGAAGAGCATCGGCATCGACGTCAGCACGACGCAGGGGCTCGACCTGATCTACCGCCTGGCCGCAACGTCCGACGTCTTCCTGACCAACAAGGTCCCCGCCGTCAGGAAGAAGTTGCACATCGAGCTCGAGGACATCAAGGCCCACAACCCGAACATCATCTACGTGGCCGGGACCGGCGCCGGCGAGCGCGGGCCCGAAGCAGACCGAGGCGGCTACGACTTCTTGAGCTACTGGTGCCGCGCCGGGAGCGCCATGGGCACGACGCCCACCGACGTCGACTATCTGGCCGGGCAACCAGGGCCCGGCTACGGGGACTCCATCGGGGGGATGACCATCGCCGGCGGCATCCTCGGGGCGCTCTTCCACCGGGAGCGGACGGGTGAGGCCGTGCCGCTCGACGTCTCGCTGCTCGGCGTGGGCATGTGGGCCATGAGCCCCGCCATCGCCCTCTCCCTCCAGCTCGACATGCCCTGGCGCCCCGGTCCGAGTCGCGGCGGCGGCCCGGGCCTCCCGAACCCGCTCGTCGGCACCTACCTGACGCAGGATGGCAGGTTCCTGGCCTTCTCGTGCCTGCAGGGATTCCGCTACTGGCCGAGTGCCTGCCGGGTCATCGGGCGCGAAGAACTCATCACAGACGAGCGGTTCTCCTCACACGAACAGCTGGCGGCCAATGCCGGTGCTGCCCGCGCCATCCTCAAGGAGGTCTTCGCATCAGCGCCGCTCAGTGAGTGGAGGGTCCGCCTCGACGCCTTCGAGGGCCAGTGGGCGGTGGCCCAGGACAGCCTGGAGCTCACGAAGGACGTCCAGGTGGAGGCGAACGGCCACCTCGGGGAGACCGCGACCGCCGACGGGGTGCCGTTCACCCTCGTCACGACGCCGGTGCAGTTCGCGGGTCAGCCGTCGCCGCCCAAGCGCGCACCGGAGTTCAACGAGCACTGCGAGGAGATCCTCGCCGGCATCGACTGTGGTGCCGAGGAGATGATCGAGCTCAAGGTGGCGGGGGTCGTGGCGTAGTGGTGCGAACGGGCACCCGGGGCTGACGTGCGTGAGGCCGGCAGCACGGCGCTGCTCTTCGTCGAGTGCCAGCGGGGGGTCGTGGGTGACCTCTCCGTCCTCCCGGCTCTGGCCGAAGCGGCCCGGCCGGCCCTGGCCGTGATGGGTCGTCTGGCGGCCGGAGCACGTACGGCAGGGGTCCAGGTCACCCACCTGACCTATCTCCCCCTCGCCGGCGGCCGCTCGGCCAGCCGGCGCTCCCCGCTCGTCCGGGCGACGTCGGCGACCGCAGGCTGGAGCGACACGCATCCCGCCCTCGAGGTCGTGCCCGAGATCGACGTCGGGCCGGACGACCTCGTCATCCCGCGGCACCAGGGCATCTCGCCGGTGCACCGCACCGAGGTGCTGGCCATCCTGCGCAACATGGGAATGGAGCATGTCGTGGTCGGGGGCGTCTCGACGAACCTGGCCGTCCCGGCCGTCGCCGTCGGCGCGGCCGACGAGGACTTCGACGTCACCGTCGTCACGGATGCCTGCGTCGGCACGCCGCCCGAGCACCACGCCTCCATGCTCCGGCACAGCCTGGCCTTCGTCGCCCGCCTGGCCACGGCGGACGAGCTCCTCGCCGAGTGGTCAGCCTGACCGCACCGCTCGGGTGGCCGCTCGCGGCACGAGCGGGATCAGATCAGGACTGTGGCCACGCGATGGCCTTGGTCTCGAGATACTGCTCCAGGCCCTCGATCCCGCACTGGCGCCCGATCCCGCTGTCCTTGTAGCCGCCGTATGGCGAGTCCGCGCCGTACCAGAGGCCGCCGTTGACGCCGATGGAGCCTGTGCGGATGCGCCGTGCGATCGCCGTGGCCCGCTCCTCCGACGCTGACACTACGCCGCCCGACAGCCCGTAGTGGCTCTCGTTGGCGATGCGGACAGCATCGTCGTCGTCCTCGTAGGGGATCACGCACAAGACCGGTCCGAAGATCTCTTCCTGGGCGATGGTCATGGAGTTGTCGACATCGACGAACAGGGTCGGTTCCACGAACCACCCCTTCGGGAGGTTGGCCGGGCGACCGCCGCCGAAGACCAGCTTGGCGCCTTCCTCCTGCCCCTTGGCGATGTACCCGAGCACGCGGTCACGCTGGCGGGCGCTGACCACGGGGCCCATGACCACGGCGTCGCTGCTCGGGTCGCCGTAGGGAATCCGCGGCCATGGCGGCGCTGATCAGCTCCACGCCCTCGTCGTAACGCGACCGGGGCAGGAGCAGTGCGCGTCTGCATGGCGCAACCCTGGCCGGCGTGGACGCAGACCATCGCTGCCACCGGGGACGGCGGTGGCGAAGTCGGCGTCGTCGAGGACGATCATGGCCGACTTGCCCCCCAGCTCCAGGAACGTCTTCTTGAGCGTGGCCGCACCCTTCTCCATGATGCGTTTGCCGGTGGCGGTCGACCCCGTGAACGAGATCAGGTCGACCTTGTTCGAAAGCGTGAGCTCTTCGCCGACCAGGTGGTCCGACGAGGTCACCACGTTGACGACCCCGGGCGGGATGTCCGTCTTCTCGGCGATGAGGCGGCCGAGCCGCGTGGCGTTCCAGGGTGTGTCGGGCGCCGGCTTGATGATCGTCGTGTTGCCGGTCGCCAGGATCGGGCCGAGCTTGTTGAGCGTTACTTCCAGCGGGTAGTTCCACGGCACGATGGAGCCGATCACGCCCATCGGCTCCTTGATGACGCCGCGCCGGCTCTTCATCCCCATCATCTCGGAATCGGGGAGCGACCGCTCCCACTCGAACTCGTCGATCATCTTCGTCGGCCAGCCCAAGGCTTCGTCGATCGGCCAGTCGACCTGCGCGGCGAAGGTCATCATGCGCGGCGTCCCGACCTCTGCGATCAGCTCCTCGCGGTACTCCTCCCGCTCGGACTCGAGCGCCGCCTGTAGCTGCTCGAGGCAGTGCTTGCGCAGCGCACGATTGGTGGACCAGTCGGACTCGTCGAAGGCCTGACGCGCCGCGTTGATGGCCCGCTGCATGTCCTCGGCCGAGGCGTCGGCGACCTCGCCCAACACCTCTTCCGTCGCCGGATTGACGTTCTCGAAGCGCTTGCCCGAGGCTGCCTCGACAAGTTCGCCCGCAATGAGCATGCGCGCCTCGCCGGGACCACGTTGGTCGGTCATGTTGCGCCCCTTCCTCTGGAATCAAGGGCGAGACTACGAAGCGCCGCCTCGAACGGTCAAGGCGGCGACCCGGGCTCCCGGGAGCCGCGGCCTCTGGGGACCGTGTCGCCGTGAACGGCCCGCCGCCGGAACCCGCACAGAGAGAGAAACCGGCCCTGAAATGTTCGGTCGGCCTGTCGATTCTGCTGACTCCCGTTCGACGCTCTGCCAGAGTGAGGCGAAGGACGCCCACCGTGAGAAGAAACGGAGACCACCATGCGATTCCTGGGCTACACGCTTGCCAACGAGGTGGAGATGCCGACGGAGCCACCCCCGCCCGAGCTGTACGAGGCGATGGGCAAATTCGTCGAGGAGGCGGTCAACGCCGGGGTCGTCGTGGCCACCGGCGGCATCGCCCCGACGTCGGAGGGCGCCATCATCACCCTCAAGGACGGCGAATTCACCGTCGTGGACGGGCCGTTCACCGAGGCCAAGGAGCTGGTCGGCGGCTGGGCGCTCATGGAGTGCCGCGACAGGGACGAGGCCATCGAATGGTCCAAGCGCTTCGTGAGCGTGCTCGGCGAGGGCGAGGTCCGCGTCCGCCCCGTCATGTGACCTGAGGGCCTCGACGATCACGACCGGGTGGTTGAATCGGTGGCGTGCCGGGCACCGATTCGACCACCTCGATCGAGGCGGTCTTCCGGATGGAGTTCCCCCGAGTGGTCGCCACGTTGGCGGCCTTCGTGGGCGATATCGGATTGGCCGAGGACCTCGCACAGGATGCCTTGGTCGACGCGCTGCGCCAGTGGCCCCGTGACGGCACCCCGCGCAATCCCGGTGCCTGGCTCACCACCGTGGGCAAACGCAGGGCGGTGGATCTCTTCCGCCGTAACCGCACGCTGAGCCAGAAGTACGCCCAACTCGGCTCCGATCTCGAATTGGCGGTGTCGCGGCCGGTCGATGTCGAAATCGAGTTCGATCCGGACTCGAAGGAGGAGATCGCGGATGACCGCCTTCGGCTGATGTTCGTGTCATGTCACCCGTTGCTCTCAGTACCCGCCCGGACCGCGCTCACGCTGCGCCTGGTCGGAGGACTCACCGTGCCCGAAATTGCGCGGGCGTACATCGTTCCGGAGCCGACGATCGCGCAACGAATCGTCCGCGCCAAGAGGACGATCGCCGAGGCTGCCGTTCCCTTCGAGGTCCCGGGAGGAGCAGATCGGGCGTCCCGCCTCGTCTCGGTGCTCCAGGTGATCTACCTCATCTATAACGAGGGGTACTCCGCCACGGCCGGGGAGGACTGGCTACGACCCGAGCTCTGCGCGGAAGCCCTTCGACTCGGCCGGGTGCTCGCCGCCCTCGCTCCGGAGGAGCCCGAGGTCTCCGGCCTCGTCGCGCTCATGGAGTTCCAGTCGTCGCGCCTGCGCGCCCGCACCGGGCCGGCGGGCGAGCCTGTCCTGCTCCTCGATCAGGATCGCCGCAGATGGGACCGCCTCCACATCAACCGGGGCGAAAGCGCCCTGGCCAGGGCCGAACTCCTCGGGGAGAGCCGGGGGCCCTACACCCTGCAGGCGGCAATCGCCGCCTGCCATGCCCGCTCGTTCCGCCCCGAGGAGACGGACTGGGACGAGGTCGTCGCGCTGTACGGCGAGCTGGCGCACCGAGCACCCTCGCCGATCGTCGAACTCAATCGGGCCGTGGCGGTCTCCATGGCCACTGGACCGGCGGCGGCGCTGATCCTGGTCGACCAGTTGGTGGAGACGCGGACGCTGGACCGTTACCACCTCCTCTCGAGCGTCCGGGGCGACCTGCTCGACCGGCTCGGGCGTCACACTGAGGCCGCAGCGGATTTTGAGCGTGCCTCGGCGTTGGCCACCAACGCGCGGGAACGAGCCTTGTCCGAGCAGCGCGCCCGGGCCAGCCGAGCGCGGGCCGGCCGTACCGGATCATCGCCCGTCACCAGTTCCGGCTCCGCCTGAGTCTCGGCCTCCCCCGCCCTTGGGCCCACCAGGGTCGCAACTCCAGCCGCGCCGGCGGCAGCGTCCCGTAGACGAGGACGGCGCGACCCCGCCTCAGGCAGCGGAGGCTCTCGGGGGGCAGCAGCCGGCGCGGACTGGTCGTCGACGTCGTCGAGCGTCGGCCCGTGGGATCACGCGTCACCGAAGGATGCGCGGCCTCCTCGTCCCCGATGAGCCGGCTCGCGTACTCGAGCGTGTCGGGGTCGGCGATACCGGGCAGGAACAGCTTGGCCCGGTGGTTGTTGAGCACCGTCGCTGCGCGGGCACCGTAGCGGCCCCTGACCTGCGCCAGGTCCTGCCAGACCGTCACGATCTGGATCCCGTGCGACGCGCAGGTTGCGGCGAGGCCGTCGAGTTCGGGCAACGGAGCGATGTGTGCCGCCTCGTCCAGCACGACCAGCAGAGGGGGGTCGAGCGGCCGGCCCGATTTCGTGGCACTGGCGAAGGCCTGCGCCAACACCGTCTGGGTCAGCGCGGTGAAGTACCCACGCAATCGGCGCTGATCGTGGGCGGGCGCGCAGAGATACAGCGTGTGGGTACCGCTCAGCAGTTGACCGGGCTCGAAGGTGCCATGCGCCGGCGCCCCGGGTGGCGGATGGACAAAGGGAGCGAGCACGGTCTCGGCCGTGGTGTAGATGGAGCTGCGTGTGCGGTCGTCACGACACCAGGTCGCCTGGGCGGCATGGAGCACCTCGGGAGTGGCGGCCCGCTCGAGGATGGCGGCCACCTCCCCGACCTCCTGGGTGTCCACCCAGCGCACCACGTCGGCCATGGTGCGGCCGTCGAGCGCCGCGGCGGCGAAGAGCGGCGCGAGGAGCTTGGCCGCGGTGGCGGACCAGAACTCTCCGTCTGCGGTGGTGCCCTCGCTCTTGGCCGCCTCACACAATTCGGTGGCGGCCCGGCACGCCTCACGCCACTGGCCGCACGCGGTGAGGGGGGACCAGACGCTGGCCCGCGCACCCGTGCACCCGGTCGGATCGATGCACCACACCTGACCCAGACGCGCCCGCGTCCCCAAGGTGTGACGGAGGAGATCGCTCTTGACGCTGGCCGCCAGCACCGGTCCCCGCCAACCCAGGATGGCCGGAACCGCCAGGCTGGTGGTCTTCCCACTCTGGGTCGGGCCGATCACGACCAGCGACTGGGCCGTCTCGGCCGCCAGGCCGGAGATCCGTGCCACCCCGGGCAGTACCCCGAGCAGGAGTCGACCGGAAGGAGGGCCGTCGGCCGGGACCAGCAACGGGCGCAGGTCGCGTCGCCTGGCCCAGCGCGCACCCCGCCGCGATCCGCTCCGGGTTCGCTCCGTCCGCACACCACCGGTGTGCGAGATCCCGGCCAGCAGGGCACCACCGAGGGCGAGCGGCAGCACGAGCTCGGGAAGAGCCGCCACGCCCTACCCCGCCATCATGGCTGCATCGGTGTCGACGATGGACCGTTCCGTGGCGCTCAGTCGGTGCTGCACCAGAAAGGACCGCTGACCCACCTTCCACAGGGCAATGCCCCGACGGAGCTGCGGGAGGAGGTCCGCCTCGGTCGCCGACAGGGACAGCAGCTCCGCCGCGGCCTCGAGTTCGCCGGGCGACTGCGCGTAGACGACACGGGTCTCGGAATCCGAGAGCAGTCCCTGCGCCAGCGCCACCTGCTCGGAGTCCGACGCACCGACGGAGCGCAGGTCCGACACCCGGTGCAGGACCGCCACGTTGGACACGCCGAAGGCGCGGGAGAGCTTCCACGACGACTGCAGCCAGCGCGCCACACCGAGGTTCGAAAGGATCGCCCACGCCTCGTCGACCACGAGGAAGAAACGACCCCGCCCCGAGGGCGGCACGCCGCTGCCGGCGGCCGTCCGGGCGAGCGCGGCCTGCAGCCAGGCGGTGGCGCACGCCATCAGGACACCCAGGGCGGGGGAAGAGTAGAGCGCAGAGAGATCGAGGACGACGAGGGGCGCCGAGAGGTCGAGGCCAGGCGTCGTCGGTCCGTCGAACATGCCGCAGAGGTCACCATGCACCAGGCGGCGCAACTCCAGGGCGACGTCTCGCCCGTCCTCGAGGAGGTCCCGTTGCCCGGTGCGCAACGAACGGGCCGCGTCGTCGGTCGGCGTCAGCAAGGCTTCGACCACCACCGGCACCGTCGGAACGGCGGCGGCGCGCGTGGCCTCGGCCAGGGCGGCGCCCAGAGCAGCGCGCTCGCGGGGCGCCAGAGAGCGGCCCAGACACGCACTGGCGAGCGACGAAAGCAGTTCCATCCTCCGGCGTCCGGTGGCGTCGGGTCCGGCCTCGGCGTCACCGTCGGCATCGGGTCCCGGGTCGAGCGGGTTGAGCCGGATGGCACCACCCGGCCGCAGCGCCACGGGCCGAACGCCCCACGCGTCCGCCAGGTCGCCGTACTCACCCTTGGGATCGACCACCCAGGCCCGGCGGCCGAAGACCGCCTGGCGCCACAGGAACGTCTTGACGAACGCGCTCTTGCCCCGGCCGATCTGTCCGAAGACGACCATGTTGGGATTGGACACCACGCCGGCCGCATAGAGCTCGAACGGGTCGAACACGAAGGACCCTCCCAGCAAATCGTCACCGATGACCACCCCGCGCCGCCCGAGACCCGCCTCCGCGATGAACGGGTAGGCCGCGCCCAGGTTCCGGGTCGTCACCTGATGGGCCGGGACCCGGGGCATCCGTTCCCTCATTGGAGGGTGAACGGTCGCCCGCACCGGCCGTCGCCTCCGTTACCTTGACCGGAACCGACCATCGCCGGTCGCGAGGAAGGTGGAGCGCACATGAGCGAGCCCGATCGTCCACCCCCATCCCTGGTCGTGACTCTGGCCGCCCTCACTGTCGTCAGCGGCTTCGTCGACGCGGTGAGCTTCCTTGGCCTCGGGCACGTGTTCACGGCCAACATGACCGGCAACGTCGTCCTGATCGGGTTCGCCGCGGCGGGCGTACCCGGGTTCTCGGTGGCGGCCAGCCTCTGCGCGCTCGCCTGCTTCCTCGCCGGCGCCCTGGCGGGGGGTCGCATCGTGCAGAAAGTCAGTTCGCAGCGGAATCTGCTACTGGTCGTCATGATGATCGAGGCGGGGGGTGTGACTGCGGCGACCGTTGTCGCCGGCCTGGTTGCTGCCATCGGCACCGGGTGGCCCCGCTATACCGTTATCGGCCTGCTCGCCGCATCCATGGGCGTCCGCAACGCGGCTGTCCGCCACATCGGGGTGCCCGACATGTCGACGGCGGTGCTGACCACGACCCTGACCGGGCTGGCATCGGATTCTCGCCTCGCCGGTGGCACCAACCCGCACGCCCGGCGTGGCATGACGACCGTGCTGTCGATGTTCGCCGGCGCGCTCGTGGGCGCCGTCCTCGTGCTGCATGCCGACGCCACCTGGTCGCTCGGCGTGGCGGCCTGCCTTGTCGCCGCCACTGCCGTGTTCTTCTCCCGGGAGGCACCGCTCGAGCTCGGCCTCGCCCGGTAGTGCCCGGCGCCCGGTCAGACAACCCTCAGACCGGCCGCCCGTCCTCCAGGTAGAGACAGCCCGACTCGGCAGCCAGGGCAGCACCGATCCGCCGCCGCAACGGGCCACTGAGCAGGGGGAGCGCCTCCGCGGGATCCGTCAGCCGGTATTCGGAGAGCTCCTCCTCCTGCAAGGTGATGGTGTCCAACACCGTGTCGGGCAGGACGCCGCAGTCGAAGAGGTAGCGCATCCCGCCCGGTTTGGACGGCCGGGGCCGCAGGAAGTCGACGGCCACCAGGCGTCCGTGCTCGACGGACAGTCCAACTTCCTCGCGCACCTCCCGCCGGCAGGCCTCCCACGGAGTCTCGCCGTCCGCCTCCATGATCCCGCCCGGAATCGTCCAGTGCTCCTTGTAGGTCGGGTTGGCGATGAGGAGCCGGCCGCGCCCGTCGAAGATCAGCGCACCGGCCGACGCCGGGATCCGGGGCAGGACAAAAGGCTGGTCACCGTCCGTCACGGGCAGCGACCGTTCACGCGATACCCAGCCGCTCGAGCTGCTCCTCCGGCGCATGGACGGACCCCAGGGCGTGGCGCAGCAGCTCCACCATGTCCGACTCCACGGCGGCACCGACGAGGTTCTCGTTCTCGTCCGGGTCGTTGTCGAGGTCGAAGAGGAAGTGCGCGTCGACCGCGTTGCGCCCCACCCAGAACGGGAGCCGGTCACCGGGCTCGAAGGGCTGACGGATCACCGGGACGTCCGACCCCGGCATGAAGTCGAGGCGGGCCCGCCGGTCCGGCGTGGGCAGGCGGACCGCGTCCTCGAGCCCGTGCACGGGCATGGTGGACCAACGGTTCGACCACATGGAGAGAGGGAAGTTCTGGCCGTCGGCACCGCGGGCGTACTTGCGACGTCCGTCGGTCACCTGCACCCAGTTTCCATAGACCCCTCCGACGGCCCAGTCCCGCACCCGGGCGGCCTCCCCGCGCACCAGGGGAGCCAGGGACGTGCCGTGGGCGGCACCGCGCGGCGCCACCGCGAACACGTCGGCGAGCGTGGCGTTGATGTCGACGTTTGTCGTCAGCGCCGCACACTCGGTCCCGCCCTGCACCCCGGGCCAGTGCACCAGGAGGGGGATATGGCCGAGCGGCTCGTACTGCATGACCCCCGGCTTGCCCCAGATGTCCTTCTCCCCGAGATAGTGCCCGTGGTCCGTGCAGACGATGACCGCGGTGCTCTCCCACAGCCCGCGATCGGTGAGCGCCGCGAACACCTCGCCGACCCAGTGGTCGATCATGGCGAGCTTGGCGCCGTAATTGGCCCGGATGTGCCGGCCCTCGCGTTCGCTCAGGCGCCCCTCGGCCACCGCCCCGACGTCGTAGGGGGGCCAGATCAGCAGTTCGCCCTCCCAGTCGGGGTCGTAGCGCCCGGCCCACCGTTCGGGCGTGTCAAACGGCTCGTGCGGATCGAACTCGTCCACGAAGAGCAGGAAAGGGGCATCGCCGGGTGCTCCGTCACGCAGCCAGCCGGCGGCCGTGCGCATCGTCCGCGGGCCCGGGAAGTCCTCTTCGGCGCGGAAGAACGTCCGGGAACGGTCATACGCCCGATCGCCCGAGTCCGCCCAGCCCATGCGGTCCCGCCAGTACCACCCGCCGCCGCGGGCGGGCAGGGCGGGCGTGCCGATGTAACTCGGGTCGGGGTACGTCCGCCATGGGTCACCCTCGTGCCCGCGCACGTAGTCCCATGCGCTGAAGTCCGTGTGATAATTCTCGCCCCCGACTTCGAAGAGGTGCGGGTGGTCCGAGACCAGCATGGTCGTCACGCCGGCTCGCCGGAGTTGCTGCGTGATGGGCTCTTCCCAGATCTCTATCGAGCCCCAGGGCCGCCAGAGGAAGTCGAGCGAGCCGCACAAGATGTCGTGGCGCGCCGGCATGCACGGGAGCGAACCCGTGACATGGGACGTGAAACGGACGGCCCGCTCGCGGGCGAACTGATCGAGGTGCGGCGTGTCGAATTCCGTGCCGCCGTAGCTGCCGAGCATGTGCCGGTTGAGGCTGTCGAGCAGGAGCACGACCGCGTTGCGCGGGACACCGGCCCGTTCCGCACCGCCCGCCGCGGGCGGGCCGGGATCTGGAGGTGCGGACATGGGTGCATCGTAGGTGGGCGCTTCCGCCTCACCGCAGCCCACGACAGAGGGGCAAGGTGCAGGTGTAGGCCGAGGCCTGGTCGCCGTAGAGGCGGCGCAGCGCCAGCCGGCTCTGGCCGGCCGCGTGCAGCACGACGTCGCAGGCCGCCACCAGCTCCTCCCGACTCGGCGCGGAGACGGTGACGTAGCCCGAGTAGCGGAACGAGGCGTGCCCCTCCGCCAGCTCCGCCTCGCGACGGGCAAGGACTTCCGACTCGCGGGCGTGGCGGGCGGTCGAGACGAACCCACCCCGTCGACGCAGCTCGGCGTCCGCCAGGTCGGCGGTCCGTGACGCCTCGACCTTGCGTACCGCGGTGTCGGGGCCGAGTGGTTCCATCACGAGGGCGAGGGTCGAGCGGGCCGAGCCGAGGAGCATCGGCGCCAGGAAGTCGCTGCGCACCTCGATGCGCGGCCATTCGGCCACCCAGAAGGTGGCGTGGACCATGCCGTCCACCCGCACCTCCGACCAGCTCTCCTCCATCGCCATCGGCCAGTGGTCCTGAGCCGGCACGGCACCCGGGGAGACTGCGTGCGGCTCGTAGGTGCGGAGGAGCTGGTGGGCCAGGTCGTCGGCCGACAGGACCGACTCGACCTGCACGTCGGCGTCGGACAGCAGCCGGACCAGTGACGAGACCTCGCGGGCCAGCGTGGCGCACCCGACCTCGACCGACCTGGTGAGCCGCACCTGCACGGCCAGGACGACATCGTGGGCGCAGGTGTGCGAGTCCATGTCGGCCAGCAGCGCGTCGTACGAGGCCGTGCAGGCCGAGGCGGTGTCGGGCGCCGCCTGGGCGGCGAGATACGACCGCACCCCCTGTCCGTCGTCGGGGAAGGAGGCCGCCACCCACTGGACCCGGTGGACCGGCGAACCCTCGCGGGCCAGCGAGGACAGCACCGAGGCCCACGCCCCCACCCGGCGGTCCTGTTCGTCGCCACCGAGCAGCGCGAAACTGCCGCCGCGCAGCGAGAGGGCCGCGGTGAGCGTCCGCCCGACGCGGTCGTGCACGACGCCCATGTCCTGCCAATCGGCGCGCAGGAGACGCATTCCGCGCAACGGGCCGATGCGGCCCGCGCTCAACATGCGGGTCCGGCGGGCGCCCCAACACACCACCACGGGAAGCCACTCGTCGCCGGTCCGGCCGGCCACGGGCACCGTCGCCAGCGCGCCGTACACGACGAGGATGCCGAAGGCCGCCGCCACGCCGAGCGCATTGGGCTCCCAGCGCAGGACCAGCACGCCGAAGACGAGCCCCACGGCCACGGTCATGATCTGACCGCCCCGCCAACCCGCCAGCGCGCCCCCGCGCTCGCGAGGTCCGAACCGGTAGCGCGAGTCTCCTTCGCCGCTCACTGTTCGCCGCTCACGGTTCGCCGCTCACGTGTCGGGGCCCTCGCCCGGCGGCCAGGCCGCCGGCAGCCACCTGATCTGCGGCCCGTGGCCGTCGTCGCCCATGTAGTAGCGCATCTCGCCAGGTTCGACCTTCCCGATCAGGCTCCGGCCCGGCGGGACCCCCTTCCACTTCCAGGCGTCCCCCGGGGTGGCCGGCCCGATCGGCGCCGGCTGCCACACGTCGGGAGGCGAGGTTCCCGCCGGCCGTGCCGCGGGCGCCTCGGGAGCCGCCGACGTGTCGTCGGCCGTCGTGGCCGCGCCGCCGGACCCCGGGTTCGGCCGGGCCAGAATCGGCTTGGGTCCCTTCGGCCTCGGCCTGATGCCCTGGGCCACGAGCTCCTCGTAGGCCCGCGGCGACTCGGGATCACCTTCGCCGAGGCTGATGCCCGAGGTCGCGTCCCCATCGCTGTCGTTGCTTCCCGCGGCACCGGCACCGGCACCGGTTCCGGCCCCGGCCACCCCGCCGCTCCCCCCACCGCCAGCCGCGGCCGTCTGCGCCATCAGCCGGGTATCGCCGAGCGCCCCCAGCCCCTCGTGCAACGCATGGCTCGCCGCGGTCCGGGGCAGCCGGGTCACGGCGGCGGTTCCGCGTTCACGCAGCCCATCGAGGTGCGCCACGGCGCCCGCTTCGACCGCCGGGATCATCCGCAGGATGGCGAAGGGGACGAATGTGGCCATGACCAGGAGCGCGCCGCCGGCCAGGACGGACGAGAAGCCCGACCCGTGGGTCCCGGCGCCCGCCGTGCCCGACGAGACCGCCCCCGCGGCCAGGCTCAACGTGGCCACGATCACGAACTTGGAGAGGATGAGAGCGGCCAGCGTCTCGACCAGGCGCCGGCACCAGTGGGAGACCGCGGGCCACACGAGGGCTGCAAGCGCCAGGGGCAGGAAGAGCACGGCCACGTAGACCGCCGCCGCCCGAATGAGCAGTTCCAGCCAGAGCACGAACGCCGCCACCGCGATCAACAGCGAGACCAGCAGGAGAACGAAACTGGCGATGGTCGGATCGGCCGCAGCCGCCACCAGCCCGCTGGTCACACCGGTGAGCAGGGAGGTCACGTCGGCGTTGGTGCCGCCGGCGACGGCGTCACTCATGGCGTCGGTGGCCGACAGGCTCAAGATCACGAGCTGGATCGCCACCACCGCCAGCAACAACGCCAGGGGCAGCTGCAGCAGGAACGTCCGGATGAGCTGGCCCGGGTTCTGGCGCACCACCGCCTGCAGGGTCGAGGCCAGCAGCATCGGGAGGATGACCACGCCGGCGAGGGCCGTCATCTGGCCGTAGTGGGTGCGGAACCAGGTGGCGCCGACATCCACGGTCGTGGTGGAGCTCAGGACGTCACCGATCTGGCCCAGCAGCCACTCGGCGCCGCCGGCCACCCATTGGCTGATCCCGCTCAGGACCGCTTCGAACCCGGAGGACGCGATGGAGCCGCCGATGCTCCCGGCCTGGCAGACCGGGTTCAGCGCGTCGAGGCCGGTGCAGCCGGCGGCCAGCATGAGAACGGCGGCCCAGGTCCGGGGCGGGGCGGGTCAGGAGGCGGGTGGGATCAGTGCAGGTTGGTCCCGGTGTGGAAGAAGAAATTGATGATCGGCGGCGCCGCACCGATGAGGAGCGCCGCCAGCCCCGAGACCAGCACGGCGCGGCGTCCGACCATCGACTGCTGGAAGTTCTGGGCGTGGACGCCCAGAGCCCAGGCGGCGGCGCCGATGAGCAGCCCGGCCAGCGCGGCGATGAGGGCCCAGGCCCCGAGTCCGTTGGTCAGATCCTGCAGGGTCCCCCCGCCCGGCAGCGCGTTCACGCTCGGGTTCAGCGAGACATCGGCCAGGTGCCACACGACCATGGGTGCCCTCCGTGACGAGTGCCGGCGCCGGACCCTCCGGGACGCCGTTCGGGCGGAGAACGGTTCACCGGCCGGCGCATTTGGCCTTATCTTCCGCGGTGCGGAAAAGGAGCGATGAATGCCGAGCCGACCTCGGGGGTTGCAGAAGGGCAGCTCAAGACGCGGGTCCTGGCAGCGGATGTCAGGGGTAGGGCGGGCCCGGCCGTGATAAGCGGCCCGGCTGTTCGCCCGGCGCGCTCCAGCCCTGTCATATTGGGGGCGTGCCGCTCAGTGGGCCGGGGGAAGTCAATTTGAGCATGACCCAGGCAGTCACGTTCATTGCGGTCGCCGTAGCCGTCTGTGTCCTCGTCGGCGTCGTGGCCGGCCTGCTCGGTCGCCGCTCGGGGCGGCGGGCCATCTCGCAGCGCCTCTCCTCCCTCGGCACCCGGCTCGGCCTCGATCCGCCCCAAGACGAATACAACGTCGAAACGTCCCTCGCCTATCTGGAACAGGTGACAGGCGGCGCCGCCCAGGCCGTGACCGAGTCGAGCTCCGACGCCATCCGCCTGCGGCGCTCGCTCGACACCCTCACCCAGGGCGTGGTGCTGTGCGACGAGAACGGCACGGTGATCTACCGCAATGGTCGTGCCAACGCCTTGATGGTCAGCCGCCACGGTGATGCCCTGGCCGCCCAGGCGGTGACCGACGTGCTGGAGGACGCCTGGCACGAGGGATCGGCCGAGCGCACGCTCGACCTCTACGGTCCGCCCCGGCGCACGCTGCAGGTGCGCGCCCGCCAGATCGACGACGGGCGCCGGCCACTCGGTGTCATCGCGCTCATTGAGGACGTTTCGGAACGCCGCCGGCTCGAGGAGATCCGGCGCGACTTCGTGGCCAACGTGAGCCACGAGCTCAAGACTCCGATGGGCGCACTGGGCCTCCTGGCCGAGACGCTGGTCTCCGAGCCCGACGCCGACGTGGCGCAACGACTGGCCGGCCGCATCCACAACGAGGCCTTCAGGGTCAGCCGCATCATCGACGACCTGCTCGACCTCTCGCGCATCGAGTCCGAGGAGGCCCCGCCGCGCGAACCCGTGTTGGTCAACCTGGTGATGGCCGACGCCATTGAGCGGGTGCGCGCGACGGCGGACCAGCGCGGCATCGAGATCGTGTTGCACGAGCCCTCCCCGCCGGTCGCCGTGATGGGAGACCGGCGCCAGCTCGTCTCTGCCATGCACGCCCTCCTGGAGAACGCGATCACCTACTCCTACGACAACTCGAAGGTGGTCGTGACCGGAGTCGTGCAGCGTTTCAACCCCAACTTCAGCCATCCCTCCGTCGCCGGCAGTTTCGGCGACGCCGACACTGGCGGCGATACCGACAGCGACAGCGGCGCCGACGACGAAAACGGCTCCGACCCGGTCACCGGGGAGTTGCCAGCGGTGGCACCCGAACCCTCGCCCGGCGACGATGCCGCGATCGCGGCCACCACGACGAGGGATGTCACGATCCGGGAGAAGAGCCCGGTGGAGCCGGTCTTCACCCCCGAGATCCTCGACCAGTACTCGCCCCTGGGCCAGACCGCACCCGGCGCCTCGGCAGCCACCGGCACCACGGCGCCGACCATGCCGGTGCCGCCGGTTGTCACCCCCGAGGGCGACGCCGCCGGAACCGGTCCGGCGGATTCCGCCGCGGCGATCTCCCCCAATTGGCGCATCGAGGAGCGGGACAACGTGCGCCTGTCGGTGCAGGACCACGGTATCGGCATCCCGGCCCGCGACCTCGATCGGATCTTCGAGCGCTTCTACCGCGTGGACCACGGGCGCAGCCGCGACACCGGCGGCACCGGGCTCGGCCTGTCCATCGTCCGCCACGTCGCCAACAACCACCAGGGTTGGGTCGACGTCGAGTCGCGCGAGGGCGAGGGCTCGACCTTCACTCTCGTCCTCCCGGTGGGGGCGGAGCGGCTGTCGTGAGCAAGGCCGCCGCAGGCAAGACGACCAAGAAGGCCAATCGCTCGGCGCCCGGCGAAGGCCCGGTCAAGGTCCTACTGGCCGAGGACGAGGAGTCCTTCATTGACGCACTGGTGATCGGGCTGACCAACGAGGGCTTCCGGGTGACCGTGGCCCGCGACGGCAACGAGGCTCTGCAGCTCTTCGACGACACCGACCCCGACATCCTCCTGCTGGACCTCATGTTGCCCAAGCTGTCGGGCATCGACGTGTGCCGGGCCATCCGGACGCGCTCGCAGGTCCCCATCATCATGGTCACGGCCAAGGGCACCGAGATCGACACCGTCGTGGCTCTCGAGGTCGGCGCCGACGACTACGTGACCAAGCCCTATCGCCTGCGCGAGCTGGTGGCCCGCATGCGCGCCGTCCTGCGGCGCGCCCCCGGGGGCTCGGAGTCCGGCGACCTGGCGGGATCGATCGAGTTCGGCCGCGACGGTATCTGGGAGTCCAACGGGATCAAGGTCGACTTCGACCAGCGTCGCGTGTTCGTGCGCGGCGAGGAGGTCCACCTGCGCCGCAAGGAGTTCGAGTTGTTGCGCCTGCTCGTCGAGAACTCCGGCCGCGTGCTCACCCGCGACGTGCTCATCGACCGCGTGTGGGGCACCGACTACATCGGTGACACCAAGACACTCGACGTCCACATCAAGCGGTTGCGCTCGCGCATCGAGGCCGACCCCTCAACGCCGGTTCTCATCACGACCGTGCGCGGCGTGGGCTACCGCTTCGCGGCCGCTTGACGACCCGTCGTCGCGATCGCCCGGTGCGCGCTGCACCGGTTGCACACCAACCGGTTGCACACCAACCGGTTGCGCAACAACCGGTTGCGCAACAACTGCACAACTGATCCGATAATGCACGAATCGGGTTGTCCGGTGCGCGACGCACCCGAGACGCTCGATTTCAGCTCAGACCGTCAGGCGCTCGAAGTCGTCCGGGACGGTGACCCCCGTCAGGGACGCGGTGTCCACCTGTTCCCCCAGGTGCGTGAGGATCAGGTGCACGTCCGGGTGGTCGCCTTGGAGGGCCCGTACCGACTCCTCATCCATGTGCGCGGACGGGACTCCGGGTGGCGTGTGCCGCCCGTTGCACTCCACCACCAGGACCTCGGCCTCGCGGGCCAGCTCACTCAGCCCGTCACACGGAGTGGTGTCGCCCGAGTAGCCGATGATCTGGCTGCCCCGGTCGAACAGGTAGCCGAAGCAGCGCAGGTAGGGCACGTGCACGACCTCGACGGCCCTGAAGAGCAACGACCCGGCTTGCTGCCAGGTCCCGTCGACCTCCACGAAGCGCAGGTCCAGGTTGGCGTGACCCATGTCGGTCACCGAGCCCACCGCCCCCGCCTCGTTCATGCGGGCCAGGTGGGCCTCTATCCCCGGCGGCCCGACGACATGGACGGTCCGGCCCCCACCGCCCTCGGCCGCCGCCTGAAGCAGGAAGGGCCATCCGAAGCAATGGTCGGCGTGGAAGTGCGAGACGACGACGACTTCAATTGCGGCCACCGGGAACCCGCAGCGCCGCAGGTGCGGCAACGCCGTGGGCGAGGGCTCCACCAGCACGGACGCGTCCATGACGAAGCTGTTCCAGTACCGGCCCAAGGGGGCGAGGAAGTTGCCCGTCCCCAGGAAGGTCAGCTCGGTCATCGGGTGTCGGCCAGAGAGAGGAGCGCCGCCACCAGCACCGGGTCCCCCTGCACGGCGACGTCGAGCACCGGGAGGCGCCGGTAGAGCATGAGCACCAGGTCCGACGCCGGCGCCCGCAGCTCGGAGACCCGGGCGGAACGCTCGCGGCCGGTCCCGGTGACGCGCCAGCTCGCGCCGGTGTCGATGGCGGTCAGCGTGACCGCGCCGGGCAGCGAGGCCAGGTCGGATCCCACCATGATCTCGATGAACTCGGGCACCCCGTCGTCGGCCAACCCCGGGTCGAGCGGCTCGGACGCGCCGGCCACACCCTCGGCGTCCCAGCGGTGCACGGCCACCTCCTGGGCCTGGTGCCGGCCCACGGCGCCCGACGTGTGGGGCTCCGGCCACCACGCCCAGCACGGAGCATCGGGGCCGGCGTCGCGCAGCGCGCTCAGCAGCGAGTAGGTGCACCAGCCCAACCAGGCCAGGAGGTCGGTGTCCTCGGGGAATTCCGTGAGCTTGGCCCCGGAGCGCTCGTCCGCGTTGTGGGCCCGGACGTTGGCACCCCAGTACCACTGCACCTCTCCGATGTGGTGGGCCAGGTCGCGCACCGACCACTCGGGGCACGTGGGCACCCGGGCCTGGAGGTCGAGCGCCTCCACCATGTCGCTCAGTCGGCGGCTCTCCTGGGCGATCGTCTCGATCATGTCGGCGAAGCCGAAGCTCTCGCTCGGCCGGCCCCCCTCGACGGCGGCGACCGTCATTCGTCCCACGCCTGCACGACCGGGACGGCCACCACGGCCGGCGGGGGAGGCGGGGGAGGCGGACTTCCCGCCAGACTCTCAACGAAGCGGTTGAGAGTTCCGGGAACCATCGCCGGCCCGGACGCCGGCACGGGGAGGATGCGCGCCAGGCTCACGGGGCCTTGATGAGCAGTTCCCCGCCGAGGTACGGCGCCAGGCACTCGGGCAGCAGCACGGTCCCGTCCTCCTGGCGCCCGTTCTCCACCAGGGCGGCCCAGATCCGCGGCCAGGCGAGCGCCGAGCCGTTGACGGTGTGCACCAGCTGCGGCGTCCCGCCGGGGGCGGGGCGGAAGCGAACGTTGGCCCGGCGAGCCTGGTAGTCCCGGTACCAGCTGACCGAGCTCACCTCGAGCCAGCGATCGACGCCCGACGCGTAGACCTCCAGGTCGAAGGTGCGGGCCGACGGGCCCCCCAGGTCCCCGCAGCACAGATCGAGCACCCGGTAGGGCAGCTCGAGCTCCTGGAGCATGGACTCGGCCCGCTGCAGGATGTCGGCCTGCGCATCGAGCGCACCCTCGGGCGCGGTGTAGGCGAACAGCTCGACCTTGTCGAACTCGTGCACGCGCAACAACCCCCGGGTGTCGCGTCCGGCCGAGCCCGCCTCGCGCCGGTAACAGGCCGTCGCCGCGGTGAAGCGCAGCGGGAGCTGGGACTCCTCCAGGATCTCGCCCCGGTGCATGGAGGTGAGCGGCACCTCCGCCGTCGGGATCAGCCACAGGTCGTCGCGCTCAATGTGGTAGGCGTCGTCGGCGAACTTGGGCAGGTGGCCGGTCGACGTCATCGTCTCGGTCAGCACCACCGTCGGCGGCCGGATCTCCTCGTAGGCCGACGAGTGCCGGTCGATGGCGAAGGCGGTGAGCGCCCGCAGCAGCCGGGCCCCGGGGCCCCGGTAGAGGGGGAACATGGAGCCGGCCAGCCGCGCCCCGCGCTCCATGTCGAGGATCTGCAACGACTCGCCGATCTCCCAGTGGGGCACCTCCTGGTGCGCGGCGCGTCCGGGCTCCGGCCGCCCGGCGTCCCGCCCCGGCCACCAGCGGCGGAGTTCCACGTTGTCGTCCTCGCCGACCCCGTCCGGCGCGTCCTCCGCCGGGAGGTTGGGGAGGTAGAGCAGCCCGGTACGCACCTGTTCCCCCAACACGTCGGCCTCGGCCGCTGCGGCCCCCTCGGACTCGCCCAGCTGGCGGCTCCGCGCGCTGAGCTCGCCGGCCCTGACCTCGTCGCCCGCCTTCCTGGCCTGCCCGACCTGGCGCGAAAGCTCCTTGACCTCGGCCCGCATCGCCTCGGCGCGCGCCAACTTGGCCCGGTGCGCCACGTCGGCCTCCATCACGGCGTCGACCTCGGCGGCCTCCACGCCGCGCCGGGCCAGCGCGGCCTTGACCGCGTCGGGGTTGTCACGGAGCGCCCGGATATCGATCACTCCTGCTCAAAGTAGCCTGCGACGCCGTGCCAGCCGTCGAGGTCACCGGCCTCACCGTGCGCTACGGACCCGCCGGCACACCTGCCGCGGTCGACAACGTCGACCTGGTCGCCGCAGCCGGCGAGGTGCTCGTCGTCCTCGGGCCCAACGGTGCGGGCAAGACCTCGACCGTCGAGACGCTCGAGGGGTATCGCCGTCCGGCCGCAGGCGAGGTGCGGGTGCTCGGGCTGGACCCCAATGCCGACCACGCGACGCTCAGCGGTCGCGTCGGGGTCATGCTCCAGCGCGGCGGCGTGTACCCCATGCTCGGGCCGCGCCGCGTGCTCGACCTCTTCGCGGGCTACTACCCCCAACCGGTGCCGGCGGACGAGCTGCTCGACCTCGTCGGCCTGCGTGCGGTCGCCGCCACGCCCTGGCGCCACCTCTCGGGCGGTGAGCAGCAACGGCTCTCCCTGGCCCTGGCCCTGGTCGGCCGGCCCGAGGTGGCCTTTCTCGACGAGCCCACGGCGGGCGTCGACCCCGAGGGCCGTATCGCCGTGCGCGCCGTCGTGGCCGGCCTCAAGGAGAAGGGCGTGTGTCTCGTCCTCACCACCCACGAGCTGGGCGAGGCCGAGCGGATGGCGGACCGCATCGTGATCCTCTCCGCAGGTCGCGTCGTGCTGGAGGGCACGCCGCAGGGCCTCACCGCCGCCCCCGGTCCCGGCGGCGGCGCCCCGGCGGCCATCACCTTCGGGGCACCCCCGGGGCTCGACGTCCTCGCCCTGGCGACCACCGTCGGACCGGCGACCGTGGTCACCGAGACCGCACCCGGCCGCTACCGGGTAGCGGCCTCGGACGTGGCGACCCCCGCCGTCACGGCGGCAGTGGCGAACTTCCTGGCCGCGCGGGGTGCCACCCTCACCGACCTCGTGGCGGGCAAGACGTTGGAGGACGTCTATTTCGAGACGGTGGGGGCGGCGGCCGAGACCACCCGGGACGAGACACCCGGCGACGAGGTCGGGACGGCGCGGCGCCGGGGCCGGAGGCGGGGCCGGTGACCACGGCCACCGGCACCCTGCGGCCGCTTACCGCGCAGACCAGTGCGGAGATCTACATGACGCTGCGCCGCGGCGAGACGCTCCTGTTGACCCTCGGCATCCCCGTCGTCTTCCTGCTCTTCTTCTCCAAGGTCTCTGTGGTCTCGACCCCGACGGCCACGCCGGCCAATTTCTTCGTGCCCGGCATCTTGTCCCTGGCCGTGATGTCGACGGCGATGGTCTCCCTTGGCATCGCCACCGGCTTCGAGCGCGGCTACGGCGTGCTCAAGCGATTGGGCGCCACCCCGCTCGGCCGCCCCCGCCTGCTCGGCGCCAAGATCGTCACGATCGTCGCCGTCGAGCTGCTGCAGGCCGCCGTGCTGCTCCCGGTCGGGCTGGCCCTGGGCTGGAACCCCGGTGGTGGCGGACCGGCGGCGGTGGCCGGGGCGGTCGGCGCCGTGCTCGTGGGCTCGGTCGCCTTCGCCGGCATCGGCCTCTTCATGGCCGGCACCCTGCGGGCCGAGGTGAACCTGGCCGCAGCCAACGGCCTCTACCTCGTCCTCCTGCTACTGGGCGGCATGATCGTCCCGATCTCGAAGCTCCCTGTCGGGCTGGCTGACTTCGCCAAGCTGCTGCCGGCCGAGGCGCTCTCCGCCGCGTTGCACGCCACCCTCGGCGCGGGCGCCGCGGTGCCGGCCGAGTCCTGGGTCGTGCTGGCGGTGTGGGCCCTGGCGGCGCCGATCGCCGCCGCGCTCACCTTCCGCTGGGAATGAGCGCCCGCTCGTCCGCCGTGAACGAGGAGGGCGTCAGCACGGCGCCCCGTACGATCTCGGCGATGGTGCCGTCCCCTCTGACGAACACCGCGTAGGGGTCGCCGTCGAAGTAGAAGGATCCGCTGGTGATTGCGGCGGCGGGATCGGACGCCACGGGGAAGGTGACTCCCTCGTCGTGGATGAAGGACTTGGCAAGCGAGGTCTTGTCGAAGCTGTCGACGCCGATGACGTGGATCCGTGCCAGTGCGCCGCCCGCGTGGTCCTGCTGCCGCACCGCCGCGGCCAACGGCGGGAGCTCCTGGTGGCAACTCGAGCACCACGCTCCGAAGAACAGCAGGACCGCGGGAGTGCCGTTGCTTCCACCATCGGAGGGCACTGCGACCTGGGCCGGACCGACGGGGCCGACGTTGGTGGCCGTGAATGACGGCACGGGCCCTCCCTCGTAGGGCGCATTCGTCGAGCTCTGACTCGTGCCGAAGCTGGTGGTCAGCCCCACGAGCACGATGATCAGGAGGCCGATGCCCACGCCGATGAAGATGAACCGCTTGCGGGGCCGGCGGACCGCCGCCGCAGCATCCGCAACCGGCGCAGGAGGAACCGATGGGTCGGGGGGTGGTGCGTCGCTCATCGCGCCGGGACGTTAGTGAACGTGGTTGGAGATGAGTACGTCGCCCGCCATCGCCACGAACAGCACGGTCAGGTAGGTGATGGAGTACCCGAAGACGCGCATCGCCTCGCGTCCCGTCGCCCGATCGCTCTGGGCCAAGCCCCACAACCGAGTCACCAGGTAGAGGAACCCGGCGCCGAGCACCGCGGCGGTGATCATGTAGATCCAGCCCAGGTGGGCCACTGGGCCGAACAAGAACGACACCGCCACCAACGCCACCGTGTAATAGACGATCTCGGTCGTGGTGCGCTTCATGGACGCGACCACCGGGAGCATGGGCACGTCCGCCGCCCGGTAGTCCTCCTTGTACCGCACTGCCAGCGACCAGAAGTGCGGCGGAGTCCAGATGAAGATGATGGCGAAGAGCACCACGGGAGCCCAGGCCAGGCTGTCGGTGACGGCGGCCCACCCGACCAGCACCGGCACCGCCCCCGCCGCGCCGCCGATCACGATGTTCTGCGTCGAGCGGCGCTTGAGCCACAGCGTGTAGACGAAGACGTAGAAGAGCGTGGCCGCGATCGCCAGCACCGCCGACAGCAGGTTGACCGCGAGCCACAACTCCACGAACGCCGCCGCCTCGAGCGCCAGGGCGAAGACGAGAGCGGCCCTGGGCGTCATGGCGCCGGTCACCAGCGGGCGGTTCTTGGTCCGCTTCATCAGGCGGTCGATGTCGCGATCGACCACCATGTTGATGGCGTTGGCCCCGCCAGCCGCCAGCGCCCCGCCGGCCAGGGTGGCCGCCATGAGCCAGACCGGGGGCAGCCCGCGCTGCGCCACCACCATGGTGGGGAGCGTCGTGACCAGCAGGAGCTCGATGATCCGTGGCTTGGTCAAGGCGATGTAGGCCCCGACGCTCGACCACGACCGATTGGCTCGCCGGCCCGGGAGGGCGGGTGCCTCAATGGACATGTGTGTGCAGCCTACGGCCGAGGCTCGCCAAGGACCAGGCGGCGGGCGCCGGTACGATTGGCGAGAGTGTCGCGGCGCCGCCCCCCCGCTGTCTCGCCCTCGCTGAGCCGCTGGCTCGACGTCCTGGCCCTGGTCCTGACGGCCCTCATCGTGGTGACCGGGGCGGCGGTCCGCCTGACCGGCTCGGGCCTCGGCTGCGCCGACTGGCCCGAGTGCTCGGTCGGGCACCTGACCCCGGCGCTGCAATTCCACGGCCTCGTGGAATTCGGGAACCGCCTGGTGACGGTCGTCCTGACCGTGGCGGTGATCGCCGCCCTCCTCGGCTCGGTCTTTCGCACCCCGCGCCGCCGCGACCTGATCTGGCTCAGCGGTGGGCTGGTGGCCGGCGTAGTGGCCCAGGCCATCCTGGGCGGGATCGTCGTCTACACCAAGCTCAACCCGTACGTCGTCATGGTGCACTTCTTCGCCACCATGCTCCTGCTCGTCGACGCGGTCGTGCTCGTCCATCGCTCGACCCGCGATTACACGCCCGGATCGGCGCACCTCCTGGTGCCGCGAGCGCTGGTCCGCCTCTTCTACGGCGTGCTGGCGATCCTGGCCCTGGTGATCGCCGCGGGCACCGCCACCACCGGCGCCGGGCCGCACGCGGGCGACGCCTCGGGTCAGCAGGTCGCCAAGCGGATCCCCATCGCGCTGCGCGACATGGCCGAGCTCCACTCGAGCCTTGCCCTGCTGCTCATCGGAGTCACCATCGGCCTCGTCGTGGCGCTCCACATGGGCGACGTTCCCGAGCGGGTGCGCCGCGCCGCCCGCATCCTGATGGTGGTCATGGTGGCCCAGGCCGGCGTGGGGTACACCCAGTACTTCACCCACCTGCCAGCTCTCCTCGTGGAAGTGCACATCCTGGGTGTCACCGCGCTGGTCATCGGGGCCGTGCAGACGTTCCTCGCCTGCACGTACCACGGGCCAGAGGTGCTGCCCGCCCCGCTCGTCCACGACGCGCCGGCGCCGGGCGTCCCGATCGGTGCCCATTAGGCTTGGGTTTTCCGCGCCTTCGGCTCGGTCCGGCCCCCATCGTCTAGCGGCCTAGGACACCGCCCTTTCACGGCGGCAGCACCGGTTCGAATCCGGTTGGGGGTGCTTTCCGACGGCGGCCCGACACCCGAGATGCAATCCCGGGCTCCGGCCATCTACGCCTGCAGCGGGGAGCCCTCCTCAAAACCGTCACGGTGGGTTCTCCGTCACGTCTCAGAGGAGTCACATTCCGATAACCCGGACAGAACACCATCTGCGTATGACCTCCAGGCGCATGACCCCAGCAGTGGCGAAGGAACTGAGCATCGCTGAACAACACGAGTGGTTCCGGAACCAGCGTTCGCGTCGCGCCTTTCTGAAGGGTGGTCTTGCCGGCGCCGGAGCCCTGCTCATCGGACCGAATCTCCTCGATGGCGTCTCCGGTGCAGCAACCCCGGGTACGGGTACGGGTGCGACGACCGCCCCGTTTCCAACTGTCCTGATTGGCGAAAGCCCGGTCAATGGTTCAGGCGTCGTTCCCTTCGGCCGTCACATCGCCTTCGGCGCGGACCCGACCAGGGAGGTCAATGTTGGCTGGCAGATTGGGAACCCAGTGACCAACCCCTTCGTTCGGATCGGGACGTCGCCGATGGACCTGGGCCAGCGGATTCCGGCCGCGATCAAGAACGTGAGCACGCCTTGGGCTGACATCACTGATTTCGTCGACAGCGTCCCACTGGCGCTTTCGGCGGCCCAGGCCCCGGAAGAGCAGTACTACGTCCACGCGGCACTGAGCGGGCTGTCACCGGGCACGACCTACTACTACGCGGTGGGCCACCAGGGATTCGATCCCGCGCCCGGTGGAACGCTCCTCGCACCGGTCGCCAGCTTCACCACCGCGCCCTACGGGCCCGTGCCGTTCACGTTCACCGCATTCGGCGACCAGGGTGCCACCTATGACGCGGTCGCCTCCGCAAATCTGATCTTGGCGCAGCAGCCTGCGTTCCACCTGCACGCCGGTGACATCTCCTATGCCGAGAACGGCGGGGATGGCCTCCTCACCGACTCGTACGATCCGCGGGTGTGGGACTCCTTCTTCACGCAGATTGACTCCACCGCTGCCCAGGTCCCCTGGATGTTCTCACTCGGCAACCACGAAATGGAGCCGTGGTACTCGCCGAACGGTTACGGCGCCGACATCGAGCGCATCGACTTCCCGGGCAACGGTCCGTCACAGAGTCCGGGGACGTACTACTTCACGTACGGGAACGTGGCTCTCGTCAGCCTCGACCCCAACGATGTGTCCTACGAGATCCCGGCCAACGTCGGCTATACGGGTGGAGCACAGACGACCTGGCTCGGCCAGACACTGGCCGCACTGCGCAGCAATCCCTCCGTCGATTTCATTGTCGTCTTCTTCCACCACTGCGCGTACTGCACCTGCACGACCCACGGGTCCGAGGGAGGAGTGCGCCAGTACTGGGCGCCGCTCTTCGACCAGTATGAGGTGGATCTCGTCATCAACGGGCACAATCACATCTACGAGCGCACCGACCCGATCAGAGCGGGTTCTCCGACGGGTACGGCTCCTCTCGGGGCGACGATCACCCCAGCCACCCAGGGGACGACCTATGTCGCGGTCGGCGGCGCCGGGAAGAGCCTCTACAGTTTCAGTGCCCCCGACAGTTACGAAGGCAACATCGACAATGTGGCGTCGGTCTCCAGTTACGTCAACGAGAGCGGAGGGACGACTCAGAGCGAGACCGTCACCTGGTCCGAGGTGCGCTACACCGGGTACGAAACTCCTGGTGGTCGACGTGACGCCGCCCTCGTACGGCGGAGCCACGACCATGCTCGTCCGAGCGGTCAACGAGTACGGCACCGAGATCGACCGCTTTACCCTGTCGCGGAGCGCTTGACCCGACGATTGATGCCGGGAGGGGCCTGAGAGAGCGGAACGGGCGGTACGGTCCGCTCTTCAGGGCCCGCGAGGGGCCGGCGCGGCCGGCAAGTTCGGCGGTCTCGATCACCCAACCTGATCGAGACGAGCGGCACTGCCCTGTGTGCAACATGACGGACGCCCCGTCCGATCTCAATCTGACGAGACCGGTCCCAAATCCCGTCTGGGGTGCACGCTGGGCTTCACCCCTCTCAGTGGACCGGGTTCATCCTCCACGACCCTCGATCTGTGCTCCCTCGCCTCCGGACGGGGAACCCCCGGCCCAGTTCGGTCAGACTGTGCCTGAGAATGGACGAGAAGGGATGGTCGAACGATGCGCTTCAACCACATGGAGTTGACGTTTCCGATCGGTGGCCTGACCACGACGCTTCGTGAAGAGGTCGATGCCTTCTACGGCTCGATCTTCGGGTGGTCTGCGCTCGATACCGATGTCGTCGGGCAGTCGTGCCATTTGTTGATGCCCGACCCCGATCAGTTCATCCTCCTGGCGGAGAGCGAACGGCCGATGAGCTCGCCCGGTTACGACCACCTCGGGTTGTTGCAGGACTCCCGAGAGGAGGTCGATGACCTACTCGAGGCCTGCGAGCGATACGCCGAGAAGGATGATCGAGTCTCAATCAAACGGTATGAGGATCTCGTCTATCCGGGGCTCACCGTTCACGCCTTCTACGTCAAGTTCCTCTTGCCGATCTACTTCGACGTGCAGAGCATGGAGCGTTCGTAGCCACGTCGCTCTCGCGGCCGCCCAGGAGCCGCGAAACGCACCAGCGGATCCGGTCCCAGACGTAGACAGGCACACCTGCCGTCAGTGGCGTGGCGAGCTGTGGGTCACGAAGAGGGGCAGGCCCCCGCCGTCACGCTGACGTACACCTCGGTTGGATGCCCGACGGTCTGCACGGTGAGGTGCGTCGCACCGGGCTGCGAGGTGATGCGGCCTCCCTTGACCGCGGCACACCACCCGTTGGGATAGTGCTGCGATGCCGCGACGTCGATGGTGGTCACGCCCCGCGCGGCGAGCGTCGGCGCGTACACCATGTTGAACGCACCGGTGAACGGGTTGAAGATGATGGAGCTGGGGGTCCCCGCCACCTCCTGGGGGTACGTGCGCGAGAGCACCGTCACGATCGGTGAGTACGTTCCGTCGGGCCGAACCAGGCCTTCGGCCGAGGACCCGGTGGGGTCGTCGTAGTACTTCCAGGCCCAGTAGGCCCATCCGAGCTGGTCCAGCCCGGCCCATTCGGTGTCGAAACCAGCGAGTGCGACACTGGTCGTCGCGCCGAACTCGCTCATGAAGATGGCGGGTCCGCTCGACTGGTACGCGGAGCTCATGGAGAGGCGGGTGATGTCCTGCTCCGCCGCAGCGGTGTCCTCGGACTGCAGGCACGCCAAGAGGTTCGTCGGATTGCCCGTCACCGGGCTGCGGTCGCCGCAATAGACGTGGAAGTTGAAGACCAAGCGGGCGAATGGCATCGGGCCCAACTGCGAGGGGATGTTCCCGCCGGTCACCCAGTAGATGTCCGGCTCCACGAAGATGAGGTGATTTTGGTCGACGCTCTGGATCGTCGGAATCACGCCGTTGCTCGGCACACCGGCGGGGCAATTCAACGGATTGGATCCGTTGGCCAGGTAGCCGGTGTGTGCCTTCCCGGTGTAGAAGCATTCCAACTGCCCGGTGAAGGTGGACTCCGACGCCGTCTGGGTCTCCGTCGAGAAGGGCTCATTGTAGGGGTCGTAGCCGACAACCCAGCGGTCGTTCTTGAAGTACTGGGCCACGGTCTTCCAGACCAGGTCGAAATTGCCCTGGAGGTTCCCCACCACGTCATTGCTCCAGAAATGCTGGACGGCCGTCTGGAGCGTCGGGTTCGAGTAGTTGTTCGACCATCGGCCGCCCTTGGGCACAATCGGCACGTTGTTGGTGCACACGGCCCAGTCGGGTGCGCCTTCACCGCGGAAGTCCACGTTGTAGACGTCCTGGTGCATGTCGAGCAGGGTGTAGATCCCGTAGCGGGCGAGCAGCTTGACCGTCGCCGCGACATGACTGAGGTACCGCTCGGCCACAGCTCGGTTGAACTCGTGCGCGTTCCCGGGCGCACCGGGAGTACACACCTTGGGCTGGTTGGGACTACCTGATCCCGGTTCGAGAGCCTGCCATTCGATCCCCAACCGCACGACGTTGAATCCGAGACTCTGCATCCTTTGCGCGTCCTTCACGCTGAAGTTCCAAGGTTCCCCAGGGTCGGGATAGGCGATGTACGGGGCGTGCTTGTAGACGACGTTCACGCCGTGGAGGATCACGATCCGCCCGTTTGCGTCGTAGAGGTACGGCCCACCGGGGGAGCTCAAGAAGCTCGGGACGTTGGGGCCGATTCCCTGCGTGGCACCGCCACTGCTCGACTGGTACTGCACTCCCGAGCCGCGCAGTGCCAGGACATGCGGCGAGAGCGCGTTCAGGTTGGGTTGGTTCGCCACATGCTGCGGCGCGGTGGTCGTGGTCGTCGTCGGCCCGGCTGTCGAGGGCACACCAGGTGTCGTGGTCGCTGCGCCGGTCGGCCCCGTGGTCGTCGTCGGCGGCGGAGTTGTCGTGGTTGTCGTGGTCGTCGTGGTCGTCGTCGGGCGAGTCGTCGTGGTAGTCGCCTGCGCTCTCGTCGTGGTCGTCGACGGCTTGGGGGCAACGGTCGTGGTCGTGGTCGCAGCGCCGGCATCCGCCGCCCCAATCGTGCCGAGCAAAGAGACGCACACGAAAGTCGCCGCAGCTGCGAAGGTAGGTCTTCTGTAGGTGAACCTGAGCTCCATCGGCACCCTCTCTGTGTCTCGGATCACTCCCGCCGGGCGGACGACTGTACCCATCATCACGGCGAACTGCGGGGACCGAAAACGAGGCCCCGTCATCCCGTCCGGCGGGCGACCGGACCCTGAGTAACGGCTGTGCGTCCCTAGATCAGATGCTCCCGGCGCCTTCCGCGGACGAAGCCGTCGGCCGAGGCCTGAAGTTCATCTTGCAACTGGCTCTGGTTGTCCAGCAGTTCATCGGCCCACAACATCTGCAGGGTCGTCTGCGCCCGGTCGGACCGCTGCTGGGCGTTGACGTCCTCCAACGCCTTCCGCAGGACGTCCTGGAGAACTTCGCCGTGTCGCGGCGGTTGTTCCAGCGCGTCGCGCCGGTCGGCGAGCAGATCCGCGAACTCCTCGTACCAGCGGTGACTTGCCGCGTAGGAGTCGCGCAGGACCGCTTCGGCGACGGCCACCGACTCGACTTCGGGTTGCCCGGCTGCGGGAGGGTGGACGGGGAGCGTGGCCAGGGTGTAGGCCGCCAGCCGGAGCCGGTTCGATCCAGTGAAGAGCCGGGAGATGGTCTCCACCGACACCACCTTGGCTCCGCGTTCGGCGAAGAACTGGCGGAAGGCGTCGTCCAAAAGGAGGTAAGCCCCGTGTGAGGCTTGCTGGCCGGCTTCGGTATCCACCTGCCGACTCGTGGTGGTCAGCCGCTCGACGGCGTCGGCCAGGTAGCCGGAACTGGTCGCAAACGCGGCGGAGAGGGCGCGTCCGAGGGCGGCGGTCGCACCACGGGGCCAGAACAGGAACCCGACGACGATGCTGACCCCGCAACCGATGGCCACGTCCTCGATTCTGGTCAGCCCGACTCTCCAGCCGAGGGGTTGGATGATGTTGAAGAGGATGATGACCAACAAGGTGAAGGCCGCCTGCCCCGCCGCGAAGGAGATCATGGACGGGGCTATCCCGGACACCAGCACCGCCACCGGCAGCAGCACCCACAGCAGCACCATGTGGTCGGCAACGCCGATCATGATGATCGAACCCACCACGAACCCCAGTGCGGTGCCGCCGACGGCGCGCAGCGCCGTCGCTCCCGTTCCGAGTGCGTTGGACCGCAACACGGACAACGTCCCCAGAACCACCCAGAAACCGTGCGACACGTCGGTCACCTCGATCACCGTGACCGCGAGAGCCAGACCGATCCCGCCCCGTAGGGCGTTGCGAAACCAGACCGAGCGGAATGACAGGTGGGACAGCACTCGGTGGAAAGAGACGTGCGAACCGGATTCGTCCGCCATCCCCAGGCGGCGGTCGATCACAGCGTCCGCACCGGCGGCCTCGAGTGCCGCATCCGCCACCATCTCCGTCGCAATGCCGAGAGCCCGGGCATGGAAGCCGGGGTCGAGTGAGCCGGCCAGGCTCTCGCCCGAGGCGCGTTCTGCAGGGGGACCGGAGCCCATGGGCGTCGTCTCCGATGCGCTCAGCGTGCGCACGTCGGCCTCGAGCTCCGCGCCAATCAGCTGATCGAGCCGGCGCGTCGATTCCTGCACCGCTTCGATGCGCGCCGGGTCCTGGACGGGGTGACCCTCGCCGTTGCAGATGAGCGCGGCGGTCTGATGCAATGTCTCGGCCACCTTCTCGGTGACCGCCCGTGCCGGAGGCGACTCATTCGACCAGTGCTCGTCCCCGATCATCGCAGTGTTGCCGGCGACCCATTCCACCCGACCCACCAACTTGGACAGCGCCACCGCGCCGGACGCGGCGCCCGTCGGGGGGTAGGGCGTGCCAGAGAACTGCGCGCGCAGGCGTGCCAGTTCGGCGACAACGTCCGCATCCGCCTCGGGTGCTTCGTCGCCCCGGGCGCGCGCGTCGGCCAGACGGGCGACGGCCGACACCGCGGCCGCCAGTCGGCGGCGAAGGTTGTCGTGCCAAGGCGGCGGCCAGACAAGCAGGCAGGCCGGGATGCAGACGGCGCCCGCGAGCGCCCAACCCACCAGTCGGGGCCCCACCTCCGACGCCGGCTGGGCCACGGCGACGGGGAGGACGAACGTGAGGAGCGCAGCGGTCGATGCCGTCGCCGCCTGGGGAGCGACGATCCCGGCGAAGAGCACAGCGAAGCCGACGAGCGCCATCGCGACGATGGCGGCGACCTTGTTGGTCGAGACCACGGTGCCGAGGACGGTGAAGCAGGCGCCGACGACGGAAAGGCCCCCGTAGGAGGCGATGCGGGTGCGGAGTCGCCCGGTGAACTCCGCGAGGAGAAGGAGCGCGAACGAGCCGAACGCCGCGAACAGGCCGACCTGTGGGTCCGAGAACGCCGCATGGGCGATGGCGAAGACCGACGGGATGACCACCGCGGCCCTGACGGAGCGCTTGACGACCAGGAGATCGGGGTCCTTGGACCGTATCCAGTGCACGACACCAGCCCGTGCCGGAGCGGGAGGGGGGGATACGGGTTCGTCAGTCACGAGCCGAGGACGTCATTTTGGAGGCTGGGCTATCCCTTTGCCGGCAGCGATCGGGCGAAGTCGACCCCGAGGTCGACCCACTTGCCTAGCTGGCGCTTGGTCCTGACGTCTTCGGCGCCGACCCGGAGCCAACCCGGCATGGGACGGCCCTGCATCACGGCCACCGAGGCCTTGGTCGCCTTCACCAACCGGTCCGACCGCTCCGGGCCGACCCGGACCAGGATCCCACCCTGGCCGCTCGCCGCGATGGCCATGTTTCCTCCGACGAGGAAGGCCAACCCGCCGAACATCTTCTTCTCGGTGAGGCCGCGTTCGGCGCCGACGAGCGCCCTGATCCGCTGAGCAAGGTCCTCGTCGTAGGCCACCCGACCAGCGTACGCACCCTGCCATCGGGAGTTACGTGTCTAAGGAGGCAACGTCGTGCGGATTAGTCCAGCTCGGTCAGGAGCTCCCGGCAACGTTGCGCATCGCTGGTCAACTTGGCCCGGAAGCCGTCCATGCGGGTCAGTTTGGCGCTGATCTGTTCCGCCAGCGACTCGTTCAGCACCAGGGCCTCTTGAAGCGTCGCCTTCTGCTCGGCCAACGCCCTCTTGCTCGTGGCGCCCTTCGCGGCGCGGTACGAGGCCCGCAGCTCGTCGAGCCTTGTCTCGAGGCCCAGGAACTCACGGATCTCGTCGAGGTTCATGCCGAGCACTTCGCGCAGCTCCAGGATCCGTTCGAGGTGGGCCAGGTCCTCGGCGGTATACCGCCGCTCGCCGCCCGAGGTGTAGAGGGACGGCGTCAGCAGGCCAAGCTCCTCGTAGTACCTCAGGGTCCGAGCCGAGACACCAACCCGCGTCGCGGCATCGCTGATCCGGATGCCGGCATCGCAGGCTTCCCCGACGGGAGGCGTCGCCTCCCCCTTACGCGGCGTCGAGACGGCCATCTCAGTCCACCACGAGGGACTCGGTCTCGGACACGGCCTCCTGGGCGGGCACCCAATCGTCAGGAGAGGTCTCGTCGCCTGCAGCGTCCACATGGTGGTACTTGCCGCCCCGGAGGAGCGACGCCACCGCACCGAGCAGACAGGCGCCGGCGGCGAAGGAGAAGGCCTCTGTCAGCCCCTTGGAGAAGGCGGGCGCGATCAGGTGGGGGAAGTACTGCCGGCTGGTCAAATAGGTGGCGGTCGTGTGCGGCAGCTGCGCCAGCTCCGCATGGCCCAGCAGCACCTGCATCGGGTTGTAGCCCAGGAAGGCGGCGAAGAGGCTGCCCACCGGGGGCAGGTGCGACACTCTCGTGGCCACCGCCGGGCTGACGCCCTGCGCCGTGAGCCCGTGGTACAGCGCGGCGGGCAGCGTCGAGGCAAGCCCCAGGATCATCAGCGTGAAGAAGAGGCCGATGGAGAGCACTTGGGCCGAAGCATTGAAGGTACCCGCCATGCCGGCGCCCGCACCCCGCTGATTCGCCGGCAGGCTGTTCATGATTCCGGTCTGGTTCGGCGCGATGAACATGCCCATGCCCACCGAGTTCAAGAAAATGAGCGCAGCGAACCCGACGTAGGAGAAGTTGACCGGCAACTGACTCAGCAGAATGAAGGTGAGCGCGGCCAGCACCAACCCGCCCGTGGCGAACGGCCGGGCACCGTAGCGATCCGCCAGCATGCCACTGAGGGGCGCCGCAGCCAACAGCCCGACCGTCAACGGGATCATGTAGATGCCCGCCCACAACGGTGTCTCGGAAAAGCTGTAGCCGTGCAACGGGAGCCAGATCCCCTGGAGCCAGATGATCAGCATGAACATCAGGCCGCCGCGGCTGAGTGAGGCGAGGAAGCTGGCCCCGTTGCCCGCGGAGAAGGCACGGATGCGAAAGAGCGAGAGGCGGAACATGGGCTGCTTCACCCTGGTTTCCACGATCCCGAAGATGACGAGGACGAGGAGGCCGCCGAAGATCTCGGCCAGCACCTTGGGGTTGGTCCAGCCCATCGACTTCCCGCCGTAGGGCAGCAGACCGTAGGTGATCCCGACGAGCACGAGGATCAGGCCGGCCGCGAATGTGACGTTCCCCAGCCAGTCGATCTTGGCCGGTGTGCGCGTCCCCCGTTCCTCGAGCTTCACGTAGGCGACGACGGTACCGAGAATCCCGAAGGGCACCGAGATCAGGAAGACGAGGTGCCACTGGATCGGTGCCAACACCCCGCCGAGGACCAGTCCGACGAACGAGCCGGCGATGGCCGCCGTGTTGTTGATGCCCAGACCCAGGCCACGCTGATCGGCGGGGAAGGCGTCGGTGATGATGGCTGAGGAGTTGGCGAAGAGCATGGCGCCGCCCACCCCCTGGCCGATGCGCATGGCGATGAGCCAGATCGCTGCCGACGTGCCGGTGAACCAGGTCACGGCCAGAAGGACTGAAAATGCGGTGAAGATGACGAAGCCGAGGTTGAAGATCTTGACCCGGCCGAAGATGTCTCCGACCCGACCCAGGGTGACCACCAGCACGGCCAGGACCACCGTGAACCCCATCAGCATCCACAGCAGGTAGCCGGTATTGCCGGGGGTCAGCGGATTGAGCTGAATGCCGCGGAAGATGTCGGGGAGCGAGATGAGCACGATGGACTGGTTGATGAAGACCATCAGGGTGCCGAGCGTCACCGTTCCCAGCGCGATCCAGCGATAGCGGGACAGTCGCTGGTCCGGGACCGCCCCAGCAGCACCCGGACCGTCGGCGGCCGTCAGCGTCCCGGAAGTCATTCCGCAAAGTTTAACGTTAACGTCAGGGTCATAGGACGTGGCCGGCCCATTCCCTCTCGACCTGGGCCGACGCGAACTGGGCGGCTATCCAGGACTCGGAGGCGACGTCAACGCCGCCTCGAGCACGGCGCGACA
Source organism: uncultured Acidimicrobiaceae bacterium (assembly GCA_963828825.1). Lineage (GTDB taxonomy): Bacteria > Actinomycetota > Acidimicrobiia > Acidimicrobiales > RAAP-2 > Bog-473. The sequence continues at coordinate 10,196 of CAWHGF010000005.1, read as the reverse complement.
TCGTGCGAGTACACCACGGCAGCCTCGCTCCCGAGCTGGGTCACCTATGCGCGGGCACCGAATCCAGTGAGCGCCGCGCCGAGAGCCAGTCGCCAGCGTCGCTCAATGGACTCCGTGGAGGTCCCGAGGCGGCCAGCGGCTTCGGCGAATGCCATGCCCTGGATCAACGCGACGAGGACGTGCGCCACGTCCGTCTCGTCGCCACGCAGCCGACCTGCTTCGATACACCGCCGCACCCGCCCCACGATGAGGATGCGGACCGAGCTCGTCGCCGACAGTTCCTCTGGGCCAGGCGAGAAATCCGTGAAGGGTCGGGAGAACATGACCTCGGCCAGCTCGTGGTTAAGCCGGACGAATCGGCGGTACGCGCTCGCCAGGGTCCACAGGTCAGCCACCGGGTCAGCGGTCTCTACCAGCGCCGACAGCTCACTTGAGAGCTGTCGGAAACCCTCGAAGTAGAGCTCGCGGACGACTCCCGCCTTGTCGCCGAACAATTCGTACAGAGCGGGAGCCGACGTGTCCGCCCGGGCTGCCAAGGACCGCGCCGTGAGTCCAGCCGCACCTTCGACGGCGAGGAGATCAACCGCGGCCGCAAGCACCCGACCTCGCAGTTCCGGGGTCCGCTGCTTCGTCCGAGGCATCAGAAATCCCTAGTGGAGGCAATTATTTGACGGCCGGATCCTCGGTTGGGAACATTGTTTCGAAACATTGATCCAATATAGCCTGCTCATTTCGATCCGGAGGGACCATGCCAGACGCCGTCACCTACACCCGGAGAGACCTCGTCAGTGCGATCACCATGGACGACGGCAAGGTCAACGTCTTCACCATCTCGATGCTGCGCGCGCTCCACGAGGCTTTCGACCTCGCCGAACGCGACCGGACAGTCGTCCTGTTGAAAGGAAGGCCCGGTTGCTTCACCGCGGGTTTCGACCTGCAGACGCTCAACGGCCCACGCGAAGAGGTGATCACCATCCTCAGGCTGGGAGCGTCCTTGGCCGAGCGCATCCTCTCCTTCCCCGCACCTGTGACGATCGCCTGCACCGGCCATGCGTTCCCGGCAGGCGCCTTCCTCCTGATGGCGGCCGACGCGCGTATCGGTGCCGAAGGCCCATTCAAGCTGGGGCTCAACGAGGTCCGGATTGGGCTCACTCTGCCGTGGTTCGCCATCGTGCTCGCCCGACATCGACTCACGCCGGCCCGCTTCGATCAGGTAGCCGTGACGGGCGACATGTTCGACCCACACACAGCCTGTGAAGCGGGGCTGCTCGACACGGTGGTCTCGCCCCTGGAACTCGATTCCGTTGCGCTGGACGTCGCCCGGGACCTCGATTCGGTCGACCGCTGCGCGCATGCCGCCACCAAGCTGAGGGTGCGCACTCCGGTGCTCAACGAGCTGCGTGCTTCAATTGATGCCGAGCTGATCTGATCGCCGATTGTTGCCCAACCAAATGCTACCAAAGGAGAAACTGGACACCCGACCTCATCCGACCCATGATCAGGGTGTGGAGTCTCCGTCTTTGCTCGAAACGGTGATCGGTTTTCCGAGCGCAGTGCTCCGGCTTCCCTCCTCGGCCCTCGCGACGCTCGATGCCATCAATGAAGTCACCGAACGCATGGACCGCCTGATGACCCTGCTCGATCGGCTTGAAGGGGGGGTGAACAAAGCCGGTTCGGGCATCGACTTCGCCGCCCTCGGGATCTCAGGCGCCGTCTCGGGGTTGGAGCAGGCCGTCGGGATGCTGGACTCGTCGCTCCCCTCGCTGTCGGACTCTGCCTCGGCACTGCGCTTCCTCACCGAGCGGCTCAGCGGGGTTGCCATCGAACTAGCGAACGAGCTTCCCAAAGCCACCCGGTCGCTGCAACAGGTCTCGCCCGAGCTCGCCAGCGTCGCCGGTCTGCTCGATGAGCGGTTCGCACACCTGGACACAGTTGTCACGGAGCTGGCGCGGCTTATGGAAGCGGTGGTCGGAACCATCCCGGGCATGCGGCGCGTCCTTCGCGTGACGTCTTCCACGCCCTTCAAAGCCAGCTGAGCAAGGAGGCCCCGATGGGCGCCGAAGAACAGGAGGCCGCGCTCGCTGTCGTCAAGGCGACCTCAGTCCCAATTCACGACATCGGTACTGCGGCCTACCTCAGCCCCGATATCGCCGGGTGGGCGGCTGAGTGGGGTTGGTCCAACCCGTTTGCCTTTTACTTCGCCGGGCGGGGGGGCATGCTCGGGGACGTCGGATCGGATGTGGTCACGTCTGCCCTCGGATGGTTCGAACCAAGTGCGGTGCGAGCCATGTTCTCCGAAGGCGCCGGCGTCGCCGGGCCCACGGGCGCGGCAGCTCGGATGGCCGAGGCTCACAGGATGTGGGGCGAAAAGCACTACGGCGGTGTGGAAGGCCTTGAGGAGATGGTCGCCGTAACGGAGGAGCTCGTCGACGGACTCGAGGGCTCCGCCATTCCTCTCTTCGTCGGGTGGCGGGATGCCGCCCGGTCCGAATCATCCCCGGGGCGAGCCGCGCAATTGATGCAGATCCTTCGCGAGTGGCGGGGCGGGATCCATCTCGTCGCCACGACCGCCGTGGGGCTGTCCCCCCTGGAGGCGATCCTGACGAATGAAGGCCCGGGCCAGGCGAAGTTCTTCGGATGGTCAGAGCCGTTCCCGGACTTCGCCGCCATCAAAGGGCGGCATGACGAGGCCGAGGAGATCACCGACCGCCTTTGCGCATCGGCCCTCGCAGATGCTCTGGGAGATGGAGGGTACGCGACCTTCGAAGCCGGTGTCGCCAGGCTGCGCGCCGCCACCCCGTAACCCCCCTCGGAGGACCTTTTCCCGGGTGGGGCTGAACCTGGGACCGGCTACAGTGAAGGGCTGCTCAACGGCCGGCTTGACCCGACCGAGGAGCGTGACGGCCATTGCCACGGACCTGTGGTGCAGCTCGGAGTGCACGCCGCCCTGTCAAGGCGGAGGTCGCGGGTTCAAATCCCGTCAGGTCCGCTGCCAAGTTCCGACGCGCCTCCGGGCGGTCGGAACTTGGTGACCCGGTCGGGTAGCTCAGTTGGTAGAGCGCGCGCCTGAAAAGCGTGAGGTCACCGGATCGACGCCGGTCCCGACCACCGAATACGCATCTGACCAGGGAATACGCCTTTTTGTATTGTCGAAATCTCCGGCCAAGACCGCCAATGGATAAAGCGTGAGGTCACCGGATCGACGCCGGTCCCAGCCACGGGGAAGACCCAGTTCAGAGGCTGTTTCGACGGCAGCCGATTTTGAAGCCGCGATTTCGTGCCCTCCACGTGCCCTCCAGGAATCGGAACGGGTTTCGATTTAGAGCCCCCAACCCTCTCTTCGACCGTCAAGTTGGTAGAGGGGAAGCCGGACGCTTAGCGAGTACAGGGAGCAACGCGGAGTCTCGCGTCGGCTCGTGATCGTCACTGAGTGGCGCAACTTGGTCGGCCGCTCGCCAGATGCGAACCGAGAGCAGGACCATCGCCAGCGCGAACGGCGCCATTTGCAGAACGACCTTGGCGATACCGACGGACCCCGTCTGTTCGGCAAGCGCAAGACCCACCGCGAAGAGAACGGCCAGCCAACGGGGCGCCCGACGACTTCGCCAGAGGGCGACTCCCATGATGATCGGCGCCACGAACTCGCTGAAGGTGTAGACGTCGGTGAACGCTTGCCCTGGTCCCGAATTGAAGTTCGTGACCAGGATCCGGGCAGCCGCATCGTGCGTTACGTGAGCTGACGCGGCACCAGCGAGATTGATACCGACGAAGACGTTGACGATGGCACCACAGAAGGCGCCGATCCCGCCGAGCAGAACCGCAATGGTGGCGGCTGTCGATCCACGCTTTCGGATCAGCATGGCGATTGCGCCGTAGGAGATGATCAAGGCCCCGAGCGCCAGCTCGGTGAGCGAGGCCGAGATGTAGAGCTGCGTGTGGTGCTTCGCTGCAATCGGCAACACCTTGAGCGCTACCGCGGTTGTCGTGACAATCTGGTCGGTGCCCTTCGGATTCAGACCTTCGGCCCCGATGTAGAACGCAGCGGTGAGAGGAAGAGCGAGTGCGAACATTCGTTGGCGGGTTCGCAAGGCGTTGTGCATTGACTTCTCCCGTCGATTGAGATTCGTTGGACCGGTGCTGGTCGATCTGTGCGGTTGTGCGTCAGGCGTCGCCGTGCGACATCCGGATCGAGGCCGCCGCCAAGGCGATGGCGGCATAGATGCCGAGGACCACAACGGCAGTGCCTGGGCTCAGGAGTCCCGCCGAGTGGTTGACCGTGACGGCGGCCTCGAGTGCGGTCCCGGGCACGTACTGACGAAGGCCGGCCGGGAGCAGCTGGCCGAAGGTGACGCCTCCCACGATGACCAGCACTAGTGCTGTGGTCGCTGCTGCGGTGTGTCGGATGAGGCCGCCGATCCCGACCCCGATGACGGCAATGAGGCTCACTGCCAGGGCACCGAACACCACAGCTTGGAGGACGCCGGGATGGGCGAAGGACACTTCGAGGTGCTTGCCGGCGAAGACCCGCTGTCCGACCTCGAAGCTCACCACGGTAGTCAACAGCGCCACGGGCAACACAAACGCTGCAGTGACCCCAGCCTTGGCTGCCAGTACCCGCCGCCTAGTGGGCGTGGCGGCAAAGGTGGACCGAATCATCCCGGTCGCGTACTCGGCAGTCATGGCCCGTACCCCAAGTGCCGCGAGCAGCACGGCGCCGACGAAGACGACACCGAAGAGGGAACAGGCGGTTGGGTCGAACGTCTGGCGCTGGCCCGCTGTCATCTTCGACCACTGTTGGACTTGGGAGACACAAAGGATCGCCCCCAGGGCAACCGAGACGACAATGGCCATGACTACTGTCCGCCAGGTGGAAGGCAGGGTGCGCAGCTTGGTCCACTCTGCCTTGGCAATCCTGCGGATCCTGGGAGTCCGCACGGGCAGAGCGGGGTGTGTGAAGTGAGTCGCGTCGATGGTGTAGGTGGCAGTGCTCATGTCATGCTCCTTTGGTTGCGTCGACCAGCTGGCCGGCGTGGTAGTCGGTTTGGTCCTTGGTCAAGTCGAAATACGCCTCTTCGAGCGACGATCCCAGTGGGGCCAGCTCGACGAGGGTGATGTCGTGGGAACGAGCGGCCGCGCCGATCGTGGCGGAGTCCATTCCGGTCACGACCATGGCGCCGTCAGATCCACACTCAATCAGCGCGCCTCGCTGGGTCAGGGTCTCAGCCAGATCGGCCTGCTCGACGGCACGGACCCGGACACTCGAGGCCGAATGCCGGTTGATGAACTCATCGGCGCCCGCGTCGGCGATGATGTGCCCCCGACCGATAACGATCAGGTGATCGGCGGTCTGCGCCATCTCGCTCATCAGATGGCTCGAGAGGAACACCGTGCGGCCTTCTGATGCCAGGGACTTCATCAGGTTGCGGATCCAGAGGATGCCCTCGGGGTCGAGGCCGTTGATCGGCTCGTCGAACATCACCGTGTCGGGGTCGCCGAGCAGTGCGCCAGCGATGCCGAGCCGCTGGTTCATGCCGAGCGAGAATGTCCCGACCCTCTTTCCTGCCACGTCGCTGAGTCCGACGATGTCGAGCACTTCGGCCACCCGTCGGCGGGGGATGCCGTTGCTGTCGGCCATCCACATGAGGTGGTTGGCGGCGCTGCGGCCGCCGACAATGGCTTTGGCGTCCAAGAGCGCCCCGACCGACCGGAGTGGGTCGGCCAGCTGGCGGTAGGGCTTGCCGTCGACGCGGACTTCGCCGGAAGTCGGGGCATCGAGGCCCAGGATCATGCGCATGGTGGTCGACTTGCCGGCCCCATTGGGGCCGAGGAAACCGGTCACCTGCCCGGGCCGGACTGTAAAGGAGACCTCATTGACGGCAACGGTCTTGCCGTAGCGCTTGGTGAGGTGCGTTGCCTCGATCATGGTGCTTCCTTTCCTCGACGATTCGGTCTGGGAAGCACCCTGCGCTCGGGACCTGAGGTGCCGCTGATGTGGCCCTGAGGCGGGCCGGTTCGCTCGAGCACGCCGCACCTGGTCATCGGTCGTACCGTGGGGGTGTGGAGGTGAAGCTCTTCGGCGAGTTCGAGGTGGTCGAAGGGGGTGTGGCGATACCGATTCGCGGCGCCAAGCAGCGGGCGCTCCTGGCTCTCCTGGCCCTCAACCGAGGGAGTCCGGTCAGCGCCGACCGTCTGATCGACCAACTGTGGGGCGACGGGCAGACCGCCAAGCCAGCCAACGCCTTGCAGGCGCAGATCGTCCAGCTGCGCCGAACTCTCGGAGCCTCAGCCATAGTCACCTCCGAGTCCGGCTATGCGCTCGATGTCAGTGCCGGTGACCTGGACGCAGCCCGATTCGAAGACCTGGTAGCCGAAGGTCGTCGCCTGAGCGCCGAGGGCGAGCTCGCCTTAGCGTCCGCCGTGCTTGGTGACGCCCTCCGGTTGCGCCGCGGCGAACCGCTGTCCGAGTTCGCCTACGCCGGCTTTGCCGACGCCGAACGGGCCCATCTCAACGAGTTAGCCCTGGTGGCGACGGAGTACCGAATCGAAGCGGACCTGGGGCTCGGCCATCACAACGAGCTGGTAGGCGAGCTGGAAGCGCTGTGCCGTGAGCACTCGCTCCGCGAACGCCTATGGGAGCTGCTCCTGCTGGCCCTCTACCGAGCTGGGCGTCAAGCCGAAGCGCTGCGTGCCTTCACCGAGATCCGTGACCACCTGGTCGACGAGCTCGGAATCGACCCCGGATCTTCTCTGTGTGACCTGGAGGCCCGCATCCTGGACCATGACCCGTCCCTCGCCGCAGAGCAACCGGCACCAGCGCGTGCGACTTCGATGCCATCGCTGGCAGGCAACCTGCCCGAACCACTGAGCAGCTTCCGCGGGCGCAACACCGAACTGGACCAGGTGGACCAGGCGATTGACTCCAGCCGCTTGGTCACGTTGATCGGCCCTGGCGGGGTCGGCAAGACTCGCCTGGCGGTCGCGGCTGCGGCGCGGCGTCGCGACCGGCACTCCGGTGGCGCCTGGCTGGTGGAGCTCGCTGGTGTCACTGATCCCGCAGCCGTCGCCCCAGCGACCGCTGCGTCCCTCGGCGTCTCGGGACCTGCGCTGGGCGAGGACCAGTCCGCTGGATCTGCGGCGGAGCTCATCGCCCGCCACCTCAGGGGCCGCTCCGTCGTCATCGTCCTCGACAACTGCGAACATGTCATCGACGAGGCGGCTGCGTTCGCCCAGGCCCTGGTCGGGGCGCTTCCCGGCCTCCGTGTAGTGGCCACCAGTCGCGAGCCCCTCGGCGTTCCCGGCGAGTTCCTTGTTCCCGTAGTTGGCTTGGTGCCGGCGGACGCCATCGAGCTCTTCGGGGATCGTGCTCGTGCCGTGCAGCCAAGCTTCGACCCTGACGGGCCCGCTGAAGCGGTCATCGACGGTATCTGCCGCCGGCTCGACGGCCTGCCCCTGGCTATCGAGCTGGCGGCCGCCCGCCTCCGGGTCCTCCCCCTGGCGACTGTGGCCGAGCGGCTCGACGACCGCTTCGCGCTGCTCAGCCGCGGTGCTCGGACCGCGCTCCCCGCCAGCAGACCCTGCGTGCGGTCGTGGACTGGAGCTACGACCTCCTCTTCGACGACGAGCGCCGCCTGTTCACTCGCCTCTCAGTCTTCGTCGGTGGGTGCGAACTCGACGCCATCGAGTCCGTCTGCGCTGACGAGAACATGCCAAAGGACGATGTCCTCGACGTCTTGAGCCGGCTGGTGGACAAGTCGCTCGTCATGGCTCCGATCGCGGGAGAGACCCGGTATTCCCAGCTGCAGACGTTATGGCAGTACGGCACAGACCGCCTCGATGAATCAGACGAGGTCGACATGCTGCGCGCCAGGCACGCGACCTACTACCGCCGGTTCGCCGAGGGCGCCAACGAACGTCTACGAGGTGGGGCGGCATCGGTGTGGCAGGCCCGTCTGAACCCAGAGTTGGCCAATCTGAAGGTCGCGCTCGATTGGCACCTGCACACCGGCGACATTGACGGGGCGTTGTCGATGGTCTCCGGAATGGCGTGGCTGTGGTTCGTCAACAGCGATTTTGCCGAGGGTGCGCGTTGGCTGGCCAGCGCGTTGGGTGCCGAAGGGAAGCGCCGTGCTGAGCTGCACGCCGGCGCCCAGGTCTGGCACGGCTACTTCGTCGGCATATCGTCCAGCCCGACGTCGGGCGTCGTCGAGTGCGACCAGGCCATTGGTGTCCTGAGGTCTGGCGTCGACCGGGTTCGCCTGGCGGAAGCGCTGTTGCTCGGAGCGACGGTACTGATACGTGCCTACGAATTCAGTCGATCCCTCGAGGCATTGGCTGAGGCGCGGCGGCTCCTGGACCCCGACGAGCAGGGTTGGCTGCTCGGGGCGCACGACATGCTAGTCAGCTGGACGATGGCCTCGTTTGGGCGTCTCGACGAGGCGGAGGCGGCCGCCCGTTCGAGCATTACACGCTTCGACGCTGTAGGGGAAGTCTTGTTGGTGGTCAATGCACTGAACGCTCTCGCCGGCATCATCGCGGCCAAGGGCGATATCGAAGGCGCCTCAGTGGCCTACGAATTGCTCCTGCGGCGCTGCCGGGCCACCGGGGAGCACTTCTACCTGAACGCTGCCCTGATAGCCCTCGCTGTCCTGCGGGCCAGACAAGGTGACGACGCCGCAGCGGACGATCTCTACCAAGAGGCTATCGGCTGTTCTTTCAACCCATGGTTGTCAGCAGACGCCATCGTTGGCCAAGCCGCAGTCGCCCGACGCCTGGGTGATCTGGCCCGGGCCAAAAGGTTGCTCGACACCGCGGCAGACCGCTACCGAGACGCAGGCATTCCCGCCGGTCAGCCCCGAGTGCTGGCAGGACTGGCCTGGTGGGCGCTCGGTGCAGGTCAACCCGATGCTGCTGCCCTCTTCGCGGCGGACGCCGTCAGTGCGGCTGGGGCAATCGCGGATCCAGAAACCCAACTCCTCGCCGATTCCGCCCTGGCCGCCGTGCAAGCCATCGCTGAGCCAACCAAGCGCAACGCCGACAACTTCGTCGCACTTGCGCAGCAGCGAACCCAAGGTCCGGCGCATCGCTCTCTCAACGACGAGCCAGATCTGCTCGCGCTCGCAGCTCGCCTCAGACCAGCCGCTATCCGGACGTCCGCTCCCTAGGGCCAGCCCCACACGACGCCTCGTGCAACCGCGCTCGGATCGATTTTCGAGCCGGACCTCAACCCGTGCGCTGGCCAGCCCACCTCAGCATCACCTCAGAGCGGCCTCAGGCCAGATGCCCAACCTGGCAGTCATGCACCAAGATCAACAGAAATCCAGCCGGGGCAGCCACCCAGTCGCCGACGGGCCCGCGGTTGAGGACCACGGTCGGGTCGTCACCGCCACGATGCAGGCCGCCGCCTTCTATCGCCAGGCGCAGCAGGCCGTGGACTCGGCCCAAACGGTGACCGCGTTGCGTCACGCGGTCAACGCTGATCCGGCCTTTGGGCTCGCCGTCGCCGATCTTGAAGCCATAACACAGGCACCCCCGAGTCCCATAAGTGGTCATCAGATGAACTGGGAACGCCACCACATCGAAGTGGTCCGCACCGCTGCCGCTGGCAACGTCCGTCGCGCCGCCGACCTACTCCGTGAGCACCTCGCCAGTGTTGGCTGCGACCCTCTCGCTCGACGCATCGTCACCAACCTCCGACACTGCATCGGACATCCGGCTGGGCCTGAGGACCTCGGCGGCCCAGTTCCCGGTTGCCATCCCGCTGGGTGACGTTGGACCTCCGCCATCTGCCCCCGGTGAGCACGCCCGAGTTTGGAGTCCGCCGCAGACCACTTCGGGGATTGTTGCCACCGCGACACGCAGCGACTGCAATACTTCACATCTATCAAGTTTCGTGCCCTTGGAGTGCCCTAGTGAACGCGAAACAGGCGCAAGAAGGTGGCGGAGGGATCGCGAAAATGAACTCGGATTCCACGCTCTGATCTGGGATTTCTTGCATTTGCCGTCGTCTCCCAACTATCGAAGATGTGGCCAGATCCGACCTGAAAAGCGTGAGGTCACAGGATCGACGCCGGTCCCGACCACCGGCGAGGTCCTTACGAGGGATTCTCCTCGGATGGCCGGCGCTCTTGCTGGCCAGGACCTCACGAGCCACAAGCGTGAGGTCCCTGCGGGGTCCTGCAGCCGATATGTGGGGCCGT